>NZ_PJJN01000032.1 GCF_002929825.1 Cryobacterium sp. Y29
ACGGGCCACAACCACGAGGTTTTTGGCATTTGACATTGTGCACGCTGTTGAGTTCTCAAGGATCGGACGCACCCGACTTCAGGCCCTACTGGGCTGTCGCTCCGGGGCAACTTGTCTAACTTACCCACCCGGCCAGTCCCTGTCAAATCAGCCAATCCAGCACTTCCCAGCGCACCAAAGCACACCAAAAACACCCGAACAACCCGACCCAACCAGCAACACACACCCGATGGAGGCTTACAATCCTAGCCCAACACCAGAGAACTTGAAACAAGAACCCAACATTGATCTGACTAGAAGACGGTCCCACATGAGGCCGAAAAGCACTGCGGCTTTCCGCACCTTTGGGGTACGTATAGATACATTACGGCCACCACACCCACCCGTCAAAACGCCCCCCACCCGGGCGTGTCGCACCACCAGCATCCGCTGCCCCGAGCGAAAGCCGGCTCGCGCTGGCCGGGCCTCGTCTCTGAGAGTGCTGGTTACAATTCGGGGGCGACGGCCACGAAGAGTTCGCTCACGGAGTTGTAGTACTGGTCGGTTCTGCCGTTGTGCGTCATGCCGATGCGTAGGCAGACCCGCTGCGACGGGCGATTACTCGGAGTCGTGACGGCAACCACGCGTTCAAGGCCGGTCTTCCAGCCTTCAGCCAGTACAGCGGATGCCGCTTCGGTCGCGTAGCCGTGGCGCCAGGCGTTCGGATGAAAGTGCCAGCCGATCTCGGTGTCCCCCGACGGCTCGAGCGGTGTCACCGCGCTCGACGCCGGGATGGACTTGAGCAGCAGGTTGCCGAAGATCTCGCCGGTGTCGGCATCCGTTACCGCTCTGATGGCATGAATGGGATGTTCCATGCCCTGCCAGCGCGTGATGACGGCGATCGCCTCGGCGCGAGAGGTCATGACGCGCGGATGCAACCCAATGTGCTGTTGCACAGACCATAGCGAGTAGAGCCCGAAAACAAAGTCGGTGTCATCCAGGGTCCAGGGGCGCAGCAGCAGGCGTTCGGTTCGAAGAGTTTCCACGACGACATCTTGCCATCCCCACCTGACGCCCTGCGCAACCGACCCGCCCTCCACACCGCCGACTACCGCTGCGGGAGGGATATTCGTGGGGGCTGCGTGTTCAACCGAGCCGGTAGCGGATGACTGCGCCGCCTTAACCGCACTACTCGACGAAAATTCCCGCGAGCGTTTTCTTGCCGCGACGTAAAACCGCTACTCCCCCGGGAAGCACCGATCCTTCAATGGTCAGGTCGACACTCGTGACCTTCTCGTTGTTCAGGTACACCCCACCCTGTTGCACGGCCCGTCGGGCGTCACCGATACTCTTCGACAGTTCGGTGTCGACGAGCAGCTGCAGCACCGTGGCGTGCGGCGACGTCGTGGTGTGTGGAAGTTCGCGCAGGGCGGCCTCGAGGGTATCGGGATCCAGTTCGGCGAGGTCGCCCTGGCCGAACAGTGCCTCGGCGGCATGGATGGCAGCATCCGTTGCTGCGTGCCCATGCACGAGGCTGGTCACTTCGAGGGCGAGCCGACGCTGCGCTTCACGCCGGAACGGTTCGGTTTCGACGAGCTCGGCGAATCGCTCAATTTCGCGCCGGGAGAGGAACGTGAAGACCTTGAGCCGAAAGACCACGTCGGCATCGTCGGTGTTGAGCCAGAACTGGTAGAACGCGTAGGGGCTCGTTAGATTAGGGTCGAGCCACACCGCATTACCCTCGCTCTTGCCGAACTTGGTTCCGTCGCTGTTGGTGATGAGCGGGGTGCCGATGGCGTGCACCGTGCCGCTTTCGGCGCGACGGATGAGGTCGGTTCCGCTGGTGAGGTTGCCCCACTGATCACTGCCACCGGTTTGCAGCACACAGCCGTAGCTGCGAAACAGCTCGAGGTAATCCAGGCCCTGGAGTATCTGATAGCTGAACTCGGTGTAGCTGATTCCCGCGTCGGAATTGAGGCGCGCGCTGACGGCATCCTTCTTCAGCATGGTGCCCACACGGTAGTACTTGCCGATTTCGCGTAAGAAATCGATGGCGCTCAATGGCGCGGTCCAGTCCAGGTTGTTTACGAGGGTGACGGCGTTGTCGCCCTCCGCACTGAGAAACCGCGACACCTGTGCCTGCAGGTAACCGACCCATTCTGCGACGGTGTCGGTGGGGGTGAGCGTGCGCTCGGCTGTGGGACGCGGGTCGCCGATGAGGCCGGTCGAGCCTCCGACCAGGCCCAGCGGGCGGTGCCCCGCCAGTTGCAGGCGCCGCATCAGCAGCAACTGCACCAGATTACCGAGGTGCAGGCTCGCCGCGGTCGGGTCGAATCCGCAATAGTACGTGATCGGGCCACCATCGAGCAGAGCCTTCAGCTCGGTCGCGTCGGTGGAGACATGCACCAGGCCGCGCCAGTTGATCTCCTCCCACACCGAGTCGAAGGAGGGATCATTGGTCTGCTGGGCGAGGATGGTGGGGTCTGACACGCGCTTTAGATTATCAGCCGGGCCAGCTTCCCGAAGTACCGGCAGCATCCGTTCTTTCGCCGGAGTAATTTAGGTTATAACCTATAGTCAACTGGATTTAGCCTGTGGACTTAACTAGACTGAATGCAGGACGGAGCCTGAGACCATGTTTGTCATCACCGCCGACCAGATCGGCAGCCGCAACGATCACGATCGCGCGCGCGAGATGATCGCGCAGCTCGTGGCACAGAGCCCCGACGCGTTCGGCCTGCCGCCCGACCAGACCGCCGGCGATGAGATTCAGTTACTCCTATCAGCGGCCCGGCCCACGCTCGACGCGATTCTCGCCCTGCATCGTTCCGGCCATTGGAGCGTCGGGCTCGGTGTTGGAACCGTGCGCGCTCCTCTACCGGCGTCGACCAGACAGGCCACGGGGGGCGCTTTCATCGCGGCACGAGACGCCGTGCTGCGCGCTAAGAGAACCGAAGCGCACTTTGCTCTCGAGGTCGATCCGACGCATGCCGACTCCCCCGGCATCGAGGCGCTCTTCACCATGATCCTGCTGCTGCGTCAACGTCGCACCCGCCAAGGCTGGCAGGCCGGCGACCTGTTCGAACGCGGCCTGGCCCAAACCGATATCGCTGCAGAGCTCAAAATCACGACCGGTGCCGTGAGCCAACGACTCAAAGCGGCGCAGTACCGGGTTGAACAAGCGGCGCGGCCGGCGTTGGTTAGGCTGCTGGAGCAGCTCGATCATCGCCCGAATGAAACGGATAATTTTGCATGACCTTCACCATCCTTACATTTCTCCACTGGGTCGCCCTACTCCTGGTCACGCTCGCCTCGCTCACCTGCGCCGCGATCGCCTTCAAACTGCACCGGCAGCTCTTCACGATCTGGGCCATGGCCGGTCTCGTCGTTGCCCTCGTGCTCGCCGCGGTGCCCGTTGGCACCGGCCCGAGCGCCTTCGGTATCGTGATCGGCATGCTCGCCCTCGCCCTCGCCGTGATCGGGGGCGGCCCGATCGCTGTGCTGGCGCTTGATCTCGCCACCAACAACTCGGTACCGCCGGGCCAGCATGGCGGAATCATGGTGCTGAACGCCGGGAAACCGGCCCCGACCATGGCGGGGGTCAGCGACCCGGAAACGCACGAGGTGCTGCGCGGCGGGGTGACCATCGGTATCCTGGAACGCCTCGCCGTGGCCGGCGCCATCCTGGCCGGTTTTCCCGAAGCGATCGCCGTGGTCGTCGCTATCAAGGGCGTTGGCCGCTTCACGGAGCTGGCCGCGGCCGAATCGCGCGAGCGGTTCATCATCGGCACCCTGTCGAGCCTCACCTGGGCGTGCGCGTGCGCCGCCCTCGTGCCGATGGCCCTCGCTTAGCGTGCCGGTTTAGTACCTCACAGGCATAGCGGCGCGCCGCCGATACGGCCGGCTCTACCGACTCAGGACGGCCGTCAGGTCGCGTACGCGGGCCACGAGGTGGGCACGCTGTTCGGCGACACGCACCGGAGCGGTTCCGCCGGCGCCGTCACGACTCTCGACCGATCCGCGGATGGTGAGCACTTCGCGCACCTGGGGAACAAGGTGCGGCGAGATCAAGAGCAACGATTCGTCGCTCACCTCGTGCAGGTCGAGCTGGTTAGTTTCGGCGAACTTCACAAGCGAACCGGTGATTTCATGCGCGTCACGGAACGACACATGGCGTTTGACCAGCCACTCCGCGACATCCGTAGCGAGGGAGAAACCCTGCGGAGCGAGCTCGGCCATGCGTTCGGTGTGAAAAGTGAGGGTGGCGACCATGCCGGTGAAAGCGGGCAGCAGCACTTCGAGGGTGTTGATCGAGTCGAGAACCGGCTCCTTGTCTTCCTGCAGATCGCGGTTGTACGCGAGCGGCAAACCTTTGAGGGTGGTGAGCAGCCCGGTGAGGTTGCCGATCATGCGGCCGGACTTGCCGCGAGCGAGCTCGGCAATGTCAGGATTCTTCTTCTGCGGCATGATCGACGAGCCGGTGGAATAGGCATCGTCAAGGGTGACGAAACCGAATTCGCGGGTGTTCCAGAGAATGATCTCCTCGGCCAGCCGCGACATGTCGATGCCGATTTGTGCGGTGATGTAGGCGAATTCAGCGACCAGGTCGCGGCTCGCGGTGCCGTCGATGGAGTTCTCGACCACGGCGGCGAAGCCGAGGTCGGCGGCGACGAGATGCGCGTCGAGACCGAGGGTGTTACCGGCGAGGGCGCCGGAACCGTAGGGGGATGCATCCGCGCGCCGGCCCCAGTCTGCGAAGCGGTCCAGGTCACGCACGAGCGGCCAGCAGTGCGCCAGCAGGTGGTGCGCGAGCAGCACCGGTTGAGCGTGCTGCAGATGGGTGCGGCCGGGCATGATGGCGCTTTCGTGCGCTTCGGCCTGAGCGGCGAGGGCATCAATGAGTTCGATGACGAGCGAGGCAAGGATGGCGGCGTGGTCGCGCAGCCACATGCGCACGAGCGTCGCAACCTGGTCATTGCGGCTGCGGCCAGCGCGGAGCTTGCCCCCGATCTCGACGCCGATGATACCGATCAGGCCCCGCTCCAGCGCCGAGTGCACGTCTTCGTCGGCGTCGGCGGGGAGAAAATCGCCGGCGATGACGGCGCGCTCGAGCTCTTCAAGCGCGCCGACCATCTGGGTGAGTTCGGTGTCGGTGAGATACCCGGCGGCGGCCAGGGCTCGTGCATGCGCGCGGCTGCCCTGCAGGTCGTATTCGGCCAGCATCCAGTCGAACTGGGTCGACTTGCTCAGTCGCGCCAGTTCCGGCGACGGCCCCCCGGCGAAACGGCCACCCCAGAGGGCGCCCGCCGCTCCGGCGCGGTTCGCGTTCTTCTCACTCGACACGCGGGCGCCCTACTTGCTGGTCGCGTCGCGGCGGGCCGCGATCTTGCTCGGCAACGACCACAGCTCGATGAATCCCTTGGCCATGGACTGGTCGAAGGAGTCGCCGGTGTCGTAGGTGGCGAGATTGAAGTCGTACAGGCTCGTCGTGCTGGAACGACCGGTGACGACGGCGGTGCCGGCGTGCATCTTCAAGCGGATGTCGCCCGTCACGTGCTTCTGAGTGTCCTCGATGAACACGTCGAGGCTCTTCTTCAGACCCGAGAACCAGAGACCGTCGTAGACGAGCTCGGCCCACTTGCTCTCGACGCCGCGCTTGTAGCGGGCGACGTCACGTTCCACGGTCATGTTCTCGAGTTCTTCGTGCGCAGCAATCAGTGCGATGCCGGCCGGAGCCTCATAGATCTCGCGGCTCTTAATGCCGACCAGGCGGTCCTCGACGATGTCGATGCGGCCGACCCCCTGGTCACCAGCGAGACGGTTCATCAGCTGAATCATCTGCAGCGGGGTGACCTTCTTGCCATCGATAGCGACGGGGACCCCCTGCTCGAAGGAGATGACAACCTCGGTGGGGGCGCGAGTGACCGACGGGTCTTGGGTGTAGGTGTAAAGGTCTTCGATCGGCGCGTTCCACGGGTCTTCGAGGAATCCGGTCTCGACGGCGCGACCCCAGACGTTCTGGTCCACCGAGTACGGACTCTTCTTGGACTGCATGATGGGTAGGTCGTGCTTGGCGGCGTACTCGATGGCTTTGTCGCGGGTCAGCGCGAAGTCCCGCACCGGGGCGAGTGACGTCAGGTCGGGGGCGAGGGCCGCGACGGCCGCTTCGAACCGAACCTGGTCGTTGCCCTTACCGGTGCATCCGTGGGCGACGCTGTCGGCGCCGAGCTCCTTGGCGGTGGAGGCCAGGTACTTGGCGATCAGCGGTCGGCTGATGGCCGAAACGAGCGGGTAGCGCTTCTGATACAGGGCGTTCGCCTTGAGCGTCGGCACGATGTAGTCGTTGGCGAACTCGTCTTTCGCATCGATGACGATGGATTCGACTGCGCCGCAGTCCAGGGCGCGCTGACGGATCACGTCCATGTCTTCGCCCTCCTGACCGACGTCGACGGCGAGGGCTACGACCTCTTTACCGGTGGCATCCTTGAGCCAGCCGATGCCGACCGAGGTATCCAGTCCGCCCGAGTATGCGAGTACAACGCGTTCCGCCATGGTTCTCCCTAAATCTTGATCTGTCTAAAGTTTACGTTGTGGGCGCCGGTCGCCCGCCCGCCTGCCCTCCCGGCACTGCGGACGGGGCCCGGGCCCCGTCCGTGGGCCCAGTTTATAAACTGGGCCCCGGGCCCGGGCCCAGGCCCCGTCCGGAAGGCGAGTGCCAGACGGTCAGGCCGCGTTTTGCGCGAGCAGCCAGACCAGCAGGGCTTTCTGGGCGTGCAGGCGGTTCTCGGCCTCGTCCCAGATGATGCTCTGCGGCCCGTCGATGACGTCGGCGGTCACCTCGTAGCCGCGGTCGGCCGGCAGGCAGTGCATGAAGTGGGCGCCCGGCTTCGCCAGGCCCATCAGAGTTGCGTCGACCCGGTACTGACCGAGGTCGCCGAGCCGGGTGGCCTTCTCGTCTTCCTTGCCCATCGACACCCAGGTGTCGGTGATGACCACGTCGACGCCGGTGACGGCTTCGCGCGGGTCGGTGAACAAAGCGACCGAGCCGCCGGTGCGGGCGGCGATGGCCGTCGCATCCGCTACCACCTGGTTGGTCGGGGTGTAGCCCGCCGGTGACGCGATGCGCACGTGCATGCCGGCGGTCGCTCCCGCGAGTAAATAGGACTGCCCCATGTTGCAGGCACCGTCACCGAGAAAGGCGAGAGTCTGGCCGGCGAGGTCGCCGCGGTGTTCGCGGATGGTGAGCAGGTCGGCGAGCAGCTGGCAGGGGTGAAAGTCATCGCTGAGCGCGTTGATCACGGGCACAGTCGTGCCGAGCGCCATTTCCTCGAGTCCGGCCTGGCCGTAGGTGCGCCAGACGATCGCGGCGACCTGACGTTCGAGCACGCGGGCCGTGTCAGAGGCGGTCTCCTTGCCACCGAGCTGACTGTTCGCGGTGCTGATGATGAGGGGGCTGCCGCCGAGGTCGGCGATACCGACCGCGAAGGACACTCGGGTGCGGGTCGAGGACTTGTCGAAAATGACCGCGACGGTCTGCGGGCCGGCGAGCGGGCGCACCGCAAATCGGTCTCGCTTCAACTCCAGGGCCAGATCGAGAATCTCGGCCTGTTCGGCCGGGGAGATGTCGTCGTCGCGCAGGAAATGGCGGGTCACGGTGTCACTTTCGGTTGTTAAGTAGCAGGTGAGCGGATGCCGCTCCCCTGGTTGGTAGTCCCGCGCCGGTGCGAAACCCGCGCAAAGTGGGATTCGTCCAGCCTAGAGGCTGGCCAGTGCTCGCCCGAACCGTTCCTGGAAGTCGGCCAGTTCGGCGTCCCCCACGATCAGGGGTGGGGCGATACGAATGCTGGTCTCGTTGGCGGCGTTGACGATGAGGCCCTGGGCGAGCGCGGCCGCGCCGAGCTTCAAGGCGACCGGTTCGGTCAGGCCGACGCCGAGCAGCAGGCCGCGCCCGCGCACCTCGTCGATCAGCGGCGAGTGGAAGCCGAGAATGATCTCGCGCAGCTGCTGGCCCCTCACAGCGGCGTTGGCGGCCAGGCCATCGCGTTCGATCACGCCGAGCACGGCGTTGGCGGTCGCGGTGACGAGCGGGTTGCCGGCGAAGGTCGAGCCGTGCTGGCCGCGACGGAACAGCTCGGAGGCCCAGCCGAAGGTGACGAGAGCGCCAATGGGGACACCGCCACCCATCCCTTTGGCGATGGTGACGGCATCCGGCAGTATTTCAGCGTGGTTATAGGCGAACCAGGCGCCGGTGCGGGCGATACCGGTCTGGATCTCGTCGAGGATCAGGAGGACGCCGTGCTCGGTGCACAGCTCACGGGCACGCTTGAGGAACCCCTCCGGCAGGTCGATGACGCCCGCCTCACCTTTGACCGGTTCGAGGAACAGGGCGGCGACGGTGTTGTCGATGGTGGCTTCGAGGGCCTTGATCGTGCTGTCAATGTGTTCGACTCCGCCGGGCACGGGCTCGAACGCCTCGCGCATGTTCGGCTTGCCCGACAGGGCGAGCGCGCCCATGGTGCGCCCGTGGAAGGAGTCGTGCAGCGCGATGATGCGGCTGCGGTGTCCTTGGTTGTTGAGCCTGGCCAGTTTGAACGCTGCCTCGTTGGCCTCGGCACCGGAATTGCAGAAGTAGACGCGGCCCGTTTCACCGGCGCCGGTGATGCGTTTGAGGCGTTCGGCCAGTTCAATCTGCGGCGGCGTGGCGAAATAGTTGGAGACGTGACTGATCGTGCCGATCTGCTTGGTGACGGCAGCAACGACCTCAGGGTGTGCGTGACCGAGCGAATTCACCGCGATGCCGGCGAGAAAGTCGAGGTACTGCGTGCCCTTCTCGTCCCAGACGTAGCAGCCCTCACCGCGCACGAGCATGGCCAGTGGCGGGCTGAACGTGCGCATCATCGAATCGGCGAACCGATTCTGCCAAGAGTCTTCAATCATGCCGGTACTACCTCCGTGCCGATGCCGCTTCCAGTGAAAATTTCGAGCAGGATCGAGTGCGGTACTCGCCCGTCGATGATCGCGGCTTTGGCGACGCCGCCGTCGACGGCATCAAGGCAGGCCGTCATCTTGGGAATCATCCCCGATTCCAGGTCGGGCAGCAGACCGCGTAATTCGACCACGTCGATGATCGACACGAGCGAATCCCGGTTGGGCCAGTCGCGGTAGAGTCCGGCGACGTCGGTGAGAATCACGAGCTTGGCCGCGCCGAGCGCGATCGCGAGTGCGGCAGCAGCAGCGTCGGCGTTGACGTTGAGGGACTGGCCCGGAACATCCATATTGGGAGCGATCGACGAGACCACCGGGATGCGGCCGGCCGCGAGCTGGGCGAGTACTGCTTCGGGGTCGACGCCGATGACATCGCCGACGAGCCCGAGATCGACCTCCTCGCCGTCGATGACCACGCCGCGCCGGCGCCCGCGGAACAGGCCGGCGTCTTCACCGGAGAGTCCGGCGGCGAGCGGACCGTGCTGGTTGATGTGACTGACCAGGTCGCGATTGATCTGGCCGGTGAGCACCATGCGCACCACGTCCATCGCTTCGGGCGTGGTCACCCGGTAGCCCCCGCGAAACTCGCTCTCGATGCCGAGGCGCGCCAGCATGGCCGAGATCTGCGGCCCGCCGCCGTGCACGACGACCGGTCGGATGCCCGCGTATCGCAGGTAGACCATGTCTTCGGCGAAGGAGCGCTGCAGCTCTTCGCTCACCATGGCGTTGCCGCCGAACTTCACGACGATGATCTGGTCGTGAAAGCGTTTGAGCCACGGCAGCGCTTCGATCAGCGTTGCCGCCTTAACGGATGCTTCGGCCTGGCTGGTCTCGGCGTTAGTTCTCGGTGTTTCGGTCATGATCAGCTGGAGTACGCGCTGTTCTCTTCGACATAGTCGTGGGTGAGGTCGTTGGTCCACAGGGTGGCCGTTGCATTACCGGCATGCAGGTCGATGAGCACCGTCACGCTGCGGCCCGACAGGTTGACGAGCTCGCGCGGCTGGTCAGGCTCGCCCGCGGTACACACCTGAACGCCATTGATGGCGACGTCGATGCTATACGGGTCGAAGGCTGCGCTTTCGACCGGTACCGTTCCGACGGCGGCGAGCACGCGGCCCCAGTTCGGGTCGTTGCCGAAGATGGCCGACTTGAACAGGTTGCTGCGCGAGACAGCACGAGCCACGGTCACCGCTTCGTCGTCGGAGACCGCGTTGGTGACGGTGATCGCCACGTCGTGCGCAGCGCCCTCGGCGTCTCCTTGTAACTGTAAAACCAGGTCGCGGCAGATTTCGACGAGGGCGATGTTGAATTCGGATTTGTCGGCAGCGACGCCGCTCGCCCCGGAACAGAGCAGGCTCACGGTGTCGTTGGTCGACATGCAGCCGTCGGAGTCGAGGCGGTCAAAGGTGACCCGGGTCGCCGCGCGAAGCGCCGTGTCGAGGTCGGCCGAGTCGAGCACGGCGTCGGTCGTGATGACCACGAGCATCGTGGCCAGTCCCGGAGCGAGCATGCCGGCGCCCTTGGCCATGGCGCCAATGCTCCAACCGGCGGGAGAGGTGTGCAGAGCCTCTTTCGGACGGGTGTCGGTAGTCATGATCGCCTGTGCGGCCAGGAGGCCGGCGGCTGGGGTGGTTGCGGCATCCGTCTTGATGTGGAGGGTGGCGTCCCAGACTCCCGCGATGACGAGGTCGAGGTCGAGTTGTTCACCGATCAGGCCGGTGGAGCAGACCAAAACGTCGCCGGAAGAGATGTCGAGGCGGGTCGCGACGGCTTCGGCGGTGGCATGGGTGGTCTGGAATCCGATGCTGCCGGTGTAGCAGTTGGCGCCCCCGGAGTTGAGCACGATGGCGCTGACGCGGCCGTCGCTCATGACCTGGGTGCTCCAGATGACGGGGTTGGCCTGGCAGCGGTTGCTCGTGAAGACGGTGGCGGCGTTCTGCAGTGGGCCGAGGTTGTGTACGAGGGCGAGGTCGAGCCCGCCGGACTTTTTCAGGCCGGCCGTGACGCCGGCAGCAGCGAAACCGGCGGGATGGGTGACACTCACGGAGCAACTCCATTCATGGTCAGACCGAGCGTTTCGGTCAGACCGAGGGCAATGTTGGCAGATTGGATGGCAGCGCCGGCGGTGCCCTTGACAAGATTGTCGATAGCCGTGATCGTGACGACGCGGCCGGCTGCCTCGTCGACGGCCAGTCCGATCAGAGCGGTGTTGGCACCGAGCACATCGGCCGTGCGCGGAAAATGTCCCTCAGGAAGCACGTGCACAAACGGTTCGTCGGCGTAGGCGCTCTCCCAGGCGGCGCGCACGGCGGCGGCGCTCGTTCCGGGTACCAGCCGGGCGGTCGCCGTCGCGAGGATGCCGCGCGACATCGGCACGATCACCGGCGTGAACGAGATGGTCGCATCTCGTGCCGACGTGGATGCGGCGCTTTGGGCCCAGCGCAGCGCCTGCACGATCTCGGGAATATGCCGATGAGTGCCGCCGACCGCATAGGGGTTGGCCGAGCCCAGGATCTCGGCAGCGAGGTTTGGCAACTTGAGACTCTTGCCGGCGCCACTCGGGCCGACGGCGAGTACGGCAACGAGGTCCTGCGCTTCGATCACGCCCGCATGGATGCCGGGGGCCAGGGCGAGCGCAACAGTGCTGGCGTTGCAGCCGGGCGCGGCGATGCGGCGTGCGGCAACAATTCTGTCGCGCTGTTTGCCGTTGGCCGTGACCAGTTCGGGCACCCCATAGGTCCACGAACCGAAGTAGTCACCGCCGTAAAACGCCGCCCAGTCGTCGGGGTTTTCGAGGCGGTGGTCGGCGCCGCAGTCCACCACGAGCGTGTCATTGGGCAGGTGCGCCGTCAGCTCACCGGATTTTCCGTGCGGCAGGGCGACGAAGACAGCGTCGTGGCCGCTGAGATTTTCCGGGGTGGTGTCGACGAGGGTCAGATGGGTGAGCGAACGCAGCTGAGGCTGCACGTCGACCAGGCGCTGTCCGGCGTTGCTGTGCGCAGTGACCGTGCTCACCTCGAATTCGGGGTGACCGGAAAGCAGCCGCAGCAGTTCGCCGCCTGCATACCCGCTCGCACCCGCGACTGCCACCGAAAAGACCATGTGTTAAACCTAGCGCGGCCCCGGCGGCCCCATTTCCGCGCTCGCGCGGGGCGTCACGCGGGCGGCGGGCATCCGCTCGCCGTCGCTGCCCTCGGCGTGGTTCACGGCACTCCTGTTGCTTCACGGCACTCTTGCTAGTTCACAGCACCCCTGCTGGTTCACGGCACCCCTGTTGGTTCACGGCACTCCTGCTGGTTCACGGCACCCCTGCTGGTTCATGGCACCCCTGTCGAGAAGCGCCAGCTTCCCTAGCGAAGGCCACCACGACGGATGCCGCGCGCCGGCCCCCCCCCAGTCGCGACTCGCGGCACGCGTTAGAGTTTGCGGCACCCCGAACACCAAGTGCACGCATCCGAAACGAGTGCCACGAGAGTCGGAGCATCCGCTCTCTGCACAGTGCATGCCCGTGCCGAGTTCCCCACAGATGTTGCGCCAAACGAGGACCGGCTCCCGTTCCGCGGCAGAGTGGGGACATGTTGGAGGCCTTGGAAACGCAGGATATGCTCGGCGACGGCCTCATCACGGCCGATGCCCTCCGTGCGGCCGGTATGAATGCGCACGCCGTGGACCTGCTGGTGAGACGGGGCGAGCTCCGGCGTCTTCGACGCGGTTGGTACGTCCTCGGCGCAAAGTGGCAGGCGTGTGGTCTCGACGGGCAATACCGCCTGTTCGCGCGTGCCACTGCCGGTGCGGCCAAACGACCATTGGTGCTTTCGCACCATTCCGCCGCGGCCATGCATGGACTGCCGTTGATTGGCGCCTGGCCACTCTCTGTGCATGCCCTCGTCCCCGACGCCCAAGGCGGCAGCAGTCACCGGCTCGTCACGACGCATCGCGCCGTCGCCGATCCGAATGCAACACTCATCGCCGGTATCGCGGTGACCAGTCTCGCTCGCACCCTTGTCGATATCGCTGCCGGGTGCAGTTTTCTCACCGGAGTGACAATGATCGACCACGTGCTCCACCAAGAGAGCAGGCGGGTAGTACCCGACGCGGGTAATCCGGGCGTTCCGGCGATCACGAAGGCGGTGCTCTTCGCGGAACTGGACGCGGTGCGTCCCCGTACCGGGCGCCAGGCTGCCGAGCGGGCCATCACGTTTGCTGACGAACTCTCGGCCAACGCCGGCGAGTCACTCAGCAGAGTGCGCTTCGAGCAACTGAAGTTTCAGATTCCCGAACTGCAGGTGCGATTTGACGTCGCTGGCCGCTCGTACTTCGTGGACTATTTCTGGCGGGGTGTGCGCAAAATCGGTGAGTTTGACGGGCACACCAAGTACACCCGCGCAGCGGTCATGAACGGGAAGGACGTGGTGGGGGTGGTCGTGGCCGAGAAGGATCGGGAGAGCGTGCTTCGCCCGTTTGTGACGAGTTTCAACCGCTGGGGCTGGAACCTGGCCCTCAATGCCGTCGAGTTCTATCGGTTCCTCTGCGAGAAGGGTGTGCCGCGCACCCGCTGACGCTGCACCCTGCGTTCGCGGCACCCGTCGAGACTCGCAGCACCCGTCGAGCCTCGCAGCACCCGTTGGAAGGAGTGCCCGCGTCCCAAACGAGTGCCACCACACGCGGATCGTGCCCGGGCACCTGACGGGAACGGTCCACGGCACTCGTTACAGTTCGCAGCACCCGTCGAGCCTCGCAGCACCCGTTGGAAGGAGTGCCCGCGTCCCAAACGAGTGCCACCCAATGCGGATCCCGCGCGGGCACCTGACGGGAACGGCCCACGGCACTCGTTACAGTTCGCAGCACCCGTCGAGCCTCGCAGCACCCGTTGGAAGGAGTGCCCGCGTCCCGAACGAGTGCCCGCGTCCCGAACGAGTGCCCTGGCCAGCGGATGCCGCAGGCCGCGGCATCCAGTGGTCGCGGCACGCAGGCCGCGGCATCCAGCGGTCGCGGCACGCAAGCTCCGGCATCCAGTGGTCGCGGTACGCAAGCTCCGGCATCCGCTGGTCGCGGCACGCAGGCCCGCCAGCGGGTTATTCGCGCAGGGCCGCTCCGAAGCGATCCGCAGCGAGGGCAACCCCGGACAGGCGCGCGGCGCTCGCTTCGGCGGCGGTCAGCGTACGCTCCTCGCCGCGAAAACGCAGTCCAAAGGTGAGCGACTTCTGGCCGGACTCAACTCCGGCACCGCGGTAGTCGTCGACCAGGTCGATACTCTCGAGCAGGTCGCCCGCCCCCTCGGCGACGACCGCGCCCAGAGCGGCAGCCGGCACCGAAACCGAGACGACGAGCGAAAGGTCCTGCGTCGCGGCGGGCATCGTGCGGATCGACGTGACCGTCAAGTCAGCGTCGGCCTGCGCGAAGACGAGCCCGAGGTTGATCTCGGCAACGGCCACGACAGCAGGAAGGTCATAGTCGTCGGCGACTGTGGGGAGCAGTTCTCCGGCGAATCCCACCGACACGGTCGAGACCGGCATAGTCAAAGCCGACACTGTCGAAGCCTGCACGGTCGAAGCCTGCACGGTGACGAACAGCTCGGCGGTGCGGCCCGGGTGCATCGCCGGGTGCTGGCCCTGGCGTACTTCGATGCGCACTCCGGTAGCCAATGCCACCTGCTGCGCAGCGGCCAACGCAGACTGCCAGCCCGCTCCAACGGCGGGCTGTCCGGGTTGGTGCCGCACGTCATTGCCGACGAGAACGATCCCGACCATTAGTGGCTGCGGAACAATTCCCGCATTCAGGGCCGCCTCAGCCTCGGCGCTCGGGCGCGCGCCGCCGGCCGGGAGCACGGCCGTGCCGTATTTCACGCCGGCCTCGGGCCGAAAGACCAGTCCCTGCTCGTAGATGGCCACGTCGACCAGTCCGCGTGACCGGTTGCGGTGCGCGATCTGCAACAGGCCGGGCAGCATCGAGGTGCGCAGAAACGGTGCCTCACCGTCGAGCGGATTAGCGACCTTGATCTGCGGCACCGAAACCGGCACAGCGGATGCCGCATCCGCCGTATTCGCGCCGGCGGACACGGCGGGTAAAACGGCCACGCCGAACACGTTGTTCGCTCGCTCGGAAACGAACGGGTAGGTCAAGACCTCGGTGTGACCGGTGGCCGCCAGGGTGTGCGCGACAGTACGGCGCAAAGTCTGCGTGCGGGTCAGGCCACGGCCGGGCGGCGCGACGGGCAGCACCGAAGGAATGCGGTCGTAGCCGACGATGCGGGCGACCTCCTCGGCGAGGGTCCACTTATCCGTCAGGTCGGGGCGCCAGCTCGGCGGGGTGACCTGCAGGTCGCCGTCGGATTCGATCAACGAGGCACCGACGTCGACGAGCGCATCGCGCACCTCGTCGCCGGTGTAGGCGAGGCCGATGAGACCAGAAACGAACCCGGTCGGCAGCAGAATCGGCTGGGGTACCGGAGCTTCGTCGTAGACCGAACCGAGATCGTCGGCGACTCCTCCGGCCAGGTCCACGAGCAGCTGCACCACGCGAGCAGCAGCGACAGCGGCCACGCGCGGGTCGACACCGCGTTCGAACCGCTTGCTTGCCTCGCTCGGCAGCTTATGACGGCGGGCCGAGCGCGCGATCGACACCGGGTCGAAGTTGGCGGCCTCGACGAGCACGTTGACCGTCTGCGCACTGATCTCCGTGCTTGTCCCGCCCATTACACCGGCCAAACCGATCGGCCCGGATTCATCGGTGATCAGCAAATCTTCGACGTCGAGCGTGCGGGTGACCGCATCGAGGGTGGTGAATTTCTCCCCGGCGGTCGCGCGCCGCACGATGATGCCGCCGGCCAGCTTGTCAAGGTCGTAGCCGTGCAACGGCTGGCCGAGCTCGAACATCACATAATTGGTCACGTCGACAACGAGCGAGATCGAGCGGATACCGACCAGCCCCAGTCGCGCGGTCATCCAGGCTGGGGTCGGCCGGGTCGGATCGATGCCGCGCACGACGCGGGTGACGAACACGCTTGCTCCGGTTTGGTCCCGAATCGGGGTCTGGTCGTCGATCGTCACGGGGAACCGGGTGACCGGGGCCACGACCGTCAGTGCCAGCGCAGGGTCCCGAAACGGCACGCCGGTGGCGTGCGAGTATTCGCGGGCGACGCCGCGAATGGAGAAGGCGTAGCCGCGATCGGGGGTGACGTTGATCTCGACGGCGCTGTCATCGAGGCCGAGGAGGGGGATCGCATCCGTTCCGACCGGAGCGTCGATGCCGAGCGAAGCCAGCAGCAGAATTCCGTCGTGCTCGTCGCCGAGGCCGAGTTCACGGGCCGAGGCGATCATGCCGTCGGAGACGTGGCCGTAGGTCTTGCGGGCCGCAATGGGAAACGGACCCGGCAGCGAAGCTCCGGGCAGGGTCACGACGACCTTGTCGCCGACGGCGAAGTTGTGGGCGCCGCAGACGATGCCGTGGATGGCGGGGCCGCCGTCAGCGGCGAGCTCGTCGCCCGGCGCAACTCGCACCTGGCACCAGTTGATGGTCTTGCCGTTGGTCTGCTCTTCGCCAACGAATTCGAGCACCTCGCCGACCACGATCGGGCCGGACACATCGAAACGGTGAATATCTTCCTCTTCGAGCCCGACGCTCACGAGGGCAGCATGGACGTCTTCCGGCGTGGTGCCAGGGGCGAGGTCGACGAATTCGCCGAGCCAGGAAAGTGGTACCCGCATCAGACCGTCATCCCATACTGCTGGCTGAACCGAATATCGCCCTCGACCATATCGTGCATGTCCTTTACGTCGTTTCTAAACATCACAGCTCGTTCCACGCCCACCCCGAACGCGAATCCGGAGTAGACCTCGGGGTCGATCCCGGCGGAGCGCAGCACGTTGGCGTGCACCATGCCGCAGCCGCCCCACTCGATCCAGCGTGCGCCGTCCTTGAAGGTCGGGTGCCAGACGTCGAGCTCCGCGCTCGGTTCGGTGAATGGAAAGTAGTTCGGGCGCAGGCGCACCTTGGCTTCTGGACCGAACAGGGCCTGCACGAAGTGGTCGAGCGTGCCGCGCAGATTCGCCATGGTGAGGCCCTTGTCGATGGCGATGCCCTCGATCTGGTGAAAGACCGGTGTGTGGGTCGCGTCGAGTTCATCGGTGCGAAAAACCCGTCCGGGCGCGACCACGTAGACCGGCAGCTCGCGCGAGAGCAACGCGCGTAGCTGCACGGGTGAGGTTTGCGTGCGTAGAACGAGGTGGGCATCCGTCGGTTCGACGAAGAAGGTGTCCTGCATGGCGCGGGCCGGGTGGTCCTCGTCGAAGTTGAGCCCGTCGAAGTTGAACCATTCGTTTTCAAGCTCCGGGCCTTCGGCGACCTCCCAGCCCATGGCCACGAAGACGTCGGCGGCGCGTTCGCTGAGCAGCGAGATCGGATGCCGCGCCCCCGGTTTCCAAGTTGACGCGGCGGCGGTCACGTCGACCGTTTCGGCGAGCAGGCGGGCGGCCGCTTCAGCGGTGCCGATCTCGTCTTCGCGAGCGGTCAACGCCTTTGTTGCGGCGCCGCGGGCCTGGCCGACGAGCTTGCCGGCTGCAGCCTTCTGATTGCCGGGCACGCTGCGCATGAGCGCGTTAAGCTTCGACAGCGGGGAGGACTCCCCCGCATGTTCGCTGCGCACGAGCCTGAGGGCGGCGGTCGTGTCGGCGACGGCGATGGCAGCCAGGGCGGCGTCAACCGCAGCGTTGACGGCGGCTTCTGAGATCAACGGCTCTGCTGAAACGGATGCGGCGGCGTCAGCCGGATCGGATGATGCGGTGGGCTCTGGGGGAACGCTGGGAACAGACACAAGGCCCAAGTTTAGTGCGTGCTGCGAGCGAGCCCGGCCGTCTCGGCCGCCGGGACGAACCTCCGCTCGCTGCGCTCTTTAAAGAACTAGGCGGCTTCGTTGACCAGTTGCTGCGCCCTGATGTTCTTGGCCGGACCGCGCTTGGTGCGCACCTCGATGTACTTGGCGACCCCCGCAAGCAGCAAGCAGAGCGAGATGTAGATCGCAGCCATAACAATGGTTGAGGGGATGATCGGTGACCCGTAGTTGGGCTGGGCGCCATAGAACTTGGCGAGATACAAAAGTTCCTGGTAGGTGACGATGAAGCCGAGCGCTGTGTCCTTGAGAACGACCACCAGCTGCGACACGATGACCGGTGCCATGGCGCGCAGGGCCTGCGGCAGCAGGATCATGCGCATAACCTGCGTCTTGCTCATGCCGATTGCGTACGCAGCTTCGGCCTGGCCCTTGGGCAACGATTCGATTCCGGCCCGAAAGACTTCAGACAGCACGGAGCCGTTGTAGAGCGTCAGCCCGGTGACCACGGCAATGAAGGGCGTCACGAAGCTGAAGCCGAGCGGCGGCAGGCCGTAGTACATGATCATCATGAGGATGAGCAGGGGGATGGCGCGGAAAAGTTCCACAAACAGGTACGTTGGCACGCTGATCCAGCGGTGCTTGGACACGCGGCCGACCAGGAGGAGAAGTCCGAGAATAAGGCTAAGTACTGCGGCGAGTCCAAACGCCTGGAGCGTAGCGATCGTGGCTTCGAGAATTTTAGCGTGCACGAACGGAATCGTGAACAGCTCCCATTTTTCGGCTGTGAACTGACCCGTTTCAACGAAGCGGAGCAGGATGAACGCGAAAATTGCGACAACGGCGACCAGGGTTATCGCACCAATGTAGCGGTGGCGTACCCGTGCGCGAGGTCCAGGGGCGTCAAACAGAACGTTACTCATCGCAGTACCTTCAAACCGTTTTCCAGTTTGCGCTGGACGAAAGACAGAATCGCGACCAGAAGCACGAAGAGCAAGGCCACCCAGAGCAGAACGATGATGGCAGGTTCGCCGCGCTCCGAGAGAGTGGCTCGAATGGCACCCGCTTCGGCGACAGAGAATCCGGCGGCGACCGTCGTGTTCTTGAGCAGGGCGATGAAAACACTCATCATGGGCGGGATAACCGCGCGAAAGGCTTGGGGCATCAGGACTTGCGACATGCTTTGACCGAAGGTGAGCCCAATGGCTCTGGCGGCTTCGGCCTGTCCAAGCGGGACCGTGTTGATGCCGGCGCGCAGCGTTTCGGCAACGTAGGTGGCCGAATAAAGGCTGAGCGCGAAGATGGCCAGCGTGGTGTAGCTCACGCTCGGGAGGTCCAGTTTGGGGTACCCGAAAGCGAAGAAGAACATGAGCAGGGTCAGCGGCGTATTCCGCACAAGATTCACATAGCCGGTACCGACCGCGCGCATCGGAGCGACTGGGGACACGCGCATGGCACCGACGACGGTACCGAGAATCAAGGCAAAGAGGGCGGACCAGAGGAACACCTGAATCGTCAAAGCGAACCCGTCGACGAAGACGTCGAGGTTATTGAGCAGGGTGTCCATGGTCCGAACCTCTCCTTTCGTTCTCGTTTGGTGAATGCGTTAAACCGGGTCGGTGGCGGCGAGTGTGTCGCCACCGACCGTTATGCGTGGTGACTAGTAGGCGTCAACCGCGGGCTGCTCGACGGCCGTGCCCGACTGACCCAGAGTCTCGTCGTAGATGGACTGCCAGGTGTCATTGCCGTCGGTGAACATGTCGTTGATGAAGCCGCGCAGAGCGTCGTCACCCTTCGGCAGGCCCACGCCGTAGTTCTCGACCGAGAACGGCTCGCCGACGACCTTGAGGTTCTCGGAATCCTGCGAGGCGTAGCCAAGCAGGATGGCCTGGTCGGTCGTGACCGCGTCGACCTGACCATCCTTGAGGGCCTCAACACACTGCGAGTAGGTGTCGAACTCTTCCGTTTCGGTGTCGGGGTAGTTGTCCTTGATGTTCTGGATCGGCGTGGAGCCGGTCGCGGAACAAACGGTTTTGCCGGCCAGATCGTTTTCACTCGTGATCGAGTCGTCGTCAGCGGCGACCAGGATGCCCTGGCCGGTGATGAAGTACGGTCCCGCGAAGTCGATCTGCTCTTTGCGCTTGTCGGTGATTGAGTAGGTACCAACGTAGTAATCGATGTCACCGTTCACGATGGCGGACTCGCGGTTCGCGCTCGGAATGGCGATGTACTCGATCTTGTCATCGGAGAAACCCAGGGACTCGGCCACCCACTTGGCGATCTCAATGTCGAAGCCGGAGCGTTCTCCGGTTCCGGCATCGAGGAATCCCAGGCCGGGCTGGTCTTCCTTGACGCCGATACGCACGGTATCGGCTTCCACCATGGCGTCGTACGTGGGGCTGCCCGTGAGCGTAACTTCGGCGGGAGCGTCGGACGATCCTGGGTCTGTGGTATCTCCGCCGGCGCATCCGGCCAGAAGCAGTGCCGCCGTGGCTGCTGTGGCCAGGAGACTGAGTTTCTTACGCATTGTGATTCCTTTTCTGGTTGGGAAGGGAGGTGTCAGGATAAGTTATGGCGACCCTGTGTCCCGTGACTCTGGTCGAGTGGGCCGTTGGGCTAGTGGTCGAGAATTTTGGACAGGAAGTCCTGCGCGCGCGCGCTCTGCGGGTTCGTGAAGAACTGCTCGGGTGAGGACTCTTCCACAATTTCGCCCTCGGCCATGAAGATGACACGGTCCGCAGCCTTGCGGGCGAAGCCCATCTCGTGGGTGACGACGATCATCGTCATACCCTCGTTGGCGAGGTCGACCATGACCTCAAGCACCTCATTAATCATCTCAGGGTCGAGGGCGCTGGTCGGCTCGTCGAGCAGGATCAGTTTCGGCTCCATGGCCAGAGCGCGCGCGATCGCGACGCGCTGTTGCTGGCCACCCGAGAGTTGGGACGGCATTTTCCCGGCCTGGTTGGCCACGCCAACACGCTCGAGCAGAGCCATGGCCTTCTTCTCGGCATCAGCTTTCGCCATGCCGCGCACTTTGATCGGACCGAGGGTGACGTTGTCGAGCACGGTCTTGTGGGCGAACAGGTTGAACGCCTGAAAGACCATGCCAACGTCAGCGCGCAAGTGGGCCAGTGCTTTACCCTCTTCCGGCAACTTCACACCGTCGATGGTGATCACACCGTCATCGATGGTCTCGAGGCGGTTGATCGCCCGGCACAGGGTGGATTTGCCCGACCCACTCGGACCAATCACGACCACAACTTCGCCGCGGTTGACCACCGCGTTGATGTTCTTGAGAACATGCAGTTCTCCGTAGTGCTTGTTGATGTCCTTGACGACGACTAGCGGTTCGCCCCGACGAACGGTGATGTTCGAGGTGGCCGGGGACGAATCTGTGGGCTCCATACTTCCTAACTTAGGACAGAACGCGTGTCTGGACATGCCAAATGCCCGGACAGCAACGCATTTGTAACAGTCCGGGCATGGCGTGTTTGTGCAGGCAGCAGATCAGGCGCGCTGGGCGAATGCACTCTCATACAGGCACACGGATGCCGCGGTCGCGAGGTTCATCGACTCGGCTTTGCCGTAGATCGGCACGCTGACGCTGCGGTCGACCCGGGCCAGGTCTTCGTCGGTGAGGCCGCGCGCTTCGTTGCCGAAAAGCCACACGGTCGGAGCTGCCAGTAAGCCCTCGTTGCGGGCGGTCAGCAGGTCGGAGCCCTTGATGTCGGCGGCAAAGAGCTGCAGCCCGGCCGCCCGGGCACGGTCGAGTACGTCGGAGAGGTCGGCCGCGATAGCGACGGGCAGGTGAAAGATGGAGCCGGTCGAGGAACGGATGACCTTGGGGTTGTACAGGTCGACGCTGCGACCGGTGAGGATGACGGCGTCCGCGCCCGCGGCATCCGCTGCCCGAATGATGGTGCCGGCGTTGCCGGGATCGCGCACCTCTTCGAGGATGGCGACGAGCTTGGGCTCGGCATTGAAGATTTTCTTTACCGAGGTGGGGAACTGGTGACAGACAGCCACGAAGCCCTGCGGGGTGACCGTATCGGCCATAGCCTCGAGCACCTCTTCGGAGACGAACTCCACCTCGACCTGGGCGTCGACCGCTTTCTGGGCCAGATCGGTGTAGCGGTCGAGCGCGGTGGGCGTCGCGAACAACTCCACGACGAGCTCTGGGCGAAAGGTGAGCGCTTCGGAAACGGCCTGCGGGCCTTCGAGCAGAAAAAGACCGGACTCGAGGCGCGCGTCGCGCTTGGCAAGTTTTGCGACGGAACGGACGCGCGGTGAACGTGGATTATCAAGCATGACCTCGAGTTTAGTTGCACAAGGTTTACTTACAGAAAAAGGAGCGGACGACCACGTCGCCCGCTCCTCACTGTTCAATTCAAAACTGTCGATCTTTCACCACATTCACGCCCAGGAGGCAGACGGTGGTGAACCGATCAGGGTAGCGCCTTACGCCGTGACGGCGACCTTCGGTGCCGAGGTGTCGGCGGGAAGGGCAGCCTTGGCACTCTCGACGAGCGCGGCGAACGTCGCTGCTTCGTTGACGGCCAGGTCGGCGAGGATACGACGGTCAACCTCGATGCCAGCCAGGCCGAGGCCCTGGATCAGACGGTTGTAGGTGAGGCCGTTGGCGCGCGACGCAGCGTTGATCCGCTGGATCCACAGGCGACGGAAGTCACCCTTGCGTGCGCGACGGTCACGGTAGCTATAGGTAAAGGAGTGAGTGAGCTGCTCCTTCGCCTTGGTGACCAGGCGTGAACGCTGACCGCGATAACCCTTGGCGCGTTCGAGAATAACGCGGCGACTCTTGTGGGCGTTTACGGCCCTCTTTACTCTTGCCATTTTTTACAAATCCTTATTCGTTACGGGCCTACTATTGGGGCCTGGTTTACAGACCGAGAAGCTTCTTGATGGTCTTCTGATCCGACTTAGCCAGCACCTGGTCCTGGTTCAAACGGGACTTGCGCTGCGTGCTCTTGACCTCGAGGTTGTGTCGAAGTCCGGCCTGCTGCTTCATGATCTTTCCGCTTCCGGTGACCTTGAAACGCTTCTTGGTTCCGGAGTGGGTCTTCATCTTAGGCATGTGGTTCCTCCTGTTTCGCTGCCTTATCGGCAACCTTGTCTGCCTTATCGGCGACCTTGTCTGCCTTCTCGGCAGCCTTGTGGGCGTTGATCTCAGCCTTGGCTTCTGACTTGTTCTTCAACGGGCCAATCACCATGACCATGTTTCGACCGTCGATCATCGGAGTAGATTCCACGGAACCGTACTCGGCGACATCCTCGGCAAATTTTTGGAGCAGTCGTACGCCCTGATCAGGGCGAGACTGTTCACGGCCACGAAAAAGAATCATGGCCTTGACCTTGTCACCGCTCTTCAGGAAGCCTTCGGCGCGTTTGCGCTTGGTCTCGTAGTCGTGCGTATCAATCTTGAGACGAAAACGAACCTCCTTGAGGATCGTGTTCGCCTGGTTGCGCCTGGCCTCCTTGGCCTTCTGCGCAGCCTCGTACTTGAACTTGCCGTAGTCCATGATCTTGGCCACGGGCGGCTTGGCTTCAGGTGCAACTTCGACGAGATCGAGGTCGGCATCCTGTGCCAGGCGCAGGGCAACATCAATCGCCACGACCCCGACCTGCTCGCCGTTGGGACCAACGAGACGAACTTCGGGGACGCGTATACGGTCATTTGTACGGGGATCGCTGATGCGTCTCTCCTCTTGGTTAACTTCGTGATCACAACCAGTCAGCGGATGCCGATTGGGGACGAAGAGAGGAAAATCACGCGCTTACCAGGCCAACCTTGTCGTTGACGTGTTCCACACGACACCCTGTCTACCCTCGCTCTGCCACCTTCCCGAGGGAGGTGGAAACGCGACGGCGGAGTGCAAACTACCCGGTAACCTTGATGAAGCGGTATGCGCGGGTGGGAGATTCTCCACTTTCGTACCGAGACTATTGTCCCGGAACCAAGAATGATCCTAGCAGAGGAATGCAGTGAGCCAAAGTTTTGAGCACGATACGGGTTTAGAGCAGAATGCCGAACTTGACCGGGATGCTGATTTTGAGCGGGATGCTGCCCAGGCAACGCGCGATATCGCCGATGTGGCCGCTGTGGAGATCATCACCACGGCCGCCGTGCACCTCATGAGCGCGGCCGCCGTGAAGTGCGGCCTCGCCGAAGATCCCGACGCCCAGATCGACCTCGACGAGGCGCGCAAGCTCATCACGGCCCTGGCCGGACTGGTCACGGCAGCCGCCCCCGATATCGCCGACATGCATGCCCGCAGCCTGCGGGACGGCCTGCGTTCCCTGCAGCTTGCGTTCCGCGAGGCGTCCTTCGTGCAGGACCCAATCGGCGAGGGTCCCGGCGAGAAATACACCGGCCCCGTCACCTAACCGGTGGCCTGTGCGCCTCAGGTCTGGCAGCGCGGGCACCAGTAGGTGTCGCGCAACTCCAGTTCGGTACGGCCGAGCCGTCCCTTCTGAACGCGGCTACCGCACCGGCGACACGGCTGCCCGGCCCGCCCGTAAACCCAGAGCTGGGCTCCCCGGCGCAGGTTGCCGGTGGTCGTGCGCTCGTCACGGTCTTTATTGGCCAGTAACAGGCGCCGGGCGAGCATCACGAGTCCGGCGAGGTCAGTGACCTCAGCCACGGGCCGGTTCGGCAGTAATCCGCGCAGAAAACAGAGCTCGTTGACATAGACGTTGCCCAGCCCGGCCAGATTGCGCTGGTCAGCGAGGGCCACGATGATCGGCTGCTCACCGTGGGCGGCAAGACGTCTGGTGGCCTCGGCAGCGTTGGCTGCGCTCCACTCGGCGTCGAGCAGATCGGATCCGAGGTAGCCGACCACCTCGGCTTCAGCCCGGGTCGGCACGAGCTCCAGCACGCCCAGTTCGAACCCCACGGCAACCCACTCGGTGGTCTGCAGCACGATGCGTGCCTGAAACGCCGGCCGCTGCCACCGCGTGCCCGGCCGATACAGGTGCCAGGCGCCCTCCATCTTCAAATGCGAGTGGATGCTCGTCTCACCGACGCGGTGCAGCAGATGTTTGCCGCGACTGACGACCTCGTGCACAGTCTGCCCCGACAGATCGACCGTAGCGAAAGCGGGTACCCGAATGTCGCAGCCGGTCAGGATGCTGCCGCGCAGGGCCTGGTCGAGGGAACGGGCGGTGCGGTAGACGGTATCGCCCTCAGGCACGCAGCCTCAGCCCTTTCGGGGTCTCGGTAAATCCGGCGGCGCGCAAGGCCCCGCCCACGTCGGTGCCGATCACGAACACACCGTTGACCGTTTCCACCGCAATCCTCTGCACGCGACCGTTGGTAACCAGGGCGGCCAGACTCACGGTAGCCGCCGCGAGCACCGCCTCATCCGTTTTGAAAGCAACCACGGTTTTACCGCCGCGCTCGACGTACAGCACGAGGGCACCGTCGACAAGAACGACGAGTGCGCCCGCCTTTCGACCCGGGCGGTGGGTGGTGTCACCAGGCAGGGTCGGCCACGGCAGCGCGGCGCCATAGGCGTTCGCCGGGTCGGTCGCGGCCAGGGCAACAGCAGCCAAGGGTGCCGTGTTCCTAACGTCTACGGAAGTCGGGGACACTCCCACCGCGAAGGTGCGCAGCCGGTCGATGGTGCCGCCGGTGGCGAACTGGGCCGCGCCAAGCCCCTCGATGAAATAGCCGCGGCGGCAGCGTGCCATCTCTTCGAAACCGGTGAGGGTGCGGTAGACGAGCGAGAAGCCGCCGATCACGCTCTCCGCCATTACCGCCCCCCGGGTCACCACGCCATAGCGTTCGAGCAGCGTCTCCCCCAGCGCGTGGGCGCGGCGGGTTGGGGAATCGTCGGCAACCGGAAGGATCGACCATCTGCCTGACGCCGTGGGGGGACCGCTGCGACTCGGCAGGTTCGGCCGCGGCATCGACCGCCCGCGATGCAGGCGGGCGCGCGGCGCGGCCCGGCTCTGCCTGTGGGCCGTGTGCCCGCCGGCTAGCAGCGAACGCACCGGAGCGAACGTGTCATTGTTGATCAGACCGGCCCAGACCAGGTCCCACAGCGCCTGCACCAGTGCGGCGTCGTCCTGGCTGCCGACGGCGTCAGACAGCTGCCGAAAGAAGTAGGCGCCCCCGCTGCCCAGGGTCGTCAGGATCTCCTGCTGCAAGGACGTCGTCTCCACGTCGATGGTAAGCGGCAGGGTGAGCTGGGCCGTTTCGGCCAGGTGCAGACTGACCCAACCGTCGTTGCCGGCGAGGGTTCCCGCGCCCGCCCAGAGCAGCTCCCCCGCGTTGGTGAGTTCGTCGAGCATGCCCGGCTGGTAGTCACTCACCCGGGCCGGCAGAATGAGCGTCTCCCAGGCGGACGCCGGAATGCGCGCGCCCTCAAGCTGTTCCACAACGGATGCGACGCCGTCGATTCCGCGCAGCTTGCCTCCCACGTGTTGCCAGACCGGCAGGAACCGACCGATGGCCTGCTGGTCCACCGGTTCCACCTCGTGCCGAAGGGCCGCGAGCGAGCGCCGACGCAAGCGCCGCAGCACCTCGGAGTCGCACCATTCCAAGCCGGTGCCATTCGGTCGGAATTCGCCGGCTACGATACGACGGGCGTCGGCGAGGCGTTTGAGGGCAATCTGCACAACGGCCGTGCCGAGGCCAAACCGGTCGGCGACGGCGCCGGTGGTGAAGGGTCCGTGCGAGCGTGCGTAGCGGCTCACCAGGTCGCCGAGCGGGTCAGCCACGGATTCAGTGAACGCAGCGGACACCCCGATCGGCAGGGGAACGCCGAGAGCGTCGCGCAATCGACTGGCGTCTTCGACCGCTGCCCAGCGTTCCTCACCGCCGATGCTCACACGCACGGCGCGGCGCATGTCGACCAGGCTTAGCAGGGCCCGCTCGGCGACAAAGACGGCGGGCGGGCCCTGCGCGGACGGCAGGCCCTGCGCGGGCGGCGATTCCGGCGGGAGAATGAGCATCCGCTCGGCGACCTCGCTGGTGCTGAGCGGGCCAAGCGTGCGCAACAGATCGGCGACACCTTCCACGCCCTTGGCCAGGTAGTCCGGCGCGAGCCGTTGCAGTTCTCGGTCGGTTTGAGCGATGACGCTCGGGTCGAGGAGTTCACGCAGTTCAACCCGCCCCAGCAGTTCGGCCAGCAGGCTCGAATCGATGGCGAGGGCGGTGGCGCGCCGCTCGGCGAGCGGGGTGTCGCCCTCGTACATGAAGGCAGCGACGTAACCGAACAGCAGTGTGCTCGCGAACGGGCTGGCGGTCTCGGTCTCGGTGTCAACCAGACGTAATTCGCGGGAGGCGATCTGCCGGGTCAGCGCCCCGAGGGCCGGAAGGTCGTACACGTCCTGAAGGCATTCACGCAGGGTCTCGAGAATGATCGGAAAGGTGGGAAAGGTGCGGGCCACGTCGAGTAGTTGGGCGGCCTTCTGGCGTTGTTGCCACAGCGGCGAGCGCGCACCGGGTTTGTACCTGGGCAGCAGCAGTGCCCGGGCAGCGCACTCCCGAAACCGGGAAGCGAACAGGGCGGAGCCACCGACCTCGTCGATGACGATCTGCTCGAGCTCATCGGGGTCGAAAACGAAGAGCTCGCTGCCGGGCGGTTCGGTTTCGGTGTCGGGGATGCGCACGACGATACCGTCATCGCTGGCTACGCAGGAGCCGTCGATTCCGTAGCGTTCGCGCACACGAGCACCCACGGCGAGCGCCCACGGTGCGTGCACCGGGGTGCCGAACGGGGAGTGCAGCACAACCCGCCAGTCCCCCAGTTCATCGCGAAAGCGTTCGACCACGAGGGTGCGGTCAGTTGGGAGCTGCCCGGTGACCGCGCGTTGCTCGGCGAGAAAGGCCAGCAGGTTGTTGATTGCGCGCTGATCGAGGCCGCCCACCGCGCAGCGAGCCTGGGCTTCACTGAGCGGCAGGGTCCCAACCTCGCGCACGAACGCACCGATGGCCCGGCCGAGTTCGGCCGGGCGGCCGAGGCCATCACCTTTCCAGAACGGAAGCCGCCCTGGCTGCCCGAAAGCGGGCACGACGAGCACCCGGTCATGGGTGATCTCCTGGATACGCCAGCTCGTGGTTCCGAGCGCAAAGACGTCGTTCACACGCGACTCGTAGACCATCTCCTCGTCGAGTTCGCCGACCCGTTTGCCGGTGATCTGTTCGCCGCCGACCATGAAGACGCCAAACAGGCCGCGGTCGGGAATGGTGCCGCCGCTCGTCACGGCCAGGCGTTGCGCTCCGGGCCGCCCGGTCAGGGTGCCAGCGTCTCGATCCCAGACAATGCGGGGGCGCAGTTCGGCGAACTGGTCAGACGGGTAGCGGCCGGCGAGCAGGTCAAGGGTCGCCTCGTAGGCCGAGCGTGGCAAGGTCGCAAACGGCGCGCTGCGCCGCACCGTGTCAAACCAGGTTTCCACGTCGATGGGCTCGAGCGCGCAGGCTGCGACAGTCTGCTGCGCCAGAATGTCGAGCGGGTTGGTGGGTACCCGCAGCGATTCGATGGCGCCGGCCACCATGCGCTCGGCGGCAACCGCAGCGTGGATGAGGTCGGCGCGATGCTTGGGGTAGATCACCCCGCGCGAAACCTCACCCACCTGGTGCCCGGCCCGGCCGAGCCGCTGCAGCCCGCTCGACACCGACGGCGGCGATTCAACCTGCACGACCAGGTCGACGGCACCCATGTCGATACCGAGTTCCAGGCTGGAGGTCGCGACGACACAACGCAGCCGCCCCGACTTCAGATCGTCTTCAATGAGCGCGCGTTGTTCCTTGCTGACGGAACCGTGATGCGCCCGCGCGAGCAAGGGCGCCGCGCCTATGCTCTGCCCGCTTGCCCCCATCAGCTCGGCCGGCGGGCGCACCGCGCGCATCACACCGTGTTCGGCCAGCTCCCCCTCGGCAGCCGAAACCGGCACCAGAGCGGATGCCTCCGCCCCGGCCAGGCGGTCGGCGTAGATTTCATTGAACCGGGCCGTCAGCCGTTCGGTAAGTCTCCGGGAATTCGCGAACACGATGCTCGAAGAGTGCGCCAGCACCTCGTCAACGATGGCCTCCTCAACGTGGGGCCAGATGGACCCGGTTTGCGCAGCAGCGGCCGACGTGACCCCTTCGCGTTGCGGTACCGGCCCGAGGTCGCTCATATCGTCGACCGGCACGACCACCCGCAGGTCGAACCGTTTCAGGGAGGGCGGCGCCACGATGTGAACGGGCGCGGCGCCACCGAGAAAGCGCGCCACTTCGCTCTGCGGGCGCACGGTGGCCGACAACCCGATACGTTGGGCCGGGTGACCGAGGAGCGCGTCGAGACGTTCGAGCGATACGGCGAGGTGGGCGCCGCGCTTACTGGCCGCGACCGCATGTATCTCGTCGATGATGACCGTCTGCACATCGCTCAGCGATTCCCGAGCTGCCGACGTCAGCATCAGAAACAATGATTCCGGAGTGGTGATGAGGATGTCGGGGGGCGAGGAGATCAATTTGCGGCGGTCGGCGCTCGGCGTATCTCCCGAACGCACACCGACCGTGACCTGTGGCGGCTGAAGTCCAAGCCGTTGCGCGGCACGGCTGATTCCCACCAGCGGCGCGGTGAGGTTGCGTTCGACGTCAACGCCGAGGGCTTTGAGCGGAGAAATATAGAGCACACGGGTACCAGGCGCACGGGCACCGGGCTCGGCTGATGCCGGTGCTGACTCGTTCGCCAACCGGTCGATGGCCCACAGGAAGGCGGCGAGGGTCTTGCCCGATCCGGTGGGAGCCACAACGAGGGCGTGCGACCCTTGCGCGATAGCAGTCCACGCACCGAGCTGCGCTGCGGTCGGCGCGGCAAACGCCTCGGTGAACCAGGCCTGGGCAGCCGGGGAGAATTGATCGAGAACGTCGCTCATACCGTCATTGTCGCCTGACCCACCGACAGTGCACTGAGCAGGGCCAATATCGGGTATCAGGCCGACGCGATGAGCTTGACGCTCAGCGAATCAACGCCGGTCGTGATGGTCTCGCTTTCCGACCAGCGCGTGCCGAGCCGAGTGAGGATTGCGTCGAGGTCCGTCTGGGTGAGGCCGTCGACCAGTTCCAGTTGAACCACCAGCTCGGGACCGGTGAGCCGGCCAAGCGGGTCACCGGCAGAAAGCTGCACGGTCAAAACCGAAAGTTCGGTCGCGATCGATGCGGCGAAAGCATCGGCGACATGGTGACTGGCGTAACTCGGTGTCCACGGCAAGGATTGGGCGATGGCCCATAAGGCCGGACGGCGAATGACGAATTCACCGGGCGAAGTCGGGTCGAGCACAACGAGGTCGGTATTTTCCTGCGCGGCGGCCAGGGCGACGCGCACGGCATCCGCGGGGACGGGCCGGGCGAGGGGATTCCAGATCGTCATTGCGGTGGTTGACGAGAAAGCAGGCAGTACGGTGCGACCGTCCGGACCGGCCACGGTGATGATCGACAACTCCTGGGTTTTGTCGATCGTTTGGCCGCGCCCGTTCAGGGCGGCTTCACCGAGCTTGGTCACCAGAGGGATGAGCAGGCGGGAACTGCGAATGGCGTCAATGACGCTCTCTTCCCCGGCCTCACGCGCCTGAAACCGCGCGAGCGCCTCGGCAAGAGCTGCTGGCGCGGATCCGTCATCGCCGGCATCGAGATTCGCCTCGAATTCGCGACCGACCCAAGGCTGGCCAGCGGAGTCGGCCGTGTTGGCCGACTCGTTGTGATCGCCGGGTTGACCTGATGGCGCGGAACCATCCGGACGTCCAGATGAGTCACCGGTGGAACCGAGGTTTCGCGCCTTCGCCATTAGTCCCCCGCGACGTCCAGTGCCTCGGCAAGGGTGAAGGCCCCCGCGTACAGCGCTTTGCCCACGATTGCACCTTCAAGCCCGAGCGGAACCAGGCGGCGCAGGGCGTCAATGTCATCGAGGCTGGAGATGCCTCCGGAGGCGATCACGGGTTTGCGGGTGCGGTCGAGCACCTGGCGAAGCAGATCGATGTTCGGACCCTGCAGGGTGCCGTCCTTGGTGACATCGGTCACAACATAGCGGGCGCAGCCGGCTTCTTCGAGACGTTCAAGCACCTGCCAGAGGTCTCCACCGTCCTGTGTCCAGCCGCGTGCGGCGAGGGTCGTACCGCGCACGTCGAGGCCAACGGCAACGGCCTCGCCGTATTGCGCGATAACGCTCGCCGCCCACTCCGGATTTTCCAGTGCCGCTGTGCCGAGGTTGATGCGCTTGACGCCCGCGGTCAGCGCTGCTTCCAGTGAACGGTCGTCGCGGATGCCGCCGGAGAGTTCGATATTGACGCCCTTGACCTGGCGGATGACTTTTTTGATCACGCCGGTGTTGTTGCCCCGGCCAAACGCTGCGTCGAGGTCGACGAGGTGAATCCACTCTGCACCCTGCCGTGCCCAATCAGCCGCAGCATCGACGGGGTCACCGTAGTTTGTTTCCGTACCGGCTTCCCCCTGTGTCAGGCGAACTGCCTTACCGCCGGCCACATCGACGGCGGGCAGGAGGACGAGCCTCGGTATCTTGTTGAACTCGCTCATTGGTGTCCTTGGTTGGTGCGGCCGCGTGCTGCGACCAGATTCATGGCAGGTGCCGGTAATGGGTAGGCAGGAGAAGTTCGGACTGTGAAGTCTAGGCGCACTGAGCTAGTCGCGCAGGGTGCCGATCCAGTTCTTCAACAGGCGGATGCCTGCCTCACCGGATTTTTCGGGGTGAAACTGGGTGGCGCTCAGCGGGCCGTTTTCGATGGCAGCCAGGAACGGTGCCCCGTGTTCGGCCCAGGTGAGCCGGGGCTCGGGAAACGGCGGCATGACCTCGAGCGTCCAGGCCTGGGCCGCGTACGAGTGCACGAAATAGAACCGTTCCTCTTCGATTCCTCGGAAGAGCACGGAGTCAGGGGCGCTGGTGACGGTGTCCCAGCCCACGTGCGGCAGAATCGGTGCGGGAAGTTCGGTGACCGTTCCGGGCCATTCACCCAGTCCCACGGTGTCGATCCCACGCTCGACACCGTGTTCAAACATGACCTGCATGCCGACGCAGATACCGAGCACCGGACGATCGCCAGCCAGGCGACGATCGACGATCTCGTCGCCGCGCACCGCCTTGAGGGCGGCCATCACAGCGCTGAACGCACCGACACCGGGCACGACGAGGCCGTCGGCCTCGAGGGCGACGCTTCGATCGCTCGTCAGGGTGACGTCAGCGCCCGCTAGTTCAAGTGCCTTGACCGCGGAGTGCACATTGCCCGTGCCGTAGTCGAAGACAACGACCCGGCTCACAGGGCACCCTTGGTCGACGGAATGCCGTGCACCAGTGGGTCGAGAGCCTTGGCGAGACGAAAAGCGCGGGCAAAAGCCTTGAATTCGGCTTCAGCGATGTGGTGCGGGTCGCGACCGCCCAGCACGGTGACGTGCACGGTCAACCCGGCGTGAAAGGTGATGGCTTCAAAGACGTGACGCACCATGGAGCCGGTGAAGTGTCCGCCGATGAGGTGGAATTCGAAGCCGGCCGGTTCGCCGGTGTGCACCAGGTAGGGGCGACCCGAAATGTCGACGACGGCTTGGGCGAGAGCCTCGTCGAGCGGCACCAGCGCATCACCATAGCGCGAGATGCCCGACTTATCGCCGAGCGCCTGGCGAATAGCCTGGCCGAGCACGATTCCTACGTCTTCGACGGTGTGGTGTACGTCAATTTCGATGTCGCCGGAAGCACGCACAGTGAGGTCGCACAGCGAGTGTTTCGCAAACGCGGTGAGGAGGTGGTCGTAGAACGGCACCGAGGTGTGGATATCGCTGACGCCGGTGCCGTCGAGATTGAGCGAGAGGTCGATGCTGGATTCACTCGTCTCCCGTTGCAGGTGGGCGACGCGGGGCGCGAGAATGCCGACAGGAGAACTCATACTGTTAGCTTATTCGCCTCGGGCCGAATCGGTTCAACTGGGCGTGCCTGCCCGCCCCAGGCGGCCCAGTGCCTCGAGGAACTGAGACGTCTCGTTCTCGGTCCCGGCCGTCACCCGCAAATGGCCGGCAATACCCACGTCGCGAATGAGGATTCCCTCAGCGAGCAACGCCTCAAAGGTCTCTCGTGGGTCGGCCACTCCTCCAAACAGCACGAAGTTACTCCAGCTTCGGTGCGGGGAATAGCCCAGGCGGGCGAGCTCGACCACGAGCCGGTCACGCTGCCCCCGAATGTCGTCGACCATGGCGAGCATCTCGGCGCTGTGCGCCAGGGCGGCGTTCGCAGCGGCCTGGGTCAGGGCCGAGAGGTGGTACGGCAGACGGACCAGGCGCAGGGCATCCGTTACCGCCGGATCAGCAGCCAGGTAGCCGACCCGGGCACCGGCAAAGGCGAAGGCTTTGCTCATGGTTCGGGAGACGAGAAGCCGTTCCCGACCGGGCAGCAGGGTGACCGCACTCGGGGTGCCAGCGGGCGCAAATTCGGCGTAGGCCTCGTCAACGACAACGATGCCGTCGGTCGCGTCGTAGACGGCGGCGATGGTTTCAAGCGAGAGCGGGGTGCCGGTGGGGTTGTTCGGGGAGCAGAGAAAAACGATGTCGGGGTTGGTTCGGGTGACCTCACTCACGGCGGTGATCGGAGAGAGCTCGAAGTCGGCGTCACGCGCGCCCGGAATCCAGGTGGTGTCGGTACCGGAGGCGAGAATCGAGTACATCGAGTAAGTCGGGGCAAAGCCAAGGAGGGTGCGCCCCGGCCCGCCGAACGCCTGAAGCACCTGCTGGAGCACTTCGTTGGACCCATTCGCCGCCCAGATATTGTCGGCGGCGAGCCCCTCACCGAGGTAGAGGGCCAGCGCCTCGCGCAGCGCCGTGAACTCGCGGTCGGGATACCGATTCACCGAGTGGATGGCTTCGGCCAGGCTAGCGAGGATGTCGCGCGCCACCGTATCAGGAATGGGGTGCGTGTTCTCGTTGACGTTCAGGGCCACCGGAACGTGCAATTGCGGAGCACCGTATGGGGTGAGGCCTTGCAGATTGGTGCGGAGCGGGAGATCTTCGAGACTGGTCACCCTCTCCATGCTACGGCCCTGCGCGTCTGCCGATACGTTCTTAGGAGTCGGAGGGGATTTCCAGGCGCTGGCCCGGTTGCAGCGTTTCCACAGCTAGGGCATTGAGTCGTTTGATGTCGGCCACTACGTCGCGTGGGTCGGCCGCCGGCGAAATATCTTCGGCGAGGTCCCACAGGGTCTGGCCGGGTTCGACCGTGATGAACCGGGCGGAACCGACGTCGGTTGGCGAGTAGGTCAGGGTCGTGACAATTCCGGAGTCGGTCGTGTATGACATGAGGTCGGTGCCCGTGGCGGAGTCCGCCGCTCCGGCCGCACCCCCGTTGATGGCGAAAGACACGGCGCCGATCACCAGCGGTACGGCAGCGAGAGTTGTGAAAACCAAGCGACCGCGGCGGGTGAGACGAAGGCGCGGGACCGGCGTGAGGGCTGCCGATACGGGAACTGCCGATGCAAATGCTGTGGTCATGTCAAACCTCCAAGGTAGGCGCGTTGCGAGTCTCGTATCCGGACCTCGGCCGGGAGGTCCGGATACGAAACTATGTTCCGAATATAACTTCGAATAATCGAACATGCAAGCTTTTTCTCGGCTCAGCCCGAAATTGAGCGCAACACACTCGAATAAGTGTTTGTTTCACGGTATGGAACTGGATAAACTTTCGATAGGTCAGTTGCTGCATTGACACTCAACCAGACACCACCGACATTCCCGCATGACACGGTTCAGGCCAGGCGGGACCTACTCCAGGAGGGCACATCGTGACACAAGACACCAGTGGTACCCGCGACAAGGGCGGCACTCGGCGCCGCAAGAGTTTGAGCCAACGCCAGCTCGCTATTCTCGACGTGATCCAGCGCTCGGTGAGCTCGCGCGGTTACCCGCCAAGCATGCGGGAAATCGGCGACGCGGTCGGTCTCGCCTCCCTGTCGAGCGTGACCCACCAGCTCAATCAACTCGAACTCAGCGGTTACCTGCGCCGCGACCCGAATCGCCCCCGTGCCCTCGAAGTCCTCATCGAGATTCAGCGTGCCCCCGAAGACGTCGGTACCGGTGACCAGGACAGTTTTCACCCGGGCGTACAGGTCGGCGACGCTGCGATGGTACCCCTCGTTGGTCGCATCGCCGCGGGTATCCCGATCACGGCCGACCAGCAGATAGACGAGATCTTCCCGCTTCCCCGCCAGCTCGTGGGGCAGGGAGAGCTGTTCATGCTCAAGGTTGTGGGTGAGTCCATGATCGACGCCGCCATCTGCGACGGCGACTGGGTCGTTGTTCGTCAGCAGAAGACCGCAGAGAACGGCGAGATCGTCGCGGCCATGCTCGACAATGAGGCCACGGTCAAGGTCTTGCGAAAGCGCGATGGCCACACCTGGCTACTGCCACGCAACAGCAACTTCGAGCCGATTGTCGGTGACTTTGCCGACATCCTCGGCAAAGTCGTCGCGGTACTGCGCTCGGTCTGACCTGCGCGCTGATTGGTGTCGCACAAAAGGGCCCGACCACCAGCCGGTGGTCGGGCCCTTTTTCACCGCGTCAGGCGATCACGTCGGCACTGAGGCGTTCGCGCACCACCCGCGTGGCGGCGAGCATGTTCTGCAGCGACTGCACGGTTTCGTCGTAGCCACGAGTCTTGAGGCCGCAGTCCGGATTCACCCAGACCTGTCGTTCGGGAATCGATTCCAGAGCGGTATCGAGCAAGGACGTCAATTCGACTACGCTCGGCACCCGGGGTGAATGAATGTCATAGATTCCAGCGCCGATGCCGTGGTCAAACCCGCCAGCCTCGATCTCCCGCACGACCTCCATCCGGGAGCGGGCCGCTTCGATACTCGTGACGTCTGCGTCAAGGTTGCGGATGGCTTCGATGACAACGCCGAACTCCGAATAGCAGAGGTGGGTGTGAATCTGGGTCGCATCCGCTACACCGGCCGTGGCGAGCCGGAACGAGCCGACCGACCAGTCCAGGTAGTCCGGGTGGTCCTTTTTCTTCAGCGGCAGCAGTTCGCGCAGGGCCGGTTCGTCGACCTGAACGATCTTGATGCCCGCAGCCTCCAGATCGCCGATTTCATCGCGCAGGGCCAGGGCTACCTGGCGGGCGGTCTCGCCGAGCGGCTGGTCATCGCGTACAAAGGACCATGCCAAAATCGTGACCGGTCCGGTGAGCATGCCCTTGACCGGCTTCGCTGTAAGGCTCTGCGTGTACACCGACCAGTCCACCGTGATCGGTGCCGGGCGCGATACGTCGCCCCACAGAATGGACGGCCGCGTGCAGCGGCTGCCGTAGGACTGCACCCAGCCGTTCTCGGTCACGGCAAACCCATCGAGGTTTTCGGCAAAGTACTGCACCATGTCGTTGCGTTCGGGTTCTCCGTGCACGAGCACGTCGAGCCCGATCTCCTCCTGCAGTGCCACCACCCGAGCGATCTCAGCGCGCATCAGGGACCGATACTCATCGGCGGCCAGGGTTCCGTTGAGAAACTGGGCCCGTGTTCGGCGTATGTCACCGGTCTGCGGAAACGATCCGATCGTGGTTGTCGGCAACGGCGGCAGCTGCAAGGCGGCATCCTGCGCGCTCAGTCGATCGGCGTAAGCGCCCCGGCTGAAGTCGGCGTCGGTGAGCGCCGCAGCGCGGAGGCGCACGGCGCCGTCGCGCACGCCAGGGGCGCTATGCCGCGCAGCCAGCGCCGCCTCGGCTTCAGCCAACGGCCCGGAGATCGCGGCCCGTCCATGGACAAGTCCCTGAGCGAGGGTAGCGACCTGCCCGACCTTCTGGTCGGCGAAGGCCAGCCAGCTCACCAATGTGCCCGGCAGCGACGTTTCATCGAGCACATCGTGCGGCACGTGCAGCAGGGAGGTCGAGGTGGAGACGGAAACGGAGTCCGATAGCGCCCGCACAGCCTCAGCCACTTCGATGGCCCCGGTCAGGTCGCCGCGCCAGATGTTGTGGCCGTCAATCACCCCGGCGACGAGGGTCTTGCCAGCCAGCCCCGGTACCGCCAGCGGCAGAGTTCCCCGCACCAGGTCGAGGCCGATTGCTTCAACGGCTGTGGCGGCGAGAACCGGGAGGGCATCATCGAGGCTGCCGTAGGGCGCCGCAACGAACAGCGCCGGCCGGCCGGTCAACCCACCCAACACCCCGTAAGCGGATGCGACGGCCGCCAGTGTCTCGGCGCGCGGCACGTCGATGGATTCACTGACCAGGCCCGGCTCGTCGAGCTGCACCCAATCGGCGCCGGCATCCGCTAACCGCGTCAGGAGCGCCGCGTAAACGGGAAGAAGATCATCGAGCCGGGACAGAGGTGAGAATCCGGCCGGAGCTTCATCGCTGGCCTTGCTGAGCAACAGAAACGTGACCGGCCCGACGAGCACCGGACGCGTGAGGAACCCGGCGGCTTTGGCTTCGACGAATTCACGCACGATCCGGTCACCGGCCAGCGAGAACACCGTCTCCGGGCCGATCTCGGGCACGAGGTAATGGTAATTGGAGTCGAACCACTTGGTCATTTCGAGGGGTAGGTTCTCGCCCTCGCCCCGTGCCAGGGTGAAGTAGCCGGCCAAGTCGAGGGTTCCGTCTGCGGCGACGAGTGAGGCAAACCGGCAGGGGATCGCGCCAACGGCGACGATGGTATCGAGCACCTGGTCGTAGTATGAAAACGACTCGGGGATCGACGAGTCGGTGCGGCCCAGACCGAGATCGACGAGCCTGTCGCGGGTCTGCTGCCGCAGCCCGGCGGCGACAGCTTCGAGGGCTGCGGCATCGATCGCTTTGGACCAGAATGCTTCGACGGCTTTCTTCAGCTCCCGTCGCCTTCCGATGCGGGGGTAACCGAGGATGGTGCCGGGGGGAAAGGTGTTGGATGCGGGCGCGCTGGACATGGTGATTCCTTCACTGAGCGATTGTGGCTGGAATGGTCGAAGAGAACGAGCGTGGTGGGTGGGCCTGCGCGCTGGAACGGGCGCAAGGCCTAGGGCATGGCTGCGGGCACCGTACGCGCCCCACACCCCTCGAGTATCGACAGCACGGTGTCGTGCTGGTTGAAGGCATAGAGGTGCAAGCCGGGGGCACCGCCGGCGAGAACGTCCTGACCGAGTCGTACGGCGTAGTCGATGCCGATCTGGCGCTGTCCTTCCTCGGTCGGTTCGACCTCGAGTTCGATGGACAGTTCGGCCGGCAATTTCTCGCCGGAGAGCTGCAGGATGCGACGCAACCGGTTCGGGCTGGTCACCGGCATGATGCCGGGAAGAATGGGAAATAACACTCCGGCAGAACGAGCTCGTTGGATGAAGCTCAGATAGTCGTCGGCGTGAAAGAACAGCTGGGTGATCGCTAAGTTGGCCCCGGCGGCCTGCTTGGCCAACAGTGTGTCGATATCCTGGGTAATCGACCGCGAGTTGGGGTGGCCGTTGGGGAAAGCCGCGACGCCGATACGCACCTTGCTGCGTTCGGTTTTCAGACCACGGGCACCGGGAAGACCGGGAATCACCGTCTCGGTGTACGGCACACGTTCGGTCTGCACGCGGTGGATGAGCTGCACCAGCTCCCCGGCGCTGTGGAGGTCGCCGAGAAATGTGGTGTCGCCTTCAACCGCGCCCTGCGGTGCGTCTCCGCGAATCGCGAGGAAGCTGTCGATGCCAGCGTCGAGGAACTCCCGAATGAGCCGACTGGCGTCTGCGTGCGAGGAGCCGACGCAGGTGAGGTGGGCCATGGCGTCCACTGACGTGTTGTCCTTGATGTAGCGCAGAACGTCGAGCGAGGAGTTGCGCGAGGAACCGTTGGCACCATAGGTGACCGAGATGAACTCCGGACCGGCGGCGGCGAGATGATCGATAGTGCGGGTGAGAGCGGATGCTGCGGCCACCGATTTCGGTGGGTACACCTCGAACGAGAACGCCGGGCGGGCGTTACACGCGGAAATCCCTGTCGCGGTCATGGTTCCTCATTCGTCAGAAGCGGTACAGCGGTGGTGGCCAGGCGGCCGCGGACGCGCCAAAACTGGCGGTTCTTCGCGGGCGGATGCCGGGCTCGGCTGTCGCTCCATGCCGGGGAACGAATTCCGTCGGCAACGATTGATTAGACACTAACAACACCACCGCCGCCGCGCTTGAATGTGACAGTTCGTGTCATGGCGGCTCGCGGCGGACTGTCGACCGCTAGGCGGAAATCCCGGGCATGATGACATATGGAGCGAAGGATGCTTCGATCTCCGCAGTGACGAAGGCCGTGACATGGGTGCCGGTCTCCACATATTCGGTCGTCTCAATCCGCCCCAGATCGTGCAAAACTGCAATGAGATCGCCGCGGTCGTAGGGAATGAGCAGGTCGAGTTCAATCTGCGGCGTCGGCAGCAGGAGCGCTACGGCGGCGAGTACGGTCTCGATGCCCTCACCGGTGCGGGCCGACACGAACGTTGCTTTCGGCTCGAGGCCGCGCAGAACGAGTCGGTCATCGTCACTGATCAGGTCACTCTTGTTGAAGACGACCAATTCGGGAATGTCGCGGGCACCGACCTCGGAGATGACGTCGCGCACGGTGGCGAGCTGGGCGACCGGGTCGGGGTGCGAGCCGTCAACGACGTGCACGATGACGTCGGCGTCGGCGACTTCTTCAAGGGTTGAGCGAAATGCTTCGACGAGTTGGTGCGGGAGGTTGCGCACAAAGCCGACTGTGTCGGTGAGGGTATAGAGGCGTCCGTCGAGGGTCGTCGACTTACGCACGGTGGCGTCGAGGGTCGCGAACAGGGAGTTTTCAACGAGTACTCCGGCCTTGGTGATCCGGTTGAGCAGGCTGGACTTGCCGGCGTTGGTGTAGCCGACGATGGCGACGGAGGGAACAGCGTTGCGCTTGCGGTTGGCGCGTTTGGCTTCCCGGGCCGGCTTCATCTCGACCATCTGCTTGCGCAGTTTGGACATGCGGGTGTGGATACGGCGACGGTCGAGTTCGATCTTGGTTTCACCGGGGCCACGCGACCCCATTCCGGCTCCGGCGCCACCGACCTGGCCGCCGGCCTGGCGGGACATCGAGTCACCCCAACCACGCAGGCGGGGCAGCATGTAGGCCATCTGGGCGAGTTCCACCTGCGCCTTGCCTTCGCGACTCTTGGCATGCTGGCTGAAAATGTCGAGAATCACGGCTGTACGGTCGATGACCTTGACCTTGACGACGTCTTCGAGGGCACGCCGTTGGCTGGGCGCGAGTTCGGTGTCGGCGATAACCGTATCGGCGCCGAGCGCCTTCACAATGTCGGCGACTTCCTGGGCCTTGCCCTTACCGAGGTAGGTGCTCGGATCGGGGGTGGCGCGGCGCTGGAGTAAGCCGTCGAGCACGGTCGCCCCGGCGGTTTCTGCGAGGGCGGCCAGTTCGCGCATGGAGTTTTCTGCGTCGTCGACGGTGCCGTGTGTGTAGACGCCCACCAGCACAACGTTTTCCAGGCGGATCTGGCGGTATTCGACCTCGGTGACGTCTTCGAGCTCGGTGGACAGTCCCCCGACTCGGCGCAGGGCGTTGCGGTCGGCACGTTCGGACTGGTCACCGTCGTGGTCACTGCCGTCGTATGCGCCGGAGGACTGCGCTTGGAGGGCCTGGGCTGACCCACTCCGGAACAGTGAGTAACCGCTAGCTTTGCTGTCAGCGCTCGCTAACACTCGCGCCACAACATCGTTTGGGTCGAGAGATTCTGCGCTTGGGTTTTCTACCGTGTCGTTGCCCGAGGGCGCCGTTGGATCATTCATCCCATTAACCTTAGTTGAACGAAGTTGAAAGGTTCTCTTATGTCGTCCGACCACTATTTTTCCCCGGCGCCTGGCACCGTATTGAAAACTCGCCAGATCACCGTGCACATACACGGGCAGGATCGGCTCCTGACGACGGCCAACTCGGTGTTCAGCCCGGCCCATATCGACACCGGCACCGAGGTTTTACTCAAGTACGCCCCCGAGCCACCACTGACCGGCCACTTTCTCGATCTCGGCTGCGGCTGGGGGCCCATCGCGCTGCACCTTGCCCTCGCCTCCCCCGACGCAACTATCTGGGCCGTTGACGTCAACGAGCGTGCTCTCGACCTCGTGCGCACCAACGCGGCCGCCCTCGGCCTGACCAACATCAGGCCCGTGCTCGCCGCCGACGTACCGATAGACATATCGTTTCGCACGATCTGGTCGAACCCGCCCATTCGCGTCGGCAAGGACGAACTGCACGGGCTCATGCTGACCTGGCTGCCTCGTCTCGAACCGAAAGCGGATGCCTGGCTCGTCATCCAGCGCAACCTCGGTTCAGACTCCCTCCAGCGTTGGCTCGCAGCAGAACTGCCGTCGCACTTCGATACCACCCGCGAGGCCATCAGCAAGGGCTTTCGAGTGCTTCAGGTGCACCGCGACTAACCCAGGTTCAAGACCCCGTCGAAGACAAGCTCCGCTGGCCCGGACAGCGACACATGCTCTCCGTCTTCCGCCGGAAACATCCGCACCCCGAGTACCCCACCGGGTACCTCCACTCGCCACTGGTGCGGCGCCGACTTACCGGCCCAGTGCCGAGTGGCCAAAGCGGCCGCCACTGCACCGGTGCCGCAGGACAGCGTCTCGCCGCTGCCGCGTTCATGCACCCGCATGCGAAACCGGCCGACGCCGTTAACGACCAGCGGGTCGTTCGGCACCACGAATTCGATGTTCACCCCACCAGCAGGTTCGGGATCCAGCTGGGGAATAAAGGTGAGATCGGCGGCATCGAGTTCGTCATCGTCGGCGAGAGCGACAACCGTGTGGGGGTTGCCGACGTTGATGCCAAGCCCCGGACGCGCTACCGGCAAGTTTTTGGTGCGCACGAGCGCTTCGGTCCCGTCGAGCTTCCACCGTCCGAGGTCGACCTGAAAACCGGACGCGTTGCGCTGCACGTCGCGCACACCGCCGCGGGTGCCGATGGTGAGGGTGTCGCCGGGGTGCAGCTCGGCAAGGTTGTTCTCAATGAGGAATTTGGCATAGACCCGAATGCCATTGCCGCACATTTCCGAGACGGTCCCGTCCGCGTTCCAGTAATCCATGAACCACTCGGCAGCGTCGTCCTCGGCGAGGGCGGCCGCGCCGTCTGGCAGATTCTTACTGCGCACCGCGCGGATCACGCCGTCGGCGCCAACGCCGAACTTGCGGTCGCACACGGCGCGAATCTGCGCCGGGGTCAGCTCCGACGTGCCGTCGGGATCGGCGAACAGCACAAAGTCGTTGCCCGTGCCCTGGCCCTTGGTGAAGTTCAAAGTCATGCCCATGCTGTTAGTTTACGGGGCGGCCGCTGGGTGCATTCCCGAACCGGCGCACGCTGTCGCTGGTGAGGGCGAGCTGGGTGCACTACCCCGATCGACGTGCGCGAGCGCGTCGTCGATCCGGTTAGACGAATCAGACTCCATCCAATGGGTGTGCGCATAGCGTTTGAACCAGCTCACCTGCCGGCGAGCGTAACGGCGGGTCAGCTGTTGGGTAGCTTCGATCGCGTCGTCTTGACTGAGCGTGCCGTGCACCTGGCCGAGGGCCTGGGCATAGCCGATCGCACGGCTCGCCGTGACGCCTCTTTCGATGCCGACCGAGAGCAGGCCGCGAGCTTCATCGACGATGCCGCTTCTCCACATCTGCTGTACCCGGGCATCGAGCCGAGGAGTGAGCTGCTCGCGCGGGGTGCGCAGTCCGATCAGCACGCTGGGCTGCCAGTACACCGGCTCCGCGGGCAGGGCGGCCACGTGCGGTGCGCCGGTCAGTTCGACGATCTCCAAAGCGCGCACCAGACGGCGTCCGTTGCTCGGGCCGATCCGCGAAGCGGCCTGCGAGTCCACGGCCTGCAGGCGGGTATACATCAGGCCCGGTCCGCCCGCCAGTAGTTCGGCTTCGAGCTGGGCCCGCAACACCGGATCGGTACCGGGAAACTGAAAGTCAAAGACGACCGCGGAAACGTAGAGGCCGGAGCCGCCGACCAGGATCGGTACCGCCCCGCGCGCGACGATTTCGTTGATGGCCGTGCGGGCATCCGTTTGGTAGTTGCTGACGGTAGCCTCATCGGTCACGTCGAGCACGTCGAGCAGGTGGTGCGGAATACCGCGACGCTCGGAACGCGATAATTTGGCGGTACCGATGTCCATTCCGCGATACAGCTGCATGGCATCGGCATTGACGATTTCGGCCGACTGGCCGCGTTCAACCAACCGTTCAGCCAGGGCGAGGGACAACTCAGACTTGCCGGTACCGGTCGAGCCGATGATTGCGATCAATACGGCTGGTTCAGCTGTCACCGCTGGTGCAGGCGACAAACTTCTATCGCTCGTCGTCGTTCACGTTGTAGATGGGAATCGTGGTGGAGCCGCTCTCAAGTCGGAGTCCGATGGTCGGCAGGCCCAGAGAAACCGGTCCGGCACCGCCGGTGCCACCACCACCATGGCTGGGCAATCCGCAGGATTGCGCTTCCAGGCGGTCCCAGGCATCGCCAGCCCGGGTCGAGCGGATGCGCAGCGGCGCACCGTCGGTCGAGTCGGCGATGAGGTGGAATGGCGCTGCCTGGGTCACGGTGACGGTCACCATGTCGCCGGGACGAGGGCGGGCCGAACCCGCTGGTACATCAAAGTGCACGAGGCGGCTATCGGGGGCACGCCCGCTCAGACGATGGGTATCACTGTCTTTTCGTCCGCTGTTAGCGACGAGCAGTTCCACCTCGCGGCCGATCAACGTTTGGTTCTCTTCGAGGGAGATGCGTTCCTGCAGAGCCGCGAGGCGCTCGTAGCGGTCCTGAACGACGGCTTTGGGAACCTGGTCGGGCATGGTCGCAGCCGGGGTTCCCGGACGAATCGAGTACTGAAAAGTGAACGCCGTGGCGAACCGAGCCAGCTCGACGACCCGCAGGGTCTCCTGAAAGTCTTCTTCGGTTTCGCCGGGGAAGCCAACGATGATGTCGGTGCTGATGGCGGCATTCGGCATCTGGGCGCGCACCCGATCGAGGATCCCAAGGAACTTCGCTCCGCGGTAGGAGCGCCGCATCGATTTGAGGATGCGATCAGATCCCGACTGCAGCGGCATATGCAGCTGCGGCATGACGGCGGGCGTTTCAGCCATGGCGTCGATGACGTCGTCCGTGAACGCGGCGGGGTGCGGGCTGGTAAAGCGGATGCGCTCCAGCCCCTCGATTTTACCGGCCGCGCGCAGTAGTTTGCCGAAAGCAAGACGGTCACCGAACTCAACCCCGTAGGAGTTGACGTTCTGCCCCAGAAGGGTGACCTCGATAGCGCCGTCGTCGACGAGCGACTGAATTTCGGCGAGAATCTCACCCGGACGGCGGTCTTTCTCCTTGCCGCGCAGGGCCGGAACGATGCAAAACGTGCAGGTATTGTTGCAGCCGACCGAAATGGATACCCAACCGCTATAGCTGGAGTCGCGTTTTGTGGGCAGGGTCGAGGGGAAGGTCTCGAGGGACTCCAGAATTTCGAGCTGGGCCTCGCCGTTGTGGCGCGCTCGCTCGAGCAGGCTGGGTAGGGAACCCATGTTGTGGGTGCCAAAGACAACGTCGACCCACGGTGCCTTCTCAAGGATGGTGGTCTTGTCTTTTTGGGCGAGACAACCGCCAACGGCGATCTGCATGCCAGCGTGCTTGCGCTTGACCGAGGCGAGGTAGCCCAGGTTGCCATAGAGCTTATTGTCGGCGTTCTCACGCACCGCGCACGTGTTGATCACGACGATGTCAGCTTCGCCACCGTTGGCGGAGACGTAGCCGGCCGCCTCGAGCGAGCCGCTGAGCCGTTCGGAGTCGTGCACGTTCATCTGGCAGCCGAAGGTGCGCACCTCGTAGGTGCGGGCCTGCCCTGAATCGTCGATCGCGGCTGCCGAGGGGGCGATCACGGTGCGGCGGGCTAGTTCGGGGGCGACAATACTCATAGTGACAGTAGTTTACGCGAGCAATTCGGTGTGTGAACCGTGTGCCGGATGGAGTTCTGCATTTGTGACAGTGTCAACGGAACCGTACACGGGAAGCGGCACCGCCGCCGCGGCTATCCATGGCGGCCTTGACCGCGAGACGTACCGCTGACGAGCTGTAGCCCTTACGCATGAGAAAGCCGGTAAGTCTGCGATCGATAGTCTGGTCGTCGAAGCGTTCCATCTGACCGATGCGCTTGGTGGCGAGCTCGATGGCCCGCTCTGCTTCGTCATCGGGGAGTTCTGCGAGCTTGTCCATCATGACGCTCGGGTCAAGCTTGCGCCGCCGCATTTCAGCCTCGACGCCGGTACGTCCAAGACCCTTGCGCACGTTATGGCTGTGGATGATCTGATCGGCGAGTTTGGTCTCGTCGAGGTAGTTCAACTCGATGAACTTCGCGATGATCTCACTCGCTTCGCCCGAGTCGACACCGGTGGCATTCAGCACCAGCAGTGCCTCGACCGTCGACAGCGAGCGGCCTCGCAGTCGGTGCAACAGCACTTTTTCGGCACGTTCGCGCTGGTCGAGTGCATCGGCCGAGGCGAAAGCGTCGTCATCATCGGCGCCTGGCTCTATATCGGCCGTGACAGCGGCAGCCGCGGTGTCAGTCTCAGGTTTGCCGGCAGCTCCCGCTGCCGTTGCCGCTGTAAACCTGTCGACCTCGGCCGAATCGTCCAATTCGGTCCCGACCGAATCGACCTCGGCCAGACCGGCCTCGAGGGGTGAGCGACGTTTCATTCCCGGGGCCGCACCGTGCAGGTAGGTCACGGGAGCCAATCCGGCGTCTGTGCGTTCTGCTGCGTCATCCTGCGGTTCGAAGCGAACCATACCCGTGACCTGCCTTTCGGTGTTCGTTTAGTGCGGTGCCTTGCTCGTGCTATGTCGCCGGGTTATGCGATCTTGCGAGCGGGCGGGGCCTTGGTGGCGACCGGGCCACCGGCGAGCAGAGCCGCGGCATCCGCTTCGGCCTTGGCCTTGGTTTCGGCCTCCAGCACGATCGCGGCTGCGGCCTTTTCGGCGGCCTTGGCTGCGATTCCTTCGGGGCCGATACCAAGCTTGATCAGGATCTTGCGTTCGATTTCGTTGGCCATATCGGGGTTCTTGAGGAGAAAGTTGCGCGAGTTCTCTTTGCCCTGGCCGAGTTGGTCGCCGTCGTAGGTGTACCAGGCGCCGGACTTTTTGACGATGCCCTGGTCAACACCAAAGTCGATCAGACTGCCCTCGCGGGAAATACCGACGCCGTAGATGATGTCGAACTCGGCCTGTTTGAAGGGCGGTGCCATCTTGTTTTTGACGACCTTCACCCTGGTGCGGTTACCGATGGCGTCGGTGCCATCTTTCAGGGTTTCAATGCGCCGTATGTCGAGGCGCACCGAGGCGTAGAACTTGAGTGCCTTACCGCCCGAGGTTGTCTCGGGGCTGCCGAAGAACACACCGATCTTCTCACGCAACTGGTTGATGAAGATCATGGTCGTGTTGGTCTGGCTGAGGCCACCGGTGAGCTTGCGGAGAGCCTGCGACATAAGGCGGGCCTGCAGGCCCACGTGGGAGTCACCCATCTCGCCCTCAATCTCGGCGCGCGGCACGAGGGCAGCCACGGAGTCGACGACGATCAGGTCGATGGAACCGCTTCGCACGAGCATGTCGGCAATTTCCAGGGCCTGCTCACCGGTGTCGGGCTGGGACACGAGGAGGGCGTCGATATCGACGCCGAGCTTTTTGGCGTATTCCGGGTCGAGGGCGTGCTCGGCGTCGATGAAGGCGGCGATGCCACCGTTCTTCTGCGCGTTCGCGATGGCGTGCAGTGTGAGCGTGGTCTTGCCCGAAGACTCCGGGCCGTAGATTTCTACGATGCGCCCGCGCGGCAGTCCGCCGACGCCGAGTGCGACGTCCAGAGCGATCGACCCAGTAGAAATGGTCTCAACGGGGGCGCGATCGTCGCTGCCGAGACGCATGACCGAGCCCTTGCCGAACTGACGGTCGATTTGCGCGAGTGCGGTTTCGAGAGCTTTTTCGCGGTTAGCTTGTGATGCCATGGTCGTTATCTCCTTGGGGTCTGCACTGTCGCCGGCTGTGAACGGCGCTGCGGGTGTGCATAGTGGCGCCTATAGGCTGTCGGCGCACCCACCGCGAGAGCTCCGATGCGTGTTTTGACAAGGCAATTGCTGACGTTCTCTGACAGATTCGACTGTACGCCGCACCCCCGACACTGGCCGGGCGCACGATCAAACGGTGCAGAATTTGTCAAGGAGTCTGCTGTGGAGGAGTCTACCAATACCGAACAGATATTCGAGCATTGCCGCGAATCCTTTGCGGCGTGTCGAAGTGTCGCCCTAACGGAAGAAAGTCTCGACCGCGCTACGGGCGGGGAGCCGGGACGCCGGCGCCGTACCAGCGACTGCGGGGCACGTCGACCTCGGCGCACAGGGCCAGCCAGACATCGCGAGCGGGAACACCGGCCGTGAGGGCTTGATCGGCGGTTCGACCGCCGAGCGGGTTGAGCACGAGGTCGCGCGTGAGGACACGCCCATAGGCGTCGCCGAACTCTTCTTTCATCGCGGTACGAAATTCGCTCAGTCGCACAACACTCCTTCAGTCTGTCACTACCTGACAGTCGCTCCCGAAATGAAAACCACCGCCGATAGACAACATCGGCGGTGGTTTTGGTGATTTTTGTTATAAATCCTGCGGCAGTGCCGGTAGTGGCTACCGCACCATGAAGTCGGAATCGAACGTCTTGACGAACTCGTCCGGTACCGTGTCGGGGAACTGATCGATGCCCTCGATAACGGCGAGACGATCACCGACTTCACGCATGATGACCGAGATCGGGGTTTCCAGTGCGTCTGCGACAGAAGCAAGAATCTCCGAAGAGGCCTCTTTCTGTCCGCGTTCTACCTCGCTGAGGTAGCCGAGCGCGACGCTGGCTTTGCTTGCGACCTGACGCAGGGTACGCCCCTTTTGCAGGCGGAAGTCCCTGAGCACATCGCCGATTTCCTGACGAACAAGAATCATCGGAACCTCCTTCTTATGCCTAATCGTTTAAGGCTTATAACCATCGGATTGCGGTGCTGGATGTTTAGAATACTGTATCGATCTGATGTTTTGACACTACCGAGAATCACTGGGCTTTGCTTGTGAATGTCTTCGATGTAACCAGCCCGTAACAGTAACTATTCCGGGTCACCCTCCGCTATCAGCGCACGCACAGCATCAATCGCCTGACGGACGGTTTCGGCGCGAATCTCGGCCCGATCGCCGTTTAGATGCAGCGGCACGGACCAGGAACCGGTGCCTTTTGACAGGCCGATGAACACCGTTCCGGCTGGGTGTCCACCGTCGGGGCCCGGCCCGGCGACACCCGTCGTCGACACGCCGATATCGGCGCGCACGCCGTTTACCGCGAGCAGGGTACGCACGCCACTCGCCATCTGCTTTGCAACGTCGGCGTGCACTGGGCCGTGCACGTTGAGCACACTACTGTCGACCTGGAGCAGGTCGCGCTTCACTGCGCTGTCGTAAGCGACCACTCCTCCACGAACCACTTTGGATGCGCCGGGGATACGAACGAGTTCGGCCACGAGCAACCCTCCGGTGAGTGATTCGGCGACGGCGATCGTGAAATGACGGGCAGTGAGTTCCGCAATCAGCTCGGCCGTCGCATCCGCTGCCATCGAATCCGCTGCCATCGAATCCGCTGCCATCGAGTGCACCGCGTCAGGCAAGGTTATGCTTTCGCAGGCGCCAGGCGGAGATCAGGTAGTCAACGCCGGAGACCACGGTGAGTACCAGAGCGATGGTCATGGTGGCCGTGTTGACCCAGTGCACCCATTCGCCGAAGACCAGCCAGAACGGCAACAGCGCCAGCGAGATAGCCACGGACTGGGCAATGGTCTTGAGCTTGCCGCCGCGGCTGGCCGGAATGACCCGGTCGCGCAGCATGACGAACCGAAACACTGTGATGCCGATTTCGCGCACGAGGATGACGATGGTCACCCACCAGGGCAACTCACCGAGGATGGACAGGCAGACCAACGCTCCACCGGTGAGGATCTTGTCGGCGATCGGATCCAGAATCTTACCGAGGTCAGTCACCAGATTGTGTCGCCGGGCGATCATGCCGTCGATGCCGTCGGTGGCGATCGCGATGATGAACAACACGGCGGCGGCCCAGCGCAGAGCGTCATGGGCACTATTGTCGGCCAGCAGCATCCAGACGAAGACCGGAGCCAGCAGGATGCGCACGACCGTGATCAGGTTGGGAACGTTCCAGTTGCTGGGGCGGGAGACGGATTCGTGCGGTAATGCCATGGTTCAGTCCCTGCCGGTTAGTTTCCAGGCATCCTCGTCATCTTCGGCGCCGTCTACCTCAGGATACCCCTGTGACATTTTCTCTACCGGGTCGTCGGCATAGCGTGGGTCGGGCGCTGAGTCGGCACGGGATTGCCCGGACTCTGCCTTCAAAGCGTGCTGCTCGTCGTCGGAGCCGCGCAAACGGGCCAGAACGCTCGGCAACTGTTCAGCATTCACCAGCACGTCACGCGCCTTGGAGCCTTCGGATGGGCCGACAATTTCGCGGGATTCGAGCAGGTCCATCAGGCGGCCGGCCTTGGCGAAACCGACCCGCAGCTTGCGCTGCAGCATCGAGGTCGACCCGAACTGGGTCGAGACGACGAGTTCAGCCGCGGCCAGGAGCACCTCGAGGTCGTCACCGATATCAGAGTCGATTTCTTTGCGCGGGGCGACCATGGAGACATCGGGCCGGTAGTCCGGCCGAGCCTGCATGGTGACATGCCTGACGACCTTCTCGATCTCGTCTTCGGTGACCCAGGCGCCCTGCACACGCACGGCTTTGGAGGCGCCCATCGGCAGGAACAGCGCATCACCCTGGCCGATGAGTTTGTCGGCGCCGGGCTGGTCGAGAATGACCCGCGAGTCGGTGACGCTCGTGACGGCGAAGGCGAGCCGTGACGGCACGTTGGCCTTGATCAGCCCGGTGACCACGTCGACACTCGGCCGCTGAGTGGCGAGTACGAGGTGGATTCCGGACGCGCGGGCCAGTTGGGTGATACGCACGATGGAGTCTTCAACGTCGCGCGGGGCGACCATCATGAGGTCCGCCAACTCATCGACGACGACCAGCAGGTAGGGGTAGGGCTTGAGCTTTCGTTCGCTGCCGACCGGCAGCACGAGCTCGCCGTTGATGACGGCCTTGTTGAAGTCGTCGATGTGGCGAAAGCCAAAGCTCGCAAGGTCGTCGTAACGCATGTCCATCTCTTTCACGACCCATTGCAGCGCTTCCGCCGCTTTCTTCGGGTTCGTGATGATGGGGGTGATGAGGTGCGGCACGCCGGCATAGGCGGCGAGCTCGACCCGTTTCGGGTCGATGAGCACCATGCGCACGTCACTTGGCTTTGCGCGCATGAGCAGGCTCGTGATCATGGAGTTGACGAAGCTCGACTTGCCGGAGCCGGTCGAACCGGCCACGAGCAGGTGGGGCATCTTCGCGAGGTTGGCGATAACGAAACCGCCGCCGACGTCCTTACCGACACCGATGGTCATCGGGTGAGTGGCATTGGTGGCGGTGCTCGATCGCAATACGTCTCCGAGGGTCACGATCTCACGGTCGGTATTGGGAATCTCGATGCCGATGGCACTCTTGCCGGGAATAGGCGAAAGAATGCGCACCTCGTTCGAGGCGACCGCGTAGGAGAGGTTCTTGCTCAGCGCGGTCACCCGCTCGACCTTGACGCCGGGGCCGAGTTCGATCTCGTACTGGGTGACCGTCGGACCACGGGAGAATCCGGTGACCTTCGCATCGACCGAGAACTGGCGCAGCACCTCGGTGATCGACTTGACGACGTCATCGTTGGCGGCCGAGCGGGCCTTGGCCGGCGGGCCGGCGGTGAGAGTGGCTGCCGCAGGTACGAGATAGGGAATGGCCGGGTGGGGGTCGACGGAAGCGAGCGGCGGGAGGGCAGCGCCCTCGGCATCCACTGGCTGGCTCAATTCCGGGAAGACGTCGTCGAAGCCGGGAAGAACCTCAGTGTGCCCGGACGGATCGTCGGAGCGCAGGCCGGTGGGCGGCCCGGTGCCAAGGTCAACCTCGCCGGTGAACCGCTTGACGGCGAGCTCGGCCTTGCGCAGGTCTTCGAGCACCTCCGTGCCGTAATGGTCGCGTTCGGGCGGCGCGGTGTGGTCGGTGACCTCGGGTTCGATGGCGCTGTCAAAACCACCGCGCGCCTGGTTGCCGCCGAGCAGCACGCTGAGCGGGTCGGCCTCAACCGGACCAGGTTTGGATTCGGTCGATAAAGCGCTGCCGAAGTCGGGGTCTTCCTCGCGTTTGCTGTTGTTGCGGCGCCACCACGGCAGTGCGCCCTCGGACTCGTCGTCGTCGACGCCGTCGAGCTCAACCTGCGCGGTCTTGCCCGGCTTGCCCCCCTTGGCCGTCTTCTCGGCCGCTCGAACTTCGTCGTCGGTGAGTTCAGCACCGAACAGCCAGTCGTACAGCTCGCGGGTGCGCTGACCGACCCGGTTCGGCGGGGTTTTGGTGATGATGAACAAGCTCAGCAACAACAGCAGAATAACGACGATCGTGGCACCGATCGATGTGGTCAGCATGATCAGCGGGGCGGCAATCATCCAGCCGATAACACCGCCGGCCAGTGCGAGAGCGGGCATGCCGTCTTGTGGCTGTGGTTGCACGCCGAAAATGTGACACAGCCCGGAAATAGTCACGAGCAGCAGACTGAGCCCGATGCCGATACGGCCGTTATCGTGCACGGAACTGGGTTTGCGAAACAGCCAGACCGAAAACAGCAGCAGAATGACCGGCAGGGCGAAGGCTACCCGGCCGAAGAGGCCACCGAAGGTATACGCGTCGAGCTGCTGGGCGACGAAATCATTGATGAGGAACCATTCGACGATGGCGCCGGAGATGGCGAGCAGAACGAGAAAGAACGGCAGTCCGTCGCGGCGCTCGTCTTTCGCGAGCTTTTCGGGGCCGAGGGCACGGGCGGCTCCACCGGTGAGATGAGCGAGGCCCATCCAGGCACGTGCACCCACGCTCGGTTTCACGTCGGTGGCGATGAACTTGACGGTTTTTTGAGCGGCGGTACCGCCGGCTCTGCGGGGTGCCGGTTTGCGCGCCGGAGCGCCCTTCGCTGCCGGGGTGCGGGCACGCCCGTTCGACTTAGTGCTCGTAGCCATGAAATAACGCTACCAAGCACCGCCGACATTCGGCCGACCCCACGCCCACGGTCTGCGTGACCGGTAGGCGAAAGCCCGGCGGCGGCATCCGTTCGCTGTCAATAGCGGATGGCGTCGATCACCTTCACCCGTACCGCCACCAGCGCGGGGATCAGCCCGGCCAGGGCGCCGACGACCGTCGCACAGACCAGTCCGAGGATGGCCGCTTCGACCGGGAACGGAGGAAAGTCGGTGACCTGGCCCTGGCTGATGAAGTCTTCGACGAGCGGGCTCGTGACGATGAGCACGGCGGCGATCACGCCGACAATTCCGGCGACGACGGTCGCGACGACGCTCTCCATCATGACGGCAAAGAAAACCCGACCGGCGGTCGCCCCGAAACTGCGCCGAATGCCGATCTCGCGAATGCGCTGCTTGAGGGTGACCAGGGCGATGTTGACCAGGCCGAGCGCTCCGAGCAACAACACCAATCCGGCGATGGCGCCCACGGTGAGCTTGAGCGAAAGATACGGGTCACCGACCATATACGCTGCGTAGTCCTGCCGACTCACCTGAACGGATGCCTCACTCCCCAGAGCACCCTGCACGTCACGCTGCAGCGCGGTCACCAACTGTTCGGACACGTCGACCGGCACCCACAGCTCGTAGGACGGCGGTCCGAATTGCACGTTCGGGTCGGTGACAACCGGCGTGATGGCGGTAAGCGCATCGGCCAACATATACATGGCCGGTTCGGTCTCCCACGACAGGGCGGGGTAGACCCCGGTTACGACGGCCGTCGTTGTGCGTTCGCCCACCAGAGTCACGGTCGGGTGGGTGCGCAGGTCGGGTCGGCTGAGGCGGTCCCAGAAGATGGAGTTGACCAGCACGGCTGGGGCGAGCCGGGCCTGGTCCTCGTCGGTAAACCAGACGCCCTTCTCGAGGGTGATGCGGTGCATGGTGCCGTAGGGAGGGTCGACCCCGATGGTCTGCACCGGCACGGCTCCGTCGACGAACTGCACCGTCTGGCTGTTGTTGACCACCCGGCTGGCGTAGTCGATCTGGTAGCGTTCGAGCGCCGTACGCCAGATTTCGGACATTTCAGTCGGGGTGGAACCATCGTTCATCGACACGAACAGGGAGAGGCTGGCAGCGCGCCCACCCGATCGTTCGCTCGCTTCGACGGTCGCCTGCTGGGCGACCGCGCCGAGACCGACCACGGTCGTGATGGCGCAGACGGCGACGGCCACGCCGATCAGCGACAGCATGACGCGGGTTTTGTGGATGCGCACTTCTTGCCAGGCTTCAATCACAGCGCCGACCAGGTTGCTCGCGACGCGCTTCATGCGGGCACCGTACCGCGAACCTGCAGCACACCGTGATCAAGTCGGAGGTGCCTGGTGGCGCGGGCGGCGATCGCCGGATCGTGCGTGATCGTCACCAGGGCTGCACCGGATTCGGTGGCGACCTGGTCGATCAGGTCCATCACGGTTTCACCGGTTTCGAGGTCGAGGGCGCCGGTGGGTTCATCGGCGAGAATCAGCCGGGGACCGCGCACCAGAGCGCGGGCGATCGCCACGCGCTGCTGCTCACCGCCGCTCAGTCGGTCGGGCAGCGCACCGAGCCGGTCGCTGAGGCCGACACGTTCGAGCATCTCGGTGGCGATTCGAGCGCGCTGCCAGAACTGACGACCATCCGCGTAGAGCAGCGGAGTCATCACGTTTTCGAGGGCGGTTCGACCCTGTAGCAGGTTGAACTGCTGAAAAATAAAGCCAATTTCGCGGCCCCGCATCCGATCCCGGGCGCCGGAGGACAGCGACTGCACCGGACGGTCTTCGAACAGCATGGTGCCGCTCGTGGGGTTGTCGAGCAGTCCGAGCAGGTTCAGCAGGGTGGTTTTGCCCGAGCCGGATCGTCCCACAATCGACACCCGGTCGCCGACGTCAACGTCGAGGTCGACACCGGAGAGGATGGTCAGCGGCGGCGCATCGATGAGCTGCACGGTGCGGGTGACACCCTCAAGGTGCAGCAGGGTCATTTGGAGATCCCGCTGCTGGAGATGCTCGGACCGAAGCAGGCCGTGCTGCCGTCGGGTAGCAGATCGCAGCCCCCGCCGCCGGGGCTGACCGCGGTGGCACCCGGAACGAACTGGTTGATCAGGTCGCCCTCGGCGAGTCCGTCGATGATCTGCACGTTGGTGCCGTCGGTCATGCCGAGCGTGACCGGCCGCTCTTGGGTGCCCCCGTCTGGCATCACGAACCAGACGACGCCGGTCTGAGCGGAGCCCGTGACGGCGGTGGTCGGAACGACGAGAACGTTTTCGGCGAGACCGGCAGCGATCGTGATCTGGGCGGCCAGACCGGAGAAGACGGTCACTTCGGCCGGAATCGCGCAGGTGACAGTGGTGCCACCCGTGGTCGACTGGCCGCCAGATGCACCGTCGCCGCCGGTCGCTTCGCCAGCCAGCGGGGTCGTGATGGCCAGGCCGGTGCAGGTGAACGGCGCCGGCCCATTCGTGATCGCAACGGATGCCTCGGTCGGCTTGGTCAGCAGGCGATACTGCTGCTCGGGGCTGAGCGCTCCGCTCACCGAGAAGCTCGGCGGTGCGACCTGCCCGGTGGCATCCCCCACGGCCACGCTCTGGCCGTGGATCACGGTGAGCGCACTGAGGATTCCAGTAATCGGGGCGAGCACCTTGGTGAAGGTGACCACCGGTTTCGGCTGGGTCATGATGACGTTGCCGTCGGCATCCGTTGTTTCGACCGGGTCCTTGATCGTCTCAACGCGAATGTCGTAGATCTTGTCGTCTTTGTTCACGATTTGGCCGGCCGCTATGAAAATCTCATCGACCGTGCCGATGGCGGTGGCTTTGACGGCGACTGCCGGATCGGCGCTGACCGTGCCGGGCAGGGTCACGTCGTTGCTGATGGTGCCCAGTCCCACCGGAACCTGGGGTTCGACGATGACCCCGGTCGGTTCGGCGGGGTCACTCTCAATCTGAGTGTCGGGGTAGAACGCGAGCTTCACGAGGGCCACAGCGATGGCCGCGATGACGATGAGTCGAAGAATTGGAAAGACCCATTTGCGTGCAATGTTCACGACACTCCCCACACAGCCGACCGGACGTGGTCAGGCTCGATGGGCTGAGCCTAGCGTTTCGCGAGCGGAGCGCGCCAGCCGACTGCGACAGGCAGGCCCGACAGGCTCGGCCGGCCGAGGGGACGTCCCGCAGAACTGGTCGCGGCACCTGTTGTGGTGCGTAGCCCCCATACAAACGGATGCCCCGAACGCCAACGAGTGCCGCGAACACGCGAGCAGCGGCTCAGCGGGTGGTGCCGGCGACCTTGGGCAACGATCCGCCGGCGGCCGCGTTGCGGTCCGGGCGGAAGTTGGAAAAGTCGACGCCAGGGATGTCCCGGACCAACGACAGTTCGTCCTCGATCTGGGCGGCTTCAGAGTCTTCGGGGCCAACCAGCGGCAGTCGCACCCGCGGGCTACCGATGCGGCCGAGGCCGTGCAGGATGTACTTCACCGCGACAGTTCCGGGAACGTGCGTCATGACGGCCCGCACGAGCGGTTCCAGCTGCTGGTGCGCTGTTGTGGCCACCTTCAAGTCGCCCCGGTTGACGGCGTCGACCATGTGCCGGTAGGGGGTGGCCGTGATGTTTCCGGTCACGCCGATGAGGCCGGTGGCGCCGATCGACAGGTGCGCGAGCACGTTGGGATCATCTCCGGAGAAGTACAGGAGGTCGGTCTGGTTGAGCACCCGGCTGACCTGGGCGAAGTCGCCTTTGGCGTCCTTCATGGCGAGAATGTTGGGGTGCTTGGCTGCACGAAGAATGGTCTCGTAGGCGATCGCGACTCCGGTGCGCCCGGGGATGTCGTAGAGGATGACGGGAAGGTCAGTGGCATCGGCGATCATGCGGAAGTGGGTCAGGATGCCCGCCTGGGTGGGCTTGTTGTAGTACGGGGTGACGATCATGTTGCCGTCGGCGCCGGCCTTCTCGCTCTGGCGGGCCAGCTGCATGGCGTGCGCGGTCTCGTTGGAGCCACCGCCGGTGATGATCTTGGCACGGCCGTTGGCAACCGACTTGCCCACCTCGACCAGACGGATCTTTTCCGGGTCGGTCAGGGTGCTCGTTTCACCGGTCGTGCCCGTGACGACGATGCCATCGGCGCCGGCGTTGATGACGTCGTCGATGTGCTTCTCCACCCCAGCCCAGTCCACTTCGCCATCAAAGGTAAACGGGGTGACCAGGGCGACCAGCACCTGGCCAAAGGGATTCGTAGAGGTAGACACGGTCTACAGGCTATCGTCTCTCTCCGCACTGCAGACTACGGGGCCACGCGGCCGTTCACATTGAAGGCGGCGTAAGTGAAGGGCATGAGCTTTTCGAAATGGGTTTCCATCTGCTCGGCGCACATTTCAATCTCGCGCTGGGGGAACGACGGAAATGACGAGCCCTCCCGCTTGGTGCGCAGGCTGAGGAAGTTCATCAGTGAGCGCGCGTTGAGCGTGACATACATCGAGGAGTAGATGTTCACCGGCAGCACGATGCGGGCGACCTCGCGCGCGACGCCGGCTTCGAGCATCCGCTGGTAGGCCTCGTATGCGTGGATCGCGGCGGCGCGGGTCTGCTGCTGCACGAGCGCGATCTGCTCGGCGGTGCCGGGCAGAAAGTTGAAGGCACCGGGCTTGCCGACCTGCACAAGGTTACGTTCGGCGGACGGCACGTAGAACACCGGGCCCAGCTCCCGGTAGCGGCCGGACTCTTCGTTGTAACTGGCGATGCGGTGCCGCATGAATTCGCGGAAGACGAAAATGGGGGCGCGCACGTAGAACGTCAGTGAGTTGTGTTCGAACGGCGAACCGTGCCGGTCACGCATGAGGTAGTTGATCAGCCCGCGATCACGCTTCTCGTCGGCCTCGCTCTCTGAACCGTCGAGCTGGCTGTGCTCGAGGGTCTGCTCCCCCAGGGTCGACACCCGCGCGGCGAACAGCACGTCGGAATCGTGAGCGTTTGCACGCACCAACTCCACGGTCATTTCAGATCGAAATTCAATTTCAGACACCGCTTCAGGCTAGCCGGTCTGCCGGTCGGCGCGCCCGCGCGCCATCGTAATGTGTCGTCACAGTCCCCCGAACAGGGCTGCGCGCACGTAGCGTCAATACCATGAACTCATTCGAAGCGATCGGACTCCTGTTCGCGCTGTTGGCTGCTACGACCGTTCTGGGCCTCGTTTTACGAGCCCGTCAGGGACGAGTGGCCCATGTTTTTGGCGACGTCATCACTCCAGCGGATGTTGCCGCCACGGTCGCCTTCGGCCCCGCCGCCACCCTGCTGCAGTTTTCGACCGAGTTGTGCGCTCGCTGCCCGGGCACCCGCCGCCTGCTGCGCGCTGTGGCCGAGCAACGCCCTGGGGTGGTGCACGTGGAAGTGGATCTCACCAACCGCCCCGACCTGGCCAAACGGTACGCCGTTCTGCAAACCCCAACGACCCTGATTCTGGACGGGGCCGGTCGGGTGCAGGCGCGCGTGGGCGGCGCTCCCACTCGGGCCGACATCGGTACAACCCTTGATTCCATCGCACGGAACACCACATCCAGCAGCACACTCGGGAGCTCTCATGTCTAAGACACCTCGCGCCCGGCTCGATCCGCGCGGACCCCGATTCGGCGCAGGTCTGACGGCCGTGCTGTTGCTCCTGGTCGTGTTCATGTCGCTGACCGGAGCATCCGCTGCGGCGCTGGCCCTGTTGGCAGCGATCACCGCGTTATTCGCGTGGGGTGCATTGGCCGGCGCCGGCCGGCATCCATACGGCGCCCTGTTCAAGAAATTCGTGCGGCCGCGCCTCGCCCCTCCGACTGAACTCGAAGACGCGGCCCCGCCCACCTTCGCGCAGGGTGTGGGCCTGGCGGTGACCCTGGTCGGACTCATTCTGGGCCTGGCCGGTGTACCGGGCGCTGTCGGAATCGCTGCGGCCGCTGCGTTCGTCGCTGCCTTTCTGAACGCGGTCTTCGACTACTGCCTCGGCTGCCAGATCTACCTGCTGCTCCTGCGGTCCGGCGTGCTCAACCGCGGTGGCAGAGCCGCCCAGAACGTCTGAGCCGCTGTCTCCGACCCGACCGGGACACGCTTGGCAGATTGGATCTCATGCTGCCCTGACGTGTCTGCTGGCTCTCAGGTAATTCCCAGACGGCAGGCGTTCGCGGTGCAGGTCGGACGGTTAGGGTGGTATTCAATCACCTGGAGGTAACAACATGCCCACGACGCTCACGAGTGAAGCAACCTCAGTATGGACCGGCGATCTTCCCACCGGTACCGGTACCGTCACCCTCGACTCCTCGCACGCCGCCGTGTTCTCGGTGAATTGGAAGGCCCGCGCTGAGGGTGTGTCGAACACGACCAACCCGGAGGAACTGCTTGGCGCCGCCCACGCCGCCTGCTTCTCGATGGCCCTCGCCAACGCTCTCGGTGCGGCCGGCCACACTCCGGAGAGCATCCAGGCCACCGCCGCCGTGACTTTCGCCGCCGGCACCGGCGTTATCGGAAGTCACCTGCTGGTCAGTGCCAAGATTCCCGGCCTGACCGAAGCCGAGTTCGAGGTGTTCGCCCAGGATGCCAAGGCCAACTGCCCGGTGTCGAAAGCGCTCGCGGGCATCCCGATCACCATCGAAGCAGAGCTCGCTTAGGGCACCGGCGTGCGCGTTCTGATTGCCGGCGCGTCCGGCCTCATCGGCCGGGAACTCAGCCGGCAGTTGGTCGGGGCCGGCCACACTCCCGTGCGCCTGGTCCGGCGCGAAGCCCTCGGCAAGAACGAGATTCGGTGGGACCCGTCTGCCCATGCCCTCGACGCTCACGTTCTGGACGACATGGACGCTGTCGTCAACCTCTCGGGCGCTTCACTGGCGCGACTGCCGTGGACGCCTGGCTATCGCCAGGAAATCCTGAACTCGCGCCTGTCCGCCACCCGCACGATCACCAACGCGCTCGGGAACGCCGCCACTCCCCCGACGGTTCTGCTCAACGGTTCCGCAGTGGGCGTGTACGGCAATCGGCCCGGGGAAATCCTGAGCGAGACATCCACGGCCGGAACCGATTTTCTGGCCGACGTCGTCACTCAATGGGAGGTAGCTGCCCAGCTCGCTCCGGAACCGACCCGGGTGGTCACGTTACGCACCGGCCTCGTACTCGCCAAGGGCGGCGCATTGAAACCGCTTCTGCCCCTGGCCAAACTCGGTCTCGCCGGACCACTCGGCGGCGGGAATCAGCACTGGGCCTGGGTGAGCTTGCACGACGAGGCTGCGGCCATCCTGCATCTGCTCACCTCGACGCTCTCCGGCCCGGTCAATCTCGTCGGGCCATCCGCTGCTACAGCGAACGACATCGTCAAGGCCGTGGCGACTGCGCTGCACCGACCGTTTTTCCTACCGGTGCCCCAGCAAATCTTGACGCTGCTGTTGCAGGACGCCGCCCGCCAACTACTGCTCGCAGACCAGCAGGTCAGCGCCCAGAAACTTTTGGATGACGGGTTCGAGTTTGCTCAGCGAACGCCAGCAACAGCGGTCGCCTGGATGCTTCGGCAGCCGTAGCCTGCGGCTACTTCGGGGTGCGTTCGAGGCTGATCGCGGTGCGGATCGCCCCCCGCGCGCGCTTGCGATCGCCGGCGGCGTCGTAGGCGAGGCCGAGGCGCAGCCAAGCGTGCCAGTTCTCTGGATCGGCTTCGACGTTGGCCTGCGCGGCCGGAAACTGCTCGTCGGCAGCATCCCGGTAGGGACGACCACTCGGCCGAACCGCCAAATCGGCGGCAGGAAGACCGCCCAGCCTTTCGAGCTCGCGCACCAGGCGTTCCGAGCGGATACCGAACACCACTTCGCGCGCCAGAGCCCAGAAACCAATCAGCGGCAGGATGAGAAGGGCAAGGCCGATGGCGATGCCGACCGGCTCCCCGCTCTGGATGAACAGCACCGCGCGTACGCCGACCGACACCAGGTAGAAGACGAGCAAGACCGCCATGACAACGACAGCGATCTTGCCCTTCACTGGGAGGCTCCTTCGCTGGCGGCCATAGTGAATCCCAGGTCGACGATTTGGTCGAGGCCGACCGATACACCTCGAGCGGTTCGCGCGGCCTCGAGGGCAAGCAGGATGCCACTTTCATAAGCGCTCGGTGACAGGGTGTTGTGGCTGATCGTGAGGGTTTCGCCGGTGCCGCCGAGAAGGACGTCTTGCCGGGCCAGGAGTCCGGACAGGCGCAGACTGTGCACGGGCACGCTCGCAACTTGCTGGCCGCGGGCACGCTGATCAGTGTGCGGCGCCGAAACCGGGCCGAGTTCAGCGCGCGCCCGGCCGATCAGTTCGGCGGTTCGCACCGCCGTGCCCGACGGCGAATCAACCTTCGACGGCTGGTGAGCCTCGACAATTTCGATGGAGTCGTAGAACCGGGCAGCGAGGGCCGCGAAGGCCGTTGCGAGCACCGATCCGATCGAGAAGTTCGGAATAATGATGACGCCGGTGTCCTCCCGGCCGGTGAGACGCCGGGCGAGAGAATCAATACCGTCCTGGGTCCAGCCCGAAGTGCCTACGAGCACCTGCAGACCGTGCCCGGTCGCAAATTCGACGACGTTACGGCTCACGTCGGGCCGGGTCAGGTCAACGGCGATCTGCGCGTCGAGCATCTCGCTCAGCTCGCTGTGGGAATCGAGGCGGGCGACGACCTCGAAGCCCTCGGTTCGGGCGATCAGGTCGGAAACCAAGCGGCCCATCTTGCCCGTCGCTCCAATGATGGCCACCGTCGTTGTCATGAAACCAATCTACCAATTGATTACGTCACTACGGGCCCGCGCAATAGCCTGAGCAGATGCCCCAGTTTCTCGCCGTGCCGGTCGCGGACGCCGCAGCCCTCGCCCTGCTCGACGAGTACTTCCGCAGCCCCGAACTGTCGTTTCGACAATCCCACGGCACCTATCACCCGACCTATCCGGTCGCGGAGCAGTTCGTGCCGCCTCAGGGCATGTTCCTCGTGGTATTCGATGGCCAGGCAGCGAACGACGCTGGCGGCACGTATGTCGGGTGTGGAGGCATCCGTCGGCTGCAAACCGCCATGAGTGAACCGGTCTGCTTCGAGGTTAAACATTTGTGGATGCAGCCGCGCGCCCGCGGGCGCGGCTGGGGGCGGATGTTGTTGGCCGAGCTCGAGAGCCGGGCGAGTGACCTGGGCGCCGCCGAAATGGTGCTCGACACGAATGTGAGCCTCTCCGCCGCCGGGGCGCTCTATCACAGCACCGGGTACGAGAGCATTTCCGCGTACAACGACAACCCCAATGCGACACACTGGTATCGCAAACGGCTCAGCGCAAACTAACGTCTGCGCAAGCTCACTTCAGCGCAAGCTCACTTCAGCCACTGGTTCGACCCTAGAACATCAGCGGTTCCGGCAACCCGGTACGCAGCTCGACCGGTAAGTGGCCCAGATCATTGTGCGTGACGAGCGTCCACGGTCGGCCCGGTTTTTGCTGCAGCACGGTGAGCCCACAATTGGCTTGGTTGATTCCGACCCAGCGCCAGTCGGGAGCTCCGAGCACCTCCCGAACAAACCACGCGATCACGAAATTGTGGGTGATCAGCAGGTCGTGCCGCTGGCTGCGGCGCGGTTGCAGAAATTCGGCGACGGCGTCTTCCATCTGTGCGCGTCCCGCCGCGATCTCGTCTTCGGTGACCGCGCCGAAAAACGGGTCGTAAGCCGATGGTGTCTCGGCCGCCCGGCCAGAGGGAATGCAGTCGAACAGCAGTGCCGACGGCTCGCTCTGCAGGGCTGGAAGCCGTTCCGCCATGATGGTGGCGGTTTCGGCGGCCCGTTGCAGCGGCGAGTGCCAGGCCCCTGTGAACGGAACCCCACTCAGACGATCGGCGATGAGCAGCGCCTGGCGTTTGCCGCGGGGCGATAACGGACCGTCGTGCAGGCCGTGTTCGGCATCCTGTTGCTCGCCGTGGCGTACCAGGTAGATGTACTGGGGCATCATTGTCCATTTCAGAGTGCGGAAATCCGGCCGGGCCGGAAGGTACCAGAGACTAAGTCGCGGCCGGTCAGCTGGGAATAATGGCCGCGAACGCGTCGTCTTCGAGGGCACCGACGGCGGAGATTGATACGGCGCCACTGACGAGTTCGGCAGCGAGCCCCTGCACGTCGGCCGCGGTGACCAGCGCAAGGCGGCGCAGCACTTCGTCGAGATCGGCGAACTCGCCGAGGGTTATCTCAGAGCGACCCAGCCGAGACATTCGGGTGTCTGAGTCTTCCAATGCGAGCGCCGACGCTCCACTCAACTGGCCAGACGCCCGCTTCATCTCGTCGTTGGTGACACCGCCATCGGCGAGGCGATGTAGCTCGCTGAGCATGAGTTCGGCGACCTGGCCGGCTTTGGCCGGCGTGCATCCGGCATACATACCGAACAGGCCAGCATCCGAGTAACCGGGCGCGAATGAATAGACCGAATAGGCCAGGCCGCGCTTCTCCCGCACTTCTTGAAAAAGCCGGCTCGACATTCCCCCGCCGAATATCGACGTGAGCACGCTCATCGTGACGCGGCGGTCGTCGGTCGCCAGCAGGCCGGGCATTCCGAGCAGCAGGTTCGCCTGTTCCAGCGGACGTTTGACGATGGTCAGGGCCTGGCCCTGGTGAATCTCGGCGGGCACGCCGTCCCGACGGCTGACCGGGGCCTGGGCAGTACTGAGGTCCCAGCCGGATCGTTCGAGGGCGCGGGTGACGCCGGCAACGAGTTGGTCGTGGTCGACGGCGCCGGCGACCGTGACGACGAGGTCTTGCGGGCGATAGTTGGCCTGGTAGTGCTCCCACACCGCCGTGCGGGAGACACCACGAATGTCGTCGGCACTGCCGCCAATGGGACGGCCGAGCGGATGCTTCCCTAGCACCGCTTCGAAGAATCGCTCATTGGCGACGTCGGCCGGGTCGTCGTCAGCCATGGCGAGTTCCTCGAGAATAACGCCGCGCTCGGTTTCAAATTCGCCGGCATCCAGTTGTGAGGAGGTCAGCATGTCGGTTAGAACGTCAATGGCCATACCGAGGTCGCGGTCTTGCACCTTGGCGTAGTAGCAGGTGTATTCCTTTGCGGTCATGGCGTTGTGTTCGCCGCCAACCGCATCAAAAGAAATGGCAATGTCGAGAGCGGATCGCGTTGGCGTGCCTTTGAACAACAGGTGCTCGAGAAAATGAGTGGAGCCGAAGTGACCCGGTTGTTCGTCGCGGGAACCGACGGCGACCCAGTAGCCGACGGTGAGACTTCGGGCACCCGGCACCTGCTCACTCAGGATGCGCACACCGCTTGGCAGAACGGTTCGACGCACCAGGGCGTCACCGGCGGCCCGAAACGAGAGTTCGGCCTGGTCTAGGGGAAAATTGACTGCACCGTTCATATCATCCCCCACCTTACAAGACGCGATCGGAGCTGCCGGCGCCCGTAAGCGAACTCGCCAAGCTACCCCCAGTTTGACCGTAACGGTCTGTTAGGTCGATTACGACAGACTGGTCTGTCTAGGGTGTGTTACAGTCTGGGAGCCAACCGGGAAAACACCGGATTTGCGCTCATGCGGGCTCGCTCGCTGGCCCTCAATCAAGGAGTGACGCATGACCACGCTCACAGCTGACGCCGTTCGGCCCGCGACCCACGCCAAGCTGCGTATCCTCGCCACTGCCGACCGCTTGTTCTACACCGAGGGTGTGCACACCGTAGGTGTGGACCGCATCATCGGCGAGTCGAAGGTCACCAAAGCAACCTTCTACAAGTACTACCGCTCGAAGGACGCCCTCATCGTCGTGTACCTCGAGGGCCGGGACCGCTTGGCGCGCGATTTTCTCGCGAGCCTTGACTCGAATTGTGACACCCCGGAACAGCGGCTGCGTGGCGTCGTCAATGAGATCTCGGCTCAGGTCGTTCGCGGAGGTTTCCACGGCTGCCCGTTTATCAACGCGGCCGCACAGTTCACCGACCCGGCCCATCCGGTGCGCCAGGCCGTTTCTGCACATCGTGACTGGTACGGCCGGTCGATCGAGAACATGTTCCGCGGGATGGGCCATGCCCGGCCCGGAGACGCCGCCGACGATTTTTTCCTCGCCCGCGATGGCGCCTTTGCCGGTGCCAACCTCGGCGATCCGATCGGTGCCCACACCGCCCTGCTGCGCGCTATCCAGCGTGTGCTCGACGAATCCGTCGCCTGACCATCTCCTAGTCGGCCGACACCCGGTCGAGATCGAGCAGGTCACTGCGGCCGAGACGGATGCCCGCCGCCGCGACCAAGGACTGCACCTGATCGACCTCCCCGGCACCGGCGACCGGCGCCACTACGTCAGGACGGGCGAGCAGCCAGGCCAGGGCAATCGACGCCGGTGCCACACCTTGCGCTGCGGCGATACGGTCAACCACGGCCAGTACGCGCAGCGAGCGGCGATTGAGGTAGACCTTGGCGAGTTGTCCGCGGGCGGTACCGGCGACATCCGCTTTGGTGCGAAAAGCGCCGGCCAGAAAACCGTGAGCCAGGGCAAAGCCGGGCATCAGCGCGAGATGCTGAGCGCGAGCGACGACCGCAACGTCTTTTTCGAGTTCGGCGCGATGCACGAGGTTGTACGGCGTTTCGGCGGCGACGAACTTGGGCAAGCCGAGGGCGGACAACACCCGGGCTTCCATGAGTCGTTCCGCCGAGAAATTGCTCGCACCGAGGTAGCGCACCTTGCCGGCGCGCATGAGGATGTCCACAGCAACGAGGCTCTCTTCGAGGGCGACGGTTTTGTCGTCGAAGTGAAAGTAGAGCAGGTCGAGGTAGTCGGTTCCGAGCCGCACGAGGCTGGCTTCGACGGCGGCGACGATGCTGCGCTGAGTCAGTCCGGGATTGTCGAGATTTCGGCCGATTTTGGTAGCCAGAACAGTCTCGGCCCGAGCACCCCGGGAGCGAAGCCACGAACCGATAATCACTTCGCTGCGCCCGGCAGCGAAGCTGTCGGCGGTGTCAAGAAAGTTGCCGCCGAAGTCGCGGTGCGCGTCGAGGATGGCCTTGGACGCTTCACCCGTCGCCGTCCAGCCGAAAGCATTGCAGCCGAGGGCGAGTGGATGCACGCGCAGATCGGTTCCCGCAATCTGCCGGCGAACCGGGCCAGCACCGACCGTGGTCTGCGCCTGCCCGGTGTCGGCCGGCCGCGAACGGCCAACGGACAGGGCATCGAGCGAAGACGAGACCACCTGTCGGGGCATTGCGTTCTCCTCCAGGGTGCTCGCCCGACCATTCGTTTCTGCCGGGTTTTCTCTGCGTAAAATTGCTCTTGGCCCGACTCTAGGCGAGGCCACTGACATTTCCCGATGGCACGCTGAACCGTTACCAGATTGTACGTCGGTGGCGGCCGAATAGGGGCGTCAGCCGTCGGTTGCCAGTCGACACGTTCTTGATTTGTTAGACTGCCAGTTGCGCGAAAAATGGGCTGCCTGTGCAGGTGTACATCCGCCCTGGGCCGCCTGCCATCGAAGAGATCAATCGGTTGGTCGGCGAGGTACCCTGCCCGAATCAGCCGCAGGAAAGCAGCCATGACCACCGTCGCCGACGTACCCAATCCCCAGGTTCCCCGTGAGGCTCTGCGTCGCCGCACCTTCGCCGTGATCTCCCACCCCGACGCCGGCAAGTCCACTCTGACCGAAGCCCTGCTGCTGCACGCCCGCGCAATCACCTCGGCCGGCGCCACGCACGGCAAGGCCGGTCGCAGCGGCACTGTCTCGGACTGGATGGAGATGGAGAAGGCCCGTGGCATTTCGGTGACAAGCGCCGCGATCCAGTTCGAATACCACGATGCTGTGATCAACCTGGTTGACACCCCCGGCCACGCCGACTTCTCCGAGGACACGTTTCGGGTGCTCTCTGCAGTGGATGCCGCGGTCATGCTCGTCGACGCCGCCAAGGGTCTTGAGCCCCAGACCATGAAGCTGTTCGCCGTCTGCAAACAGCGCGGGCTACCTGTCATTACCGTCATCAACAAGTGGGATCGCCCGGGTGATACTCCCCTGGCCCTGATGGACGAGATCCAGACGCGCACCGGCCTGCTGCCGACCCCGCTGAACTGGCCAGTCGGCGAGGCCGGCGACCTGCGCGGTGTGCTCGATCGCCGCTCTGGTGATTTTCTGCGCTACACCCGCACCGCGGGCGGCGCAACCGTAGCCGAGTCGGTGCGGCTGGATGCGGTCGACGCGGCGATCGAGGAGGGCCCGGCCTGGGCATCCGCTGTCGAAGAATCTGAACTGCTCGACGCAGAATCCCAGAATCACGACTCCGAGCTGTTCCTCGACGGGCAGACCACCCCGGTGCTGTTCTGCGCCGCCGTAGCGAACTTTGGGGTACAGCAGCTGCTCGACACCCTGGTCGAGTTTGCACCACCCGCCGAAGCCCGCATCGACATCGACGGCAACCCGCGCAAGGTCACCTCGCCGTTCTCCGGTTTCGTCTTCAAAGTGCAGTCCGGCATGAACTCCGCGCACCGCGACCACGTGGCCTTCGTGCGCGTCTGCTCGGGCGAATTTCGACGCGGAATGGTCGTCACCCACGCGGCAACCGGTCGGCCCTTTGCCACCAAATATGCCCAACAGTTGTTCGGCAAGGAACGCACCGTCACCGATCAGGCCTGGCCGGGCGACATCGTCGGGCTCGTCAACGCGTCGGCGCTGCGCGTGGGCGACTCGATCTTCGAAGATGAGCGGGTCGAATTTCCGCCGCTGCCGTTGTTCTCCCCCGAACACTTTCGAGCAATTCGTCCGGTCGACAGCAGCAAGCACAAGCAGTTTCGCCGTGGCATCGACCAGCTCGACCATGAGGGCATCATCCAGGTGATGCGCTCCGAGGTACGCGGCGAGCAGGCCCCCGTGCTCGGTGCGGTCGGACCGATGCAGTTCGAGGTCGTCGAAGACCGCATGGTGCACGATTTTCACGCTGATATTCGCATGGAAGCGCTCCCGTACCAGGTGGCCCGCAAGACCGACAAGGAGAGCGCGCTCGTGCTCGCCGGCACCCGTCAGGTGGAAGTCTTCACCCGCTCGGACGGCACGCTGCTCGCGCTGTTCAGCACCCCGTGGCGCCTGCAGGCGATTATCAAGGAGAACCCGAAGCTCGTGCTGATCGACATTGCCAACGCCACGGCCGAGGACTTCATGTAACTTCTTCGATGAACAAGAAAGGCCGCATCCTCGTGGAGGATGCGGCCTTTTGCGTGTCTGTCGGTGCTGGTTACGCGTCGACGACCACGGAGGTGATGACCGGGCTGCGACGGTACTTGCGGTTCATCCACCGGCTCACCGACTGCGTGAAGAGGTCTTCGAGCTCGGCGCCGTCGACGATCTTGATCCGGTTCGCGGCCTTCATAGCCTCATCGATGACCTTGGTTGCGCCCTTGACCCACTCGTCGTCGTGCACGAATCCGCGCGCCAGGAACTCGACGGGCTCGGAGAGCGTGCCGGTCTTGGCGTTGAGAATGCCGAGGATGGTTATGGTGCCGTCTTCGGCGAGCTTGCGACGGTCTTCCATCGCGGCAGTGGATGCGCCACCGACGGTCATACCGTCGACGAAGATGTAGTCGGCGACGACACGACCGGTGACCTTGGCGTGGCCGTCGATGAGGTCGACCACGACGCCGTCTTCGACGACGATGACGTTCTCTTCTGGAACACCGGTCGCGATGGCGAGGTCGGCGTTGGCCGTGAGGTGACGCCATTCACCGTGGATCGGCATGACGTTGACCGGCTTGACGATGTTGTAGCAGTAGACGAGCTCGCCGGCGCTGGCGTGGCCGGAGACGTGTACCTTGGCGTTGCCCTTGTGCACAACGTTGGCGCCCCAACGAATCAGGCCGTTGATGACGCGGTAGATGGAGTTCTCGTTGCCGGGGATCAGCGAGCTCGCGAGCAGCACGGTGTCGCCCTCGCCGATCTTGATGACGTGCTCGCGGTTCGCCATGCGCGAGAGGGCAGCCATCGGCTCGCCTTGCGAACCGGTGCAGATGAGAACGACCTTGTCGTCCTTCATGCGCTCGAGCGCCTTCATGTCGACGAGCAGGCCCTTGGGAATATTCAGGTAGCCGAGCTCACTCGCGATTCCCATGTTGCGCACCATGGAACGGCCGACGAAGGCCACCTTGCGGTTGTGCTTGACGGCAGCGTCGATGACCTGCTGGATGCGGTGCACGTGACTTGCGAAGCTCGACACGATGATGCGGCGCGGGGAGGTGCGGAACACGGTGTCGATCGCCGGTCCGATGTCCTTCTCGGCGGTGGTGAATCCGGGAACCTCGGCGTTGGTCGAGTCCGTCATGAACAGGTCGACGCCCTCTTCGGCCAGGCGTGCGAAGGCGCCGAGGTCGGTGAGGCGCTTGTCGAGCGGAAACTGGTCCATCTTGAAGTCACCGGTGGCGAGCACGAGGCCGGCTTCGGTGCGGATGGCGACGGCCAGGCCGTCGGGGATGGAGTGGTTGACGGCGATGAATTCGAGGTCGAACTGGCCAATGGTGCGACGCTCGCCCTCCTTCACCTCGATGAAGTTCTGGCTGAGGCGGTGCTCCTGCAGCTTGGCGGCGAGGAAGGCCAGGGTGAGCTTGGAGCCGACGACGGGAATGTCGCCGCGTTCCTTGAGCAGGTACGGGACGGCGCCGATGTGGTCTTCGTGGCCGTGGGTGAGCACGATGGCCTCGATGTCCTGCAGGCGGTCTCGGATGGCCGTGAAGTCGGGCAGGATCACATTGATGCCGGGCTGGTTGTCTTCGGGGAAGAGAACGCCGCAGTCAATGATGAGCAGCTTTCCCTTGTGCTCGAAGACGGTCATGTTGCGGCCGATCTCGCCGAGACCTCCGAGCGGGATGATGCGCATGCCGCGAGCCGGTAGCGCCGGCGGAGTGCTCAAGTCGAGGTAGTGGTTATTCATGAATCCCATTTCGTTGTCTGCGGTACTGCATGTCGAGGTGTGTGGGGACCGAGCTCGGGCATGCGGAAAGCCGGAATTGAGGGGCTCTTGCGCATACGCATACCTCGTGTCGTGCCCAGCGGGCGAGTAAAATACCGGCCAGGCACGTCTGTAGTCTACCGGCGCGTCGACGATCGGCATTTCGGTGCCACCCCTGCGGTTGTCGAATACGACAAAAGAGGGACTCCACGTTGCGGAGTCCCTCTTGTCGTTTTCAGCGGCAGCCGAACCGCAGCGCGCTATGCTGCTGCGGCCAAGTGCCTGCTATCAGCCATCTGCGGCTGTACGGCGCGAACCGGTGAGGTGACCGCGGGGTGCGACACGTACTCGCCGGCGTCACGGTGCTGCGCGGTGCCGCTAACGTAGCCGCTTCCCATGACCATGCGACTCCTGGTCTGAGAAATGTACTCGTTGGGAAAAATGCTGCTTTCGCTGATGTGCGATACGTAAGAATTCATGATGCTCCTGGTGCGATCTCTTGATACGGATGCCGACTGGGATCCAGAGCAATGACTATTCACAGATATCACCCAAATTTGTTCTGGGGGAACTGATTCGAGTGAAGCTGGGGTGTTGGCCCGTTCGGCGGGAAGAATGCGCTACGCCGCGCGAGCTGGGAAGTCCGGGTCCGATAGTGGACCGCCATGACTTCTCAGGTTCTTCTAGACTACGCGACCGTGTCCTTCGTTGGGGAAAACGCACGATCTACACAGCGACTGTGCAGGCAGCTAGGATTCAGCATCGATACTGTTTCTCAATGACTTCTTCTGCGTTGTACGACATACCCCTCACGCTCATCGATGGAACGCCCACCTCCTTCGGCGCGTTTAGAGGTAGAACGGTTCTCGTCGTCAACGTCGCATCAAAGTGCGGCTTCACCCCGCAATACGCCGGTTTGGAAGCCCTGTACCAGCGTTACGCGGACGACGGGCTGGTCGTGCTGGGATTACCGAGCAATCAGTTCATGGGCCAGGAACCCGGCACTGAAACAGACATCGCCCAGTTCTGCGGCATGACCTATGGGGTGACCTTTCCGATGACGACCAAGGTCGATGTGCGGGGCAAGCAGCAGCATCCGCTTTATGCGGAGCTGACGAAATTCAAGCGGGGCCTGCTGCCCGGCCTGATCAAGTGGAACTTCGAGAAGTTTCTGGTGACACCCACCGGCAAGATCGTGGATCGCTTTGCGTCGTCGGTGGAGCCGGAGTCAACCGAAATCGTGCACGCAATCGAGAAGGTTCTGGCTGAAAAAGCCGCCTAGCCCCGGTTTCCTGGGCCCGGCAGCACACCAGTGGGACAGGCTATTCGTCGCTGAGGTTGTCACTCAGGATGCCGAGCACGGTTGATCGCGTTGACCGCGACGCCTCCCCTAATCGCCCGGACACGATTTCGACGAGCGACTCGATCAAGATTGCATGTGGAACCCGGGACGTGTACTCCAGTTCGTGACGGAAGGATCCGTGTGCCGGCGCGACTACGAGTGCGATGTCGGCGAGCGAAACCAACGGGGAACTCGCAAACGACGTCACCACGACCAGCACGGCATTCGCTGCGCGTGCCGACCGGGCAGCCTTGATGCTCGACTCATTGGCACCGCTCCCGCTGATGACGACGCAGGCATCTGCGGGTCGCAACTGGCGTGCTGAAATCTGCTGGCCGATCGGATCGGAGACGAATTCTGTGGGGCGCCCGATGGCGGTCAATCTCATCGCCAGGTCAGACGCCAAGGGCGCCGACAGCCCGTTGGCAAGCGCCAGCACCCGGTTTGCCGTCGTGATGCGCTGTACGGCCTCTTCGACCGCGCTTTCGGTGAGTACATCGGTAATCTGCGGCAGGGCCATCGATAACGCGAAGATATCGGCTCGAATTCGTCCGAGCGCAGACGAACCGTAGTCTGCTACCGCGCTGGTCGATTGGGCCAGTTCTCGCGCCAGGGCAACGCGCAGTTGCGGATATCCCCGATAGCCGAGAGTTTGACAGGTGCGGATGACCGTGGAGCGGGCGACGCCGGCGCGTTCGGCGAGCTCCTGCGCTGTAAGTTCGACGATCAAATCCATATCGGCGAGTATGCATTCGGCCACTCGACGTTCTGTGCGTTGCAGGGAATTGACCACCGTGGCCATGCGTGTACTCGGGGTTGCCTCGTCACTTCCAGTCCAGCCCACAGGCTTATGTCCCTTCTACAATCCGACGCCGAATGGCGCCGGAGATCGCGTCGATGCCCATCGTCACGATGACCACGACGATGATGAGCACCCCGACGGTCGACCACTCCCGAAATTGAGTGTACGAGGTGAGCATGTCCCCGATGCCACCCACGCCAATGAGGCCGAGTACAGCGGAGGAACGAACGTTGATTTCGAATCGATAGAGCCAAAACGATATGAAGTCCGGCGTTGCCGACGGCCATACTCCCCACCGTAAGATCTGAGCGATGTTTCCCCCGGATGCCCGAGTCGCTTCGATGGGACCGGGGTCGACACCTTCGATGGCCTCGTACCCCCATTTTCCTAGTGTGCCCACGCTTCCAATCGCCAGTGCCAGGGCTCCTGTGAGTGGTGTCAGTCCGGTTACTGACAGGATCGCGATCGCAATGATGATTTCCGGAACGGCGCGAATGATCGCGAACCCCACTCTCATGCTCCAACGCACGGGGGCTGGTGAAAAGCCGCGGGCCGCGAGGAAGCCCAGCGGGAACGACAGCAAGATTCCGATGACCGTACCTACCCACGCCATCGCCACCGACTTCCAGGTCTGCCCGAGGGCCTCGGGGACTTTGGACCAATTCGGATCGGAAAACATGAGCCACAGATAGTGCATTACCTGTGCGGGTAGATCCGCGAGCCGCGCCCAGTTGACGTCGACAGACCAGAACGCCCCGATCACGACCGCACCCACAATTATCATGGCGGTGCTGCGCCCCCAGGCGCGTCGCCTACTCGGTATTGTCAACACGGTCATACCAGCCTCCGCCGCACGGCATTACTGAGCAGATCGAGAGCCATTACGATTATCAAAATTTCCAGAATTATCAAGGAGAGTTGGTCATAGCGATAGAACGTGCGCACCGCGTCGATGAGCAGACCCAGTCCGCCGGCACCGACGAGTCCCAGCACCGCCGATGCCCGCACGTTGAGCTCGAGTACGTAGAGAGTCTGGTTGATAAAACTCGGCATGATGTCAGGCAGCGCGGAGGCACGATTGATCTGCACTTGGTTTCCGCCCGCAGCCCTGCCCGCTTCCAGCGCACCCGGATCGTTGGCCTCGATGGATTCGGACACCATCTTCACGATTATCCCGACGTTGAAGAGCACGAGCGCGATGATGCCCGGCAGCGCCCCCACCCCGACCATGGCCACGAGAATCGCAGCGTAGAGAAGGTCCGGGATCGACCGAATCACATTGAGTACCGCGCGTACGAGGCGCCGGCTGTACCCGTTCGGGTTGGTCAGGCGGGCCGTAGCCAGACTGAGGGGCAGGGACACGACCGCTGCGACCGCGGTAGCGATGACGGCCATCTGGAGCGTTTCCAGCAGCGCGGGAACCGTGCGTGGAAAAAAACTCCAGTCCGGGACCAACAGCTGCAGTATTTTCTCGGCGCCGTTCTGCCAATTGCGGGCAATGGCCTCGAGACTGAAGTCGATTCCCCATTGCGGGCTCAGCGTGATGACCGTGATTATGGCCACGAGACCCACCGCACACCAGGGTTTCCACTGGCACCCTGGTCGAGGGGGAATGTCGAGGGTTGCGATCGTGCGTGCCACGGTGGCACCCCGAGCGCTCATAGACCAAGCACGTCCGCCGACTCAACCGATCGACCGTAGATCTTTGCGAACACGGCGTCGCTGGCAGATTCGACCGGACCGTCAAACACCACTTCTCCGGCCCGGAGACCAATAATCCGTGTGCCGTAGCTGCGGGCGAGGTCGATGAGGTGCAGGTTGGTGATCACGGTGATTCCCAAGTCCTGATTGATACGCCGCAAATCATCCATCACCTCGTGCGCAGTTGGCGGGTCCAGGCTGGCTACCGGTTCGTCGGCCAGAACCAGACGAGGCTCCTGGCATAGGGCGCGGGCGATGGCGACTCGTTGCTGCTGCCCCCCGGACAAGCTCGATGCGCGGTCCCAGACTTTCGAGAGGATGCCCACCCGATTCAGGGCTTCGAAGGCAATCTCTCGGTCGGACGCGCGATAGGCGCCCAGCAGCAGGGTACGCAGGGTTGTCGTGTGCGCCAGCCGCCCCACCAGCACGTTGTTGAGAACGCTCGTGCGTTTGGCCAGGTTGAATCCCTGAAAAATCATTCCGATTTCACCCCGCAGGCGCCTGAGCTCGCCGCCGCGGGCGCTTTCCAGGTGATAACCGCCCACGCGCAGCGAACCGGACGTGATCGGGACCAGCCCGTTGATGGTGCGGATCAGGCTGCTCTTGCCGGATCCAGAGAGCCCCACCACGGAGACCATCTCCCCTGGCCGAATGTCGAGCGACACGTTCTTCAAGGCGACCACGCCACTGGCATAGCGCACTGTGACATCACGCATGCTCACCGACCACGGCGATGCTGCGCCCGTTGGAGACGTGTGCTCGACGACCACGGTTACTGCAGCCCGAGTTGTGTGGCCGCGTCGGCCACAACGTCGAGGGAGGACGGATCTGCCAGGGCGAGTTTGCTGATGGAGTAGACGCTCATGAGCGCTGCAGAGCCGTCAACGGTATTGGAATATTCGGCAAGCGCGGTGGTGATTTTGTCCTGTAGCTCGTGCGACAGGCTCTTGCTGAGCGCGACTCCATCGTTGGGAATCTCGGTGGTCAGGGCAAAAACGACGACTTTCTGTCCAACATCGGGTACGTCCTTGGACACGATGTCGCGGGCGTCCCAGAAGCTGAACCCCACTTCAGCATCGCCGTTGTAGACGGCGAGAACGGATGCGTCGTTAGCCGTGACGGGAATCGTCTCGATATCCGTATCGATGTTCAGACCAGCGTTCTTCAGCGCGAGCATGGGGTAGATGTAACCGGCAGGTGACCCCGGACCGAGCATAGCGACCGTTGCACCGGTCATTTTCTCGATGGCGTCCAGGCCGGCGGGGCCGACGAGGGCGTCCGCCCCATTGCAGAAGAGCTTGCCGTCGCGTTCGACCGGCGCATCGTTGCAATACTTGTCGGGATTGTTGGTCATGAACTGGGCGGGGTAGCTGATGTTTCCGCCGCGCTCGGTCTGCAAGACCACGGATGCACCGTACATGTCGCTTGCCTGATACAGCTGGAGAGAAGGCAGAAACCCGATCTGCGCCTGTTCAGCACCCATCGCTTCAACGGCGGCCTGGTAATCCTTCGCCACCACCCCCTTGACGGGGATGCCGAGGGCTTTGGTGAGCATGTCGGTGAGCGGCTTGGCCGTGTCGACGAGACCGGCTTGGTCTTGTGAGGGGACGAGAGCAAGGGTGAGGGAGGTCGGATCGGTCTCGGGCGACGCTGTGGTTGTCGCCTCGGCGGAACATCCGGCCAGGGCGGCGGATGCCACCATCATGAGTCCGGCTAAGGAAAGGGTCTTCGTGGATAACACTGTGTCTGCCTTCAATTCTCAAGATGCGGGAGAGGAACAATCGCACCCGGCGTCTCATGGGAGAGCCAGGCCGTGATGACCGGGAAGAGCTCATCAAGACGCTCGGCCCGGTACGTGGGGGTGGCGCCGGGTGGCGCGGTGGAACCGATGAGAGCTGTCTGGAACCCCTGGAGGCTGGCTGGCTGGAGGTCGTTGACCCACACGTCTCCGATGCTCAAAAGACGAAACATGTGGTCCGAAGGAACTGTGCGCAAGCGGTCGAGGACGACTCTGAGTCCGGATGGCTTCCCCACCGACGTGATGACGTCGTCGAAGGCGTCGTGCAGGTCCAAGGCGTCGAGGGCCTCCAGGATGCGCATTGCCGGCGCGTTCGTCGCCAGGACGAGAAGTGCATCATCACGAATCTCGCGAAGAAATGGCGCCAACCCCGGAACGGTTTCGATCGGCGCCCGGGCTCCGGCGAGATCCGCACGTGATCGCAGATAGGCGCGATTTAGGTCCTCACCGGGTATCGCGAAGAATGATGCGGCCAGACGAACAGCGTCGTAGTCGTCGATGGGTCGAATCGCTAACGCGTTCGTCTGAATTTTTTTCTGTTGCTGGACGACGGCGAGGAAATCCGCCCGGTCATCAGGGTGGAGTGATTCGGCGACGCACTCGGCATAACGAGCGACCGGCCCGTCCCCGAGCGAGATGGTGCCATCAAAGTCAAAGAGCAGCACTCGACTATTGCGGTGCATATCGCCTTCCCGTCAATCCCTCCGCCCGATTGGACGTTGCGTCCAAACTAAAAGCTTTATGTGGACGTAGTGTCGTTATTGTGGAAACAACAGATGAACGATCACAGCAGTAGCGCCGTTTACGCTGGGCAGATGGAGACCGAACGTCTCGCAGGCCGACTGCACGACCTTGTGGCAGCATCCGCTCTGATTGGGCGCGGTGCGCCGGTCAAGGCGACCCTGGCAGAATGGGCACCGTACCTCCTGCCCCAAATCGTCGCCGATCGGGCAACGGGCGAATTCGAGCGGTGGGCACACTCCACGGTCCTCGATGAAAACACCGAGACACCAGTGGTTTCTCGAGAACTGTTTGAAACGCTCCATTCCGAGGCTGGCCTCCCGTCGTCGTGGCCGGTTGGAAACGCCGGGCTACTGCATGTCTATGGATACCTGCTGTCGAACGTTCCCACTCCCTACGGCTACAAGCGGGATCGCTGGATAGACGGACGGATGGCCGCTGTTCTGGGTATGAACCCGACCTACTTTCTTCCCTGGGCGACCGAACCCGGCACTCTGCTCAAACGGGTCACCGATGCGGTATTTCCTATCCTCACCGAGCATCATCCACGCCCGATAACGGTGGCGCGCTTCGACGATGTCGTCGACCAGGAAAGTGGCCGGTTTTTTCGCACCGCAATTGTCAACGACCGCAATAACGAGCAGTCGGCGTTGATCTACGGCGTCGGCCACGGTGCTGCTCTGAAGGTCGTGACGGTGTTTCCAGTCTCTGAACCAACGACCGTGTGGTTGGAGGCTCTGCGCAGTGAACCGCCACGACCGCGCTACAACGTGTCGTCTGGGGCAGAGTAGTCGCGGCTCAGCGGGCGGCCCGGCGCAGTACGGCCTCGGCGTGGCGCAGCACGGGGCCGTCGATCATGCGGCCCCCGTGCTGAAAAACACCGCGCGCACTCGCGGCGGCTTCGAGCAGCCCGAGGGCATAGTCCACCTCGGCGACGGTCGGCTGATAGGCGGCCCGAATGACCTCCACCTGGCTGGGGTGGATGCAGGCCGTCGCGGTGAAGCCGCTCGCGACGGCATCCGCTGCCTCGTGTTCGAGGCCGGCCGTGTCGGTGATGTCGAGATGTACGGCATCGATCGCGGCCTTGTCGTGGGCCCGAGCGGCCAGTAATACCTGGGAGCGTGCATAGCGGGCGACGTCGCGGTAGCTACTGTCGGTGAACCGGCTCGAGGTACCACCGAGCGAGGCGAGGAGATCTTCGGCCCCCCACATGAGCGCGACGACGTTACGTGCTGCGGCAATCTCCGTCGCTGAGATGACGCCGGCGGCGGTTTCGCACAGGGCGATCACCCGGTACTCGGCCAGGCGTTCGACCTGGCCGGCGCTGACAGTTTTGGCGAGCATGACGTCGCGGTATTCTGTGCGCTCGAGCGCGGCCAGGTCGAGCGCAAAATCGGTCGTGTCGGCCGGATTGATGCGCACGATCGTGCGGGCAGCCTCAAGCGGCTTCTCGATCAGCGCGCGCCGCGCAGCGGCCCGGTCCTCGGGCGCGACGGCGTCCTCCAGGTCGAGGATGACGGCGTCGGCACGCTCGGCCGCCTTCGCATAGCGCTCGGGCCGATCGGCCGGGCAGAACAGCAGAGCCGGGCCCAGCGTGAACGGCGCCGGGGTGAAGGGGCTGAGCCCGGCAGGACTGTCATCGAAGGGATCGGGGCCGGTCGGGTCGAAGTCCGGGTCGAACTCTTCCCCACCGAACAGGTCGCCGTCGAACGCGCCGCTCATTGGGCGGCGTCCCGGCACCAGACCAGCACAGTGCGCACGGCCGTGCCCACGACAACGTCGTCCTGGTTACGCCCGGTGTGTTCGAGCGTGATGATCCCCTGTCCCTGGCGGCTCGCGGAGAGGCGTTTGTCGGTGACGATGCTCTCTGAGTAGAGGGTGTCTCCGTGGTGCAGCGGATGGGGAAACGTCACGGCCGAAAATCCCAGGTTCGCCACGATCGTGCCCTGGGTCAATTGCGCCACCGAGCTGCCGACCATGGTCGAGAGGGTGAACATGGAATTGACCAGGCGTTCGCCGAACGGCTGGGTGGCCGACCAGGCTGCGTCGAGATGCAACGCCTGCGTGTTCATGGTCATCGTCGTGAACAGCACGTTGTCGGCCTCGGTCACGGTGCGGCCGGGGCGGTGCTGATACAGCGCATCGAGGTCGAACTCCTCGAAGTAGAGACCGCGCTGGCGCACCGGGTGGCGCTCGGGCGTATCGGGATCGGACATCTGCTTCTCCTAAATCTGGGTCAGCTGGCGAATCCCAGGGCCCGCGAGATGACCATGAGCTGCACCTCGGTCGTGCCCTCGCCCAGCTCGAGCACCTTGGAATCACGATAGTGCCGCGCGACCGGATTCTCGTTCAGAAAGCCGTATCCGCCGAAGATCTGCGTGGCATCGCGGGCGTTGTCCATAGCCGCCTCGCTGCCGACCATCTTGGCGATCGAAGCCTCCATCTTGAAGGGTTTGCCGTTGATCATTTTCAGCGCAGCGTCGTAGTAGGCGAGGCGCGCGGTGTGAACGCGCGCCTGCATCCGTGCAATCTTGAACGCGATGTGCTGATTGGAGCCGATGGAGCGGCCGAAGACATTACGGCTGTTTGCATAGCGGATCGACTCTTCGAGGCAGCCCTGCGCCGCACCGGTGCACAGCGCGGCGAAGGCGACGCGGCCCTCGTCGAGAGTCTGCACGAAGTTGGCGAAGCCGCGGCCACGCTCCCCGAGCAGGTTCGCCTCCGGCACGCGCACGTTGTCGAACACAAGCGGGTGGGTGTCTGAAGTGTGCCAGCCGACCTTGTCGTACGGCGGGAGCGCCGTGAAACCGGGGGTCGGTGTCGGCACCAGGATGGCGGTCAGTTCTTTCTTGATGGAACCGTCGGCGCGAGTAGCCTCCCCCGTGACCGCGGTCACCGTCACCAGGCGGGTAATGTCCGACCCGGAGTTGGTGATGAACTGCTTCGTGCCGTTGATCACCCATTCGCCGCCCGTGAGCTCGGCGGTGGTCTTGGTTCCCGCGGCGTCTGAGCCGGCATCCGCTTCGGTGAGGCCGAACGCGGCGAGCGCTGAGCCACTTGCCAGGCGCGGAACCCACTCGTGCTTCTGCGCCTCGGTGCCGCTGCGGAACACCGGCATGATGCCCAGGCCCACTCCGGCCTCGAGGGTGACGGCGATGCTCTGGTCGACGCGGGCGAGCTGCTCCACCGCGAGGCAGAGCGCGAAGTAGTCATTGCCCTGGCCGCCGTACTCCGCGGGGAACGGCAGTCCGAACAAGCCCATCTGCCCCATTTCGGCGATGATGCCGTAGGGCAGGCGGCGCAGGGTGTCGTACTCGTAGGCGGCCGGCGCGACAACGGTATCGGCGAAGTCTCGAACCTGGTCGCTCAGGGCTTGGTATTCGGGGGTGAGTTCGTAGGTCATTCTGCATTTTCCTTGTCTGCGATGGTTTCGGGGGTGCTGATCGTCGCGACGATCTGGTCCAGTGCCACCAGGTCACCCGTCTTGAGATTCACCGTGACCTGGCCGAACGTGGCGGCCACGAGTTTGTGCTCCATCTTCATCGCCTCGACCACGAGGATGGTTTGGCCCACCTGCACGGTGTCACCAGTGGTGGCATGCACGGCTATGACGGTGCCGGGCATCGGCGAGCGCACGTCTGGACTGACCGCCCCTGGCACGCGGTCGCGGCCCGCGAGATGCTCCGCGAGCTGCTCGGCCCGTGATCGGTGCCGCAGGTCAACCGAGAATCCGTCGGCACCGATATACACCCGCGCTCCGGACTGCTCGATGGCGAACACGCGGGTCTCACCGTCGTAATCGATGCGAAATGTGCCCGGGCGACCTTCGATTAGCGTGAGTCCGGCTTCCACGGCCGGTCCGTCACCGATCGAAACGGATGCCGCCCCCGGCGCCCCGACAACCCGCACCTCCACGGCGTCGGTCGCGCTGACTCCCAGCGAGTACCGCACCGGACGCGGCGAGCCCAGCCGCCACCCGCTCGGCCTCGTCCACACAGCGTTCGCGCCGGTCAGATCGGACCCAGCCGGCGCTCGCCCGTGCAGGAACAGCGCCGCGGCGGCGAGGACGCGCCCGTCGGCTGTGCGAAAGGTGAGGTCGGGAAGCTTGCGTTCGATCAAACCGGTGTCGAGGCGGCCGGCGCGCACGTCGGCATCCGCTAGCAGCAGCCGAAGGTATTCAGTGTTGGTGTGCACGCCGAGCACGACGGTGTCGGCGAGCGCCCGGTCGAGACGGTTCAACGCCTCAAGCCGGGTGGGTGCCCAGGCGATCACCTTGGCGAGCATCGGGTCGTAGTGCGAGGCGATCGACAGGCCCGGAGTCAGCGAGCTGTCAACGCGCACGCCCTCACCCCTGGCCTCGTGCAGCTGCAGCACGGTGCCGGTGGTCGGCAAAAAGCCGCGCTCGGGGTTCTCCGCATAGACCCGCGCCTCGATCGCATGCCCCGTGAGGCATATATCGGACTGGGTGACCGTGAGTGGCTCCCCCGCCGCAATGCGCAACTGCCAGTCCACCAGATCGAGGCCGGTGACCAGCTCGGTGACCGGGTGTTCAACCTGCAGGCGGGTGTTCATCTCCATGAAGAAGAATTCGTCAGGAGCGGCCGCCGACACCAAGAATTCCACGGTTCCCGCGCCGCTGTAGCCCACGCTGCGGGCAGCGGCACAGGCGGCCTCGCCGATGCGCGCCCGAATCGCCTCGTCGAGCAGGGGGGAGGGCGCCTCCTCGATGACCTTCTGGTGCCGACGCTGCAGTGAGCATTCGCGCTCGCCCAGGTGAATGACGGCGCCGTGGTTGTCGGCGAGCACCTGCACCTCAATGTGCCGCGGGGTGGCAACGAGCCGTTCGAGCAGCAGGGTGTCGTCGCCGAAGGCGCTCTGCGCCACGCGCCGTGCGGTTTCGAGGGTGGAGGGCAGGTCTTCAGCCCGTTCCACCACGTGCATGCCCTTGCCGCCGCCACCGGCGGAGGGCTTGATCAGCATCGGATACCCCACGTCGACGGCCGCCGCGATGAGCTGCTCGTTGCTGAGGCCCGGCTGGGCCACCCCGGGGATGATCGGCACCCCGTAACCGGCCACGTGGTTCTTCGAGCGGATCTTGTCGCCCATCGTATTGAGCGCGTGCACGCTGGGCCCGATGAACACGATTCCGGCGTCGGCGCAGGCCTGTGCGAACACCTGGTTCTCGCTGAGAAATCCGTAGCCGGGGTGAATCGCCTGGGCCCTGGTTCGGGCAGCAGCGGCCAGAACGGCCGCTATGTTCAGGTAGCTGTCAGCGGGCGCGGCGCCACCGAGGCGCACCGCGGTATCCGCTAGCGACACGTGCCGAGCGTCACGGTCTACGTCGCTGTACACGGCGACAGAGCGGATGCCCCGCTCGCGCAGCGTGCGGATGATACGGCAGGCGATTTCGCCGCGATTGGCGACCAGAACGGTGTCAAATGTCATGGAAATCGCCTCACTCACATTCGGAACAAGCCGAAGGCGGACTCGCCGAGCGGCGCGGCGGCGCACACAGCGAGGGCGAGGCCGAGCACCGTGCGGGTGTCGGCCGGGTCGATAACGCCGTCGTCCCACAGGCGGGCGGTCGAATAGTACGGGCTGCCCTGCTGCTCGTACTTTTCGAGGATCGGATCGGTGAAGGCGGTCTCGGCCTCGGCCGACCAGGTGTCTCCGCCACGCTCGATCTGCTCGCGCTTGACGGTGGCGAGCACGGACGACGCCTGCGCGCCGCCCATCACGGAGATGCGGCTTCCCGGCCACATCCACAGGAAGCGGGGCGAGTAGGCGCGGCCGCACATGGAGTAGTTGCCAGCGCCGAAGGAGCCGCCGATCACCACCGTGAGTTTGGGCACGCGAGCGGTCGCGACGGCGGTGACCATTTTGGCACCGTGCTTGGCGATGCCGCCGGCCTCAGCCGCCTGGCCCACCATGAAACCGGAGATGTTCTGCAGAAAGACGAGTGGGATTGCGCGCTGGTCACAGAGTTCAATGAAGTGGGCGCCTTTCTGAGCAGATTCGGCGAACAGGATGCCGTTGTTGGCGACGACTCCCACCGGGTGGCCGTGGATGTGCGCGAAACCGGTCACGAGGGTGGTGGCGTATTCGCGCTTGAATTCGTGGAATTCACTGCCGTCGACGATGCGCGCGATCACTTCGTGCACGTCGTACTGGTCCTGCACATCGGCGGGGACGGCTCCGTAGAGTTCGCTTTCGTCGGCGACCGGGTCGACAGTAGGGATCACACTCCACGCCGGAGCCTCGGCCCGAGGAAGGGTCGAGACGATGTCGCGCACGATCTGCAGGGCATGCTCATCGTTTTCGGCGAGGTGGTCGGTGACGCCGGAGACGCGGGCGTGCAGGTCACCGCCGCCGAGCTCTTCGGCGGTGACGATTTCACCGATCGCGGCCTTCACCAGGGGCGGTCCGCCGAGGAAGATGGTGCCCTGGCCCCGCACGATCACGGTCTCGTCGCTCATGGCGGGAACGTAGGCACCGCCGGCGGTGCACGATCCCATCACCGCGGCGATCTGCGGGATCTTGGCCGCGGACATCCGGGCCTGGTTGTAAAAGATGCGGCCGAAGTGGTCACGGTCGGGAAAAACCTCGTCCTGTAGGGGCAGGAAGGCGCCCCCGGAGTCAACGAGGTACACGCAGGGCAAGCGGTTCTCGAAGGCGATCTCCTGGGCCCGCAAATGCTTTTTCACCGTCATCGGGTAATAGGTGCCGCCCTTGACGGTGGCGTCGTTGGAGATCACGAGCACATAGCGCCCGTGCACGAGGCCGATCCCGGCGATGACGCCCGCTCCCGGGCTGTCGTCATTGTAGAGACCGGTCGCGGCCAGCGCCGCGATCTCGAGGAACGGACTGCCGTCGTCGAGCAATTGGTCGATGCGCTCGCGGGGCAGCAATTTGCCGCGGGCGAGGTGGCGCTGCCGGGACTTCTCCGGCCCGCCGCGGGCGGCCATGGCGAGGCGTTGCTTCAGGTCGGCGACGAGCTGTCGCTGGGCAGCGTCATTGCTGCGGAACGTCTCGGCAGAGGAGTTGAGCTGACTCGCGAGCGTCTCCATCGCCATCTTCCCTCTGGCGATGCCGGGCGAGCCGGCATCAAGTACAGTTAGTGTTCACTAACTGAAGTTCAGGTTAGTCAGGATTAACCGAAATGTCCAGTGGGAGGCCCGCATGAACGCACCGATCGAAACCACGTCGCGGAGTCGGGCCAAGGCTGACCGACGGTCGGCCCTGCTCAGAGCCGCAGCCACGCTCTTCGCCCAGTCCGGATTCAACGGGGTCTCGATCGAAGACCTCGGCGCGGCGGTCGGGGTGAGCGGGCCGGCCGTCTACCGACATTTCAGCGGCAAACAGGCCGTACTGGCCGCGCTGCTCATCGATGTGAGCGAGGATCTCGTGGCCGGTGGTCGAACCGTTGTGACCGTGACAACGGATGCTGCTGCCGCCCTGGGCGACCTCGTGCGCTTTCACGTTGACTTCGCGCTGTCGAACCCCGAGGTGATCCGGGTGCAAGACCGCGACCTCGACAGCCTCGTGGAGTCGGACCGGCATCGGGTGCGGCTGCTGCAGCGCGAGTACGTGGAACTGTGGGTTGGGGTTTTGCACCGGGTGCACCCTGCGGTCGACGAGGCGCTGCTGCGCATTCGGGCCCACGCGACATTCGGGCTGCTCAACTCAACGCCGCACAGCGCCCGCGTATCCTCGCGGGCCGCCGAGCGTGCCCTGCTCGAGGAGATGGCCCTCGCCGCCCTCGGCCTGCCGGGCGCGTAACAGCCCAGACAAGTCGGTCAGAACGCGGCGGTGCAGACGCAGAGCTCGTTGCCCTCGACGTCGACGAGTACCCACCAGTCGGGAGCGTGCTCGTCGCTGAGTAGCGCGCCGCCCACTTCGAGCACGGCCGCGACTCGGTCTTCGGCGTCATCGCTCGGCACGTAGACGTCCACGTGAATGCGGTTGCGCTCGGTGCGGGCGATTTCCATGTGCTGGAACCACACCTTGGGGGCGAGGCCGCGCGGGTCGACGAGTTCCACGCCATCGTCGCCGGTGACCTCGGTGTAGCCGAGACCGACCCGCCAGAATGGACGCACGGCATCCGCGTCGGTGCAGTCGATCGCAATGTCGTAGCGCGTCGGCTGCGCCGGACGCGCCTCGGCCCCGAGAACGTCGGCGATCTGCTGCACCCGGGCCGCGAGCTCGACATCGCGCGCCGTGACTCCCCCGGCATCGTGCGAGGTCAGCACAAGCGACACCGCCCCGTAGCCAAGACGCACGTCGGGATGGTGATTCAGCGCCTCGGCGGCCTCGCCGATGCGATTGACCAGTTCGAGGGCGGATGCGAAGTCCTTGGTGCTAAACGTGGCGTGCAGGCATCCGTCGAGATGCACGAAAGCGGTGCCCACGAGTTGTTTCTTCGTCACAAAGGGGGCCAGGAGTGCAGCTTCTGCGTTCATGCCTCCACTCTGCTACGCCCCCGCACCCCGGTCAACCGCCCGTCCGGTGCACAACTCCTGCAATCTGCAGCGTCGAAACCTGACTGCTCCGTAATTCCGCGGAACTTTTTGGTCGGTCGTACAGATTGCAGGAGTTATGCGCCAGCGAGGGGCTGGAGCGACTGGTGCTGACCTGGTGGCGGACCGTGATGGTGACGAGAGCGGAAGGGGCTAGATCATGGTCAGCACCCGGGCCGGGTCGGCGAGGATGGCGCCGATGTCGGCCAGAAAGCGCGAACCCTGCTCGCCGTCGACCAGTCGGTGGTCGAACGACACGCTGAGGGTGAGCACTTGGCGCAGGGCGACCTGCCCGCGATACTCCCACGGCCGCGAGCGGATGGCGCCTATCGCGAGGATCGCCGCCTCCCCCGGATTGAGGATAGGGGTGCCGGCGTCGATACCGAACACTCCGATATTGGTGATGGTGATCGTGCCGCCGGCAAGCGCCGCCGGGGTGGTGGTACCGGCCCGGGCGGACATCGTGAGCTCGGCGAGCGCCGCAGCGAGGCCGCGGAGGTCGAGCCGTTCAGCGTCGACGATGTTCGGCACGAGTAGTCCGCGCGGGGTTGCGGCAGCGACGCCGAGGTTCACGTGGTGGAACTGCACGATTTCGCCGGCGGGCTCATCCCACCGCGTGTTCACCGACGGCGTGCGGCCCACGGCCAGGCAGAGCGCCTTGGCCACCACAGCGAGAATACCGATGCCCGCGTCGGCGAACTGCCGATCGGCGCGGAGCGAAGCGAGCAGTTCGACAGTCGGCGTGACGTCGATGGTGAGAAACTCGGTGACATGTGGCGCGGTGAACGCGCTCTGCACCATGGCGGCCGCCGTGAGTTTGCGCAGGCTCCTGATCGGAGAACGGGTCTCGCCCAGGTGGTCACCGCTTCTGGCCGGCCGGGCAGCCGTCGCAGCGGGTGGCACGGCCCCGGGCAGGTCGGGGGTCGGCACTGACTCGGTGGTACGGGCGCGAACGTCATCACGCGTGATCAGGCCGTCCTTTCCGGTGCCAGTGACCATAGTGAGGTCAATCCCGAGGTCACGAGCCAGGGCGCGCACCGGCGGCGTCGAGCGCGGTCTGTCCTCGGCGGACGCTGCGGCGTGCGGTTCGACGGGTACCGCGGTGGGTGCTGCCGTGGGCGCTGCGGCGCGCGCTGCGACGGGCGGTGCGACGGGCGCTGCGACGGGCGCTGCGGCGCGCGCTGCGACGGATGCTGCGGGCACCGACGCACCGGCTCCCGTGCGGGCACGACGCTGGGGGTGTCCGCCGCGCTCGATGGCGGGGCCGTAGCCGACCAGATTGGCCTCGCGCTGCTCGGCCGGAGACGCAGCCGGAGCCGCAGACACAGATGCAGCCGGGGACGCAACCGCAGCCGCAGCCGCAGACACAGCCGGGGCCGCAGCATCCGTTTTTGGCGACGAATCTGTGGGCTCATCGGCGGCGCCGATCTGGAAGGAGACGATGGGTTCGCCGACGTGCACGACTACCCCGGCCGGCTGGTGCAGCTCGCGCACGACTCCGGCGAACGGGCTGGGCAGTTCGACCACGGCTTTGGCCGTTTCAACGTCGGCGATGTGCTGGTTGAGCGTGACCTCATCGCCCGGCGCCACGAGCCAGGCGACGATCTCTGATTCGGTGAGCCCCTCACCGAGGTCGGGCAGCTTGAAGACCTTGATCATCGTCGCCCCATGACCCGGTCGACACCGTCGAGAATGCGGTCGAGATCGGGCAGGTGGTGGCTTTCCAGCTTGGCCGGCGGGTACGGCACGTCGAAGCCGGTGACCCGCACCGGCGCGGATTCCAGAAAGCTGAAGCAGCGTTCGGTGATGGTCGCGATGATCTCTCCGCCGAGACCGCCCGACTGCGCCGCCTCGTGGGTCACAACCAGTCGCCCGGTTTTACGAACGGATGCCTCCACCACCGCATAATCCACCGGTGACAGTGAGCGCAGGTCGATGACCTCGATCGACACGCCCTCGTCGGCGGCGGCGAGCGCCGCGTCCCGTGCGGTCGCTACGAGCGCCCCGTAGGTGAGGAGTGTGACATCCGTTCCGGGGCGCACGATGACGGCCCGCTCCATCGGAAGCCCGAGCTCTGGCACGACCTCGCCCTTCACGTGGTAGCGGCGCTTGGGCTCGAAGTAGAGCACCGGGTCGTCGCTCGCGATGGCCTGCCGAATAAGACTGTAGGCATCCTGAGCGTTGGAAACGGCGATCACTCGCAGGCCGGAGGTGTGGGTGAAGTACGCCTCCGGTGATTCGGAGTGGTGTTCGGCCGCTCCGATTCCGCCGCCGAACGGTACCCGGATAGTGATCGGCATGCGCACGGCGCCCTGGGTGCGGTAGTGGAATTTGGCCACCTGGCTGACGATCTGGTCGAAGCCGGGAAAGATGAAGCCGTCGAACTGAATCTCACAGACGGGGCGGTAGCCGCGATAGGCCAAGCCAACGGCGGTGCCGATGATCGCGGATTCGGCGAGCGGGGTGTCGATGACCCGGCGAGCTCCGAACTGGGCGAGCAGGTCGCTCGTCACCCGAAAGACTCCGCCGAGGGCTCCGATATCCTCGCCGAGCAGCACCACCTTGGGGTCATCGAGCATGGCTTGGCGCAGGCCCTCGTTGATGGCCTTGCCCATGGTGAGGGTCTTGGTCTCGCTGAGCGGCGTGGGTTGCGGCGCATTGAGGCCGGGAACCGTCGACACGATTGCCGGGGTCATCAGGGTAGTCATGGTCGTCAGGCCTTTCGGTTCTGTTCGGCACTATCGTGTTCCGTGCCGAAGCTTCTGAGATACCCGGCGTAGTCGGCGCGCTGGCGCTCGAGGGTGGCGTTGGGGGTGGCGTAGACGTGATCGAACACGCTCAGCGGTTCGGGGTCTGGCATGCCGATGCAGCCCGCGCGTAGTTCGGCGGCTGCGGCATCGGCCAGCGCCGCAGTGGCCGCCTCGACCTCGGGCGTGATTTGACCGAGGCTGTTCAGCAGCCGGTGCAGACGCAGCACGGGGTCGCGCGTCTTCCACTCGGCCAATTCCGCCGGGTCTCGGTAGCGGGTGGGGTCATCCGCTGTGGTGTGCGGTCCCATGCGGTAGGTGACCGCTTCGATGAAGGTGGGGCCGCCGCCGGTGCGGGCCCGGTCGAGGGCCATGCGGGTTGCTGCCATGACTGCGATCACGTCGTTTCCATCGATGCGCAGGCTGGGGATGCCGAACCCCGGCGCACGATCGGCGATATTGCGGTGCGCCTGCACGCCGACCGGCTCGGAAATAGCCCACTGGTTGTTCTGGCAGAAGAAAACCACCGGGGCCTGGAAGCTCGCCGCGAAAACCATGGCCTCGTTCACGTCGCCCTGGCTCGTGGCACCATCGCCGAAGTAGGTGATGGCGACGGAATCGACGTCGTCGCGCTGGGCACCGAGCGCCCAGCCGGTGGCGTGCAGGGTTTGCGCGCCGATAATGATGGCCGGTGTAGCCATGTTGACCGCGTACGGGTCCCAGCCGGACTGGGCGTTGCCGCGCCAGACCTTGACGATGTCGGTGAGGTTCACGCCACGGCAGTAGGCGACAGCGTTCTCTCGGTAGCTGGGAAAGATGAAGTCGTCGTGGCGCAGGGCGCGGGCCGAGCCGACCTGGGCGGCTTCCTGGCCGAGCAGCGGAGGCCACAGGCCGAGTTCGCCCTGGCGTTGAAGGGCGGTTGCTTCGGTGTCGATACGACGCACCACGACCATGTCCCGGTACAGCGCCAGGAGGGCCGTTCCATCGAGGTCTTCAACCCACGGGTCGAAGTCGCCGCGGGGTTTCCGCTCGCCGTCAATCGCGAGAAGCTGCACGAGCTGGGGTGAGAAATCAATCATGGGGCGCTCCGAGCGTCATTGCTAAAGTTGACGTGAGCCTATGTCGACCCGACAGAGAGCACAACCACTGTCAAAAAAAGTGTGCAGAGTGCCCTATTCAGGCGCGCCAGAGCGTGTTAATGTCTTGCACTATGTACAGCCTTGACAAGACCGACACCAAGCTCCTCCAAGCGCTCTCCGCCGACCCGCGTAGTACCTTCGTTGCGCTCGCCGACACGCTGGGACTCTCCCGCAATACCGTGCAGGCCCGCATGAAGCGATTAGAAGACTCTGGCGCCTTTCTCGGCTTCGATCGCCGCATCAATCCAGCCGCCCTCGGCTACCCGCTGACCGCGTTCATCGAGGTGCACGTGCAGCAGAAACGGCTTGCGCAGATCGTGATCGACCTTGCGCTGATCCCTGAAATCGTGCAGGCTCACGGCATGAGCGGACCGGCCGACCTCCTCGTTCGGGTGGTCTGCACGGATGCCGCCGACCTGTTTCGCATCGACGGAACGATCCTCGCCTGCGACGGCGTGGAGCGCACGGAGACATCGCTCGCGATGGGAGAGGTTATCCCGTATCGCCTGACACCGTTGCTCGACCGCCGGGGATAGGCAGTGCCTGCCACGATCTATTTGCTAAATTCTTTATATAGTTATATAAAGAAGTAATGAAGTTAACTGCCTTGGTAGGCTTGCAGACAACCAGACGCACTGTAGAACCCGTCGCCTGCCCTTCACCCTTCGACTTCGCGTTCCCCAGAGAAGGCACCAGTTTCGTGAACATGCATGCACATCAAAGACTCGGATGAGTTTCCTGCGATTGGCCACTCTTATTCGGCACGGCGCACGCATTGCCGAACCGGCACCGACTACCCCACCGCTGTTTGCCGGGGCTGAAGCCTTTGGTGGCAGCGTGCAGGTGCGTTTCATCAATGCTGGTGGCTGCAACGATTGTGCTCTTGAAGTGGCCGCCGCGTTCGGCCCCGTCTACGACGTGGAACGCTACGGCGTTCGACTGGTGCCCTCGCCGCGGCACGCCGACGTGCTGCTCATCGTCGGCAGCGTGACTCGCAATATGGCCCAGCCCCTGCTGCGCACCATCGAGGCCACCCCCACGCCCCGGTTCGTGATCGCGGTCGGTGACTGCGCCCTACACGGCGGCGCCTTCCGCGACGGTTACGGCATCATCGGGCCCGTTTCCGATTTCGTACACGTGGATATCGAGGTGCCCGGCAGCCCGCCAGAACCGACCGATATTGTGCGAGCCTTGCGCCGAATGACCGGCCGATGAGCGGCATCGGTGCAGGATTGCTCCTGCAACTTGGCCTCGGCGCGCTGGCCGTGCTGACCGCCCTGACGGCAGCACCGTCTCTGCGGTCGCGAGCGGTCGGCACGCTCTGCACCCTCATCGCGGTGACCGGCTTTCTGACCGGCCTTGGGGCCATGCTCGGCGCCACCGGCGGCCTGCGCATTTTCATTGTCCTGCCCATAGACCCGCTGTTACTGGCCCCCGATCGTCTCGGCGGCCTGTTCATGCTCATCGTCTCGGGTGTAGGCGTTCTCGTATCGCTCTACTCGATGAGTTCCACCCGTGGACCCGACGCGAGCCGCACAGCGTGGGTCGCCATGCCGATGTTCCTGGTGGGCATGCAACTGGTGCCCGCCGCGACGGATTCGGTCTCGTTTCTGCTGGCCTTGGAAATCATGACCCTCGGCTCCACCGTGCTATTGCTGGCCGACCATGCCGGCCGGGCAACGGTCGCTTCGGCCGGTATCTGGTATTCGGCGATGTCGCAGCTGAGCTTCTTCTTCATCCTCGCCGGCTTCGCCGTGCTCGCCGCCGCCTCGGGCGGAACGAGCTTCACCAACCTGCAGGCGATTGAACCTGTGCCCGCGAACGTAGCCTTCGTGCTGCTTCTGCTCGGCTTCGGCGGCAAGGCCGAACTGGTGCCGCTGCACGTGTGGGTGCCCCGGGTGCTCCCCGAAGCGCCCAGCCACGTTTCGGCCGCGATGAGCGGTGCCATGGTCAAAATCGGCGTTTACGGCGGCCTGCTGGTCTCTGTGCGACTCCTGCCCGACGGCCCCGCCTGGTGGGGTATCGCGATCATGGTGGTCGGCGGCGCATCCGCTCTCTACGGTATTCTGCAGGCCTCCGTGTCAAGCGACCTCAAAGTACTGCTGGCCTACTCGACAACGGAAAACATGGGTCTGGTCTTTCTCGCACTCGGCGCGAGCATGCTGCTGCGCGGTTACGACGCGCAAGCGGCAGCGGATGCCGCGCTCGTGGCCGCCCTGCTCCTCGCCGTCAGCCATGCCGCGTTCAAATCGACGTTGTTCCTCGGCGCCGGCGCCATCATCCACGCTACCGGCGAACGCAACCTCGACCGGCTCGGCGGGCTTGGCGCCCGCATGCCCGTCACTGCCGCCGCGTTCGGCATCGCCAGCCTCGGCGCTGCTGCGATTCCCATCACGAGCGGTTTCGTCGCCGAGTGGATGCTGCTGCAGTCGCTCATTCACGGCGGTCGCCTTGACGGAGCGGTCGTCTCGGTCGCGGCATCCGTTGCCATGCCCCTCGCTGTCGCTGTGATTGCCCTCACCGCAGGCCTCGCCCTGCTGACCTTCGTCAAGGCCTACGGCATCGCCTTCCTGGCCCGACCGCGCAGCGCTGAAGCAGCGGAGGCCCACGAGGTACCGCCGCTCATGCGACTCTCCCTTGTCCTCGGCGCCCTCTTCGTACTCGCCCTGGGGCTTCTCCCCGGCCCGATTGCCGCGCTCGTCGCGCACTCCGTCAGTGCAAACCCGAGCGCCGCCGTGCAGTCCGTCGGTCTCGGCGGCGTCTCGCTGCCGGGTATCGGGGCGGTGCTCGACCCGATCATGCTGGTCGTGCTCTCGGTCCCGGTGGCCATTCCGGTGATCGTCTCGATCATCGTGTCGGCCCGTCGGTATCCACATCGCACGGTCGCGCTGCCCTGGGGCGGCGGCGGCTCCCGGGCGAGGCCGCGCATGCAGTACACCGCGACCTCCTACGCCGAGCCGCTCGTGCGAGTCTTCGACGACGTGCTCAAACCGTCGCGCGACGTGCAGGTCACCCACGTGGCCGAGTCTCGATATTTGGTGGAACGGGTACGGGTGGAACAACGAGTATCGGATGTCTTTGAAACCCGGCTGTATCGACCGGTACTCACCCTGTTCCAACGCTACGGAATCGTCGTGCGCCACATCGCCAACGGCAGCATCCACCGCTACCTGTCCTATTCTTTCGTTGCTCTTTTGATCGTGCTGATCGTGGTCTCGCTATGAACGCCATCATCATCGCCTTCGTGCAGGTCGTCCTGTTCATCTTCCTCGCCCCGGTACTGATCGGGGTGATCCGCCAGGTGCGGGCCACGATCGAAGGCCGAGCCGGAGCCGGAATCTGGCAGCCGTGGCGCGACGTGCGCAAACTACTGGCAAAGAACCCGGTGCGAGCCACCGACAGCAGCTGGATGCTGAGGGCAGGCCCGGTCGCGCTGGTCGTGTCCAGCCTGCTGCTGTGCGTGCTGCTGCCGCTGGTGGGCACCATTCCCTTCGCCCTGGTTCCCAGCGACCTGTTCGTCATCGTTTCCGTCATGTTGATCGGCGTCGTGGCCCTCGCGCTCGTCGGCCTGGACGGCGGAACAGCCTTCGGCGGCATGGGCTCCAGTCGGCACATGACAGTCGCGGCGCTCGTGGAGCCAACCTTGCTGCTCTCCATCTACGCATTTTCGATCCCAGCCGGAACCAGCACCCTGTCGGTCATCGTTGAAACCCGACTGCTCTCCCCCGAGGTGATCATCTCGCCGGTCAGCGTGCTGGCCCTCGTCGCCCTGTCGATCGCCATCATGGCCGAGACCGCCCGACTTCCCATTGACAATCCGGGCACCCACCTTGAGGTGACCATGCTGCACGAGGCGATGATCCTGGAAGCGAGCGGGCGCGACCTGGCCTGGCTCGAAGTCGGCTCCTGGCTGAAGCTGGCCGCCCTGCTCGGTCTGGTCAGCAACCTGGCCGTGCCGTGGGGCGTCCTGACCGATTTCAGCGCTCTCGGCCTGCTCATCGGTGTCGTGAGCATCACCGTGAAGGTACTCGTGCTCGGTGTGGTGCTGAGTGTCGGCGAGATCTTCCTGGCCAAGGTGCGTCTGTTCCAGGTGCCGGAGCTGCTCGCCGGCTCGTTCGCCCTCGCTTTCCTCGCCGTGACCGCCTCCTACCTGGTCGCCTGAGGAGCATCCGTGTTTGAGAACATCTACCCCCAACTGATCGGCCTGTGCGCCGGCGCCCTGCTGCTGACGAGCGCGCTCATGGTTTGGCGACACTCCTTGCTCGCATCGATTCGACTACTCGCCCTGCAAGGCATCGCTCTCGCCGCTCTCGTGGCGGTGATTGGGATCGCCGAGGGCGAGCCTGAGCTGGTGCTCGTGTCGCTCCTCATCCTCTCGGTCAAGGGCATCGGCCTTCCGTGGGTGCTCGCCTACCAATCCAAGGCATCAATAAAACAAATTCAGGAATCGCCCCGGCTCAACCCGACCGCTGCGCTCTTGACGGTCACCCTGTTGACCATCCTCAGCTATATCGTCGTCAGTCGTGTCTTCGGTCTCGGCGACAGCAGCACCGGTCATGCCGCCCCGATCGGCCTCGCCATGGTGCTCATCGGATTTCTGTTGCTGATCAGCCGGCGCCGTGCTCGATCGCAGCTCATCGGTTTTCTCCTGCTCGACAACGGCATCGCCACGATTACGTTTCTCACCAGCGGCGGCGTGCCGATTCTGCTCGAATTCGCGTTCTCCCTCGACGTTTTGCTGGTGGTGCTTATTCTGCATGTATTCGCGAGCCGCATGCGCACCAAGTTCGGCGGCACGGCCGTCGATCAGCTCAGGGAGTTGCACGATTGATATCTTTTATACTGTGGATTCCCCTGGTCGGACCGCTCGCCCTTGCCGGGTTCAGCCTGCTGCCGGGCACCTTCGCGCTCCGCCGTTTCGTCGGCGTCGCCGCGTCGAGCGCTGTCCTGATCGCCGGCCTGCTGCTGGTTAGCGCTGTGCTGAACGGTGCCGTGCCCGAAACCGGCGGCGGCATGCTGCGCGCCGACGCCCTCTCGGCCTACATGATCAGCGTCGTCGGAGCGGTTGGCCTCATTGCAACCTGGGGCGGGCTCAGCAGCGCCGCATCCAGCCGCACGAAAGTTGCTGCCAGCTACGAGGCCCTCATCGCCCTGTTCCTGGCGGCTATGTCCCTCGCCGTTCTCGCCGACAGCATCGGCCTGATGTGGGCCGCCGTCGAGGCGACTACCATCGCCACCGCCTTCCTCGTCGGTCATCACCGAACCGGTCGCTCCCTCGAGGCGGCCTGGAAGTACGTCATCCTCGGTTCGGTCGGCGTGGCCATCGCGCTGTTGGGCATCGGCTTCATCTACGCCGCGTCCGTCGGCACCGACACCCCGACGCTGTCCTGGCTGCTGCTCAGCCAGTCAAACCTCGGCCTCGACCCGGCACTCATCACCGCCGGCGGCGCTCTCGCGGTGCTGGGTTTCGCGACCAAGGCCGGCCTTGCTCCGATGCACAGCTGGCTGCCGGATGCCCACAGCCAGGCGCCGGCGCCGGTCTCCGGCCTCATGTCTGGAGTGCTACTCTCGGTCGCTCTCTACGCCATCCTGCGCATCCAGTCGATCACCAATCTCGTGATCGGCCCGGAGTTTCTGCGCATCATGCTCAGCGTCGGCGGCCTGCTCTCGCTCCTCGTAGCCGCGTCGCTGCTCATCCGCCAACGCGACTACAAGCGGATGCTCGCCTACTCCAGCATCGAACACATGGGTCTCATGGCGATAGGTGTCGCCATCGGACCGGCCGCGCTGCCCTCGGTACTGCTGTACATTCTGGGCCACGGCCTGATCAAGGCGACCCTGTTCGTGATCTCCGGGCGCATCCTCCAAGTCGAGGGCACCCCGGTGATCTCGGACGTACGCGCCCTGCTGGTGCGACGGCCCGGCCTCGCCATACCGTGGCTCATCGCCATGGCCGCCATCGTCGGTTTTCCGCCGTTCAGCATCTTCTTCTCCGAAATCGGCATCATCATGGCCGGCTGGTCGGTGGGCCTCGGCGGCGTCGTCGCAGCCGCCCTCGTACTGCTGCTCGTGATCTTCGCCGCGTTCACCCGACTGACCGTTCAGATGACCATCGGCGCTCCCCCGGATGGTGTTGCGTTCACTCCCGACTACTCGGCCCACGGGCCACGCCTGCCGATCATTCTGGCCCTGGCGACGACGGCCACGGTCGCGTTCGTCGCCGAACCGGTCGGCACTCTTCTGTTGCAGGCCACAGCCGTTCTGGGAGGTACCAACTGATGCGCGATGAGCGAACGCCGCAAGACCTGGCCGCCGATGACCTGGCTGCTGGTGGAACTGAACTGCGATACCTTAACCGTTCCCAACTGCCGAGCGCTGCCAGCGCACTGCTGGATGCCGGTAGCCGGCTGGCGCTCGTCGCCTGCCAGGAGGACGACGACGACTTTCGCATCGTGTATTCCTTCGTCGGAGTCACCCCGTCGCTGCGCGCAGACCTCTCGGTCAGTGTGCCGCAAAACGACGCCTGGATTCCCAGCCTCGCCGAAATATCCTTGTCAGCGGGCAACTTCGAACGCGAAATACGCGACCTGTACGGTATCGTTCCCCGCAACCACCCGCAGCCCCACCGTCTGGTGCGCCACGGCCACTGGCCGCGCGGCTGGTACCCGATGCTGCGCGCCAATGCCGTCGTACCGGAGTTCGAGCCCGACGTTGAGTCGTTTCCGTTCGTGCCGGTGGAAGGCCCCGGCGTCTACGAAATCGCGGTCGGCCCGATCCACGCCGGCATCATCGAGCCCGGTCACTTTCGGTTCTCGGTCGTGGGTGAAACCATCGTGCGTATGGAAGCCCGCCAGTGGTACCTGCATCGCGGTGTCGAGAAAGTGTTCGAGGGCAAGACCGCTGCCGAGGGCGTGCTTTTGGCCGAACAGATCAGCGGTGACACCGCCGTCGGTCACTCCCTCGCTTTTGTCATGGCTGTCGAGCAGGCAGGCGGTATCGAGGTCTCGGAGCCGGACCGGCTACTGCGTGCCCTGCTACTGGAGCTCGAACGCCTCTACAACCATGTGACCGACCTCGGCTCGCTCGCCAACGACGTGGGCTTCGGCATCATCGACGCGCACGCGCAGGGCCTGCGTGAGCAACTGATGCGCATCAACAAGTCGGTCACCGGGCATCGTCTGCTGCGCGGCGCTCTCAGCGTCGGCGGCACGCGCGTGACCGCTCTCCCCGCTGCCGCCGAGCTCGCCCAAGTGAGCGCGGCCGTGGCCGAACTGGTCGGCATCACTCTCGGCCATGCCATCGTGCGTGGTCGCTTCACCGGAACAGCCCGGTTGTCCCGGGCACAGGCCCTCACGATTGGAACGCTCGGCTACGTCGCTCGCGCGTCGGGTATCGCTTCCGATGCGCGCTTGGAGCATCCGTTCGTCAACCTCGGCGAAGTCTTCCACGTCGTCACCGAGGAGGGTGGCGATGTCCTCGCGCGGTACAACGTGCGCGCCCGTGAGGTGGAGGTCTCCACCGCCCTCGCCGTGGATCTGCTGCGGCGATTGCACGGCCACACCGGAACAACGTCGATCGTGAATCCGACGTCGGCCGGCACCGGGATGGGCCTGATCGAGGCGTGGCGCGGAACCGCCACCCATCGGGTCGAACTCGCCGCAAACGGCACTCTCGCCCGGGTGAAAATCGTCGACCCGTCGTTCTTCAACTGGCCCGCCGTACCGGACGCCCTGTCGGAGACGATCGTTCCTGACTTTCCGCTGGCCAACAAGAGCTTCAACCTCTCCTACGCCGGAAACGACCTGTAGGCCGGCCCTACGTGATGCTCCTCTAGTTGTCAATTGGTGTTTTGGGTTTCTTTTTGCTCATGGAGCCAGTCCCTCAGAGTAAGCCCGGCCCCAACAGGATGATCGCCACGAGAAGTGTCGCGAGGGCCGCCATTATCGCGATTATCCGCTGACCCGATTGCAGGAGGAAGAAACAGGCTGCGGCCGGTACCAGGATTCCTGCTACAGCTCCGATGACAAAAAGGGCGATGTAGTCCGCTCGCGGATAATCCGGATCACTGGATGACCCAAAGTCGATGAACTCCAGCCGAATGGACACAAGACATCCGATGGTGACCAAGATGCCCACCACAGTGACAATGACGCAGGCGACCACGACCACAGTCGCTATCAAGGGCGACCGCGGCTTCTTGTCGGCAGAAGTCACCGTTTGGTTATCGAGTCGCATGCAGAAATCGGACGTCCACCGCTGAGCTTCCCCGTCATACACAACTGGGTAGCGCCACGCATCAGACCTAGATCACTCGACTTCACATGTATTACTTGATCGAGGAGGCCATCGCCATTGACGTCTTCTTCACGCGCACTAGTCTCCCTCGCCGGGGCACCGCTTGGGCCCAGCCGAAGCGTCGACGGAGCCACATCCGTTGCGTCAAAAGTGGCGGACGACAGCAAAGCGACCGGGGTGATCGTCCTCTCAGAACTGGTCAGAGGCACAGTGATGCTGGAGCCCTGCAGAGCCGGATCTGTATCGGCGGTCGAAATGTACCAGTCATAACTGACGATGCTCCCATCGGCGTCCGTCGACGCAGAAGCGTCAAGAATGAGGGTGTCACCCTCGACTTTGGGATTAATGATGGCCGTCGGCACCAGGTTCGGCAGGCACAGCTTCCACACGGAAGCTCCCGGAACCAACGGGCACAACGGGCACAACGCTGATGCTCGTTGCGACACTCACAAAAAGTCGCCATCGACTAATATTCATGTCTATCCCCTTCCACCGACATGGGTAAGCGCATCATCTTCACTTACCGCGAACCATTGGGAGGGTAACGGCTCTGAGAACTCGGCGACAAGCGTTCCGGCCCAATTGGGGGCATCGCAGGAGCAAGAGGGTATTGGGGCCATCAACGCGTTCGGCGGCGTGAAGCAGTCCTGCTCCGGTCGTGAGATGCGTCCGATCGGTTCGCCAACAGCTTCACGCTCCTGCGACTTTAGTCGAGACATGCTCCCGCTGACCCATGTTCCAGATGGAGGGATCGAGCAACAAACCATCAGCCGGTCCTCTGCTCGTCTATAGCCCGGGCGCTGAGTGTCACCTCGCACATTCGCAGTCCCTCGTCGGGGACGCGACACCCAAGAAGCCATGGACGCGACGGCTAGACTTGATCTGTCTCAGGCTCACGAGTTTGGGTCAACTGGCCGAGGGTGCCGAGGGCGTGCTTGGCGGCAAGGAACGTCTGCGCGTCGACGGTCCTAGACTGCAATTCGATCTGCAACGTCGTTGGCCGCCATACAGGGCTCCAGTTCGGGCCCGCGTGAGGGGGCTGGACCGCGGCGACGCGCTATTCCGTTTCGAGGTGGCGGAGCAGAGCGTGCGAGTCCGCCAGGTTGGCCAGCACCATGCGCTTGGCCGCAGCCAGCAACTCAATCGCACTCGCATCTTTCAGGGCATAGAAAATGGAGTTTCCCTCGCGGCGCGTTGCGACCACGCCGGCACGACGCAAAACGCCGAGCTGCTGCGACAGGTTGGATAGCTCGCAACCGAGCGTCTCGGCTAGACTACCCACTGAGCGTTCACCGGCAACGAGCTGTTCCAGAACCTGCACGCGCAATGGATGTCCCAGCGACTTGAACAAGTCGGACTTTAATTGGGCGACGGTTAGACCAGAACTCAGCACGATCTGAGTATATCGCTACCTTGTGATTCTTTCAACTAGATTGTGAGTCGTGCGTCGTGCCTAGCGGCGCAGCAGCCCATCGTTGACGAGGGCACGCGCGTAGCCGAGACTGTTACCGAACGCGTTGGGGTGAAAATTGGCCGGCGCAAACAGGTTCAGCGCGTCGAACGCAAAATACGGCACGCGTGACCCGATGCCGTGCCCGGCGAATTCCTGCGACGCATCGACAAAGCGGATACGGGCCGTGCCCGTTGCTCCGACGGAGCCCTTGATAACGAGGTTCAGCGCGTCGGTTGCACCATTGAGTACGTCACCCAGCGTGGAGAATCCCGGCTTGAACTGCCGCGGATAGCTCAAAACCGCGATCTTCGCCTGCGGCAACGTCGCCGCCACGAGCCCGTAAGTCTCCACGAGCTTGGGAGCCAGAAGGCGCAGCTGAGTCACGCTATGGCTGATGGCGCCAGCACAGACCGGGCTGGCGGGGTCGGGGGCGCACGCAGCCAAGACCACGTTGGAGCCGGCGTCGATGCCGCCAACGGTCAATGTGACCAGCGCGGTCCTGGCGCTGACCCCGAGGAGCTGGCCGGGGACATCCGTGGTAGCGGCACCGGAACAGGCGTTGTTTGACGAAAGCTTGTAGGAGCTGACCAGGGCGGAGAAAATCGGGTAACTGGCCCGTTTGGAGCGCAGACACGCAGTACCGTCGAAAACGTACGGCGGGGCACCCTGGCCGGAAGTGAACGAGTCGCCGAGGGCGACGTATCCGACAGCGGATGCGGAAGCCGGGCCTGAGCGAGCGGTGTCGTTCTGCGCGACTGCCGGAGCACTTACTGCGCCAGCCAGCAGGGCAGAAGTGACCAGGGCGACCGCGCCAATGCGTGGCAGGAATCCTGAAACTAACCGTGTATTTGTCATGCTGCGAACGTAGTCCCGGAGATCAGGCACGACAAGGCATGCACACGCTGCCATTCGGGCAACGGACGCGAAAAGGCCCGCACTGCGAGCAGTGCGGGCCTTCCGTCAACCCGACCGACCTGGCGAGAGGTGATCGGGAGATCTATTGGGGCAGCTTAGACCTCGGTCGACGCGTCTGCGCTGTCGGAAGCCGCGGCGCGACCTTCGGTGTCAGCAGCCTCGTCGAGTACCGGAGCGAGCGACAGCTTGCCACGGTCATCGATCTTCGTGATTTCCACGAGAACCTTCTGGCCGACGCCGAGCACGTCTTCGACGTTCTCGACGCGCTTGCCACCTGCAAGCTTACGCACCTCAGAGATGTGCAGCAGACCATCCTTGCCCGGGAGCAGCGAGACGAAGGCACCGAACGCGGCAATCTTGACGACGGTTCCGAGGAACTGCTCGCCGACCTCGGGGTTGGTCGGGTTTGCGATCGCGTTGACCTGGGCCCGTGCGGCTTCGGCCGACGGTCCGTCGACGGCGCCGATGTACACGGTGCCGTCTTCCTCGATCGAGATGTCGGCACCGGTGGTGTCCTGGATCGAGTTGATGGTCTTGCCCTTCGGGCCGATCAGCTCGCCGATCTTGTCGACGGGGATCTGCACGCTGATGACGCGGGGCGCGGTGGGCGCCATCTCGTCGGGAGCGTCGATCGCCGCGTTGAGCACGGAGAGGATCGTGGTGCGGGCGTCTTTCGCCTGGGTCAGCGCGCCAGCCAGGACCGAGGCGGGGATGCCGTCGAGCTTGGTGTCGAGCTGAATCGCGGTGATGAATTCGCTCGTGCCGGCCACCTTGAAGTCCATGTCGCCGAGGGCGTCTTCGGCGCCGAGGATGTCGGTGAGGGCCGCGTAGCGGGTCTGGCCGTCGACGGTGTCGCTGATCAGGCCCATGGCGATTCCGGCGACCGGGGCGCGCAGCGGCACTCCGGCGTTCAGCAGCGACAGGGTGGAGGCGCAGACGGAACCCATCGAGGTGGATCCGTTGGAGCTGAGCGCCTCGGAGACCTGACGGATGGCGTACGGGAACTCCTCACGCGTCGGCAGCACGGGAACCAGGGCGCGCTCAGCGAGCGCTCCGTGGCCGATTTCGCGGCGCTTCGGCGTTCCGACGCGACCGGTTTCACCGGTCGAGTAGGGCGGGAAGTTGTAGTTGTGCATGTAGCGCTTTTTGGTGACCGGGTTCAGCGAGTCGATCGACTGCTCGAGCTTGAGCATGTTCAGGGTGGTGACGCCCAGAATCTGGGTTTCGCCGCGCTGGAAGATGGCCGAGCCGTGAACGCGCGGGATGACCGCAACCTCGGCGTCGAGCGGACGGATGTCGGCCAGCCCGCGACCGTCGATACGGATGCCTTCGTCGAGCACTCGGGAGCGCACGACGAGCTTGGTGACCGACTTGTATGCCGCGTTGACCTGGTTGTTGGCGCTCGCGTCGAGCTCACCGGCGTCGACCTTGGCCGCGATGGCGGTCTTGACGGATGCCTTGAGCGCGTCGTCCGCGTTCTGACGTTCGACCTTGTCGGCGATCGTGTAGACCGTCTTCAGCTGGTCGTAGGACAGGGCGGCGACAGCGTCGTAGGTCACCGGCTGGTACGGAGGGAACAGGGCGAAGTCGGCGGTCGGCTTGGCGGCCGCGTCGGCTACCTGCTGCTGCGCGAAAACGAGCTGCTTGATGAACGGCTTCGAGGCCTCGATGCCCTGGGCCACAACGGCTTCGTTCGGCGCAATGGCGCCACCCTTGATCAGGTTCCAGGCGGCGTCGGTGGCTTCGGCCTCGATCATCATGATCGCGACGTCCTGCGTGCCGGCGGCATCCGTGACAACGCGGCCGGCGACGACCATGCTGAACACAGCGTCGTCCAGCTGCGAGTGCTTCGGGAAGGCGACCCACTGGCCGCCACCGTTCTCGTCGGGGATGAGGGCGACGCGAACGCCACCGATCGGTCCGGAGAACGGAAGCCCGGCAAGCTGGGTCGACATCGAGGCCGCGTTGATGGCGAGCACGTCGTAGAGTTCGTCGGGCTCGATGGCCAGGACGGTGATGACAACCTGGATCTCGTTGCGGAGACCGTCGACGAACGACGGGCGCAGGGGCCGGTCGATCAAGCGGCAGGTGAGGATCGCGTCGGTCGAGGGACGACCTTCGCGACGGAAGAAGCTGCCCGGAATGCGACCGGCAGCGTACATGCGCTCTTCGACGTCAATGGTGAGCGGGAAGAAGTCGAAGTTGTCCTTCGGCTGCTTGCTGACGCTCGTGGCGGAGAGCAACATTGTCTCTTCGTCAATGTACGCGGCGGCAGACCCCTGCGCCTGCTGGGCGAGACGCCCGGTTTCAAAACGGATGGTGCGCTTGCCGTACTTGCCGTTATCGATAACGGTCTCGGCGAACGTGATTTCTGGACCCTCCATGTGGGGGTTTTCTCCTTTAAGTTTGCTTCTCGCCATTCTGGCGACGAAGGCTCGCGTGCCCGTATGACAGGCGAGTTGGACGAGTCGATTCCATAAAATCGGCCCCGTTCAGCGTAACAGACCCGCTCGAAGCCACCGGCGTCCGCATTGCCAGAGTGGCGGTCCGCGAGTATTTTGTCACCATGAAAACCGTCCTCGCCTTGCTCATGACTGTTATCGTCGTTGTCCTGCCGACCGCGCAGACCTCGCAGTCCGCGCAGGCCGCTACCGCAGCACTGCCCTCTCGTTCGTCGATCGTGCAGGCCGCGCGGTCCGCAACGGACTATTTCTATGCGCACAATGGCGGAGCGAGCTCCGACGCCGGCTGGAAATGGGCCCCCTATTTCATGGGGGTAGAGGCCCTCGTTCAGGAAACCAACGATCCGATCTACCGGCAGTGGCTGCAGTCCTGGGGCACACGAAACAACTGGACCGCCAACGCACCGTCAAGCCCCACATCGAACCCCGACAGCCGTGCGGCCATCCAGGTCTGGCAGGACTCCGCCAATGTCGGGGTGAATGCAAACCTTGCGTCATCAGACAAGTTCATGGCCGAGGACCTCAGCCTCGCTCCCAATCGGTATTGGTGGATCGACTCGATGTTCATGGGCCTACCCCTGTGGCCGCGCTGGGCTACCCGAACCGGCACGTCCACTTATCAAGCAAAGCATTCGCAGTTCTACAATTTTCTCAAGAACGACGGCACGACGCCGGTGCGGCCCGGCTGCACCGCCGACGGGCTGTTTGATGTTAGCGAACAGCTGTGGTGGCGGGATTGCAAGTACGTCGGACAGCGAGATTCGCTCGGCCACAAGGTCATGTGGGCGCGAGGTAACGGCTGGGTGATCGGGGCGATGACGCGCACGCTGATGGTATTGCCGCCGGCAGACCCGCAGTACACCGAGTACAAAACCATGCTCCAGACGATGGCCGCCCGGCTGGCCCAGCTCCAGGGATCTGACGGGATGTGGCGCAGCAGCCTGCTCAGCCCGTCACTCTTTCCAGCGCCCGAAACCAGCGCTACGGCGCTCTTCGTCTACGCGATGGCGTACGGCGTCCGCACCGGACTGCTCGACTCGGCGACCTACCTTCCGGTCATCACGCGCGCTTGGGCCGGACTCAGCACGCTTTCGCTGAAAAGTTCGGGCTTCTTGTCAAACTGCCAAGGCGTTGGGGAGGCCCCGGCGAAACCCAGCACGACAACGTCCATTGCCTACTGCGTTGGCGCGTTCACATTGGCCGCGTCCGAGGTCGCCCGACTTAGCGGCGTCCTGGCCTCCGACACCTTCGGTCGAACCGTCACCGGCGCCCTGGGAACAGCCGAGCTGGGAGGTTCGTGGACCGCAGCCACCGGCTTCTCCGTGGCACGCGGAGTTGCGCGGCTGACCACGACGCCGGGAACCACCCGGGGTACTTACCTGAATGGAGTGTCCAGTCAAGACACCGAGGTGCGCACGAGCCTCAACCTCGTGCGACCGACTACCGGGTCCGCGTATATCGCGGTCATCGGTCGGCGTATTGGCAGCGCGTCCTACGGAGCCAGGGTCGTCGTGGCGCCGAGCGGAAGCGTCAAGCTGCAGATTCGGCGCACGAATTCGACCGTGGTGGATCTGATCGTTCCCGGGCTCACCTACGCACCCGGAAATCGACTGCAACTTCGATTGCAGGTCACGGGGGCCTCGCCCACGGCGATTCGAGCCAAGGTATGGAAGATTGGCACGGCCGAACCCAGCACCTGGCAGGTCAGCAAGAGCGACTCGACGGCCGGCCTGCAATCGGTTGGTTCCATCGGTCTGGTGCTGTACTCCGGCAGTAACGCCGTTCCGTCGCCCCTCGTCGTGTCGGTCGAGGAGCTCTGGGCCGGCTCCACCCGATAGCCGAGGTTCGCGTGATCGCCCGGATCACTCCGGAACCGTTGCCCCGATCTGCCCGGTCAACGCCGATCTGCCCGGTCAACGCCGATCTGCCCGGTCAACGCCGATCTGCCCGCCAGCTCGCGCTCGAGCGGAGAACTTGGGAGCAATGATCGTCAGTCGACGCGTGTCGCCTCGCCTGCATTGACCCTGGCTGCTTCGGCGGCAGCGGCACGCTGCTTGATGCCGAGTACGGAGTGTCGGCGTCCATAGGCAAAGTAGACGATGAAGCCCACGACCAGCCAGACCGCGAAGCGCACCCAGGTGAGGGTCGTGAGGTTCAGCATTAGCCAGATGCACAGCACAGCCGAGAGAATCGGCAGCACCGGGGAGAACGGCACCTTGAAAGCGCGCGGCAGGTCGGGGCGTTTCTTACGCAGCACAACCACGGCGATGCTGACGAGTACGAACGCCGACAGGGTGCCGATGTTGATCATTTCTTCGAGCACCCCAACGTCGGTGAGGCCGGCAAGCAATGCGACGGCGGCACCGGAGATGATCTGGATCCGTGCCGGAGTACGGCGCTTCTCGGTCGTGACGCTCAGCCAGCGCGGTAGCAGGCCGTCGCGACTCATCGCGAACAGCACGCGGGAGAGGCCGAGCAGCAGCACCATGATGACCGTCGTGAGACCGACCAGGATTCCGATCGAAATGATCTGGGCAGCCCAGCCGGCGCCGACAGCGACGAAAGCGGTGGCGAGTGACGCGTTCGGATCGTCGGCAAGCACCGTGTACGGCACCATCCCGGTCAGTACCAGGCTCACGCCGAGGTAGAGCACCGTGACGATGGCCAGTCCGGCGAAGATGCCTCTCGGCAGGGTCTTCTGCGGATTCTTGACCTCTTCGGCGCTCGTAGCGACGACGTCGAAACCGATGAACGCGAAGAACACCAGGGATGCGCCGGCGAGTAGGCCGAACAGGCCGTACTGTGCGGGGGCCGCACCGGTCATGAAGGAGAACAGCGACTGCATCCAGACGTCACCGTCTCCGCCCTCAGTGGGCACCTCGGCGGGGATGAACGGGGTGTAGTTCTTCGGGCTGATGAAGAAGGCTCCGACGATGATGACGAAGACGACGATGGCGACCTTGATGATCGTGAAGACGCTGGCCACGCGGGCGGAGAGCTGAGTGCCCAGCACGAGTAGAGCGGTGAAGATGGCGACGATGACGAAGGCGCCCCAGCTCACGTCCAGGCCAAGCACCGTGATGGTGGCGGGAACGTTCCAGCCGGCCAGATCGAAGACTGTGCTGAGGTAGATGCCCCAGTATTTGGCGATCACGGCGGCAGCGGTGAGCATCTCGAGGATAAGGTCCCAGCCGATGATCCAGGCCAACAGCTCGCCGAGGGTGGCGTAGGTGAAGGTGTAGGCGGAGCCGGCGACCGGCACAGCGGAGGCGAACTCGGCATAACACATGATGGCGAGGGCGCAGGTGACGGCAGCTAGCAGAAAAGCAAGCGTGACCGACGGTCCGGCATAACTGCCGGCGGCCTTGGCCCCTACCGAGAAGATCCCCGCACCGACAGCCACGGCGACACCCATGATCATGAGGTCCCAGGTACCGAGGGTGCGTTTAAGGCTGTGGCCCTTCTCCAGCGAGTCTGCTATCGAATCTTCAATACTCTTGGTGCGCCAGAGACTCATGCGTGGTGGTGTCCGTTCGTTATTGCCAACCCCTTATGCTAGCAACCCCGTTCTCACCTGTTCAGTACCTGCCCCGAGATGACTCGGTACGCACAACGGGCCGCCACCAAAAAAGGTGACGGCCCGTTGTGAAGAAGTTCGCGTTATCAACGCTGCCTTCGCTACGAATAAATTAGCGACGCAGGCCGAGGCTGCCGATCAGTGTGCGGTATCGAGTGATGTCGATGTCCGACAGGTAACCGAGCAGACGGCGACGCTGACCAACCATGAGAAGCAGGCCACGACGTGAGTGGTGGTCATGCTTGTGCTCTTTCAGGTGCTCCGTGAGGTCGAGGATGCGCTGCGTGAGCATTGCAATCTGAACTTCCGGGGACCCGGTGTCGCCTGGGTGGGTAGCGTACTTTTCGATGATCGCCTTCTTAGCATCTGGTTCGAGTGCCATAAAGTGGGATCCCCTTTCTCTCACTGCGCGGTGCCCTTGGCCAAATGCCTGAGCTCTCTTTATCCGCGGCCGTTGAACGGCAACCTTCATACTTTAGCAGAGTGGATGACCACCGCGGTCACTCGGTGGAAATTGGCGGAGACGAACCGGTCTGTCCTCACCCCGGCTACCGCTACAGTGGTGGAACAATCGAGGAGGTGCACGTTTGGGTACATTGCTTTACGGCAATCCGGGCATCGTGATCACCTTCGATGATCGCGCCCTGATGCACTTGCAGATCGTGATCAGCACCAAGCTGCGTCGACGCGAAAGTTTCGTCTTCACCTGGACCGATTCTGTCGGCGAGGGCAGCGGCCGCAGTGCCATCTGGCTCGACCCGACGAGCACGCTCTACTACCGGTATTTCGGTAGCCGAACCCCGTCTATCAATCGTGACTGGATCGAAGCGCTCATGCTTTCGGCCAATAGCGCCGGCGGCCTGGTCTTCATCGTCGAACCCGAGCCGAGCGCGCTCCCCTCCGCGAAGACGCGTCGCTAACTCACCCGGTGAGCTCGCCGAGCACCTCGTCGAGAGCGTGCAGAAAATGGTCGGCGCTGGCGACAGTGAGGCAGAGCGGCGGCTTGATCTTGAGTACGTTTTTGAAGTCGCCGGTGGGCTGCACGATGATGCCGCGCAGAAGCAGTTCGTCACAGAGTCGGGCAGCCGCCGCGGTTGCCGGAGTGAACTTCGCCCGGTCGCTGACCAGTTCGACGCCGAGATAGAGCCCCAAACCGTAGACCGCACCGATCAGGTCGAACCGTTCGCCGAGCCGTTCAAGCCCCTGCTTGAGGTGCCGCCCGACGGCGTCGGCATTGCCTTGCAGGCCCTCGTCACGCATGATGTCGAGCACCGTCAGGCCGATGCGGCAGCTAAGCGGACTGCCACCGGCCGAGGAGAAGAACGGTCCATCGTCGGCAAATCGTTCGGCCACGTCGCGGCGAGTGATCACCGCGCCAAGCGGATGCCCGTTGCCCATCGCCTTGGCGATCGTGATGATGTCGGGAACCACGTTCTGCTGCTCTGCACCCCAGAAGTGCCGGCCGAGGCGCCCGTAGCTCACCTGCACCTCGTCAGCGATGCAGAGCCCACCGCGGGCGCGCACCCTGTCGTAGGCGCCGGTCAGGTAACCGTCGGGCAGCAGCACGCCGCCGGCATTGCCGAACACCGGTTCGGCGATGAAAGCGGCGACCGTGCGCCCGTCGTCCTCGAGAGCGTGCAGGTCGCCATCGAAATCATTGAGGTATTGCGGCGCAGAATCCATGCCCCGGTATTTGCCGCGCACGGCGTTCGGAGCCTCGACCAGGTGCACCCAGTCCGGCCGGGTATCAAGCGCTCGTGGGTTGTCGGCGACCGAGGAGGAGACGGCATCCGCTGCCATCGACCAGCCGTGATAGGCCTCCCGCACGGACAGGATGGTGTCATGGCCGGTGTAGCTGAACGCAAGGCGCACGGCGAGGTCGACGGCTTCGGTGCCGCTATTGACCAGAAAGACCGTGTCGAGCGGGTCGGGCGCGAGTTCGGCGAGGCGTTCGGTGAACCGCACGAGCTCTTCGTAGTGAAAACGGGAATTGGTGTTCAGCAGCGACCATTGGCTGCGGGCGGCCTCGGCAATGCGCGGATGTCCGTGTCCGACGGTGGTGACGTTGTTGACCATATCGACGTAGCTCTGCCCGTAGGTATCGATCAAGTGGTGTTTCCAGCCGCGTTCGATCTGCGGCGGGGACTCGTAGTAGTGCTCCTGCACGCGGGCGAACGACGCATCACGACGCTGCAGCAGGGCGGCCGGATCGACGAGAGGGCGGGCAGTGTCGAGCCCGATCAGGGCGGAGGGGTCGGGGCAGACCCGCTGCCACAGCATCGCACCAGAGGGCGCCACGAAAAACGGGGGGCGGATGCCGCGCAGTCGGCTGGTCTGTACGGTCAGACGTGCAGTCGCCGTGCCGAGAGCGGTACCGGCCCGCAGGAACTGGCCGTCGGCGGCAGCCAGGTGAACCCCGGTCAGCCACAGGTCGAAGTGGTCCCCCTCGAGCCGCACCGTGTCGGCATTGATCCCCATCACGGTACCGTCCATCGGCGCCGTGATCACGGTCCCGGTGGGCAGGTACAGCTCCACGCCGAGGGCCAGGGTGAGCGATTCCTCGGCCGTATCGATTTCGGTCTGCGACAGGCGGTACTCGCCGTAGCGGGTGACGGCGTGGCCGAGGCGGGCGGCGACATCCGCTGCCACCCGTTCGTCAATGCCGAGCTTCTGCCAGCTGCCGGCGTCGAACGCGGCGCTCGTGACCGACAGGTCAAGAAGGGCTGCTGGGTCGAGCGGGCCGGCCAGAGGGTGCTCGGTGGAGACGATGGGCGTCTTCTCACCGGTCGCGGCGAAGCGGATCAGTGCTTCGAGTTCGGCACTGTCCTGGTCTGCCGCCGTGTCGAAGGCGAGCCACTCGCGGGCACGGTTGCCGTCGGCGTAGTCGTTATCACCGTCGAGGTGCACTTGCTGTTCCCCGCTCACGACGAGCACCGCCGTACGCAGCACGATCAGCGGCCAGAGGGCGGTGAGTTCGGCGTCGGTGAGCGGCACCTGCGCGGCGAAGGCCTCGATCGTGTCGAGGACGGCGAGCGGATTCCGGGGGCTGCGGTAGAGCACGCAGGCGCAGGTCGCAGCGAGCTCGGCGATGAGCCAGCCCTGGGCCACATCGCCGAAGTCGATCACTCCGGTGATCGTCTCGGTCGAGTCAGCACGACTCACCACGTTGTCGTCGGTCAAGTCACCGTGGATCGTCTGCACCCGCAGGTCGGACGCGACGCGGTCGAGTCGCTGCCGGGCGGCGTCGGTGACGATCCGCAGCCGCTCCCGGCGCGCCTCGTCGTCGAGGTACAGCAGTAGGGCGTCGATGACTTCGCCGCCTCGTCGCAGGTCCCACTGCAGAAAACGATCAGTTCCCGGGTGCTCGAAATCGACGAGGCCAAGAACAATGCGCCCGGCCACATTTCCGAGCGCGCGAATCTGTTCGACCGACAGGCGCGCGGCGTCGGTCAGCGGATCCCCCTCAACGTATGTCAGCAGGCGCAGGTCGAGGTTCTGCCCGTCGATCGTGACGTGCTGTATCTGCGCACCGTCGATCCCGGCGATCGCCGCCGGCAGGTCGAGGCCCCGGTTGCGCAGGTGCGCCAGCGCAGCGTTCTGGGCCTCCAACTCCACAGCGGCGATGGCCGGGTTGGAGACCTTCAGCACGAGCGAGCCGGCAGCCGTTTCAAATCGAAAGTTACGGTCCTGGTTACTGCCGAGCTCGATGCCGGTGCCGGTGACGCCGAACCGGTCTCTGGCGAACTCGGACGCCTGCTCCCGGGTCAGCTGCGGGCGCGGCAGGTGAAATGGGCTCTGCTCGGTCATGGTCCTCCAATCACTCGGGTAGCAGCGGTGGCGCGAGCAGATCGGTTCAGCGCTTGCGAACGCGACGCTTCGACGGGCTCCCCGCGGCAGTCGGACGCGGCGCATCCGCTGTGTTCCAGGCTTTGGCGATGGCCCAGGCGACGGCCGCGATCGGTACCGAGAGTACGGCACCGACGATACCGCCAAGGATGGTTCCGGCGGTCAGCCCGACCAGGATGACGAGCGGATGCAGCTTCAGCGACTGCGCCATGACGACGGGCTGCAGAAAGTTGCCCTCGAGTTGGTTGACCGCGATCACGATGATGATGACGATGAGGGCGACGCCCGGCCCACTCGCGACGAGGGCGACCAAGGCTGCGAGCACGCCGGCCGCGGTCGCGCCGATTAGCGGAATAAACGCACCGAGGAAAACGATGACCGAGAGTGGAAGGGCGAGCGGCACCTGCAAGATTGCGAGGCCGATGCCGATCGCGGTGGCGTCGACGGCTGCGACGATCGCCGTGCCGCGCACGTAACCGCCGAGTACCCGCAGTGAGGTGTGGCCGATGCGGCGTCCGCGGGCGAGGCGCTCGCCCTTGAACGGCGTCAGGAAGAAGTTCCAGATCTGGCCGCCGTCTTTGAGAAAGAAGAACAATATGACTATGAGCAGCACGGTTCCGGTGATCAGTTCGAAGACAGCGGATGCCCCGGCAAGTGCCCCGGTTCCGAACTGGCTGCTGGTGAGAAAATCGACGATTGCCGTGCGGGCGTCGTCGATCTGCTTTTCGTCGACCTGGATCGGCCCGTCGATGAGGAACTGCTGAAGGCGGTCGATACCCTCGGACGCCGAGGAGAACAGCTCGTTCCACTGGTCGCGCACCGCGAGGACGATGAGCGTGATGATGCCACCGAACACGACGATGCCGCCGAGCAGGGTGATCCAGGTGGCCAGGATGGCGGCGACGCCCCGCTTCCGTAGGCCGTTGATCACCGGGCTCAACGCTGAGGCGAGGATGATCGCTATCAGCACCGGGATGACGACGAGCTTGAGTTGCACCAAGCCGAAGATGATCACGGAGGCCAGCAGGATGACGAGCAGAATCTGGCCGCTGCGCAATCCGAGCCAGCCGAGCCGATCGGTCAGCGGGGTGCGAGGAACCAGGGGGGTGAGGTCGTCGTGTGCGCGCATGCACCCAGCCTAGACATCCGCCGTGCAGAAACCCCGATCAACCGGTCTCTCTGGCTGATTCACGTGAAAACGGCCGCGACCGTGCCGAGGATCGACTCATCGCCCGGGTAGATTCCATTCTCGCGAAAACGCGTAGTTGCAATGTCGGCGGCCGGTGCCAGACTCTGCTCATGGACAATTCCGCGCTCCACACAGTGTGCACGATCGTTCCGCCCTATCTGTTGGTCAGGCTGGCGAAACTTGACGAACCCCGATTCGCGCAGGCCGCAGCGGCCGCACGGGCGTCATTGCTGCGGGACTCGCAGATTCGGCAATTGCGCGACGGGGTGCATCCGTTTGCTTATTCCGGAGCTCGCACCCTGCCGGCGCGTACCCCGGGCGAGTCAGACCGCACCATTTCGGATGCCGGCGGCCAGGAACGACTGCCCGGTCGGCACGTGCGCGCCGAGGGGCAGCCTGCCGGCGACGACCCGGCCGTAAATGAGGCCTATGACAGTCTCGGCGCCACGCAGATGCTGTACTGGACGCAGTTCGGGCGGGACAGCATCGACGGTAACGGACTTCCCATGGACGCGACCGTGCACTACGGCAAGCAATACGACAACGCCTTCTGGGACGGTGAACGCATGGTGTTCGGCGACGGTGACGGGCAGATCTTCAATCGCTTCACTATTTCGCCCAGTGTGATCGGTCACGAGCTCACGCACGGGGTCACCCAATTTACGGCCAATCTTGAGTACCGTGGCCAGCCGGGGGCCCTCAACGAGTCCATCTCCGACGTGTTCGGCGCCCTGGTCGAGCAGCATGCCACAAATCAATCAACGGCAGACGCCAGTTGGCTGATTGGCGAAGGCCTGTTCACGGACCAGGTCGAGGGCGTTGCCCTGCGCTCGATGAAAGCGCCCGGCACCGCGTACAACGATGATGTGCTGGGTAAAGATCCGCAGCCCGGCGACATGACCGGGTATATCGAAACCGACGATGACAACGGCGGAGTGCATCTCAATTCCGGTATTCCCAACCGCGCGTTCTACCTGGTTGCCGACACTCTCGGCGGCAACGCCTGGGAGACCCCGGGCCGCATTTGGTACGACACGCTGACCGGTACCGGGCTGAACCGTCAGAGCGACTTTGCTGCTTTCGCTGCGGCGACGGCCGACACCGCCGCGCGACTGTACGGCAGTGGTGGTGCCGCCCACAACGCGGTACTGCAGGCCTGGGCGACGGTGGGCGTTGTGGCGGCGATTTCCGCTCCTCTTCCCCCGGCCCGTCCGACACCACCCCCATCATCGAACGCGCCCACTGCACCGCTGCCACCGGAGTAGCATCACGATATGAAAGTCATCGTCTCCCGCAGTGGCGGGATGGCGGGAATCCGCCTGACCTGGGAAGTTCGGGTCGAAGAACAGCCCGACCCGAGCACGTGGACAGAGTTCTTGAATTCTCTGCCCTGGGATGACGTCACCGACAGCGAGGCCACCCCCGACCGATTCGCCTACCGCATTCGGTGCGCTCCGCACGAAGTAGTGCTTGCCGAACCCCAGGTGAACGGGCCGTGGCGTGATCTGGTCAACCGGGTCAGGGCCGCCAACGGCATGTAACGACCCTGACCCGGTTCAGGCGTTACGCCTTCGGACGACGACCCCAGCGCGGGCGGCGCGTCGGATCATCGGTCAGTGCCGCCTCGATGTGTCCGTCGACCTGATCACCGAAGTGGTCGTCGAAGTTCTCTTCGAGGTGCGCGGTGACGGACTTGCCGATGCGGCGGGCCATCTCCTCACGACGCTGGCGGCGTTCGGCAGCCACCAAGACCTCGTGTTCGATGCGGAACGCCTTGTAGATGGCAATACACATGCCGATCATCACGATGCTCACCGGGATGGCGGTCAAGATCGCGCCGGTCTGCAGGGCCGCTAATCCGCCAGCTAGCAGCAGCGCGATGGCTACGAGCCCGCCGAGGGCGGCCCACATGATGCGGCTCCACTTGGGCGGATTGGTGTCACCGCCGGAAGCGAGCATGTCAATTACGAGCGAACCCGAATCGGCTGAGGTGATGAAGAAGATCGCAATGATGATGACCGCGAGCACCGAGAGGATCACGCCGAACGGAAGGGTGCCGAGAAAGTTGAACAGCACATTCTCGGGGATGATGCCGACGTTCGGGTCGAAGAGCCCGCCGCCGTCACCCTCCCAGGCCTGACGGATAGCGCTGCCGCCCATGACAGCGAACCAGACGAACGTGACCAGGGTCGGAACGAGCAACACGCCGGCAATGAACTGTCGAACCGTGCGTCCGCGTGAAATGCGCGCGATGAACACGCCGACGAACGGGGCCCACGAGATCCACCAGCCCCAGTAGAAGACCGTCCAGGAACCCTGAAAGTCCAGGCCGGCCTGGCCAGTGAACGCTCCGGTGTCAAAGGTGAGTCCGACCACGTTTCCGAAGTAGCCGCCGACCGACTGTACGAGCATACGCAGCAGATACATCGTGGGGCCGAGAAGTAGCACGGCCACGAGCAGGAGGCCGGCCATGCCGAGGTTGATGTTGGAGAGCCATTTGATGCCCTTGCCGACGCCGCTGACGACCGAAACCGTCGCGATGATGGTGATAACGATGATCAAAATGATGAGCAGGGTATTGGTGACCTCGCCGACTACTCCGAGGTAGCTCAGTCCGGCGGCGATCTGCTTGACACCGAGTCCGAGGGAGGTCGCGACACCGAATAGGGTACCGACGATGGCGATCACGTCGATCGCGTCACCGAGGCGCCCCTTGACCCGGCGAGTGCCGAGGAGCGGCTCGAGGGCCCAGCGAATGGAGACCGGCCGACCCTTCCGGTGGATCGAGTAGGCGAGGGCCAGGCCGACAACGGCGTAGATGGCCCAGGCGTGGAACCCCCAGTGCAGGAAGGTCTGCGTCATCGCTGCGGCGGCGAGATCCGCAGAATCACCGGTCACGCCCGGCTTTGGGGTCGTGAAGAAGGTGAGGGGTTCAGAGGCCCCCCAGAAGACCAGGCCGATGCCCATGCCGGCAGCGAAGAGCATCGAGAACCAGCTCATCAGACCAAATTCGGGTTCGTCGTCGTCTTTACCCAGCTTGATGTCGCCGAAACGACTCAGCCCCATCCAAATGGCGAACACGACGAAAGCCGCGACGATAACCACGTAGTACGGGCCAAGGCCGGCTACCACCCAGCCCTGCAACAGGGCGAGAACGCTGCCCGTGCGCACGGGAAATGCGATGGCGACGATGACGACGGCCAGAATGATGCCGAGTGCCGGGTAAAACACTCGAGGCGCCGCAACGACAAAAAGACGGGTTTTGGAAGGACTTCTGTGTGGCGTTTTCGCCGGTACTTCGGGTAGTGCACTCACTGTGGAACCCTTTCAGGAATAGATTGCGACGCGCGATAAAATCCCTCAGGATGAGACCGCTTGTGCACCGCCAGGTGCCTGCCCCGCTGGGCAAAGTTCCAGCTTACAGGCATAGCACCCCAAGTAGGGGGATAAAGTTTTTTCGGCGTCAGTTTGCCTGTTGCGGTACAAAACACGCCGGCCCGGCTCGCCCTGTGGCTCGGGGCGTGTGACGATGGATCATGACTTTCAACGACATGAACGCGGCCGCATCGGCCGTGCAGAATCTCAGCGAAGAGGAATGCTGGAACGCCTTGCTCTCGGCCAGCCTCGGCCGCCTGGCCGTGGCCGTCGGTGGCCTCCCCGATATTTTTCCGGTCAATTTTGTCGCCGCCGACCGGCGTCTGCTGTTTCGTACTTCTCCGGGCACCAAACTGATCGAGCTCACGGTCAACAACCACGTCGCGTTCGAAACAGATGGCGTGGGCCGTGACGAAGCGTGGAGTGTCGTCGTGCATGGAACGGCCCGCGCGCTCGACACCCAGCGGGACATCGACGACGCCGCAGGGTTGCCGTTGCACCCGCTGATTCCCACGGTCAAGCCGGTTTTCGTTGAGATCGTGCCGGATTCGATCACCGGGCGGCGGTTTGTGCTTGGCCCGGAGCCGACTGCGGCCCTGACCTAATCGTTGCTGTTCAGGCCAACGCGCAGACAAAACGGGATACAGCTTCAGCAGCCGTATCCCGTTCCGTGTGGTTTTTGGCGCCGCGGGTTAGCTCACGCCGAGCAGGTCGATCACGAAAATCAGGGTCTGGCCGGAGAGACGGTGGCCAGAGCCAGCCGGTCCGTAAGCGAGGTGCGGCGGCACAACGAGCTTGCGGCGTCCGCCGACCTTCATGCCGGGGATGCCTTCCTGCCAGCCGGCGATGAGTGAGCGCAGCGGAAAGTTGATCGACTGGCCGCGGTTCCAGGACGAGTCGAACTCGTCGCCGGACGCGAACTCGACGCCCAGGTAGTGCACGTCGACGGTGGCTCCGGCCGTAGCTTCAGCGCCATCACCGACGACGACATCGGTGATCTCGAGTTGTTCGGGCGCAGCGCCCTCGGGGAAATCAATTTCGGGCTTGGAATTCAAATCAGTCATACCCCTATCCAAGCGGATTCCGCCCCGGATTGCATACCAGGGGCGCTGCGAAAATAATGCTTGCGTCTGGCGGGTTCCGGGTGCACTCTTGGTGTACACCAACTCGTCGCATCGGGAGAGTCGTCGGCACCGCCACACCACCGAAGCGGCGAGTTTCTGTTGTACCGCGTGACTCAACCTGATCACGGTGCCGCTGGCGCCGAGCCCTGCCGCATCTGACCGAGCACGTCGGCCCGATGATTCATCAGCAGTCCGAGCAGTTGCGCCTCGTGGGCGTGCAGGGCCGCGGTATTCTGGCCGCGAACAAGACGGTCGCGCACACTGGCAAGCCGCGTCGCATCCGCTATGAAACGGCGCATCGCGACTTTCTTGGGTCGTTGTTGGCGTCTGCCCCAGGCGAGCGCCTGACGTCGACCGGAACCGGTGCCCAGCATCGAGACCTCGGCCGCGGTGAACCATCCGGCCTGCGAATATTCGTGCAGACGGCGCAGGGTGGTGCGAGCCTCTCGTCGGCGCAAAAAGGCAACTACGAGAATGGCGGCGATGAACAGCGGCACTTGCACGACTGCGTAATAGGCGAGCACGGAGGCGTCGCCGTCGAGGAAGAAGGTGCTGCCATTCCAGAGGGCGTGCAGAATGATCGCGGGTAGCAAACCGATCAGAAAATAACCGACCGCCCCGCCCCGGCTGGCGCTGCGCCTCGCAGCCAGGCCGAGGGCAAGCCCGGTGCAGATCGTGAAAGTGACGTGCGCGAACGGCGAAAAGACCCCGCGCAGCAATAACGTCGCGCCGAGTCTTTGCGCGTCGCCCTCGGTCAGAGCCAGACCGAAGTACTGAATATTCTCCGAGAAGGCAAAGCCGGCCGCAATCGTCGCGGCGTAGACGACACCGTCGACTGGCCCGTCAAAGTGCCTGCGCACTGCCCAGAATAGCGCGAGCACACCGAAGCCCTTGGCGACTTCTTCCACAATCGGGGCCTGGACGACAGCGGATGCGAAATCACTCCCGGTCAGGGCCCCCGCGCTGGCCGCAATCGTGACCTGCACGCCAAGATCGAAGACCAAGGCGGTGACGACGGAGATTCCCGCGCCCCACAGCAGGGCGAAAATGAGGGCGGGTCGCGGCTCCGGATCCCAGCTGTCGATCCAGCGCACCGCCAGCAGCACCACCGTAAGTGGCAGTAGCGCCAGGATCAGCCCGACGAGCAGGGCATCGGCGCCGAGGAATGTGGTCAGGTACCAAAACACGGCGAGCAGGGCCATCCCCGCGAACACGATGCCGATCACGGCCAGTACGATCGGGCCGGCGCGAGACGGGAGCACCGGCTGGCTCCAGACCGGTTGTACCGGAGCCTGACTCGCCTGCACTGGAAGGTGTTGGCCCGACCGCTGTTCGGTGGGATGCTGGCCTGGCGGCTGGTCGAGGCTCATTACTCGACAATACCGGCTGCGAATCAGCAGTTCAGGCGTCGAACATGGTGCCGGGGTTCAGCAGGCCCAGCGGGTCGAAGACCGCTTTGAGCTGGCGTTGCAAGACAAGGCTCGTGTCACCGATCTCATCACGCAGCCAGCGACGCTTCAGCACGCCGACACCGTGTTCGCCAGTGAGCGTACCGCCCAGGGCGAGCGCACCCTGAAACATCTCGTCGGCGGCGGCCCAGATCTCATCGGGCACCATCGCATCGTCTGCACCGCCACGCGGAATGACGAAGTTCGGGTGCAGGTTACCGTCGCCGGCGTGGGCGACGGTGGGAATGGGGATGCCGGTGCGTGCGCTGATCTCCGCGATGACGGCGAACATCTCGGCCATGCGCGAACGCGGCACCGACACGTCTTCGATGAGTACCCGACCGAACTGTTCGAGGGCCGGGTGCATGGCGCGACGAATGGCCAGCAGACGGTCCCCGGAAGCAGCATCCGTTGACAAACTGGCTTGGCCGCCAGCTCTCCGCAGCACCTCCACGGCCGCCTCGGCTTCGGCGAGCGCCGCCGGTCCGTCAGTCTGCACGAGCAGAAACGCACCCTGGCTGAGTGGCAGGCCGGCCGAGCCGTCGGGCCCGAGGTACGCGGCCACCATGCCGAGCGCTACCGGGTCGATCAGTTCCATCACTGCGGGACGGATCCGTGCGGCAGCGATCGAAGCGCTGGCTGCGGCCGCCGCCATCACCGTGTCAAAAACCGCACCGATGGTGGCAACGGTGCCAGCGGTCAGCGCGCGCACCCGCACCGTCGCGTCGACGATGACGCCGAGGGTACCCTCGGATCCGGTGAGCAGCGCGGTGAGATCGTAGCCGGTGACGCCCTTGACCGTGCGATGCCCGGTGCGCAGCAGGCTGCCGTCGGCGAGCACGACGGTCAGGCCGAGCACAGCTTCCCGGGTGACCCCATACTTCGCGCAGAGCAGCCCGCCGGCATTTGTGGCGATGTTACCGCCGACGGTGGAGATGCCCTTGCTGGCCGGGTCCGGGGCAAACCAGAGGTCCTGTTTCGCGAGGACGTCGTTGAAGTGCTGATTGATCACGCCGGCCTCGACGACAGCAAGTTCGTCGTCGGGGTTGATTTCGATGATGCGGGTCAGTCCGGCCACGCTCAGCACGATGGACCCGTCGGTACCGCAGGCTCCACCCGACAGTCCGGTTCCGGCGCCACGAGTGATGACCGGTACCCGAAATTCGGTTGCAATGCGCAGCGCCGCTTGAACGTGATCGACCGTCGTAGCGCGCACGATGGCAAGCGGCGTACCGTCGGCCACCCAGCCGGATTTGTCGGCGCGGTTGGCCGCAAGGTCGAGGGGATCGACGCTGACGATTGCGCCGAGCTCGGACTGGAGGCGCAGCAGTGCGTTCATCGCCACAGTCTATCGAGCCGCTCCGTGCCCGGTGGCGCAGATACGCCGGAGTGTACCTGCACCTGCGCCTGCGCCTGCGCTTGCACCGGGGCCACAGCAGCACTTCGCCCGTTTCCTCCAAGCAGACAAGCCGAGGGTTGGAGCCCCCCACAAGCCAACCCGGGTTCGCGCCCGTTAGCCTAATAGAGTGAAATTTGCGCATTTGAGAGTTGACGGCTCATCCGTTCCCCGATTGGCCGTGATCTTTGACGATGCGGCGCTGTTCCTGGACGACGTCATTGACGACGCCCCGCGTGACCTGCAAGACCTGCTCGAACAGGGCGACGCCGAGTACGAACGCATCCGCGCGATCAGCCTCGACGCCGCCTCCAACGGCGCCGCACTCACCCCGGTAGACGAACTGCGACACTCTTCTGCGGTGCTCAGACCGCCGCAGATCATCGCGATCGGCGCCAATTACGCCGCTCACTCCTCCGAGCTGAGCCTGCGGCTCGAAACGTCGGCGACCGTGTTCTCGCTCTGGCCCAACTCGCTCACCGGGCACGGCTCGACCATCACCTGGCCGCGCGACCTCACCACCCAGGTCGACTACGAAGCCGAATTGGGTGTCATCATCGGCCGCCCGGCCCGCAACGTGTCAGTCGCCGACGCCCTGGACTATGTCTTTGGGTACACGGTCGTGAACGACATCACCGCTCGCGACCTGCAGTTCTCAGAGGCACAGTGGTCTCGCTGCAAATCCTTTGATGGCTTCACCCCGACCGGCCCGCTCGTCGTCACCGCCGATGAGATAGGTGACCCGCAGAATCTGTGGCTGACCACCCACGTCGACGGCCGTATTCTGCAGGACGCTTCGAGCGGCGACATGGTGCGCACCGTCGCGGAGATCATCTCTTACTTGTCCACAACCTCCACTCTTCTGCCGGGAACCCTGATCTCCACCGGCAGTCCAGGCGGCGCTGGCTACAGCCGTAAACCTTCGATTTTTTTACGTGACGGGTCGACCGTGACCATTTCGATCGACAAGATCGGCATGCTCACGACGCACTGTCGCGAGATTTAGTCGCGAGATCAAGTCGCACTGCGCCGCGGCATCCGTTCGCGGCTGCCGCGGGCCGAACCACGGCCTGTCGTCGTCGGGCACCTACGTTCCCGCCCCGACGATGTCTTCGAACACTCAGCCGATCAGCGCCTCGACCGGACCACGTACGAAGAAGAGTATGAAACCGACGGCGACGACCCACAACAGCGGACTGATCTCACGTGCCTTGCCGGAGAGGCTGCGCACGAGCACCCAGCTGATGAACCCGGCACCGATACCGTTGGCGATTGAGTAGGTCAGCGGCATCACGATGATCGTCAGAAAGATCGGCAGCGTGCTGGAGAATTCGGTGAAGTCGAGGTGGCGAATCTGCGACACCATGAGCGCTCCGACGATGACGAGCGCCGCGGCAGCCACTTCGAGCGGCACGATTTGGGTGAGCGGGGTGAAGAACATGGCGGCCAGAAAGAGGATGCCGGTGACTATGTTGGCAACGCCCGTGCGGGCTCCTTCTCCGATGCCGGCCCCCGATTCAATGAACACGGTGTTCGATGAGGCACTCGTCGCACCACCGGCAACGGCTCCGATACCCTCGACGATGAGCGCGGACTTCAGCCGCGGGAATTTTCCGTCCTTGTCGGCCAGTCCGGCCTCACTGGCCAGGCCGGTCATGGTTCCCATGGCGTCGAAGAAGTTCGTGAAGACGAGGGTGAACACGAGCATCACGGCGGCGAGCATGCCGATGCGCTCGAACGCGCCGAAGGACACCTGGCCGATCAGTCCGAAGTCGGGCAGGGCGACCACACTCGTCGGCAGCACGGGCGCGTTCAGGTTCCAACCGGCCGGGTTGATACCGAACGAGGGCCCCACCCTGAAGATTGCCTCGAGAATGACGGCGATGATGGTCGTCACGACGATGCCGATCAGCAGGGCGGCCTTCACCCTACGGGCCACAAGGACTCCCATGATGATGAGCCCGATCACGAAGATCGCCGTCGGCAACGTTGCGATCGAGCCAGCGTCGCCGAGCTGCACCGGCGGCGAGTTCGCACCACTGGCCCGCACGAAACCGGAGTCGACCAGGCCGATGAAGGCGATAAACAGGCCGATTCCTACCGTGATGGCGATTTTCAACGGCCGGGGAATGGCGTTGAAGATCAGTTCGCGCAGGCCGGTCGAGGCGAGCAGCACGATGATGAGCCCATTGATGACAACAAGGCCCATCGCTTCGGCCCAGGTGACCTGGCCGACGACGCTCACGGCGAGGAACGAGTTGATACCGAGCCCGGCGGCGAAACCGTAGGGCAGACGGGCGATGACGCCGAACAGAATAGTCATGACTCCGGCGGTCAGCGCCGTGACGGCGGCTACCTGCTCGTTGGGAAGCCAGCCACCCTCGACGTCGACGGCGGCCTGGTCGGCGCTGAACCCGCCGAGAATGAGCGGGTTCAAGATAACGATGTAGGCCATCGTGACGAAGGTGACGACTCCGCCACGGAATTCTCTTGACCAGGTGGAGCCACGGCTGGAGATCTCGAAGTACGCGTCGACGCGGGCTTTCAGGCCACGCGACGCGGCAGTAGTGGGTGTTTCAGTGCTCGAAATGGTGTACTCCCGGTGCCGTGGCTCTAAACGCAAGGTCTAAGTCTACGACCAGGCCAGGCACACCACTTAAACGTGTGGCACGAACCGTCCCCAGGCCAGGCGCCGTTCCCGGTGCGGGTCCGACTCGACCTGGTCGTCCTGATCGATGATGAGCGTCGCGCGCGTGGTTTCGTCGTAGAGCGGCCACTCGGCCGATGGCACCCCACCGTGCACGAAGCACAGCCACCAGCCCTGCATCCGTGTTGCGATGTCCTGAAACGTGCGACGCCCGCCGAGCGCCGTCATACCGCGGCCGAACCAGCCGTCGAGGCGATCGAACAACGGAAAGAGTTCGAGACCGTGCGTGGCATCAAGGCCCATCAGCCGCAGCAGCCGTGGAGCGGCATCGAAACGGTAGAAGTACACCGGTGCGTACCGGGAGTGTCGTTCGCCGACCTTCACGCTTGGATACCAGAATGAGTAATCACCGCCGAAATCCAGCGCGGCCCGCAGCGCCGGAATGCCTGGATACTGCGCTTTGAGGGCCTTCTTCGCCTTCTTCTTGGTCTTTTTGAAGATCGCACGGATGCGCGCGGGCGTCGTGGCGAGAATATCGATGCGGCCGCTGAACAGCGAGCCCTCCCGCGCGTTCGTGCCGATGATGAGCGGGATGCGCGCCGCACGGCCATCCCGAAAAGCGTCGAGCGGTCGCTCCGGCAGAAAATCACCGTCGATGACCGGGCAGAGCGGAATCGTACCCGGGTCCTGATCGGGCGTACGCAGGGTCAGCGCGGTCGTGGCGGCGGCGAGCAGTGCCGGGTCGGCGGCCAGCAACAGACGTGCCGCGTCGGCGGTGCTGCAGGGACCCGGGGCTTCGCTCAGGCTGTCCACGTACTCGCCAGCCCAGCGCGCCGTGATGTCACTCGGGTAGACCGCGTTCGGCGGCGCACTCTGCGCGATCGCCCGCTGGAACAGGCCCGACGCGCTCGGCACGGTCATCAGTGTGGTGACCGCGTTGCCGCCGGCCGACTCGCCGAACAGGGTGACCGCATTCGGATCACCGCCGAAGGCGTGAATGTTCTTTCGCACCCACTGCAGGGCGGCGACCTGGTCTCGCAGCCCGAGGTTGCTCTCAAACGGATGCTCCGGCGAACCAAATCGAGAAAAGTCCAGGTACCCGAGGGCACCCAGCCGGTAGTTCAGGCTGACGTAGACGATGCCGCCGCGCCGCACGAGCCCCTCCCCCTGTCGTGGCACCTCGCGGCTGGAACCCACACTGTAGGCGCCGCCGTGGATGAACACCATCACCGGCCGGAGGGCGTCTTGCAACTGCGCACCGGGGCGAATCCGTTCGTCGGGTGCGATCACGTTGAGGTTGAGACAGTCCTCCCCCTGCGGGACGCGTGGGTGGGCGCCGCGAAACTGGCCCTTGTGGCTCTGCGGGGCAATCAATCCCCACACCCTCGCGTCACGCACACCGTGCCAGGTCGGGGCTGGCTGCGGGGCACGAAACCGTAGATCGCCCACTGGAGCGGCCGCGTAGGGGATGCCCCGCCAGGCCACGACGCCGCGTTCCCGAACTCCGCGGAGCAAACCGCCCGACACTCGCACTTCGAGACCCTGCTGGGTGGTCGGATCAGCGAGCTGGCTCATGGAATCGAGTCTATTCCGCGGTGCTGACCGGCTGCGACTACGCTCGACACAGATACCGCACCAGACGAAACGAGAACGCAAATGGCACTGCCCTGGACACTGCACGGTGACGGAAAAACCGTCGAGGCGCAGGCGGTCGTCAGCCCTGGCGAACGACTGAACTGGCCGTTGACGATCGGCATCGGCTCGCAGCATGTCGTCGCCATGTTCGGCGCTACCTTTCTGGTGCCCCTGCTCACCGGATTTCCGCCGAGCACGACCCTGCTGTTCTCCGGCATAGGCACCCTACTGTTTCTCCTGATCACCGGTAATAAACTGCCCAGCTACCTCGGGTCGTCGTTTGCGTTCATCGCGCCGATCACCGCGGCAACGGCCTCGGTCGGCATGGGCAGCGCCCTGTTCGGCATCATGGCCGTCGGGGTGCTGCTCGCCCTGGTCGGCATCATCGTGCAGCTCACCGGCACCGGCTGGATCGACCGACTGATGCCGCCGATCGTGTCGGGTGCGATCGTGGCCCTCATCGGCTTCAACCTGGCCCCGGTGGCCAAGGCCAATTTCGACAAGGCACCTCTCACCGCGCTCATCACGCTCGTCGCGGTGATTCTGTGCACAGTGCTGTTTCGCGGCATCCTCGGCAGGCTCTCAATCTTTCTCGGCGTGCTCGTGGGCTACGTCGCTGCGATCTTCTTCGGTGAGGTGGACTTCAGCCGCGTTGCGGACGCGGCCTGGATCGGCCTGCCTCCGTTCACCGCGCCGGCCAACCCCTTCGAGAACCCGGCGGCCGTGTTCGGGGTGCTGCCCGCTTTTCTTCCCGTCGTGCTCGTGCTCATCGCTGAGAACGTCGGCCACATCAAAGGTGTGGCCCAGATGACGGATGCGAAGGTGAACCGACTCACCGGTCGGGCCCTGCTCGCCGACGGTCTGGCCACAATGCTCGCCGGTTTTGGCGGCGGCAGCGGAACCACCACCTACGGCGAAAACATCGGTGTCATGGCGGCGACCCGCATCTACTCCACGGCGGCCTACTGGGTCGCCGGAATCGTCGCTATTCTGCTCGGCCTCTCCCCCAAGGTCGGTGCGATCATCTTCACAATTCCCGATGGCGTGCTCGGCGGTGTCACCACCGCGCTCTACGGGCTGATCGGTGTCATCGGCGTCAAGATCTGGTTCGACAATAAGGTCGACTTCTCCAAGCCGGTGAACCAGTTCACCGCCGCGACCGCGCTCATTATCGGTATCGCCGACTTCACCATCAACGCCGGAACACTCAGCTTCAATGGCATCGCGCTCGGAACGGTAGCGGCCATCGTTATCTATCATCTGATGACCTGGCTCGGCCGAGTGCGCAAAACCGCCTGACCCGCCCCGCGCGACGAGCGGATGAACGTGCCGGTCTGAGCTGTGGGCGCCGACGCTGATGATCGTGGCGCCAATCAGACCACCGAACAGCGCATGGCTCGGGCTCGACGGCAGGCCCACCAATCAGGTGATCAGGTGATCAGGTTCCAGCTGAATTCAGGCACGAGACACAACGGTTTTCAGATCAGCACCGAAGGTGAACGTGGCACGCACCGGAGTCCCGGCGAGCACTCCCGGCAGCCAATGCCGGGCATCATCCCACATCTCATCGACGGGCAGGCTCTCGATGTCGAACCAGACCGGGTTCAGCTCGTTCGATTCCCGCGGAGTTCCCGACCACTCATCGCAGACGAACACGGTCGACTCCTGGCTCCACTCTTCGCGGTGCGGGAACAGATACGTGAGAAACCCGCGTTCGGTCAGGGCGGATGCCGCCACCACGAGTCCGGATTCCTCCTCGATTTCGCGAACGGCCGCATCCACTGCGCTTTCACCGATTTCGAGCTTGCCGCCGACGCCGACTATATTGCCCACGCCGAGGCCTTTCTTCTTGCGCCCCAGCAGTACCTGCCGGTCACCTTCGGGAGATAGTCGAGTGAGATAGCACACGCACACCTGGGGCAAAGTCATTGATGTATCTTAATGCTCGTTCAAAGCCGTGCGCACGGAGTGCACTCTAAGGCAGTGCGGATAAGCTGCCTGTATGGACTTTGTACCCGCTACCGGAACCATCACCATGTTCACGACCGATTGGTGCGGTTACTGCAAACGATTGAAGAAGCAACTCGACAGCGCCGGGATCGGCTACACCGAGGTGAACATCGAGCGGGTTGACGGTACGCCGGAACTTGTGATGAGCCTCAACAACGGCAACCAGACGGTGCCGACCATTTTGTACCCCGACGGATCGGCTGCGACCAACCCCTCGCTGGCCCAGGTGCAGGCCAAACTGGCCTGACCGGATCGCCCCGCTCGACCCGGCCTAGCCGGCCTAGCCGGCCTAGCCGGCCTAGCCGGCCTAGCCGAACAGTACGCCGGCCTAGCCGAACAGTACGCCGGCCTAGCCGAACAGTACGCCGGCCTAGCCGAACAGTACAGACGCCTCGTCGTAGCGGGCCGGTGGGACCCGCTTGAGGCCGATGGTGGCCGAGGCAATGCTTACGACATCGATCTCGGTGCCGCGCAGGGACACCATGGAACCCCACTGCTCGTTGTGGATCGCGTCGACCGCTGCCATTCCGAGCCTGGTGGCGAGCACTCGGTCGTAGGCCGATGGCGCCCCGCCACGCTGGGTGTGGCCCAGCACCGTTGCCCGGCTTTCAATGCCGGTATGTTCCTCAATGAGCGGGGCGATGATCTCGCTGATTCCGCCGAGACGGGGCCGGTGAAAAGCGTCGAGCCCTTTGGTCGAGTGCGCCTCCTCCATGCCGGCGAGCAAAAAGCCCTCCGAAACGACGATGACCGGGGCTCGGCCACGGTCACGCACACGCTCCACCCACTCGCAGATCTGCGCGATCGACTTGGGCTGCTCGGGAATGAGAATGGCGTGGGCGCCACCGGCCATCCCGGAGTGCAGCGCGATCCAGCCGACGTGGCGTCCCATGACTTCAACAACCATGCAGCGGCCGTGGGACTCGGCAGTGGTGCGCAGACGGTCGATCGCCTCGGTGGCGATTTCGACAGCGGTGTTGAAACCGAAAGAATAATCGGTAGCCTCGAGGTCGTTGTCGATTGTTTTCGGAACCCCGACAATGTTGAGGCCGGCTTCGGTGAGGCGGTGCGCGGCGGTCAGTGTGCCCTCACCGCCGATGGCGATCACGGCATCGATACCCTGTGCATCGAGAGTGCGCTGGATATTCTCCGGACCGCCATTCTCGCCCTCAAACGGGTTGGTGCGGGAACTGCCGAGGATGGTTCCACCCTGGCGGGACAGGCCGCGCACACTGTGGCGGTCGAGGGGCATGAACTCGTTCTGCACGAGTCCGCGCCAACCATTGCGAATTCCGACGAACTCAAAATCGTGCGTGCGCACACCCTTGAGCACGGCACCGCGTATAACCGCGTTGAGTCCGGGGCAATCGCCGCCGCTGGTGAGAATACCGATCTTCATACGATCTACAGCTTTCCGTCGAGGGCTTGGGTGAGCAGGTAGATAAGAGCACTCGCCTGTACCGATTCGGTGGTCGAGTACTCCGCTTGGGAACCATCGAGGGCGCGAGCTGCAAGACCCTCTTTGCTGCCGATCAGGTCGGCAATGCGTGCGTCGATGGTGTGCGCTGCGATGATGCGCCAGGCGGTGACCGGTTCGTCCTGACCGATGCGGTGCACCCGGTCGATAGCCTGAGTCTGCTCGGCGGCGGTCCAGCTCAGTTCGGCCAGCACCACGTTCGACGCGGCCTGCAGGTTGACGCCAACCCCGGCCGCGGTCAGCGAGCACACCGCGATGGCGACATCGGGATCGTTGTTGAAGGAGTCGATCGCAGCCTGGCGGGCCACTGCACTCTGATCCCCGCGCAACGACACCGTTTTCAGGTCGCGCTTGGCGAAGATCTCCTCTGCCGTGTCCATGACGTCGATGTGCTTGGCGAAGAACACCACCTTGCCCACCGAGCGCGCCAGTTGCGCGGCGTAGTCCGCCGCAAGCCCGGCCTTGGCCTGGCCGATCTTGCGCACCATCGTGAACACGTTTTCCCCGGTGGTCTGGCCTTTGGAATCTTCGAGTTCGGCGTGGGCGATGGCGCGAACGTAAGCATCCCGCTGGTCTTCGTCGGGAACGGCCGGGCCGCCGGAGCCGGCATGCCTGGCGGCCACGAGCGCGTGGTACCGGGTGACCAGTCGGGCCCCCAGTTCGCGTTCGGCCTGGCGGATCGATCGGCCGAGGTCGTCATCAAGTTCCACCGGCAGGTCGGCGATGCGCTTGGCCGGCAGATCGGCAGCTACGTCGACCTTACGGCGACGCACGATGCCCATGTCGATGACGGCAGCACGGGCTTCCTTGTAGAAGCCCATGTCGGCCGGGGTCAGGCCGGTCTCTTCCAGGCGTTTCAGCAGCGCAGGGGCCGGTTTGTCGCCATCGATCCAACCGAGGAACTGCCAGATGGCACGAAAATCATCGACGTCGTTGATGAGTGGGGTTCCGGTGAGTGCCATCAGCAGCGGGTTACCGCCCGGGGTTCTGCGACGAATCTGGTCCGCGAGCGAGAGCACGTGCTTGGACCGCTGGGACGACAGATTCTTGATGAAGTGCGCCTCGTCGACAACCATTCCCTTGAACCCGAGCGTGCCGAGCCAGGCCAGGTGCCGGTCGAGAACGTCGTAGTTCACCACCACCACATCGGCGAAAGCGTCGAGGCTGTCGCCGTCGCCGTGAATGACCGTTGCCCGCCGGTGCGGCGTCCACAGTTCCACTTCACGCGCCCAGTTCATCTTCACCACGTTGGGCACGATGGCCAATAACGGGTAGGCGTTGGCAACGGATGCCGCCAGCAGGCTCTGCGCGGTCTTGCCGAGGCCCGGCTCGTCGGCGAGCAGGTAACTACGGTGCCCGAGCCGGGCGCTCTCGATGAAGCGGGCTTGGTGCCGCATGAGTTCCATGCCGCCCGGCGAGAGCCGGTCACGGCCAGGTGCCTCCGGCATGTCCATGCTGGCCGCCTGGCCGCCTGAACCGTACTCAAATGATTTGAACAGCGGGCCGAGCAGTTCCCAGTTGGCGAGCCGACGCGGGTGCACGATCGGTTGAGCGGCGGCGCTGAAGTCGGGGGCGAGGAACGGGTTGGCGAGCTGCCTGGCTTTCACCGACTGGGGGATGACCTGGTTCTGCAGCACGACCGGCGCCGCCTCGGGCTCGCGGGTGATGATGAGCTCGTCGGGGCTGAGCTCGGCACCGGATTCGAGCAGCCAATCACGCCGAAACCGCTGGGCGACGGTGGAGACGCCGGCATCGGGCTCGAGCAGCGTGATCAGGCTTGTGTCCCTGGCGGCAGTCTTGGCCAGAATTTGCGCGATCCCGTCGAGGCGTTTGAGCAACTCTGCTCGGTTCGCGTCGGAGAGTTCCTTGTCGCCTTTGACCCTGGACCGTTCTTCACGCATCAACAGGGCGATGACCTGGTATTTCGTGCGATTGGTCGGCCCGAGCTTGGTACCGGACTGCGCCTTGGCCTCGACCTCGCGCACCTTACGAGCAAGAATCGGAATGATCGGGGCGTCGTCGTCGCGGGAGCGTGGATGAGCCCGATTACGGGTGACTCCGTTACGACCGAGATTGTTCCGGCTGCCCGAGGCATCGGTGCGGGTATAAGCCATTGTTCTCCACTTCGAAGCAGCACGGTACGGGTACCGGCTGTATCTGTCCGAACGTGCCGGTCACGGTCATTCTGGTATTACCGGAACGCTGCATTTGCGCAAATCGTCTAATCGTGTGCGGAAACATTCGATTCACGAAACGTGGCACGGGTCGCGATCTGACGCCAGACCCAAGGCCAGGCGCATGCTATCGCAGCGCCGGTGCCGTCAAATCAACGATGTCACAACATTGAGTGTACGGAAACTTCCACCGGCTACCAGTGCACAGCAGAGACCTGACCGGGTTCTCTCAACGCGATAGTAGTCTACGCCCGACGTTCAGACCTTGCGAACCGGAACTTTGGTGCGCAGACCGACCGCGATGAAAGTGATCGCCCCGATGAATTGCGCCGAAACCCACCCCTGACCGCTGAGGTCGAAAAGTACGACCGGGTTCCAGAGGACGGCCATCGGAACGAGACCGACCAGCCAGTACCAGGAACGCGCTTGAATTACGAAGACACAGAGAATAAGGGCGAGGATACTGACCGCGTAACGAATGATGATGAAACTCTCACTGTCCAAAAGCGCGAGTCCCGCGAGTAGAACGATGGCTCCCAAAAGGCCCGGCGCGAGAGCCGAACGGGTGAATGTCGGTGCGGCTGGAGTGCCCATCAGACGCCGGCGCAGCCGCGAGACAAACCGTGGACGGAACTCGGAGAGGTCGTTACGCGCGATGCGGTCGTGGCCGTGGCCGTGGAGGATGCACTAGCACCGAGAGTGAGGATACGTGCGGGGTGGGCGGAGCAAAGCATGACTCTATTCTACCGAGCGCAGAGGCCGCTCCCCAGCCCCTGGCACACTTCGCCCTCAGGCGTGCTGGATGGGAATCGACGTCGTTGACGGTGGACGTTCGAACAACATCTCCAAGCTCGGCTTCAACTCGGCCAGCCAGGCCGCGTAACCGGCTGGGTTCAGGTGCAGGCGGTCGATGCCCAGAGCTGGATCGAGTTCGCCGTCAGGCAGCGCGAGGGCTGGCCAGAGGTCGAGGTATTGCACGTGCTGGGTCGGAGCGTACTGCCAGATATGCCGATTGATGGAGCGGATTGTCGCGGCAAATTCTTGTTCACGGGGTAAAACCGACTGCACCATGATGCGGGTTTCCGGCAGCGCGCGCCGCAGCGTGTGCAGGATGGTTTCCAGGTTACGTACTACGTATTCGTCGGACCTGCGCCAGCCGAGATCATTGGTCCCGACCCCGATCACGATGGCGTCAGGCCGCAATTCAATAACCTGGGCAAGTTGCACGATCACCTCGTCGGTGGAGTTGCCGCTCACTGCCAGATTGTGCACGTCGTGCCCGGGAAACCATTCATCCCATTGACCGCCCGCTACGAGGCCGTCACCCAGAAAGGCGAGAGAAACAGACATAGAGACCTCCTACTCGTAACCATCATGCCCCGAACCGGGTCGAGTGGCCAGAATTCTCAGAGTATACGCACGTTCTACCCCCGAATCAGTAATTGTCAGAGCGCGACACCGCCCCGAGCGAATGTTTCGCCTCGACTACGCGTTCCGCCGCGGCCGTCGCCGTGATGCGGGTGGCCATTCCCTCAAAGATGATCCCGTGAAACGGCAGGATCGCCGCCCAATACAGCCGGCCGCCGAGGCCGCGGGGAAAGAACACCGCACGCTGCCGGTAGAGAGAGCCACCGGCATCCGTCGGGGTGACGCTCATTTCAAGCCAGGCCCGCCCGGGAACCCGCATCTCGGCGCGCAACCGCAGGAAGCTACCGTGGTCGATCTGCTCGACTCGCCAGAAATCGAGTACTTCACCCGTGTGCAGGTGGTCGGGGTTGCGGCGGCCGCGGCGCAGTCCTACACCGCCCACCGCCTTGTCCATCAGGCCGCGCACCGCCCAGGCGAGCGGAAAGGAGTACCAGCCGTTTTCGCCGCCAATGCTTTCAATCACCCGCCAGAGCGCGGCCGGAGCCGCCGGTGTGGACTTCTCACGCAGGTCGGTGTAGAAAGCGTGGCCGGACCAGTCCGGGTCGCTTGGCAGGGGGTTGCTCGACGCGCCCTCGATCGAGGAGTTTCGCCAGCTGGTCTCGACGTCACCGTTACGCATACGGCCAAGCGCGAGGCGAACCGCCCGTCGATAGCCGGTGAGCCCGCCCTCCGGCTTGGGGATGTACTCGTCGATGTCGCTCTCGTGCACGACGCAGTCGTATTGCAGCGAGGCGATAATGGGAATGGCGAGATTGCGCGGAATCGGAGTGACCAGGTTCACCCACTGCGAGGCCAGCCACGGGGTCAGCACGGGCAGCGCGGCGATCGCCCGCTGTTTGAGTCCGGCCTCGAGGGCGTAGCCGTTCATCATCTGGCCGTAGCGCAACACGTCGGGGCCGCCGATGTCGAAGGTGCGGTTCACGTCGGGTGCCAGGTCTGCCGCGGCCTGCAGGTAGTAGAGCACGTCGCGCACGGCGATCGGCTGGATCTTGTTGCGTACCCACTTGGGCGCGGGCATGTACGGTAGCACGTCGGTGAGGTGGCGGATCATCTCGAACGAGGTCGAGCCGGAACCGATGACGACGCCGGCCTGGAACGCGATGGTCGGTACCCCGCTCTCGAGCAGGATACGACCGACCTCCCTGCGGGAGTGCAGGTGGGCCGAGAGCGTGTCGGTGTCGGGGTGCAGACCACCGAGGTAGACGATGCGCTGAACGTTGGCTTCGGCAGCAGCACGGGCGACGTTCTCGGCGGCCAGGTGCTCGGTTTTCTCAAAGTCATCGGCCGCACCCATCGAGTGCACGAGGTAGTAGAGCACGTCGATGTCGGGGCAGGCGCGCTGCACCGAGTCCAGGTCGCCGAGGTCACCCCGCACGACCTCCACCTGGTCGACCCAGGGCACATCGCGCAGTTTGGACGGGGTGCGCACGAGCACTCGCACCGTGAAGCCGGCTTCCAGGAGTTTTGGTACGAGGCGTCCCCCGATGTAGCCCGTGGCACCGGTGACAAGTGCTCTGCGTAGAGTCATGCGGGGAGTTTATCCCGTTCTCTTGGCCCTCGGCTGAGTGTCCTCCCACGCTTTCGCTTTAGAGAATAGCTTTGGTGTGCCAGACCGTTTTCAGTTCGGTGAAGGCGAGGATACGATTCAGCGCCGGCGTGGCGGCATCCGCTCCTGCCTCGGGCGGGAGCACCCGCTTGAGCGTGTCGGCGGCGCTGATCTGCAGCTCCACCCAGTCCAAGTTGCCAGCACCGACGAGGTCGAGGGCGTTGACGTCGGCATGGGTGGCCAGCCACGGCGCGATCTCGGCCGGCGAACCGGTCACGATGTTGACGACACCGCCGGGCACGTCGCTCGTAGCGAGCACTTCGCCCAGGCTGATCGCCGACAGCGGAGCGTGCTCGTTGGCGACGACGACGACGGTGTTGCCGGCGACGAGGGCTGGCGCGATCGCGCTGACCAGGCCGAGCAGCGATTCGGTGCCCTGTGGCGCGATGATCGCGACGACACCCGTCGGCTCGGGTACGGAAAGGTTGAAGAACGGGCCGGAAACCGGGTTGGCGTTGCCGGCGACCTGCACGTATTTGTCGGCCCAGCCGGCGTACCAGACCCAGCGATCGATAGCCTCGTCGACCTGAGCGCTCGCGACGGCGGCGTTGACGCCCTCGCTGCTCTCGATCTCGTCGATGAATTGGTTCCGGCGGCCCTCAAGCAGTTCGGCGATGCGATACAGCACCTGGCCGCGGTTGTAGGCCGTGGCGCCGGCCCACCCACCGAGCGCACTCCGGGCGGCGACGACCGCGTCACGGGCATCCTTGCGGCTGCCCTTGGCTGCATTGGCGAGAAAGTCGCCTGTGTGCGAGAGCACCTCGTAGACGCGGCCGGATTCGCTGCGCGGAAACTTGCCGCCGATGTAGAGCTTGTACGTTTTAGGAATGGCGAGGCGGTTCACTTGGCGGCCTTCTCTGCGGATACGGACTTCTTGCCGGCGGATGCGGACTTCTTGGTAACGGACGGTGTTCGGTGGTCGGCGGCGATGATCGACCGCGAGCCGCTGCGCACGGCGGGTTTCAGGTAGGCGGCGAGGCCGTGGCGGCCACCTTCGCGGCCATAGCCGCTTTCCTTGTAGCCGCCGAAGGGGCTCGACGGGTCGAACTGGTTGAAGGTGTTCGCCCACACCACGCCGGCACGCAGCTTGTCGGCGACGGCGAGGATGCGGCTGCCCTTGTCACTCCAGATTCCGGCGGAAAGACCGTAGGGGGTGTTATTGGCCTTTGCGACGGCCTCGGCCGGGGTACGGAAGGTGAGCACGGAGAGCACCGGTCCGAAGATCTCGTCACGGGCGATGCGGTGGCTGGTAGACACGTTGGTGAAGATGGTTGGCGCGAACCAGAAACCGTTCGCCGGAATTTCGCAGTCGGCGCTCCAACGTTCGGCGCCCTCCTGCTCGCCCAGATCGGACAGTTCCCGAATGCGCGCGAGCTGTTCGGCGCTGTTGATGGCGCCGATATCGGTGTTCTTATCGAGCGGGTCACCCAACCGCAGCGTCTGCATGCGGCGCTTGAGCCGGTCGATGACGTCGTCGTGGATGCTTTCCTGCACGAGCAGGCGACTGCCGGCGCAGCAGACATGGCCCTGGTTGAAGAAGATGCCGCGCACGATTCCCTCAACGGCCTGGTCGATCGGGGCGTCATCGAAAACAATGTTGGCGCCTTTGCCGCCAAGTTCGAGGCTGAGCTTTTTGTCGGTTCCAGCGATCGAACGGGCAATGGCCCGACCGACCGAGGTCGAACCGGTGAACGCGACCTTGTTGACGCCGGGGTGGTTGACGAGAGTCGCTCCCGTGCTTCCGTCGCCGGTGATGATGTTCACGACACCGGCCGGCAGGTCGGCCTGCTGCAGGATCTCGGCGAACAGGAGCGCGGTGAGGGAGGTCGTTTCGGCGGGCTTGAGCACGACGGTGTTGCCAGCGGCAAGCGCCGGGGCGATCTTCCAGGCCAGCATCATGAGCGGGAAATTCCACGGGATGACCTGAGCGGCGACGCCGAGGGACGCCGGGTTCGGTCCCACTCCGGCGTGGTCGAGCTTGTCCGCCCAGCCGGCGTAGTAGAAGAACCAGGCAGCGACGAGGGGGATGTCGACGTCGCGGGTTTCCTTGATCGGCTTGCCGTTGTCGAGTGTTTCCGCGACGGCCAGTTCGCGGGCGCGTTCCTGCACCAGTCGGGCGATGCGAAACAGGTACTTGCCCCGGTCGCTGCCGGACAGGCGGGACCAGACACCGTCGTAGGCGTGACGGGCGGCCGAAACGGCAGCGTCGACATCCGTTTCGTTGGCGGTGGCGATCATCGCGATCTGCTGTTCGGTGGCCGGGTTGATTGTGTGAAACGGGGTTCCGCGACCGGCGGTGAACGCGCCGTTGATGAACAGGCCGTAGTCGCTTTTGAGGTTCAGCAGGGCCTGGGATTCGGGGGCGGGGGCGTAGTCGAGAAATTTCATGGTCGTTCCCTAATCGATCGTCACGTAGTCGGGGCCGGAATAGTGCCCGGTCGTCATCTTCTGGCGCTGCAGCAGCACGTCGTTCAGCAGGCTGGAGGCGCCGAACCGGAACAGGCGCGGACTGAGCCACTCCTCCCCCACCGTCTCGGCGACCGTCACGAGGTATTTGATAGCGTCCTTGGAGGTGCGGATACCACCGGCGGGCTTCACGCCGATGCGCACACCGGTGAGGCGGTGCCAGTCCCGCACAACCTCGAGCATCGACAGCGTCACGGGCAGCGTCGCGGCTGGGGCGACCTTGCCGGTGGAGGTCTTGATGAAGTCTCCGCCGGCCAGAATGGCCAGCCAAGAGGCTCGACGCACGTTGTCGTAGGTGTTCAGTTCGCCGGTTTCGAGAATCACCTTGAGGTGAGCCATCGACCCGTCGGCGCGGCGGCAGGCCTCTTTCACGGCGACGATCTCGTCGTAGACCTGGCCGAACCGGCCGGCCAGAAACGCTCCACGGTCAATGACCATGTCGATCTCGTCAGCGCCGGCCGCGACCGCCTCGCGCACATCGGCGAGCTTGATCGCGAGGGAGGCGCGGCCGCTCGGAAACGCGGTGGCGACGGCGGCAACGTTGACACCGTCGGTTCCGCCGGCCGCATGGGCTGAGCCGAGCGCCGAGACGGCTGAACCGACCATGTCACCGTAGACGCAGACCGCTGCGACGCGGGGTGTACCCGGGTCGCCCGGGTCGGGCACGAGGGCCTTGGCCACGAGCGAGCGCACCTTGCCGGGGGTGTCGGCGCCCTCGAGGGTGGTGAGGTCGATCAGGCCGATGATGGTGTCGATCGCCCAGCGTTTGGAACTGGTCTTGATCGAACGGGTGCCGAGGTCGGCGGCGCGGGCTTCGAGGCCGACGGCGTCGATTCCCGGGATTCCGTGCAGGTACCGGCGCAGGTTGGCATCGGTGGCCTCCCCACCGATCAACGCGAGGGCACGCTGGTCAGGCTGGTAGGTGGCCAGAGGGCTGTTGGTCATAGGGTGTCCTTTTCCTGGAGCAAAGCGTTCGCGGTGTCTTCGTCGGTCACCAGCACGGTGCACAACCCGTTGCGCACGACGGCGCGGGCGATGGCATGCTTATCGTTTCCCGAAATGACCGCGATGGTGAGCGGGGCACGGCGCAACTGGTCGATCTGAATACCGACCGTTCGTTCATTGAGTTCAGGGTCGACGATGCGGCCGTTCGCATCGATATAGCGGCCGACGACGTCGCCGACGGCACCGCGCGAGACGAGGTCATCGATCTGTTCCACGGTCAGGAAACCGCTGTCGACGAGAGCGGAATTCGCATCTGCTTGCCCGGCACTGAAGAGGTAGGCCTGCGCGTTGCGGCCCAGGGCGAGTACCCCGGCGACGGCGCGGTCCGCTTCCATCGCCTGCTTGGTTTCGAGGCGTTCGAAGACGGCGGGGCTTGGCAGCAGGGTGGCCGAGCCATCGGCCTTGTGAGCGATGGTCACGGCAGTGGATGCTGCGGTGCCGGTGCGTTGGTTCAGGCTGACGCCACCGTTGATCTGAACCACGTTCACGCCCGGCGCCCAGCCCTGCTTCAGGTGCAAGGACACGTCGTGCAGGGTACGACCCCAGCTGATACCGAGGGTGCGCGGGATCGGGCGCAGGCTCGTGAGAAAGTCTGCGGCGGCCTGCGCGGTACGCGACTGCAGTTCGGCTTCGCTCGACACCCCCGCGGAGGAAACGACGATCGCATCGGTGAGGCCGGTCGATTCACGGAGGCGCCGTTCGATCGGCAGGCGGCGGGCGCGCGGGTGCACGATCTCGATGCGGATGAACCCGTTTGCCCTGGCGCTTGCCAGCAACCGGCCGACCTTCCAGCGGGTCAGGCGCAGAATCACACCGATCTCGTCCTGGGTCTGGTTCTCTTCGTAGTAAAGCTCGGCGGCACGAATAGAGAGGAGTTCGTCGGTATCGCTCATGTCGCTGTCGCGGTCCAATCGTTTGACTCCAGCCTACGTCGACCCGCCGCGCGAATCAACAGTCGTGGGGATTGTTGCTCACATGAGCAAATACCGGGCCGGGATCGCGACCAGTACGATCAACACATGAGCACCAGTGCAGCGTCCCGGTTCGTTCTCGCCGTCGATGTCGGGGGTACCAAGGTTGAGTCCGCCCTCATCGACGACCACGGCCTGGTGTTCACACCCAGCCGGCACCGCGCGGCGACCGGGTCGAGCGCTTCGAGCGAACAACTCGCCGTCGCTGTCACGAATGCGGTCACTCAGACCCGCTTGAGCCTGCCCACCGGTGCGGCCCTGGTCGGAGTTGGCATCGGCTGTGCCGGGCCGATTCACCTTCAGCAGGGGGCGGTGTCACCGTTGAACCTGCCGGTCTGGCGCGAGTATCCCCTGAAAGATCGAGTCGCCGCGCTCGTTCCCGATCTGCCGGTGCGCCTGCGTATGGACGGGCTCTGCATCACACTCGCCGAACACTGGGTGGGAGCGGGAAAGGGCGTCGACAACCTGATGGGCATGATCGTTTCGACCGGCATCGGCGGCGGCCTGATTCTCGGTGGCGTCACCGTGTCGGGACCAACCGGGAATGCCGGCCACATCGGCCACATCGAGGTCGGCGGCTTTGACGATCCCTGCGCCTGCGGTGGAATCGGCTGCATCGAGGCGATCGCCTCAGGGCCGAAGACCGTCGCCTGGGCACGGACGCAGGGATTCAAGGGCGAGTCGGGAGAAGATCTCGCGGCGGCCTACTCGACCGCCGATCCGATTGCGATCGCCGCCGTAACGCGCAGCGGCCGGGCACTCGGTCACGCCATTGCGTCCGCCGCGACGCTGCTCGATCTCGACGTGGTCACTATCGGTGGCGGCTTCGCCAACGTCACCCCCGACCTGCTCGATTTCGCACGGGAAACGATCGCGCGGCGGGTGCAGTTCGCCTACGCGACCCGGGTGCGAGTGGTACCGTCAGCGCTGTCCGGCGACGGCCCGCTGATCGGCGCCGCAGCACTCATCCACCGTGCCCATCTCGTGCCGTGATGGCGATCAGCGAGTGAGCGTCAAGTCGTCCTCCAGCATGCGCGGACGCCCGATCACCCTGCCGGCGATGACGATGGCCAGCGCGGTCGTCAACAAGAAAATGAGCGGCCAGGTCCACCCGCCGCTGAGTTCATGCAGCAGACCAAAGACCAGCGGCCCGAGCGCTCCCAGGGTGTAGCCGATGCTCTGTACGAAGCTGCTGAGGGCCACTGCGCCGGCGTGAGTGCGGGTGCGCAGGTTGATCAGCACGAGTGCGAGGGGAAAGAACAATGGCCCGAGCCCGGCGAGACTGACCCAGAGCCAGGTCAGGGTTTCCGGTGCGAACAACAGCCCGAGGTCACCGGCGACGAACGCGAACACACCGACGTAGACGAGCGGCCCGACGTTGGTCATGCGGGCGGTGAGGACTGGAATGATCAGTGCGCACGGAATGCCCATGCTGGCATAGAGCGCCAGGAGCGTTCCGGCCTGGGCAGGACTCACGCCGGCGGTGTCGACGAGTAGCTGCGGCAGCCAGGCGAACATCGAGTAGGCATTGAGCGACGAGACCGCGAACGCGCCCGCGAGGGCCCAGGCAATCGACGACTTCCAGAGGCGCCCGAGAATGGTGGCGTCGGCCTCCTCGATGTTCGCGTCCGGCGTTCGCCCACGATGCCGCACCAGCATGGTGATCCAAGGCACCAGGGCGAGTAGGGCGAGGAGCATCCACATGCCGAGCGAGATGCGCCAGCCGGCGGCATCCGCTACCGGAACTGCAATCAGTGGCGGTACCAGGGTGCTCAGGGAGACCACGGTGACATAGAGGCTCGTCACGAGCCCAACCTGGTCGGGAAAGTACTTCTTGACCAGCGGAGGCAGCAGCACGTTTCCGATGCCGAGCCCGGCGAAAGCGATGACGCTGCCGATGATGAGCATGGTGATCGAGCCGGACAGGCCGCGGGTGACATGACCGAGCAGAATCGCCACGAGGGCGAGTACGAGTGGTACTTCGAGGCCGTGGCGACGGGTGATTATGGGGGTGAAGATGCCGAACAGGGCGAAGCACACCGGTGGGAGCATGCCGAGTACCCCGAGCGACACCGCGCCGAGGGAAATGTCGACGTTGATTTCGGCCACGATCGGCGAGAGGGCGGCGACGGCGGTGCGCAGGTTTGCCGCGACCAGGATGATGCCCAGGAGAGCGAGGCTGCGTCCGGGCCACAGTCGGCGGGACACGGCGGTATTCACTCGGTTAGTCTACGGCCGATCCGCGGCGCGCTGCCGCTGCACGTCGGCAGCCAGATTCTTCAGGTCATCCCAGCGCCCGGGGGCAACGAGTCCGGGCAATAGCAACGCCCACATCTCGGTCAGTCGCTGGTCGATGTCCCCACGCCGAGTCAGCACGTCCGAGACAACCTGCACCCCCGTGAAACCGGCGGTGCAAAACCGTGCCGCGGCCGATACATCGATCGTTGGCGCTACATCTCCGTCGGCGATCCCCCGACGCAAAAATTCCTCGCAGGCGACCATCCAGTCCCGGTAAGGCGCAGACACCGGCGTCGAGAAGTTCACGGCCTCGATGGTCAGGCGTACACCGGCGCTGACGACCTGGTCATCGCGCAGTTGGCGAGCCAGCTCGTAGGACATGGAAACGAGCGCACGCAGGCCGGGCATGTTGTTCTCAAGCAGCTGACGACCGGCATCGACCGATTTCTCGTGCTGAGCCGTGATTATGGCGACCGCGAGGGCTTCCTTGGAATCGAAGTGAAAGTACAGTGCTCCCTTGGTCACGCCCGCGGCAGCGCTCACCTGCGCGAGCGACGTGCTCCCATACCCGCGCTGCTCGAAGGCTTCCGCGGCGCCGCGAATGATCGCCGCCCGCGTTTCTATCGCTCGTGCTTGTTGCTGCATGGAACCCCCAGGAAAATATTGGTCTGCCCAGCGTACCCGGGCAAACTGGCCTCGATGGATTGCCCTCCGAAACCGGTGCCGCCCACGGTGGTGACTAACCGAGGCTTTCGCGGCCCAGAATTAACCGCACCCGCACAACGTCATCGCGGATCTGCGCGATCAGCGGATCGATGCCCGAGTAAGCGACCATGCCGCGAATCCGTTCCACGAACGATACCTCCACGACGTGGTCATACAGGTCTAGATCGACCTCGTCCAGCACGTAGGCTTCGACCTGCTTCTGGGCCACTCCATCGAAGGTGGGATTATTGCCTACCGAAATGGCTGCCGGGTAGCGCGATCCGGCATCCGTCAGCCAGCCGGCATAGACGCCATCGGCAGGGATCAGGCCGTCGGAGTCGGCCGACAGGTTGGCAGTGGGAAAGCCCAGCTCGCGGCCGCGCGCGGCACCGTGCACGACGACTCCGCGCACGGTGGGCAGGTGGCCGAGCAACCGGCCGGCCTCGGTCACCGCGCCGCTGCCGAGCAGCTCGCGGATCCAGGTAGATGACACTCGGCGTTGCCCGTCGGGCTTCACATCGTCGATCAGAGCCACCTCGTAGCCGAACTCGGTGCCGAGGTCACGGAGCAGGGCAATATCGCCCGCACCGCCGGTACCGAAGCGAAAGTCACGACCGACCAGCACAAACCGGGCGTGCAGCGCGGTGACCAGAATGCGTTCGATGAATTCGCGCGGGGGAAGGCTGGAGAGAGCGTGGTTGAACTCGAGCAACAACGTCGCATCGACCTCGGTCTCGGCGATCAAGTCGAGTTTCTGCTGGGCGCTGACCAGCGTGCTCGGGCAGGTGGCTGGAGAGAGCAGGGCGAGCGGATGCCGGTCAAACGTGACAACGACGGTCGCAAGTTGTTTCCGGTCGGCGATGGCCTTGAGCTCGGCGATCACGGCCCGGTGCCCGGTGTGCACGCCGTCGAACTTTCCGATGCTGACGGCCGAGGCGGGCCAGTCGTTTGGTACCGAGTCGATACCGTACAGGGTTTTCATGCGCGACTCTCGGTGACTGCCGGGCCGGCGGCCACCGACACCGGGTGGCGTCTGAGCCACCACATGCCCAGAAGTGGCAGCACGAGGGGAACGAAACCATAGCCCTGACCGAAGACCGACCAGACCGTTTTATGCTGGAACAGCGCGGGGTCGACCAGGCTCAACGTTCCCACGACGAGCACGCCGAGCAGTTCGAAGCTGATGGTGATCCAGGCAATGCGATACCAGCGGCGGCTGCGCTTGATCAGTGCAACCGTTGCGGCGACGTAGACGACAGCGGCGAGGGCCGACAGCGAGTACGCGAGCGGGGCGTTTTCAAACTCGGAGGCAATCTGAACAAATGAACGCCCCGTGGCGGCGAGGGCCAGCACCCCGTAGACAGCAATGAGGAGTCGCCCAATGCCGCTCACTCGGTGGGATGGGGAGGGCATTTCAGCGTCGGATTGTGTCATTGCTCGGCATTCATCTGGTTCGACAATTATTGCAGCATCCGCAGCGAACCCGAAACCGCGTCAGCTGCCCTGCACGTTCCAGATCTGGTTCATGCGGTAGATCATGACGGCGACCGACAGGCATGTCACCCCGAGAATGACCGTGCTCCAGCGGCTACGTTCCACCAGCGCCCAGAATCCGGCCACGACCGGCAGCAGCATGGCGCTGACCAGGTAGGTGTAGAACTCGAGCAGGCTGCCGGTGGCGTCGTTGCCAGCCAGCGGCGCCGCGATTGCGGCCGCGAGCTGCACGATCAACAACAACTCGACGAGTGCGGTCGCGCCCATGGTGAGGTCGGTGGGTTTGCGCCCGGCGAGGCCGAGGACGACACAGAGCAGCCCGCCGGGCACGGCGATGGCCAGTTGCAGCCAGGTGAACCATTCGATCATGGGGTCGGTGTCGATTCGCTGGCGTCTGATGCGTCGGGTTTATCCGGCGCGAAGTTGAGCAGCACCTTGGCCTGATCACCACGATATTCGATCAGTCCGACCAGTCGGCCGTCGGGAGCGATCGCGGCGACCGGTCCGGTGCGGGTGGGGTCTCTCTCGATGGTGATGCGCTTGCCGTGGCCGAGGTCGATGGCCTCTTCTGTCGACAGGTCGAGGCGTGGGAGCAGACGGGTGGCGGCATCCGCTGGCGAAATGAGCTGCGCGACGACATCGATCCGCTCGAGGGTGGCGGCGTTTTCGATTCGAAACGGGCCGATGCGGGTGCGGCGGAGCGCGGTGAGGTGTCCGCCGACGCCGAGCGCGCTGCCCAGGTCACGTGCCAGGGCGCGAATGTAGGTGCCAGAAGCGCACACGACGCGAACCTCGAGGTCGAGAAAACCGTCTCCGTGCGTGCTGGAACGCAGTTCGAACTCGCTCACGGTAACCGGTCGAGACGGTAATTGCACGTCTTCGCCCGCGCGCACTCGGGCGTAGGCGCGTTTGCCGTCGACCTTGATGGCGCTGACCGCGCTCGGCTGCTGGCTGATCTCACCGGTGAGGTCCGCGATTCCGGCCGCGACGGCCGCGGCACTGATAGCGGAGACCTGCTCGTCAGTCGCTCGGGTGAGTTCGTCGCCCTCTGCATCATCCGTTGTGGTGGACTGGCCGAGGCGGATGGTCGCGAGGTATTCCTTGTCGAGGCCGACGACATACGTGAGCAGCCGGGTCGAACTGTCGACGCCGAGTACCAGCAGCCCGGTGGCCATGGGGTCGAGAGTACCGGCGTGGCCTACCTTGCGTGTGCCGGCGAGACGCCGGGTCCTGGCGACAGCGTCATGGCTGGTCCAGCCCTGCGCCTTATCAATGAGTAAAAGGCCGCTGGTCACTAGCTGAGGTTATCAGCGTGGGACTGGGGGCATGGTGCGAATCGGCTGCCAGCCCCGGCCCGTAGTATATGAGCCGTGAGAATCGCGGTGATCGGTGCTGGTGCCCTGGGCAGTACGTTCGCCTGCCTGCTCGCTGAGCAGGGGCACGATCTGGTCGTGACCATGCGCGGGGCCTCGCTGCCAGCGGTGCTGGCCGACGGTATCCATGTGACGGGCGGCTACGGTGATCGGTTCGCCCGGCCGCTGGCCGTTGAACGCTTGGTCGAACCGTGTGACCTCGCGCTGATCTGCACCAAGGCACAGGATGCTGCGGCGGCGATTGCTGAGAATGCCGCAGCGCTGGACGGAACCCCCGTGCTCGTCGTACAGAACGGACTGGACGGGGTCACCACCGCCGAAAGGCTGCTGCCGCGGTCAGAATGTTTCGGACTGATCACGATCATTGCCGCCCACTATGAAGGGCCGGGCCGGGTTCGAGTGACGACGGCGGCGCCGAGCTATCTTGGGCGAGGCGACGGCCCGGTCGATGCGGCGACCCGGCGCTGGCAGCTGGTTCTTGACGCCGCTGTACCCACCCTCGCCCTCGATAACTTCGTCGGCGCCCAGTGGACCAAGCTCGTCGTCAATATGCTCAACGCCCTGCCTGCCATCACCGGGCTCAGCGTGCAGGAGGTGATCGGGCAGGCGGACCTTCGCCGGTTGATGACCCGGAGCATGCGCGAAACCGTGCGGGTAGGCCTCGCCAGCGGGGTTCGGTTTCACACGTTGCAGGGACTGTCGCACCGGCGGCTGCGTGCCTTTGCGGTTGCGCCGCTCTGGGCCGGCCAGGTGCTGCCGCTGTCGATGCGCGCACGTATGGGCAAGGTGGCAAACCAGGGTTCGACCTTGCAGAGCCTCGCGCGCGGCCAACGCACCGAGATCGATTTTCTGAACGGAGCGGTGGTGCAAGCCGCAGCTGAAGCGGGCGTGGCCGCGCCGGTGAACGCGCTGCTGACCAAACTCGTGCACGAGGTCGAGCGCAGCGGTCGGTTCCTGACCCCGACCGAGGTTCGGGCCCGGCACTGGTAAGCACTCAGCCGCAACCGGTCAGCAGCGATCCGTCAGCACGCGGCGCGGAACAGCCGGGTCGGTCGTGTCGACCACAGCCGACACGACGTCCCGCGGATGCACTTCGGCGTGGTACCGCAGATCAGAAGCGTTTACCGCTGCGCCTTCCAGCAGCACGCTGTACAGCCAAAGTCCGTGTAGTTCGGGCCGGTTGATGTAGTCACCGTCGATGATCAGGATGGCGTCGGCGGGAGCGGTCTGCCAGGTCGGTTGAATCCAGGTATCCCGATCGGGGTCGAACTCTTCGGTGACGAAGCCGGTGCTGCCGCCCATGCGAAAGGGCTCGACGAGCACCCGGCGAAGCGCTGAGTAGTCGTAGCCGACTCGGTAGCGATGGTCCGGTGTGTCGGGCGCTAAACGCAGCTGTTCGGCACGGGAGTGCTGGAAGTAGCGCAGGCTGGCCCGGAATACGTGCAGTTCATCTTCCCGGAACACCGCGGCCAGGTCATCACCGAAGGCGGTACGACCACCGGCATCCGGCCCGTCGATGGCAATGATGGTGCGGCCGCGGCCGTAGTTGTGCAGGATCTCGGCGGCGAGGGTGCGCAGAAATTCGATGCGCGGTGTGGAAACCAGCTTCATGAATCGAGCCTAGGTTAGAACGGATGAACGTCACACCTTTGATTCCCGCCACGGACGGCGTCAGCGCCGCGCTCAATGCGTGGTTCGTCGCGAACGCCCGCGACCTGCCATGGCGGCGGGACGGCTTCGGGGCCTGGGGCATTCTGGTGAGTGAGTTCATGCTGCAGCAGACTCCGGTGAACCGAGTCATTCCGCGGCTCGAGGAGTGGCTGGCGCGCTGGCCCACGCCGGCTGCGCTGGCCGCGGTGCCGCCGAGCGAGGCGGTGCGGGCCTGGTCCAGCCTCGGCTACCCGAGGCGCGCGCTCTGGTTGCATGCCGCAGCGGTGCAGATCACCGAACTGCACGGGGGTGTCGTACCCTCCGACATCGACGAACTACTGGCCCTGACCGGCATCGGTGACTACACCGCGCGAGCGGTGGCCGCGTTTGCGTATGGCCATCGGCATCCGGTGGTCGACACGAACACACGACGGGTGATCGCCCGTGCGATCGTCGGAGCGGGCGAGCCTTCGCCGCCCAATCGTGGCCGCGACCTTGATGCGATGAGCGAGTTGCTACCACAGAGCGTGCAGGAAGCGGCGCTGTTCAACGCCGCGATCATGGAACTCGGCGCGGTGGTCTGCACCAGCCGCAGCCCCCACTGCGAGGTATGCCCAATTCGGAATGAATGTGCCTGGCGAGCCGCCGACTACCCCGAGTACACCGGTGCCCGCAAAACGGTGCAAAAGAAGTTCGCGGGCAGCGACCGGCAGGTGCGTGGCTTGATCATGGCCGAGCTGCGCTCCACTCACCGGTCGGTGACGGATGCCGAGATCAACACACTGTGGCCGGATCCGTCGCAACTGCAGCGCGCACTGGCCAGTCTCGTGGCCGACGGTCTGGCCATACCGGTGCACGATGGCTACACCCTGCCGGACTAGCCGTCCCGGCTTCGCCGCGTACGATTGAATGGTGACCGTAACCACTTCTTTTGCTGCCGATGCCCAGTATTCAACGCTTCTTCGCGATACCCTCCAGAACGGCGCTCGCAAGGCCGACCGCACCGGAACCGGAACCCGCAGCGTGTTCGGCCGCCAGTTGCGCTTCGACCTGGCCGACGGTTTTCCGCTCGTGACCACCAAACGAGTGCACTTCGCGTCGATCGCTTACGAACTTCTCTGGTTTTTGCGCGGCGATTCCAACGTCACCTGGCTGCAGGAAAAGGGCGTGCGCATCTGGAACGAATGGGCCGATGAAAACGGCGAACTCGGCCCGGTCTACGGGGTGCAGTGGCGCTCCTGGCCCGCCCCCGACGGAGAGACCATCGACCAGATCAGCGACGTGCTCAACACCCTGCGCACCGACCCGGACTCGCGGCGCATGATCGTCTCGAGTTGGAATGTAGCCGACCTCTCGAAAATGGCGCTCGCTCCCTGCCACGCCCTGTTCCAGTTCTACGTCGCCGACGGCAAGCTTTCCTGCCAGCTGTACCAGCGCAGCGCCGATCTTTTTCTCGGGGTACCGTTCAATATCGCCAGCTACGCCCTGCTCACCCAACTCGTTGCCGAACAGGCCGGCCTCGAGCTCGGCGAGTTCGTCTGGACCGGTGGGGACTGCCACATCTACGACAACCACGTCGAGCAGGTCAACGAACAGCTCTCCCGCACGCCGTTTCCCTCCCCCCGGCTGCGCATCAAGCCGGGTCGCGCCAGCTTGTTCGACTACGAATTCGACGACCTCGTCCTCGAGAATTACCAGCATCATCCCGCCATCAAGGGCGCGGTCGCGGTATGAAACTGGGCCTGATCTGGGCGCAGACGGTCACTGGCGTCATCGGGGCTGACGGAGTCCTGCCCTGGCACCTGCCGGAAGACCTCGCCCATTTTCGTACCGTAACCCGGGGAGGCGCCGTCATTATGGGACGACGCACCTGGGCTTCGCTTCCAGAGCGTTTTCGTCCCCTGCCGGGGCGGCAGAACGTCGTGATCACCCGGCAGCGGGGCTGGGCCGCGGCGGGAGCATCCATTGCGCACAGTCTTGACGACGCCCTCGCGCATACCGTGGGGCCGGTCTGGGTGATTGGTGGCGCCGAAATCTTTCGGCTGGCCCTGCCCCAGGCCGACACCCTCGAGGTGACCGAGATCAACGCCTCGATCGCCGGTGACACTCTCGCGCCTACCCTCGACGCTGCCTGGACCCTCGTCAAGACAGAGCCCGCGAACGGATGGCTCAGCTCCAGTACGGCGCTCCCCTACCGTTTCACCCGCTACGAGCGGTCCCCCGGCATCCGCTAGCCGGCCGCAGTGTGCAGCGGCGCCTCAGTCGGACGGGGCCCGGGCCCGGAACGCGGGCCCAGTTTATAGCCTGGGCCCGGGGACGGGGCCCGGGCCCCGTCCCGAGTGAGGTGGGGCGGAGTGAGGAGGTGGGGCGGGGTGCGCTAGTGCTTCGCGGTGCTCTCGGCGCCAGGCTCGTCGTCTTCTTCGAGGTCGTATTCGCGCGGCTTCTTGTACGGATCAGCGTCGCCGGCATACGTCGCCGTGCCCTTTTCGTCTTCGGTCGCGGTATCGCGGTCGTGCGCTTCGCGCAACAGGTCATCGATCAAGGCCGCGTTTTCGGGGATGCCATCGGCGATGAATTCAATAGACGGCGTGAGCCTCGCGGTGATGTTCTTGCCGACTTCGCTGCGCATGAGGCCGGTTGCGGCCTTCAGAGCGGCTGCGCTGTCGGTGCGCTCCTCGATCGAACCATACACGGTGTAGAACACCGAGGCGTGCTGGAGATCCCCGGTGACTTTCACGTCGGTGATAGTCACGAACCCGAGCCTTGGGTCGCGCAGGCCACGTTCCAGCCGCTTGGCGATGATGACCTTAATGCGGTCCGCCATCTTTCTGGCGCGTTCCGGATCTGCCATGATTCACTCCTTATTAGCGGGCGCCGATGCGCCCGGTCTTCCTAAACTTTTTTCTCCGCCACAGGATGACGGACATCCGCCTACCAATTGAGTGACCGAGCGGAATTTCCCACTAAATGGGAATCGGGGTACGGGCCTCGCTCTTTCCGTTGAGTAGGAAATCATGAAGACTCGACCCCAAAAGGGGTCGAACTCGCAAAAACCAAGTCCGACCCCCAAAACCAACGCTAGACGCGCGGCTTCTCCTTCATTTCGATGGTCTCGATCTCATCGCCAATTCGGATGTCGTTGAACTTGCCCAGTCCGATACCACACTCGAAGTCCGTGCGGACCTCGGTGACATCGTCCTTGAAGCGACGCAGCGACTCGATGCCCAGGTTGTCCCCCACCACGATGCCCTCGCGAATAACGCGAGCCTTGGCATTTCGGGTGATGGTACCGGAGCGCACGATGACACCGGCGACGTTTCCGAACTTCGACGAGCTGAAGACCTCGCGAATTTCGGCGACACCACTCTGGATCTCTTCGTACTCGGGCTTGAGCATTCCCTTGAGGGAATTCTCGATGTCCTCGAGGGCGGAGTAGATGACGGAGTAGAACCGCACGTCGACGCCTTCGCGAGCGGCACGCTCGCGGGCCTTCGTGTCGGGGCGAACGTTGAACCCGATGATGATGGCGTTGTCGACGGTGGCGAGGTTGACGTCGCTCTCCGTGACCGCACCGACACCGCGGTGGATGATGCGCAGCTGAACCGAATCGTCGACCTCGATCTTGAGCAGCGACTCTTCCAGGGCTTCAACGGCACCGGAAACGTCACCCTTGATGATGAGGTTGAGCGACTCGACCTTGCCCTCTTCGAGGGCACGGGTGAAGTCTTCGAGGCTGATGCGCTTGCGGGCCTTGGCCAGCAGGGCGTTGCGCTCGGCGGCTTCACGCTTCTCAGCGATCTGACGGGCGGTGCGGTCTTCCTCGATGACGAGGAAGGTGTCACCGGCGCGCGGGACGCTCGAGAGACCCTGCACCTGGACCGCGCGGGACGGAGTGGCGGCGAGAACGGCGACACCGTTTTCGTCGGCCATCGCACGAACGCGGCCGTAGGCCGTTCCGGCGACGATGGAGTCTCCAACGTGGAGCGTTCCGGACTGGATGAGCACGGTTGCCACCGCGCCGCGGCCCTTGTCGAGGCGAGCCTCGATGGCGACACCACGGGCATCCTTGTTCGGGTTGGAGCGCATGTCGAGTCCGGCATCGGCGACCAGGAGCACGGCGTCAAGAATTTCCTGGATACCGGTCTTGTTCTTGGCCGACACGTCGACGAACATGACGTCTCCGCCGTACTCTTCCGCGACGAGGCCGAATTCGGTGAGCTGCTGACGCACCTTCTGCGGGTTCGCGCCGGGCTTGTCGATCTTGTTCACAGCGACCACGATCGGAACGTTGGCGGCCTGGGCGTGGTTGAGCGCCTCAATGGTCTGGGGCATGATGCCGTCATCGGCAGCGACTACGAGAATGGCGATGTCGGTGACCTGCGCGCCACGGGCACGCATGGCGGTGAACGCCTCGTGGCCCGGTGTGTCAATGAAGGTCAGCGCACGGTCGATACCCTCGTGCTCGGTGATGATCTGGTACGCACCGATGTGCTGCGTGATTCCACCAGCTTCACCCTCAGCGACCTTGGCGTTACGGATCGCGTCCAGGAGCGCGGTCTTACCGTGGTCGACGTGACCCATGACGGTGACGACGGGAGGACGAATCTCGAGGTCTTCGTCGGTTTCGTCTTCGAGTTCCTGGTCGATGTCGATGTCGAACGCGAGCAGCAGCTCACGGTCTTCGTCATCGGGAGAGACCATCTGAATCTTGTAGCCAAGCTCACTGCCGAGCACATCGAACGTCGCCTCGTCAAGGGACTCTGTAGCCGTAGCCATTTCACCGAGGTGGAACAGTACGGTAACGAGGTTTCCAGGACTCGCGTCAATCTTGTCGGCGAAGTCCGTGATGGACGCTCCGCGACGGAGACGAACAACGGTTCCACCGTCGCCGCGGGGTACGGATACTCCACCCAGCGACGGGGCCTCGCGCAGCTCGAACTCTGCTCTCTTCGTGCGCTTGGACTTGCGCGCCTTGTTCTTGCCGCCACCGCGTCCGAAGGCACCAGCAGTGCCACCGCCGGGGCCGCGACCGCGACCGGCTCCACCGCCACCACCGGCAGGGCGAGGCGGGCCGAAGCCGGGGGCTCCGGCAGGAGCGCCGGGACGAGTGAATCCGGGGCGTGCTGCGCCGGCTCCGCCCGGGGCGCCACCAGGACGCTGGAAAGCGCCTGGCCGCTGGCCGAACCCGGTCGGTCGAGCGGCCTGACCGGGTCCGCCGGGGCGCGGAGCGCCGGGACGAGGTGCCGGCGGGCGCGGAATGTTGCTTGGGGTAGGTGTCGCGGGACGCTGGCCCATGCCTTGCGCACTCGCGAACGGGTTGTTACCCGGACGCGGCGGCTGGGTCGGACGCTGGCCCATGCCCTGGTTGCTGGCGAACGGGTTGTTACCCGGACGTGCTGCTCCGGGACGAGGCATACCGGGCTTGACCGGCGTAGCCGATCCTTCCGGAGTTTTCGCTTTGGGGGTCTCGGTGCCGGGCTTGTCAGCGGCGTCAGCCGCGGCGGCCTGGTCGGCAGCGGCGACTTTCTGGGCAGCTTCAGCTTTCTGGGCGGCCTGCGCCTGGCGCTCGGCCACGGTCAGCGGCGCGACCGGAAGGGGCGCGGCATCCGCTGCCGGGACAGACTCGACAACGACCGGGGCTACCGGTTCAGCAACGGGCTTGGGGCCGGGACGAGCACCCGGCTTGGCGCCGTGGCTCGGGCGAGCAGGCGTTGCCGTAGTGGTAGCACCGGCGACAGCACCAGTCGCCTGCACGGGTGTTGCAGCCTTAGCAGCGGCACTTTCCGACTCGAGAGCGGCGCGAAGGCGACGCGCTACCGGCGGTTCAACACTGGAAGACGGTCCCTTGACGAACTCGCCCATTTCTTTCAATTTAGCAAGGGCTACCTTGCTGTCGACTCCGAGCTCGGTAGCGATCTCGTGTACGCGTGGTTTCGCAGCCACAATTCTCCTGTTCCGGGCCTGCACCCGGAAAGGGGCAGGCCGTTAGTAACGGACGGGTCTCATTTCGAGCCGCTCATTAGTTATCCATAAGCCAATTCAGCCTGTTCTCTAGTTGTTTCGCGTCCAGTGACCTGGTCACACGAAAGGCACGCCCGAAAGCGTGTCGCCTTACGGCATCCTGAAAGCACGAGTGGCGGGCATGCAGCCACGCACCTCTACCGGGGATTGTGGCGGTTTCATCCACCACAATTTCTGATTTCCCAGCAACGATCCGCAAAAGTGAGGATCGAGGGGCGCGCGAACGGCAGCCAATACACGTTCTAACGGGTTCCATCGTACCCCCTATTCGGCATCCTCCAGAATGCTGTCCGGCTGGATGTCGATTTTCGCACCGGTCAGCTTGGCCGCGAGACGGGCATTCTGACCCTCCTTGCCGATCGCAAGGGACAGCTGGTAGTCGGGCACGAGGGCACGCACAGCCTTGATCGACTCGTCGATCACGTAGGCGCTGGTGACCTTGGCCGGCGACAGGGCGCTCGCGACGAAGGTCGCGAGGTCGGGCGAGAAGTCGACGATGTCGATCTTCTCGTTGTTGAGCTCAACGGTCACGGCGCGTACGCGCTGGCCGAGCTCACCGATGCAGGCACCCTTGGCGTTGACGCCGGGCTCCGTGGCGCGCACGGCGATCTTGGTGCGGTGTCCGGCTTCACGAGCGAGCGAGACGATCTCGACGACTCCGCTCGCGATCTCGGGCACCTCGAGAGCGAACAGCTTGCGCACGAGCGAGGGATGGGTGCGCGACACGGTGATCTGCGGGCCTTTGAGTCCGCGACCGACGGCCGTGACGAACACGCGAATGCGCGCGCCGTGCACGTAGCTCTCGGTAGGAACCTGCTCCTCGGGGGGCATGATCGCTTCGATCGTGCCGAGATCGACGTGGATCATTCGGGGGTTCGGTCCCTGCTGAATGATTCCGGCGATGATGTCACCCTCGCGACCCTTGAATTCACCGAGCACAGCATCGTCGGCCAGGTCGCGCAGACGCTGGTTGATGACCTGCTTGGCGGCGAAGGCTGCGATACGCCCGAAGTCGGTCGGGTTGTCGACGGCTTCGCCGACGACGTTGCCCTCGTCATCGTGCTCGGGAACGTAGATGTCGACGTGCCCGGTCTTGCGGTCGAGAACGACGCGCGCTTCGGGAGCTACCTGGATGTCATGCTTGGCATCGGCAATTTTCGAAGCTTCAAGCTTCGTCACATCTTGCTGGATGTGCTTGCCATAGGCAATCAGAATCGCCTGTTCAATGATGTGCACGAGTTCCTCAAAGGGAATCTCTTTTTCGCGCTCCAGTAGCCGCAAAACACTGAGGTCGATGTCCATGGCCGGCCTCCTCTATTCAGATCTTGCCGCCGCGAAACCGCGCAGCGGGCTGAAGTCAACGGTACCCGAATCTGCGGCGTCCCGTCACCCACTCCCCCCGCGCCCGGTCGGTGGGGCGGGTTCGCTGCAGAGCGGATGCTGCCGGCTCAGCCAGCCGGCAGCATCCGCTCGCGATGCGGTCGATCAGGCGAAGTGCTGGGCGAAGTGCGTTGCGACGTCGGTGACGTCGACCTGCTCGCGGTCGCCGGTACGGCGGTTCCACAGCTCGACGATGCCGTCAGCTGCGCCTCGGCCGACGATGACGATCCACGGCACGCCGATGAGTTCGGCGTCACCGAACTTGACGCCGGGTGAGACCTTGCGGCGGTCGTCGTAGAGCACGTCGCGGCCGGTGGCCTCGATCGCGGCGACGACGGCCTCCGCGGTGTCGAAGACGATCTCGTCCCGGCCGGTGGCGATCACGTGTACGTCGAACGGGGTGACCGATTCGGGCCAGATCAGGCCCTTTGTGTCGTTGTTGAGTTCGGCGATGACCGCGAGGATGCGGGTGACGCCGATGCCGTATGAACCCATCGTAACCGTGACCAGCTTGCCGTTTTCGTCGAGAACCTTGAGGCCGAGTACCTCGGCGTACTTGCGGCCGAGCTGGAACACGTGCCCGATTTCCATACCGCGAATGAGTTCGACCGGGCCGGAGCCGTCGGGCGCAAGGTCGCCGGCGCGCACATCGGAGGCTTCGACCACATCGTCGATGGCGAAGTCGCGGCCGGCGACGAGACCGAACACGTGGCGGCCCGCTTCGTTGGCGCCGGTGATCCACTCAGTGCCAGAGACCACGCGCGGGTCGACCAGAAAACGGATGCCGGTGGTCGACGCTGTGCCGAGTACGGCGCCCTGCGCAGCACCCCATGGGCCGATGTAACCCTTGACCAGACCGGGGTTCTTAGCGAAGTCGCCCTCGTTGGCGGCCTCAACCTCGGCCGGCGCGAACGCCACCTCGACGCGTTTGAGGTCGACCTCGCGGTCGCCGGGAACGCCGATCGCGATGAGTTCACGCGTGCCGTCCAGGCTGGTGAGCGCGAGCACGACGTTCTTGAGCGTGTCGCTTGCCGTCCACTCCCGGCCATCGAGGCGGGGGTGTTCGGCGTTGGCCTTGTCGACCAGTGTCTGGATAGTCGGGGTGTTGGGGGTGTCGAAGACCTGCGCGGCGGGCAGCGCGGTGAAATCCTTGTCGGCCGGCACGAGGGTACGGAACGCCTCGATGTTGGCCGCGTAACCGCCGGCACTGCGCACGAAGGTGTCTTCGCCGACGAGGGTGGGGTGCAGGAACTCTTCGCTCTTGGAGCCACCCATCGCGCCGGCATCCGCTTGCACGATCTCGTAATCGAGGCCGAAACGGGTGAAGATGCGCTCATAGGCATCGCGCTGCAGCTGGTAGCTGACGTCGAGGCCGGCGTCGGTGTAGTCGAAGGAGTACGCGTCTTTCATGGTGAACTCGCGGCCGCGCAGCAATCCGCCCCGCGAGCGTGCCTCATCGCGGTACTTATCCTGAATCTGGTAAATCGCCAGCGGCAGGTCTTTGTAGCTGCCGTACAGGTCTTTCACCAGCAGCGCGAAGACCTCTTCGTGGGTCGGCGCCAGCAGCATGTCGGAGCCCTTGCGGTCTTTCAGGCGAAAAATCCCCTCGCCGTATTCGTCCCAGCGGCCGGTCACCTCGTAGGGTTCGCGCGGAAGCAGGGCCGGAAAGTGTACCTCGTGCGCACCAGCGGCGGTCATCTCCTCACGGATGATGCGCTCCACTTTGGCTTTCACCCGCAGTCCGAGCGGCAGCCAGGCAAAAATACCCGGAGCCTGTCGACGGATGTAGCCGGCCCGCACGAGCAGGCGGTGGCTGGTCACCTCGGCGTCGGATGGGTCTTCGCGGAGAGTACGGAGGAAGTAGTTGGAGAGACGTGTAGGCACCCGTCTACCTTACGCGGGCGTCGCCATCCGCTCCGTACGTTCGCTGCGTACGTTCGCTCTCCTCCGCGCAACAGCGTCTTTGTGACGTTACTGACGAATCCGCTCGCCTCGAGATTGGACCTGCTACTTCGCGCCGACAGACACCGTGGGGCTGCCGAGGTCGGCGGCAGGCATCTCCGCGGCGAGACGGTTGGCCTCTTCGATGAGCGTGGCCACGATCTCGGATTCGGGCACGGTCTTGATGACCTCGCCGCGCACAAAGATCTGCCCCTTGCCGTTACCGCTTGCCACGCCGAGGTCGGCCTCACGTGCCTCCCCCGGTCCGTTGACGACGCAACCCATGACCGCGACACGCAGCGGCACGGTCATGCCCTCGAGTCCGTCGGTGACATCGTTGGCGAGCTTGTAAACATCCACCTGCGCCCGGCCGCAGCTCGGGCAGGAGACGATCTCCAGCTTGCGTTCGCGCAGGTTGAGCGATTGCAGAATCTGCAGGCCCACCTTGATCTCCTCGACCGGCGGGGCGCTCAGGGACACGCGGATGGTGTCGCCAATGCCCTCGCCGAGCAAGATGCCGAATGCTGTTGCGCTCTTGATCGTGCCCTGGAAGCTCGGGCCAGCCTCGGTGACGCCGAGGTGCAAGGGCCAGTCGCCACGTTCAGCGAGCAAACGGTAGGCCTTGACCATGATCACCGGGTCGTTGTGCTTGACCGAGATTTTGAAGTCGTGAAAGTCGTGTTCCTCGAAGAGGCTCGCCTCCCAGACGGCGCTCTCGACGAGCGCCTCAGGGGTAGCCTTACCGTATTTTTGCATGAGGCTCGGCTCGAGCGATCCGGCGTTGACGCCGATGCGCAGGCTCACGCCCGCCGCCTTCGCGGCAGCAGCGATCTTGCCGACCTGGTCATCGAACTTGCGGATGTTGCCGGGGTTGACCCGCACGGCAGCGCAGCCAGCGTCGATTGCGGCGAAGACATAGTTTGGCTGAAAGTGGATATCCGCGATCACCGGAATCTGGCTCTTCTTCGCGATGATCGGCAGCGCCTCGGCGTCGTCGCGGGTCGGTACCGCCACGCGCACGATATCGCAGCCGGTTGCCGTGAGTTCGGCGATCTGCTGGAGCGTTGCATTGATGTTCGTCGTCGGAGTCGTCGTCATCGATTGCACGCTCACTTGAGCATTGCCACCGACCAGGACCTTTCCGACCTTGATCTGACGGGATTTACGTCTGGGAGCGAGTACCTCAGGTACTTTGGGCATCCCCAAGTTGATTGCAGCCACGGACCCAGCTTAGTTGTCGCAGTGTGCGCCAAGCTGAATGCCGCCCCCTCATCCTCGCCCTGCTGCCGTGCACGCCACTGGCCAGAGAACAGGTCTCCGCCGACACCGGGGCTGGGAACGGCCGGCACTCGTGACTCGTCGTGTCCACACGTCGTACACTGCGTGCACTGCCGCCGTGCGGGTTGGCCAATTCCAGCAATCCAAGGTTTTGCGATGGCGCAGTCCAGAGTTTTCTGAAGATATCTGCGGCGCACCCCAATATGCTGGGAAGGTGGTATGTAGCATCTCATTGACAAAGGAGTCCCGATGACCGAAACCGACGTCGTAATCCTGGCCGGATCCCGCACCCCGCAGGGTCGCGTGAACGGACAACTCTCGTCTCTCACCGCCGTTGACCTCGGCGCCGCCGCCATCCAAGGGGCCCTCGCCCGGGCCGGAGTAGCTCCGGAGCAGGTCGACTTCGTGCTCATGGGGCAGGTACTTCAAGCCGGCTGCGGGCAGAACCCGGCTCGGCAGTCCAGCGTGGCTGCCGGCATCCCCTGGAACGTGCCGGCCATGACGCTCAACAAGGTCTGCCTGTCCGGCTTGGCCGCCGTGATCGACGCCGCCCGGCTGGTGCGGCTCGGCGAAGCGGAAGTCGTCGTGGCCGGTGGCCAGGAATCCATGTCGCGCGCTCCCCACCTGCTGCCCGGCGCACGTCAAGGCTGGGCCTACGGAACCGTATCGGCCCTCGATCACGCCGCCCACGACGGGCTCACCGACGCATTCGACGGCCTCTCGATGGGACTCTCGACCGAGCGCGCCAACGTTGAACTTGGCCAGACCCGGCTCGAGCAGGACGAAATCGCCGCCGCCTCGCACCAGCGGGCCGCCGCGGCCGCAGCCCATGACGTTTTTCACGACGAGATCACGCCCATCAGCGTGCCGCAGCGTAAGGGCGAGCCGCTCGTGATCAGCACCGACGAGGGAGTGCGTGCCGAGAGCACAACCGAGACGCTCGGCCGATTGCGCCCGGCATTCGACCCGGCGGGAAGCATCACCGCCGGCAACGCTGCACCATTGAGCGACGGCGCGAGCGCGATCGTCGTGACCAGCCGCGCCTGGGCCGAGAAGCACGGCCTGCCCTGGCTGGCCGTGATTGAGGCCAACGGCCAGGTCGCTGGCCCCGACAACTCCCTGCACTCCCAACCGGCCAACGCGATCACGCATGCACTCTCTCGCCAGGGCTGGACCGTGGCGGACCTCGACGTAATCGAGATCAACGAGGCCTTCGCCTCGGTCGTGGCGCAGTCGTCGAAGGTGCTCGGGGTGAGCGCCGACGAGGTGAACATTCACGGCGGTGGCATCGCGATCGGTCATCCCATCGGGTCGAGCGGCGGGCGCATTGCCCTGCATGCCGCGCTCGAGCTGGCGCGTCGCGGCACCGGCAAGGCCGCCGTGGCCCTGTGCGGCGGCGGCGGCCAGGGCGAAGCGCTGCTACTGTCGCGGTAGCGCTCTGCTACCCGAAGAAGTTGATCGGCTTGACGATGTCGGCGTAGATAAGCAACAGGCTCATGCCGCCGAGCAGAACAACGACCGCCAGCGTAAGGGGCATGAGCTTGGCCATGTCGACCGGCCCCGGGTCGGGCCGCTTGAACAGTTTCGCGAAGAATCGACGGATGCCTTCCCACAGCGCCCCGGCAACGTGGCCGCCGTCGAGCGGCAGCAGCGGCACCAGGTTGAAGACGAACAGGGCGATATTGAGCGATCCGAGCAAGCCCAGCATGCTGGCAACTTTGGTCGCGACCGGGATCGTGTCCATGCTTGCGAGTTCGCCGGCCACCCGGCCGACACCGACGACGCTGATCGGTCCGTTCAGGTCGCGCTCCCCCGGGCCGAACGCAGCATTGGCCACGGCCACGAGACGGTTGGGCAGGTTGAGGATCACGTGCGCGACTCCGGCGATGTTGTCGCCGACTGCAGGTAGCACGGCGGTCGCCGGCTGCGGTACGAGTTCGCTGGCCGCTCCGATTCCGACGAAGCCGACCTCCTCGGTAATCGCAGCGCCGGAAGCATCCGTTTTGACTTTGTTATCGGCGGTATAAACGTATCGTTCGGTGAGTTTGGGGGTGAGCGAGAGATCGACGTCGGCACCGGCCCGTTCGACGACGACGGCGAGGGTGCGACCGGATGCCGAGCGGATGATCTCGGTCGACTGCTCCCAGCTCGCGATGGCGGTGCCGCCGATACTGACCAGTCGGTCACCGGGCAGTAGACCGGCAGCGGCACCGGGCGATGCTTCATCGGTGGCCGCACAGGTCTGTCGGTCGTTCGATGCGGGCAGCACACACTCACTCACGCTGCCAACGGTGGTGCTGACCTGCGCGCTGCCGAATCCCATGAGCAAAATTGCGAACATCACGATCGCGATGAGCAGGTTCATGGTCGGCCCGCCGAGCATGATGATCACGCGTTTGTAGACCGGCAGTTGGTAGAACGCGCGGTGATCTTCACCCTCGCCGATGGTCTCCGCGCTGGCCTGACGTGCGTCGTCGACCAGGGTGGACAGGGCGCTGGTTTTCTTCTCCGGTGCGCCCTCCTGCACCATCTGGTCGAAGAAGCCGGTGGTGGTGCTTCGGGGGGCTCCACCCTTCTTGGAAGGCGGGAACATGCCGATCATGGCGATATAGCCGCCCAGAGGCAGCGCTTTAACGCCGTATTCCGTCTCGCCCTTGGTGCGCGACCAAATCGTGGGTCCGAAGCCGATCATGTATTGGGTGACCTTGACGCCGAAGAGCTTCGCGGGCACGAGGTGGCCGATTTCATGCAGGCCGATGGACACGGCTAGTCCGACGACGACGATCGCGACGCCCAGTATAAATAGCAGTACGGTTTCCACTGTTGTAGAGTATCTGCATCAAGCTGCAAAGCGGCTGGCTGTGAATATCGTCCAGCCATTCCGGGGGTGCATGTGCTTTGCTAGCGCGCAGAAGCATCAGGAGGTACCGTGTCTTACGAACCTGTTCCCACGCAGAAGCTGCCCGTTCCGGCCACACTTGGCCCGGTCGGCAGTCTGTTGGCCGACCGCTTTTCGATCGAGAGCCTGATCGGCGCAGGCGGGATGGCATCCGTTTACCGAGCGAACGATACCGCGCTCGGACGCACCGTAGCCGTCAAGTTGTTTCGAGCCGATGGAGGCGCCTCCGACCCCGAACGCCAGAGCGGCGAAATCGCCCTGCTGGCAAGCCTGAATCATTTCGCTCTGGTCACCCTGTTCGACGCCGGCACTGCGATCGTCGACGGCGCCCCACGCGCCTATATCGTGATGGAACTCGTCGACGGCCCCGACCTGCGCACCCGCATCGAGAGCGGCCCGCTGCCGAGCCTCGATGTGGCCATAATGGGCGCTGACCTTGCCGAAGCGCTGCACTACGTGCACGAGCAGGGCATCATTCATCGCGACGTCAAGCCGGCCAACGTCTTACTGGCGCCGTCGGGTTTTCCCGGGCGCGGCATGCACGCCAAGCTGGCCGATTTCGGCATTGCCCGGCTCCTCGATGAGACCCGCCTGACGGCGACCGGGTCGTTGCTCGGTACCGCCAGCTACCTCAGTCCCGAGCAGGCGCTCGGTGGAGTTATCGCTGCGCCAACGGATGTCTATTCGCTCGGCCTGGTGCTGCTGGAATGCCTCACGGGAGTGCGCGCCTACCCCGGGACCGCCGTGGAATCGGCGATGGCTCGTCTGCAGCGTCAGCCGGAGATTCCTAGCCAGCTCGGCCGCCAGTGGACCGAAGTCCTCCGTGCCATGACCGCCCGCGATTTCGCCGACCGGCCCACTGCCGCCGATGCCGCCGGGTTGTTGCGTGCGCTAGCCACCGGCAGCAGCAATGCCGATGCGTCCACCGCACTGTTGCCTGCGGCGGCGCCCACTGCCACCCTGCTGCTGCCGGCCGCCGTGCCCGACCCCACGTTGTTGCTGCCGGCTGACGCTGACGCTGAGACCGAGATTCTGAAGACGGATGCTCCCGCCAGCATCCCTGCGTCCAGCATCCCCGCATCTAGCATCCCCGCATCCAGCATCCCCGCATCCAGCATCCCCGCGTCCAGCATCCCCGCCAAGCCGCGCCGCCCCGTGCGCCGCCAGGTACTGCTCATGGTCACGAGTGGGCTCACCCTGATCGCCATCGCCGTCGCCGCCCTGCTCCTGCTCAACCCGGCCGAAGCACCAGTTGCGGTACCACCGAGCTATCCGGCCGTGGACGGCACGCTTGGCACCCACCTTCAGATTCTTCAGGAAAGCGTGAACCCGTGAATCGACGCTATCGACGCTATCGACTGACCCTGTCCGTCGCCGCCCTGCTCCTCCTGCCGCTGACCGGTTGCACGGCGCCCCCTATCGACCTGCCGGCTGCCACGGCCAAGCAGCTGCAAGGCGAGATTCTGGCGATCAGTGAGGCCTCCGCCGCCGGAGACTTCGCCAACGCCCAGTCGTTGCTCACCGCCATGCAAGATAATCTGCGCACGGCGGCCGCTTCTGGTCAGGTCAGCTCAGAACGATCGGCATCGATACAATCCGCGATCAATCTGGTACGAGGTGATTTGACCGCTGAGATCGATGCCGCCGTGGTGGCCGCGGAGGCCGCAGCTCGGGCCGCTGCGGAGGCCGCAGCGGCGGCCGCACGACAGAACGACGAAGAGGCCAAGAACCGCGCCGAACAGGATAGGAAAGACGCAGAAAACGCTCGGGAAGACGCCAAAGACGCCGCGGAAGAGGCCAAAAAAGCCCTAGAGGACTGCCTCGACGATAGGGACAAGGTCGAGGCCGGCGAGTGCAACTAGCGCAGTAGTCCGTCAGCGCTTGGCTATCAGCTTGTCGGCGGCGTCACGCGCCCACCGTTCGGCCTCAGCCAGCGACTCCCGGGTAAGCTCTGGTGCCTGTTCGTGGGATTCGACCACGCGCAGCACCGTGTCGACGATATCCAAGAAGCCGATGCGGCCAGCGTGAAAAGCAGCAACGGCCTGCTCGTTGGCCGCGTTGAATACCGCAGGATAGGTGCCACCCATGCGGCCGACCTTTTTGGCCAGTTCGACCGCTGGAAAGGCGGCGTTGTCGAGGGGTTCAAAAGTCCAGCTGTGCGGCACGGTCCAGTCGATCGGAGTGCCAACCGCGGCCACCCGGTTCGGCCAGTCCAGCCCGAGCGAGATCGGCAGCCGCATGTCCGGGGGGCTTGCCTGCGCGATCGTCGACCCATCGACGAATTCGACCATCGAATGCACCACTGATTGCGGGTGGACGACAGCGTCGATGCGGTCATATTCCACGTCGAACAGCAGGTGCGCCTCGATGATCTCCAGGCCCTTATTCACGAGGGTGGCGGAGTTAGTGGTCACCACGAGGCCCATGTTCCAGGTCGGGTGGGCGAGGGCCTGCGCGGGAGTGACCCGGGCAAGCTGCTCCCGGGTGCAACCTCGAAACGGCCCACCGGATGCCGTCAGCACGAGTCGACGTACCTCCTGCGGGGTTCCGGCGAGCAACGCCTGCGCAATGGCGGAGTGCTCGGAATCGACCGGCACAATCTGCCCGGGTGCCGCCAGCGACTTCACCAGATCACCGCCGACAATGAGCGACTCCTTATTGGCCAGGGCCAGGATGCGACCAGCCTTCAATGCGGCGAGCGTCGGTCCGAGACCAACCGAACCGGTGATGCCGTTCAGCACGACGTCGGCGTCGATGTCTCGCACAAGCTGCTCGGCAGCATCCGCTCCCAGGGCGGTGTGCTCGACTTGGAAGTCGAGGGCTTGCACCGCGAGCAGGTCGCGGTTGCTGCCGGCCGCGAGGCCAACCACCTCGAATCGGTCAGGGTGGGAACGGATGACGTCGAGGGCCTGGGTTCCGATCGAGCCCGTGGACCCGAGGATAATTACTCTCTGCACCCCTCCATGCTAGATGCACGCCGCCGGAGAGGTAGTGTCAACGGGTGACTGGTGCCAAAGCAGAACCCGATAAGACTGATGCAACCGACACGAGCGACAGCACTCCCGCAGCCGTCACGCCAGACCCGGCTGCCGACCAGCCCGACGAACCCGAACGCGTGAAACGTCCGGGTTTTGTCTATTTTCTCGGCTACGGCATCATGGCCCCCGTCGCCCGCGTCGTGTTTCGCCCACGAATCTTGGGCCGCGAGAACATCCCTGCTACCGGACGCGTCATTCTGGCCAGTAATCATCTCTCCTTCATCGACAGCATCGTCATACCGCTGGTCGCTACCCGACGGGTGCAATTTCTAGCCAAATCGACCTACTTCACCGGAACCGGTTTTCGGGGCTGGGTCTCCCGAACCTTCTTCACCGCGATCGGGGCCATTGGCGTGGAACGCGGCGCCGGTCAGGCAGCGCAGGTTGCTCTCGATGAGGGCCGCGCGGTGCTCGACGCCGAAGGCGCCTTCGCGATCTACCCGGAGGGCACCCGTTCACTCGACGGCCGCCTCTATAAGGGACGCACCGGCGTTGCCTGGCTGGCCCTCACCACGGGCGCTGTTGTGGTTCCGGTTGGACTGATCGGCACGCAAGAGATTCAGCCGGTGGGAACCACCCTGCCGCGCATCCGCAAGGTCACGGTCGCTTTCGGCAAGCCGCTCGACCTCAGCCATCACGGCCAGGCCACATCGGGGAAGGCCCGCCGCCAGGCAACGGATGAGATCATGGCGGCCATTCACGGCCTGTCCGGCCAGGAATTGGCTCATGCCTACAACGAATCGCCACCGGTCGGCACGCTGAATCGCCTCGCTCGCCGCGTCTTTCCGCGCGAACGCCTGTAACCGTAAAGCTCAGACGGTCGGCCACAAGCGCCGACAGTCATAGGCTGGACCAATGACTGCTATGTATTCGGTGCCCCAGCAACGCAAACTCGTCACGGCTCTTCCCGGGCCCAAGTCGGTCGAACTTCAGGCCAGGCGGGAGAAGTCGGTCGCCCGCGGCGCCGGAACGCTCGCCAACATCTACATGGATCACGGCGCAGGAGCGATCCTGGTCGACGTCGACGGCAACCAGATCATCGACCTCGGCAGTGGTATCGGGGTGACCACTATCGGTCACGCGCATCCGGATGTCGCGGCGGCAGCATCCGCGCAGGCAGCGAAGCTGACCCACACCCTATTCACGGTAACTCCCTACGAAAACTATGTGGCGGTGGCCGAGAAGCTCGCCGAGATCACCCCCGGCGACTTTGAGAAGCACTCAATTCTGGTCAACACCGGCGCTGAGGCCGTTGAGAACGCGGTCAAGATTGCCCGCAAGTTCACCGGCCGCCGAGCCATCGTGGCCCTCGACCACGCTTTCCACGGACGCACCAACCTGACCATGACAATGACCTATCGCCCCTGGCCGGAACGTGCCGGCATGGGTCCGTTCCCCGGTGAGATTTACAGTGTGCCCACCAGCTACCCGTTCCGCGACGGGCTCAGCGGGCTCGAAGCGGCCGAGAAGACCATCGACTACATCACGACCCACATCGGAGCGACCGAGATCGCGGCGTTCTTCGTCGAGCCGATCCAGGGCGACGGCGGCATCATCATTCCGGCGCCCGGCTATTTCAAGCGCATTCGCGAATTCTGCACCGAGAACGGCATCGTCTTCGTCGCCGATGAGATTCAGGCTGGCATCGCCCGCACCGGCGTCTGGTATTCGATCGAGCACCACGACGTCGTGCCCGACCTTGTCACCACGGCCAAGGGAATCGCCGGTGGCTTTCCCCTCGCCGCCGTCACCGGCCGCGCCGACATCATGGATTCCGTGCAGCCTGGCGGCATCGGCGGCACCTTCGGCGGCAACCCGGTCTCAACCGCAGCCGCCCTCGCGGTGTTCAACCTGATCGAGCGGGACAACCTGCTGGGCGAGGCGAAGCGGGTCGAGGCCGCACTCTGGGCACGGATCGGTGACTGGGCGCAGAAGTTCTCCATCGTCGGCGAGGTTCGCGGCAAGGGCGCCATGTTCGGTGTCGAGCTCGTGCACCCCGGCACCAGAAAGCCCTACCCCGAGGCGCTCACTGCGGTGATCAAGCACGCCACGACGAACGGGGTCATCGCGCTGGATGCCGGCAGTTGGGATTCCGTGCTGCGCATCATGCCGAGTGTTGTGATCTCCGACGAGCTGATCGACGACGCTGCGACCGTGCTCGAAGAAGCACTGACCGCCCTGGTGGCCGCCTACCCGGCCTAGTCTGCAGTCTGGCCCACCGCGACCCAGTCAGTGATGTCGACGGACTGGGTCGGCGGCAGGTCGAGTGCAGACGGGCTGATTACGGTCGGCACGACCGTCAGGCGCGTCATTGCCCGGCCACCGGTGCAGCGGATGCTGTGGGTTCCGGCAAAAGCGTGGGCGCAGGCGACGATGACGGTGTGGGCGACAGCTCCCCCGGCGCCGGCGCCTCGACGAGCGGCCGCACCTGGGCGAACGGGAACGGCGCGGGCGCGGCATCCGTTTGGTCGGCCTGCCCGACGTAGTCGTAGGTGTAGTCGATGTCCGCTGACTTCACCAAGCGCAGCGGGAACACGTTCCAGCCGCTGCCCCCCGGTACCAACAGACTCGGCACGACCAAGTCATGCCCGCCGGCCACATCAAACTGGGGAAGATTGTTCGTACGGGCCGGGTCGAAGACCACGCTAAGCGCGCGCCCGTCCTGGTCGAACAACTGCACGTCGGTGAGCGGCTGGCCGTCGGCGTCGTAGGCGAACACGTTGGTCACTTGCTCGCCGTTCTGCATGAGTCCCGTCGTGCTGTACGAGATGTCATCCGAATACGCGCTGGCCTGTGCGTTCGCCGCTTGATGCGCCGTGAGATTCAGCATCAACGGCAGCGCCAGAACCGCGCACACGCTGACCACGGTGCGAAAGCGTGGTAGCCAGCGCCAGGGCAGCCACCGGCCACGCCCCCACTGCACGCTCAGTACCACGAAGGCCGCGAGCGCGAGAGCGCGCACCGGGTTGGTCGGCACGGTGCTGATCGCGCCGCCCACAAAGATCTCTGCGACCGCGTAGACCACCCAGCCGCGCAGCACCCACCAGAGCGGGCGAAGCACGAGCAGAAAGTCGAGCACCGCCGCACCTGCCGCAGTCGAGCGGATGCGCTGGGCGGTGCTCGACCGAATGCCCTCGACCCTGGTGCGCAGCCGGCGCAGCCGCGGCACCCGAACGATGGGTGCCGTTCCCCGCACGGAGAACCCGGCGGCGCCGCGCAGCTCGTCGGCGTAGGCGACCGGATCGCCGAGCTCGAAGTTTGGCGCAGCGGCATCAGCATCGGCGTCATCGACGTCAGCGGCCTGCTCGGTCAGGTCGGCTTCGAGGCCGTCAGTGAGGTCGTCGATATCGTCGGCCGGCAAATCGCTCAGAGCAGCCCGCACGGCCAGGGCGAAGTCACGAATGGGCTGGGTGGTGGTGGTGTCGCTCATGAGTTGTCGCCGATCGTGAGTAGGGGAACTGCGGGCTGGGGCTGTTCGAGCAGCCGGGTGAGGGTATCGGCGAAGTGAGTCCAGTTCGCACGTTGTTCGGCGAGCATGGCCCGGCCATTCGCGTTCATTCCGTAGTACTTACGGTGCGGACCGCCGTCGGACGGAACGACATAACTCGACAGCGCCCCCGCACTGTACAGCCGCCGGAGTGTGCCGTAGACGGACGCGTCGCCGACCTCATCCAGTCCAGCAGCACGCAACCGACGCACGATGTCATAGCCGTAGCCGTCGTCATCAACGATCACGGCCAAAACGGCCATATCGAGCACCCCCTTAAGCAACTGGGTGGTATCCATCGGTATCCCTTCGATTAGCACGCGTCTTCAACGCACCCCACACTACTCCGCAAACCGCAGTACTGCGCCATCCACAATCAAAGCCGACCTCCCCGAGCCGCGAGTTACGGCTCGTTCTAGCGCCGAAAAGCGCTCACACCCACGGCTCGGCAGCGCACCAGCACTCAGGCGGTGGTCACCGGCTCGTGACCGACCGGAAAATTGACCGAGGCCGCGATAAAGCATTCCCGGGCAGCCTCGGCGTGCAACGACTGCGCGAACTCGACCTGCTCGGGGTCGGTGATCGTCACGCGCGGGCGCAGCGTGACCGTCGTGAAGTGGCCACCGCCCCCGGATAGCTGTTCCATGGTGCCGACCGGGGCATCCGTATACGCCGTCACCGTGACCCCGTTTCGGGCAGCGACGTGCAGATACGACAAGAGATGGCACTGGCTGAGCGCCGCGAGCAGCAGCTCTTCGGGGTTCCACCGATCGTTGTCTCCGTGGAACGTCGGGTCGGACGAGCCCTGGATCGTCGCCTTGTCGGCGGATGCCCGACCGGCCGGCGAGATCAGGTGGTCGCGCCCGTACGCCTTGTAGTGGTTCGTTCCGGTACCCCGATTGCCGGTCCACTCCACGCGCACCGCATATTCGTGCACTCCGTTCATGCTTCTCCCTTGGCTCTACAAGATTCTTGCAGCCGGTTCAGGTTCACCGCACTCACGGTCGGTAAAGTGGATCCATCATGACTGACACTCTTACTGACTCTGCCACCGTTTCCGCACCGACATACTCGGTCACGCAAGAACGAAAGATCCGCACCGCGATCCCCGGTCCGATCTCGGCAGCGTTGCATGAGCGGCGCCGGGCGGTCGTCTCCGACGGTGTGAGCTCCATGCTCCCCGTCTACATTGCCAAGGCCAATGGCGCGATCGTCGTCGACGTCGACGGCAACCAGTTCATCGACCTGGGCGCCGGAATCGGCGTGACCACGATCGGCCACACCGAGGCCAGCGTTGTCGCGGCGGCCGTCGAACAGTCCCAAGACTTCATTCACACACTCTTCACTGTCACACCGTACGAAGAGTACGTGCGCGTCGCCGAGTTGCTCGCCGAGCACACCCCAGGAGATTTTGCGAAGAAGAGTGTGCTCATCAACTCCGGCGCCGAAGCCGTCGAGAACGGCGTGAAGATCGCCCGCAAGTACACCGGCCGTCGCGCCGTCGCCGTGCTCGACCACGCTTACCACGGTCGCACCGTGCTGACCATGGCCATGAACTACAAGGCCATGCCCTACGCCACCGGCTACGGCCCGCTCGCCAGCGACGTCTACCACGCACCGAGTTCCTACCCCTACCACGATGGTCTGACCGGTGCCGAGGCGGCAGTCCGCACCATCACGTACCTTGACAAGGTGATCGGGGCATCCGATCTGGCCTGCCTCGTCGTCGAACCCATCCAGGGTGAGGGCGGTTTCATGGTTCCAGCGGATGGCTACCTGCCGGCCCTGCAGAAATGGTGCACCGCCAACGGTGTCGTCATGATCGCCGATGAGATTCAGAGCGGCATGGCCCGCTCGGGCAAGTACTTCGCGAGCGAGCACTTCGGTTGGGTCCCCGACCTTGTCCTCACCGCCAAGGGCATTGCCGGCGGTTTCCCGCTCGCGGCTGTCACCGGCCGCGCCGAGATCATGGATGCCTCGCAGCCCGGCGGCCTCGGTGGCACCTTCGGTGGCAATCCCGTCTCCTGCGCCGCCGCGATTGCCGTGTTCGATGCGATCGAGGCCAACAACCTGCTTGGTGAAGCAGTGCGCATCGGGAAAGCGCTCACCACGGGGCTGACCGCGCTGAAGAACAAGTACGACATCATCGGCGAGATTCGGGGCCACGGCGCCATGATGGCGATCGAGCTCGTGCAGCCCGGCACCGGCGACACCACGAAAACGCCGAACGCTGCCGCGGTGAGCGCCATCTCCACCTACGCCGGCAAGCACGGCGTTCTGCTGCTGACGGCCGGCACCCACGGCAACGTACTGCGTTTCCTGCCGAGCCTGGCGCTGTCCGATGCGCTCATCGTCGACGCCCTCTCGGTGATCGACGATGCCATCGCTGCCCACGCTGCAGCACTCACCGAGTCGTCACTCTAACGCCGTGACTGAAACTTTCACGGTCGACGATTCCGTCGAGCTCGCCGTCGTCGAGCGCAGCGGCTTCGTCGAATCCCGTCACGCCGGTGCGGCAATCGTGCTCGGTACCAACGGTGAGGTGTTGCGTGCGCTCGGCGACGTAACCAGTCCGATCTTTCCCCGTTCGGCGATGAAACCCTTCCAAGCCGTTGCGGTCATGGCGAGTGGCGCCGCCCTGCGGGGAGCGGATGCTGCCATCGCCACCGCCAGCCACAGCGGCACCGCCGCCCACGTCGATCTCGTTCGCGGGCTCCTCTTCCGGGCGCAAGTGCCCGAGACAGCGCTCGCCTGCCCGGCGGCCTGGCCGATCGATTCCGCCGCCCGCGACACCCTCGTGCGACTCGGTGCCAGTAAGGCGCCAATCTATATGGAGTGTTCCGGCAAGCACGCGGCAATGCTCGTGGCGTGCCAGCAGAACGGTTGGGCGCTGGAAGGGTATCTGGACCCTTCGCATCCGTTGCAAAAGCGTATTCTCGACGTGCTCGAACGTTTCACCGGCGAACGGCCGGTCGCCTCGGGCGTCGATGGCTGCGGCGCCCCGGTGCACGCGATCTCCCTCACCGGGCTGGCCCGTGGCATCGCCCGCATCAGTACGAGCAAGTCGAACTCACCGTTTGCGATTTACCGCGAGGCCGGTTTTCTGGCCGAAGCGGTGCGCGCCAATGGCTGGGTCGTGGCCGGACCCGGCCATCCCGACAGCATCGTGATCGACCGGATCGGCCTGTTTATGAAGGGCGGCGCCGAGGGCATCATGGTCGCTGCTGCCGAGAACGGCACCACCGTGGCGTTGAAAATCCTCGACGGTAACCTGCGCGCCGCCGCGGCGGTCGCGCTGAGCCTGCTGGCCGACGCCGGCGCAATCGCGCGAACGGCTGTCGCTGAGCTACTGCCCGAGCTCGGCCTCACCGTGACCGGCGGGGGCTTACCGGTCGGCGAGATTCGCGCCAGCTACGTGTGAAGAAGCTATTTCAGCTTCGCCAACCGCCGCGCTTTCGCTGCACCGGAAACTTGTACCGTCACGACCACGACCAGCGCGAGGATGAACACGGCCGAAGCAAGTACGTTGGCCTCGGCCGGAATGCCGCGCGCCGCCGAGATGTAGATGTACTTCGGAAAGGTCGTTACCGCGCCGGAGTTGAAGTTCGTGATGATGAAGTCGTCAAACGACAACGCGAACGACAGCAGCGCAGCCGCGAGAATGCCGGGCAGCAGCAGTGGGAAGGTGATGCGAGCGAACACCTGCCAGGCCGAGCCATACAGGTCACGGCCCGCTTCCTCCAGCGCCGGGTCGAGGCTCGAAACACGCGCCTTCACCGTGACCACCACAAAGCTGATGCAGAACATCGTGTGCGCGAGAATAATCGTCAGCATGTCCTTCGGCACACCGACTGATAAAAACTGTGCCGCCAAGCCGGCGCCAAGCACGACCTCAGGGGTGGCCATCGGCAAAAACAACAGCAGGCTGGTTTGCGAGCGAAACTTGAACCGGTAGCGCACGATGGCGATCGCGATCATAGTGCCGAGGGTGGTCGCCACGACGGTGGCAACGGCCCCGATGAACAAACTGTTGCCGAACGCCTGGCAGACGGCACCGTTTTGCACGTTGCAGATGCCCAGCCACTTGTCGAAGGTGAAGCCCCGCCAGGTGATGTTCGATTTGAGGGAGTCGTTGAAGGAGTAGACGAAGGTGTAGCCGATCGGGATCATCAAAAACAACAGCGCCAACCCGCTGTACACGGGCAACAACCATTTGCCGAGGGAGAGCTTCACAGCAATTCCTCCGTTCCGGAACGTTTGACGTAGATGCTGACGATCACCAGGATCACGGTCATGAGAATGATCGACAGCGCCGCTGCCGTGGGATAGTTTTGCAGCACGAGAAAGTTTGCCTCGATCACATTTCCCATCATCTGGGTGCCGGTACCACCGAGAAAGTCCCGGCTGGCATTGATGTAGTCCCCGGCCGCGGGAATGAAGGTGAGCAGGGTTCCCGCCACGATGCCGGGCATAGACAGCGGAATGGTGACCTTGCGAAAGACCTGGAATGGGCTCGCATAGAGGTCATTACCGGCCTCGAGGTAGCGCACGTCGAGCCGTTCAAGCGTCGTGTACAACGGCAGGGTCATGAACGGAATGAAGTTATAGGTCAGGCCAAAGATCACCGAGAATGCGGTGCCGGTCACGTGTGCTTCCGGGCCGAGCAGCGACAGGGCCTTCAGCGATTGCACAACGAAGGACTCGTCGGAGAACAACTGCTTCCAGGCCAGGGTGCGCAGCAGGAAGCTAATGAAGAACGGCGCGATCACGAGCACGAGCATGAGACTCTGCAGCAGCGGCCAACTGCGAGCCTTCACACCAATGAAGTAGGCCAGCGGGTAGCTGATCAACAATGCAAAGAATGTCGCGGCGAGGGCATAGCTGAACGACCGCACGATGTGCGGCCAGTAGGTCGTGACGACCTCGACGTAGTTCTGCCAGCGAAAGGCATAGTCGTACTGGCCGATGTCGCCGAACTCCCGCGGCGCCTGGAACGATGTTAGAAGCAGAGACACCAGCGGGGTGAGAAAGAACAGCATCAAGTAGAGGATGCCCGGCAGGAGCAGGAACAGTGCTACCGGGCTGCGACGCCGGGCGACCGGGTCGGTCGACGGCGTCGTGGTAGTTGAGAATGCGGCGAACGCCATCGTTAGGCGCCCTCAAGCTCCGTGATCAGCGACGACCGGCGCTGCCGGGCGATGGTCTTGGTATCAAGATCGGCCTCGTACCGCGGCGCTTCGGCCGGATCGTCGTCGAGCCCAAAGCCATGGTCGATGTTCCAGCTGAGCCAGACCTGGGCTCCGACGTGCACGGCCGGTCCGAAGGCCACATTCTGGGCAAACACGACCAGAGTCTTGACTCCGGGCACCGCCACGAGATACTGCGTGCTGACCCCGCTGAACGACACGTCGATGACCCGGCCCGGGCCCATCACGTTGCGACCGGCGTCGTGGATCGGCCCTTGGGTGTGCAGAGTAAGTTTTTCGGGACGCACGCCGATCGTGACCTGGCCCGAAGCCCGGTGCGCCCGCCGCACCGGCACCACGATCTTCTCACCGGAGACATCCACCGCTATGGCAGTGCTCGTGGTCCCAACGACGGGCCCGGTAAACAGGTTGGACTGGCCGAGAAAGTTCGCCACGAAAGCGGTCTTGGGTAGCTCGTAGAGCTGTTGTGGCTCCCCCATCTGTTCGATGCGGCCCTTATTCATGACCGCGATCGTGTCGGCCATGGTCATGGCCTCTTCCTGGTCGTGCGTGACGTGCAGAAAGGTGAGGCCGACTTCTTCCTGGATGGTTTTCAACTCGAGCTGCATCTGACGCCGCAACTTGAGGTCGAGGGCCCCGAGCGGCTCGTCAAGCAGCAGCAGCGCCGGCCGGTTGACGATGGCGCGAGCGAGTGCAACGCGTTGTTGCTGGCCGCCGGAAAGTTGCTGCGGTTTACGGTGGGCGAGGTGATCGAGTTCCACCAGGAGCAACGCCTCGTGCGCCTTGGCGACCGGATCGCCGATCTTGCGTCGCCGTAGTCCGAACGCGACGTTTTCCAGCACGGTCATATGTGGAAAAAGAGCGTAGCTTTGGAATACCGTGTTGACTGGCCGCTGGAAGGATTTCTGATTCGTCACATCCGCTCCCCCGATCAGGATGCGACCGTTCGTGGGTTCCTCCAGTCCGGCGACCAGCCGCAGCGTCGTCGTCTTGCCGCAGCCAGAGGGGCCGAGCAGCGCGAAGAACGACCCGGCCGGAATGGTCAGGTTGAGATTTTCAATGGCGGTGAACCCGGGGAAACGTTTTTCGATGCTGACCAGCTTCAGGTCAGCGCCACGATCAGCGAACGCACCGACGGCCATCAGGCTGCACCCAGCAGGATCGCCTGGAACTGGTTATTGAAGGTCTGTTCCTCGGTGCCGTCGAGGCCCCGGAAGACGTAGGCGTTGGCGAGGGTGGCGTCGTCGGGAAAGATCAGCGGATCTTCGGCAAGCGTCGGGTCGATGGCCATCATGGCTTCCTTGGCTCCAGCCACCGGAGTGATGTAGTTGACATACGCGGCGACCTCGGCAGCGACGGCCGGGTCGTAGTAGTAGTTGATGAGTTCCTCGACATTCTTCTTACCGGGCGACCCGATCGGCACCACGAAGTTGTCGTTCCAGAGAGTGCCGCCCTTTTCGGGAACGACGAAGCCCCACTTGTCGCCGTTTTCGGCGTTGAGCTGCACGATGTCGCCAGACCAGACGATCGCGGCCAGGGTGTCTTCGTTCGCGAGGTCCTCCTTGTAGGAGTTGCCCTTGATGTTGCGGATCTGGCCGTCGGACACCTGCTTCTTGAACTCGTCGATAGCCGCGGTGAATTCCTCTTCGCCCCACGTGCCAGAGATATCGACGCCGTGGTCGAGCATGATCAAGCCCATTGTGTCCCGCATTTCGGAGAGCACCCCGACACGCCCCTTCAATTCGGCAGCCCAGAGGTCTTCGACCGATCTGAGGCCTTGTGGATACTTTTCCTTGTTCCAGGCCAGACCGGCGAACCCGCCCTGCCAGGGAATACTCATAGCCCGATCCGGGTCGAAGTCGACGTTCCGCAGCGATGGCAGCAGATTAACGAGGTTGGGAATGTTGGCGTGGTCGAGTTCCTGGGTGTAGCCGAATCTGATCATGCGACTGACCATCCAGTCGGTCAGGCACGCGACATCTGCGCCGATGTCCTGGCCGAGGGCGAGCTGATCCTTCACCTTGCCGTAGTAGGAGTTATTGTCGTCGACGGCTTCGGTGTACTTGACCGAAATGCCCGTCTGTTCCTTGAAGGCGGCCAGGGTGGGGTAATTGCCCGCGTCATCGACGTCGATGTAGAGCGCCCAGTTGTCCCAGCGAATGGTCTTGTCGGTGGCCGAGGTGTCTGCGGCAGCGGTGGGTTTGGCCGCCGCTCCAGACGAGCACGCGGCGAGCGCTAGCGTCGTGGCACCAGCACCGGCACCGGCCAGCAGCGTGCGACGGCCCATCAGCGTGCTCTGCGCCTGGCCAATCAGCTGACGGATCAGGGGGTCGGCGGGCAACGGCTTGGACTTCATTATGGTTCTCCTAGCGTTCTGAGCACGCACACGGTCACGCTCGCTGCGTTGCGAGTTGGTCGATAGTTGCACATATCCGTACTGGACACACCGAAAAGAGGTGAAAACATTGATCTTGCAATCGTTCTGTCACGAAATCAGCACAAACTTGCAACATTCGCCCTCTAAATCGTCGGTATGCCACGACCAGGGAGGTGGCGCTGCCAGAGTGCCGCACCCACCGCTGGCCGAGGTTTTGACCTAGCCCGGCAACATCGCCCTGGTGGCCTCTCCGTCGGAGTGCAAGACCCAGACCCGTCCACGTCCGGGTGCCAGCGGAGGCGGCAGCTCCCGGCGGTGACTGAGTAGCCGAAAGTCCGACAAGCTGCAGCGGTCGAACACCAGGCTGGCCGCTCGTTCGCTCGAAGTCGAACCACGAAGCCGTGCTAGCAAAGACCAGTGCGCCTGCCAGGTTTCGGCGTCACCGACGACAATCAGTTGACCGGCAGCATTCGCTTGGCCCACAGCGCCTGGAACCAGCAGAGCGGATGCCTCTGGTCCGCTGGTTCCGGCAAGTTCCAGCACCGGAACACCCATAACAGTGCGCAGGCGGGCGGCCGTGCTCGTCGGCGATGATGACACGATCAGAAGCGGACCTTCAGCCGGTAGCGAATTGGGCACCACGACAGCAGGAACGACCAGGCCCGGAGTCGGCGCCAATAGCTGCACGCGCAGGCTGCGCCACACTCCCCCACCCGGCGGCAACGACGCGATATAACCGGCCGATTGTCCGCCGGCCGCGAGGTGGTCCTGCACGCTCGGCAGTTTCAGTAGCAGGGTGCTCTGGCACAGAGCTGCCAGCCCGGGAACGACGCTCGTGTGCCGTTGCACGGCGACTACGACATGCACGCCGGCGGCCGGTCCGTCCCGCAGCAGGCCGACGAGCAGATCCACGGCTGCCAGCCGGTGGTCGGGCTGCCAGCGGGCGCAGACGGAATCAAAATCGTCGAACAGTACCAACCGGGGTGAAGCCGAAGTCTGCTGCCCGGTTTCCACGCGGGCACTCAGGCTCGCAAGCGCATCCCAAACAGACTCCATATCGGCTGTGAATAGCTGGGTGGCGACCCGATGTTCGGCTACCCGGGCGAGCGTGTGCAGCAGGGTGGATTTGCCCGAACCCGCCCCGCCGACCACCAACAAGTGCCCATCACTGTCGGGGTTGTAGGTGAACACGCAGTAGCGCTGGCGCTCGGGTTCATCAAGCAACCCGACCGGATACCCCGTCACCGGCGCCTTCCCCACCGTCGCCGCGTCTAGATCGAACTCGGTCACAATCGGCGGCAGCGCATCGAGCCATGGACGTCTCGGAACGTATCCGCACGACGCTGACAGAGGCGCCGCTATGATGCTCGCAATGTCGAGTTCGCCCGTTGTAGCGACTTGGCAGAGCACCGGTTCTCCGTCTTCCGTGGCGACCAAACACCGCCCGGGCTGATTCGGTGCCAGCCCGGCCGCGGCATCCGTGCCGATCACGGCCTGGCTGTCGGCCCGGTTATTCACCCGCAGCGACACACGCAGGCTGCAATTAGCCAGCAGCGCGTCGCGCACGACCCCGGCCGGCCGTTGGGTACACAGAATCAGGTGCACGCCGAGCGACCGCCCCCTGGCGGCAATGTCCACAAAGAGAGCGTGCAGCTCGGGAAACAGCCCGAGCATGGTCGCAAATTCATCGACGACGATGATCAGCCGGGGAAGCGGATGCTCCAGGCGTACGTCGGTCACGTCTCGCGCTCCGGCCGCGCTCAGCGTGCGCTCCCGGTAACGTAATTCGGCACCGAGACTCGCGAGAGCCCGAGTGGCTGCGTTCGAGTCGAGGTCGGTAATGAGTCCAACGCAGTGCGGCAGTCGCGCAAGCGGTTGAAAGGCCGCGCCGCCCTTGAAATCAACCAGGAGAAAGTTCACCTGCCGCGGCGAGAAAGTCGCGGCCAGCGCGGCAACCCAGGTGGTCAGGAGTTCGCTCTTGCCGCTGCCGGTCGTTCCCCCGACCACAGCGTGAGGTCCGGACTGCACCAGGTCAAGGTACGCCGGCCCGTCACGGCCCACTCCGATCGGGCAGGCGAGGCTCGGTGGTGCCGCCGACCGGTTTAGCGCTGCAGCATCGGTGACGTGCTCGAGCAGTTGCATGACCGGAACCATGGCGGGGATCACTCCCGTCGTGCTCACGAGGCCTGCGGACTTGGCCTGCCCGGCGAGTGACACCGCGAAATCGACGGCTTCGGCCCTGGCGAGAAGTTCCGGATAGAAATCCAGAGGCGGCGCACGATTCGGCGAGCGAATAATCTGCGCCCGTGCCGGGCCAAGCACGCGCACGACCGTTCCGCAGCCCGGCGGCAGGTCGTCGAGCCTCATCGCCACGGCGAGCAGCAGCCGCCCGCTTTCTGGTTCACCACGGCCTGGATCGGTGGCGCTGGTGGTGGTGGTGCGCAGTAGGAGTGTGAACCGGCGCGGCGATGGCGCCACGTGCGGCAGCTGAACCACCCAGTCCCAATCGGTGGACATGGCATCGCTCGGGCCGGCGACACTCAAATCGGTCGGCGGCACCGCAAAACAGACCTGCACACACACGGCGCGACCGAGGGCTGCCGCGAGCGGCATCGGCCCGACGATGCCGAGCCCCTGGGCCAGGTCGACGACGATGGGGGCACCGGTGACTGTTGCGGCCCACTCCCGCAGTTGCCGGTTATCGTTCGGTGCGCTCGCTCCGCCGAGTCGGATACCGCTCGGGGCCGAGCCCACGCCCAGCGAGACGAGCGTGCCATCCGTTTGTCGCCAACGCGCGGCCGCCGCACGCCCGAGCACAATATTTCTCGCCGAAGGCGTGTGCCGCCAGGCTTCGTCGCGCCAGCGGGTATGACGTTCGGTGATCATCGAACAGAGCACCGTCACAGCCTCGCTGTGCGAGGCCGTCTCGGCCCGGCGGCGTTTGCGGCCGGAACGTTTCGAGTCGAACATGCTGGCTACCGCGATGATCGGGCTGAGAACGGCGAAAATCAATGCGAAGGCCGAGCCGGTGATCAGCCAGATCAATCCGGCGGCGACCAGGGGTGCCACTGTGGCGAGTAGGGGAAACCCTGCCGGCGGCAGAGCGGCCGGCGCGGGCGGCAGAGCGAGGGTTTCATCGACGGTGGACACCCAGCCAGCAGATCAGATTATCGGTCGAGGAACACTCGTGACGTGAGGATCGGTGCACAATCAGCGTTCCAGTGGGCGGTGGAGGACGTCCTCACGCGACGCTGAACGAGTGGTCGGCGATTTCGACCCGGGCACCGCGCGGCAGAACGTACCGTCGGCCCGGTTCGAGTGCCTCGGCCGTTTCGCCCGGGCGGCGAATCACAGTACCGTTACCCGAGACTCGGTCGCTGACCCAGAACTCGTCGTCATGCTGGCCGAACTCGAGGTGAGTCTTCGAGACCGAGCGGTCGGCATCCGCTACCCGAATGAGGTCATCAAAAATCTCGTCGGGTTGGGCCAGGGGTTTGCGCCCGATCAGGCCGGAGCCTCGCACGGAGACCACCTGACCGGTGCTGAAGGTCAACACGAAGGTCGCCCGGGTCGGCAGCACGGCGGCGGGGAGTGCGGGCGGTGCTGCGGCTGGCGCGGCGGTCACGACAGCGATGGCCCGCACTGGCGCCGGCACCTCCGCGGGAATCGGTACCGAGATGACGACGGTGGTGCGCGGCAGGCGCGCAATGATCGTCGTGTCGTTGGGACGAGGGTCCGGGCGCTGGCGCGACTCCACGGTAGCGGTGCGAGAGCTGCCGCATTCGCCACAGAACATGGCCAAGGCCGGCAACCATGCCCCGCAAATCTGACACGTCACGATCGGCCGGGCCTAGACCTTTTTGACCAGACTGGACTTGAGCTGAATGAATCCAAAACCATCGACCTTGCAGTCGATGTCATGGCCGTCGACCGGATCGACGACGCGAATATTGCGAACCTTGGTGCCGACCTTGATCGACAACGCCTGGCCCTTGACCTTGAGGTCCTTGATGATCGAGACGGTGTCCCCGTCGGTCAAAACGGTTCCGAAGGCGTCTTTGACCTGGACTTCCTGATCTTCTTCGACCGGTTCGTTCGACCATTCGTGGGCGCAGAGCGGGCACACCAGCAAGGAACCCATCTCGTAGGCCAGGTCACTGGAACATTCAGGGCACGGGGGCAGGGTCTCGTTCACTCGATCCACAATACGCGACTGGACTCGCCGACACGGGCGTGCTAGCGGCGGCGGGTCAACACGCGCCAGAGCCGGCCGGCAATGATGGCCGCGATGACCACGACCATCAGCGGAATGTAGGCGATGAAAGAGGATGCTTCCCAGCCGATCCCGATTCCGGAATCACGGTTGAAAGCCGATACCGACAGTTCGAGAAAGTATGACGCGGCCGACTCTGTTCCGCTGTCCATTGGGGCTGACAACATGCCAGCGGTGAAGGCGAAGGCGAGGGCCACCGCGCCGTCGTCGGTGATACCTAATAGCTGTGAGTACTAGCCACTACGGGCCAGGTCAGGTGTTGGGCGCCTCGTATGGTTCGACGGCGAGCACATCGACCACGATTACGGTGACGTTGTCGCGACCACCGTTTTCCAGGGCGGCTGTGACCATCGCTGCGACGGCATCCGCTGCGAGCTTCTGTTCAAGCAGAAAATGACGGATTCCGTAGGAGGTGAGTTCTTTGGTGAGCCCGTCGGAACAGATCAGGATGCGCATACCGGCCTGGATCGGCAGGATGCGATAGTCGGGAATCGGCGGTTCGTGAAAGCCGACGGCGCGAGTAATGATGTTGCCGTGCGGGTGGACGTCCGCCTCTTCGCGGGTGATGCGACCGGCGTCGACGAGTTCCTGCACGACCGAATGGTCATTGGTGACCTGCTCGAGGACACCGCCGGTCAGCTGGTAGACCCGGGAATCGCCGATGTTATAGACGATCCAGCTGACGGCGTCCGAGACGAGTGCCAGCGCCACGCCGGTCACAGTCGTTCCGGTGCCTTGGTCGGTGACGCCGACACCCTGCGCCATGTCCTCCACGGCGAGAGCGAGCGCCCGATCGATCGAACCGGCCTCCGCCACGAGTGTTCCGGAAAGCTCGGCAAGCCTGGTCACCACGGCGGCACTTGCGACATCGCCCGCTGAGTGGCCGCCCATGCCGTCGGCGACGGCGAACAGGGGCGGCGCGGCGAGGAGGCTGTCCTCGTTGACCTCGCGGCGATGGCCGACATCGGTCAGGCCTGCCCACGCCAGCGTCAGCGTCGTGCCAATGCTGGGCAGTTCGACGCGAAATTCGGTCGAACCTTGACCAATCTGGGTCACGGGTGGTGCCTTCCGAGTGTGGGTACGAATTCGTCCCCGCCGTTCCAACGTTCACCGAAGGACTTGAATCATAATAACGTCACCGCTCACGGCCATTGCACCGGCTAGTGCCCGATGTAGCTCATCACGTGCTTGATCCGGGTGTAATCCTCGAACCCATACATCGACAGATCCTTGCCATAGCCGGAGTGCTTGAAACCGCCATGCGGCATCTCGGCAACGATGGGAATATGCGTGTTGATCCAGACACAACCGAAGTCAAGGTGCTTGGCGAAGCGCATCGCGCGGCCGTGGTCGCGGGTCCACACCGACGACGCCAGGCCGTATTGCACGTCGTTCGCCCAGCGAAGCACCTCGGCCTCGTCGGTGAAGCGCTGCACGGTCATCATCGGCCCGAAGATCTCCTGCTGCACTGCCTCATCGGTCTGTACAAGCCCGCTCACGATGGTCGCTTCGTGAAAATATCCGGTACGGCCAACCCGATGTCCGCCGAGTTCGAGCACGGCGTGGTCGGGCAGCCGGTCTACGAAGCCGATTACCTGAGCAAGCTGGTGCGCGTTGTTGACCGGTCCAAACAGAATGCCCGCTTCGCGAGGAGTCCCCGTGCGGGCGTTGTCCCGGGAATACGCGGCGAGCGCGGCGACGAATTCGTCGTGAATGCCACCCTGCACGAGCAGCCTGGTAGCCGCGGTGCAGTCCTGGCCGGCGTTGAAGAAGCCGGCGGCGACGATCCCGGCTACGGCGAGCTCAATGTTGGCGTCGTCAAACACGATCACCGGCGCTTTCCCGCCCAATTCCAAATGCACTCGCTTGAGGTCGTGTGACGCAGCCTCGGCCACAGCCATTCCCGCCCGCACCGAACCGGTGATTGAGACAAGCTGCGGGCTCTTGTGATCAATCATGGCCGCACCGGTCGTGCGGTCACCGACGAGCACGTTCAGCACACCGGCGGGAAGAAATTCCGCCGCGACCTCGGCGAGCAGCAGGGTCGTGCTCGGGGTGGTGTCCGAGGGCTTCAGCACCGTGGTGTTACCGGCGGCGAGCGCGGGCGCAAACTTCCACACCGCCATGTTCAAGGGATAATTCCACGGCGTGACCTGGCCGACGACGCCGATCGGTTCGCGCCGGATGAATGAGGTGTGGTCGGTCATATACTCGCCGGCCGCGCGACCCTCGAGGGTGCGGGCGGCACCGGCAAAGAATCGAACCTGGTCGACCGAGAGCAAAATCTCATCGTCAATCAGGTTGGAGCGAGGCTTGCCGGTGTCGAGCGATTCGGCGTCGGCGAATTCCGCGGCGCGCGCCTCGATCGCATCCGCTATGCGAAACAGTGCCAGCTGCCGCACAGCCGGCGTTGTCTCGCCCCAAATTTCGAAAGCGGCTGCTGCAGCTCGGTAGGCCGAGTCAACATCGGCTGCATTCGATACCGGGCTACTGCCGTAGACCGTTTCGGTCGCGGGATCGATGAGGTCGAACCGGTCCGTAGCGGTGGAGTCGACGTACTGGCCGTTGATGAAGTTGCGTAGTTCGGGGGCGCCCATGCGGCCCAGTGTATCCATCGCAACGAGTTGCGTCGAGATTCACGAATGAAATGCGCAGTATTTCGCTCAAGACGCGACGGATTCGCTTGCCGAAGCGTATTTAGACTGACAGAATCGATGCATGAATGGACAAAAGCGCGGTCAGTCGCCCAAGCCGGCCCAGCTCGACGATGTGTCGAAAAAAATCATCGAACAGCTTCAAGCCGACGGGCGACGGTCGTACGCGGAGATCGGCAAAGCCGTCGGCCTCAGCGAAGCGGCCGTGCGCCAACGGGTCCAGAAACTCACTGACTCCGGTGTCATGCAAGTGGTAGCCGTAACGGACCCGATGCAGCTGGGTTTCTTCCGTCAGGCCATGATCGGTATTCGTGCCTCGTCCGACACCCGCGTACTCGCCGAGCAGCTCGCCGAGATCGATGCCGTGGACTACGTCGTACTCACAGCCGGCAGCTTCGACATTCTCGCCGAGGTCGTCTGCGAAGACGACGACCAACTGCTCGAACTACTCAACTCTAAGATCCGCAATCTCGAGGGAGTTCTCTCCACCGAGACGTTCGTTTATCTCAAACTCCATAAACAGTTTTATAACTGGGGAACACGGTAAAAAAATGACTCTCACGACGCCCACTCAGACGCCTTTCGCCTTCAGCGACGCCCACAACGCCGAGCTGCAGCAAAAGGCCAAGGATCACCTCTGGATGCACTTCTCGCGTCAGTCCGTAATGGAATCCGGCGCTGGAGTGCCCATCATCGTCAAAGGCCATGGACACCACATCTGGGATTCCACGGGTAAGCAGTACATCGACGGCCTCAGCGGCCTGTTCACCGTCAACGCGGGCCACGGACGTAAACGCTTGGCCGAAGTAGCTGCCAAGCAGGCCGAGGAACTCGCCTTCTTCCCGATCTGGTCATACGCCCACCCGAACGCAATTGAACTCGCCGATCGGCTCGCCTCCTATGCTCCCGGCGACCTCAACCGCGTGTTCTACTCCACCGGAGGCGGCGAGGCGGTCGAGACCGCGTTCAAGCTCGCCAAGTATTACTGGAAGCTGATGGGCCGCCCGACCAAGCACAAGGTCATCTCTCGCAATGTCGCCTACCATGGGACCCCGCAGGGCGCCCTGGCCATCACCGGTATCCCAGCGATGAAGGAGATGTTCGAGCCGGTCACCCCCGGTGGTTTCCGCGTTCCCAACACGAACTTCTATCGAGCCGACGAGATGAGCCCCGGCCTCGGCCTCGGTGACAACCTCGAAATGTTCGGTCAGTGGGCCGCGAACCGCATCGAGGAAATGATCGAGTTCGAGGGCCCCGAAACCGTCGCCGCCGTCTTCCTCGAGCCGGTACAGAACTCCGGCGGCTGCTTCCCGCCGCCCCCCGGCTACTTCAAGCGAGTGCGCGAGATTTGCGACAAGTACGACGTGCTCCTGGTCGCCGACGAGGTCATCACCGCGTTCGGTCGCATCGGAAACGTTTTCGCCTCGACGACCTATGACATTCAACCCGACATGATCACCTGTGCCAAGGGCATGACGAGCGGATACTCGCCAATCGGCGCGACCATCATCAGCGACCGCATCTACGAACCGTTCAAACACGGCGACACGACGTTCTACCACGGCTATACGTTTGGTGGCCACCCGGTCTCCTCGGCGGTGGCGCTGGCCAACCTCGATATCTTCGAAGAGGAAAAACTCAACGAGAACGTTCGCGAGAATTCACCGCTGTTCCGCAAGGAACTGGAGAAGTTACTCGACCTGCCCATCGTCGGCGACGTGCGCGGTGACGGGTATTTCTTCGGTATCGAGCTGGTCAAGGACAAGGGCACCAAGGAAACTTTCAACGACGAGGAGTCTGAGCGTCTGCTGCGCGGTTACCTGTCGAAGGCGCTGTTCACGGCCGGGCTGTACTGCCGCGCCGATGACCGTGGCGACCCGGTCATCCAGCTCGCTCCCCCACTGACCGTGGGCCCGAAGGAATTCGCTGAGATGGGAGAGATTCTGCACGGGGTGCTGTCGGAGGCGCCGAAGTACATGTAGCTGACGGCGAACAGGGTTCAGCGACCGGCTTCACGCGCGTCGAAGTCTTCACCCCAGTTTTGATCAAAGTCGTCGTCGAGTTCGTAGCCCTCGCTCTTTTCATCCTCGTCGTCATTATCCTTGTCATCGTCTTGCGGGACCGCAAACGCCCACTCCGGCAGGTGCCCCGAATCGAGCAGGAGTTTCAGCAGGATCGCCATGCTGTACTGCGACTCGATGGCAAGAGCTTGGTCCACGAAGAATCCGGCTACGGACCCGCTGCCGAGTGCCCACGACAGCCAAGCCAGCATGCAGAGCGGCGCCGGTCTGGCCGATCGAGGCGCCATAGCAACGACGGTGCGTAGCAGGGTGATCGCGACACGGATCCGGTCGATGTCGGGCCGTTCGCGCTGCAGGCCGAGCATGATGTCGCCGGTGTGCTCGGCGGTCGGGTCACCGATGTCGATCTCCTCGGCTACGAGGTCGTCGAGGCTTCGCCCGGTCTCGTGCTGGAGCCGAGCGTACCGCCCGTTGATAGCGTGGGCGCGCACCCCTTCATCGCGCCCAAAGGCGAACTGCACCATGATCTGATCGCGGTTGGGCGGGGACTGCACGAGCACGAGAAGCGCGGCGACGTTTTCCTCGGTGGGCGGATTCGGCCAGGTGAGTGCTTCCTCGGCGATCACTACCGGGTCGAGTGCAACGCCGAGGGCGTCGAACAGTGGTGGAGAGTTCTCGGCGCGCGCGAGCAGGTGGCGGTACCGCCGGTAGATCCGGGCCAGGCGTTCCTGGGTCGCCGGGTTGACACCGACCGGGTCGGCGCCGTTCTGTAGGGTGCCGAGCGGGCGTACGATCTTGGTCCCCGACTCCTCGTTCGCCGCCGTGTTCACCGGTGACTCGGCAATATCGTTGAGTGGATGCCCGCCAGCGGGGCACGTGGGATCGAGGTAACTTCCCCACGCATCCGCTGCCACGCATAGGGAATCGCGCAGCAGAAAACCGCTCCATTCGAGTCGCCGGTTTAAAATCTCGGCAAACTGTTCGCGCGGGATACCAACGGTATTGATAAAGGAATCATCGGTGTAGATGACCGGAACGACGGCGTCTACTCCGGGAATCTTGCACAGCATCCCGGCGAGGGTCGTCGCGATGCGTGTGTACACCTTGTGGGGTAAGTCGTCGTTCGGCAGGTTGAAACGCAGCGCGCCGCAGGTGCGGTTGCCACGAAACGCCACGAGCACGGCGCTGGTCTCGGGAGCAAAACCGAGCAGCTGGGGAACGAGTGCCAGAAAGTCCTGGGCCTTCTGGGCTTTGACAATGGTGGGATGCATGCTGCCACTGTGCCCGCCTGCCGCGCCCCGGATCTGCGCCCCAGGCGAATCTGGGTTTGATTCGGATAGACGACCCGTTGGGGAGGAGGCGATCGATTGGGCCAGGTGAAAGACAATCACCCCCAGCAGCGGCTGTCAGTGCGGACGCAGGTGACGCACGAGCAAGACTGCAGCACGAATTTCTCCTCGGGTGAGGTCAGGCGAAAAGGTTGGAAATGTAGGCAACCTCGTCAGCCGACGGCTGCCAGGACGTCGCGGCATTCGCGTTTTGAACGATTTGCTCGGGCCTGGTAGCGCCGGCGATGACGCTGGTCAGTCCCGGCTGCGCCAGCAACCACGCGAACGTCGAGGTCAGCATACTCACCCCGCGCGCATCACACCATTGCTGATACTGCTCAATCGCGTCCCACGGGGCATCGTCGGCGAGATGGCGCCTGATCATCATGATGCGGCTGTCGGCTGGCCCTCCCGTGCGCGAGAACTTGCCGGTGAACAGGCCGTTGTAGAGCGGGAAGAAGGGCAGAAACCCGAGACCGTAGGCGTTCACAGCCGGCAGCACCTCGTCTTCGACATCACGCACGAGCAGGCTGTATTCGTTCTGGCTGGAGATGAACGCGGGGTGACCGTTCATCCGGGCGGTGAACTCGGCTTCGGCGATCTGCCATCCGGCTAGGTTGGAGTGACCGATGTAACGAATCTTGCCCTCGGTAATGAGGTCGTGCAGGGTTGACAGGGTCTCTTCGATCGGTGTCGACGGGTCGGGAACGTGCAGCTGGTATAGGTCGATCCAGTCGGTCTGCAGCCGACGGAGGGACGCCTCGACGGCCAAGCGGATGTACCGGCGTGAGCCCCGCGCGCCCCAGTCCGGACCGTTCGACCCACCCATGTCCATGCCGAATTTCGAAGCCAGCACGATTTGGTCGCGCTTGCCGCTCAGCGAGTGTCCCATGAGCGTTTCGCTCAATCCTCGCTCCGCACCGTAAATATCGGCGGTGTCGAAGAGCGTCACCCCTGCTTCGATAGCGGCGTCGATCACCGCCGTCGTGCCTTTCTGACTCTCTGATGCGGTCCCGGCGCGACCAAAATTGTTGCACCCGAGCCCGATCGTCGAGACAGTCAGCCCGGAGGAGCCAAGTCTGCGATATTCAATTTGAGCCATCACTACAGACTAGGGGCGCAGCCATCTCCTGCACAGGCGCGCGTGCCGGGCACCTGTGCACCCCCGTCTGAAACCCGCGAGGTCTCGGCCGAAGCGAGGGCTACAGTCGAATCATGGACAGCATCCCGGCGCACGTCGCCCAGCACCCCACAACGACAAACGCGCTCCTCCGCCTCCTCAGCCCCGTCGGTCGGCTGGAACTCACCGCCGACGATGAGGGCATCCTCTCTCTTTCCATCGAAACCGACGGTCAACTACCGCTCGACGCGACCGCGGAAACGCCCTCTCCCGTGCTGAGACGGGCGGCCGAACAGCTCGACGAGTACTTCGCCGGAACGCGGCAGTCGTTTGATCTTCCCGTACACCTCACGCGCGGCACCGAGTTTCAGCGCAGCGTGTGGGCTCGGCTGGCCAGCCTCAACTTCGGCGATGTCATCTCTTACGGGGCGCTCGGCACTGACGTCGGCCGGCCGGGTTCGGCCCGCGCCATCGGCGGGGCCGTCGGCGCCAATCCGGTGCCGATCATCATCGGCTGTCACCGCGTACTCGCGACGAGCGGGCAGATCACCGGCTACAGCGCCGGGCAGGGCATCCCCACCAAAGCTTGGCTGCTCAACCACGAGGGCATCGCGCACCGGTAGCTGGGCAGCATGACCGTGAAACTCAGCGACGCCCCAATGGCAGCAGGCCGAGGGCCCGCACTGCGTCTCGTTCCTCCACGAGCTCTGCAACAGATGCCGCGATTCGACTGCGCGAGAATTCGTTCTGCTGCAACCCGTTCACGATGCGCCAATTCCCGTCAACCGATCGCACCGGGAAAGAGCACACCAAGCCAGGTGGAACATCGTAGGAGCCATCGGAAACGACCCCGGCGCTGGTCCAGTCGACGCCGTGGCCGGTGACCCAGTCGCCCACATGATCGATGGCTGCGTTGGCGGCGGAAGCGACCGAGGAGCCTCCCCGCACGGCAATAATCTCGGACCCACGCTGGGCGACTCTCGGGATGAAGGTCTGCGCCAGCCACTGCTCGTCGACGAGATCGCGAACCGCTCGGCCCTCTGCGGTGGCGTGGAAGATATCCGGGTACTGACTGGCCGAATGGTTTCCCCACACGGTCAGCCCGTGAATCGCCCCTACTGAGACGTCCAGGTGGCTGGCCAATTGCCCGACGGCCCGGTTGTGGTCAAGCCGGGTCATGGCAGTGAAGCGGTCACTCGGCACATCCGGCGCGTGAGCGGCGGCGATGAGGGCATTTGTATTGGCTGGATTGCCCACCACCAACACGCGCACGTCATCGGCTGCGCCCGCATTGATGGCTGCCCCCTGGGGTGCGAAAATGCGGCCGTTGGCCCCCAGCAGATCGGCACGTTCCATCCCCGGCCCACGCGGGCGAGATCCAACGAGTAGGGCGATATTCACCCCGTCGAATGCGACTGTGGGGTCATCGGTGACCGTCACACCGCGCAGCAGGCCGAAGGCACAGTCCTCGAGCTCGAGCGCAGTGCCTTCAGCTGCTTTCACCCCCTGGGGTATCTCCAGCAAGGTGAGACGGATCGGCGTCATCGGCCCCAGCAGCGCGCCGGCGGCAATGCGAAAGAGCAAGGCATAACCGATCTGCCCGCCTGCCCCGGTGACGGTCACATTGACCGGTTGCCGAAGGATGGGAACATTGACCGCTGCGGGGAAGGTGCTGGTGTCTGTACTCACGCACCCAGCCTAGCCCCGGTAAAGATCGTCGATGAGGCTGCGCGTCCCGGGGCGGCGAGGTGCTGCTCAACGACGAGCTCGAGTTCGCCGGGTGCTCCATGGCCGAGTCGAATTCCGACCGATTGCGCCCAGTGGATAAGTTCGGCCGCGCTCGTGAAATTGTGTTCGTGTTCGAGCAGAGCCCGGGTGAACTCACCCTTCGACTTCTTATTGAAGTGGTTCAGGGCACGCTTCTGACCGTCTGCGCCGTCGGAGACCACCCGCAGGTAGAGTGAGTCCGCCCGCACGGGTCGGGCGCCGAGGCCAACATAGGCCTCGGACCTCAGGTCGAGCAGCAGTCCTTCGGTCCGGCCGAGGAGCCGCTGAATATCGCTGCTCCAGTGCTGTTTGAGAGTGTGGTTGGCCAGCGTGACGCCCGGAACGCGCGAATCGTGGGACAGCCGGTAGGCCGGTATCGGATCAAGTGCCGCGAGCGGCCCGAGCAGCGCGGAGTGTACGACCAGGTGAGCGTGAGCGAACTCGCGCTGCGAACCTGCGAGGGTGGCAGCATCCAGACCGTCGAAGAGCACCCCGGTATAGCGATCCATTACCGCCAGGGTCGCAGATTCAAGCAACTCCCGGTTGCGGTCAATCTCGAACAGCTGTGTGCGGCCCAGTTTGAGGGCGGTGCGGGCAGCTTCGGGATGCCGTGTCAGCGCTACGAGCGCCCGCGCTAGCGCCCGACGCTTCACGTTCAGGGTCGGGTAGGCCAGTTTTTCCCAGTCCAGGGGTACAGCTTCGCCGCCGGAGCGTTTCGTCTCCGACGGCGGAAGCAGTATCAGCACTGGTGTGTCAGACGGGCTATTTGGAACCCACGAGTTCAGCCTTGCGGGCCACGATGGTGATCGTGTCATTGTCGACCGACAAGAATCCATCTTCAGCCTGGGCCAGAACCTTGGAGCCGTCTGGCAGGGTGAGACGCACGTCACCCGCGGCCAGGATCGCCAGCATCGGCTCGTGACCGGCCAGGATGCCGATTTCGCCCTCGACGGTCTTGGCGACAACCATGGTCACCTCGCCGGCCCACACCTGCTGGTCGGCCGAAACGACGCTGACGGACAGCGACTTCGCCATGCTTAGTCGTTCTCCTTCTGAATCTGAGCCCACTTCTCTTCGACGTCGTTGATGCCACCGACGTTGAAGAAAGCCTGCTCGGCCACGTGGTCGAAGTCACCGTTGGCAATTGCCGTGAACGACTCGATGGTGTCCTTGAGCGGAACCGTTGAGCCCTCTACACCGGTGAACTTCTTCGCCATGTAGGTGTTCTGCGACAGGAACTGCTCGATGCGGCGGGCGCGGGAAACCGTGACCTTGTCTTCCTCCGAGAGTTCGTCGACACCGAGGATCGCGATGATCTCCTGGAGTTCTTTGTTCTTCTGCAGGATGGCCTTGACGCGAACGGCCGTGTTGTAGTGATCGGCACCCAGGTAGCGGGGGTCGAGGATGCGGCTGGTCGAGGTGAGCGGGTCAACGGCCGGGTACAGGCCCTTCGATGCGATCGCCCGGGACAGCTCGGTCGTAGCGTCCAGGTGGGCAAAGGTGGTCGCCGGTGCCGGGTCGGTGTAGTCGTCGGCGGGAACGTAGATCGCCTGGAGGGAGGTGATCGAGTGGCCGCGGGTCGACGTGATGCGCTCCTGCAGGATGCCCATCTCGTCGGCCAGGTTGGGCTGGTAGCCCACGGCCGAAGGCATACGCCCCAGCAGGGTCGACACCTCGGAACCAGCCTGGGTGAAACGGAAGATGTTGTCGATGAAGAGCAAGACGTCTTGCTTCTCCACGTCGCGAAAGTACTCAGCCATGGTGAGGGCGGAGAGGGCGACGCGCAGACGCGTTCCCGGCGGCTCGTCCATTTGGCCGAAGACTAGGGCGGTCTTGTCGAAGACGCCGGCTTCTTCCATTTCGGCGATGAGGTCGTTGCCCTCACGGGTACGCTCACCGACTCCGGCGAACACCGATACTCCACCGTGGTCCTGCGCTACGCGCTGGATCATTTCCTGAATGAGGACGGTCTTGCCGACTCCGGCACCACCGAACAGGCCGATCTTTCCACCGAGAACGTACGGCGTCAGAAGGTCGATGACCTTGATTCCGGTTTCGAACAGCTGAGTCTTGGACTCGAGCTGGTCGAAGGCCGGCGGCTTGCGGTGGATGGGCCAGCGCTCGGTGATTTCGATCTTCTCGCCGGGCTTGGCGTTGAGGACATCGCCAATAACGTTGAAGACCTTGCCCTTGGTGACGTTTCCCACAGGAACCGTGATGGGGCTGCCGGTGTCGCGTACTTCCTGACCGCGGACGAGTCCGTCGGTCGGGTTGAGCGCGATAGCACGAACGAGGTCGTCACCGAGGTGCAGGGCGACCTCGAGCGTGATCTCGTTCGACTCGTCACCGATGGTGATTGTGGTCTTCAGGGCGTTGTAGATGCCGGGGATCGAGTCATGCGGAAACTCGATGTCGACAACGGGGCCGGTGACGCGCGCGATGCGGCCAACCGAGCCGGCCGTGTCCTCCGCCCGGACTGGCGCGATTGCGGTGTCAGTCATTGCTCTCTCTTCTCTGCCCATGGGACATGTGAACTACTTCTTAGCGGATGAGAGCGCGTCGGCTCCACCCACGATCTCGGAAATCTGCTGGGTAATCTCGGACTGGCGCGCGTTGTTCGACAGGCGTGTGTAGTCCGTAATCAACTTGTCGGCATTGTCGCTGGCCGACTTCATCGCCTTCTGACGACTCGCGTGCTCCGACGCCGCCGACTGCAACATAGCGTTGAACAGACGACTCTCGATATATACCGGGAGGAGGCTGTCGAGAACGGTTTCCACGTCGGGTTCGAACTCGTAAAGCGGAAGGACCTTGTTGTCGCCGGGTTCTTCCACTCCCTCAACGACCTCGAGGGGAAGCAGCCGAACGACTTCGGGCACCTGGGTGACCATGCTGACGAAACGGTTGTACACGATGTGGATCTCGTCGACGCCACCATCGGAATAGTCCGTCAGGAACGTTTCCAGAAGGGCCTCGCCGATTTCCTTGGCTGTTTCGAACTGCGGCTGGTCGGTTCCGCCCGTCCAAATTCGCTCCGAAGCGCGGTTTCGAAAGTTGAAGTACGCGATGGCCTTTCGGCCCACCAGGAAATAGACGATCTCTTTACCCTGGCCGCGGAGCAGTTCACTCAACGACTCCGCTTCCCGCAGTACCTGCGAGCTGAAGGCACCGGCCAAGCCGCGGTCGGACGCGAAGATGACGACCGCTGCACGCTCGATCTTCTCGGGCTCCGTTGTGAGTACGTGCTCGACGTTCGAGTACGTGGCTACCGCTGAAACGGCACGCGTTACCGCGCGCGAGTACGGGGTTGACGCAGCTACTCGCGCCTGCGCTTTCTGGATGCGCGAGGCGGAGATCAGCTCCATGGCCCGAGTGATCTTCTTGGTCGTCTGGGCAGACTTGATCTTCTGCCGGTAGACCCGAAGTTGCGCTCCCATGTGTCTGCTTCCTTGTCTTTCAGTTTGTCGTCGTCAGTGTTACAGCATCGTCAGTGTTACTGCCTCGTCGAAATCGACGAAACTAGCGGCGGTGCTTGACGATCTTTTCCTGGTTGACGTCTTCAACGGCAATAGCCTCAAACTTTTCCTTGCCCACCGAGGCGAGCGGCTTGCCCTCACCGGTCTGGAATTCCAGTTTGAACTTGTCGACGCCGGCGGTGAGGGCTGTAACGGTCTCATCGGAGAGAACGTTGGTCTCGCGCAGGGTCTTCAGGACGTCGGTGCTGCGGCCGAGGAAGTCGAGCAGCTCGCGCTCGAAGCGCAACACGTCGGCAACAGGGACCTCATCGAGCTTGCCGTTGATGCCGGCCCAGATCGAGACGACCTGGTCTTCGACGGGGTACGGCGAGTACTGCGGCTGACGCAGCAGTTCGGTCAGGCGCGCTCCCCGGGCGAGCTGACGACGGCTGGCCGCGTCGAGGTCGGACGCGAACATGGCGAAAGCTTCGAGTGAACGATACTGGGCCAACTCAAGCTTGAGCGTGCCGGAAACCTTCTTGATCGACTTGACCTGCGCGTCGCCACCGACGCGAGAGACCGAGATACCAACGTCGACAGCGGGACGCTGGTTGGCGTTGAACAGGTCGGACTGCAAGAAGATCTGGCCGTCGGTGATCGAAATCACGTTGGTCGGAATGTAAGCCGCGACGTCGTTGGCCTTGGTTTCAATGATCGGAAGACCGGTCATCGATCCGGCACCGAGCTCGTCGGAGAGCTTGGCACAACGCTCGAGCAGGCGGGAGTGCAGGTAGAAGACGTCTCCGGGGTACGCTTCGCGCCCCGGCGGACGACGAAGAAGCAGCGATACGGCACGATAGGCCTCGGCCTGCTTGGAGAGGTCATCGAAGACGATGAGAACGTGCTTACCGGCGTACATCCAGTGCTGACCGATGGCGGAACCGGTGTACGGGGCGAGGTACTTGAAGCCGGCCGGGTCAGAGGCGGGAGCCGCAACGATGGTGGTGTACTCCATCGCTCCGGCATCCTCGAGTGCACCCTTCACCGAAGCGATGGTGGAACCCTTCTGGCCGATGGCGACGTAGATGCAACGAACCTGCTTGTTGCTGTCACCCGACGCCCAGTTGGCCTTCTGGTTGATGATGGTGTCGATCGCGATCGCGGTCTTACCGGTCTGGCGGTCACCGATGATCAGCTGACGCTGGCCGCGGCCGATCGGGATCATGGCGTCGATCGCCTTGATACCGGTCTGCATCGGTTCGTGAACCGACTTGCGGCTCATGACGCCGGGAGCCTGCAGCTCGAGGGCACGACGGCCTTCGGTCGCGATGTCTCCGAGTCCGTCAATGGGCGCGCCGAGCGGGTCGACGACACGGCCGAGGTAACCGTCGCCGACGGGAACGGAGAGAACCTCGCCGGTGCGGTGCACCTCCATGCCCTCAACGATGCCGCCGAACTCGCCGAGCACGACGACGCCGATCTCATCTTCATCGAGGTTCTGGGCCAGGCCCAGGGTGCCGTCGGCGAATTTGATGAGCTCGTTGGCCATCACACCGGGCAAGCCCTCAACGTGGGCGATACCGTCGCCGGCCGTGGTGACGTAGCCGACCTCGGTCGTTGACGTCTTGTTCGGCTCATAGGACTTCACGAAGTCCTGGAGAGCGCCACGGATCTCATCGGGGCTGATCGTTAGTTCTGCCATCATCTTCCCTTTTCTGTACGGCTGTACAGGTTTTGTCTGTTCGAGGACGCTGCCGCCCTGAGTCATCTGGTACTGCTGGGTTTATGGTGTCACGGAAGTGACTCAGCGAACGAGCTGGAGTCTCAGATCCGCCAAGCGGGTTGCAATGCTGCCGTCGATGACCAAATCACCGATTTGTACGCGCACTCCACCGACCAGTTCCGGGTCAACGACCAAGTTGGTGGTGAGTGCCCGTCCGTGGCGCAACTGAAGGTTCTTCTGCAAGCGGGCGAGCTGGTCGGCTGTGAGAACACTGGCCGACGTGATCGTGGCGATCGACGTGCCAGACTCGTCCGCAACGACGGCTGCTGCGTGTCGCAGCAGTTCGCCAATGCGGCGGCCGCGAGGCTGCTGCACCAGGTGACGAACAATGGCGAGCGTCTCACCGGATACTTTGCCGACTAAAAGTTTTTCAACCAGGGCCGCTTTGGCGTCAATCTTGCCTAGCTTGCTGGCCAGGGCCAGCTCGAGCTCAGCGTCGGAGGACACCGTCTTACCGAAGGCGAATAGTTCCCCCTCGATCGACGTTTCGGCGGGTGACGCTCCACCGGCCGAAACAGACAGTGCCAGTGCCCGCAGGCCCAGTTCTTCGATCCCGGCGAGCAAGTCGTCGTGGTTGGACCATCGTTCGGACACAGCGGCGGCGAGCAGGTCCAGAGCCCGCGGCGTCACACTCGCGCCGAAAACGGCGCGCACGAGGGTGACCTTGGCCGCAGCATCCGCTGACGCATCACCGAGCGCTGACAACAGCTGGGACGACGAACCGATTACGCGACCGGCGCCGAACAGGCTCTCGCCCGTCGCCAGATCAGTCGTGCCGCCGGGAACGGACAGTGCCGCCCTCGACGTTGCGAGTGCTTCTCTGGTGGCGCTTCCCATGGGCTAGATCTTTCCTGCTGCTGGAGCTGCTGCTTGAGCTGGTACTTCGCTGGCTTCGAGTTCTGCCAGGAAACGATCGACGATGGCACTGGCCTTCGCGTCGTCGGACAGGCTTTCACCGATGACACCCGAAGCGAGGTCGATGGCAAGGGTGCCGACCTCGCTGCGAAGGGACACGACGGCGGCCTGACGTTCGGCTTCGATCTGCGTCTTGGCACTGGCCGCGATGCGACTGGCCTCGGCCGCAGCCTGCTCCTTGTGCTCAGCGACAATGCGCTGGCCGTCAGTGCGGGCCTGGTCACGAATCGCACCGGCTTCGGCACGGGCGTCAGCCAACTGGGCCGTGTACTGCACGAGTGCAGCTTCGGCCTTGCGCTGGGCGTCGTCGGCCTTGGCGATGTTGCCCTCGATGGCTTCTGCACGGTCGTCAAGAAGCTTCTGCATTCTGGGCAGCACAAGCTTCCAGAAGAAGAACAAAATCACGACAAAGCAGACCGCCGACCAGATGATGTCGTACCACTCGGGAATGAGCGGGTTCTTCGCCGCTTCTTCAGTCGCGGCTGCAATTACTGCGTGAAGCATCATGCCTCCTAACTAAGTAGTGAAGAGGACTAGTTCGTGAAGATGAAGTAGGTGGCGATGCCGATGAAGGCGAGCGCCTCGGTGAAGGCGATACCGATGTACATCAGCACCTGCAGGCGGCCGGCCAGTTCAGGCTGACGAGCGACACCCTCGATGGTCTTGCCAACGACGATACCAACACCGATTGCCGGGCCGATGGCTGCGAGGCCATAACCGACAGTCGCGATGTTTCCGCTGATTTCCGCGAGAACGGTTGTTGCGTCCACGTGTGTTTCCTTCCGTAGTGGTGAATTCGGCGAATGCCGGATTCCTAAAGTGTCTAGTGTTCCTCAGCCAGCGCGAGCTGGATGTAGACGGCGGTGAGTAGGGCAAAAATGTAAGCCTGGAGGAGCGCAATCAGCACTTCGAAGAGCGTGAAGGCGAAGCCGAAGACAAGAGTGCCAGCGCCGAAGAGCTTGAACCCGCCATCCGCGGTGAAGAAGAAGAACTGGGTAGCACTGAAAAACAGCACGAGCAGAAGGTGCCCGACGATCATGTTCATCATCAGTCGAAGCGTGAGGGTGACCGGTCGCACCAAGAACGTCGAGATGAATTCGATCGGCGTCACGATAATGTACAGGGCTGGCGGCACTCCGGGCGGGAAGAGCGAGTTGCGGAAGAACTTCGCCGGACTCTTCTTCACACCTGCATAAATGAACGTGCCGTAGGAAATGACACCGAGAAGCAGCGGAACCCCGATCACCGAAGTACCGGCGATGTTGAGGAATGGGATGATTCCCGTGATGTTCATGAACAACACCATGAAGAAAATGGTGGTCAGAAGCGGCAGAAAACGTTTGCCGTCTTTCTTGCCCAGCAGGTCTTCGGCGATGTTGACACGAACGAAGTCGAGACCCATTTCGGCCAGGCTCTGGCCGCGGGTCGGGATGATCTTCATGCGACGAGTACCAAGCCAGAAGACCAACATCAGTACCGCGACCGCCAGGAAGCGGATCAAGATGATGCGGTTGATCTCAAACGGAGTATCGGCAAAAAATATTACGTCGGGGAAGAACTCATTGATGGAGGGACCGTGGAATTCACCGTCGCCGGTGGCAGACGGGACCATCAGGTTTACGGCGATTTCTAGCAGCGCTTTCTCCTGTTTCGGGGCGGTGAGCTCTGCTCGCGCAACGACGAATGTGGGCAGGTTTACGACGCTAGAAAGCATGCGTAAGCCGGGGTGGGATTGTATTTACTGTAGCAAAGATCAGGCGCGTAGCCGAATCGAGAGCAGGATCCGTGGGTGAATGGGTCGAAGGGTTAGTCGTCGACCGGAGCGGGGGGCAGGGCGACGTCGCTGACGTAGGGCATCCGGCTTTTCAACACCACGACAGCGTCGACGACGAGGGAACCTACAACGCCGGCGATAATGCAGAAGAACAGCACCATCGGTTGAATCCATTCGCGATCCTGCAACACCACGAGCAATACCAGGAACACCACAAACTTGAGCAACCAGCCTCCCATGATGATGCCGAAAAAGGCACCAATGGCTGATTCGTTTCCGGCGACGCGATTGGCCAGCAGAATGCTGCCGGCCGTGATGCCCATGAAAGCAACGGACATGAGCGTTCCGATCAGGGCGCTGATCACACCGGTGCCGCCATCGATGAGGTAGCCGATGACCGAACCCACCACGGCAATGGCGAGGGCGACATATCCCCCGTAGATCAGGATACGACGCAGCACAGGGATCGAGGTGGGCGTGGTAGCTACGGGTGGGGTGGCGCTGGTCATACGTTCTCCTCGGCAGGCGCCGCCGCGGAGGCGGTCGCTCGTGTCGTTGTTGGGACTGATAGTGCTGTTGTGGGCGCAGCGGCCTCGTCAAGCGGGTCGAATTGGTGCAGTACTGCTATCTGCGCCGGTGCTGACTGACTGACCCATTCACGAGTCTTGCGGCGTCCGAGCGGGGCGAGCGTGACGATGGTGCAGATCAGCAACGACGTGATCAGGAAGATGGTCGCGTACCAGGTCGGGAGGGCAAAATACACGGGAAGAATGTAATAGAGCAGGCACCCGATAGATGCTGCTGCTGTCCACCCGTAGAAGATCAATACGGCGTGCAGGTGGGAGTGTCCCATATCGAGCAGGCGGTGGTGCAGGTGTTTTCGGTCGGCGCTGAAAGGCGATTTGCCGGCCCGCACCCGCCGGAACACGGCCAGTCCGAAGTCGAGCAGCGGAATGATCATGATCGCCACCGGCAACAGAATGGGGATGAACGCTGGGAAGAGTTCTGAGCGGTTGATGGCGGTGGGGTCGATCTGGCCGGTGATGGCGATCGCGCTCGTGGCCATGAGCAGCCCGACCAGGAGTGCGCCGGCATCACCCATGAACATCTTGGCCGGATGCCAATTCAAGGGCAGGAACCCCACACAGGCACCCACGAGGATGGCGGCGATGAGGGAGGCAAGGTTGAAGTAGTTGGTCGGTGACGTATCTCGCACGAGAAGGTAGCTGTAGAGAAAGAAAACACCGTTGGCGATCAGGGCAACGCCGGTGACGAGGCCGTCGAGGCCATCGATGAAGTTGATCATGTTCATGACGACGACAATGGCAACGATCGTGACGACAATCGATGTCCAGCCGCTCCAGACCGTCAGTCCACCGATCGGCAGGGAATAGATCTGTACGCCTTGCCAGGCAACGAGCCCGGCGGCAATGAATTGCCCAGCGAGCTTCGTCATCCAGTCGAGATCCCAAATATCGTCGGCAACGCCGACGAGAACGATCAGGAGGGCAGCGCCGAGGATGGCCAGAATCTGCTGTGGGTCGGCAAAAACCATGCGCAGCGGGGCAAAGGGAGCCGAGATGAGATAGGCGACACCGAAAGCCACGAGAATTCCGAGGAACATGGCGATGCCGCCGAGGCGCGGAGTGGGCCGGGTGTGTACGTCGCGTTCGCGAATTTTCGGGTACAGGTGGTACTTGTGACTGAGCTTGTAAACCACGATCGACAGCACAAAAGTCACGATCGCTGAAACGAGCGCGAGGAGAAGAAAAAGGGTCATGGGCTACCGGCTGGCCTCCGTACCGTCGTGCGCGTCTTCCGTATTGTCATTCTGGGACGGGGCAGCGACGGATGGCGCAGCATCCGTTTCAGTCACTTCAGCCGGTGTACCGGGGATAGGCGGAACGGCCGCGAGCACGTCTCCCACGACGGCCGCGATCGCCTCGCGGGAAATGACGCCGCTGCGCACGATGTGCAGAAAACCACCGTTGACCTCGAAACCGGCGGCGTCCACTATCGTGGACGACCCATCGCTGGTCTGACTAAACACGCTTTCATAGGTGCTGCCGGCGGTCCCACCGTCGAGGTACACGTCGACGCTCTCGCCGAGCGCGGCTGCGGCGGCCTGGACGTCGATGGTGGCAGCCATGCCGCTGAGGTTTGCGCTGGATACGGCGAGCGGGCCGGTCTGCGCGAGCAGGTCGAGCGCGACCTGGTTGCTCGGCATGCGAAGCGCCACGGTGCCCCGGGTTTCGCCGAGATCCCAGACCAGCGAGGGCTGGGCATTGACAATAACGGTGAGTCCGCCGGGCCAGAAGGCCGCGACCAGGTCGCGTACCGGCTGCGGCACGTCCACGGCGAGGGCGTCGAGGGCGGCGATGCCGGGGATGAGCACCGGCGGCGGAGACTGCCGGCTTCGGCCCTTTGCGTCGAGGAGCAGCTGAACTGCTTCGGCGTTGAATGCGTCAGCAGCAACGCCATAGACCGTGTCGGTGGGGATGACGACGAGCGCCCCGCGTCCGATGGCTGTGCGAGCCAGCGCGATGTGCGCCTGGTAGTTTTCGCTCGTGTCTGTGTCGTTCGCGTGCGAGTCACTCGTGCAATCGTATATGCGTGTCATTTCCGGCAATCCTAGCCCAGTGTAGTTGTGAAGAACGGATGCGCAGGCCATCCATCGTAACGGCGCATGGCGCGTATTGATCAGGGTCGAAGTGCTGTCGTGGCCCGGTCTCGGCTGGTGTAGTCGCGGTGGGTAGCCGGGGCGCGCCAGCCATCGATCGCCAGCAATTCCCTAATCGCCGCACCCTGCAGCTCGCCGTGCTCGATCACGAGCACCCCGCCGGGGCGCAGAAGCCGAAGACCTGTCGCCGACACGCTGCGGACCACATCGAGGCCGTCTGGGCCGCCGAACAGGGCGTGGGCGGGGTCGAACAGACGCACCTCGGGGTCGCGGGGAATCGCATCGGCTGGGATATACGGCGGATTGGAGATGACGACGGCAACCGTGCCGTCGAGTTCCGCGAAGGCGTCCGCGAGGTCACCGAAGGTGAGGATGGCGTTTTCGGCGGCCACCTCTTCGAAATTTCGAGTGGTCCAGGGAAAGGCCTCCGGCGAGTTCTCAATCGCGAAAATGCGTGCGTGGGGCACCTCGGTGGCCAGGGCCAACGCGATCGCGCCGCTCCCGGTGCCCAGGTCGATACCGATCGGCTGCGGATCGGGCATGGACCGCAGGGCGTCGATGGCGAACTGGGCGACCTGTTCGGTTTCGGGCCGTGGCACGAAGACGCCGGGACCCACGTTCAACGACAGCGACCGGAACGGGGCCCGCCCCGTGATGTGCTGCAGTGGTTCGCGCGTGCTGCGACGGGCCAGCAGGGTCTCGATGGTGGCGGCATCCACTCGGCTGATCGGTCGATTGAGGATGCTGCCAGCCTGAACTTCGCCGCGGCTCTGGCCGAGTACGTGACCGATCAGCAGATCGGCGTCAACCTCGGCGTCGGTGATTCCGGCCGCGGCGAGCAGGCTGATCGCTCGGTTTCGCAGGGAAGTCACGGTGGCTGGCAGGGCAGAATCTGAAGAAGGCACGTAGTGAAATGTAACGCACCAATAGGTTTTCGGTCGAGAGACCTAGGCTGGAGATGGCCCTCACACCGAATTTCACCGAATGAAAACCGAATGAAAGTTGCCCTCGTGCCCAAGATCTACTCCGACATCACCGAAGCCGTTGGCCGGACTCCCCTCGTCAAACTGAACCGTTTGACCGCCGGCCTCGGTGCAACCGTGCTTGCGAAGCTCGAGTTTTACAACCCGTCCAGCAGCGTGAAGGACCGCATCGGCGTTGCAATCATCAACGCAGCGGAGAAGGACGGTTCGCTCAAGCCGGGTGGGACCATCGTTGAAGCGACCAGTGGCAACACGGGCATCGCTCTCGCCATGGTCGGCGCGGCCCGCGGTTACACCGTCATTCTGGCCATGCCCGAAACGATGAGCAAGGAACGTCGTGTCATGATGCGGGCGTACGGCGCCGAGATCGTACTGACCTCCGGTGCCGATGGCATGCGCGGAGCAGTCGAAAAGGCCGCCGAGATCGTCGCAAACACGCCGGGCGCCGTACTGGCCAGCCAGTTCACGAACCCGGCCAACCCGGCCATTCACCGAGCGACCACCGGGGTCGAGATCTGGGACGACACCGAGGGCGCAGTCGACATCCTCGTCGCTGGCATCGGTACCGGCGGTACCCTCTCGGGCACTGGCGGCTATCTCAAGGAGCGGAAGCCGGGTCTCAAGGTCGTCGGTGTCGAGCCGATCGACTCCCCCATTCTCACGGGCGGCAAGCCTGGCCCGCACAAGATTCAGGGTCTCGGCGCCAACTTCGTGCCGGAAACCCTCAACCGCAGCATCTACGATTCGATCACCGATGTGACCCTGGCCGACTCGCTCTCCACGGCCCGCATACTCGGCACAGACGAGGGCATCCTCGGTGGAATCTCCGGCGGCGCCGCCGTCTGGGCAGCGCTCGAGCAGGCCAAACTGCCTGAGAACGCGGGCAAGACGATCGTCGTCATCATTCCCGGCTTTGGCGAACGGTACATCTCGACCGTGCTGTACGAAGACCTGCTGGACTAAGCGGACGTCGTCTGCCCCTCAATGAATCCTTTCCTGCGCCTGCGCGAAGACATCCAGGCAGCGCGCACCCACGACCCCGCCGCGCGCAGCAACACCGAGGTATTCCTTGCCTACAGTGGGTTGCACGCGGTCTGGTCGTATCGGGTCGCGAACCGCTTGTGGCGTGCCGGGTTGCATCTTCCCGCCCGTTTGCTGTCCCAGGTGAGCCGGTTTCTGACCGGGATTGAGATTCACCCCGGCGCGACGATCGGGCGCCGCCTGTTCATCGACCACGGTATGGGAGTCGTGATCGGGGAGACGGCGGTGCTCGGCGATGACGTGATGCTGTACCACGCGGTAACGCTCGGCGGCAAGAGCCGTCACGGGCATGCGCGGGGGGTGCGGCGGCATCCGTTTCTCGATGACGGCGTCACTGTTGGGGCCGGCGCCAAGGTGCTCGGACCGATCACCATCGGGGCCTGGAGCACGATCGGGTCCAACGCCGTCGTGACCAAGAATTCTCCTCCTCGGTCGCTCTTAGTGGGCATACCGGCAACGATTCGCCCGCAAACCCCAGCAACGGTCGAATCAGCCCGCGGAGGCAACCTCGAGCCGGAGTACTACCTCTAGTCTGCGCCAGTCCTCGCAGTGCACCGGGCCCAGGTCAAAAACGTCGGCCCAGTTTGCAGACTGGGCCGACGTTTTGGGTCTGGGCCCAGTTCGTGCAGTGGGGTACTACTCGGGGTCTCCGAGCTCGGCCAGACGGGTCTCCTCGTCGGCGTGGATGCAGGAGTCGATGACGGGGCCGAGGGCGCCGTTCATGACGGCGTCGAGGTTGTATGCCTTGTAGCCGGTGCGGTGGTCCGCGATGCGATTCTCCGGAAAGTTATATGTGCGGATGCGCTCGGAACGATCCATAGTGCGAATCTGACCCTTGCGCACGAGGCTCGCCGCCGCATCGATCTCTTCCTGCTGGCGCGCCAGAACCCGGGCCCGCAGAACGCGCATGCCGGCTTCCTTGTTTTGCAGCTGCGACTTCTCGTTCTGCATCGCGACGACGATTCCGGTCGGGAGGTGGGTGATCCGCACGGCCGAGTCGGTCGTGTTGACCGACTGTCCACCAGGGCCACTCGAGCGATACACGTCGATCTTGAGATCGTTCGGGTGCAGCTCGACCTCTTCAGGTTCGTCGACCTCGGGAAAGACGAGGACGCCGGCCGCAGAGGTGTGGATACGTCCCTGAGACTCCGTCGCCGGCACCCGCTGCACGCGGTGCACGCCGCCCTCATACTTCAGGTGCGCCCACACGCCCTCGGCCGGGTCACTCGAATTGCCCTTGATCGCGAGCTGAATATCTTTGATGCCGCCGAGGTCGCTCGAGGTCTGCTCGATAATCTCGGTCTTCCAGCGATTCGACTCGGCGTAGTGCAGGTACATGCGCAGAAGATCGGCGGCGAACAGCGCCGATTCGGCACCGCCCTCCCCCATCTTGATCTCCATGATCACGTCGCGGGCGTCGAGTTCGTCACGCGGAATCAGCAGGCGTCGCAACTTCTCAGCCGTGACGACAAGCTGTTCCACCAGATCCGGAATTTCTTCGGCGAAGGCAGCATCTTCATCGGCGAGCTCACGAGCGGCCTCGAGGTTATCGTCAACCTCTTTCCACTCGTGATACGCCGCAATGATGCGGCTCAACTCGGCATAGCGCCGGTTGACCTTCTTCGAACGGGCCGGATTCGCGTGCAGCTCCGGATCCGCCAACTGCGACTGCAGGTCGTCGTGCTCGGCCAGCAGCGTGAGGACGGATTCGAACATTACTTGTCCTTGTCTGACCCGTTCAGAGTCGGCATCGACTTCTGAACCTGCATGAGGAATTCAACGTTCGACGACGTCTCCTTGAGACGGCCGAGGATGAGCTCGAGAGCTTGCTGCTGCTCGAGCCCGGCGAGGGCGCGACGTAGCTTCCAGGTGACCTTCACTTCATCGGGGCTCATCAGCATTTCTTCACGACGGGTGCCCGATGCGTTCACATCCACGGCGGGGAAAATACGCTTGTCGGCCAGCTGGCGCGACAGACGCAGTTCCATGTTGCCCGTACCCTTGAATTCCTCGAAGATGACCTCGTCCATTTTGGAGCCGGTCTCCACGAGCGCGGAGGCGAGAATGGTGAGCGAGCCACCGTTTTCGATGTTGCGCGCTGCACCGAAGAATCGCTTCGGCGGATACAGAGCGGATGCGTCGACGCCGCCAGACAGGATTCGACCCGAGGCCGGGGCCACGAGGTTGTAGGCGCGGCCGAGGCGGGTGATCGAGTCAAGCAGCACGACGACATCGTGGCCCAGCTCGACCAGACGCTTGGCACGCTCGATGGCGAGTTCGGCGACGGTGGTGTGGTCTTCGGCAGGACGGTCGAAGGTGGAGGCGATGACCTCACCCTTCACCGTGCGCTGCATGTCGGTGACCTCTTCGGGGCGCTCATCGACCAGAACGACCATGAGGTGAACCTCGGGGTTGTTGGTGGCGATGGCGTTGGCGATCTGCTGCATGACGATGGTCTTGCCGGCCTTGGGCGGTGCGACGATCAGGCCACGCTGGCCCTTGCCGATCGGAGCGACGAGGTCGATGATGCGCTGCGTGAGTTTGCCCGGCTCGGTTTCGAGGCGCAGGCGTTCCGTCGGGTACAGCGGGGTGAGCTTGTGGAAGTCGACGCGGGTGGCGGCCTCCTCAACGGTCTGGCCGTTGATCGAGTCGACCTTGACGATGGCGTTGTACTTCTGGCGGCCGGACTGGTCGCCCTCGTGCGGCTGGCGGATGGATCCGACGACGGCGTCACCCTTGCGCAGGTTGTACTTTTTGACCTGACCGAGCGAGACGTAGACGTCGCTCGCACCGGGCAGATAGCCTGAGGTGCGCACGAACGCGTAATTGTCGAGCACGTCGAGGATGCCGGCAACGGGAATGAGAACGTCGTCGTCGTTGACCTCGGGTTCGAAGTCGTCACCCTGGTTCGGGCCGCGGCGCTTGCGGTCACGGTACCGGTTGCGGTTGCCGCGGCCGTTCAGATCGTCGTCGAGCCGATCGGGACCCTGGTTGCGGTCCTGACCACGATCGTTCTGCCCCTGGTTGCGGTCCTGACCACGATCGTTCTGCCCCTGGTTGCGATCCTGACCACGGTCATTCTGACCCTGGTTGCGGTCGGCCTGCGCCTGGGCGCGCTCCTGGTTGCGTTCCTGATTGCGCTCGTTTCGGGCCTGACGCTGGCTCTGCGCCCGGGTCATTCCCTCGTCATTCGTGCCGTTCTGGTTGCGGTCGTTCTGGCCGCGGTCGTTCTGGTTCTGGGTGTTCTGGTTCTGGGTGTTCTGGTCAGCCTGGTTGCGATCAGCACCCTGCGCACGGTCACCACCACGGCTCCGGCTGCGGCTTCGCCCTTGACGGGGTGCCGCGGAATCGTTTGCCTGATCGTTTACCTCGTCGGCTGAATCGGTGAAATCGCCAGCTTCGGGAGCTTCGACGACGACATCGGTTGGCTCGGCGGGCGACTCAGCGGGCGACTCAGCGGCTGCGCGCTGCGACGAAGCACGCCGGGATGGACGTCGAGCGGGCGGCGTATTCTCGACGGATGCTTCGACCGGCGCATCAGCCGGCGCATCGGAGGAGTCGACGACGACAGCGGCCGCGTCATCGCGGTGAACGGGTGAGACCTGCACGCGCTTGCGTGTCTGCCGAACCGGCTTGTCGGTGTCCGGTGTGGCGGTGTCCGGTGTGGCGGTGTCCGGTGTGGCGGTTGCAGCTTCGTCAACGGCGGGAGCGAGGGCGTTGGATGCCACCGCGCCACGGGCATTGCGTGCGATCCGCGAGCCGGCTGCCGGAGCATCAGGCAGGATGATACCGAATCCGGTGCTGGCGTCGGCATTGACGTGGGACTTGGCGGGAGCGGCGGTCGAGGTACTGGCACGACGGGGCGCACGCTTGCGCGGAACCGTCTCGAGTGCCTCAGCGAGACTCGCGATCGGTGCGCTCTCGGGATCAGCCTCGACCGAAGCAGGCTCAACTACCGAAGCAGAGTCAACCGGTGCAGGCTCAACCGGTGCAGGCTCAACCGGTGCAGGCTCAACTACCGGTGCAGGCTCGACTACCGGTGCAGGCTCGACTACCGGTGCAGGCTCAACCGGAGCAGCGCCGCTCGTGCCGGCCTGGGCCGTTTCGATTGCAGCGACGAGTTCGCCTTTACGAAGTTTGGAAGCGCCGGGGATTTTCAGTTCGAGGGCCAGAGCCTGAAGCTCAGACACGCGAAGGGTGCTCAGGCGGGGAAGATCCGAGCCGGTGGCGCGGAGGTTGACATCAGTCACGAAAGGGGTTCCTTTCCCCTGCCGAACAAAAATTCAGGCCAGGAGAGATGTATGCAGCGACGAATGCGCTGCGGGTGATCCAATCCGACAGTGGAGGGGATTGGTGTAAACACGCACAGCTACGCACGAAATCGCAGTAGCAGTGAGGTACAGGGAATGCACCGGAGAAGATGTCGCCGTGGGCGGTTTCTATCGGGTGCGCTACAACCATAGCACTCCTGCACCAGTCGGGCCGACGTGCACGCGGCAGGTCGACCCGATCAGAATGCTCGTTACGCGGCGTTCTCCGCGGTGAGCGGATGCACGGTAGCACCCTGAACGTCGACGGCCAGCATCAGGGAACGCCACGGGGTATCGGACTTGCTCGCAACGAGTTCGGCCGCCACCAGGCGCTGGCCCGGGTCGCTCGCCAGCACGAGAATGGATGGCCCGGCACCGGACACGACGGCGGCGAAGCCGGCGGCGCGCAGCAGGGTGATGAGTTTGTTCGTCTCCGGCATGGCGGCTGCGCGGTAGCTCTGGTGCAGCTTGTCCTCGGTCGCAGCGAGCAACAATTCGGGACTCTGGATCAGCGCGGCGATGAGTAGAGCGGAACGCGACAGGTTGAAGACGGCATCCTCGTGCGGCACCGAGGCCGGCTGCAGGCTACGCGCAAGCGCGGTCGACATCTCCTGCTCGGGCACGAAAACCAGCGGCTTGACGCCGCGATGCACCATGAGCTTCTTGTGACGCGGCCCCTCCGGGGTGGTCCAGGCAATGGTCAGGCCGCCGAACAGCGCCGGCGCGACGTTGTCGGGGTGACCTTCCATTTCGGTGGCGAGCACGAGCAACATTTCGGCATCGATGTCGACGATGCCCTCGAGCAGGCCTTTCGCCGCCATGATGCCCGACACGATCGCGGCACCCGATGAGCCCAAGCCACGCCCGTGCGGGATGACGTTGTGCGCGACGATGTTGAGCCCGGGCATGGGCTGGCCGACGGCGGCGAAGGCGTGCGCGATGGCGCGCACGACAAGGTTGCTCTCGTCGGTGGGAACCACACCAGCGCCGACACCGTGCACCTCGACGGATACGCCGGGAACGCTTCGCACGGTCACCTCGAGCTGGTCATATTTAGCCAGCGCCAAGCCGAGAGTGTCGAAGCCGGGGCCGAGGTTGGCCGTTGTAGCCGGCACCTGCACCGAAACTGCGCGGCCGATCAACGAGACCGGGCTGCTCATGCCTTAGCCAGGCCAAGCACGCTGGCGATTTCGGCGGTGTCGACCGGAACAATGGTCGGTGCAACGTCGGAGCCGTCGGCGGTACGCAGCGCCCACTGCGGGTCCTTCAAACCGTGGCCGGTCACGGTGATGACCACGGTCGAACCCCGGGGAATAAATCCAGCTTCGGCACGCTCCAGCAGGCCGGCGACACCGATAGCGGATGCCGGTTCCACGAAAATTCCGACCTCCGCCGAGAGGATGCGGTGTGCTTCGAGAATTTTCGCGTCGGTTATGGCACCGAAGTAGCCGTCGCTCTGCTCACGTGCGCTCAGCGCGAGGTCCCAGGACGCCGGGTTGCCGATGCGGATGGCGCTCGCAATGGTGTCGGGGTGATCAACGCGGTGGCCGAGCACGATCGGGGCGCTGCCAGAGGCCTGGAAGCCGAACATGCGCGGCAGCTTCGTGGTGGCGCCGCGCGCTACCTCTTCGCTGTAACCACGAAAATAGGCCGTGTAGTTGCCGGCGTTGCCGACCGGAACGAATTGAAAGTCGGGAGCGTCACCGAGCACCTCGACGACCTCGAACGCGGCCGTCTTCTGGCCCTCGATGCGATCGGGGTTGACCGAGTTGACCAGGTGCACCGGGTAGTTGGTGGCGAGGTCGCGGGCGATATCGAGGCAGTCGTCGAAGTTGCCCTGCACTTGCAGCAGCTGCGCGTTGTGCGCGACGGCCTGGCTGAGCTTGCCCATGGCGATCTTGCCCTCCGGCACGAGCACTGCGGCGGTGATACCAGCGTGGGCGGCATAGGCGGCAGCGGAGGCGCTGGTGTTGCCGGTCGACGCGCAGATGACCGCTTTCGCGCCGTCTTCCATGGCTTTGGAAATGGCCATGGTCATGCCACGGTCTTTAAACGAACCGGTCGGGTTCATACCCTCAAACTTGATCCAGACCTTGGCGCCGGTGCGGGCAGAGAGTGCTGCGGCTGGAATCAGCGGTGTTCCGCCCTCACCCATAGTGATGATCGGGGTCGCGGCCGAGATATTCAGCCGGTCGGAGTATTCGTTCAGCACCCCGCGCCATTGGCGGCTGACAATCGCGCCGGGCTTGGTCAGGTTGGCACTGGTCTCACTTGGGCTAAACATCAGACTCCTTCAACTCTCAAAACGGATGCGACTTCGCTGACGACACTATTGGTGGCCAGATCATGCACGGTGGCGGCGAGTGCGGCCTCCGTTGCGTCATGGGTCCCGATTACTAGGGTAGCCGTGGCTGAGCGGGCTGCGCGACTCTTCGTCGCCACCACGGCCGGTGTCATGGATTGTTCCACCAGCGCCAACGAGACCTTGCGTTTGCTGAACACACTCGCAATGGTCGCGAGCACACCGGGTTCGTCGGTGACCTCGAGGGTGACCGCATAGCGTGTGGTGACCCGGCCGATGTCGAACACGGGCAGCGTAGCGTAGCTCGATGCGGCGACTCCCGGCCCTCCGGCGACATGACGCCTGGCAATGGAGACGACGTCGCCGAGCACGGCCGAGGCCGTCTCCACTCCCCCAGCGCCAGCTCCGTAGAACATGAGGCTGCCGGCGGATTCCGCTTCGACGAAGACGGCATTGTTCGCGCCGTGAACCGCGGCGAGCGGATGGCTGCGCGGCACCATCGCCGGGTAGACCCGTGCCGACACCCCGTCCACGCCATTGTCGTCTGTGACGCGTTCACAGATGGCCAGCAGCTTCACGACATAGCCGGCCTTGCGCGCCGACTCGATCTGCGCGGAGGTGACCGAAGTGATGCCCTCGCGATAGACGGATGCCAGCGGAACCGTCGTGTGAAACGCCAGACTCGCTAGAATGGCCGCTTTCTGCGCCGCGTCGTAGCCCCCGATGTCGGCGGTTGGATCGGCCTCTGCGTAACCGAGCGCGGTCGCCTCGGCCAGCGCGTCTTCGAGACTGGACCCTTCGGTGTCCATCCGGTCGAGAATAAAGTTGGTGGTGCCGTTGACGATGCCAAGGATTCGCTTGATCTGGTCTCCAGCGAGGCTTTCCCGCAGCGGGCGCACGATGGGAATGGCCCCGGCGACGGCGGCCTCGTAGTTGATCTGGGCGCCGACCTGGTTCGCGGCCGCGAACAGTTCGGATCCGTGAAGGGCGAGGAGCGCCTTGTTGGCGGTGACGACATCCGCTCCACTGCTGATCGCGAGCAGAATGTGGCTGCGGGCCGGCTCGATGCCGCCCATCAGTTCGATGACGATGTCGGCGCTGAGAATGAGTTCCTCAGCGTTGGTCGTGAACAGTTCGCGGGGCAGGTCGACAGAGCGCTCCGCGTTGATATCGCGCACCGCGATACCGACCAGTTCGAGTGTGGCCCCGACGCGGTTAGCCAGCTCGGGACCCTGTTCCAGCAGCAGTCGGGCGACCTGGGCGCCGACGGATCCACCGCCGAGGAGGGCTACGCGCAGATTGCGGTATTCGATCTTCACGATTGTCCTCCGTTGGAGGGCTGCTGCGCCCCGGTGTCCCGCGCGAGCAGGTCGGCAATCGTCTCGCCGCGCACGAGCACGCGGGCTGTACCGCCGAGTACGGCGATGACGGGCGCACGACCCTGAAAGTTGTAGTTATTGGAGAGCGCCCAGCAGTAAGCGCCGGTGGCAGGCACAGCGAGCAGGTCGCCGGGGGCGACATCACCGGGTAGATAGTCGGCATCGACCACGATGTCGCCGCTCTCGCAATGTTTGCCGGCGATGCGCACGAGCATCGGCGGGGCGGTGGACGCACGATCGGCTAGGCGCACAGCATAATCGGCGCCGTAGAGGGCGGGGCGCACGTTATCGCTCATTCCCCCATCGACGCTCACGTAGAGCCGCGAGTTGCCGGAGATATCGACGGCCTTGGTCGTGCCGACGCGGTAGAGGCTCATGCCGGCGCGACCGATGATGACGCGCCCGGGTTCGAACGCGACGACCGGCAGCGGAATGTTCAGCCGCGCGCACTCGGTGGCGACGATGTCGGCCAGGGCGACGGCCAGTTCGCGAATCGGGGTGGGTTCGTCGGCGCTCGTGTAGGCAATGCCGAAGCCGCCGCCGAGGTTGAGCTCGGGTATCGGGCCGTCGGCGAGCAGTGCGGCGTGCACATCGAGCAACCGTGCGGCCGACTCGGCGAATCCCTCGGCGCCGAAGATCTGCGAGCCGATGTGGCAGTGCAGGCCGACGAAATTGAGGGCTGGCTCGGCGCGAATACGTGCGACAAGCTTCGGAGCGTCGGTGAGCACGATGCCGAATTTCTGGTCTTCGTGCGAGGTAGCCAAAAAATTGTGGGTGTGGGCATGCACACCACTGTTCACGCGCAGGCGCACGTTCTGTACCCGGCCGTTGCGGGTGGCGGCTTCGGCAACGCGACCGATTTCAACCTCGCTGTCGATCACGATCGTGCCGACACCGACCCTGGTGGCTTGGTCGAGCTCGGCCAGTGACTTGTTATTGCCGTGAAAACCGAGCCGGGCCGGATCGGCGCCGCCGGCCAGTGCGACGGCGAGTTCTCCGCCACTGCACACGTCGATGTTGAGGCCGGCAGCGATCATCCAACGCACCACCTCGGTCGAGAGAAAAGCCTTCCCCGCGTAATACACCTTGGCGCTCGTGCCGATACGGGCGAACTCGGCCTGGAACACGGCGAGCAACTCGGCGGCGCTCGCGCGGGCATCTTCTTCGTCGATGACATAGAGGGGCGTGCCGAATTCGGCGGCAAGGGCCGTGGCACTAACCCCGCCGACGACGAGTTCGCCGGTGCTGGTGCGGGTAGCGGACGTGGGCCAGAGACCGGACGCGAGCGCATTGGCGTCGGAGGGAAGGCGCAACCAGTCGGGCGCCAGCGGATTCGGTGCAGATGTCACGGGAGGTACCTCACGAGAGTCGAAGGGGAGTCTCAGCGAGCGAACCCGGATTGGTCCCTGAAGCCGGAAAATAGGTCAGCCCGGGTGAGCGAGCGTACCTGACTACGACTCTACCGTCGCGAGTGGCGAGGTTCGAATTAGCCGGCGCAGCTGCCGAGGGTGGTCAGCGACTGCGCGGTGAGCATTAGAGTGCTTGACTCCAGCGTAACGCGTGCCCGCTCGGGCGAAATATCGACGCCACTCAGTTCGACTCCTACGGGCAGATAACTCGCAACACACACCGCGATCGGTGCCTGCTGCAGGATCAGGTTCACGAGGGGTGTCGCGTCGATGTCGCCGACACCGCTCGTCACGGTGGCTTCGGTGGGAGTGAAGTTCAGGGTGTCGCCGGCGGCGCTGGCCGTGGCCGTGGCGCTGTAGCCGACGTTGAACTCGAACAACTTCACCGTGCCGGTGTACGCCACCGTGCCGTCGCCGAGGGTCATCACAGCGTCGGCGGGCGCGGTGCCGGAAGCCCGCACCAGCTGATTGACCGCGTCCTGATCGAGGTCGAGCGTAGCGGTGAGCGAGCCAATGGCCTTGGCGGTGTTCGTCGACACATCGTGGGCGATCACGTGAACGGATGCCGGCACTCCGTCGACCGCCAGGTTCGGCGCGGTCAGCTCAATCTCATCGAAGCTGCCGGCGATGAACTGCGCAATGACGGAGGTACCGCCGATGGTGACGGTGATGTCGCCGGTCACGGAAGCGGGCATCCGGTTGCTGATTTCGACTTCGGCGCGGTCCTGCGCGAACGCACGCACGCCGCTGTCGATGAGAAAATAGGCGACGACCAGCAGAATCGCGAGTACGCCGACGATGATCAGCGGAACGAGACCGCGACGCTTGGTTTTTGCCATGATTACATGCGCTCCGGCGCGGTGACGCCGAGCAGGCCCAGGCCGTTGCGGATCACTTGGCCGGTCGCGTCGTTCAGCCACAAACGGGTGCGGTGCAGGTCGGTGACCGGTTCTTCACCGAGCGGAATGACGCGGCAGTTGTCGTACCAGCGGTGGTAGTAGCCGGCGACCTCCTCGATGTAGCGGGCTACGCGGTGCGGCTCCCGCAGTTGCGCGGCCTGCGCGACGACGCGCGGAAATTCCTGCAGCACGCCCAGCAGAGCGGATTCGCTGTCGTGCACGAGCAGTTCCGGGGCAAAGACGGAGCGTTCGACGCCGCTAGCGGCAGCATTGCTGGCGACCGAGCAGGTGCGGGCGTGGGCGTACTGCACGTAGAAGACGGGGTTGTCGTTGGTGCGTTTGCCCAGCAGGTCGAGGTCGATGTCGAGCTGCGAGTCGCTGTTCGAGCGCACCAGGGCGTAGCGGCCGGCATCGACACCGACCGCGTCGACGAGGTCGTCGAGGGTGACGATGGTGCCGGCCCGCTTACTCATGCGCACCGGTTCGCCGTCCTTGAGCAGGTTGACCATCTGACCGATCAGAATCTGCAGGTTCACGCCGGCCTCGTCGCCGAAGGCGGAGACCATGGCCATCATGCGGCCGACGTAGCCGTGGTGGTCGGCACCGAGCATGATCAGGCACTGGTCGAATCCGCGTTCGCGCTTGTCGAGGTAGTAGCCGAGGTCGCCGGAGATGTAGGCGGGCTCGCCATTGGAGCGGATGATCACCCGGTCACGATCATCACCGAAGGTGGTCGTGCGCAGCCAGATCGCGCCGTCCGCTTCGAAGATGTGGCCCTGTTCGCGCAGGCGATCGATGGCGCGGTCGACGGCGCCAGATTCGTGCAGGGAATCCTCGTGAAAGTACACGTCGAAGTCGACGCCGAAACCGTGCAGTTTGTCTTTGATCTCGGTGAACATCAGGTCGACGCCGATCGAACGAAACACTTCCTGCTGTTCATCGCGGGAAAGGGTCGAGACATCACCGTCGTACCGGGCGAGTACGTTGGCGGCAATGTCGCCGATGTACGCTCCGCCGTAGCCGTCCTCCGGGGTGGGTTCGCCGAGGAAGCTGGCGAGCACGCTGCGGGCGAAGCGGTCGATCTGCGAACCGTGGTCGTTGAAGTAGTACTCACGGGTCACGTCGGCGCCTTCGGCTGCCAGCACGCGGGCCAGGCTGTCGCCGACCGCGGCCCAGCGCACGCCGCCCATGTGGATGGGTCCGGTGGGGTTGGCCGAAACGAATTCGAGGTTGATTTTGAGACCGTCATACAGGTGGCCGGTGCCGTAGACCGCTCCCTGGTCGACGATGGTTTTGGCGAGCGCACCGGCCGCCGCAGCTTCGAGACGAATGTTGATGAAGCCAGGGCCGGCGATTTCGACGGATGAGACATCCGCCAGCTGTTCGAGACCGGCAGCTAATTCGGCCGCGATTTCACGCGGGTTGGTGCCGAGAGGTTTGGCGATCTTCAGCGCGATGCTTGAGGCCCAATCGCCGTGGTCGCGGTTGCGTGGTCGTTCGACAGCCACGTCGGCCAGGGTGAGTCCAAGGTCTACCCCTGCCGTGTCAGCCTCGCGTCGGCGTTCGCTGACGCTCTGGATGAGGTTGAAAAGGGACTGGGAGAGTTCGGCGGGAGTCACTGCATAATCGTACCGGCCCGTCCTGTTGGTAAGGTCGACGCGTGACTGATACACGCGTCTACCCCTCTTTTGCTCGTACCGCTGCACGCACCGGCGGAGCGTCCACGCGCCGCCGTGCCGGGCTGATGCTTGCCGGCGGAGCACTGTTTGCCCTCCTTTTGGCCGGCTGCAGCGCAGGAGGCGAACCGACGCCGACGAATTCTGCGGTCGCGACGAGCGGGGCATCCGCTGACCCGACGACGAGCGCTGAGCCACCGTCGTCGTCTCCGACCCCGACACCGGAAGCGACCGGCTCTCCGATCACGCAGATCTGTGGTGACCTTCTCACCCTGCAGGATGTCTACGATTTCAACCCGAACTACGGCTCTGCCCCGGATTATTCGCCGACCGCTGACGGCCTGGCCGCGACCGCCGCAACCTACAACGGGCTGACCTGCGGCTGGTCGAACCAGACCAGCGGCGAGCTCATCGAGGTCTCGGTCGTGGCCCCCAACGATGTGTTGATGACCACGCTCAAGCAGCAAGCAGATGCCGATAGCCAGGCCGTGCCGACCTACGGCACCCCGCCAACGGTGGACGGGTTCTTCACCTACTCCGGTGGCAGCGGCCAGGCGCAGGTGTTCATCGGCACCTATTGGATCACCCTGAGCACCCCGGTGTTCGGTGAGCCCGGAGACGCCGCGGGTCTCCTCTCGGTGATTCTCGCGCATCTCGGGTAGCGGATGCTGGCAGCCCGGCCCGGATGGCTCATCGCAACCGGCCCATGATGCTAACCTTGAACCACCCTGGCCCCCATAGCTCAGGGGATAGAGCACTGCCCTCCGGAGGCAGGGGCGGCAGTTCGAATCTGCCTGGGGGCACACTCGCCACGTGCCACGCTAAGTCGGACTTCTGCCACCTAGTTCGGACAAAACACCCCGCAAAAGCCTTCCTGCTTTAGCACCATGGTTCATCCACAGCCTCCCAGGCTGCTGGCGTGCATTGGACCGGTGGGCTCCGCACCCGCGGGGATCCTCAGCACCTGTCAGTTCTCAAGGTAATCACGACTTTAATCATTCATACCGCGCCTGCTTTTTGTGCCTCCGCAATTTCAAGGATCCCACTGAGCTTCCTGTGGAGACAGGACACAGCTGGCGCGACACTGGTGTGCGAGTATCGTCGGCCGCAGAAACTTCCCCAACCTGCCCGCCTTTTGTCACTCCATACGAGAAGCCATCGAAATTCTTGAAGTCCGATCCCTGCCTTAGGACGCCACTGCGGCGGTCGCTGCAACGGGCGGCTGCGACGGGCGGCTGCGACGGGCGGCTGCGACAGCGACAGCGACAGCGACAGCGCTACGCTCCATGCCCACCACCGAGCGGATCAGCAGACCGAGACCGTGTGCCTCCTCGGCTCCGCCCGCCAGCTCTGCCGGAGTGAAACCTCCCGACTCGGTGAGAATGCGTTCCAGCTCCTGAAGGTCGAGATCGGTGAGCTGGCGGCCAGCGCCTGAAGGTCGAGATCGGTGAGCTGGCGCCCAGCGCGCAGCTTGTGCAGCACGACCTGGTCGGCGTGTTCGCGCAGGAACGCAAAGAGCCTTTCTCAGAACCACGCGCGGTCGATTCCCGGCGTGACGATCTCAGAATTCAGAGGCCGGGATCGAGTTGATCGAGCCGACCTTCATACCTCAACAGAGGGCGTCCACGCTCGCCGGCGGGCGCTCGATGGAACCGCACTCGTTCCTCTCGGGATCGTGCTCACCGATGGTTTAGTTCTGCTGCGGAACCCTGACGTACGCAAGGCCTGCTCCAGCGTGTTGCATGCTCCTGAGGTGCAGAAGGTCTGCCGGAAGTCGGGCGACAAAATCGCCGTGTCATGGAGTCGGCACGGCGGTCCGGCAGCCCGTGCCCGAACCCTTCGTCGCTGACCTGCGGGTCCAGCACCAGGATTCTTACGCCCTGGACGCCGCGAATCGGCACGTTCGCCAACGCCGTGGATAAAATCTAAGCCGCGAAGGCTGACGCAAACGAGGCGACCGCCGACTCGAAATGCGCGAACATGACATGTCGTCGCGGTGCCTCTATGTTCATGACTTCAAAAGCGGAACCACGTTTCTCGATGTAGCCCAGCACCTTCTCGGGCGACCTTTCGTGGCAGCGGCGATCGCCGACACGCCATTCATGATCGGACAGACTACGGACCTCGAGATCTCGCATTGCGCACGGTTCATGACCCTGATTCGACATTGAATCTCCTCGTGATGAGCGGTACAGACCGGCGGTACCTCAACCAGCTCCGATGCCGCTTGCATCTCCACCCAACGTAGCCCCGCCTGCCGTTGCCGGCAAATACAGCGCCGACCAATCGCCGTCATCGCGAACAGCGCTACGCAGAGTCCGAACCGCTCCTTAGTTCGCCAAGCTGAAGTCCTCAATATACCCCGTATGGTATAACTTCAGTGCTGTTTGTGTGCAGCTCATTTGTCGACCACGATGGCCAGTCCGGTGGCGGCAGACGCGTCTGTGATGCCGTCAGCATCGGTCAGCGTGGTGAATCCGATGTCGGCCATGCGTGTGACGGCTGCAGCCGATCGGTTTCCGGTGGCGCAGTAGATGATGTAGTCCCCGTCGATCGGCAGCGCCGCGATCAGCGTGTCGAAGTCCGGGGATTGCACGTCAATATTGATGGCGTCCTGAAGGTGTCCACCGACATACTCTGGTGCGGTGCGCACATCGATGATGACCGTACCGGAGGTGACGGCGATGGAGGGCGCCGGCGCGGGGCTCGCGCAGGCGGCCGTACTGAGCAGTGCCGCCACCGCGATTGTGATGGCGGTGAGTTTTTTCTTCATGGCTGGGTGTCCTGACGGGTGCGTGACGTGGGCGGCAGAGTGATCGGATCGGGGGCGACTTTCCGGGAGCGTGGGAACAAGGGCGTGCAGGTGGCGCAGACCTCACCCTCAGTGGACCCTGACGATTCGTTGCGGGTGGTGGCTCGGCGTTCGCTGGCCAGCCGCTCGCGCAGGGCCCAGAACAAGAGGGTGAGGGCGGCAGCGGCCAGGACCGGCCGAGCAGCACCGCTCACGACCGGGTCGAGAGAGCGTATTTCGGTGGTCAGATAAAGCGCAATTAGGCCCAGTGCCGGCCATCGCGTGTCACAGAGAGTTGCGTCGGCGCCAATAGGCGCGCCGATATAGCTGGCAACGATCAAGCCGATCAAGCTCGCTCCGAGGGCAGTGACCGCGACTGTCCCCCACAGCGCGATACCTGCGCCGCCCGCACTCGGTACGTAGCCGATAGAGAGAACTATCAAGACGACTACGGCGACGGCGGTTGCGATCAGCCAGCGGCGCGGGGTCCAGGTTCGAAGGTCAGTGAACAAGGACGGGAACTTCGGCCGCAGCATCGGCCCGAGCAGGCAGCCGACACGAATATTCTCGAGTCAGGCGCGCGTACAGAGCCCAGATCAACAAAACAATGGACGCGGCGGCCAGATACGGCTGGACGGGCTCGAAGAATCGCATTGCCCCGGTTGTCCCCAAAGCGAGAAGAACCAATTTGTTGCAGACGGGGCACCCCACCGCGAAGAACGTCACCAGCCAGCCGGCCATGCCGGCACGGCCCGCTGCTCTACTGGATGTAGCGCCGTCCGGGTGCGCCACGTAGGTGGCAGTGACCAGACCCGCTAAAGCCGCGCTGAGGCTGAGCACCGGCCACGACCACACGGTTGGCGGGATCTCTCTCGAAAACAATGGCGTGTCAATCAAGTCCGTCGGGATGGCGATGAAGACCACCGCAAATAGTGCGGTTGCCACGGCAACCCACCAGCGACGTGAGGGCCAGTGACACAGGTCCGCGCCGAGCCCGGCCAGCTTGCCGCGCCAAGGAGTACGCCGTGATGATTCGTCTCTGCTGGTGCACTGGTCACGCATTTAAGTAGCCTCATTTACTTTTCATTGTGAAACGCTTGCTGCCATTTTTGAGGATACTTATACCCTAAGGGGTATTATGATCTTAGACAAAACCAGCCGCGCATCCGCTTATCACAGGAGCACACACTCATGGGAACTAGCGCACTTGCGACCCACGCCAGCGACGATCTGCGCAAGACCCTCAATCGGCTCAAGCGCGCGCAGGGGCAGCTTGGTGCCGTCATCACCGCCGTTGAGTCTGGCGCCGATTGCCGTGCCGTGGTCACCCAGCTGGCTGCCGTCTCGAGCGCCATTGACCGGGCGGGGTTCACTATCATCTCGTCGGCGATGAAAGAGTGTTTCATTAATGACGACGCGAATGGAGAAACCAACAAGCTCAGCGTCGATGAGCTTGAGAAGCTTTTTCTCTCCCTTGCCTGACGCCGCTCACGATAGCCAGCCCACGACGGCGCGGAGCGCGACGTACACGGCGAGGGTGAGCACGAGGATCGCGAAGCTTGTTTTGAGAATGCGGTCGGGGATCCCTCGGCTGAGTCTGCCCGCGATCAGGGATGCCAGCATAGCCGTTCCCGCAAAGGCGCCGGTGACGGCCCAGTCGATCTGCACGTCGCTCACGTGAGCGATGAAGCCGGCGGCCGAATTGATGACGATGATCACGAGGGACGTGCCGATCGTGACGCCCATGGGGAGTCCGAGCACGAGAGCCAGTGCCGGAACGATCAGAAACCCGCCGCCGACGCCGAGCAGCCCGGTCAAAAACCCAACGACGGTGCCCGTGGCCAGCGCACGTGGCAGACAACTGCGCCACCAGGTCCCGTTGCTGGCCGGGGCGCAGGGGCCAGTTGCGACGGGAGTGGCAAAAAACATCCGCACACCGGCGATGGCCATGATCACGCTGAAAGCGACGAGCAGAAGCTGAGGGTCAACCAGTCGATTCACGAGAGTGCCAAGATACGCCGTGGGGATTCCGGCGGCACCGATGATGCCGGCGAGACGCCAGTTCACGCCGGTGCGCAGCCGCGGAAGCATGGCGACCGCCGACGCCGCTCCCACGACGATCAGCGAGGTGGGAATCGCCTCTTCGAGGGGTAACCCGACACCGTAGACCAATGCCGGAACGGCCAAGATTGACCCGCCCCCGCCGACCAGGCCAAGGAGCGCACCGACGATCATCCCCAGAAGCAGCGAGGCCAGGATCATGCGTGCGGCGCCAGCTGAGCGAGAATCTTACTTTTCGTGGGTTCGGCAACCGGTCGGTTCCAGGGCATCCACGACAGAATTCGGCCGAGCGTGCAGCTGTTGGTGGCGGCCGACACCGTGAGGCCGACGCCAATGACGCCGGCGAGAAGTCGGAACTGCGGATGGATGAACCTTCCGGCCAGCACGCTCGCCAAGACTAGCGATCCGGCCGTCATGCGTACCTGTCGATCCATGGCCCACATGGAGCGGCCGGTGACGATATCGCCGCCGGCCGCGGCATAGCTCGCCACGCCACCGGCCAACACGCGAGCACCGGTCAGACCAGCTGCGTCAAGTTTTTTCCGCGCTTCCTCCGCGCGTCGACCCGACTGGCACACCAACACAACCCGGGTCGCCATGAGGGGCGCAAACTCTGCAGTGTGTTCTTTGAGCAGGGGCAGAGGCACGTGATGCGAACCCCGGATGTGCTGGGTTTCAAACTCGAAGCCCTCCCTCACATCGATGATCATCAGGTCGTCATGATTGAGAACCCACCGGTGAAACTCGTCTGCCGCGATTGGTGGCGGAATGGGGCTGATGGTGCGCGTGGTGTTAGAGATGGTAGATCCGTTTCAGTTTGGTGCGGGAGCGTGGCAATGTTGAGCAGTGCTGCGACCTGCCATTCAGGCAGTCCGCCGACGATCGTGTCTGACGTGAAGCCAGCATTGGTCCGGTGTTCAGCCGCGGCGGGAGCCTCTTCAGACTTCGACGGCGTGCTGCGCGGCCCATGCGTTGTAACCGCCGACGAGGTCGGTGACGTTCGAATGGCCAAGGCTGCGCAGGGCACTCGCGGCGACGCTTGAACGCCAGCCGCTGGCACAGTGGATGACCACGGGTCCGGCGGGCACCTCGGCGTGGCGCTCGCTCAGCTCGGCCAAAGGAATGCGCAGCGAGCCTGGGATCGCTCCCTGCTCGACCTCGCCGGGGTTACGAACGTCGAGGATTGTTGCGGCGACGTACCGGCGCACAGCCTCGAAGTCCTCAAGCTCGACCCGCGTACCGACCTGTGCCAGTGGGCCGAGGTCGGTGAACGCCTGCGCCGGGTTTGTCAGATATCCGGCGACCCGGTCGAAGCCGATGCGGGCCAGCCGCATTCCGGCCTCGGTTTCGCGGCCGGAGTCGGCGATGATCACGATGCTGTCGTCGTGCTGGATGACCATTCCGGCCGTCTCGGAGAAGCGACCGTCCAGTCCCACGTTGATAGACCCGGCCAGGTGCCCGAGCGCGAAGTCCTCGGGGCCGCGGGTGTCGAGAACGCGGGCTCCGCGTTCAACGGATGTGCGAACATCCGTCAGATTCAGCGGTGCCAGTTCACGGGTGGAACCGATGATTTCGTGCGCGCTGCGGTTGATCATCGCGTCAACGGCGAAATAGCCGGGGATTGCGGGCTGGCCGCTGCGGATCATCGTCACGAAGTCGTTTTCACTCATGGGCTGCACAGACGCGTTCGTCAGGCGCTGGTTGCCGATGGTGGATTCGAGCTCGTCAGAGAGGTTCTTGCCGCAAGCGGAACCAGCACCGTGCGCGGGGAGAACACGCACCGCATCAGGCAAGGCGAGAAGCGTCGTGTGGATCGACGCGTACAGGGCGCGGGCCAGTTGGTCGGGATCGGCGCCGACGGATGCGGCCAGGTCAGGACGACCCACGTCACCGATGAAGAGAGTATCGCCGGTGAGGACGGCATGAGGTACGGCGTCGCCGGCGTGTTCACGAACGACGATGCTGATGGACTCCCAGGTGTGCCCGGGGGTGTCGAGAATTTGCAGTTCCACTTCACCGAGCGAAATTTTCTCGCCATTGGCCAGGTGACGGATCTCGTACTCCGCCTCGGCGCGGGCACCGTAGCCGATCCAGGCGCCAGTGGCTGCGGCCAGCTCAAGGTGACCGGCGACGAAGTCAGCGTGGAAATGCGTGTTGATCACGCCGACGATGGTCAGGTTGTTCGCTTGGGCATCGGCGAGGTAGTCGTCGATGTCGCGGCGAGGGTCCACGACAACGGCTTGACCGCTCGTCTCATCACCGACGAGGTACGAACCATGGGATAAGCAGTTGAGGTAGTACTGGGTCAAAATCATCGTGGCCTCCAAAGATCGGGCCCACCACGCCGACACGAATTGGGGCGTGTAGTGGGTATGCGCCCCAGTCTCGCACATACCCCCTACCGTATACAAGATACCCCTAAGGGTATAGTCTTCGGGTATGGCTATTACCGATCTCACCGAGACCACCTTTGACGCGACCATTGCCCAGAGTCCCATCGTGCTGGTTGATTTCTGGGCGGCATGGTGCGGCCCGTGTCGCAGTTTCGCCCCGACATTCACCGCGGCGTCTGAAAAACACCCCGCAATCACTTTCGGAAAAGTTGACACCGAAGCCGAACAGGGACTGGCCGCAGCCGCGGGCATCCGCTCCATCCCCACGCTGATGGCGTTTCGGGACTCCGTGCTCGTCTTTTCCCAGCCGGGTGCTCTCAACGCTGCCAGCTTGGAAGAACTCATTGCCGGCGTCGAGAACCTCAACATGGACGACGTGCGCGCCAGCATCGCCGCCCACTAAAAACTCCTACCCCCTGAGCTCATCTCCTCCACCTCCGGCGGCGCCACCCGCTTTGGGTGAGCGAGTGGAGGTCAGCGACATTCCCGTCTTCAATGAACGTGCGGTGCACGCCTCACCCTTAATACTCCCTGGGGTATAATTAATATCGAAAGTTCACCTCGTCGAATGGAGATCCCTCATGTGTCGTGCCGTAACGTGCAAAGTGTGCCAAAAGACAACATGGGCGGGCTGCGGTCAGCACATTGATCAGGTAATGCGCGGTGTGCCGCGCAACCAACAGTGCGCCGGGCATGTGAAGGAAAAACCGACCGGATCATTCTGGTCCCGGCTGCTCGGACGCTAACGGCGCGATCCGCGTCATCATCTTCTCAGGCTTGCCCGAAGCGCCTGCGGCCGGCCGCAACGCGATGGCCCTGTTTCGATGCTGATTCCTGACGTGTCTGACAGGTGATCCGGCAGCAACCGGTTAGAACGGCGATCGCCTGTAAAGTGGGGGCGGTATGTTACTTCGGAGCGGTGCTGGCGCCATAAACCCTGACAGCGCTCTCCACCCACAAGAGCAGCGCCGCTCAGTGTTGCGGTGCACAGATTCAGCGACAAAGTCCTGACCGTGCCTTCGGAGAGCGGAGAGCGGATCGCGTGTTACGTGTTGCTGTTTTCGTCTTGTAGAGCGGCTAGCGCGGCGAGAAGGCGTTCATCGGCTTGATCAGCAACGTTCTGTATAGCTCGGGAGTTGCTGAGCTGGACCATGGTTTGTGGGTTGATAGCTTGAACCGTGGTGGTATTCGCTGATGAGCTTCGTCGGATGACGACGTTGCACGGAAGCAGCAAGCCCATGTCTGGCTCTGCGGTGAGTGCTTGTTCGGCGAGGGCCGGGTTGCAAGCGCCCAGGATCAGGTAGTTGCCCAGTGTATTCGCGCTTTCCACGCCAAGTTTCGTTTCAAAGGTCGCATGAACGTCGATTTCAGTCAGAACACCAAATCCCTGGTTGGCGAGTTCTTCCCGCACTCTGGAGACGGCTTTTTCGTAAGGCAGCGAGACGGTGATGGTGTGTGCGTAGTTCATTGGTTTCTCCTGATCCATTTTCGTGAATTGATGGTTGCGGCTGGTGTCAGTTTGCGGTGATGCTTCCCATCATTCCGCTGTCTTCGTGGTCAAGGATGTGGCAGTGGTATTCGATACGTCCGCTGAAGTCGTCACAGGCGATACGCACGCGCATGGAGCTGCGTGCCGGGATGTTCACGACATCCTGCCACATGATGGTGTCGACGGGCTGGCCTGACTGCTCGATGATCTGCATCGGCCACACGTGCAGGTGCATGGGGTGATCGAGCGGGCTGGTATTTGTCAGCAACCAGTCCTCCACGCTGTCGAATTGCACGGTCGTGTCGACCCGGGTGGCATCGAATACCAGGCCGTTGATCGTGGCCGACATCATGCCCCCACCCATGTCGCCGTCCATATTTCCGTCCATTCCCATCGCGAAGATTAGCTCGCGTTCGGCGGCTACGGAGGCCGTCCGTAGGTTACGTGGAATGGCCTGACCGGCCACGATAAATGTAGCCAGCGCGATGACGTCGGTGGCAGTGAAGCTTGCGAGTCACAGTCTCGCGTCGATCGCGCGCTCGACGCTCTCGAGGACGGGACACCTGCGTCATCACGACGCGACACCGGCTGGGCCGGTCAACGCAGAACATGCTCGCATTCACTGAAGAGCTCCGCGGCCGCGGTGCTGGCCTTCGCGTACTGAACCTCGGCGGTGGCGACGCCGGCACTGCGACGCCGGCACTGCGTCGCCGGCACTGCGTCGCCGGCACTGCGTCGCCGGCACTGCGTCGCCGCTCTCGGAAAATCTACTGCTCGCGGCCGTCGTCGCGCGAGCGCGCATCCTCCTGCCCGTGCACAGGTGGCCCGCTCCGGGCAGCAGGGCGTGCTTGACCTATCCGCGAACAGCCGATCTGGCGAACCGACACAGCCGCGGGCGAATCAACGTCACTTTGAGGCTCACGACCTTATCGTCCTGGTGTCACGGATGCGCCGTCGTGCAAAACGGCATCCGCTTCCTCGTCGTCGATCGCTTCCGGATGCCGCTTGAGATTGAGCAGGGCCACCCCCAGACCTCCCCATACGGCCAACAGAGCAATGATCATCATGACAACTGCGGAGGTACTCATGGCTTCTTCCTTTCCCCGGCTACGGATCCTGATGCGGCGGTTTCGGATAGGCCAGTTTCGCCACCCTTGGTCTTATCCGTGGCGGATTCATTCGCATCGAGCTCGGCGTCCAGGATCGGTCCATGGACATTTTTCTCATAAGCGGCGGATCGATGGCTCCACGGAATCTTCGAGAGCAGGTAGGCGATCAGTACCAAGGCAATCACCATGCCCCAGCCGAAGACACCGACAAACCAGTCCGGCAAACCGCCGTAGCCCTCGCTGATCCTAGTGGTGAGGGTGTCGATCAGGATGTACCCCAGGACCACCGGAGTGACACCGCCGATGAAAATCTGCCAACTGCGCCCCAGCTTGACCGAGGACGTTGCATTGATGTGTTCGCGCAGCCGGGGAAGTGCGCTGAACCCAGCAGACATCGCCACCACGGCCACCAGTGCGACGGCTACAATTCCGAAGCTATTGACAAAGGCATCGGTCACATCGAGCAGGTTCAGACCCGTCGTCGTTGGAAACAGCACGATCGATATCAGGGCCATAGGGATGCCCACGACCAGCGTTGCCTTCACCCGCCGCCAGCCTAACTTGTCCTGAACGGCGGCAATGATGACTTCGACGATACTGATCAACGACGTTAGACCGGCGAACACAAGCGAACCGAAGAACAGCACTCCCAACAGAACGCCCGCCGGCGCCTGCGCAATGATGGTCGGGAACGCAATGAATGCCAGACCGATACCGCTGACAGCGACTTCGTCCACACCAACCCCGCTCGATGCCGCCATGAATCCCAAGGCAGCGAAGACCCCGATGCCGGCCAGCAGCTCGAAGCCGGAATTAGCGAAGCCGACGACGAACCCGGAACCGGTCAGATCAGTTTTCCGCCGCAGGTAGGAGGAATACGTGATCATGATCCCGAAGGCCACCGACAGCGAGAAGAAGATCTGCCCATAGGCAGCCACCCAGATAGAACTGTCACCGAGCCGGGTCCAGTCCGGCGTGAAGAACGCGTCCAGTCCGGTCCAGGCACCCTCAAGGAACAGCGCTTGGACGACCAGAATGAGAAACATGATCAACAGCAACGGCATAAACACGATGGAGGATCGGGCAATCCCCTTGTGCACGCCCATAGCCAGGATGGCGATAACCACGCCCCACACGAGAATCAGCGGAATGAGCACGGAGGGCACGAAGTCGAAGCCCAGGTTCACCTGATCGCTGACCTGGAGGAACTCGCCGGTAAAGAAACCCGCGGCGTCCTCGCCCCAAGCGGTGGTGAAGGAGAATATGAAGTACATGCCCGCCCAGGCAATGATCACCGCGTAGTACACGGCAATGACGAAACAGATTCCTACTTGCCACCAGCCAATGGCTTCGGCTTTGGGATGCAGTCTCCGCATTGCCAGCGGAGGCGAACCACGGAATCGGTGCCCGATGGCATAATCGAGGAAAAGTAGCGGTATTCCGGCAGTAAGCAAGGCGACCAGATACGGGATAATGAATGCCCCGCCGCCGTTTTCGTAGGCAACGTAGGGGAAGCGCCAGATATTGCCCAGTCCCACGGCGGACCCGATGGCGGCAAGAATGAACACTCTCCGCCCGGACCACATTTCACGCTGTGGCCGCGCGCTGGCAATCAAGGGCGGTTGTTGTGTCTTTCCTGATAAACTCACAGTTGTAATCCTCGCAGCAGATGCTCTCGGTGGGTAACCGTCTTCACGGTATCCCCGCCCCAGAAATCATGTCAAGACGCCCGGCGAGATGAATTCGTAGCATCATTCGAAAGAGAACCTCATATAGGTTGACATCTTCCGGATTGGATCACCGGAAACGGTGATCGTGATTTCCGGCGATGCGTCCAGGGTTTCGCTGTCAGGTCCATCGCGCACGCATCGAGAGTAATTCCCGCTACTGGAAGACTCCGGTCGTCCTTCACCCGGCCTGAGTCGGCGATCTGTCCAGTGATCATTGAAGGTTTTCGTGCCGCTTGCTGGCATAGCGATGAGTGTGAATGAAACTCGGTTGTCATTTCTGTTGGCCGCTGACGCTGCCGTTGAATTACTCGCTGAAGAGCGCACGCTTTGCTCATGCCTGTTTCCACTAACTCTACTCTTACGTTAGCGTAGAGATGTACGATTATTCCCGTACGAAACGAGGTGGCATTCATGCTTATCGGTGAGTTCGCCGAACGGACTGGGCTCTCCCAGCGCACAGTGCGGCACTACGACGAGATCCAAGTGTTGCAAGCGTCGGGGCGCAGCGGATCTGGCTATCGGCTCTATGCCCCGGCCGACCTCGACCGGGCACGCATCATCCGCAGCCTCCGAGCATTGTCTCTCACCCATCCGGAAATCAAGGAAGCCCTGGCGACGCTTGATCTGGTCGACTCCGACCCGGACGCGACGGTGTCAACAATCCGGCGCGATCTCGCCATCCTGATCAGCGATGTCGAAGCGCGTGAATGCTCACTGCGCGAACAGGTTCGCGTAGCCAGCGGGTTCATCGACCTGCTGCGGAGTCTGTGAATCAACCACGCCCACCTGGTGATCACGCTCAGACAGGAATACCGTGACGCATCAAACCACCCCTACCGTCTCTAACCTCGATATCCTCGCCCAAGCCCACAAACGGCGCACCTTTGCCGTTATTTCTCACCCTGATGCCGGCAAGTCCACGCTGACCGAAGCACTCTTGCTGCACGCGCACGCGATTGATCGGGCGGGTGCGGTACACGGCAAAGCTGGCCGGCGGGGCACCGTGTCTGACTGGATGGCCATGGAGCAGGCCCGTGGCATATCCGTGACGTCCGCCGCTATCCAGTTTGAGTATCGCGACACCGTGATCAATCTCGTTGACACCCCCGGTCACGCCGATTTCTCCGAAGACACCTTCCGGGTCCTCTCCGCTGTTGATGCCGCTGTGATGCTCGTCGATGCCAGCAAGGGCCTCGAACCAGAAACTATGAAGCTGTTTGAGGTGTGCCGACAACACGGCCTGCCTGTGATCACGGTCATCAATAAATGGGATCGACCTGGAAAGTCCGCGTTGGATCTCATGGACGAGATCCATGACCGCACCGGGCTTGTGCCCACACCGCTCACCTGGCCTGTCGGGCTCGCCGGCGAATTTCGCGGAGTTCTAGATCGACAATCCCCCGGATTTGTGCGTTTCACTCGAACCCCGGGAGGCGCGACCGCCGCCATTGAAGCTCGTACCACGGCGACGGCCGCTGCCGCGGAACTCGGTCAGGATTGGACTAATGCTGCCGAAGAATCAGCACTGCTCCATGCCGAAGGGCACGACCACGACGAGGCACTTTTTCTTCGCGCGACGACCACGCCGGTGCTGTTTTGCGCTGCCGTTCTCAATTTTGGTGTTCACCAGCTGCTGGATGCTCTCGTGGAATTCGCTCCGCCCGCTCTGGCCCGGGCAGATATCACCGGTCGACAACGGCCCGTCAACGGTGACTTCTCCGGATTTGTCTTCAAGGTTCAGTCCGGCATGAACGCCTCGCACCGTGACCACGTCGCATTCGTGCGGGTGTGTTCGGGCATGTTCCACCGCGGGATGGTTGTGACGCAGGCATCGACCGGCCGTCCGTTTGCCACGAAGTATGCGCAACAGATGTTCGGACGGGAACGCACCATGGCGGAGCAGGCCTGGCCCGGCGACATCGTGGGGTTGATCAATGCAGCCTCTCTTCGGGTGGGCGATTCACTCTATGATTCCGAACCCGTTGAATACCCGCCCCTGCCGGTGTTCGCCCCCGAGTATTTTCGTGCCGTACGCCCCGCCGACACCAGCAGGCACAAGCAATTCCGTCGCGGAATCGATCAACTCGACCATGAGGGGGTCATTCAAGTCATGCGGTCTGACCTGCGGGGCGACCAGGCTCCAGCACTCGGGGCGGTGGGTCCGATGCAGTTCGACGTCGTTGAGGAACGCATGACGCACGATTTTGGTGCTGATATCCGCATGGAAACGTTGCCCTACCAAGTCGCGCGCTGCACCGATCGAGCAAGCGCGGGCAGACTGGGGTCGCTACGCCAGGTGGAAGTGCTCACTCGATCCGACAACACCCTCTTGGCCTTGTTCAGCACCCCCTGGCGGTTTCAGGCTGTCGCTCGGGAGTTCCCGGATATCGTGCTGGAAGACCTCAGCCCGTCCGTCGAGACGGAGTCCGTCGAGGGCGCAGCCCGCGGCGATAAACGCCGCTGAAGGTGCGTCACCGGCGAGAACAGCAGCGGCCCGGCACACATGATGCGCCGGGCCGCTGCTGTGCTGGCTATCGTCTAGGCGTCAACGACGACCGCCGTGATCACCGGGTTGCGCCGATACTTGCGTTGCATCCAGCGGGTCACGCTCTCGGAGAAGATGCGCTCGAGGGCTGCTCCGTCGAGCGCGTTGTTCTGGGTTGCTGCAACCATGGCCTTGTCGATGACCTGCGCGGCATTGGCTGCCCAGTCGGCATCGTGAGTGAAGCCGCGGGAGATGAATTCCACCGGTTCGGCCAGGCGTCCCGTCTTGGTGTTGAGAATTCCCAGAACGGTAATGGCACCGTCCTCGGCGAGGAGTCGACGGTCTTCCATCGCTTCCGCTGCATCTCCTCCGACGGTCATGCCGTCGACGAGGACGTAGTCGGCTGGCACTCGGCCGACGACGGTGGCGCGTCCGTCGACCAGGTCGACCACGATGCCATCTTCGACGACGAGAACGTGGTCTTTACTGATTCCGGTGCGCACGGCCAGGTCCGCGTTGGCGGTGAGGTGGCGCCATTCACCGTGCACGGGCATCACGTTGGTTGGGCGCATCACGTTATAGCAGTAGACGAGTTCGCCCGCGCTGGCGTGCCCGGACACGTGGACTTTGGCATTGGCCTTGTGCACGACGTTGGCACCCCAGCGGGTCAGTCCGTTGATGACCCGGTAGATGGAGTTCTCATTTCCCGGAATGACCGAACTGGCCAAGAGAACGGTGTCGCCCTCCCCGATGCGAATGGTGTGTTCACGGTTCGCCATACGGGCCAGAGCCGCCATCGGTTCTCCCTGTGAACCGGTGCAGATAAGAACGACCTTGTCGTCTTGCATCCGCTCCAGGGCCTTGACATCTACGAGCAGTCCCTTCGGGACGTGCAGATACCCCAGCTCAGCGGCCATACCCATGTTGCGCACCATGGATCGGCCGACGAAGGCCACCTTGCGGTTGTGGCGTACAGCCGCATCGATCACCTGTTGGATGCGATGGACGTGACTGGCAAAGCTGGAGACAATGATCCGTCGTGGCGCGGTGCGAAACACGGTGTCGATGGCGGGGCCGATGTCGGCTTCGGGTGTGGTGAATCCGGGCACAACGGCGTTGGTCGAGTCGATCAGCAGCAGGTCGATGCCTTCGTCGCCGAGCCGGGCGAAACCGGGCAGGTCGGTGAGTCGGTTGTCGAGGGGGAACTGATCCATTTTGAAGTCGCCGGTGTGCACGACCAGCCCGGCTTCTGTGCGGATGCCGATGGCGAGGCCGTCGGGGATGGAATGGTTCACGGCCAGGAATTCAAGGTTGAAGGGACCAACAGAGCGGCGTTCGCCTTCCTTAACTTCAACGACCGGGGGATGCAGACGGTGTTCCTGAAATTTTGCTCCGACGAAGGCGAGGGTCAGCTTGGAGGCGATGACGGGAATGTCACCGCGTTCCTTGAGCAGGTAGGGCACGGCGCCGATGTGGTCTTCGTGGCCGTGGGTGAGGACGATGGCTTCGATGTCATCAAGCCGATCACGCAAGATCGAGAAATCGGGCAGGATCACGTTGATGCCGGGCTGAATGTCTTTCGGGAACAGCAGCCCGCAGTCGATGACGAGCAGTTTGCCTTTGTGCTCAAACACGGTCATATTACGGCCGATTTCGCCGAGACCGCCGAGCGGGATGATGCGCAGGCCGCGCGCCGGAAGTACGGGCGGTGCAGTAAGGGACAGTGGATGGGTGCTCATTGAGCTCTTTTCTTGGGGCGCGGGCGTCAGCCCACGGAATGGTCAGATTCGTATGGGTCGGGCAGGAAATCGGCCACGTCACTGGCAATGAAATCCGAGGCCGGCATGATGAGCCGGTCGAGAAATTCAAAGGCGAGTTGTCGGATTGCCGGAGCGGCGATATCGGTTTCGGCGCTGATCTCGGTGGAGAACCACCGTGTCGACGCTCGTTTGGGGTCGTTGCTGGCGACAGCATCAATGAAGTCGCCGAAGAATGTTGAATCGTCGCGATCGGAACCGGTCTCGGAGGTGTTGGACTCCGCGTAGGCGCGCGTGACCGCGACGTAATACCGAGCGACGGTGTAAATGAAGAGGAATGCGTGTCCCTGCGACGATCCTTCGCGGGACTTGTCGTCCATGGCTGTGAGTTCAAACTCCCACTCCGCATGTTCCGCGTGGCGGGCCAGCAGGAGGGTGATCTTGGTCAGCATGAAATCCTGAATCAGGTGCTGGTCGGTACGAGCGAGGGGATGAACGAACATGAAGTGCTCCTCTCGGGAACCTAGAACGGAAAAGTAGGGGCCGCGATCGGGTCAGGGACCGCGTGAGCGGCTTTCTGTCAACCACCTACAGCAACTCTACCGTAACGTAAGGGAAGAGTATGAATTGAAGGCCATTTCCTATCCACTATCGGTCACCTTCCTCTCACGTGAGAGTAGAGTGTAGGTGGGCTTGCGTGTCGCTCACCATTCGAAAGCTGTTCGAACCTTCCAGATGCGCTCTTTTTGCACGTCGCAGCCAGCGCACTGCTGGCGCGCCGTCCGCCCCATTCTTGTGAAAGCTTCCGTGTCGTCTTCTACACCACACTCCCCACACTTCCCCCACTCCCCCGCGCCGTCCGACCGAAGGACAGCGCCGCGCCCGAGTCCGCGAATCTCATGGTCCTGGCTGGCCCTCATCGGTGCCGCCGGACTGATCTCGGTCATGACGGCCCCCGGCCAGACTGCCGGTCTCTCCGTCTTTACAGATCCCTTGATTGTCGACCTGGGACTGTCGCGAACGGATGTCTCGCTCAGTTACCTCATTGGCACGCTCGTTGGCGCGTCCGTGCAGCCGTTTATTGGGCGGGCGTTGGACCGATGGGGAGCACGGTCCGTCACGGTCGTGATTGGCCTCAGCTTTGCCGTCATCCTCCTAGCCTTCAGCTTCGTTGGTGAGATCATCGGGCTCACCGCCGGCTTCACCGGTGTTCGGATGGCCGGCCAGGGTGCGCTCACCCTGGCCGCGACCACCGCGGTTGCCCGGGCCATCCACCATCGGCGCGGGCTGGCCTTAGGTATTGCGAGTGCCATCGGCTCGGCCGGCATCTCACTCGCACCGATCTTTGTAGAGCGGCTGATCGCGTCTGTTGGCATTTATGATGCGTGGCGGTGGGAAGCGGTGCTTGTGGCCGTGGTGGTCATTCCGTTGGCGTTGGTCTTTCCCAGGCGCGCCCCCGCCGTCGATCCGGAGTCGACCCCCTCCACGGCTCAGCTCACTATTCAGAAGGAATCGTGGACGCTGCCGGAGGCCATCCGATCGGGCATGTTCTGGGTTATCGCCGCAAGCCTGGCAACCTCGGGCATGCTGACAACGGCGCTGGCGTTTCACCAAATCGCCATTTTAGGCGCCCAAGGCCTGACCCCGTTAGAAGCGGCGGCGAACTTTCTACCGCAGACCGTTACCGGGATCTTAGCCACCCTGCTCACGGGAAGCCTCGTCGACCGGGTTAGCCCCAAGGTTTTCATCGTGTTTTCCATGGTGACGCTGGCCGCGGCTCTCGTTATGCTGCCGTGGGTGACCAGCGGAATGGCGGCCATCGTCTACGGCCTCGTTCTTGGTGCCGCCGGAGGGAGCCTGCGCGGAATGGAAGCCGCCTCATACGTGCGCTATTACGGCTTGGCACACATTGGCAATATCCGCGGAGTAGCTACGGCAATCGGCCTCGCGTCGACGGCTTTCGGCCCGGTCGCGCTCTCGCTCGGGTTCGACCTGACCGGCAGCTTCACCACACCGGCGCTGGCGCTGGCACTTATTCCCGTCATCATCATCGGCGTCGCCCTCTTCGTGCGACCGCCGCAGCGAGCCTAGCGCGACCGCTCAGCTCTACTGAGTGCGCAGAACCTCAAGAAACTCGTCGGCCATTCCCAGCTGGTCCTGGAGTTTTTGCCGACGCTCAACCGCTTGCGCAATGAAAGTGTCAAGCTCCGCGCGGACATCCGGATTGTCCGAACCAGCCACGCCGCCCTGCAGCGTGTCGATGATCTTCAACAGCGCCATCATCTCTTCGAGAGAGAACCCCAGCGGCTTCATGCGGCGAATCAAGATCAGTCGAGAATGATCTTCCTGCGTGTAGAGGCGAAAACCGCCCTCGGTACGACCAGAGGCCTTCAGTAGCCCGATTTCGTCATAGTGACGAATGGTGCGCAGTGAGAGGCCGGTCTTCTCGGCGAGCTCTCCAATGTGCATGGTGCCCGTGGTGGCCGTGGTGGCTGGGGAAGTCATAGTTGATACCTTTTCTCGAACGGATTCGCAATCAACCCTAACGTTAGAGTAGTGTTGCAGAAGTTGGCTGACATTGTCATGTGAGCCCACTCTCCCACCATTGTCCCTGATGACTGGTGGAGGTGCGCGACGGGGCGCCCACACTCACTTCTTCTACTCATCCGACACCAAACGTGTGTCCCGCTCCAGGAAGGCCCCATGGCCATCATTGAAAAAACCACGGAGAAGAATCGGTACAAAGCCGATCCCACCGTGATGAAAGCTCTGCGCACACCGCGCATCCTCACCCGGGAGGTGCTCGCTGGCCTCGTTGTGGCCATGGCCCTCATTCCCGAGGCGATTGCATTCTCTATCATCGCCGGCGTCGATCCGCGTGTCGGCCTCTTTTCGACCTTCATCATGGCCGTGTCGATCGCAGTTCTCGGTGGCCGCCCCGCCATGATCACCGGTGCGACCGCTGCCATCGCGCTTGTAATCGCCCCGGTCGCGCGGGATTACGGCATCGACTACTTCATCGCTACTGTGATCCTGGCGGGTGTCTTCCAAATTGTCTTCGCGTTCATCGGCGTTGCCAAAATCATGCGGTTCATTCCCCGCAGCGTCATGGTCGGTTTCGTCAACGCCCTCGGTATCCTGATTTTCACCTCGCAGCTGCCGCAGCTGCTGGGCGTCCCGTTCATGGTCTACCCGCTTGTCGCGGTCGGCATCATCATCATGGTCGTCATGCCGCGCTTCACCAAGGTGGTTCCCGCGCCGCTCGTCGCGATCGTCGTACTCACGGTGTTGACCGTCGTGGTGTCGATCAATGTCCCCACCATTGGGGACCAGGGCGAACTGCCCACGACGCTTCCGCAGCTATTCTTCCCCAACGTCCCGCTCAACCTGGAAACGTTGACGATCATCGCTCCCTACGCCTTCGGAATGGCGATGGTCGGAATTCTCGAGTCGCTGATGGCCGCCAAGATCGTCGACGAGAGCACCGACACCCACTCCAACAAAACCCGTGAGTCCTGGGCTCAGGGCGTTGCCAACATGCTCTCGGGCTTCTTCGGCGGCATGGGCGGCTGCGCGATGGTCGGCCAGACCATGATCAACGTCAAGGCTTCCGGGGCCCGCACCCGCATCTCCACCTTCCTCGCCGGCGCCTTTCTGCTCGTTCTCGTACTCGGCCTCGGCGATGTGCTGTCCGTCGTGCCCATGGCTGCTCTGGTCGCGGTGATGATCATCGTGTCCGTGCTGACCTTCGACTGGCACAGCATCCGTCTGAGCACGCTGAAGCGAATGCCCAAGAGCGAGACCACGGTCATGGTAGCCACGGTCATCGCCGTCGTCGCCACCCACAACCTCGCCGTCGGCGTCGTGATCGGTGTCGTCATCGCTATGGTCGCTTTCGCCCGCCGCGTCGCCCACCTCGCACAGGTCGAACGCAGCCTGACCGTGGATGACCAGGGCCCGGTCGCCTACTACACCGTCACCGGCGCACTATTCTTTGCCTCCAGCAACGATCTGAAGACGCAGTTCAGCTACCTCGACGATCCTGACCGCATCGTCATCGACATGACGAACTCGCACATCTGGGATGCCTCCACCGTCGCTACCCTCGACGACATCAAGTACAAGTACCAGCGGCACGACAAGGTCGTGACCATCGACGGACTCAACGAATCCAGCAGCCTGCTCCATGCCCGCCTCGCCGGAAATATGGGCTCGGGCCACTAATCCATCCCACTTCCTTGCCTAACCGGGTCGGGCTCTGCCTCCTTTCGGGGCCCGGCCTATTTGTGCGCGAAGGGGCTTAAACCCTCACGTTCAGGTAACGTTGCGATGGCTGAGTGTTTCGACGGGAAAAAATATTCTCCTTCGGGTCGACTCTCATCACACCGCGCCCCAGTGGCGAGACGCGTGAAACCGGCGCCCCAATCGCCACTCCCATCCATCTGGCTTCTCCCTGAGGTCCCGTTTCTGGAGGCCTCATGGCCATTGTTCACAAATCCACCGCGCCCAACCGTTACCGAGCGGAACCCTCCGTTCTCACCGCTCT
>NZ_PJJN01000021.1 GCF_002929825.1 Cryobacterium sp. Y29
ACTCGGCCTCGGCGACATACTCGCCGTCGTGCCCATGGCCGCCCTAGTCGCGGTGATGATCATCGTGTCGTATCTGACCTTCGACTGGCACAGCATCCGCTTGTCAACTCTCAAGCGGATGCCAGGGAGCGAGACCACCGTCATGGTCACCACGGTCATCATCATCGTTCTCACCCACAACCTGGCCATCGGCGTCGTCGCCGGCGTGATCGTCGCGATGGTCGCCTTCGCGCGCCGAGTCGCCCACCTAGCCCGGGTGGAACGCACAGTTGAACTCGACCAACCCGTGCCGACCGCGTATTACACCGTGACCGGGGCCCTGTTCTTCGCCTCAAGCAACGACCTCATGACCCAGTTCGAATACGCCGACGACCCCGACCGCATCATTATCGATCTATCGGCATCACACATCTGGGATGCCTCCACCGTCGCCACCCTCGACGCCATCACCCACAAGTATGAGCGGCACGACAAGCGCGTCGTCATCGAGGGATCGAACGAGGCGAGCCACGAACTACATTCCCGCCTCGCCGGCAACCTCGGCGGCGAGCACTAACCTTCGAACGTGTCAGTCAGTCACCACAATCAGCCCGCGCGCGCCCTTCTCCGCATCTGACATCACGTGGCTCATAAACGGATACGTACCCGCTTCGGTAAACGTGAGCTCGACGAAGCCGCCCTGGGCGGGTGCGAGCGCGAGCGTTTGCGCCCCACCCGTTCCGGTGCTGCCACCGGCTCGCAGGAGGTATTCACCCTCCGAGAACACGGTGTCGAACTGACCTCCGACCACGTGAAAGGAGCTCCCAATGTTCGGGCCCGCGTCGAGCACCCAGATGCGCACCTTCTCGCCGACGGTCGCAGTCAGCGGCGCGGCGACATACTGATTCGCGTAGCCGTTGAACGTGAGCAGGTCAGGCAACTGCGTCTGCACCTTGGCCGGGTCGCCTTCCTCGCCCTGCTGGCCCAGATAGAACTCGGACTGGACCAGCACATATTCCTGCGCGACGACGGTCAGTCCGGGCGGATCGATGATGACCGCACCGAACATACCGTTCGCAATGTGGACCGACATGGGCATCGTCGAGCAGTGATACATCCAGATTCCCGAGCGCGTCGCGGTGAACCGGTAGGTGAGCTCTTCTCCGGGGTCGATGGTCTGCATCGGCTTGTCCGGTGCGAGCGAGCCGGCGTGAAAGTCGAGCGAATGGCCGATGGTTCCCGCGTTGACGAAGGTGATCTCGAAGACGTCACCGACAGTGCCGCGCAGCGTCGGCCCGGGCGCCGTGTGGTTGTAGGTCCACAGCATCTGTGTGACACCCGGCGCCACTTCGGTCTCGGTATTGCTGACGGTCATCGTGCTCGTGTGCACGGTAGCGGATGCCACGGGCGCCAGTCGCGCATCACGCGCGACGAAATCGCTTCCCGGCTCGGCCATGGGGTCTATGCCGCCGAGTGCCGACGCGTCGCTGTGCATTGCGTTTGCGTGCGAATCGGCACTGGCGGTCGAGTCCGCACCGATCGCGTTCACGGTCAGCAGCATTCCAAGCAGCCGGTGGCCCCCCAGGGAACACCAACCAGTGCTGTCGGCGTCGATCATCCCGACGTTGACGGTCGTCGTGGCCTGGGGCTCGACCGAGCCGGACTCCACTCCGCTGTCGAATACGAGATCGTGGAGCATGCCGTCGGCGTTGGTGAGGGTGATCACCAGGTTGTCGCCAACCGGAACGTTGATCGTGTCGGGGCTGAAACGGGTGTCAATCATCGTGACGTCGACGGTCGTCGTGTGGCCGGTCGCGCCCGGGCCCGAGGCGAGGCTTGTGTTGGAAGGCTCGAGGGCGACGCCGACGGCGAGGGTCAGAGCCAGGGTCGCCGCCACTGCGACAAGCATGCCGGTGCGCGGCTGCGGCGCGGGACTCTCCGCGACGTCACGCACCAACGGCGGAAGCTGCGCCCCCGGAGGAGTGCGGTTCTTTCGATTGATGCGCAGCGCCCGCACCATCAGAATGATGAACGCCGCAAGGGTCGTGAGCAGAACGGCCCAGAGCAGAGCGGCGACGACGTCGGGCACCGGCAGAAGGGTGAGGCCGAGTGCGCCATTGACGACGCTGACTCGGAACAGGCCGGCCCGATCGAGTTCGTGCGCGGTGGCCTTGGACGCCCGCGGTCCGCCGCCGAGCACGACCGGAATGAGAAAGCTCAGCGCGCCGATCATGATCTGGCCGCCGAAGCCGACCGCGAAGTACGGCACGAGTGTTTTGAGGCCGGCCGCGGCATCCGCCCAGCTGGCAGCGGTGACTACGACGGTGCCAAAACCGAGCGCGCACACCGCAAACCAGGCAAGGGCTGCGGTGATCGACCACCCGGCGTAGTTGACGGCGGGCGAACGGCGCACGTGCCCGGCCAACTCCCCGAGCACCCGGGCAAAGCCGACCAGGTAGATAAGTACACCCGCCGCAGTGATGATTCGTGAGTCGGCGTAGGCGCCAGTGCCCAGAACCACCAGTCCGGCCAGAAGAGTCGGCAGGGTGGGGCGTGCGGCGGCCCGGGTGGTCGAGAGCACCCGGGAGTGCAACACGGTCGGGAGCAGCAGAGCGACGGTGCCGATAACGGTCAGGCCGACCCAGCCGAGCAGGTTCAGCCCGATGTGCGTGATGTAGAGCCGGTCGTAATAGTCACTCGCCGCCGCACTGCCGGGGTGGGCCATCCAAATTCCGAGAGTGACACCGACCACGAGGCATCCGGCCGCAGCAATGTAGTACCGCACGAGCGGAGCGAACCGGGCCGGGAGTGCGCCGCGCAGCTGCCGCACGAGAATGGTGGCGTGCACGACGGCATTGAGTCCGACCAGGATTCCTCCGGTGAGCACGACATGCCACCAGGCACCGGTGATCCCGATCATCACCAGGGCCGCGCCGACCGTGTGCACGGTCAGTCGAACACCCAGCCAGTACCGACCGCCGGGAGCCGTGTTCTTCAGCAGGCTGTCGGCGAAGTGCTGGCTCCAGACCAGGATCGCGGTCGAAAGGGCCCCCAGCAGCAGCAGATGCACCATGAGCCAAGGCCCGAACGACGATCCCCGATAAAGGACGACGCTGACAATCCCGAGGATCAGCCAGACGGGAACGAGCATGCCGGTGATCTGGTGCCACAGCCGACGCTTGAGGCTCGGTTTCATGTCGAACCGCTACAGAATGCGGGTCAGGCGCAGGGTCCACACATCGGGACCACTCTCGAGGTAGCTGATGCTGAAAGTGTTCGAGCGATTTCGTTCGAGCTGGGCCAAAAGCGGCAGCGGGTCGTGCGACGCCATGAGGTCGAGCGATATTCCGGGCTGAATCGCCTCCAACGCACCGAAGATCGCGGCGTGACGGATCGTGTGCGGGATGGTGCGGCTGTCAAGAACAATCGATTCGCTGTCGTCGTGACCGCAGGTACACGAGGCCGCAGCGGATTCGTGCTCGTGGGCATTCGACCCGGCAGTGATACGGATCGGTTCGGCGGTCATGGTGTCTCCTCGGCTCGGTGCGCCTACGGCACTCTCTTATTTTAGAGCATGTTTTTCCGTTTAATACACCGACCCTCGTGTGAGCGAGTGAATCGCACTTTCACAGCATCGGTCGTCGACGCGTGTTCGGTGACGCATCGCATTCGCATCACCGACAGTCATGTCGCCAGCGTGTGCTGGTTCGAGGTACCGCGCGGTCGCGGCGCCGGTGCGCCGGGCGAAGTGGTTCCGGTGCTGGGAGAATTCGGCTTCCGCGGGTAACGTTGCACGCACTAGGAGGTCTGTGATGAAAGCCATACTGAACGACACCGTTATCGCCGAGGCACCCGAGCAGGATCTGATCCGCATCGAGGGAAATTGGTACTTTCCGCCCGCGAGCGTGAAGAGCGAACTGTTCGTCGAGAGCGACACCCCGTATACCTGCCCGTGGAAGGGCGAATGCCAGTACTTCAGCGTGAAAGACGGTGACACCGTGCTGCAGGATCGTGCCTTCAGCTACCCGCACCCGTACCCGACGGCGTTCGAACGCGTCGGCAAGGACTTCAGCGGCTACATGGCGTTCTCGAAAGACGTGCAGGTCACCGAATAAGCGGTAGCTGAATTCCGCCCCGAGCGGCATCCGCGCATCGAGGCGTGAGAAGTACCCGTCGCAGCGGCGGTTACGCTGCACTTTTCACGGCTCGATTATCTGCGGCAGGAACGCGCACCAGGCGATCCCCACCTTCACGACCGTTCAGACGATCGTCGTTGGAACACGCTCGGGCGCGGCAACCGGGTGCGCCCGTTCGAGCGAGGCACCCTCCACATCAACGTTGGGCAGAATGCGATCGAGCCATTTCGGCAACCACCACGCCGCGTCCCCCAGCAAGTGCATCACGGCCGGGATGATCAGCAGCCGCACCACGAACGCGTCCAGCAGTACGCCGCCAGCGAGCCCGAAACCGATCGACTGGATCATGACCGAGTTCGAGAAGATGAAGCCGGAGAAGACCGAGGCCATGATGAGCGCGGCGGCGATGACCACCGTGCGCCCGGCGTGCACCCCGCGCTGCACGGCGAGGCGCGCCGATGCACCATGCACGTACGATTCGCGCATCCCACTGACCAGAAACAGCTGGTAGTCCATCGCCAGCCCGAACAGAACGCCGACAACGAGAATAGGCAGAAAGCTCAGGATCGGCCCGGGATCATGGATGCCGAACACCGCACCGAGCCAGCCCCACTGGAAGACCGCCGTGATCGCCCCAAAGGAGGCGAACAGCGACAAGACAAAACCCAATGTCGCCGTTACGGGCACCAGGATCGATCGGAACACGAAGATCAGAATAATCAGGGAGAGCCCCACGACAACGAGAAGGTACAGCGGGAGCGCGGCGGCGAGTTTCTCACTCACATCGATGTTTCCGGACGCGTTGCCGGCGACACCGAGGGAAGCGACCCCGACGAGGTCGATTCCTCGGAGGTCACGTACGAGCTGCTCGGTCGATTCACTGTTCGGCCCCTCCGCGGGAATGACCTGGAAAGCGAGAAGCAGGTCATCATCGGATGCTCCGATCGGTGCGACGGCGACGACGTCGTTCTCGGCACGGAGCGCTGTTCCAATGCGTACCTGTTCAGCGAGCAGGTCCTCATCCGTGACGGCTGTCTCAAGATCGGCGACGACGAGCAGCGGCCCGTTCACGCCCGGCCCGAATTTGTCGTCGGCGAGTGTGTAAGCGTTGTAGGCGCTCGAGCCCAGTGGTTCGGACGAACCGGCGGGGAGTCCGAGGCGCATCGAGAGCGCGGGGATGGCCACGACAAGAAGAACGACGATGCCTACGACCACCGTGACGACGGCGCGTACAGTGTTCATCGGCTTGACCGGCACCCGGGCATGGTTGCTGGCGTGGCCGACCCGCGCGCGGGCCTTCTTTGTGAGGATCTTCGTGCCGACCAGGCCCAGAACTGCCGGTGTGAGCGTGATCGCTATGAGAATGGCGACGAAGACGCAGACGGCACCGACCGTGCCCATGAGCCCGAGAAAGGGGATGCCGGTGAGGTTGAGGGCGAGCAGAGCGATGAGCACGGTGGCGCCCGCGAACACGACCGCGTTGCCGGAGGTGCCGTTGGCCAGCCCGATCGATTCCTGCAGGGGCAGCCCGTTGCGCAGTTGCGTTCGATGCCGGTTGAGAATGAAGAGTGAGTAGTCGATACCGACCGCGAGCCCGAGCATCACTCCCAGAACCGGAGTGACGGAGAGCATTTCGACGGCCCCGGACAGTGCGAGTGAAGCGAGCACGCCAACGCCCACTCCGATCAACGCGTTCAATAATGGCAGCCCCGCACCGATCAGGGTGCCCAGCATGACCCACAACACGATGGCCGCGAAGATCACGCCGCCGATCTCTCCGGGACCGAGGATCTCGGGGAGGCTCGCAGCAATGTCGTTGGAGACCTCAGCCCTGACGCCGGCAATGCCGGCATCGTTCATCTCCGCGACGACCGCCGTCTTCGACTCGGGCGAAACCTGGTTGAGCGACGTGTCGAACTGGATACTCGCGACGGCGGTTGTCTCGTCGGTCGAAACCTGACGGATGCCCGCGGCCAGGTCGAGCAGGTCGGCTCCCTGTTCGAGCGTGGTACTCGACGCCTCGAGCTCGGTACGGCTTGCCGTGAGTGCCGTCTGTTGCTCGGCAATCGCGGTGCGGCCCGCATCGATCTGCGCCTGCTGGGCATCGAGCATCCGCCCAGCAGCAGCGAGTTGACCCGCGGCCTCGGCCTGCGCGCGGCTGGCATCGAGCTGGCTCTGTCCAGCCTCGGCCTCGGCCGTTGCCGCATCGATCTGCGCCTGCCCCGCATCGATCTGCGCCGTTCCAGCGGCGATCTTCTGCCGTCCGTCGACGACCTGCTGCGCCTGGTCATCGATCTGGGCTTGGGTGTCGAAGGGATTCGTCACCGATTTCACGCTGTCGAGACCGGTCGTGCGTGTCAGCAGGGCGCCGATGGCGGTTTTCTGCGCGCCGGTAAAGACGGAGTTGTCGGTCGTGGTGAACAGGACCGTTCCTCGCCCGCCGCTGGCCGCCGGGAACTTCGCCGCCAGTTCGTCGCTGACCTTCTGAGTGGCGGTACCGGGGATACTGACGGACGACGTGAGTGTTCCGCCGAAGGCAGAGAACGCACCGACGGCGAGGCCGAGAACGACCACCCACGCAACAATGACCAGCCACGCTCGGCGGGCGGAGAACCGACCCAGTCGGTAGAGAAGCGATGCCATATTCTCAATTTCTGTGTATGAGCAAGGTGTGGTCGCATGACCGAAGTGGCGTCGTGCATCCCGTCATCGGGAGTCGAGGTGGTGGATCACCAGCGGAATGCGTTTGGTCAGTTGGACGGGGCGTATCCGGTACGGATCGTGACGATGAGGCGGTCGAGCAGTTCGTACCAGACAGTGCGGGAAGATGCGTCGAGCGTGCCACCCGTTCGTGCCAACCAGTGCGCCGATACGATGGCGATGCCGTTCATCACCGAACTGACAAGGATGGAAACCTCGAATTCGTCTATCGCGCTCGTGCGACCGGCGATCTCCGCTGAGAGCTGTTCGGTCGTGCGGGTGAAGACGTCACCGATGCTGTGCCGGGAGCGACCGTTCTCGCCCTCGACCGTGAGCACTCCGGCGAGGTAAGCGACCACGGGCGGCAGGTCGATGGCGCGCAGTGCCGTCGTGATCTCGTCGAACAGGCCGTCGCGACGACCGTCTCCCAATGGGGTGGCTGCCGTTGCCGCCCGAAATTCGTCGACGGTGGCGCTGAGCACCTGCGTGCAGGTGGTCATGATCACATCGTCGAGCGATGAGAAGTGGTTGAAAACCGTGCGCCGGGAGACGTCGGCGCGCTCTGCGAGTTCGTCGACGCTGAATTGTGGTTTGCCCCGCTCGCGAATGAGCGAGTCGGCGGCATCCAAAATGGCCTGGCGGTACCGCGCCTTGAGATCGGCGCGGCGATCGGCTACGACGTCAAGCGAGATCATGTGCTTACACTAAGTGCAACGACGCACAGAGTGCAAGACGAACTCGGGCGAGTTATTTCTTGCTCAGTGCCCGCGGGTGATCCACTCTTCGAGGTGGCCCGCCTCGTCGCCGATCAGGGTGGACTGACCGTGCCCGGTGCGCACCACGGTGGCAGCCGGCAGTGTGAGCAGCGTGGTGGTGATCGAGTCGATGATCGTCGGGAAATCGCTGAACGAGCGGCCGGTTGCGCCCGGCCCACCGTGGAAGAGCGTGTCGCCGCTGAACACCGTGCCGAGCGCCGGCGCGAAGAAGCAGACCGCTCCGGGTGAGTGTCCCGGCGTGTGCAGCACTTCGAGCTCGATGCCGGCGACGGCGATGCGCTGGCCGTTTTTCAGCGCGTTCGGTCGCGTGGTCGCCGTGGCCGACGCAGCAGCATCTGCGGGAAAGACCATCTCCCACAGCATCGTGTCGGCCGGGTGCAGCCAGACCGGGGCGCCCGTTGCGGCGCTCACACTGACGGCTGCACCGATGTGGTCGTTGTGCCCGTGGGTGCACAGAATGGCCAGCAGCTTACGGTCGCCTACTGCCTTCAGGATCGCGTCGGCGTCGTGGGCAGCATCAATGACGACGCATTCGGTGTCGTCGCCAACGATCCAGACGTTGTTGTCGAGGTCCCACGTGCCGCCATCGAGGCTGAAGGTACCGACGGTGACGAGGTGGTCGACGCGTGCGGTCATCAGAGCACCACCACCGAGCGCAGCACGTCGCCGCGTGCCATTTTCTCAAATGCAGCCTCGATTTCGCCGATGCCGATCTTTTCGCTGACGAATTCGTCAAGCGGTAGCCGCCCCTGCAGGTACAGGTCGGTCAGCATGGGAAAGTCGCGCTCCGGCAGGCAGTCGCCGTACCAGCTCGATTTGAGCGAGCCGCCGCGTCCGAAGACGTCGATGAGGGGAATTTCGAGCATCATTTCAGGGTTCGGCACCCCGACCAGCACGACCGTTCCGGCGAGGTCCCTGGCATAGAACGCCTGCCGCCAGGTTTCGGGACGACCGACCGCGTCGATGACGACGTTGGCGCCGAATCCGCCGGTCAGTGCCTGCACGGCTGCGACGACGCCAGCCTCATCCAGGTTCAACGAGTCGATGGCGTGCGTGGCCCCGAGCTGTTTGGCCTGGGCGAGCTTCTTGGGGTCGCGGTCGATGGCAATGATGACGGATGCGCCAGCGAGGCGTGATCCCACAATCGCAGCATCCCCCACTCCGCCGCAGCCGATCACGGCCACCGAGTCGCCTCGGCTGACGTTGCCCGTGTTCATGGCCGCGCCGATGCCCGCCATGATGCCGCAGCCCAAGAGGCCGACGGCCGCGGGGTCGGCATCCGGATTCACCTTGGTGCACTGCTTGGCGTGCACGAGGGTCTTCTCGGCAAAAGCGCCGATGCCGAGGGCCGGGCTGAGCTCGGTGCCGTCGGTGAGGGTCATCTTCTGGGTGGCGTTGAAGGTGTTGAAGCAATACCAGGGTTGGGCCCGCTTACAGGCTCGACACTCGCCGCAGACGGCGCGCCAGTTGAGCACCACGAAGTCGCCGACCGCGACGTGCGTCACGCCTTCGCCGATGACGCTGACGCGCCCGGCGGCTTCATGCCCGAGCAAGAAGGGGAAGTCGTCATTGATGCCGCCCTCTTTGTAATGAAAGTCGGTATGGCAGACGCCGCACGTTTCGATGTCCACGATGACTTCGCCTGGACCGGGATCAGGGATGACGATTTCGACCAGTTCGACTGGCGCGCCCTTCGAGCGGGCGATGACGCCTGTGACTGTGGTGGACATGGAGCTCCTCCGATCGAGGGGTGCCGGGTATGGCAGGGACGATTAACCTTATCGGAGGCGTGCGAGGGACGAACGCCCGCGGCCAGACCAGCTCACACCAACATCTCCATCGGGATCGCCGCGAACGCTCGCGTGACCAGCCGGGGTCTGATCATCTGGTACCGAGGCTGCAGTGACTCCGGCGCACCGTGCACTTGACCACCGAACTCGCCGGTCAGAAGACCAAGCACGCCCGCAGCGACCTCTCCCACCGACTGGTCCACGCTCGACAGCCCGATTGCAGCAGCAACGGGTGTGTTGTCGTAGCCCGTCACCGGAACCCGCTCAGGGTTGGCGATCATCGCCCCCAGGGCCAGCGAGTCGCTCGCGCAGAGAACCGCGTCCAGCGGCCCCGCCCTGCGTCGCAGGTCCTGCATCGCAGCGGTGCCCTCGGCTACACCATCGACGGTAACTGCCTCGAGTGCGATCAGATCAGCCTCGGTCACGTCGCCGCGTTCGCGCATCGCATCGTGCCAGCCGCGGCGCCGGTCATCGCCGGTATCGGCCGAGCTGGGCCAGCCAATGTAGCCGATACGCCGCGCGCCGGCATCCTGCGCCGCCCGCGTCGCCTCATACAACCCGGCCCAGCCGTCGACATCCACCCAGAGGTGCTGCGGATCGCTCACGTCGTCGGCCCCCCAGGGCCGCCCAAAGGTCACGAAGGCGATCTTGTTCTCGATCAACCACTTCGTGCGGGGGTCGCCAGCAAAAGTGGAAGTAAGCACGAAGCCGTCCACATCGGCCCCGTCGTTCAGGCGCTGCAACTGGATGATCTCGTCCTCGGGGCTGGTGGCGGTGAACAGCAACACCCGTAAACCCTGCTTGTCGGCCTGCTCGGTCAAAGCATGCAAAAAACGATCCAGCACAGACCCCGATATGCCGTCGATCATCGGATCCAGCCGAATGCCAATGGTGGAGCTGCGTCGGGTACGCAATCGCCGCGCCGAGGCGTGCGGGCGGTAGCCCAGCTGCGCGATCGCAGCCTCGACCCGTTCGCGCGTATCGGCGCGCACGATGCCGGGCGAGTTCATCACATTTGAAACGGTCTGGCGGGAAACGCCTGCCGCGAGTGCAACATCCGTCACCGTAGGCATCGAAGCCATTGTCGATCCTCCCCACGAACCTTCAGAATGTATCGACCCATAATTGATTCTCCACAGGCTACCGCTTTTGCATTGGTTAAAGCCTCACTGTATTGGATCGATCCAAGAAACTATTTGATCGATCAAATAAAGTCAGCTACTGTGAACACCACACAAGATGTGCGCACCGTAGCGCGATAGAAGGAGCATCAAGATGCAACGACGCAACTCCCGCTTGCTGATCAGCGCAGGTCTCACCGTGGTCGGTGCCCTCACCCTCAGCGCGTGTGGTTCCGGATCCGGTTTTAGCAGTGACTCCGCCACCACCGGAGGCGAACTCACCAGCGACTCCTCCCAGGGTCTCTCGGTTCTAATCGGTTCAAGTGGGGACGCCGAGACCGCTGCCGTCAACGCCGCCGTGGCCGCCTGGTCCAAGACCTCCGGCACCAACGCCGAGGTCAGCGTCGCGAGCGACCTCAATCAGCAGCTCGCCCAGGGCTTCGCCGCGCAAAAGCCCGCCGACGTGTTCTACCTCTCAACAGATGCCCTCGCCGGGTACGCGTCGAACGGCTCGCTGCTCGCCTACGGTGACAACCTGGCCAACAAAGACGACTTTTACCCCAGCCTGGTCAGTGCCTTCACCTATGACGGCGAGTTCTACTGCGCCCCGAAGGACTTTTCCACCCTGCAGCTCCTCATCAACACGGACCTCTGGGCCAAAGCCGGGCTCACGGACGCCGACATCCCCACCACCTGGGACGAGCTCGCGACGGTGAGCGCAACGCTCACCACCGGCTCCCAGGTGGGCCTCGCCCTCGGCAGCGAATACGCCCGCCTGGGCGCGTTCATGGCCCAAGCCGGCGGCAGTCTGATGAACGAGGACAGCACCGAGGCCACCGCGAACAGCCCGGAGAATGTTGCGGGCCTCGAATACGCGCAGACGCTCCTCAACGACGGCGTGATGAGCTATGCCAGCGAGATCGGCGCAGGTTGGGGCGGCGAGGCGTTCGGAAAGCAGTTGTCCGCCATGACAATCGAGGGCAACTGGATCACCGGTGCAATGACGAACGACTTCCCCGACGTCAACTACACCGTGGCCGAACTGCCGGCAGGCCCAGAAGGCAAAGGCACCCTGCAGTTCACCAACTGCTGGGGCATCGCCACCGACAGCCCCAACCAGACTGCGGCCCTGAACCTGGTGGAACAGCTCACCAGCAAGGACGCCCAACTGACCTTCTCTGAGGAGTTTGGCCCGATGCCCTCGATCATGTCGGCCGCCGCCGAGTGGAAGAGCGCCAACCCCGCCCTGATTCCGTTCCTGGACGGCGCGGACTATGCCCAGGGCGTGCCTATTGTGCAGGGCGCCGCGGATGTCGTGAGCGACCTGAACGCACAACTCGAGTCACTCAAAACCGGGAACGCGCAAGCAATCCTCGACTCCACGCAGAAGAACCTTCAAGCACTACTGAAGTAGCCCCATGTCGATGCCTGCACGCACGCCTCGCCGCTCCGGTATCCGGGGCGGTGAGGCCGCCTCGGGGTGGCTGTTCACAGCCCCGATGATCATCCTGCTCGGGATGTTTTTGGTCATCCCAGTGCTGATGGCCCTCTGGGTCAGTTTCTCCGACTGGAACGGTCGCGGCAGTCCTTTTTCCGGCTCCGTTGCTTTTGTGGGCTTGGACAATTATTCCGCTCTGGTCGGCGGCGGCGGCCTCGCCGAACAGGACTTCGGCACGGCGTTGCGTAACAACGCCTGGTACGTCCTTTTAGTCGTACCGATCCAGACGACGCTGTCCCTGTTCCTGGCCGTTTTGGTCAACCGGCAGATCTTGCGCGGCCGCGGCTTCTTCCGCACCGCGTTCTACTTCCCGTCGGTCACCAGTTCTGTGGCCATCACGGTGCTGTGGCTGTTCCTGTTCAGCGCCAGTGGCGCTGTCAACAAACTGCTCTCCTTCATCGGCGTCAACGGACCGAACTGGTTCAACGACCCCAGCGGAGTGCTGCACAACATCTTCGAGGCGTTGGGCGTTGAGACGGGCCCGGCCGTCCTCACCGGCAACTCGTTCCTCGGTATCTCGTTCTGGGAATGGCTGGCCGGGCCATCCGTTGCCATGAGCGCCTTCATTTTAATGGCCGTGTTCACCACCAGCGGCACGTTCATGCTGTTGTTCATCGCCGCACTGCAGAACCTCAGCGGAGATGTCGTCGAGGCCGCCGTAATGGACGGCGCCAACGGTTGGCAACGATTCTGGCAAGTCACCCTCCCCCAACTACGGCCGACCCTGTTCACCGTGCTCACTCTCGGCCTGATCGGTGCCTGGCAGGTCTTCGACCAGATCTATACCGGCACCCAGGGCGGGCCAGGCAAGACCACGCTCACCCCGGCCTATCTCTCCTACCAGGCCGCCTTCACCAACCAGGCCTGGGGCCAGGGCGCCGCGATCGCGTTCATCCTGTTCGTGATCATCGTGGTCTTCACCCTGTTTCAACGGTGGCTACTGGCCGAACGCGCCGTCTCCGCCCGGCGGATGCGCTGGTACCTGCAAACCCCGACCTCCGGAGGTTCCAAATGACCACCACCGTGAGAAACCGCATGCGCCCCAGCACCGCCTCCCAGCGACTGCGCAACCTGAGCCGGCCGCAGCTACCCACCAGCGCGATCGCCGGCCGGTCGCTGCTCTACGCGATCCTGATCGTGCTCGCGATGATCTACATCGCTCCCTTCCTCGTGCAGGTCGCCACCTCCTTCAAAACGGATGTCGAAGCAGCCACCAATCCCATCTCACTGCTGCCGCAGACCTGGTCGACGTCCGCGTACGAGAGGTTGTTCCTCAACTCGGACTTCCCGATCTGGTTCCAGAACTCCGCAATCGTCACGGTCTTCGTCACGCTCGGCCGCGTGTTCTTCAATTCTTTGGCCGGCTATGCCCTGGCCCGGCTGCATTTTCGAGGCCGCAATGTGATCTTCGCGCTGCTCATCGCTGTGATGAGCGTGCCCGGGGTGGTGCTGCTGATTCCCAAGTTCCTGGTGATCAACCAACTCGGCATCTACGACACCTATGTGGCCATGATCGTGCCGCTGCTCACCGACGCCGCGGGCGTCTTCATCATGAAGAACTTCTTCGAATCGATCCCGGCAAGCGTCGAAGAGCAAGCACGCATCGACGGGGCAGGCAACTTCCGAGTGTTCTGGTCGATCGTGCTACCGATGGCCCGGCCGGCCCTGGTCACGATCATCATCCTGTCGTTTCAGGGCTCCTGGAATGAGCTGTCGCACTTCATCGTGGCCACGCAATCACCCGAATTGACCACACTCACCAAGGGGGTGGCCTCGCTGGCCTCCGGGCAGCTGAGCCAGGGCACCCAATACCCGCTCAAGCTCGCCGCGGCGGCAATCATGACCATCCCGGTCGCGGTGATGTTCTTCATCTTCCAAAAACGCATCATGAACACCACCGACGGCGCCGTGAAGGAGTAGTCGGCGCCCTTTGTTTTTTCCCCCAGATCGCACCACAACACCTAGGAGTCGTACCTCACTCATGCTCTCTCACCCTGTCCAGCCGTTGCTCCATAATTCCGCCATTGTTTTGGCCGCTCCAACCCAGGCATGGTCTGGGTCCGACGGACGCACGACGCTTCCTATCCATGGCCTGTACCACTCCGACACCCGTGTCCTCTCCGGCTGGAGCCTGCGGGTCGGCGGGTCTGCGGGCGAGCCGATCGGCTCAGCTGCTCGCGGCGCTGGCGAGATGACGTTCAGTGCGCTGCTGCGCCACCTTGACGACCGCACCGCCGACCCGCGGTTGCGACTGGAGGTTACCCGCAGGGTCACGGCCGGCCACCTGACCGAGAGCATCACTCTTATTTCCGGACTGCAACACGCGATTGACACGACTGTTTCCGTGCGCCTGGTTCCCGATTTCGCGGATATGCAGATCGTCAAAGCCGGCCTTGGTGGCGGCGCTGCGCAGGTCACGTCTGGGACAGCCGATCTACCCGAGGCCCCGGTCATCACCGTGAAAGAGACGGGCACCGGCATCCATCTAGCCACCCCGACCGTAGCCGCTCTGGTGAGCCTGAGCGACTACGGTGTGCCGAGCACAGCGGCCACAGAAGTTGGCGGTGACTGGTCGGTCACTGTTCCCGCCCGCGGCAGCGTCACCGTGCAGTGGACGATCGACATCGAGCACTCAACGACCGTGGTGCAGGCGGCCTCGGGTCTGCCTGAGTGGGCCGGAGTATCGGTGAGCTCCGGCGACGCACGCCTGGACCGCTGGGTGCAGCGCGCACTCGACGACCTCTCCGGCCTGCGAATGGCAACGACGGCGCGGCCGGATGAGCCCTTCCTCGCCGCCGGCGCCCCTTGGTTCTTCACCCTGTTCGGCCGGGACTCACTCTGGGCTGCCCGGTTCCTGCTCCCCCTCGGCACCGAGCTCGCGGCCTCCACCCTACGGTTGCTCGCCCAGCTGCAGGGCACCCGGAACAACGCCGAGACTGCGGAACAGCCTGGCAAAATCATGCACGAGCTGCGGCCCGCCGCGTTCACGATCCTCGGCGAAGACGTGTCGCTGCCGCCGCTCTACTACGGCACCGTCGACGCCACTCCCCTGTGGGTCTGCCTGTTGGCCGACGCCCACCGCTGGGGCATGGCCGATGCCGAGGTCGAGGCCCTCATGCCACACCTCGAGGCGGCTCTGGGTTGGATGCGCGACTTCGGCGACAGCGACGGTGACGGATTTCTCGAGTACGTCGACAGCACCGGGCACGGGCTCGCCAACCAGGGCTGGAAGGACTCCGGTGACTCCATCCAGTGGCGTGACGGAAGCCTTGCCGCTGGACCTATCGCTCTTTGCGAGGTCCAGGCCTACGCCTACCAAGCCGCGATCGATGGCGCCGACCTGCTCGACGCATTCAACCGGCCCGGTGGCGACACCTGGCGCGCCTGGGCCGAGGAACTCAAGACCCGGTTCCGCCAGTCGTTCTGGATCGAGTCCCCGCAGGGCCGTTACCCGGCTGTGGCCTTGGACGCGTTCAAGCGCCCGGTCGACACCGTCACCAGCAACATCGGTCACCTCCTCGGCACGGGCCTGCTCTCCGCCGAAGAGTCCGCCCTCGTCGCTGCCCGTCTGGTCTCTCCCGAACTCAACTCCGGCTACGGCCTTCGCACAATGTCCACCGACTCGGCCGGGTACTGGCCGGTGAGCTACCACGGCGGCTCGGTCTGGACCCACGACACCGCGATTGCCATCGCCGGGCTCGGCCGCGCCGGCTTCGGAGCCGAGGCAGGTGTTTTGATCACCGGTCTGCTCGCAGCGGCCGAGTCGTTTGACTACCGGATGCCCGAACTCCACTCCGGCGACGCCTCCACTACTGTTACCGCGGCGGGTTCCTACCCCGCCGCCTGCCGCCCGCAGGCCTGGTCCGCGGCGGCCGCAGTGTCCGTGCTCAGCACCGTGCTCGGCCTCGAACCGGACTCGGTGACGGGCGAGGTGACTTCCACTCCGATCAGCCCCGCCATCGTCGGAAACGTCACGCTGAATGGTCTAACCGCCACTCTCCGAGTCAGCTGAGGATGCCCTCGCTCACCCTGTCAGCGGGTCGGCCGATGACGGTAACCATGTCAACGTCCTGATGAAAGCCCCGCCGGAATCCTCCGGTGGGGCTTTTTCACACCCCAAATCGTCTCCGGATATGACGCGGTCATCGTCAAAAACGCGACGGGTGACAATCCATGATCGCCGACCGAATCCAGCCCTAAAATCGCTCGACGACACTCAGTGCGTCCACCCAGCATGCCGTGAGCAAATGCGACGAGCGCTGATGAAATGTAGTCGAAACGAGCAACAATTTGTGAGGCGTCAGGTGTGCTCGTGAACATACCGCGGGCTTCGGCCGGGAGCCTCAAAGCCTGGCTCCTACAAGACAGTGGAGACCGGCAGGGTGTCCAGGTGGGCCCCCACGCGGCCACGGCCGACAAGACGCATTCATGGTGGCGTGTGATGTGCCTGACCGGTGTCGACTATTTCTCCACGTTGGGTTATCAGCCGGCGATCGCGGCTCTAGCCGCGGGACTACTCTCGCCCATCGCCACCGTCATGCTGCTCGCCCTCACCCTGTTCGGTGCTTTGCCGGTGTACCGGCGGGTGGCTGCCGAAAGCTTCCGCGGATCCGGCTCCATTCATATGCTGAAAAAACTGCTGCCGTGGTGGTCCGGCAAGATCTTCGTGCTGGTTCTGCTCGGATTCGCTGCGACGGACTTCATGATCACCATCACCCTGTCGGCGGCCGACGCCACGGCTCACGCAATTGAGAATCCGTTTACACCACCTCGGCAGCAGGTATGACGGTCACGTATTGGGAATCTCCCAACGGTGGGCACGTGCTTTCTGCCCTCACTGACGGTCTCCACGAGGCATTCGCCGTGCTCTACCCGCGGCTCGGGCTCGCGCCGCCCACCGGTTGATACGGCGGGCTTCATCAGGATCGTTGCAGCGGCGCTCCGTTTCGGTCACCATGAGCCTTGCGATACTGGCCCAGCCAGCTGCGCAGCGCCTCGGAGCCGGCACCGTGCGCGGTGGCGACGTCCTTGATCGGTTTGGACGTGTCGATCACCTCACGCCACAACACGCTTTTGGACTCCTGGGCGAAACGCCTGCGTACTGCGGTCATGCAGATCTCTACATTCAGTGAGCCCTCAGTCACAGAGGGCCCCTATCCGAGATATCCGCAACAACTCACATAGAGCGGCTGACAACTATTTCAGATATGGGTCAGTCGGCCTCACGTGCGCGACTGAAGAGAAAGCGACGGCGCCGTGTCCGGCGTTCTTGGTTTTCGACCGCTAGAGGTGTGGCATGAGTTGATAATGCGGGTGTCCGCACGAGTTCAACATGGGAATGCACCGCACATTCAATAATGAATTCGTGAACAGACAAACCGCGCCCGAAGAACGGATTCCGACGGAACCTCGCCTCTTTCCCGCATGTTTTGCACCGACAAATTAGGTGAATAAGTTCGGGCGCAACACTCCGAGCCGTTCTCGGACCCCATTTCCCGGTTCGAACTCTGATGTACAAGGTGCCGTTAGCATGGTCGTCGAGATCCGCGCCCAACCAAATTCCGTCAACAACAAGGCCCTTACGGTCTATCGGGTCGATCAGCACAGCAGGAACGTGTCCAAACTGGTTGACCCGGACCAAAACGATCGAGGGCGCGCGGGAGGCTTCCTCGTGACGAAGAACAACTGTCACAACACGTACATTTTTCAATAGATCGTTCCTTCGAAATTGCAAGACACGGAGGACCATGGACCGATGATCTTCCGCAAACGCGCCGCTCCCGGTCATCGAAACGCACAGAATGGGCCACTTACTGCCCCATCAAGCCCACACGGCATGTCCAAGCCGCGCGTGGCGATCTTTGGGACGACCGCGCGGTCGCGATTTCACGTAAGGGCGTGAATCCGAGCGCATCATGAACTCGATTTTCGGGCCATCGATCCGGTCACGCCCATCGCGTGGTTTCCGGAACATGTGCGTCTTGAATTTGACACTTAAAACACAAGGCAGGACACAAATGTCAAGGGCCATGAAGAACTGCCCACTGGCGGCCATGAGAAATGCCCGCTGGTGGCCATGAAAACTGCCCACTCATGGCCAACAGATCTGCCCACCAGGAGTTCGGCGGCGTTGGCCATGTTGAGCGCGACGTTAGCTCATCGGAGTCACGCCCTGCCCGGCGAGGGCCTGCGTGAGGCGGATCGATTCGCCCGACGTCTGACAGACGTGAGCGTGATGCAGCAGGCGGTCGACGGTCGCAGTCGCGAGAGTCTTGGGCATGAGCTCGTCGAACCCGGCGGGGTGCAAATTGGAGCTGACCGCGATGGATCGCTTTTCATAAGCCGCGTCGACGAGGCGATAGAGCCCCTCCGCCGCGTCGGTGCCGACGGCCAGGAGGCCGATATCGTCGATGACGATCAGGTCCGCGCGGAGGATACGGGTGACGACTCGGGTGACGCTGTCGTCCGCGCGATGGGCGCGCATCAACGCGCCGAGGTCCTCAAGGCGGAACCATGCCACGCGCATGCCGGCCTCGACGACTTGCTGGCCGAGGGCCTCGAGGAAGAACGTTTTCCCCGTGCCGGAGGGCCCGCAAACGACAACATTCTCCTTCCGGCTGATCCACTCGAGGGTGCGGAGGGCCTGCTGGGTCGGCAGCGGGATCGAGGACGCGGCTGGGTCCCAGGTGTCGAAGGTCTTCCCGGTCGGGAACCCGGCCGCTTTGCGCCGGGTGGCGAGCATCGACCGGGACCGGCCGGTGACTTCCTCAACGAGGAGCGCTTTGACCACTTCGGCGGGTTCCCATCGTTGCGTGCGTGCCGTGATCAGTAGCTCGGGCGCCAACGCCCGGGCGTAAGGCATCTTCAGCTGTCGCATCAACGCCTCGAGGTCTGCCGGCAGCGCGGGCGCAGCGGTCGGGACCGGGCTCATGCGCTCTCCTCCAGCAGGTCGTCGGTGCCGTTCACAGGTAGTTGACCGATCGCGGCCCAGCCGCGTGTTCCTTGAGTGAGGGACTGAGTTTCGCTGGCGGTGTGGGTGTCCGCGCGGAGGCCGGCAGCGTTCAGGATCGAGGCGAGGTCCTTATGGGCGAAGCGGCCGTGGATGGCCGCGGTGCCGAGGGCTTGGTCGACGTCGGCCTGCCCAGCGATCTTCGCCAACGCAACGGCTTCGGCCATCTTCTGGGTGATGCGCATCGTGCCGACTGCGGCCGCCTCGAGCAGCCAAGTCCGGGCGCCAGCACCGATCGCGAGGAACTCCGTCTCGGCGGCGCTTCGTGCTTTCACCGCGTAATCACCGGGGATCTTCGGGGCGTGATCGGGAAAGTGAGCGTCACTGATGGCCGGACTCCCGGGCCGGGCCCGGTGGTGCCGGGCGACTTCGACGGGACCGTCGCGGCCCTCGTGGACGACGATGACCTGCTCGTCTAGGCCGAGGCCGTGGCTGCGCACGAACACTCGGGCGCCGAGAAGATGCGACGGCACCGAGTACTGACCGTCCTCGAACGTGACCATTGGGGTGTTGTCCGGAACGCGGCGGGACATGCCAAACGAGATGGTGTGGGCGGCGTCGGGCACTCGATGCAACCGAGGGGTTTCCTCCAGAAGCATCGCGGCGGGTTTGCGGCGGGTGGCGCGGTGCTCACGGTTGTTGACGAGGTCCATGAATTCTTGGCAGGCCGTTTCGATGTCCGCGAAGGAGTCGTATTCCGGACGGAGGTTGGTGTCTTTGGGGACGATGTCGGCCTTGGCGAGCTTCACGGAGGACTCGACCCCGCCCTTGGTCGCGGGGTCCGCCGGCTGGCAGGTCAGGACCGTGACGCCGTAGTGGCGGGCGAAGTCAACCGTCGCGACGTTTCTGACCGGAACACCGGCGACGTGGGACACGGTGACGGTCTTCTCGTTGTCGGTCAAGACGTAAGTCGGGGCGCCGCCGATGATGCGAAACGTGCGATCGAGCGCCGCGTAAACGCTCGGTGCGGTGCGGTCGCGCATGACGACGACGACCCGGAACCGTGACCATGCGAGCCAGGCGATATAGAGGACCGTCTTCTTGCCGTCCATCAGCGGGCCGTCGCCGAAATCGTATTGAATCCACATCCCGGGTTCCGAGATCCACGGCCGGTGAACCCGGGTGTTGCCGAGACGATAGGCGGCGCGGACCTGAGCGAACGCGCGGCGGGTCGAACGGTCTGACCCGGTGTAGCCGAGGGTGACGAGTTTGGTGTGGGCGATGTCGGAGCGGAGCTTGCCCTTGGACGCGTCCATCCATTCCTCGAGCTTGGGCATGAACGCGTCGGTGACCCGGCCGCGGTTGACAGGATTTGCGATCGGCTGGCCGGCATCGCGGGCGGCGACATGGCGGGCGACGGTGTGGTGAGAGCAGCCCGTGAGCTCGGCGGCACCCCGCAAAGATTTGGTCAGATCGTACGCAGCGAGTATTTCCATGATTTCTACGTCTACCTTCATAAGTGGGCCTCTTCCTGGGCTGTTCAATTGCGTCTTAGACACCGCAATCAAACCCCAGGAAGAGGCTCCGCCGTTTTCACGGTCGGATTCAGAAAAGGAAGTGGGCAGATCTCATGGCCACCAACGGGCAGTTTTCCTGGCCGTCAGTGGGCATTTCCTTGGCCGCCTATGGGCAGCTTGTCATGGCCACCGACACACAAAGAGGTCAACATTCATTCTAGCAACTGCCCCACATTTCGAATACTGGGCTCGGCGTGAACAATAAAGGGCAATTGTCGAGGTGGGCCTGTTCGATATTCCGCCGCTCAGCGAATGCGCCGCGAGAGACGAAAAGACGAAAGCAATGCAAAAACAAGGCATACTATGGCCAGCGCGGTGAATGCTCCCGCGCTCGAAACATCAAAGTCCCCGACAGAGATGGCTATTCCGTAAAAATCGTTTAGCGCGGATACCGCCTCGGATTGTCCGTCAGTGAGGGCATCCGCCGAATGCGCGGTGAACGGCTGCCGAAGGAGCATCGCCGCTTGGGCGAAAGGCATCGCGTTCATGACATTCACGACGCCTGCCGGAAGAGTGCCGGCAGGAATATAGGCGCCCGCTAGGAAACCAATGACCGTACCAACAATGGTGCTCATCGTCGCGAAAGCACTATTGGACCGAACGAACGTCACGATAAATCCCGAGAGAGCAGAGAACGCGGCGGCAGCGACAACGACAACGACAACGACAACGACATAGCCAACAGTAAGAAGAAGTTCGGTCGCCGTCATTGTAGCGTTGCCGCGAATGGCCGTATACCCCTGCGATATCGCGACGACAACCACGGTCATGACGATAGCAACGATGAAGCTAGAGGTCATGTAGCCAAAGATCAGGCTGGCGCGCCGAATAGGCGAGACGAGAAAGTCTTTGAAGCGACCGCTGGACGAGTCTTCAATGAAAACGCTCAACGCAGCGAGTCCGGTCGTCAGGATTGTGATCATCGTGATTCCAGCAAAGACCCACGCGTCAACGAAGGCCTGAACCTCAGCATTTGTTGCAGTTGGAAAGCGCGATTGCAGGTTGTCGACCTGCAGACTGCCCAAAACCAATGAATAAAGACCGATAAGGATCAGCGCAGAAAGCAACGAAAAGAAAACCGCGGTCCGATCCCGGAAAAAAATGCGTAAGTTACGGCGAGCAAGAATCAGTGCACTCATGCGATCGCTCGATTCGAGGTCACGGAAAGGAATACATCGTCCATCGTCCCGTGCCGGAACTCGAAATCATCCACGATCAGTCGGTTGTCGCGCAAAAAGTTAAGAGCTTCCGCGGATCCGCCAACCGCGATGCGCGCAGCCCCGGCTGCACGGGTGACCGCAAATCCTTGGCTTGCGCACGCCTCGTGCAGTTGCTCCACATCGTCGGACGTAACGGAAAGAATACTCGAGCTGTACGTCTTGCGAAGATCAGCGGGGGTGCCCTGGACAACTAATTCGCCTGCATGAATAATAGTGATTTGGTCCGCCTCTTCTGTCTCCTCCATGTAATGCGTCGTGAGGAACACAGTCATACCTTGAGTGGAGCGCAGTGAACGGATTGTCTCCCATACCTGCTCGCGGCTTTGCGGATCGAGCCCCGCTGTTGGCTCGTCGAGGAACAGTAAAACGGGCTCATGTATGAGCGCTCGCGCAATGTCGACCCGGCGCTTCTGGCCGCCTGAGAGTAGCCCATACGGACGATCAAGAAAGTCTCCCAGGTCGATCATGTCGGCGAGTTCTGCAATGCGCCGTGCGCGATCGGCTCTCCGCATCGCATAAAAGGCCGCTCGATCGGCGAGGTTCTCCCGGACTGTCAGACTGGGGTCCAAAAGCGAGGCTTGGAAGACGACGCCGATATTCCGACGGATCTGATCATCATCTCGGCCAACCGTCAAGCCTGCGATCTTGATCGTTCCGGAGTCGGCAGACGACACCGTCGTCAAACACGAAATAGTTGTGCTTTTCCCAGCACCGTTTGTGCCGAGAAAAGCAAATATGCCGCCCTCCGATACTGAGAAAGACAGGTCTTTTACAGCCTTGAGCGAGCCAAAACTCTTGGATAAATGGCTAACGTGAATCACGCGTGTTGTTCCCCCGGATAAATGGCCTAATTGTTTCGAGCCTGGGGTGTGACATAGCGACCCCCGGCGCCGATAAGACCTACAGGCAGCGAGTCGGGTATCAATGCATCCTGCGCGATCTTGGTATCACCGATGGATCTAAGGCGAAAACCGCGTCTCGCATCCCGTGGATACGCGACATCAGGACTCCGAAATTCCGAAGTCTTTCGCGATCTGGTTCAGCGGGGCTTCGTGTTTCCGGGCGACCGCGACAACATCACGACGAAACTCGGGTGGGTAGGGCTTGGGCATGATGACATCTTTCCAGCGAAGACGAATCTCCACCGGTCAGGAGTCAACCAAGCCGGGGGCAGTCCCTTCCGCGAACTCGGTCACACTCGGGCCTGTGCGCTGCCCTGCTGTGAGGTGACGCCAATTTGAGCGTTCTCGTTCATCATTATGGGGCGGGTCCAGGAGGCCGCGTCATTGCCCGTAAGGGGATTCTCTTGCACGTTCTCCTGTGTTCGGTCGATGATGGTGGAAGATAAGCGGTTCGGCGGTGATGCCTTTCCAACGAAGACAGACGCAATCTCTGACCTGAACCGCACTCGACGATGAGCGGAGACACCCATGAATGACGACGAACGCTTCTCACCTGAGATTGCCGAAGCGGTCGAGGACGCGATTGTGCGATTGAAAAGCGCGAGCGCCATCCCTTTCGGCGCGATGGTCCTGGGTTTGGAAGAGCCTCCTCAGACGTTCGGCTTCATACTCCACCCCCTCGGCGGTCTGCAGGTTAGTATTGCTGCGTCCGGACCAGAGGTGTTCCTCCTCAGGGCGACGAACGGCAGTGCGAGGGTCGACTCAATCATGTTCGTCAGGGACGAGATCCCCAACGACATGTCCGGATTCACCCTCGCTGTTGTGGCGGTGGACATCGCATTCCGGATCTGTTTGCAGGGGATGCTCGGCACCGGTGACTGGCCGACCACGGAGGCATTCCTTGAGGCAGTGAGACCCGAAGACGGCCCGCCGATCGAGGTTGAGGACGCGTGGGTACGCACAGACGAAGCCGCGTTCACCTACCTGGGACAGATCGACATCAACCCTCCTATCCTGCAGAAAATAATTCTGACAGGCGAGGTTCAAGACCGCTTCGATCAATATTTCCGCGCTCGTCCAAACCCTGAAGTGGAGGGAGCCTACGCACGTTATCTGCAATCAGCTAACGAGGCGCCAGATTACGTTCCCGGAGAAAAGATCTAATCGAGAACATGCGCGTAAGCGGATCCCCTAACGAGCATCCTGGCGTCGAGCGATGACCGCCGCTTGGGGGCGCTGGCCTGCAGTTTTCCGCGCATGCGATTCGACAACGTCGAAGCCGGCGCGGCCCAGCTCCGCGCTGATCGCGTCCACGGGCCACCGGTACGCCGGCGTGATCGCGTGCGCGAACCTCTCGAACGCGGGGCCCTCAAAGAACCCGACAAACAGTATGCCTCCAGGCTTGATCACGCGGCTGAATTCGCGAAATGGTACTTGGATCGCGCCGGACTCGTAGTGAATGAGTGGGTACCACGACAGAACCCCACCGACCGGATTGGTGGCAGCGTCGATGGAATCGAGACCTTCGGTGGCGAAGTCCACGGTGGGAAAAGCGTTTGTAGCATGAGCACTGAATTCAGCCACTTGATCGATTCCCCGAGCGACCAAGCCCTGCTAGGTCAGGAAGTTCGTCCAATGACCCGGGCCACAACCCGCGTCGATGAGGTTGCCATGGACGTCGCCTGCCCACGTAGACACGATCTGCAGATCCGATGGATGAACCGAACTCATCGAGCCCAACAGATCTATGTACTCCGTCGCCCTACCGGAGTATGCGGCGCGACTCGATTCGTTGGGCATGCCCTCAAATCTAAGCAGACCGGATCGAGCTGCCCGCAAGACGGTCCCTCAACTGCCCTTCGGCTTTCGCTCAAGTCGACCGATACGTGCCTAATGCGCGATGCCCGAATACCCTCCCCGGTGAAAATGCCCGGAAGGTTGCGACAAGGTTGAGACAGAGGAAGACGGCTGAACGGGAATACAATCGCGGCCGGAAACGGACCCGATTTTCTCGCACCCTCGTGACTCGCCGGCCCCGCAACGAGTGCCTCCGACTCCGCACGGAAACCTCGCGAGTCGATCACCTTCCCACAGAAGTGAAGCCGCGAGATTACGAACGCTGCGTTGAGATCACGCTGGCAAGGTCAGTTTGTCCAACAGGGTGACACTTGGCCAACTTCTATGTCCCGGGCCGCTACGGCCTCCGCGGAACTCTGCTCCCAACAACGTGAACTAACGCTGCCAACAAGGCTGACTCGCCAGCCGTCGCGGCGCTTCTCAAGCCCGACAGTGTAGCCGCCGATTGGCGGTGATAGCCGATCGAGGTGGTGCTCAACCACGCCGACCCTGGTGCTCGGTTGCACCAATCGCGCCACCGTGCCTTGGTGCCTTGGTGCCTTGGTGCCTTGGTGCCTTGGTGCCTTGGTGCCTTGGTGCCTTGGTGCCTTGGTGCCTTGGCACGCCACACGTGGTGCTCACGAAAGCGAATATTCATGATCTCGCACGTCGTGCAGGGCACACCGGTTGGTGCGAATCCGGCGAGCACAGCGCGGGCCGTTTTCACGGCATCAAGGGTGTCAGATTCCATGGCGTGGGAATCTTCCACATCAAAAAAGGTTGGACCCCTAAGATTTATGCGGGTCACGAATTATCCGATCCTGGCACCACTGATCAAAGGGAAATCGTGAAATATCTTGTAGCGGCAGTCCGACTATCTGTCGCAATACTGGGCACGGTGGCGATTCTGTCGACATTTTTCGACACGGCCACGCGGGCGACGATCAACCCGTTCAACTTTTTCGGGTTTTTCACCATGCAGAGCAACATTATTCTGGTCGTTGTGCTGCTGGTCGCCGCGGTCGTGTCCTTCTCCGGACGGCCCCAATCCCGGTCGTTGATGTTGGCGCGAGGTTGTGCAACAACTTACATAGTCATCACCGGCGTCGTGTATGACGTTTTGTTGGCTGGACTTGAAGGTGGCGTGTCCCTCGCGTGGGCTAACTCCGTGCTGCACATAATCCTGCCTCTCTATGCCGCACTGGATTGGGTGATTTTCAGCGACCGCAGTGCCCTTCCGCTGAACAAAATATGGGTCGCGCTGGTCTACCCAATCGTGTGGATCACCGTTGTCACCACTCGCGGGGCAACCGACGGATGGGTACCCTACCCATTCCTCGATCCCGCACAGGGCTACGGCGTCGTCATGATCTACGCTCTGGCCATTGCTATCGCAACTGTCGTCTTTGCTGCAATTATCTGGGCCATCAGTCGATTGCATCTCGTGCGCAATTTCACACCTGGCGATGGTCCCGAAACCCGTCTCTCGCAACTTGGGCTGCCCCCCATCATGAACAGATGACAGCCCCGATAGACGATAAAAACTTCGTCATGGTTGCAAGCCGGACACAAGTTATATTCCGTACGGCTCCCGAAGTGCAATCTGTTTCATAACCGATGTGAGTCATAACCCATGTGTTTCAAAACACTGAGGGCACAAGACACCGCCCTTCTGAACCGAATTGCAGTGGACCTACTCGCCGAGACTCCACTTTGCGATCAATGAGACGGCCGTCGCGAATGCATCGTGACCGGGTTTGTTCAAGAATGCGTGACGACTGCCCTGCAGGACGTGGTGCTGTACGTCTACTCCGTAGGCGGAAAGTTCTAATGCGAATGTGTCGCCGGACGCGCGCATGTTGTCTCTCTCTGCGTTGATTGAGAGGGTTCGCGGAAACTGGTGAAGGTCGTGACCGCCGGGGAACGCGAGTCTATTAGCGAGTGCGGCCTCTGAACCGGCATAATTGCGGTTCATTGCATTCAGGCCCCAGACGGAATGTGTAATGCGGCGGTGACCGCTAGCCCGCTGCTGGATGTCGTCTGTTCGCTGGTGCTTGGCATGGAAAAACCCGTATGCAAGCACGGCGCCGACCGGGGGTGGACCTTCGTCGATGGCGCGAAGGGTTGCGGCGGCCGCGAGGCAGGCTCCGGCGCTCGCTCCACCCAGAATCACTCCGTGGGGTGACCGCGCAGCCACGTTGCGGTACGCGGCGAGCACATCGTTGAGTGGCAACGGAAAGCGCCCTCTGGACAGGCCCGCACGTGTCTTCATCCAGCTCAAACCCGGAGGCGGAGCAAGTCGGTAGTCCACTGTCGCGACCGTCATCCCGTGCCGGGCGAGCGACTGTGCAACGGCATGCGCTTCAGGCTGATCGAGACCGCCTCGGAAAAAACCACCTCCATGCAGCCAGAGCAAAGTTGGCCCAGCTACTGTCGGGCCGATGGGCGTTGGCTCGTACCAGCGAACTGGAACCAGATCGTGAGAACTGACATCGGTCGCGGAGACGGTCCGCGCCGGGCTACGCAACCGCAACATCGCCTGCCTCAGGGGTATCGGCGTTGTGAATCTTGGGTGCCCATCCTGAGAGGACGGCTGCAGTAGCCAGTGCCAATTGACCGGCATACGGCAGGACTGCCGAAGCGATCGACGTACTGGCGCCATTCGTTCCGAAGGCGTCAGCTATCGGCATCCCGATACTGAAACCCGCGAAGAAGCGGGCTCGGACGGCTCCGGGCAGCATGAGCGCAATGACGCGAAGAACCACGTCACTCTTCATGCGTGGGTCCCCTCCGCGATCCCACTCGGGACGGCAACGACTCGGGCTGACCGTGCGTGACTGCGCAATTCAGCCGCGGCGACCACTTCCCTCGCGGCCGCCGCTCCCTCTGAAGTCAACTCGTAAAGGCGTCGACGTGGACCAGTCCGTTCGGAATCGTCCTCCCAATTTGATGTCACCCATCCTGATCCTTCCAACCGCTCCAAAATGGGATACACACTGCCTGCCGGACGACCCGTCTTTTTCACGACAAACAGCCCCCAGATGGGCGCTTCGCCACTAAGAAAGGCATTCAGCACATCGACGGTGGCCGGAGTGACACGACTGAGAGGAACCATGAAGTGAAACTACCACTATATATATAGAGATGCATTCTCCGATTTCGAACAGCACCCTCGATGGCCTAAACGCACCCTGACGCGCTCTTTATTGGGGAGCAATAGTCGGTCGGTTCCCCGCTAGGTCGACACGCCACCACGGACCTTGGCTCGGCGTCCTTGAGGGTCCGCTCATCGCGAATGTAACGAGAATCAGAGGACCAGTCCCGACTGAATGAGTCACGGCGAGGACCGGGGCGGAGGCGTGCCGGGTCGTGTTGCGGCGGCACGACTAGAAGTCGTGGTCGCGCAGCCAGGACAGGAGCTCGTCCTCACGCCGGGAGGTGTCGGCCTGTTGCCAGGCGCCCAGGTCCCGCTCATCGACGAGGAGGCCGTCGCGCAGGTAGACGACGCGGTCGGCGCGGACAGCGCACGCGGGGTCATGGGTGACCATCATGATCGTGGTGCCGTCCCGATGCACGCCGGTGAGGGCATCCATCACCTCGAGGGTCATGCTGCTGTTCAGGGCCCCGGTGGGCTCGTCGGCGAAGAGCACTGCGGGCTTGGTGGCCAAAGCCCGGCAGATCGACGCGCGTTGCAGCTGGCCGCCCGACACCTGGGTGATGCCGTGGTCGGCGACGTGCGCGATGCCGAATCGCTCGAGCATCGCGTCGACGCGGGCTTCGACTTCGGCGCGGGCTTTAGGTTGTGCCTTGAGCGCAGGCAGCAGGATGTTGTCGCGCAGATTGAAGTTGGACAAGAAGTACGCCTGCTGGAAGATGAAACCCATCTTGGTGAGCCGGGTATGACTCATGTCGCGTTCGCTCAGCTCTGTGAGGTCGAGGTCGCCGAGGCGCACGTGGCCCGCGGTCGGCCGGTCCATGCCACTGATGCAGTACAGCAGCGTCGATTTTCCGGAGCCCGAGGCGCCCATGACGGCGAGGAATTCGCCTTGGCGAACGGCGAGATCGATGCCGTTGAGCACTCGGGTGGGCGGTTCTGTCGAGTGGTAGGACTTTTCCAGGGCGGTCGTGACGAGGGCGGTGGTGACGAGCGCGGGAGAGGTCGAAGGTGCTTCGGAGAGCGTCATGTGTGATCCGTTCGGGGATTCGTGATTCGCGGGACGGGGTGTGTGCATCAGGCGCGCAGCCACGCGCTCGTGTCGCCGCGACGCAGCCGCGACGACACGGCGACGGCACTGATCGTGCCGACGGCCATGAGCAGCAGCGGGTAGGCCACGTAGACGAGCAGCGGGTTCGGGATAAACGCCAGGTTCGAGATGCCGAGACCGGCAAGAGAGATCGCTGCGCCCACGAGAGCCTCGCCGAGGGTCGCAGCGACGGCGACGCCGATCATGGTGCCGATCACGACGGTGAGGATCGCCTTGAACCGTAGCTGCGCGGCGAGCTCGGAGCCGGAGAATCCGAGCGCGGAGAGGATGCCGGAGCGGCGCTTCTCGCGGGCGAGACGCAGGGTGAGATTCAGGGTCGTGATGAGCGCGGCGACCCCGATCGCGAACACGATGGCGAGCAGCGCCGCGTTGAAGAAAGCACTGGTGACGTAGCTGAGAGTCTGCGAGACGTACTCGCGCATCGGTACGACGGTCGCGGCCGGGAACCGGTCGCCGTAGTCGGTGGCGATCACGGTGGGGTCCTGCCCTGCTGCGGTGGTGGCGTAGTAGATGTAGCCGGTGACGATGCCGGTCGCGTCGCCCGCCATCTTGGCGGTCTGGCCGCCGCTGGTGATGTCCTGATAGACACCATTCACCGTCAGGGTGACTTCGCTCCCGTCACGGCGCACCGTGAACTCGTCGTCGACGTCGACACCGTATCGGTCGGCGTTGAGCACCGACAGCGAGATCTCCCCGGCGGAGGGTGGCCCGCCTCGCAGGTACTGGATCGTGTTCCCCGAGTAGTCCCCCACCTCGACGCGCATCGACTCCCACCCCTCGTCCCCACGCGTCTCGACAAGTTCGTTCGCGAACCTGTGCACCTGGGCGAGACGGGAGTCGGTGGCAAATGCCGTATCTGCGTCCTCCCGCACCTGCTCCAGATCGTCGGAGAATTGCAGGTCGATACGCAGATCGCTCTCGGGCGCACCCATATACGTGACGAACTTCGGGCTCTGGAAGGTGGTGAGCAAGTTCGTCGGCAACGTGATCAGAACCACGGCGAGCAGGAAGACGAGCGGCAGCAGCATCCACTGACCTGCCTCGGAGCGGAGGTCGACGAGCGAGATTCGACGGCCCAGGTCGCCGCCCCTGTACGAGGTAAACGCCGAGCGGCGCACCCGGCGGGCAAGCCGCTTCCCGCGTCGGGCGGTTTGCCGCTCGTTGAGCGTCGAGCCGTGCACGAGAGCGCCAACGACCTCGATGCGATTGATCAACCGCAGCACGTGGCGGCAGATTGCGATGACGACGAGAAACACCAGCACGAGCGCGGCAATCGGGGCCAAGAAAGTCAGGGCTGTGACGGGGGCGGTGGCGTAGCTCGCCTGCATGCCGCTGGTGAGCGCCCGCGACGCGACGATCGCGAGCCCGCCGCCGATGACGCAGGCGATGAGCGTCATCGCGCTGTACTTCGACAGATACAGACCGGAGATGGTCGAGTTCGGCAGGCCGATCGCCTTCATCGCGCCGATTTGATGAACCTCGTCCTGCAACCTGCCGCGGATGACGAAGCGCACGTTGAGGAGGGCGATAGCGATGAGCAGAAGGCTCACGAACATCAATGCGATCGCGACCAGGCCGTCGCTGATGGCGTTGATGATGCGGATCATGTCGCCGGTGACGGCCTGCCCGTTCTTTGGCAATGACTGATCCGACTCGTAGGCGGCCTGAAAATTGCTCGTCTGTGCCGGGTCGGCGAGCCGATACTCGACGATGATCTCGGGACTGCCACCGCTCGTGTGCAGTCGCTCGAAATCGGCGTCGGAGACGAGGAACCGCGTCGCGGAGGAGAGTGATGACGCCATTTGCGAATCGCGCACGAAGCCCGCGATGACGAAGCTCTCGATGCCGACATCGGTACGGATGCGCAGTTCGTCACCAGCTTGCAGCCCGAAGCGCTGCTGATAGGCGACCGGTACGAAGGTCTCGCCGTCAGCCGGGTACGCGATGGTGCTGTCGGCATCGAGGAGGAAGTCGAACGCGGTGTTTTGCGTGACGAAGAGGTTGTCGATGAGGCTCTTCGACAGGGTGCCGGACTCCGTCGTGCCCGGGCGGGCCCAAGCGAGCACGGCGCTGTCGTAACCGACCATGTCCTCGATGAGCCAGGAGTCGATCTCCGGATGCGCGGTGGCGAAGGCATCCAGTGCCGCTTTGTCGTAGGCACCCTTATGCATTTGCAAGAAGTGCGGCGGCTTGGCCTGATCGAACAGGGCGTTCACCGAGCCGAGCGTGCGCTCCATCACCATCGCACCACTCGCCATGAGAAAGGCGCTGAAGACGAGGACCACGAGCAAAGCGATGTTGACGCCGGGGTTCTTGCGCAGGTCGTTGAGCGTGTACTTGAAGTGCATGTGCTGCGGTGCCTCCGACGACAAGACCCCGATACCGGGGATTTGGAGCGACATCCAGGTGAGTACCCAGTGATATGCGATGTCGAGATCGATGTTGAATAATTCGACGCCGGCGACATTCCGCGTCTCCCTGCGTTTGCGCAGCGCGTGGGTCCACAGTCCGCTGAGACCGTAGATGTACAGGATATCGAGGACCCCCTCCCAGAAATTACCCTGGAACAAGATGTCCAGGACGCCCTCTCGACGACCGGCGACCAGAGAGATACCGCGGGCCGACACGGCCGGAGGAGCAAGACTCCATATGGCGAGAACCAACAAAGGGCATACGCGAGCGGCCGAAAAAGTCAGCAACCACCCCTGTCAGGAAGCGCGATTTGCGGATACTCTTCGCCGCAGGCGCGCGTGCGTGCGCTCAATGCCAATGCATTTGGCTGAAGGCTACGTATCAACGCTGTCGCACTAATCGTCGGGATCGTCCCGATGGGCGAAAACCCATAGGAGTGAATCGTGAAGAAGAACATCAAACTGGTGATCGGCGCGAGCGCAGCCGCGCTAATCGCCGTGTCGTTGGGCGCTGCACCGGCATCAGCGCATGTGCCGAAATCGGTGCGCGGTAACGTCGTGCTGACCGCCCACCTCACGGAGCTGAACGACTCGGGAGCGTCGGGTAAGGCGGTCGCCATTGTTCGCGGCGAGACAATCCGGGCGATCGGAATCCGCGCGCGGGGTTTGACGCCCGACGCTCCCCACGCCCAGCACATCCACTATGGCGAACAGGCCATGAACGAATGCCCCACGCTGAAGTTGGACAAAAACGGCGACGGGCGACTGAACACCGTCGAGGGGGTACCGGCCTACGGCCCCGTTGTGGTGTCCCTGAACACCAGCGGAGACACCACGCCGGCCAGTTTCCTCGACGTTACCCGGTTCCCCGTCGCGAAAAACGGCGCCTATAGCTACCTTCGCACCAACATCCGCTTCACGGACGTAGCCGGAATCGGATACCCAGGAGCCGAGGGGCTCGGCACCGCCGCGCAAATCGCCGAAGCCATCCGCGACGGCGAGGGCGTCGTAGTCATCCACGGAAACGACTACGACGGCAACGGCGCGTACAACCTCAGCGATCCCGAGGGTGCGAGCGAACTCAACCCAGCTCTCCCCGCCGAGGTAACCGACCCGGTCGCCTGCGGAGTACTGCGCTAGCTGCGAGAGCCCGGCCAAGACTGAGGTCCAGGCACCGTGCGAGCGCCCACAGCGCCGCACGGTCCTGGACCTCACCCTTTGACAGAAGGTCAAGACCCTAGCTCGCCTGCCCCAGCGCCCTGTCTTCCTGGTGCATCTTTTCCTGTCTCCCCGAGAAGGCTAGCCCCGGCGTCACGAGTGACCTACCTTGGTAGCAGTGGCATACCCCGGCGGTGAGTTCATACCGCGACGAATGTCGGCGGGCGCCGCTATCGAGTAAGGGAGCTCACCGTGGCATACAACGTCGCACAGAAACTCATCGCATCACACCTGGTCTCCGGGGAGATGGTGCCGGGAACCGAAATCGGCCTGCACATCGACCAGACCCTGACCCAGGACGCGACCGGCACCCTGGTCATGCTGGAGTTGGAGGCGTTGGGACTGGATCGCGCTCGCACGGAGGTTTCCGTGCAGTACGTCGACCACAACCTGTTGCAGGCCGATAGTAAGAACGCGGAAGACCACGACTTTCTCCGCTCCGCCTGCCAACGGTTCGGCCTGTGGTTTTCGAAGGCCGGCAACGGGGTGTCACACCCCACGCACATGCAGCGCTTCGGTATCCCCGGCAAGACCATGGTCGGCTCCGACAGCCACACCCCGGCCGCCGGCTCACTGGGGATGCTGGCCATCGGCGTCGGCGGCACCGAGGTAGCCCTGGCCATAGCCGGCGAGCCCTTGTACATCAGGATGCCCGAAATCTGGGGTGTCAAGCTCACCGGACAACTGCCGCCGTGGACCAGCGCCAAAGACGTCATCCTCGAAATGCTGCGCCGGCACGGCGTCAAGGGCGGCGTCAATCGGATCGTCGAGTACTACGGCCCCGGCCTCGCAACCCTGACCGCGATGGATCGGCACGTGATCGCCAATATGGGCGCCGAACTGGGCGCGACCACCACCATCTTCCCGGCCGATGATCAAGTGCGAACCTTTCTGCGCGCCGAACAGCGCGAGCAGGATTTCACCGAACTGCTCGCGGACGAGAATGCGACCTACGACGTGACCGAGGAGATTGACCTGGCTGCGATCGTGCCATTGATCGCGCTTCCCAGCTCGCCCGGCAACGTCGTGCCGGTACGCGAAGTGGTGGGGCGCCCGGTGGAACAGGTCGTGATCGGGTCCTCCGCGAATCCGGGCTTGCGTGATTTCGCGATCGTTGCCGCGATCACTAAGGGGCGGCAGGCATTTCCCGGCCTGTCCCTCGACGTCAATCCCAGCTCCCGGCAGATTCTGCAGGACCTCACCATCATGGGGGCCACCCTGGATTTGATCGGGGCGGGCGCCCGGCTGCATCAGTCCGGCTGCATGGGTTGCATCGGCATGGGCCAGGCCCCGGCGAATGGCAGTATCAGCCTGCGAACGATGCCGCGCAACTTTCCCGGTCGCTCGGGCACCCAGGAAGACTCGGTCTATCTGTGTTCGCCGGAGACGGCAGCCGCCGCCGCGCTGACAGGACAGATCACCGATCCGCGCGATTTGCCCGGCCTCTTCGGCTTGGAGTACCCCCAGATCACCCTTCCGGCGGTGTCGAGCGTGAACCTGGCGATGCTCGAGAAGCCCTTATCGCCGGAGGAATCCATCGGGGTGCATCTGATCAAGGGCGAAAACATCTCTTCGCTGCCGGTCTTCGAACCGCTTTCCGAGCGCATCGAGGCACCCGTCGCCCTGATCGTGGGCGATGACATATCAACGGATGAGATCCTGCCGGCGGGTGCGCGCGTGCTTCCTTTCCGCAGCAACGTTCCCAAGCTCGCCGAGTTCACCTTCGACCAAGTCGACCCGACCTACCCGACTCGCGCCGCCCTCACCCGGGATACGACCGGCCACATGATCGTTGCAGGGGCCAATTATGGGCAGGGCTCGTCTCGAGAGCACGCCGCGATCACCCCGCGCTTTCTCGGACTGCGGGTGGTGCTGGCCGTCTCGTTCGCACGCATCCACTGGCAGAACCTGGCCAACTTCGGCGCGCTGGCGCTCCAGTTCGCGGATCCGGCAGATCACGATCGCATCGCGCAGGATGACGTGCTCGTGCTCGACGGGATCCGGGAGGCCCTCTCCACCGGAACGGAGATCCTCGTGCGCAATACAACCCGTGACGAGGTCTACTCCGTGCGCCACGAACTCTCGACCCGGCAGATCGAAATGCTCCTCGTCGGTGGTCTCATCCCGTGGCTGCGCACCCGGAGCGCGCGCGGAGCCGTCAATCCCGTGGAAACCAAATAGACCCGCACCGTTTGGTTTCCCCAGGACTAAAGGCGCTGTGCGCCCTAACCGGCCGCACCAGCCAGCCACACACGACGATCACAGTACCGTTGACATGCGCGCAGCGGTAGCGGAGCATGAGGGAAATGAAAGTTGAGAACGACATGCAAAAGAAGTCGCTCACCGCACTCGTGCGCCACCATCTCAATCACGCACGGGACGCATCCAGTGGTCGCAGCGCGGAGACCGTATACGGCGGCCACGCGCACGTCCTCCGCCAAACGCTGATCGCTCTGCGTGCCGGTCAACACCTCGGAGAACACGACAACCTGGCCGAAGCGACCGTGCAGGTCCTCGAGGGGCGGGTCGTTCTCACCTCGGATGGTGCATCGTGGTCTGGATGGCGCGGGGACCTGATCACGATGCCGCCGGGCCGCAACTCGCTGGAGGCTGTCGAGGACGCGGTCATCTTGCTCACCGTAGCCAAGCTCATCGCTCCGGCGGCGTCCTGAGCCGAATGCACTCGGCCGGTCGACGGCAGATGGTGCCGCTGACGGGACTACTTTTCGAAGAGCACCAACGGACTACTTTTCAACGAGCGTCGACAGGCCATGTAGCTCGACTCAGCTAGGCCCAGCCCACAACGAAAAACGGGCGGGTCGAATGCCGAAGCACCCGACCCGCCCGA
>NZ_PJJN01000018.1 GCF_002929825.1 Cryobacterium sp. Y29
TGATGATTCCTGATTCTCGCCCTACGTCAAACGGCGGACTTGCTGTTAGCTACTGGCCTCACCCAACCCTGGCACGTAGGGACCGGGTCCGTCGTATGCGACAACCGTCACAGCGCGCCTTCCGCCTGCAGACGCGCTTTAGATGCGATCGAGCCTCGAAGAGAGTCAGTTCTCACTTGACCCCTTACATAAATACCGTCGTCAATCGAGCTTATAGCGACTATGCGGTGCGTCATCGTCTTGGAGGTATCTGGGCGTTTGGCGGTCGAAGGCTTCATAACAATACCTATGCGGCGGTTTCGAGTGAACATGCGTTGTGGCAACGCACTGTTAGTTTCACCTCTGGTTGCCGCGACCCTCCATGTCCCAGTCGAAGGGCGTGCAGCAAACAGAGTGTCAAGTATTGAGGCTCTTGGGGCTTGCGTCATGACATTGGACGCCAGAGGCATTAGAAAGTTTTGAGGACATCGCCCGTGCGACCGGCGAAAAGCGCGGGGCCCCGTCTCGGGGCCTCGCGCTTGACTGACCCCGTCAGGGGCTTCGCTAGTCGGAGAAGTCCATGGCCTTTCAGACGTTTATGCAGCAGCGAAACGTGAACCCAAGGCTTCGGACGTTCCGCGGCTGGGCTTCGACTCGAGGCGGTGGGGCGTTGCAGGGAGCGCGGGTGGATGCCTCACCACAGCCGACGTGAAGAAGGTTCGAGGCACTACGCAAAAGAGTGTGGCGCCGGCGGAGGATCCGTCCTCACGTCGTTCATCGGCTTCCTGTCGCACAAGCTTACGGGCGAATCGTCCCAGAATCTCGGGCCCGGACTACCAGTGTGGTACTGGACGAAATAGGATTTCAGATTCTTTCATTTCCAGAGCGAATCCAAAGCCAAGGCGTTCTGGCGGAACTCCTTCGATCAGAGAATCGTTGAGAAAAGTGCGACTGTCCAGGATCTGCCGTCGGCCGTCCCACCCCGAGAAGTGTTCAGTGTAGAAAAGGACCATTGCGGCATACTCCGCCTGAGCAGTGAGTGTTTCATTCGGTTCAGGGCTGGCCAAGATGCTGGCGCTCCGGAGCGGAGCCAGCGCCGGGAGTCTGGCCCACTCGAACTCTATGTCCTGCGCATATATGGTTTTGGCGACGGCAGCCTGAATTCCCTTGAGGTGGTTGTAGTGCATTTTTCATGCCTTTCATTTGTGCGGCTGGTGTGGGCGGTTGCCCCTCTCGTCGTTACCTATGCGTGGATGCCGAAGTCGGCTGGGTCAAAGCAGGTGACATTCCATATCGCGTGACACGCTTGATCGGACTTTGCTGCCTACTTCGGATAATCCGGCCGCCAAGATCGTTGCATTCGTGCCGCTGTCTTGAGCAGCTGTCACGCGAATGCGGTCCTTAATCTGTCGCAGTTGACGCACCTGAGCGCGACTGTTCAAAGGGCAGGGTAAACGCGACACGTTCGGGCTCGTGACCCGCAGAACCCAGTACCCGTGCGGATATGCCCGCTCAGGGTCCGGCTTTCGGGCACATCGAATGAATCGGAGGGCCCCATTCTCGGACTATGGCCACAGCGGGTGTGCGGAGTGCTTCAGGTCGAACATGGCGCTTACCCCGCCGAGGGCAGCGACGCTAACCAGGTGTTGATATCCGGTCCCAATATTGTGGCTTCAGTAGGAGCAAGCAGCACCCCCTCAGAGAGCGCGTTTAACGAGGGGCTGGCTGACCGCACCGGCCGTGAGTCCCCGCTCCGGGCTAGTACCCGGGAGGTGAGTTCAGGAAGTCGGATCCGCTCGGGCCCGGTGATGGTCTTGACGACCGAACCCGGCGCGTTGAGGGCCGTGTCCACAAGGACCTTTGCGACAGCGTCAGCAGCGATCGGCTGAATGAGCCAGTCCTGGACAAGCACTTCGCTGTCCAGAAAGGAGACTGCCGAGGGGTTTGTCGCGAATTCATACCACTGCGTGGACTTCACGATGGTCGACTGAATTGGGCCGGCTGCAACAATTTCTTCTTGTGCGCGCTTTGCCGCGTAGTAGGGGAAATCGTCAAAAACGGGGTCTTCCACTCCGGCGATGGATAGAAACACCAGGTGGCCTACTCTTTGAGTGACACAATTCTTTACAACGTTCTGAGTCGCAGTGGTGAGCGCCTCGTGCAGTCCCATCGTGGCGTCCTGGGGGAACGTATTGGAGGCGTCGATCACCACATCGACTCCGCGCAGTGCATCACTTAGTCCCTTGCCGGAGATTAGATCTACGCCAGCCGAACGGGACACTTCAACCACGGAAATGCCCTTCTTCGCAAGTAGGTTTACCGTGCGCGTGCCGGCGGTTCCGGTAGCTCCCAACACTGCGATCTTCATAAAATTGGACCAACTTTCACGTTCTTATTCTCAACGAATTCGTTCAGATTCTTGCTGCTGACTGCGTCGACCCCTTGGACGAGATCTGTGATCGAAACGGCGGCTAAGCTATGTCGCCACGCCTGCTCGGCCGTCCACATCGCGGCCGCAATGGCACACGATCCACTCGCGCGGATCTCGGTAGAATGCGGTTGAAACAACCCGTCGCACCGTATTTCCGTGCATCGGAATATCGGTCCACCGCCTTCGAGCGCTTCAACGACGTCAGCAAGAGTGATCTCAGATGCGGGACGTGACAACGTAAATCCTCCGGCCGATCCGGGCATCGAAATCAGCAAGCCGTGCCGTGTCAGAGCCTGGAGATGCTTATTCAAGTAGGTCGGCGAGAGGCCATAGACCTCCGCCAAGGTCGAATTTGCGACAGGGTGATCTTCGGTCAATCGTTCCAAGACGACAAGGCAATGCGCGGCCCACTCGACCCCTTTTGGAAGCTGCATGATGTCGAGCCTATCAACCTGGACATTTTATATCCAGATTGAAGCAGGTCGATGCAAGGGGTGGACTCTTCAGTGAACCGTTCCTTCTCTCGGGCGCTGTCTGCGTGATCGCGGCCCTCGCACGGCCTTCGCCGCAGCCCGATTGATCCACGGCGGCGTCAGCATCGGGCCAACAACGATTCGGATTCGCAGAATCCAAGTCCCGTAGACGGTTCCCCCTACGGAATTGAGGTGAGTTCGTCGGTGGCTCGAGTACGAACCTTTGTGCAGACGACTTCGAAGAATGACACCGATCAGTTTCGTCATTTCTGCTCCCGGGGTGTCTCATAAACAATGGCGACGACCACAGTTCAAGAATGCGGTTATGCGACGTAGGTATGGGAATCGGCGCACCGCAAGATTCCGGCGAAGGCGGGGGAGCCAAGACGTGGGCGTGAGACGCCTTATATCCCAGGGATACAAGGCGTCTCACTTTCGGATGCTCGCCCGCCGAGGCTTACAAGCGAGACGCGGGCGCCGTCCCCGCCTCTTCCAACTCGATTGGCGGTTGAGTGGCCGAGCGAATTTGAGGTACGGCGAATGCGAAAACGACAAGCGCTGCGGCCATGGTCATCGTTGCTGGACTAGTTGCACCCGTTTGGAGACATGCCAAGAACGCCGAATCGGTGCCGTCCATCAAACTCGGCCGAGGGTAGTTCGCCGTAGCCAAGAAGATGCCCGCGACCACAACGAGGACGCTCGCAGTTGTCACTAGTGACGTACTTCTGCTGATTGCGGAACTCCGTGCGCTAAGCCACAGGAGCAACCAGAACACAAGTGCGCTCCAGAGCAGAAAGCTAGCCATCTGCAGAACTGGGGGCTGCGGATCTGTCACCGAGACCGGTTCAAGGTTCCAGTTGAATATGAGTCCAGATTCCACTGTCTGCGCTTGAAACAGCAAATAGCCTGCGACGATCAGATATATGGCTGCGCAAGCACAGCCCACGGCTACCGAAGCGATAATTTTCCGCATGGCTTACGGAGCCATGTCGTAGAGGACGAGATCTTGCTGGCCCGCCCTCGGAACATGCACGCTACCGAGCGCGGCGGCAGTGTTTTCATTCAGCACTACCAGTCCTGCATCAGCAAAGATCTCAACACTGGATTCAGCTGTACCGGTGTTGTCTTCCGGGATGCCGCGGGCCTCAGACGCTCCAGCATCATGGGTGGCGATAGCTTCCTGAACGGCAGGTTCTTCCAAGCCGGCGGGTAGTAGATGTGCGACCACGCCAGGTCCAGACGGACCGCCCACTAGAAGCGATGCCCCCTTCGCATGGAACTGCGCCCGAGGCATGCAGTTTGCTCCTCCGGCAGTCTCGTCTTTCAAATAGGTGATGATGCAGATGTCCTCGTTGGCATCGAGCGCAACCCAATGGGTGCCGTAGCTGGACTGCGCAATCAGACGTACTGAGTCTTCGTCCAATGGGGCATCATCTACCAACGGCTGAAGGATCTCCGGTAGAACGTCCGTTGTGCTCTGGGCGGTCCCGAACTCAGGCACGAGACTGTCAGCCGCGAGGGATTGAATCTCTGGACGGGCACCAGCTGTGAGGGTTGTAATGGCCAGCGCGGCAGCAGTAATCACACCGAGACTTGTAATAGTAAATCGCGTTTTCATGAGCTTTGTCCGATCCTCGTGTGCTACTTATTTACCTGGCACGTCAGCGTGACCTGGCCTTCTATTCGGCTCTCAGCGATGCTCCAAAAGCATCCGGTCTGAGCGCTACCTGCCACAGTTGGGATGTTGTAGTGGTACACATACCCCGGCGATGTCCCCGCTGCTTTGCCGTATTCCGTGTAGCCAGCACCGGAACCGGAAAACGTCAGCGTATGAATGTAGAAATCAGCTGTGCTGATGCTGCTCTTCGCCCTGCCGCCCGCCATCCCCGAACCAGCTGCGCTGTTGTGCTGCACGAGTTTGTTTGTCGGTGAGTTGTAATAGGAGCTATACGCAGCGGTTGCGGGTTGGGCAAGTCCCCCCACCAGGACTCCCACTATCCCCACGCCCAGCACGGTCTTCTTCCAAGAATTTTTCATTGCGAATTCCCCCAGTAATTGCAGATTTTTTTTTAGACTTCTCGTAACACGCTCTCAGTAAGGAAGTGGCTTGTCTACCCGCTTCGCTCTATTGGTGAAGAAAATGTGCTGTTCATAGCACAATTTTTCTAGGGCATACGCGAGCTTTGTAGACGCCAACAAGCATCTAGTGGGCTCAGTGAGGAAGTCCGCGCTTGAGCGTCATACTCCGTCGAATGAGCCCAAGAGCTATTTCAGAACGCCGCCAAAGAAGGCCCTCAGTTGCGGGCCGCGGGGAGCGCCCGCCAGACGATCGCTTAGCGGGCGTTCGCGAGCTGGGCAAGGATCGCCCCGTGGGGTCGGGGCTTGGAGTGGAACCCCGTTCGAGTGTGCGTCTCGATGACCTCGAAGCCGGCGTCCCGCAGCTCGTCTCCCAGGGCCTCCGCAGACCAGGGGTAAGCCTTGACGATTGCATGATCGAACGTCTCCACCCTCGGGCCCAACGAAGAAGCCCAGCAGCAGTCCGCCGCCCGGCCGCAGGACCCGGGCGAACTCGCCGAGAGCGCGCTGGATCGTGCTCGGTTCGTGGTGGATCAGCGAGTACCAGGCTAGAACTCCCCCGATACTGTCGGAGGCGTCGCTATTATCGATCCCAAGTAACCGCCAGCACTTGCCGTGAACGGAAGATTCGCGCGTCCCGTAGGGGGTTCCCGTGCGGAACATGGACGGGATCTCCAGCCACTCGACCGTCTCGCTACACGAGTGCCATGAGACGTACCTCATCCGTCCTCACACATGGATTTCCCGAACGTGGGGGTGTTCAGAGGTGAGCGCGCACCGATAGCTTTGCGTCGGATTGCCAACTGCACTTGCTGGGCAACATCACGCAGAGACGGACGCCCCGTGAAGACCAGACCATTCTCGACCCCGACTTGGCCAGGCTCCCGCCTCATGAGGCTGATCGCCCTCGCAACCGGTCTGGCGCTGGTGTCCACGGCGCTTCCTGCCGTGACCGCCCCGGCCTTCGCTTTGTCGTGCACGATCACGGGGACCGCTGGCAATGATGTTCTCCGTGGCACCAGCAGTGACGACGTCATCTGCGGCGGCAACGGATCCGACACGATCGACGGTGGTGGCGGAAACGACACGCTCTATGGTGGCGTTGGCAGCGATGTCCTCTCCGGCGGTGACGGGGATGACGTTCTCTTTGGCGAGAACGAGCAGGACGTTCTCTTCGGTCAGGCCGGCAATGACACGCTGAGTGGCGGAAACAGTGCAGACAAGCTTGATGGCGGTGAGGGCGACGACACCGTCGACGGCGGCAATGACGCCGATACCCTGCAGGGCGGGGCGGGCAATGACGTTGTCAACGGAAGGCTGGGCGACGATGTTCTCGATGGTGGGCCGGGCACTGACCAGCTGATCGGTGAGAACGGCGCCGACAGCATGTATGGCGGCTTTGGGAACGACTCCCTCCTCGGTGGGCTCGGAAACGACGCTCTTTATGGCGGCCCCGGCAACGACAACCTCAACGGCGACAAGGGTAAGAACACCTGTGACGGCGGGGCCGGCATCAACGTCTTCGCAGGCTGCTCGACGACGGTGAACCCGGGCGGCCCGGATCCGGCCGGAGAATGGGCTGACACTGACGCCGATGGAGTCGTCGACGCGATTGAGATCCGGGCTGGTACCGACCTTCTCAAGGCGGACACGGATGCTGACGGTCTTTCGGATAGCGCCGAACTCCAGAGCATCACGGACCCGACGAAGGCTGACACCGATGGGAACGGGATCTCCGACGCAGCCGACAACCCCGATACCGATGGGCTGACGACGGCGGATGAACTGGGCCGCGGCACCAAGGCCGGCGAACCCGACACGGACGGTGACTCGCTGACTGACGGACAAGAGGTCGCGCGAGGGAGCAACCCACTCGCGGTCGACACCGATCTGGACGGCCTCTCTGATTCCGAGGAAGTCGCCCTGGGATCGAACCCGACCGTCGTCGACTCGGACGAAAACGGCATCGCTGACGGTGACGACAGCTTTGCGAAGAATGTCCTTGCCGCCGAATCCGCTGCAAGCTATGAAGCCCGCGGACTCGGCAAGGCCGTGCTGTCTGTGAGCCTAAGCGTCTCTGACGACGAGCGGCTCAATGACGTGCCGGGCCAGCGAGCCCCGCCGATCGAGATCGATGCCCCCCTGGCGCTGGAGCCGGGCACACTCACGATCCCGTTCGACACGGCGGACCTCGACCCGGGAGCCAACCTGGCGGTACTTCGGTTCAACAATGGCACCCAAACATTCGAGTTCCCGGCCGATCAGGCCGTCGACCTTGAGCGGGGAATCGCGACAGTTCAGACCCCCGATGGCGGGATCATCTCGGCGCAACGCTCCGCTCAGACGCGTCCCGCCGACTGGGCCGAGCTCGATAGCGGAGCCGGGATCCCCGAAGGCGAAGCGGTTTCGGGCTCGCGCTTCTCTCAGACGTTGGCGACTGCTGCTCCAGCCACACCGACTTCACAATTCGTCATTGTCGATGTCGACGAGTTCGACGCCATCTGGGCTAGCGAGATAGCGACCCCACGCGGAGGCAATGCGTCAGGGAATATCGACGTAGTCCTCACACTCGACTCCTCGGGATCGATGTCGTGGAATGACCCTGGCGGGGCCCGCAAGACGGCCTCGAAGTCCTTCGTCGATTCCCTGCGGACCGGGGATCAGGCTGCTGTGGTGGACTTCGACTACTCAGCGTCCGTGTATCAATCGATGACCACAGACTTCGACGCAGTGAAGGCCGCGATCGACCGGGTCGACGACAGCGGTGGCACTAACCTCTCAGCCGGTATGGACGCGGCCCTGAACGAACTCGACACTAACGGCGACCCCACACACCAACGAGTGATCGTGTTCCTGACCGATGGCGACGGCTACTACGACGAATCGTCCACAACTCGAGCCGCGGCCAGCGACACCACCGTCTACACGGTGGGCCTCGGGTACGGGACCAACACCGCCCTGCTGAGCTCGATCGCGACCTCGACCGGCGGCAAGTTCTACTACGTGCCCGACGCAAGCGGGCTTACCGACGTGTTCGCAGGCATCGGCAGTGACACCGGCGAATCCGACGTCGACGGAGACGGGCTCGCCGACACCGCAGAGACCAGCGGATGGCGCGACGGCAGCGGCCGCGTGTTCCACACCGATCCGAACAACGCAGACACCGACAACGACGGACTCAGCGACGGCGAAGAAGCCGGGCAACTCACGACCGGCGGCGACTTCGGGCGTGGAACGTACTACGGCGCATTCTCGGACCCTACCCGGGCTGACACCGACGGCGACACCCTCAGCGACCTGTACGAGCGGGCGGAAGGGCTCTCGGCGTGGAAAGCCGACCTCGACCATGACGGCCTGAACGACGCCCAGGAAACGCAGACCCACAGCACGGAGGCGTTCAGCGACGACACGGACGTCGACGGTTACACCGACACCTGGGAGATCAATCACGCCAGCGAGGGATTCGATCCCCTCATCCTCGACTACCAGACGAGCATTCTCGAGTACATCGGCGAATTCTCGCGCGGTGCGCTGTGCGGCGACATCACTAATGTGGGCCCCTTCTGTGAGGGACAAAGCCTCGCCTACCTCGCCGGGAACATCTCCAGCGGAGTGATCTTCATCGGTGACATCCGTGATGCCCTCGCCGGTGTTGTGAACCTGGACTTCATCTCCACCGCGTTCAGCGTCGCCGCACTCATCCCCATCGGTGGCGACATCGCAGCGGGAATCAAGAAGACCGAGAAATTCATCAAGGTCGCGGACGAGATCCCGTCGGGGGCCGCGCTGCGCTCCAGCATGAAAGACCTCGGCAAGTCGACCGCCGACAAGATGGACCTGCTGCGGAAAGTCTCACCGACCGCGGTGACGAAACTCACCACGGCGGGACTTCCTGATGCCGATATCGTCCGCCTCGCCTCGAGGATGATCAGCGCCAAACATTTCGACGACATGGTCAAAGCGGCGAACGATGTCAAGAAGGCGCCGAACACCTACCGGCTCGAAAAAGACGCCGAGAATTTCCTTCGCAGCATTACGCCCGGAGCCCTGCCGAGGCAGATCAGGTCGACCGCTTCCACTGGAGAAATACGCTATTACGACGTTCTGGATCCCGCGACCGGACGCGCGATGGAAATCAAGCATGGTCGAGCACGGGACGTCGGACGGGCCGCCAGCCAGGCGGAGCGAGAAACCATCATGAAGAGCGATTCGAAGAGTGGTGTTGAAATAGTCGAGTGGCAATTCTTCACGAGCTACAACAACACCGTCGGGCCCGACGTCGCTCTGTTAGAGCGGCTTGAGCGTTTGGGAATCCCTTTTACCCTTTGGGTAGCCTGAGATCATGTGGGACACTATGAGCGCCAGTCGCGAAAAACGTGAGGAACTACACGAGCTATACCTCCGGGCACTTAAACCGGCGCAGGCGCATCTTCGGATTCGGTTGAACGGGCCGCGCGATCCGCAACTCGACGGCAGCGTCGAAAGCCTGGACGCCGTGAACGAGTGGTTCCTGGCCCATATCCAGGAGCGTCACGAAACGCAGCGCGCAGAACTGCCATCCTGGTGGGACCCCTCGAGACCCACTTCCGAGAGCGGTGCCCCGGGGAGCGGCCCGTTCACGTCAGCGCAGCTTGCCCTGATCGATGAGGTGCAGGCTTACTTTGCGGAAGTCCTGACTGCGACCTTCCCCGATGCGGAATGGGTGATCTATAAAGGCCACAAGAATGACTTCCGGAGCGGTTTGACAATGCTCCAGATCGGTAAAGGACGTCCCTTTCCGGTGCGTGACGTGGTTTACAAGGAAGCTCTTGGCGTTGTTCTCTCCGGGCGCGACGTGGCGGTGGACACCTTGTCCCGCTTGGTGCGCGAAGAGTCAGCCGCGCGGGCATGAGCCCGTGCGGAACACAATGAGCGTCGGCCCCGAGAAGGCCGCGGAGCTGCACAACGCCAACCACCAGAACTATAGCCGCCACACCACCACCGCTTTTGGGCCCGCTTGACCGGGCCGAACAACCCGCGACTCGACGGCGGCGTTGAGAGCCTGGACACCATGCATGACCGGGTTCCTACCCGCATCCTGTAACAACCAAGACCCCTCACCTGTGAACAAACTCTCAGGAGTTAGCGCCCGTTGAGGGTTCGGCTTACGGGCTGCCCACGCATAACACAGGGCTTGACCGTTGCCGCCGGTACCGTTTCCGCCCGCAGAACCTTCGCCGTAAGCTGACGACATGAGCAACTCCATTAATCCAATCATTCCCGTCGGGTATGACATCGCGTGGACTTTGTTCTCGGTTCTGGTCATCGCCCTGACCGTCGTCGCGCTTGTCTCGATGGCTCGAACCGCTAAACGCCTTACCTCAGCGCAAGCCATGATCTGGGCGCTCGTGACGATTTTCGTGCCGGTCGTCGGTCCGCTGGCATGGCTGTCAATTGGACGCCGATCGGGTCTAGCCCAGGTGCAGCCGAACACAGATTTGTAGCCGCTCCGCAGCAGCGAGAGCACCGTGTCGCGCAGGACGCAGTGCCTTCCAAGAACCTCCGACGTTTGTCGGAGGGCCTGGCGATTTAAGGCGGGCCTTCGCGTTAGTATCCGATCTCATCTGTGCCGCCCGCAAGACGTTCCGCAAACGACACAGTCAAGTGTCGCGTTGGGCGTCCGGCCTGCGGACGCTGTTGTTGAAATCGATCCTTCGGCGGGTGGCAAAGAAGACGTGCTCTCTGGTCGCGGTCCTCTGATTTCGACAAGCTCGATCCAATCGTTGTCGTGTCTAGACCAGCTCGACAGCCGGCACCGTCTACGGCGCGTGTCGACCCGGTGACACGCCGACGTCGCTGGCCCTCGATAAAATCGGTCATTCTGGACGTGACAATACATGGGCGCGACTTGACTAGACTCGGAAAAAAACAGGGAGCTTCACGTCGTGATCTCCCCAACGAGCGGGGGCTCAATGATTCTCAGTAATCCCAGACGTATTACCCAGTCGCTGCGTGGCCTGCGGATACTTGTCTTGGCCGCTGCGGTCGGCCTAATGGTGTCTGGGTGCGCTTCCTCGACGCCCGAAGCCCCGGAAGCGAGCGCAACCCAAACGCTTCCCGCCGTGACATCAACTCCAGCTGCGCCACTTCCTGCACCGGTCGTGTCGACCATCGTCATGAGCGGTTCACAACTGATGAGCGAGACGGCCACCGAGCAGCCGGTCTCGACTGTTAACTTCGCCGACGGCACGGAAGCCTCCGTCGCCTTTCTCACGGCCGCACTCGGGACAGCGCCCGAGCAGTTCCTCGAGAGCGAGATCGAGGCGTGCACTAACGTCACGGCCCGCTATTCCTGGGGCGGCACCGCACTCGTGCTCGACGTCTGGGAGCCGGCCGGTTTCGTGGTCACCTTCGGCGACCCCAGCTTCAATGGCTTCGCGCTGCAGAGCAGTGGAGACTTCAGTGTCGGCGACAACGCCCAAGCCTTCTTTGATGCACTTCCCGCAGAGCAGGCATTCGACGACAACGCCGACAACTCTGGGCCCTTCATCTACGACAAGGTAGCCGACGCCTCGCCGTGGGGAGAGGACAACGCCTATGGAGGCGCTGCCCTCATGCAACCCGGAGGAGTCGTGAGCAGGATCGTGTCGCCCGAAACGGCCCGCGCTTTCTACTGTTAGTGAGGCTCCCCGCAGAGCCCCGGACGCGCATACGACCTCCTCGGCGTCGGCTGGATTCCGCAGGACGGTGACGGCCACCGCGTAGACGATCCGACTGTGCCGCCGGAAAATCGTCGCGAATTCCCTGCGGTCGCTATCAACGCACTGGTCGCTGAGCTCCAGGTCCGTTGATGAGCTGGCCGAATTTCCATCACTGTCGCAACTTGCATTTGACGTTCACTGCGTCCCCCCTCATTTACGTTCTTTCCAAATGATGTCGGGAATGACGGATTCGTCTCAGAACCGGCGGCCGCGACGACTTAGGCGCCCACACGAGTCCAACACGCGTGGGACACGTAGCGTCCCGCAGGGGGTTCCCACGTGACACAACAGCGGGAAGTTCAACACGTAGTCAGGGCTGAGTCAGATCTGGCGCGTTGAGCGTCCGGTTTGCGGGCACCAGCTAAGGTCACGGCACATAGGAATATCGATGCGCGCTTCACGGGCTTCTTCGAACAGATGCGAGAATGAGGCCTTCACGCTCGGCAAAAGGGGGACGCCAGGTCATGACCACTACGACTTCGGGCAAGTTTGCTTCGCCGATCCTCGGTGCCGGACTGCTGCTTGTCGCTAGTCCGATCGTTATCTATTGGTTCATTCACGGCGATACGGAGCGCTATCTCTGGATAATCAACGGCCCCGCCCCCTTCAGCAGCTTGGGCAGCGGGCCTATCCAGCTCTACTTGTACGCGGGTCTGGTCGCCTTGGGCTGCATTCTCATCGTGACCGCTCTGGTCGCCAGGAGGCGCTGACCCGTCCTACAAGGTCCGCTGAGCTTTCCTCCGCACGAACTGCGCCCGGTCTGTGGTTCGATCAGATATGAGCCGAAGTTTTCACATTGGTCTGGCTGTGATCCTCATCACCGTCGCCTTGCTGTGTGGTGTTCCCGTCGCCGCTGCCGCCTATGAGGCACGTGCTCCTGGGTATCAGTGTGCGATCTCCCAACCGGTACCGGCCGAGGCCGTACTTGAGCGAGGGGCTACGGGGACCTTTTCAATCTGGCCTGTAGGACTTGAGTGCCGCTATCTAAGCGCAAGTGACGCCGAGCTGATCGTGTCACCCGGTTGGTTCCTCTCTGGACTCGCCATTGGAAGCCTGACGGCGTTGTTGGGGTTGTTCGTCCTGACTGCCCTGTCGATGGTTCAATCAGCTCAATTGCACAGGCGCACGGTCGACTCGTAACACCGGTCCGAATCGTCCCGTGGCGGGTTCCCCTGCGACACAGCGTCGGCAAGCTCGGCCGCCGGGTGCTGTGGCCCTAAATCTGTGTCGTTCGGCGTCCGTCTTATAGAAAGATGGGACTGAACTGAATAGAGTTCGGGACTGTCTAAATTCCTTCGAGCTATGCGGGGCAGCGCGGATGAAGTGGATGATGGCAGCATCAACCACACAATGGCTGGTGCATCGTCGCGTAGGTTTGCGCGGTGCTGAGAATCTCAAGTCCTCGCCAAGACCTGCCGTCACCTCGTGCACACACCACGCCAGCTGTCGAATTTTCCTTGGGACTTGTGCAGTGCAAAACTCGGTTAAACGCTGGGGGTGCGGTCTTGCAGCCCCGGTGGTGCCACCTCAAAGTTGGTGAGCGCAGGAAAGTACCCCAGGGGGATTCGATGAAACGCATGCCGATCACATTTGCTTTGGCAGCCGCAGCGATGGTGGCTTTGTCTGGGTGCCAAACGAACCAGCCGATCGAACCCGATTCATCAGCATCAGCCTCTCCAGATCCTGTTGAATCCTCGGCCTCTTCGGATCCTGTCCAAACAGACGAACCCAGTTCGCGAGAATTTGTGCAGGCCTGGGCGGATGAAACCTTTGGCGCCTTTGAGGCATTCACCGTCAGCGGCAATGGTGCCGGTGACGTGCTCTTGCCTGACGACGCTAAGTCTGGTTTTTATACCATCTCTTGGGGTCCTAACCACTGGGACAACGAGCGCTCCGGGGCTCAGATCATTGGCGAGGACGACACCCGACAGCCTCTGGGCTGGGCGGATTTTCCGGGCGATACCGCCAGCGTGGCTTATGGTGTGGATCCCCTGAGTGATCCCGCGGGGTCGATCAGGGTCGGGCCCGGTGCGGGTGATTGGTCTATCACGGTGTCACCCATTTCGGAGCTCCCGGCGCTGCCTGAAACCGGCGGGTTCAACGCCTATCTGTATGCAGGCGCTGACCAGCCGGTAGTCTTCTCCACCACAAACTCGGGGCGTGTCAGCGTCCAACAATTCAACGGCGTCGATTCGACCGACAGCATTCTCTACCAGGACGCTGCGGGTACTTTTTTTGCTGGCCCCAGCGTCGTCAATGTCCAGCTGGAAAGCGTGAGCCCCTGGACGCGGTCCGCGAATTAGCCCGGGTGACACGACCTGGTCAGCGGTCGGTTTGGTCTTTGGGACCATGAATCACGTAGAAGAGAGTGTGTGCCCTTATCGAGTGAACGGCGTCCCGTAAAGCGTTCCCCTCTGACACAGCCCCAGAGCACTGGGCAGTTATTCTGATCAGCGCTGGGTCTGTCGCATTGGCCGTCCGTCTTGCGAGCAGCTATTGCCCTATTCTTACGCCATGAAGAAACTGCGGCGAGGCACATATGACCGGTCTGCGGATGCGGCTTACTTCAACATCTCGCCTCGAATAAAAGCTGGGGAGGCTGTTCAGCAAGACGTCCACGAAATCGACGGCCGCGGAGAAGTCATCCTCGACTTCGATAAAGACGGCAAGCTTCTTGGGGTCGAGATCCTCGGCGCCAAGTCCCTACTGCGCCCGTCCACCCTGAAACAAGCCAAGCGAATCGGCTGACACAGTGGTGCTCCTGTCCTATCGCAGTTCACCTCGGTGAGGGCAAATATGGCTCAACAGTTCACCCTAGGCTGAGGCAAATGCCAGCTCCCAACAAACGATTCAACGCGCTCCAGCTCCTCCTTGCCGGTCTCATCGCCCTGATCCTCGCAACGGCGTTAATCGTCACGAGCGGCGTCCTGGCAACGTGGCTGGATCCTGAGCCAGAGACCAATTCCACGTACCACTTACCGTGAATGCAATCCGCGCTGCGGGAGCGTCCCATAGGCGGTCCGGTTTATGGGACGTCAAATGTCAGGACCGCAAGAACTGCCTGAGTGAAGGCCCTCGTCGTTCAGAATTCGTAGATCGTGGCGAGCTCATCCGACAGCAGCACTGTGTGCGGAAGATCGCGCAGTGCCTCGGCGTCGACGGAGAGTCCCCTCAGTTGCGCGGTCTCCGCATAGGCTTCCCAGGGAAATGAATCGGGTTTCGCTTCGTCATCCCCCCGCACCAGGCTGAGGACTTCTGCAATTACGTCGGCCGCGGAGCGTTTCCAGGAAATGGCCCCGGTATGACCATGCTTGAACGAAGTCACACCACGATCCATATCGAGACGAATCATCGATTCGTCGGATAGGCGCAGATACTGGGTCATCTTCATACTCATGGTGGGCTTGGAGTTTCCCGGCGCCGGCTCATCAAGTTCGCAGATGATGACCAGACCGGTCACTGACAGGCTGGACATGTCGAACGGCAGGCGTTGAGCGGGCTGACTAACAGCCGATCTTGGTCGGATCGGCACGTATCGACCCCGCTGACTGCTATCCGCCATGCTGGCAGCTTAGGTCCTTCGCGGTTCCCAAGTGACACGGCATCGGCGCACACGGTCGTCCGGTAGATGAGACTCCAACCTGTCGCGCTGGCCGTCCGGCTTATGGGACGTCAAATGTCAGGACCGCGAGAACTGCCGCAGTGAAGGCCGTCGTCGTTCAGAATTCGTAGATCGTGGCGAGCTGATCCGACAGCAGCACCGTGTGCGGAAGTTCGCGCAGTGCCTCGGCGTCAACCGAGATTCCCCTCAGTTGTGCGGCCTCCGCGTACGCTTCCCACGGAAAGGAATCGGGTTTCGCTTCGTCATCCCCCCGCACCTCCATGAGAACTTCTGCGATCACGTCGGCTGCGGAGCGTTTCCAGGAGACAGCCCCAGGCCCATGTTTGAACGAGGACACTCCACGATCCATGTCGAGACGAATCATCGATTCGTCGGATAGGCGCAAATATTGGGTCATTTTCATGCTCATGGTTGGCCTGGAGTTTCCCGGGGCCGGATCATCGAGTTCGCAGATGATGACCAGACCGGTCACTGACAGGCTGGAGATGTCGAACGGCAGGCGCTGAGCGCGCCCGATACCGACCGATCCTCGTTGCATCGGTGCGTATCGACCCCGCTCATTGCTATCCGTCATGCTGGCAGCTTAGGTCCTTCGCTGTTCACGGACGACGCAGCTGGCGAGCCACCCTGCGACCCTTCAATGCGACGTTAACCTGTTCCGCTCATCGTTCCTATAATGCTGGGTGCCGTCGCCATGAGAGGCGTCGCGATCGCGTCGAATGAGTCATTCTCCGGGTGGACGAAGTCGTACATCGATCCCAGACTGTGTGCGGCGATCGTGGGCCGGCTCACCTTCAGTGGCACGATCAACTAGACCGGCACCGACTCGTACCGACTCGCCCGCGTCAGAAAGCAGCCGGAGATCGGACGGATCAAGTGAAGTTCGAGCCGTGCGACTGCGCACGACGGGCAGCGAGCCTGAATCAGCGGTTAAGGGCTGCTCGAGCGCGTCAGGTCGGATCTTCCACGCGCGGTCCTGCTCTGACGCTGCTCCGTCACGAGGGGGCCTTGGTGAAAGGGGAGGTCATGGCGCTGTGCAGCGCTGCGGATGCGGCGGTGAGGTCGTAGCCCAGTGAGTGGGCGATGGCCGCGTACTCTCTTGCAGCATCGCTCAGGACGGCGAGGCGATCGGGACTGGTCCTGCCTGGAGTGGTTCGTTTGTCCTGTGGGGCGATGGTGGTGCCCTTTTTACCGTTGGTGGTGACGGTGCCTTCGCGTTCGAGTTCTTTGTAGGCCCGGGCGACGGACCCATTGGAGAGTCCCAGGTGGCCGGCGAGTTGCCGGATGGGTGGCAGTTGCGTTCCGGGGGGCAGCGAACCGGTGAGGACGAAGCCGGTGATCTGGCTTCTGATCTGTTCGTAGTGCGGGGTGGGGCTTCGCGTGTCAACAGTGATCTCGATCATCAGTAGGAGCTGCTCCCGGTCGCCGCGGGAAGCGGGACCTCTGGGTGAGTGGTTTCGGCGTCTGAGTTTTCAGTCCGCCGATATCTGGTTGTTCGCTTTGGCTGTATCCAGACGGGCTGCAGCACGGCGTACGCGCACGCGGCGATCCCGATGACGATGAGTGCGAGCCCCGAGATGGACGTGACGGCGATGAGGTCTTCGTTGACTGAGTAGGAGGAGAGCCGCGCTACCTCGAGAGTTGTGACCTGAAAAGCGGGCAGGAGAGCGCCGAGAAGCACTGCTTGGGCACCGAGAGATGCCAAGGCTATGCGGCGGAAGCAGAGGGCGCGGATCATGCCGTCGATCTCCGGTGAGGTACCCGCTGCGGACTGCCTCCGCCCAACCACTGCCCAGCCGGCCACCGCGAGGAGGGTGAGAAGGGCGGACACGCTTGTCGTGATGATGAGAGAGCGCGTACTGATATCGGGGAGCTCGAAGGGGTTCATGAGAGTCAGATAGGTTGCCGTGTTCCCGGCACGATCCGTGAACACGGCGAGCATCGCCAGCGATAGGACCAGGGTGGTAGACGCCAGGCCGAGGGACAGCCGGAAGACCCGTCTTGGCCACACTCCTGGGCTGGTGTTGGCGAGGGTGAGACCGGCGCGGCGTTGCTCGCTTCCCCCCAGGCGTGTGGCCGTCCCGACGATGACTGCGACCGCATAACCCACTATGGACAGGTAGAAGTCAACATCACTGATCACCCATGCGATCGCCAGCACGACGATCACGGCGCCGCTGGTGACGTTGATGTGTTGCAGGGCGGCTCGCGACGCGATGACGGCCGACTCGGGTGCGGCCGGATCTCGAGCTCGAAGCCACGAGGCAACGCGCGTTGTGGGCGGTGTGGCGATCAGGGGAACCGCTGCGAGGAGCACCGCTAGCGCGGCGACAAAGACGAGTATCTGCATAAAACCCTCCGTACCTATGTATCAAGACATAGGTACGTTAGCACGAAGGTGCTTGCGGCCCGCAATCGGGTGGAGTCAATCAAGCCGTCATCGTGAGCCACGTCTAGTTGACACAACCAGCGGGGAGTCCCGTTGGGGGTTCCCCTGTGGCACAGCGTCGGCGCACTTGGCCACCAAGTGCTTCGGCACTGCACCTGTGTCGCTCGGCGTCCGGCTATCGAAAAAGACCAGGACTCTCTCAGCGCAGTCCGCAGCCCACCTCGCGACGAGACGTCGGGTCAGCTTTGCTGAGTGATTGCGGGGAAGGCACGTCTCACTTGGTCGTGCGGCCGCGCCCCGGCCGTCTAAGGCCGAATACAATCAGGATGATGCCCACGATGGCGAGAATGAGCCCAATGAAAAGCCACATCTTGCTGCCCGTCATGAAGCTTCCCGGCATCAGATTCATGCCCTGCCCAGTCCAGATTCCGCCGATGGTCAGTGCCATCACGCCGACTGTGATCAACGTCATGCGTCCGATGCGACTAGTCATGTCTCCCAAAGTACTCTGACCGGGTCTATCGTCGTCCGGTAGAGGTCCCGCTCCCGGGCGGCGATGTTGGCCTTGACCCCGGAGAGTGGACACGGCCATCGCTTCAAACGGGCTGCGGGGTGTGCCTAGCCACAAGAGAGTGGACTGCTCCTATCTGCGCAGTAGGATTACAGGTCTGCCGTCAGCGGTGTGGTGTTGCTGCGTTCACGCACATCGTCACGGTCGGGGGTTCCCCGTACGTGCACCCTAAGTGCCACGGTTGGGTGAGGCTCGTACCTCTGAGAAAGTCCGCCGTTTGACGTTGGGCGAGAATCAGGGATCATCACCTTGTCCGGGCAGAAGAAATCCCCTAAGTGCATTAGCGTCCGCGAATGGGGTTGATGGGGGTACGGGGCCCTCGGCGAGGAGGTCTGCTGCCGCTAGCGAAAGCGAGGCGGATGACGCGGTAGCGCTGGGGACGGTAGGGCTCCAACAGCTGAAGCATTCGGTTGTCGCCGCCGCGTCGTTCGCCGGCGAGGAGCCACGTGACCATGGACGGGATCCCGGCGTCACCGGTGATGACGGTGTCCGCTGATCCCCAGGTGAACGTGGACAGGCAACTCCGGGTCCAGGGGCCCACGCCGCGCACCGTGCCCAGAGCGGTAAGAATAGTTTCCTGATCCGGCAGCGGTGCGTGGTGCGCCCGGTGGGCGAAGCGCGCCGCCGCGATGAGGTTCTCGGCTCTCTGGCGTTCGATGCCGAACTGATGTAGTCGGTCATATGTCAGCCGGCCGATGACGGCGGGTTTTGGCGGAACAATCAGGTCTGCCGAACCCGGGGCGGGCGAGCCGAGAGCATGGACCAGTTGGGACCATGAGGCTGCGGCTTCGCCGTGGGTGACGCGTTGCTGCACGATGAACCATGCGAGGTCGTGCCAGAGGGTGCCGGACGCGGTGATCCGGTCGCCTCGGTGGCGTCGCCACAAGGTGCGCAATGGGTCGGTCGTGGGGGCGAATCCGGTGACATCGTCGAGGAGCCCGAGCATCGCAGGGGCCTGGCGTTGCAACCAATCGGCCCCGTCGCCGAAGGTACGCACGCGAGCCTCGGGCACGGCAGCGTCCCAGGTCACAGAGATCATCCCCCGCCCCTCAGGAGTGAGGGTGGCCCGTTCGAAGAGACCGGGGGAGAGTCGAACAGTGGGGTCGCGGGCCAACATGAGGAACGGTGCGAGGGAGGTGGCGAGGTTGACATCTCCCGTGGGCAAGGTCAGGTCGGTCATCGTCGTGTCACGGGCAGGTTTTGAAGGACAGTGGTGCCAGACATCGTGGTTTCCCGGCCATCCAGTTGCAGGCGACACCCAATAGGACGGTGACGTGACGTCCTCGTACTAGCAGAGGCGACGGGCTGGTCTTCCGGTGTGTCGTTCATGGGGAAGGTGCGTTCGCTAGGCGGATGCGTTGGGGGCTGCTGCCGGGGACTCGTTCGACGAGTCCTCGTGCTTCCAGGTCGACCTTGGTATAGGTGCAATAGTTGCGCAGTCGACCTTTGGGAAAGGCGCTATGTTCGCCGAGGTGTGCTTGGGTGGAGGCCACCAGGTCCTTCAGCAGGATGGTGCCGTCGGAGCGGTCCGGGGCGGCGAGGACCTTCAGGATGTGCGCGCGCACCAGCTCGTACTGTTGCAGGTCCATGGTCCAGCCGTCTAGACCGCCGGGGCGGGTGGCGTTGAAAATCTCCACCCGGCCGCGTTCACGGGCGAGATCGTCGGCCAGCCAGGCACTTTCTGGGACCGGGGCGGAGTGCGGGTCGGAGCTCCTGGGGATCACCGCGGTCCATCTTCAACGTGGGCCGTGAGCAGGCGGAGGTCCTCAACATGCATCGCGCGGGCTTTCCGGTCGAGGACGAGTTCGGTGATCTGGCGCAGTGGCGGCGGGAGCGGCACACGGTTGCGGAAATCCGGGTGGACCCCGGTGCGGTTTGGGCTTAATTCCTCGATCCCAAAGTCGACCTCGGGTGTCATCTCACGGCCGCCGGGAGCTCGGTTACGGAGCGGGTACTCCACCCGGTTGGGCGACACGCAGGACAACCGCTGCGGGCCCTGCTCGACATCCGTGTCGTCACGGAACACGATCACGGAGCCGAGGGTCGTGATGTCGCCATCGATCGAGCACGTACAGCCGGTGGCAGCGGGCCAATCCGGCCACTGCAGCCGCACGTTTTGGTCAGCGATGGCTTGGAATAGGTGGGCTACGGGCCGGTCGATGTCGATGCTGGTGGTCCATCTCATTAGCGTGTTCCTGTCGTTTGTGCGGACGAGAGACGACGCAACAGGTCCCTGATCAGTTGCTCATCCCCATTGAGGCAACGCGATCGGCGACTGGAGGGTGGCGGAAGTCCTCGTCCAGGGACCTTGTCTCGGTGGTAAAGACCGGGCATGGTTAAACCTGAATCGCGGACGTGTCGGCCAGTTCGATCCAGTGTGATCGGGGGCCGTCAGTATCCCGGAGCGCAAATACCGGTGCGAGTACGTCCGCGTCGGCCAATTCGGTCATCGCTAGGCCGGTGAGGCTGATGATGTCTACGATGGGCACCTGATAGGTGCGGTAGGGCCCAAGTGGTGGAGGCGAGCCTTGGATACGGGCGAGTGCCTGCGCCGTGTCCAGTTCTAGTTCGGAGAGCTGGGCGCTCTGGTCGAGAACAAATCCGGCAGCGTGAAGAACGACAATGTTCTCCTCGAGTGAGGTCCACGCGGCGATCTTCCAGAATGATTGTGGGATCTCCACCCCGCGATATAACGGGTCCTCGGCGGTGAGGACAGGGGCGGTGAAGACGCTGATGCGGTTTTGGTTGGTACGCGCGTAGTTTAAAATATGATCTTCCAGGCCGAGCCACAGCTCCTTGGACTGGTTAAATTCTGCCGCTTGGGGTGCGGCGTTCGTGTACGCGAACGTATCCTTATTCGCTTGACGTGCTGTGCTTTCGGAACCCCAGACGGGGTCTCGGCGTCGCACGAGATGTCCACGATCGAGGTCATTATTGGCGTAGACGCCTTCTCCGGTCTGCTCATGAGCGGGGACGCGCGCGTCCAGATGCCAATCGTCGCCGCGAGCGACGTCGACGAGTTGGTCACCGTCAATATTGACGCCCGTCACCACGGCCAACCGTCGTGACGAATCGAGGAGGATGGTGAAGTGTGTGTACGGAAGCTCACGAATCGGCGTTCTCAGGCGGGGAATGGGCAGCGGCAGCGAGCTTCCCAAAAAGTCCCTCTCGTACCCAGCAGGCGAAGATGCTACGTCCATGGCCACCAGTAAAGCAGCTACCGCTTCGGCACCGCCAGAGCATGGCTTACGGTGGCAGGCTTGACAGGCATTAGATGTGTGTGAAAAGGAACCCGAGAGCTTTCACCGCTCTTGCGGATTCCGAGCGACGGGTCACAGAGTGGAATAAAATATCACTGGCGGCAGAGTGCCGGATATTCAACGTCTTACGGACACTTATTTGTGGATGCAACAGCATGTGTTTCTTTAGTGAGCCGGTTGCTCACTCCCTGAATCAGCGCTTCGAGGCGCAGACCGATTGTGGCCAAACGTTGAGCGCACCGCGACAACGCGCACGTTGTTTTGGCATGACACGTGTGGATTTCGGGCGTGTGTCTTTTATGGTTTGACCGGGATCCGCTCGCTGCCGCCACGAATCATGACCCTGTCGTGAAGTTCCATGTCACCGGGCTCAGACGGTTGCCTGCCACGTCCCGAACGCCGCTGGTGATGGTGACTGTGTATTGGGTGTTGGCCAGCAGCGTGCTGGACGGGTTGAGTGTGGCTACCCTTGTCGTGGCGTTGTAGCTGACTACTGAGGCTATGGCGGCGCCGGAGACCGTTTGCTTGATGGTCATGGCTGTGCTCGAGGCCGCGGTGGTCGGCAGGCCGGTGACCGCCTCGCTGAAGGTGGCAGTCACGTTAGCGGTCCGGCTGACGCCGGTGGCTGCCGATGCCGGGCTTTTCGCCGTGATCGTCGGACGCGGCCCGGTGATGAAACTCCAGCTCTGGGCTGCCAGCGCGCCACCGCTTGCGCTCTTGATTCCGGACGTCAGGGACGCGGTGTAGGTGCGGTCGGCGAGTAGTGGACCGGCCGGGGTGAAGGTGGCCACGCGGGTCGTGGCGTTGTAGGTGACCGCGCCAGCGACAGCTGTGGTCCCCTGTTTGACGGTGAAGGTGCTGGTGCTCACCCCGGTGACCGGTTCACTGAAAGTGGCCGTGATCGGAGTGCGCGCTGTCGAGGTTCCGAGCGCGACTCCGGTAGATGTTGAGGTGGGATTGGTTGAGACCACGGTCGGAACGGACGCCACGTTTGCCGTCGTGAAACTCCATGTCTTGACGGTGAGCGGGTTCCCGGCAGCGTCGGCGATACCTCCGGTGAGGGTGGCGGTGTAGGTCGTCGCCCCAGTAGTGCGCTTGATGGGGTGAACGTGGCCACGCGGGTGGTCGCGTTGTAGGTCACGGTACCGGCGATGCTGGTCGAGCCGCGTTGGAGGGTGAAGGTGGTGGAACTGAGGCCTGTCACGCTTTCGCTGAACGCTGCGGTCACGGGTGTGGGAGCAGTATTTGTGCCCGGGGCCACTCCGGTGGCTCCCGCAGCGGGGCTGACGGTGGTCACCGTCGGGCGGGGCCCGGTCGTGAACGTCCACACTCGGTCTGCCAAGACGTTTCCGGCAGCATCCTTGATTCTGGTCAGGGTCGCTGTGTAGCTCGTGTCGACGGCGAGCTGCTCGGACGGGTCAAGCGTCGCTGTGCGCGTCGCCGAATCATATGTGACACCGGCTGGCACTGAGGTCGTTCCCTGCCGCAATATAAACGTGCTGATGTTGAGGCCGGTGACCGCTTCGCTGAATACTGCCGATACATTCGTCGACTGGGCGACTGCCCGCGCGGCACTCTCCGGTGTTGAACTCAGCGAAACAAGCCCTCAATAGGATCCTTCAAAGACCCTCGCTCTCGAAAATTGGATATTTTGAGCGGATCAGACCTTTCATCCAAAGGGCTGCGCCGCTATGTTCTTTTTGAAGATGGTGAACGTGCGTCGGTTGCCGCGCATAGAGCGCAAGCATGAGTTGACGTCCGTGACTTTTGGGAGGTGCAGCGTGGCTGGTCGCGGAAGAAAGCCCCGTGAACCGTTGAGAAGAGACGAATGCACATGCCCGATATGCGGTCAGCAGACAGTCCGGCGCCCCAACGGGGCGTTGCTGCCTCACCCCAGCGAGCAGGGTCTGTGCTACGGGAGCCGCAGGAGAAATGCAACCATAGCGTCAGCGATATCGATCGCGCCAAGGGATCCGGCAGATGAAAGCGGCTGGGGCGTCGACGCCACCTGCCCTGTCTGTTGCAAAGACGTAGAAGTTGTACTCGGGGGAATAGAAAAGCTGGCCAACCACATGCGAGGAGAACAATGGTGCCGCGGTTCTGGAACGCGGATCGTTCCTGGGGAATGGAAGAAACGGACAACGCGACGGGCTTCGCCGCTGCCCTCGGCCACAACGCGACGGGCTTCGCCGCTGCCCTCGGCCACAACGCGGGAACGTAGGAAATCGGACACTTCAAATGGTCACCGCACTCAGATCATCTCCCAAGCTGCTGATGCAGGACTGACCGAAATCGAGTTGCATGTTGGGTGCCCGACGTGCGGACAATTAGTTCGAGTCGAGCGTCAGCTCGGGGCGGCCCTACGGGCGCAACACCAGAACCTAGGGTCGGCGTGCTCGGGGTCGCGGTCGATCGTGCCGAGCGAAGAACTGGTTGACGTGGAAGCCTTCATCAACGCCAAGATTCGAATGCCACCAGAGCAATCGAGCAGCCGTCCTGGACTCTCGACGTATCATGATGACTTCGTCACGGAAGAGGAACGCGCTCACCTCATGTCGCGTCCTCGCCAATACGACCAGTAGCAACTCTGTGGGGCCGGCCATGGACTGCGGTTTTGGCAGCGACCAGCACCACCCTCGTCCAGCGGAGCTTTCAATCGGTTCCGCGCCTCTTGCAAATCGACGCTGCGCACCTTCGTAGCGAAGGCGGAGGTAGGCGCGGTTAGTGTTTCGAAGGACGTGATGAGTGCGGGGGAGGAGTACAAGGGCCTGCTGCGTACTGTCGCCGCCTGCGACGGGAAACGGGTGCTGACAACTCCGCTGACTCGATACTCGACGGCGGAGTGATCTGCCGCGGATACCTCGGACAGTGGCCCCTCTTAAACTGAGGGTGTACCGAAAGTAGAGATCAGCATGACTGCAGCGCGTAGGCGTTTCACCCAGGAGTTCGAAGACGAGCCGTCAACAAATCGGCGGTATAGAGCTCGGGACGGTTCACCCGTAGGCGTTGGGGGATACCTGCCTAGTCGTAGAGCAGGTCGAAGCTGGGTGACGTTGGGCCCATGGGCGAGTGCCCGGCCCACCCAAGTCGGCGGACGCAGAGGGGTAGACAGAGGGTCTGCTAGATTGAGCATAATTCAGTGGCAGTGGGGAGCCGAGCGTGACATCGTCTGATCTCTTGAGCGAGCTTGTTCCCGTCTTTGCCGCGTATGGGGCGGTCTTCATGCTTGCCGGCGTGCTGCCCTTCGTTCTTGCCTTCCTCCTCGACGGCATCGTGCAAATCGTGCGTGGCAACGGGTTCAAGGCCCTCATTGCGGCCTTTGTGCTCAGCGTTGTCATTGCGGCGGCGGGGTATTTGGTTCTGGTGTGGGCATCCGCTCAGGCACCTTTGACACCGGGCACGGTGGCAAGCCTCAACACCGTGGCAACGTATTTTCTGTCCTTCTCGGTGCCCCTCGCGCTGATTGCCTTCATCGCACGAACGATCATATTGGTGCGGGCTGGGTCGCGAGGTTAGGGCCTAGCCTCGATCCACCGGTTGATCGGTGTCGCTGACTTTTGAGCAAGGTTGTAAGGGGGCGCGGCGAAGCCGCAGACCGCCGCGAATGCGGCTGTCCATCCGGGTTCCACAGCCAGCTGGCCGGCAGATGCAGAAGGGTTTTCCGGGCCGACGTGGGAACGCGGACGGGGATATTGATGAATTTACGGCGGATGGTGCCGCTGCGCGCTTTGCCCAGACCTGTGCTGACTACTGCCCCAATGGCGCGGTCCAGGTTTGTCGCTAGCCAGTGATATGGGACCACCCTGTTGACAGGAGTATGGGACCACCTGGAGCTGTCACCGAGCATCGCGGACACCTCGATCCGTGTCAAGGGCGACGCGCTGGCGTTGCCGGTATGAGGGGCCCTCGATGATGAGGTGGTGGGCTCCGGCGGTGAGGCGGTCGACGGCTGATTGGGGCAGGAGCGCGTCGGTGGTCATGGTGAGCCATTCGGAGGGCTCGCGGTTGGAGACCCAGATGGTGCTCTTCTTGCGCTGGCGTTCGACGACGAGTTCGTAGAAGTCGCTGGTCTGGGTCGCGTCGAGGGGCTTGAGGGCGAAGTCGTCGAGGATGAGGACGTCGACGGCGGTGATGCGGCGTAGTTCCGCGTCGAGGGTGTTGTCGAGGCGGGAGGCGCGGAGGCGGGTGAAGAGCTTGTCGGCGCGGGAGTAGAGCACGCTGTGGCGGTGCCGGATAGCGGCGTGGCCGAGGGCGCTGGCGAGGTGAGTTTTGCCGACGCCGACGGGTCCGAGGATAAGGACGCTGCTGCCGGCCTCCGCGAAGCGGAGGCTGACCAGGTCTGACCAGAGCCTGCGGTCGTAGCGGAGGTCGGCGGGTTCGTCCCAGGTCTCGGCGCGCATGTTCGCGTCGAGGCCGGCTATGGCCGCGCGGAGCGTGGCCGAGCGTCCCTCGCGGCGGGTGACTTCGTCAACGAGCAGCAGCTCGAGGAACGCGGCATGACCCATGTTGTGCTGCCGGGCCAGGGCGAGCCGTTCGTGCAGGGTGTCCTTGAGGCCGGAGGGCTTCAGCGCCCGCAAGGGCCGGGCGAGGTCCGTGCCGATCGGGTCGATGGGCCCGGGACCGGGCCGCGGCGTCGGCGGCTCGTACCGGCTCCGCAACCACGCCGCCCAATCCAACGAACTGCGCCGCGTGACAACGGGCACAAACTTCCGCTAATCTAACCCCGCGACCTCGGGATCTTCGATGAGCAGGACTGAGGAATTTGGCTGAGCGCCGTCCATTAGCGACGTCCGTGACGTCATCAGCAGGCGCCGTCAAGGTTCGTCAACGAACCAGCATTCGCGAGAGTACGGAAGTTACCCGTGTTACGTGATCCCTACGTGCCAGGGTTGGGTGAGGCCAGTAGCTAATAGCAAGTCCGCCGTGTGACGTAGGGCGAGAATCAGGAATCATCA
>NZ_PJJN01000028.1 GCF_002929825.1 Cryobacterium sp. Y29
GTGGGAGAGTAGGACACCGCCGGACTTAACTTAGAAACACCAGAAAAGCCATCCCTCACGGGATGGCTTTTCTGCGTTAACGGCCACCTGCGGGTGGCCGTTCTGCGTTAACCCACGCTGCACGAAAGCCCAACCCAGCTTAGGCAGGACAGCCCAGGGCGGAGTAGGGCAGGGCAGGGCTGGGCGGGGTGGCGGGGTGGCGGGACACTCGCTCCTCAGCTCAAACATTCGGGGTGTTCTGGCAGGCTCCGCGAAGAGCGTGCGGAGCCTGCCAGAACACCCCGAAAACTCGACACCCCGCGAATATCCCGCCACCCCGCCCCAACATGAACGAATTTGTGTTGCGTCACAGTTGGTGCAAGTCATTCCCCGCACACGCTGCATTACTAAGCCTCCGCTTGTGGTGGGGCATTTTTCTCGTCGACGTTAGCGCGAGGGGGAGGGCGCGAGGTTGAAGATGACGGTGTTGGCCTCTTCAGGCCGAGGTTTACTTTTTGGAGAAATCATTCGGTGTGAGACCCGCGATGCGATGCGCATGAGCGTGGAGCGTGTCCTCGTCGATGTGTACCCCAATGTCCGTAAAGCGCTGACGTAGAGCGTTGAGAACGTGCGCCTCGTCATGACCGGCCAGATCAGCTTCTTGTTGCATCAGAATCCCTGCCGCCTTGGCGTCATCCGGTTGGAAATGTTGGTCTTGAACCGGTTCGTCTTGGGTGCCGCTGTCGTCGGTCATTCTTTCCTTCTCTTCATCGGATTCGCCACGAGCATTGCGTGTAAACGCGTCAAGGAGCGAGCGATCGTGCAAGGACGTTCATCAGCGCGCATTGATGCCACGGTAGTCCTCGAAGCTGACGCTGACCAGTGTCATGCGCTTCGCGGGGAGCTGTGCTGGTGCTTTCATCGTGACAGAAGGCACGTAGTATCGCCGATAGAGCCAGAGTTTTTGCGTGGGTGGCAGCACGACTTAGGGTGGTCCGTGGCGCGGGTGGCACAGGTACGGCACCGGCCAGCGCCTGAACCGAACCCGGACGCCCACCCCATTGGTTGGAACGGCCGGGTTCAGTCGGTGAGCTCAGCAGGGCAGATTACTCGGCGCGTGCCACAAACCGCACCGCCATGGCTTTGTAGCCGGGCGTGTTCGATTCTCTCGCTACGAGCTCGCGGTGCATCAACGCGTTGGCTTCCGGGAAGTACGCCGTCGCACATCCGCGTGGAGTCGGATAGAACACGAGACGAAAGTCGTCCGCGTGGCGTTCGGCACCCTGGAAGGTACTGATCACATCGACCGCGGCACGATCAGAGAAACCCATCTCCATCGCGTCCTCGGCATTGATCAGAATCACCCGGCGACCGTTGGAGATGCCGTGGTAGCGGTCGTCAAGACCGGAGAACGTGGTGTTGCACTGGTCGTGGCTGCGCATGGTCTGCAAGATGAGGTGGCCGGCCGGCGGGGTGAGGTATTCCAGTGGGCTCACAGTGAAGCGGGCACGCCCAATGTCGGTCTTGAAGCTGCGGGTATCTCGTGGCGGGTTTGGCAACACGAAGCCGTTCTTCGTCTTGAGTCGGGCGTTGAAGTCAGTGAAACCTGGCAACACCCGCGAGATGTGGTCACGGATGACGTCACAGTCGTCAGACACGGCCTTCCAGTCGATGACGTGGTCGGCGCCGAGGGTGGCGTTAGCCATGCGGGCGATGATCACGGGCTCGGCCAGCAGGTGGTCTGAAACCGGTTTCAGGCGTCCCTGGGTGGTGCGCACAACGGACATGGAATCTTCGACGCTGAGCACCTGACGGCCACCCGGATGCTTGTCATCGGTATCAGTGCGGCCAAGGGTCGGCAGAATCAACGAGGTCAGTCCGTGGCGAACGTGCGACCGGTTGGGTTTGGCCGACACGCTCACTGTCAGGCCTACCCGCTGCATCGCTGCCTTGAGTAGATCGGTGTCCGAGCACGCCAACGCGAAATTACCGCCCATGGAAATAAAGACGTCAACATTGTTCTTCTCGAACGCGTCAACGGTGTCGACTGAGTCGAGGCCATGTTCGCGCGGAGATTCAATCGAGAATTCCCGGTTTAGGGCCGCGAGCATCGGCTCCTGCGGCTTCTCCCAGACGCCCATAGTGCGATCGCCCTGTACGTTGGAGTGTCCCCGCACCGGGCACACCCCCGCGCCGGGCTTACCAAAATTTCCCTGCAACAGGAGCAGATTGATGATCTCCTTGAGCGTGTTTACGGAGTGTGGCTGCTGCGTGAGTCCGAGGGCATCAGTTTCCGTTGTGAATTCGGCCATACTGTCTTCGTTTCGCCCGCTGATGCCAACATTTCAGACTTTCACTCGCGGTCACTCGCGGTCACTCGCGGTCACTCGTGTCAATACGTTCACGACGTGCTGCCATCCGTCGCCGCCATCACCGCCGACAGCAGGCACAGGGCGTGTGCACGTTCGCGTTGGTATCCATTGGCGGCCGCGCACGGCTAGATTTTCGTCAGGGCCTCGCCCTTATGCATCGCTACATGGTCGGTCGTGTCGCTCAAGATCTCGTATTGCGGATCATCACGACTGCAGCGGCGAATGTGGCCTTTGTATTCCACGTCCTTCCTATGAATCTTCGTGATGGTGCCGTGCACATGGCCGGCCTCGGAGTTCCAGCGCACGTGATCGCCGACTAAGAATTTTTTTATCATAGGTGCACCTTCCGCTGCCACAATGTTGCTATATCTCTTCACCCTATTCGCCGTCTTACGTCGCCCCGATCTGGATGTGCACCCTCGGTGATCACTCTTCCGGTGGGTACCAGACACGGTCACCGTGGACCTTGGCAAAGCTGGTCAGGGTGTGCGGCTTGGTCGAGGTCAGGCTCATGATGTCGGTAACCTGCAGGCCCCGCGCCAGCAGCGCATCTCCGATCAGTGATCGGTGACAACGCCAGGGCACGGCTTCGGCACACATGATCGCCACGGTCTGTTTCCTCGTCAGCGCTATCAACTCGTCGACACCGGCAACGAACTCGGGCGTTTGCATGTAGTCGGCGTAGTTGCGAAAGCTCCTGTTAAGCCACGCCCCGTTGATAGACGCTTCTGCCGCGGGGGTGTGCCGTAGCCCGCCGAGCTCGGCGAGTCGCTGATAGTCGATACCTGCCGTCGGCATGCTGACGATAAGTTCGTGTTCCCCAAATTGCGGGTTGTGACGAGACCCCGGAACGGTGCGCACGTCGATGAGTCGTTCGACACCGTGTCTATTCAACATTTCAACGAACTCCTCAAGGGGATGAGTCGAGTGCCCGATCGTGTACACACAGGTTTCAGCCATGCTCCCATTGAACCGCACCTACTACAGCCCGCATCAGGAATGTCCGATGTGTGCGCCCGACACTCGGCTCCGCAATAACGGGGAACCTGTGGACGTTGGCCATCGCCCTGTTGCCATCCCGAAGCCGTCGCTAACCTGATCAGTGCAGGAGGCTTGCTCGTTCCGGTTCACACGAGCTAGGCGCGGATATCGCCGATAACACCGCGGCCACAGGTGTCCGTGAACGAACGGAGAAAGCATGCAACCGATCCCGCAACGTTCCGACCATTCGCGCGCGATTAGCACTACAGGGGCGGGTGGTGTCCCCCTGACAGTGTCAGCGCCGATCGGCGTTGCATGGGCTGGAGTCGTCGTGCTCCACGAGGTGTGGGGCCTCTCCGCGCCAGTTGCCGATCTCGTCGTTCGCCTGGCCGACTGCGGTTACATCACCGCCGCGCCGCACCTCTACCATCGCATCGCAGACCCCGTCGACACCGCTGGAAAATTCGCGCAAGCCCGCCGGTACCACAACACCCTCACGACGGCAGGACTCACCTCTGACATCGAGAGCGCCCTGGCCTGGATTCGCGCCCAGGGAGCACAGAAAGTAGCGATACTAGGGTTCTCCATGGGAGGCACCCTCGCCTTGTGGGCGGCAGCGACACTGCACATCGATGCCGCAGTCACCTTCTACGGCGCCAACTTGGCTTCTCCACGCTGGCCTGGCATTCTCAGTGGAATTGAGGCCGCACGCGTGCTCAAAGCACCCTGGCTGGGAATATATGCCGGCAGGGACGACAGCACCCCCGCCCGTGACATCCAACGAATGCGCGAAATCCTGACCCACACCACCACTCAATCCGCGGTGGTGGTCTACCCCAAAGTTCGCCACGGCTTCGCCCTGGACCCGGACCCTCCACGCCACGCCGCAGACGAGACAGCAGACGCATTCACGCGAACAGCCCTCTTCCTGAAAACCCATTTACGCCAGGCCAACCAGCCATTTCCGTAAAGATCGCCACCACCGTCGACGGCGCTCGCCGACCGCCCCTCCATCAGGTGATCACGGTCATCGACGTGGACAAGCAGGAAGACGGTCGAGCCGATCTGTCAGGAAATGCGGATGGGCTGCCGATATCACCTACATCCGCACGTTCGCGAGTTGGGATACATTCCACGCATCGAGGCCGAAACTGATTTTCACACCCACCAGCCCGCTATCATCCGTATCAAACGGACCTAACCGAGTCTCCAGAACCCGGGGCTTGACCTGACGGATGCTTCAGCCTCTGCATCATCCGTCGTCCGGGATGAAAGCAGATCGGCGTGGTGGGCGGCGGCCACGTTGGGGTGGGCGCGCAGGCGGTAGCGCAGTGCGTTGTCACCGTAGGTGGTTTCGAGAATGGGACTGTTGGTCGGGTCGGCGGAGAGCCCGCGGGCCTCACGAGACAGGCTCTCGTCGAGCTGCAGCCGCGGCATTACGGTGTCGAGTGCTGGATTGAAGAAGAACGGCACGGAGATGCGGTCGGAACCGTCTTCAGGGGAGAAGACGCGGTGCAGAGTGGCCTTGAGGTAGCCATCCGTTGCCAGTTCGAGCATTTCGCCGATGTTCACGACGAAGGCGCCGTCGAGCGGGGGAACGTCGATCCACTCGCCGTCGTGTTCGACTTGCAGACCGTCTTTGTGCGGTTCGACGAGCAGCAGCGTGAGAACTCCACCGTCGCGGTGCTCGCCCACACCCTGAGCACGTACAGGCTGGCCGGGATAGCGCACGATCTTGGTCAAGAGAAAAGCGTTCTCGGCGAGAGCGGCGTCGAAGACGTTCTCGGGGCTGCCGAGGGCGAGTGCCCAGGCGCGCAGCAGGCGAAGCGCGATGCGGCTCAGCTCCGCATTCCAGCACAGGGCGACGGTCTTCAGCTCAGGCAGGGACTCCGGCCAGAGATTCGGGCCCTCAAGGCGCCAATAATCTGGAGTTCCAGCGGCGAAGGGCACGGGCTTGCGGTCTACCCCGATGTCGATTTGCTCACGCCAGTCGACGGCGTTGGCGGTGAGCTCCCCGCCGACGCGGGTATACCCGCGAAACTGGGGACTGTGGATGTTCTCCAGCGTGAGTTTCTGCTCGGCCGGCAAGTCAAAGAACTTGCGCGAGACGGCGAGAAGCTCCTTCGTCAGCTGCGGGTCGACGCCGTGGCCGGTCAGGTAGAAGAACCCGACCTCGTGGGTGACGCGCAGGAGTTCAGCGCGGAATGCCGCAGCTTCGGCCTCGCCAGCGTCGAGTTGAGAGAAATCGAGGATTGGGAGTGAAAGCACGATGGTTCAAGTCTGACACCGGGCAGGCCAGCTGCTGCCTCGGCATCATGTCGAATCGCGCGTAAATGCTGCTGATGTTGAGGCCAGGCCACGCACTCAGTGCCGCCCGTACTGGGTCAATCAGCGGTTGGGGAAGCCGTGGGGGAGGCCGGTCAGGACCGGGGCCAGGCGCGCCAAGCGCTCGCGCTCGAGGAGGAGGGCGGTGTATTCGCGTTCTCGGCGCACGGCGGCGACTCCGATGAGGAAGGACTCGGCCGGAGCATCGGGCAGTGGGGAGACGAACGGAGTGACCTCCGCCGAGAGGGTCTGAGCCAGACGTTCGCGGGTCAGTGGGGTCAGGTGAGGTGACTGCCGCAGGTACTGGGCCACCCGCCGCGCCAGCTGGTCGGGCAGCCGGGCAATGTCAACGGTCTGCGACCACGGCAGTAATGCTTCGGGCATCGGGCGCGGGATCTCGTTGTTACGTTGGACGCGCTCGTGCTGGCTGTAGGTGCCGGCCAGGAGGTCGCCGAGGCGCTTCGATCGGCCGTTGAGCAAGGCTGTGATGGCGGCGAGCCCGCCGAGCGTCATGATGATCTCCAGCACCCCGGTCAAGGCCCGAATGAATGCGTGGCGCAGGGAGATCGCTCCGCCGTCGTCGCGCACGATGCGGGCACCGATGGCGAGCTTGCCGAGCGATCGACCGTGAGTGAGGGTCTCGACCAGCACCGGCACGATCAGTACGGCGAAGACGAGCGCAGCAATCGAGATGGCCTGGGTGAGCGCCGAGTCGGTATAGCCCGCGACGGTCGTAACTAGGGCCAGCATAATGAGCAGGTACAGGGCCAGATAGGCGATCGTGTCGATGATCGAGCCGGCGGCGCGCAGAATGACGCTGGCGGGGTGCACGTCGAGCGCGACTGCCTCGCCGGTGACGAGCTCGTCGTCGCGAATCAGATCACTGTGACGGTCGGCACGATCGGCGGGACGCCCGGTCTCGTTCATGTCTACTATTGAATCAGATGGATCTCGATGCTTACACGGCCGCGCATCGCGCCGACTGGGACCGCCTGACCGAGCTTGGAGCCCGGCGGGAGCTGAGCGGTGCCCAGTCCGACGAACTCATCGAGCGCTATCAGGCCGGTGCCACTCAGCTCTCAGCGATCAAGTCCACTGCCGGGTCGACTCTCGAAGGTGACCGGCTGTCGGTCGGTCTCTCTCGTGCCCGGCTGCGTTTCACCGGCGTGAATGCCAATGTGTTGGCGCAAATTCCGCGATTTTTCGTCGCCCAGCTGCCGGCGGCCCTCTATCGGCTGCGCTGGCTGACGCTCGTGGTCGCCGTGGTGACCTTTCTAGTCGCCGGCTTGTACGCGGTGTGGGCCTACAACGATCCAGAGGTGCTCGCGAATCTAGGAACGGAGACCCAACTCGCTCAGCTGGCCAACGAGGACTTCGTCGGCTATTACTCAGCGAACCCTGCGGCGTCATTCACCGGATTTGTCTGGACGAACAATGCCTGGATCGCCGCACAGTGCATCGCCTTTGGCATCACCGGGGTCTACGTGCCGTTCATTATTCTGCAAAACGCCATGAGCCTCGGCACCACAGCGGCGATCATGTTCGCCTACGACAAGGGTGACGTATTCTTTCTCTACATCGCCCCGCACGGGCTGCTCGAACTGACCGCTATCTTCGTGGCAGCGGCTGGCGGACTGCTCATTTTCTGGGCCTGGATCGCCCCCGGTGCCCGCACCCGCGGGCAGGCACTCGCCGAAGACGGCCGCGCGCTGTTCACGGTGGCCATCGGTCTCGTTTTCGTGTTGCTGGTGTCGGGCATCATCGAGGGATTCGTCACTCCGCAGGCGTGGCCATGGCCGATCAAGATCGGTATCGGAGTCGTCGCCCTCGGCGCATTCCTGACGTACATGATCGTGGTCGGCGGCCGCGCCACTCGCGCCGGTGAAACCGGCGACCTGAGTGAGTTTGAGGCCGGAAGCACCCGCCTCTACGCTGCCTGACACCTCGCCTCGCTGCCGATTGCCGAAACTAGTTGCTGGTCGTTTCTGGTGGTCTCCACGGTCTTGAGTGGCGGGAGTGGTGTTGTCGCGGACGGTGCCAAGGGTGTCCCCGCAGCCGTTGGTCGTCAGAGCCGGCCGGCAGCCTTGAGGGCGATGTAGCGGTCGGCCAGGGCCGGCGGGAGCTGCGCGGGCGAGGCGGTGACAACATCCGCTCCCAGCCGACGGATAGCAGCCGATACGCGTGCCACGTCGAGCAGGGCCCGTTCCGCCGCCGCCGCCCGGTAAATCTCGTCGCGACCACCGCGGGTGGCTGCGGCGAGCACGGTGGCAGGGTCGAGCACGGAGGCCACGATCACCGTGTGTCGTTTGGTGAGCTGGGGCAGCACCGACAGCAGCCCGGTCGACGCCCCCGCAGCGTCGACCGAGGTGAGCACCACGACCAGGGCATGCTGGCTCGTGATGGACCGCACCTGCCCGGGAACGGCGGCCCAGTCCATCTCGATCAGTTCCGGGTCGATCAGGGCCATCGAATCGACCAGCTGCGAGAGCAGAGCGGCCCCGCTGGCACCCTGCACACGGCCGCGCACCCGGCGGTCGAACGCGAGAAAATCCACCCGGTCGCCGGCAACCGAGGTGAGCGCGGCGAGCAGCAGGGAAGCCTCGAATGCGGTGTCGAGGCGTGGCTCATTATCGACCCGCGCCGCCGAGGTTCGCCCGGTGTCGAGCAGAATGACGACGCGGCGATCGCGCTCCGGTCGCCAGGTGCGCACCATCACATCGTTGCGCCTGGCAGTGGCCCGCCAGTCGATCGAGCGCACGTCGTCGCCGCGCACGTATTCGCGCAACGAATCAAACTCGGTGCCCTGCCCGCGCACCATCACGCTCGTGCGTCCGTCGAGCTCCTTGAGCCGCGTGATTCGTGCGGGCAGGTGTTTTCGGGCATGAAAAGGCGGCAATACCCGGATGCGCCCCGGCGCGTTCAGCGTGGCCTGGCGGTTCCACAGGCCGAGCGGCCCGCGCGAGCGCACCGTCACCTGTTCGACCCGTCGTTCCCCGCGTCGAAACGGTGTGAGCGTGAGCGAGACGAGCCGCCGTTCCCCGGACGGGACCACGACGCGGCTGCGATTGCGTCCGGCGCCTGCCGACGGTTGCCAGGCATCCCGCACGACGCCGACCAGGCGGCGGCGCCCGGTGTTGGTGAGGTACAGCTCGCTCGTGACGGATTCCCCGAGTCGAACCCGGGCGGGCAGTATCCGTTCGACCGTCACGGCACGCGGAGACGCCGCCAACGCGAGGTCAAGGCCGCCAAGGACGAACACCAGCAGCAGCCAGAGAACGAGAACGCCGGTGGCGGCCGCAGGATCGGGCCCGAACAGCACGATAGGCACCACCCCGAGGGCGAGGAGAAGAACGAACCGTCCGCTGAGCGTCATCGTTAGATCGGAACCTGAACCTGCTGCAGCACGCCGCGCAGAATGGCGTCCACCGAGACGCCCTCGAGTTCGGCCTCCGGGCGAAGCTGCACGCGGTGACGCCAGACCGGCAACGCCATCGCCTGTACGTGATCGGGCGTGATCGAGTCGTAGCCGCTCAGCCAGGCCCACGCCTTGGTGGCGGCGAGCAGCGCGGTCGTTCCGCGGGGACTGACACCGAGCTTGACCGAGGGACTCATGCGCGTGGCGCGGGCCAGGTCGACGATGTAGGCGAGCACATCCGCACTCGAACCGACCCGCGCCACCGCGGCCTGTGCCGCAGCAAGTTCGACCTGGCCGAGCACCGCGTTCACCCCGGCCCCGGCCAGGTCGCGCGGATTGAAACCGGCAGCGTGGCGGCGCAGTACTTCGATCTCATCGACGCGTTGGGGGACTTCGAGCACGAGTTTGAGCAGAAACCGGTCCAGCTGCGCCTCCGGCAGCGTATACGTGCCCTCGTACTCGATCGGGTTCATGGTCGCCGCCACGATGAACGGCTCCGGTAGCTTGAGCGATTCGCCGTCAACGCTGACCTGCCGTTCCTCCATGGCCTCAAGCAGTGCGGACTGCGTCTTCGGCGGCGTCCGGTTGATCTCGTCGGCGAGCATGATGTTGGTGAACACCGGGCCCTGCCGAAACTCAAACTCGCCCGCGCGGGCATCGTAGATGAGCGACCCGGTCACGTCCCCTGGCATCAGGTCGGGCGTGAACTGGATGCGCTTCGTGTCAAGGCTCAGCGCGTGGCTGAGCGTACGCACGAGCAGCGTTTTGGCCACCCCGGGCACACCCTCAAGCAACACGTGGCCGCGCGCGAGCAGCGCGATGATCAGCCCGGTCACCGCGCCGTCCTGCCCGACGACGGCCTTACCGACCTCGGAGCGCACCCGGTTGAGCGCGGCCCGCAGCGCGGCGGCATCCTCTGCGGTCGAGGGCACCGCAGCTGCGAGCGAGTCAGCGGGCGTGATTGGGGTGGCAGGAGTGGTCATGAGTCCATTCTTTCGGCTGGAGGGGGTGGTAATTCCTGAGAATCGGATGCCGACGCCCGAGCAGCCGGCGCGGCCCCGGCTCGCACGGCCTGACCGGTCGCGTGTTCGAGAGCCTGTAAAGCGTCGGAGAATGCCATCAGCTGCGCGTCCGATTTGGGGATCGCGCCCACCAACACTCGCCGCACGTCATCGGGAGTGCGGCCGGTGAAATGGGCGACCGAGCCGACGACCTCCTCCAGGTGTGCGAGGCGGCCTAGGCCAACAGCGAGGGCGAGTCGCTGCACAGCGCCGACCCGCAGGGCGTCCAGCGCCCTGAGCCGGGCATTGCTGCGCGCGTACAACCGGGCGCGACCCTCCATGGTCTCGCTCGCTTTCACCGTGACCGGCAGGTTCTCGGCCACGAGCGGTCCGAACCGCGCTCCCCGCCAGAACGCAGCGGCGGCGGCGGCGAGTATGAGCAGAACGAGCACCGGGGTGACCCAGCCGGGCGTCAAGTCGGCGAGTGACGGGGGCCCGGTGCGGGGCAGATCGGCCAGTGTTGGCAGGTACCAGACCAGCGAGTCGCTCGGCCCCAGCAGCCCGAGTGCGAACGCCGCATTACCGTAGTCAGTGATGTGTTCATTACTGAACAGGCGGGCGTCAGGCACGAGGGAGATGATCCCGCCGGTCCTGTCGTTCTGCACCTGAACCAGCGAGAAAGTGTTGGTGCCGCTGGCAAAACAACCGGTGAGAAGCGGATGCCCGCCCCCGGGCGGAATGGAGAGGGTGTCCCCGCCCGGTGACAGTTCCCCGGCTCGATTCGCGGCCGGCACAAAGCAGTCAGCGGCGAGAGTGTCGGATGCGGACACACCGCCAAAGCCCACGGCCGGGGCCAGCGCCTGAAGAGCCAGAAAATCCGGTGCCGCGACAACGGTGCGCGCGCCGAGGTCGCCCAGTTCGCGCAGTTGCGACTGATCGAGGTAGCTGTTCTCGTCATACAGGAGCACGGTTGAATTTGTTCCGACTGAGCCCCGCACCTCGGCCAGGGAACTGGCGAGAGTCACGGTGACGCCCTGCTGGCGAAGCACCTCTACGAGCGCCATCGAGCCGGCCGGAGCAGCGTTGTCCCCGGCAAGCGCTCGGCCAACCGCCTGGCTGCCGCCGGACACGACCACGGCGACAATCGCGGTGGCCAGAATGCAGGCAGCGGCGATCAGCCAGAATGAGGAGCGGCCCAGCAGCGCTCGCAGGGTCGGGGTAGCCACGGTCGTGCTGCCGGCAGCACCGCCGACAGCACCAGTCAAGCGAGCAGGCGCATCGGTTGGGGAACCGAGCGTTGCGCTCATGTCCGACCTGCCTCGGTCAACGGGGCGAGTATGGCGGGCGCCGCAGCCCGCAAATCGGCCTCGAGCGCGGCGAGGGCGCGGTAGTCGGGCTCGAGACCGACCTGTTCGAGGTAGCGCACCCGATCAAAGGTGTCCGCAGCGCGGGCCAGTGCCGAACCGTGGGACGGAAACGCCAGCTGAGCCCGGGCAGCGAAATCATGCGCGGTCGTGCCGGGCGTGACCGAGAGCACCGTGCGTTCAGCCAAGCAGCGGGCCAGGGCGCGAAAAATCTCCTCGCAGGCCAGGCTCCAGTCGCCGCGACCGGCCGCCGCGTCGGCCGCCGCGCGCATCTCGGAGCTGCTGCGCTGGTCGATCGCGCCGAACAGGTCGAGATCTGCCCGGCGGCGCCTGGCCAGTTTTGGCGCGCCGAACAGCAGCCAGCCCGCCACGAGCACGGCGAGCACGAGTACGGCCGCGACAATCGGTACCCAGCCGGTCAGGCTGCCGTCGCCGCTGCCAGCCAGTGAATTGAGCCAGTCGAGAAAAGCCTGGGACGCCCGGTCGAACCAGGTCGGTCGGGCCGCTGCGTACGGGGCTTTAGCGAGCTCTTCGCGCAGCCACTGGCGAGCGTCTGGCGCGTCAGGAACCACCGGAACATCACGCGGCACGCCGAATGTGAAGCGGTCGAGGAGTGATTCGACCACCGATCCGAGCTGCGCCAGGCCCATCTCGGTCATGCCGCCGAGTATCCGCCGGAAACGGTTGGCGCCAGATACGGGTCGGGTACGTTGCCGCCCTGCGCTACGGATTCAACGTAGCGGGCCAGCTCAAGGTCGAGGCCTTCCTTGCGCATGCGCAGGTCGAGGTAGACCAGCGCTACGGTCGCTGACTGCACAACAGCCGCCACCGCCGCTACGGGAACGGCGATGATCAGGCTGACGATGGTGAGGATGATGGACGACTGCTCCATGAACGCCCCGGCCGGGTCCACGAGCGTAGTGCCGATTCCCATGAGCAGCGACACGGGCAAGCTGATGATCTGGCTGATGACCTGCACGATCACGGTGATCAGCAGCAGAATGCCCAGCGTGCGCCAGAAGTAGCCGCGCGTCAGCGACCAGGACCGAATAACGGATGCCCGCACGCCCAGGTTCTCCAGCACGATCAGGCTCGGGACCACACTGGTTTTAGTAAAGAGGAATGCGCTCGTGGCCACGAGCAGCAGACCGCCGAAGACACCGATGAGAACGCCGGCGACGAGGCCAACGGCACCGCCGACGCTGATCAGGAGCACGACGATGCCGGCCAGCACGGCCACGCCGACGAGCAGTGCACCGCCCAGCAGCAGGGTCCACAGGGTCAGCGGCCAGAGACGAGTTGCTGCCCGGCGCCACAGAGTGCCGAGCCGCAGTTTCTCGCCCAGGGTCGCGCGGGCCACCTCGACCACGATGATGGCCTGCAGCAGCGCAGAAGCGATGAGCGACAGAGTGATCGGAATGATGGCGGACAGCAAGCCTGCCAGCACCGAGCCGGCCGTGACGGCATCCTTTTGGTCGAGCGGGGCGCTGTCAATGCGGTCAAGGGCCCAGAACGCGACGAGCCCGACGATGACCACGGTGACGAGCGTAATCACCGCCTGCACGATCAGGCCACTACCAAAGGTGGCCTTGGGATTGCGGCGCAGGACCCGGAAAGACGCACCGAGCAGCGTACCGAATCCGATCGGCCGCAGTGGAATCAGTCCAGGCTTGGGCGGAGGCGCCCAAGCCTGGCCTGGGTTGCTGCCTGGAAAGGGTCCATTCGGATGCGGCGCGCTCTGATAGGGCGAGGACGGTGTCGCCAACTCCCCATAGCGCGGTGGAACGGGGGCGTCGGGGGCTAGCCAGGGGTCGGTCACTCTTCAATGCTGGCACAGGTCGATCGAGAAATGCGCTCGCGAGCACTCTGTCAGCGCACTCAGCTACTCTTATGCGAGACTTTGCCCTACTCATCGGGCAATCTGCTGAGCGAACGACATCAGAGCACACGGAGCTGACGTTCTGGAAAGAGACCCATGACTGCACGTATTTTGGTTATCGATGACGATACCGCCCTGTCCGAGATGATCGGCATCGTTTTGCAAGGCGAGGGCTTCACCCCGGGTTTTTGTGCCGATGGATCGCTCGCCTTCGAAGCGTTTCGTACCGAGAAGCCGGACCTGGTCTTGCTCGACCTCATGCTGCCCGGCCTCGACGGCATCGAAGTGTGCCGGCTGATCCGCGCAGAATCGGGGGTGCCGATCATCATGCTCACCGCCCGGTCTGACACCACCGACGTGGTCAAGGGGCTCGAGTCCGGTGCCGACGACTACATGGTCAAGCCGTTCAACCCCAAGGAACTCGTCGCTCGCATTCGCACACGCTTGCGCCCGCCCGCTGTCGACGGCGCATTAGCCCTGCACATTGGTGACCTCGTGGTGAACGCAGTCGGCCACGAAGTCACCCGCGGAACGGCGGCGATCAACCTCACGCCGCTCGAATTCGACCTGCTGCTGGCCCTCGCCTCGAAACCCCAGCAGGTCTTCACCCGCGAAATGTTGCTGGAGCAGGTCTGGGGTTACCACTACAAGGCGGACACCCGGCTCGTGAACGTGCACGTGCAGCGGCTGCGATCCAAGGTCGAGCACGATCCCGATAATCCCAAGATCGTCATGACGGTGCGCGGCGTCGGCTATCGCGCCGGTACGATCAGCTAGAAATCGCAGACCAGAGATGTCCCCCCGGCGACGCCCAGAGAAACGGTTTCCGAAACCGTGCCTCAGCTGACCTATTGGAGCAGGCCGCGCAACTGGCCGAGGCTCGTGCGCGCGTCGTGGCGCTCGTCCCTGCAATTTCGCACGGTGACGATTTCCGTCGCACTGTCCGGGCTGGCCATTCTGGTCGTGGGCGTGTACATGTCGGTCAGTATCGGTACTGACCTGTTTCAGTCGCGGCTCAGCCAGGTCCTGCTGGAATCAGACCGTGCGAGCAGTTCCGCGCAGAGCCTCTTCGATTCCTCCGACGCCACCGACCGGGTCGAAGTGCAGAACCTGCTCAGTTCGGCCCGCACCTCGATCTCCGCTGCCTCGTCGAGCCGACTGGTCGCGGTGCTGCGGGTGCCTGGCCAGGATCCGTCGACCGTCGCGCCGCTCGATTCGTCGACGTTTGGGCAATCGACCGGCGTGATCGGAGCAGACCTGCGCACCGAGGTGCAGGCGAATGACGGTGATCAGTTTTGGCAGTCCGTCACCCTGACCGGTGACGAGGCCACCACCATGCCCGGGATCGTGGTCGGGTCGCAGATCACGGTTCCCGTGGCCGGCCGATACGAGCTGTACATCGCCTACAGTCTGCAGGATTCCGAAGCGACGCTGCTCTTCGTGCAACAGACGCTCGGGGTGGCCGGTGTCGCGCTCGTCCTGCTGATCGGGGCCGTATCGTGGATCGTCGTGCGCTTCGTCGTCACGCCATTGCGGGTGGCCGCCGAGACGAGCCAGAAACTTGCCTCCGGCGACCTTGAAGTGCGCATTCCCGAGAAGGGCGAAGACGTCATCGCCACGCTTGCCCGCTCGTTCAACGGCATGGCCGACAGTTTGCAGAGCCAGATTCGTAAGCTCGCCGACCTGTCCGAGGTGCAACAACGTTTTGTATCGGATGTCTCGCACGAATTGCGAACGCCACTCACGACCATCCGCTTGGCCGGCGATGTGCTCTATGACCAGCGGGCGACTTTTCCGCCAGCCACCAGTCGCACCGCTGAGTTGCTGCACACCCAGGTGGAACGCTTTGAGTTGCTGTTGAGCGACCTGCTCGAAATCAGCCGGTACGATGCCGGGTCGGTGGAACTCGAGAGTGAACCGACGAATCTGGTCTATCTCGCCGAGGACGCCATCGACAGCCTGAAGTCACTGGCCGAGTCGAAGGGGAGTGATCTGCGGATCGTAGCGCCGGGCGGGTATCTCAACGCCGACGTCGACCCGCGACGCATCCGGCGGGTTCTGCACAACCTCATTGGCAACGCCATCGAGCACGGTGAGGGTAAACCCGTCGTGGTGTCAGTCGACAGCGACGAGAACGCGGTCGCGCTCGCCGTGCGAGACTACGGGCTCGGCATGACCCGGGCCGAAGTCGCGCACGTGTTCGACCGGTTTTGGCGTGCTGATCCGTCTCGCCAACGCACGATCGGGGGTACCGGACTCGGACTGGCCATCTCGCGCGAAGACGCGAGCGTGCACAACGGCTGGCTACAGGTCTGGTCGAGTCCGGGCGAGGGGTCATGTTTTCGGCTGACCCTGCCGCGCACGGCCGGAGCTGTGCTCGAATCGTCCCCGATCCCTTTGCCACCCGACGACGCAACGGCCGCGTTGGGCGACGTCGGGCATGTGCTTGGCATGGGCGGAGATCAGCATGACTGATCGCAGAGCGCGTGGTTCAATCTGGCGGGTCGTGCCGGCGCTGTTGGTGGCCGTCAGTCTTGCCGTTGGGCTCGGTGGCTGTACCGGTATTCCGCGCGACGGTGCCGTACACGCCGGCAATGACATTGCGCCGGACGATAATCCGGCACCGGTTTTTCTGCCGGCGCTACCGCAGAAGGACGCCTCGACGGAGGCTATTCTGAGCGGCTTCATCGACGCGTCGTCAAGCCCGGAGAACAACTACGACATCGCCCGCCAGTTTCTGGCTCCGGCGTTTCAATCCAGTTGGGACCCCACCTCGGGCGTCACCGTCGACAACGGTTCAGGGCGCACCCTGACCGTCATCGACGCGGCCACCACCCTCGTGGCGGTCACGCCGATCGCCGAAGTGGACCAGTCCGGGGAATACCGCGAGGTCGACGCGAGCCCGGTACCGTTGCGCTACGAATTTGCGCAGATCGATGGCCAGTGGCGCATCAGCGCGGCTCCGGATGGCACGGTGATCGACGAAAACACCTTCAATGAGGTGTTCAGTGCCCAGCCGGTCTATTTTTACGATCCTGGTTTTCAGTTTTTGGTGCCGGACCTGCGCTGGTTTCCGCGCGGCGCATCCGCTCCGACGAAACTGGTCAATGCGGTCTTGAACGGACCGAGCGCCTGGCTGACCGGTGCCGTGGCCACGGCGTTTCCGCAAGGATCCGAGCTCACCGCCGATGCCGTGCAGGTTGTCGGGCGTCAGGCCATGGTCGATCTGAACAGCGAAGCCCTCAACGCCGATCGGCAGACTCTCCAACGCATGAAGGCGCAGCTGGCGGCGAGTCTGCCGACGGGCCTGACAGTCGAAATCACCATCGACCAGAACTCCCAGGCCATTACTGCTCTGGAATCAGGGGCACCGCTCGTGGATCCGCGGGTAGATGCCCGGGCGCTCGTACTGCGCGGTGACGAGTTCGGTTTTCTCGCCGCGACCGGGCAGAGCGTCACTCCGCTGGATGGGCTTTCTGAGCCTATCGCCCAGCTGGCTCCGACCGCTGTGACGCTCGCATCGGGCCAGGGATCGGCGGCCGTACTCGCCAGCGACGGCGTCTACGTCGTTCGGGCCGGCGATGAACCCGAGCTGCTCGATGCGCGCGCGGGGCTGCTCGCGCCATCGATCGACAATGGCCGCTTCGTCTGGTCGGTGCCGGCTAACGATCCAAGTGCTCTCGTCGTCTACAGCCCCACCGGGGAAGCAACCCTGCTGCCTACCCCGTGGCCAGAGGCCACGTCGATCGCGGCACTAAAAGTGTCCCGAGACGGCTCTCGGCTGATTGCGCTCCTCGGCACCGGTTCTGAGACCCGATTCGTCATCGCCTCCATCATTCGAACCGGCGCGGCGCCGACCGGGATCGGTGCGCCCGTACTGCTGGCGTCGGGCGGCGGAGTCGGCCGTGACGCAACCTGGATCAATGAATTGACCGTCGCCTCGCTCAGCACGCTGCCCAGCGGAGAAGCCCGCATCGTCGCGCAACAGATTGGTGGCGTCAGCACCATTCTCGAATCCCCTGTGAGTAGCCGGTTCATTGTCGGCAGCAACTCGGTGCGTGATCTGCGAGCCCTCACTGACAGCGGCAGCCTCGCGGTGCAACGTGGAGCAGGCTGGCAGGCTCGCATCGACGGCGTGACCGTGCTCGCCACCCAGCAAGGCCTCGGCGACTGAGCAACCCGCCGCTTCTCCCCAGGAGGCGCCGAGGCGCGCTTATCCACCGCCGGTGCGTTCGGGCTGGCCCTGCCGGTATCCCGCGGCACACTGAGGTCATGAATCGACAGTTGCGCGATCGTCTGGCCGCTGCGAGCCGGGATGCCTGGGCAACCGTGCTGCCGACCGAGTGCAGTGGCTGTGGTGTCGTCGACCGTGCCCTCTGCGCCGAGTGCCGGCGGGCGCTGGTGCCTTCCGTACACCCGGTCGTCCGCGACGACGCCGTCATCTGGGCCGCACTCACCTACGAGGGCGCTGCCCGTCATGCGATCGCGGCTTACAAAGACGGCGGCCGAACGGATGCCGCCGCCGCGCTCGCCGGGCCGCTGCGGGCGGCCATCGTGGCCGCGCTGGCCGCCGTGCCCGCTGGCCGTCGGGGTCGTGATGCTACGCGTTGCGATGCCGGCCCCGAAATCCAGCTCGTGACCATTCCGTCGTCTCGTCGGGCCTGGCGTGTTCGGGGCTACCACCCGGTCGATGCCCTGCTGCACCGTGCCGGCCTGCACTCGTTTCCGGCGCTCGCGCAGCGCACTGAGGCCCTCGACCAAGTGGGCCTCGGCCGGGCGGCGCGGGCCGCGAACAAGAGCAACAGCCTCGTCGCCAGGCGTCCGCTCGACGGGGTGCTGGTGATCCTGGTCGACGACATCGTAACCACGGGAGCGACCCTGCTCGAGGCGCGCCGCGCCGTGTCTGCTGCCGGCGGTGCCGTCGTCGGTCTGGCCACACTCGCGGAAACACGGCGTCTGCTGTCCCCGTAATTGCCCTGTGGGCAAACTCGTCGACAAATAATGTGACTTCTTCCACTCCCACGGCTACGGTGGAGACAAAGGCGTGCACTGATCGCCCGGTTTTGGGCGGTCCGCCAAACTGGAGGTCGTCATGGAAACTAACATTGTGGGACGCAACCTTGGGATCACTGATCGCTTCCGGGATTACGCGACGGAGAAGGCCGAGAAAATTGCCCTTCTCGCCGATAAGGCCCTCGCGCTCGAGATCAAGGTCAGTCGCCACCACGAGAAGAACGGGGCGGCCGTCGGCAACGACCGGGTCGAACTCACCCTGATCGGCAAGGGTCCGTTGGTGCGGGCCGAAGCAGACGGATCCGACAAGTACGCCGCTTTTGACGTGGCGCTGGGTCGTTTGCTCGAGCGTGTTCGTCGTGCCAAGGACCGCAAGAAGGTACACCGCGGCGGCGCCCACCGGCCCACCTCGCTACACGAAGCGTCCGCGGTTGGCTTCAGCGTCATCGACATCACGCCGGCCAACCCCGAGACGCTCGAGCGGGTGCGAACCGGTGCGATTCCCATCGTGCAAGCGGATGCCCCCGAGGCCTCCCCCGAGGAGGATTACTGCCCCGTCGTCATCCGTCGCAAGGTCTTCGCGGCGGCCCCCATGACCGTCGATGATGCCCTCTACTTCATGGAGCTCGTCGGCCACGATTTCTACCTGTTCCAGGACATCGAAACCAAACGAGCCAGTGTGGTCTACCGCCGCAAGGGCTGGGACTACGGAGTCATCGAACTCGACGGTTCGGTTGGTGAGCTGCAGGAGGCTGTGCCCGTTACCAGCGGGCGTGCCAACTGACCAACTAGCATTACCTTAGCCGCCGACCAGGTCGGTGCTCTGGCAGCTGCCAGACGAGAGGCGCAGGCTTTGTGCTGTGGCAGTCCGATTGGGCTGCCACAGTGCGTGCCCGCACCGTTTGACTAGTGGAGAACATTCGTGGCGTCAATTCTTGAAAAGGTTCTTCGTGTTGGTGAGGGTCGCGTTCTGCGCCGCCTGGAAAACTACGCGAAAGCCATCAACGCGCTGGAAGAAGACTTCCACGAGCTCACCGACGAGGAGCTGAAAAACGAGACCGTCACCCTGCGGGAACGGTACTCCAACGGGGAATCGCTCGATGATCTGCTGCCCGAGGCCTTCGCCGCAGTGCGCGAAGCGAGCACTCGCACCCTGGGGCTGCGGCACTTCGACGTGCAGCTGATGGGTGGAGCCGCCCTTCATCTCGGCAACATTGCCGAGATGAAGACCGGAGAGGGCAAGACCCTCGTCGCCACCACCGCTGCCTACCTCAACGCCATCAGTAGCCGCGGTGTGCATGTCATCACGGTCAACGACTACCTCGCAAGCTACCAGAGCGAACTTATGGGCCGCGTGTTCCGTGCCCTCGGTATGACGACCGGATGCATCGTCTCGGGTCAGACTCCGGCGCAGCGGCGCGAAATGTATGCCGCCGACATCACCTATGGCACCAACAACGAGTTCGGTTTCGACTACCTGCGCGACAACATGGCGTGGCAGGCCAGCGATATGGTGCAGCGCGGGCACTACTTCGCCATCGTCGACGAAGTCGACTCGATCCTCATCGACGAGGCTCGTACCCCGCTGATTATCTCGGGGCCGGCGTCGGGCGAAGCCAACCGCTGGTTCAACGAGTTCGCCAGCCTGGCCAAGCGTCTCATCGCCGACGAAGACTTCGAGGTCGACGAGAAGAAGCGCACCATCGGCGTGCTCGAGCCCGGCATCGAAAAGGTCGAGGATTATCTCGGCATCGACAACCTCTACGAATCGGCCAACACGCCGCTGATCTCTTTTTTAAACAACGCCATCAAGGCGAATTCTTTGTTCAAGAAGGACAAGGACTACGTCGTCATGAACGGGGAGGTGCTCATCGTCGATGAGCACACTGGCCGTATCCTCATGGGACGCCGCTACAACGAGGGCATCCACCAGGCGATCGAGGCCAAGGAGGGTGTCGCCGTCAAAGCCGAGAACCAGACCCTGGCCACCGTCACCCTGCAGAACTACTTCCGCCTGTACTCGAAGATCTCCGGCATGACCGGTACGGCCGAGACCGAAGCCGCTGAGTTCATGAGTACCTACAAGCTCGGCGTCGTGGCCATCCCCACCAACAAGCCGATGCAGCGCATCGACCAGTCCGACCTGATCTACAAGAACGAAGAATCCAAGTTTCGTCAGGTCGTTGAAGACATCGCCCTGCGCCACGAAGCCGGCCAGCCGGTTCTGGTCGGCACGACCAGCGTCGAGAAGAGCGAGTACCTGTCCCGCCTGCTCGCCAAGATGGGTGTGCGACACGAAGTCCTCAACGCCAAGAACCACGCCCGTGAAGCCGCGATCGTCGCGCAGGCCGGTCGACTCGGCTCGGTGACCGTCGCCACCAACATGGCCGGCCGCGGCACCGACGTGATGCTCGGCGGGAACGCCGAGTTCCTCGCTGTCGCCGAGATGAACGCGAAGGGCCTCAGCCCGGTAGAAACCCCTGACGAGTACGAACTCGCCTGGGACGACGTATTCACCGCTGTCAAGGCCGGCGTCAGTGAAGAGGCCGAGAAAGTCATCGCTGCCGGCGGCCTGTACGTGCTCGGTACCGAACGGCACGAATCACGCCGCATCGACAACCAGCTGCGCGGCCGCAGCGGACGCCAGGGAGACCCGGGCGAGAGCCGGTTCTACCTCTCGCTCACCGACGACCTCATGCGCCTGTTCAACGCCGGCGCAGCCGAAGCCCTGATGGGCCGCTCGGGAGTGCCAGACGACATGGCGATCGAATCCAAGGTGGTCAGCCGCGCCATCCGCAGCGCACAGTCACAGGTCGAGGGTCGTAACGCCGAGATTCGTAAGAACGTGCTCAAGTACGACGATGTTCTCAACCGCCAACGTGAAGCCATTTACGGCGACCGTCGACACATCCTCGAAGGTGACGACCTGCATGAACGCACCCAGACTTTCCTCACCAACGTCATAGACGAGGTGCTCGACGTGCATGCCGGCGACGGCAACGGCGACGACTGGGACTTCGACGCGATGTGGACCGAACTGCGGACCCTCTACCCGGTGGGATTGACCATCGACGAGGTCGTTTCTGAGGCCGGCGACAAGGGCAGAATCAATCGCGATTTCATGCGCCGCGAGATTCTCTCCGACGCGAAGCTCGCCTACTCACGTCGTGAAGATTCCCTGGGTGCCCCCGCGATGCGCGAGCTGGAACGTCGTGTGGTGCTTTCGGTGATCGACCGCCGCTGGCGCGACCACCTCTATGAGATGGACTACCTGAAAGATGGCATCGGGCTGCGTGCGATGGCGCAGCGCGACCCGCTGGTCGAATACCAGCGCGAAGGTTTCACCATGTTTCAGCAGATGATGGGCCAGATTCGCGAGGAGACCGTTGGATTCCTGTTCAACCTCGACGTTGAGGTGACTGCCGGCGCTGGTGCCGTCAACGGGCCGGCCATTGCGGGGAAGGGGCTCAGCCCAGCTGACTCATCGGACGAGAAGCTCAGTTACACTGCGCCGAGCGATTCCGGCGGAGTCGAGGTGCGCAATCAGCGCGGCCAGATTCAGCAGGCTGCCACTGATCGGGCCAGGCGCACGGCGACGGTCGCGGCGAGCGATGACGAGCCGGAAGAAGCAGCCAGCCCGCCCCAGCGCGGAGCGTTTGGGCAGAAAAACGAGGGTGCCGCACCGGTGAACCGGGCCGAGCGCCGCGCCCAGGGCAAGAAGACGATCTAGCCCCGACGCACGGGCAAGTACGCCGACAACGCACGCCCATTCGTGGGCGGGCGTTGTCGAACGGGTCGTGAGCGGGGCATCCGTCTGCTGGCGGCGTTACCGGTGCATCAGAGTACAACGAGAACAGTGGCACGCCAGCGCTGATCCAAGCCCTCCAACTGTATCGAGACGACGTGCGCTCGGCGTTTGTCGTACACCAGGATCACTGCATTGAAACCGCCGGTGTCGGTAGGCCAGGTCTTGACATGGTCGATCCACAGCCTTGGCCGTTCAGCGACGACTCCCGTGATGGCTCTGGCGCGAGCGGCGATCGACACGCGCACGCGCAGATGAGCGTAGACGTCGTCGGTAACCCATCGCGCAAGCTGCTCGAGGTCTCTGGCTCCGGCGATAACTTCGACAGCCCGCAGCGCGAGGGCGCGCAGTACCTGCTCCGTTTCGGGCCGATGTGCCTGTCCGAACGGCTTCGGGCTGACTCCGCGCGCATCGATGCGAGCCTCCAAAGGGTGAACCTGCGCGCTGGAAGCACCGGAACCAGATGACGTCATCGTTCCTCCTGATGTCGAACAAGCAACTGTTGTAGCGCCGCACTCAATCAGCTTGATCACCGCGTTGTCTAGCGCTTAAAGAGCCTGTGCACAACGTGAGCGAGATCGTCTCGCGTCGGCTACTTTCGACGTGTGCGCTGGGATGATTTGTTTGATGACCTCGAAGGGCAACTCGAACGCGAGTTGCACTCCGAAGCTACCGACCTGCGCCTGAAGGAAGAACGCCAGCGGTTGGACAACCTCTCCCTGCGCACCCGATTGAGTAACGTGGTGCGGTCGGTCGGCCTGGGTGGCACGCTGCAGCTGCGCATCGTACTGGTCTCCGGTGAGACGATCGTGCTTCGCCCGACGACGCTCGGCCGAGACTGGCTCGCGGCTGACTTACCGTGCGCTAGAAACGGTCGGGTTCAGTGCGTGATTCCGCTCTCGGCCATCGCCGGTGTCGTGCTCAATGACGAGCAGAATCTGGCCTCGCTCGCGGTCGAGTCAGAATCTACCGGAAAGCTGATCGAACGTGTCGGTTTCCCCTTTGTACTTCGGGACCTGTGCCGGCGACGGCGCAGCGTAGAGCTCGCGACCCGCGGTGGTGTCCTGGCCGGCACCATCGACCGGGTCGCGCGTGACCACCTCGATCTAGCGGTGCATCCGCTCGGAACGCTGCGCCGCGCGCCGGAAGTGCTGCACTACCGTCTCGTGCCGTTCTGGCAAATTCACGTCATCCGGCTTGGGTAGCTGTGGATAACTTTTCCACGATTTTCCGCAGTCGGGCACGATAAGGCCCAAGGCATCATCAGAAGCGCAACAGACAAGCGAGGTAACGGATGAAAACAACCGGTCCCACACGCACGCGCCGCCGGTTCTGGGTTGATCCCCGATTTGTCATCGGTCTGGTGCTGGTCGCTGCGTCGATTGCGGGCGTCGGCGCGATCGTCGCCGGCAGTGATCGCACCACGGCGGTCTACACCGCACGGCACACACTGACCGTCGGCGATCAGCTCAGATCGGCCGACCTCGTGGAGAGCCGGGTGCAGCTCGGTGGCGCGGCCGACCTGTATCTTGTGCCGGCGGCCGACCTGAAACACGGTCTGCTCGTCACCCAGACCATCCTGGCCGGCGAACTCGTGGCCCGGTCCGCGGTCGGGCAAGCGTCGGGGAGCGACGTGACCAGTGTCGTCGTCGATATCCCCGGAAGGCTGGCCGCGTCCATCGTGGCAGGCTCCGTCGTCGATATCTGGTCGGCGCGGGCGACCGGGCCCAGCGAATACGCTCCGCCGACGATTCTCGTGGGGCAGGCCGTTATCGTTCGTATCGTCGAACCGACCGGCATCATCGCGGCCGGCAACGGGCAATCCGTCGAGATGCTCGTGCCGAAGGCCAGTGTGGGCGTGGTGCTGGAAGCGATCATGAACGGGGATGCCGTCGCGATCGTGCCCGTGAACACCCCGGTGGTGCCCTGATGGCCAGGCTTGCGCTCGTGCTGGATCGAGCGACCGAGCAGCGGATGCTGGCCGAGATCGTGGATTGCGGGCACAGTGTCGTCACGCGCGTTGATACCGCCCGGGAGTTTCTCGAGACCCTATCGCATGGCCAGCCGCACGTCGTCGTCGTCAGTGGTCGCCGCGAGTCCCTGACCGGGCAGCTGATCGCCGCGTGCGACGAGCGCGGCATCCGGGTCGTCGCCCTGACCGCAACCGAACAGGAGCGGCGGCACGCGGGCACGCTCGGCCTGTACGAAACGGTCGCGATACCCTGCGACTGGTCGGAGATCGAAGATCTGCTTGTGTCGGGCGTTGTCGTGCCGTTGCGGGTGGGGGAACGGCATTTCACCGGCGGCGCGCTCAACACCGGCTCGGTGATCGCGGTCTGGGGTCCATGCGGCGCCCCGGGGCGCACAACGCTGGCCATTAACATCGCGGCAGAAATCGCGGCAGCTGGTCACACCGTCGTGTTGGCCGACGTTGATACCTACAGCGCCTCGATCGCCCCGAGCCTGGGCATGCTCGACGAAGCACCCGGTTTCGCTGCCGCCTGCCGACTGGCCGGCAGTGACAGTCTCAACCAATCGGAGCTTGAACGTATCGCGCAACGCTACAACTCGCCCAAGGGTGCTTTCTGGGTGCTCACCGGCCTCGGCAGGCCGTCGCGCTGGCCGGAACTGTCGACCGAACGGGTCACCCGCACCATTGACGCGTTACGCCACTGGGTGGACTACGTGGTGGTCGATACCGGGTTCAGTCTGGAGAGCGATGAAGAACTGACCAGTGACGTGTTGGCGCCAAGGCGGAATGCCGCCACCGTCACTGCCCTGCGCGTGGCCGATCACGTCGTCGCCTGTGGGCTGGCGGACCCGGTGGGGATGGCCCGGTTTCTTCGTGCCTGGAGCGATCTCACCGAGGTGATCGGCACCAGTACGGTCAGCGTCGTGATGAATCAGGTGCGGGCGAGTGCTGTCGGGCTGAATCCGCGGGCGCAGGTCACGGCAATGCTGTTGCGTTTCGGCGGCATCGAATCATCGATTCTGGTGCCGCACGACCAAGGTGCCCTGGACGCGGCGGTATTGACGGGCCGCACACTGCGGGACGCGAGCCCGAAGTCTGCGGCGCGCGTGAGCATCCGTCGTTTTGTTCTGGAGGACCTGATCGTTCTGCCTGCCACGGAATCGCAGCGCAAGCCGCGGCGTGTCACGTGGCGCGGACGAAAGGCAGCCCCGGTCATGTGAGGTTACGGCGAGGTGAACCCACAGATACACCTAGGCTATGGAGAGTGTCGACGCTCAGTGATCTCGTACTTGCCCAGGGCCGCAGCAGCGCGGAAGACGTGGACTGGCTGCATATGCTGGTCGCGGACGGCCAGCTGCTGGCCGACCTCGCATTCGCGGATATCGTCGTGTGGGTTCCGACGACCTCCGACAGTTTCGTTGCGGTAGCGCACGCGCGCCCATCAAGCGCGGCCACCCTGTTCTATCGGGACTTCGTGGGCCAGCACATCAAAGCGGAGTGGCGCAACCAGGTCACTGAAGCGTTCGAGGCTGCGAAGATCGTCGACCGCGATGCCCCTGCCTGGTTCGAGGAGACTCCCACCCGCGTGCGGGCCATCCCGGTATTGCGGCGACTGAGCACGAGCGGATCCGAGGTGACCAATGTCCCGGTGGCGGTGCTCACCCGTCACACCAACCTGAGTGAGGCGCGCACGCCGAGTCGTCAGGAGTTGACCTTCAACGACTGCGCGAACGACCTCTTCGCCATGATCGCCTCCGGCGACTTTCCCGATCTCGGGGCCCCAACCGGACCGCGCCGCGGCGCGCCGCGCGCTTCGGACGGCCTGCTACGCCTTGACGTCGACGGCCTGACCACCTTTGCCAGCCCGAATGCGCTTTCCGCATTCAACCGTATGGGTTTCGCCGAAGAGCTCGAGGGGGAGTCCCTCGCCGAGGTCACCACGAGCCTGCTCACCGGCACTGCCGTCGTCGACGAGTCCCTGCCCCTGATCGTCACCGGGCGGGCGCCGTGGCGCACCGATATCGAGGCGCGTGGGGTGACGGTGTCGCTACGCGCGATTCCCATTCGCAACCGCGGAGAACGCGTTGGTGCGATCATCTTGTCCCGTGACGTCAGCGAGTTGCGCCACCAGGAACGTGAGTTGATCACCAAGGATGCGACCATCCGGGAGATTCACCATCGGGTCAAGAACAATCTGCAAACCGTGGCCTCCCTGCTGCGCATCCAGGCGAGGCGCACCCAGTCCGACCGGGCGCGCGAGGCACTGACCCAGGCGATGCGGCGGGTTGCCGCCATCGCTGTTGTGCACGACACCCTGTCGGAGGGGCTCAGCCAGATCGTCGACTTCGACGCTGTCTTCGAACGGGTGTTGCTGTTGACGGTAGAGGTGGCATCCGCTCACAACACGACAGTGCACCCGAAATCCTTCGGCAGCTTCGGTACCTTGCCGAGCGCTTATGCGACGCCGCTCGCGCTCGTGCTGACGGAGCTGGTCACCAACGCGGTCGAGCACGGCCTCGCCGGGCGTGAGGGTGAAGTGTCGATCGAGGCGCAGCGCAGCGACGAGACACTCACCGTCATGGTCCGCGACACCGGTGTCGGCCTGCCGGAAGGCAAGGTGGGCTCTGGCCTCGGCACGCAGATTGTACGCACACTCATACAGGGTGAACTCGGCGGCACGATCGACTGGCACACCATGATGGGTAGCGGCACCGAGGTGACGATCGAGATCCCCCTGCGTTTCATGAAGGAAGGCTAGCCCCCGCTTCCTTTTGGACGGGGCCTGGGCCCGAGGCGCGGGCCCAGTTTATAGACTTGGCCCGCGGCCATAAGGTGGGCCGTCGAGCGGGTGCGGTTTCGCGCGGTCGCGAGGTCCGCTGGCGGGTACAAAAAAACGAGCCAACGGCCGCCGGGGATACCGGATGGCCGCGGGCTCGCGTTCTGTGGTTGTGCTGGCTCGCTAGGAAGCTCGGCGGGCGCGTGCTGCGCGACGCTTGAGCGCGCGGCGTTCGTCTTCGCTCAGACCGCCCCAGACTCCCGAGTCCTGGCCGGTTTCAAGTGCGTACTGGAGGCACACCTCGGTGACGTTGCACCGTGCGCACACCGACTTTGCCTTCTCGATCTGGTCCACCGCGGGTCCAGTGTTGCCGACCGGGAAGAAAAGTTCCGGGTCGGCGGTGAGGCAGGCAGCTTTATCGCGCCAGTCCATAGGGATGCTCCTTTTGTTACATGGGTGCACGGCCGATTGGCCAGAGTTGCAGGGGGTGATGGCCGGTTGCAGGAATGTGGGATCTGCGCGATAACCGCGTTGAAATCGCCCACGTCCCTGTGAGCGTCAACCAAGCCTTCAATATCGTCCCATAATAGAGGTATCAAATCAATAGTTTCGTATGGTTTTTCGCTGTGAACAGCGGCTCTGGTGCAGGGCGCCCAGCCTGGATCGACCTCCGGGCTCTTCGTCGTGCCCCCCTGTTGGGGGTGCTGATCGCGTTCCTCGCCCTGGAAGCGCTCGCCCTGTGGTTCTTCAGCGCCTGGTGGGTGCTCGAACTGGTCATTGCCACCCCGACCTCGGTGGGAGCCGCGCTCGCCCTGTTGGCCCTCATCGTGGTCGCTGCCGTGTGGGTCAGTGCGATTACCGTCGGTGCTCTCCGTCGGCGTCCGTGGATTCGCGGCGGTGCCCTCACGTGGCAGCTCGTGCAGGTCATGATCGCGATCGGTTGTTTTCAGGGGATCTACGCTCGGCCTGACGTCGGCTGGGCGCTGCTGCTGCCGTCCATCATCGTGCTCGTTTTGGTGTTCACTCCGCGTGTCGTTGCTGCGACCAGCCACGAACCCGAACCCGAAGCCGACTAAGCGGCGCTGTGCGGGCCGTGAAGACCCGATCAAGTGCGAACCTAGGCGTCGATACCGAGCTTCTTACGCAGGCTCGCGACGTGGCCGGTGGCCTTGACGTTGTAGAGGGCGTGGGTGATGATTCCGGCCTCATCGAGCACGAGCGTCGACCGCAGCACACCGGTCACGATCTTGCCGTACAGATTCTTCTCGCCGTAGGCGCCGTAGGCACGGTGCACAGCGAGGTCGGTGTCGCTGAGCAAGGGAAAGTTCACGGCGTCGTGCTCTTGAAACTTCTTCAGTTTGGCCGGAGCATCTTTCGACAGTCCGAGTACCTGGTAGCCGGCCGATTTGAGCGAGCCGAGGTTGTCGCGAAAGTCGCAGGCCTGGGTCGTGCAGCCGGGGCTCATCGCGGCCGGGTAAAAATACACGACGACCCTGCTGCCCGAAAAGTCGGCCAGCGAAACGGATGCCCCATCCTGATCAGTCAGGGTGAACTGGGGGGCTGTATCGCCGACTGCAAGGCGCGCTAGATCCGTCATCCGTCCATCGTAACTGCGTCAGGGGACACGGGCTCCGCGCGCGGGCGCAAAGGTGGCGAGAAGGCGCTGCAGGGAGTCCAGGCGCACCCGGCCGGTCTCGCCGAGTTCATCAGCCTCGACGGCCTCGATGATGACGCAGTCCGGCGAGTCGGGTAAGTGCGTGCAGCCGCGCGGGCAGCGCTCTGCGATCGTCGCGAGATCGGTGAAGGCCTTCAGAATGTTGTCGGTGTTGATGTGCCCGAGGCCGAAGGATCGCACACCGGGAGTGTCGATGACCCAGCCGCGGCCGGCATCCGTTTGAAGGCGCAGCGACACGGTCGACGACGAGGTGTGGCGGCCACGCCCGGTGACGGTGTTGACGACGCCGATGGCCCGGTTGGTGCCCGGCACGAGCGCGTTCACCAGCGTGGACTTGCCCACTCCGGAGTGCCCGACGAAGACGGTGTCGTGACCGACCAGTGCCGCCGTGATCGCTTCGATCGGCATGCCGCCCTCGCCGCTTTGGAACACGGGCAGGTCGAGGCCGGCGAAATTGGCCAGGAATACGGCGGGGTCGGCGAGGTCGGTCTTGGTGATGCACAGGATGGGCTTCACACCGGCGTCGTAGGCCGCGACCAGGTACCGATCCACCAAGCGGATGCGTGGCTCCGGGTTGGCCGCAGCGACCACGATCAGCATCTGGTCGGCATTGGCCACGATCACACGCTCGACGGCGTCCGTGTCGTCGGCGCTTCGCCGCAGCAGTGTGTCGCGCGGCACGATGCGCACGATACGGGCCAGGCTGCCCTCCGCCCCGGTCGTGTCGCCGACGATGTCGACCCGGTCACCGTTGACGACGGCCTTCTTGCGCAGTTCACTGGCCCTGGCGGTTGTGATGCGCCGCTCGGTCGGCAGGTTTTCATCGAGCATGACCGTATAACGGCCGCGGTCGACCGAGAGGATGCGGCCGGTCAGGGCGTCCTCATGGCTCGGCCGGGTTTTGGAGCGGGGTTTACTGCCCTTGCGGCCGGGACGCACGTGCACGTTCGACTCGTCGAACTCAGGCTCGTCGTCGTCGGCAGAGGCCCACCAGGTGTCGCCAGGATCACCGGCGAGGTCGGCGTATTGGGTGTCGTCCGTGGACGGTGCGTCGGCGACGACATGAGCGCTGAGCCGATCGCGATCCTCGCCATCGCCCGGCAAAGTCGCATCGCCCGCCACCGCCATCTACAGCGCCGCTTCGGTGATCATCGCATGCCAGAGCTGCGGAAACTGGGGGAGGGTTTTCGCGGTCGTGCCGATGTTCTCCACGTCAACGCCGGGTACGGCGAGGCCGATCAGTGCTCCGGCCGTGGCCATCCGGTGGTCGTCGTAACTGAGCCACTGGCCGCCGTGCAGGGGGGCCGGCTCGATCTGCAGGCCGTCGGGCAGCTCCGTGACCTGGCCTCCGAGTCGGTTGATCTCGGTGGCCAGCGCAGCGAGACGGTCGGTCTCGTGGTTGCGAATGTGCCCGATTCCAGTGATCGTGCTCGGCGTTTCGGCGAGGGCAGCGAGGGCGACGAGGGTGCAGGCGAGCTCGCCGCCGGTCGAAAGGTCCAGGTTGACACCGAGAATGCGCTCGCCGCCGGTTACGGTGAGGCGGTCGCCCACGTGGGTGACGGTCGCGCCGAACAGCGGCAGGAGCTGCTCGAGGTCGGCGCCTACCTGAGTGGTCGTCTGTGGCCAGCCGGTGATGCTGACGCTGCCCCCGGCCACGAGCGCGGCGCAGAGGAACGGCGCGGCGTTGGAAAGATCGGGTTCGATATCGACCGCACGACCCGCGAGGAGACCGGGTTCGATGATCCATTCGCCGACGTTCGGCGTGGCCACGATGACTCCGCGAGCGCGCAGCACCTCGATGGTCATCTCGATGTGCGGCAGGCTGGGCAGTCGTTCGCCGGAGTGTGTGAGGTGTAGTCCGTGCTCGAAACGTGCGCCGGCCAGCAGCAGGCCGGAGACGAACTGGCTGGACGTGCCCGCGTCGATGGTCGTGGCGCCGCCAGTCACCGCTCCGCGGCCGTGAACGGTGAAGGGCAAGGCGCGCTTGCCATCGTCGTTGATATCGCCGCCGAGGTCGCGCAGCGCACCGATGATCGGACCCATGGGGCGGCGGCGAGCACCGACATCGCCGTCGAACGTCGTCGGGCCGAGGGCGAGGGCAGCCAGCGGCGGCAGAAAACGCATAACGGTTCCGGCCAGGCCGCAGTCGATCGTGGTGGAACCGAGCAGTTCCTCGGGCGGGGTCACCAACAGGTCGGAGCCGAACGCACCCGCGCCGGTCACCGCCTCGATCGTGGTGCCCAGCTGGCGCAGCGCGGCGACCATGAGATCGCTGTCGCGGGAATGCAGCGGCGACCGGAGCAGGGACGGTTCGCTGGCCAAAGCGGATGCGACGAGCTCCCGGTTGGTCAACGACTTCGAGCCCGGCAGGGCCAGCACAGCTTGCAGGGGCACGTCCGTGTTCGGCGCCGGCCACCAGGCATTTTCCTCGGTCGGTGAATTATCGCCGTACGGATCGAACTCCGGCTTGGAATATCTCGAGATCAGCATCGGTTATCAGGATAGTCGGTGATAACAATCTGAGGGAGATGCATGACGGTGTCAATGCTGCTGGAGCGAGCCCTGGCCGTGGGTAACGGCTTAGAATCAGGGGTAATGACTTCAGACACGCCCGCGAACTCGGGAGACCTTTCGAGCAGCGACACAGAATTCACGACACTTTCCCCGACCAAGGCGGAACTGCGCGAGCAGACCCGCGGCTTGTTCGAGGAACAGGCGTTGCCTTTTCTCGACCAGCTGTACGCGGCGGCCATGCGAATGACACGCAACCCGTCGGATGCGCAGGATCTCGTGCAGGAAACCTTCGTGAAGGCTTTCGCCGCCTTCGCACAGTACGAGCAGGGCACCAACCTCAAAGCGTGGCTGTACCGCATTCTCACCAACACCTTCATCAATGCCTACCGCAAGAAGCAGCGCGAGCCGTACCAGGGCACGATTGATGAGTTGGAAGACTGGCAGCTCGGCGGCGCCGAATCAACCACCGCCATGTCGGGGCGTTCGGCCGAGGCCGAGGCCATCGACCACCTGCCGGACAGCGCCGTCAAAGACGCCCTGCAGTCAATTCCCGAAGACTTCAGACTCGCCGTGTACTTCGCCGACGTCGAAGGGTTCTCCTACCAGGAGATCGCCGAAATCATGAAGACCCCCATCGGCACCGTAATGAGTCGCCTGCACCGTGGCCGGCGACTCCTGCGCGAGCTGTTGGCCGGCTACGCGGCCGAACGCGGGCTGGGCATGGAGCAGGACCAGAAAACATCCAGGAGCACAGAAAAATGACCGATTGTGGTTGCGAGAAGGCCAAGGCCGAACTCGAGGAATACCTGCACAACGAACTTCGCAAGAATGATGCGGCCGACATTCGGGAGCATCTCGCCAGTTGCCCCGACTGCAGCAGCGAGCATCTTGTTGGCCGCACCCTGACCGAGGTCATGCAGCGCGCGTGTAAGGAGACCGCGCCCGAAGACCTGCGCGACCAGGTTTTGCTCAAGCTGCGCTCCCTGCAAGCCTCACACTAGTCGGAGGTTGCGAGGACGCTTCGACCTGCCCGAGCAGGAACGCGGCGCCCGTCGCATCCGTTACCTGAGCGAAGGTTCCGAAGTCGGAATCCCACGGTTCTCTCAGCACTCTGCCACCGATTTCACTCACCTTCTTCGCGGATGCCCACACATCGGCGACGCCCAGGTACACCTGCCAATATGCCGGCACCCCGGCTGGCAGCATGGCAGCGGCGTCGTACACCCCTCCGGTCATGGATTCGTCGTGGCCGAAGGTGCTGTAGCGAAAATCGGCGGTGTCGCTCAACGGAAGCGGCGTCCAGCCGAACACCTCCTCGTAGAAGGCGATCGTTGCGTTGAAATCCCGGGTGATCAGCTCGTGCCAAACCGGCGTCCCGATCTCGTTGTCGACGTGAAACCCTCGATGGCCGTCGGCTTGCCACACACCGACGGCCGCTCCCGCCGGGTCGGTCAGTACAGCCAGCCGCCCCTGGTCCCCGACAGTCTGCGGGAGCACGAGCACGCTAGCGCCCGCGGACCTCGCGGCGCGCACGGTTTCGTCGACGCTATCGATCGCGAGATAGGTGGTCCAGAAGTCACGGTTTCCGCGCTCCTGGGCAGTGAGACCAGCGATGGCGGCGTCGCCGTGGAAGAACATCGTATAGCGGCCGCTTCCCGACCCGGTGTCGACGGCTCGCCAGCCGAGCAGTTCGGTGTAGAACTTGATCGACCGGGCCGGGTCGCTTGTCATCAGGTCGATCCAGCACGGCTCCCCGAGCTGGTTCACAGTGCGAACGGGCATGGTCTCTCCTCGGGTTGCCCTGAGCCTAGAACCGTCGGCGCACTCTGGCAACACGCCGGTATCGGCACCACGGCGGGAACGAACCGATGCCCCGTGCCCGCTCGCACAACCCCGCCGGCCCACGCATCCAGTCGCCGCGGACACGCCAATGGGGGTGACTCTCGCCACCCCCATTGTTAGAGCCTCGCTGTGACCCTTACAGGGTCAAAGCGTCGCGCTGCAGTTTGGCCTGCTCGATTGCGTGGCGCTTGGCCGATCCCGCCGCTGGGGACGCCGACGCCGGACGGGAGAACAAGAGCATGGCGCGCGGGCCGAGCTTGCTGGTCTCCAGGTAGAAGAACGGCCAGGCACCCTGGTTCTCTGGCTCGTCCTGCACCCAAGCCAGCTCGGCGTTGGGGTACTGGGCGGCTACGTCCTTCAGCTCCACGGCGGGCAGCGGGTAGTACTGCTCAACGCGCACGAGGGCGATCGCCGGGTTCGGGTTCTTCTCGAGCTCGTTCAGCAGGTCGTAGTAGATCTTCCCGGCCATGAACAAGACGCGCTTGACGGCGCTCTTGTCGGCAATACGGGCGTCATCGATGACCGCCTCGAACTTGCCACTGGTCAGCTCGGCCACGGCGCTCGTCGCGCCGCGCAGCCGCAGCATCGACTTGGGCGTGAACACGATCAACGGGCGACGCGGACGCATGTACGCCTGGCGACGCAGCAGGTGAAAGTATGACGCGGGCGTCGACGGGCGTGCCACGGTCATGTTCTCCTCGGCACACAGCTGCAGGAACCGTTCGATGCGAGCCGACGAGTGGTCAGGCCCCTGGCCCTCGTAGCCGTGCGGCAGCAGCAACACAACAGATGACCGCTGCCCCCACTTCTGCTCGGCCGAGGAGACGAACTGATCGATGATGGTCTGCGCCCCATTGGCGAAGTCACCGAATTGGGCTTCCCAGAGCACAAGAGCGTCGGCGCGTTCCACCGAGTAGCCGTACTCGAAGCCCATGGCGGCGTATTCGCTCAGCAGGGAGTCGTAGATCCAGAACCGCGCCTGGTTGTCCTTCAGGTTGGCCAGTGGCAGCCATTCCTGGCCGTTCACCCGGTCGTGCAGAACGGCGTGACGCTGCACGAACGTGCCGCGGCGGCTATCCTGTCCGGCGAAACGCACCGGGGTGCCCTCGACCAGCAGCGAACCCAGCGCGAGCAACTCGCCGAAGCTCCAGTCGATGTTGCCGTTGCGGCTCATGTCGAGACGCTTCTGCAACAGCTGCTGCAGCTTATTGTGCACCGTGAAACCGACCGGCTTGTTGTTGAACGCGTCACCGATGAGCTGGATGACACTTTCGGGAACGCCGGTCGTCTCTGGCTCGCCAGCGGCGTCCTCGCGTTCCTGTGCCTCAGCTTCGGCCTTCGCGGTGGCGGCCATCTCCGGGGTGATGATCGGAATCGACGCGGTCTGCGCGGCGTGCGTTTCCAGGAATGCACGTTCGAGGCGATCCTGGAAGTCGCGGTGGGCTGCTTCGTATTCCTCCACGGTGATATCGCCACGGCCGACGAGCGCCTCGGTATAGAGCTTGCGCACGCTGCGCTTGGCCTCGACCAGGTTGTACATCAGCGGCTGGGTCATCGAGGGGTCGTCGCCCTCGTTGTGTCCACGACGGCGGTAGCAGATGAGGTCGACGACGACATCCTTCTTGAACTCCTGGCGGTAGGCGAACGCGAGCTCGCCAGCACGCACCACCGCCTCGGGGTCGTCCCCGTTGACGTGGAAGATAGGCGCCTGAATGGTCTTGGCGACGTCGGTGGCGTAGACGCTGGTGCGGGCATCCTGCGGCAGGGTCGTGAAACCGAGCTGGTTGTTGACCACGATGTGCACGGTGCCGCCGGTGCGGTAGCCGCGCAGCTGGGACATCTGCAGGGTTTCGAGCACAACGCCCTGGCCGGCCATCGCGGCGTCACCGTGAATGAGGATGGGCAGGGTGGAGAAGGTGCCGATCGGCTTGCGGTCCTGCTTGGCCCGCACGATGCCCTCGAGCACGCCGTCGCCGGCCTCGAGGTGCGACGGGTTGGCGGCCAGCGAGACCGGAATCTCGGCGCCGTCCTCACCGCGGAACAAGCCCATGGTGCCGAGGTGATACTTCACGTCCCCGGAACCGTGCACGGTGCGCGGGTCTTGCGTTCCCTCGAACTCGCGGAAGATTTCGCCATAGGTCTTGCCGGCAATGTTGGTGAGCACGTTCAGGCGGCCGCGGTGAGCCATGCCGATCGCGACCTCGTCGAGGCCCTGCTCGGCAGCGCCCTGCAGAATAGTGTCGAGCAGCGGAATGGTGCACTCGCCGCCCTCGAGGCTGAAGCGTTTCTGGCCGACGTACTTGGTCTGCAGGAACGTTTCGAAAGCCTCGGCCTCGTTGAGCTTGGCCAGAATTCGCATCTGCTCGTGGTGCGTGGGCTTGACATACGACTTCTCTATTTTTTCCTGCACCCACTTGCGTTGGGCTGGGTCTTGAATGTGCATGTACTCGATGCCGGTGGTGCGGCAGTACGAGTCGCGCAGGACTCCCAAAATGTCGCGCAGCAGCATTTGGCGCTGCGAACCGAAACCGCCGGTCACGAAGGAACGGTCGAGGTCCCAGAAGGTAAGCCCGTGGGTGGCGATATCGAGGTCGGGGTGACTGCGCTGCGAGTACTCCAGCGGGTCGATGTCGGCCATCAGGTGGCCGCGCACGCGGAACGAGTTGATCAGTTCCTGCACGCGTGCGGTCTTGTCGACGGCGCTCGTGAGGTCGACGCTAATGTCCGGTGCCCAGTGGATCGGGTCGTATGGAATGCGCAGCGCTGAGAAGATTTCTTCGTAGAAGTTGTGCTGGCCGATCAGAAGCTCATGCACAATCTTGAGGAACTCGCCCGAACCGGCGCCCTGGATAACCCGGTGGTCGTAGGTGCTGGTGAGGGTGATGGTCTTGGAGATGGCCAGGCCGGTGAGGGTCTTGACGCTCGAACCCTGGAATTCGGCCGGGTAGTCGAGGGCGCCGGCGCCGATGATGCAGCCCTGGCCCTTCATGAGGCGGGGCACCGAGTGAACCGTGCCGATGCCGCCGGGGTTGGTCAGCGACAGGGTCGCTCCGGCGAAGTCATCGGCGGTGAGCTTGTTCTTACGTGCACGCGTGACCAGGTCTTCGTAGGCGGCGAGGTACTCGCCGAAGGTCATCGTGTCGGCACGCTTGATCGCCGGGACGAGCAGGGCGCGGGTGCCGTCGGGCTTGGGCATGTCGATGGCCAGTCCCATGCCGACGTGGGCGGGAGCGACGACCGAAGGCTTGCCGTCGACCTCGTCGTAGTAGACGTTCTGGCTGGGGAACATCTTGAGCGCGCGAATGAGCGCCCAACCGATCAGGTGGGTGAAGGAGACCTTGCCACCACGAGCCCGCTTCATGTGGTTGTTCATGACGATGCGGTTGTCGATGAGCAGCTTGGCCGGAATGGTGCGCACGCTGGTAGCCGTCGGCACGGTCAGGCTGGTGACCATGTTGGTCGCGAGTGACTTCGCCATGCCGCGCAGCGGCGAGACCTGATCTTGTTTGACCGGCTCGGAGGCATCGACGATGATGGCCTGCGGGCTCGTTACGGGGGCGTCAGCGGGAACGGGGGCCGGTTTGGGCGCACTCGAGGTGGTGCGTGCCGTCGGCTGGTTCTCGGTCACCGGAGCCGGAGCCGGGGCTCCGGGAGCGGTCTGCGCGACCGGCGCGGCGGCCACGACCGGAGCTGCTGCTGGCGCCGTTACGGCTGGCGCCGGAGTTGCCGGAGCTGCCGGAGCGGTGGCCTGCGGTGCCGCAGAGGCGGATGCCGGGGTGTTCGCGGTCTGGTGGTAGCTCTCGAGCACCGGCCACCACGATTCATCCACTAACTTCTTGTCGATCAAGTAGCGTTCGTACAATTCGTCAACGAGCCACTCATTTGCTCCGAATTCGCCCGACGTTGTCTCGTCGGAAGCTCCACCGGTTACCTGGCCTGACACCGTGGGATCGCCCACTCTCTGCTTTGAATTTGGATGCCCTCGGCGGGTTCAATCGCCGGGTCAATCTGCGCTTTCATTGAGCCTGTCGCTGACGATCTTGACCGCCAGGTCAGTCTGCCCGTCTAGCCTAATCCCATCCCGCGCCGCCATAAACACTCCTCTGAGCGGCTAGCGTTCTTGGTATGCAGTTCTATGGAACGACACCCAGTCACGATTTGACCTACTCCGACGTGTTCCTGGTGCCCGGCCAATCGACCGTCACCAGCCGTTTAGATGTCTCGCTGGCCCCGAGTGACGGCACTGGCGCCACGATACCCATCGTGTCGGCGAACATGAACTCGGTCACTGGGCCACGCCTGGCGGCCTCGCTCGCCCGACGTGGCGGGCTCGGGGTGCTGCCGCAGGACATGCACCTGCAAGATTTGGATGCGGCCATCCGTTGGGTGAAAGACCAGTCGGTTCGTTTCGACACGCCGTTCGTATTCGCCCCCGACGACACCGTCGAGCTCGCCCGTCGGCAAGTTCCGGCCGTTCCCGGACAGGGAATTGTGATCCATTCCGCTGATGGTGACTACCTCGGCTGCATCGTCGCCAGCCGGCTGGCGACAGCCCTGCCCGACGCTCGCCTGGGTGACCTGCTGCACGGTGAACTGACCGCGATCGACGCCGATGACGTGGACGGACCGCGCCGCGCTTTCGACCTGATGACCGAGGCCGACATCGACTTCGCTCCGGTACTGCACCATGGCGTCGTGATCGGAACCCTCAGTCGCAAGAGCGCCCTGCGCTCCACGCTCTACCAGCCCGCACTCGACGCACACGGACGGCTCAAGGTCGCAGCGGCGATCGGTATCAACGGTGACGTTGCGGCGAAGGCTCGCGCGCTTGCCGCCGCCGGCGTAGACATTCTGGTGATCGACACCGCGCACGGCCATCAGGATGGCATGTTGAGAGCGATCGGCATCGTCGCCGACCTGAACCTCGGGCTGCCGATCGTGGCCGGCAACGTCGTGACTCAGGACGCCGTGCGTGATCTGGTCGGCGCTGGCGCGACCATCGTGAAGGTCGGAGTGGGTCCCGGGGCGATGTGCACCACCCGCATGATGACCGCCGTCGGCCGGCCCCAGTTCTCGGCCGTGCTCGAAACGGCCACCGCCGCGCGTGAGCTCGGCGCTCACGTCTGGGCAGACGGCGGGGTGCGCTACCCGCGCGACGTGGCCCTGGCGCTGGCCGCTGGAGCGGCATCCGTCATGATCGGTTCCTGGTTCGCTGGAACCACCGAAGCGCCCGGCACGCTGAATGTGGATGCCAGCGGCGCGGTCTACAAGGAAAGCTGGGGAATGGCGTCGACCAAGGCCGTTCAGGCGCGGTTCGAGCGCCTCGACGCCTACGACCTCGCCCGCAAGACCCTGTTCGCCGAGGGAATCTCGAGCTCGAAAATCTACCTCGATCCGCTGCGCCCGTCGATCGAAGACCTGCTCGACATGATCACCTCGGGGGTGCGCTCCTCATTCACCTACGCCGGCGCCACCACTGTCGCGGACTTTCACGAGAAAGCGCTCGTGGGTATTCAATCGGCCGCCGGCTACGAGGAGGGTAAGGCGCTGCCGGTGTCCTGGTAGTGCTGGCGGTCTTTCGCGGGTGCAGTATCCGCTGGCTGCCGGGCGCGCGGGCAGGTGCTCCGGTATACTCATCTGAATAATGGATGACCCTCCCACCGCTGAACCCTCGTCCCACAAACCCTCGCCCGTAGTCGCTGGCGGTGAGATCCTTGTCTGAGCTGGTCATGCTCGGAGTCGGCCTCATCCTCACCGTCGGAACGGGCCTTTTCGTTGCCAGTGAGTTCGCCCTGGTGAATCTCGACCGCGCCGACCTCGAAGCGCGCCGCGATCGCGGGGAGACCCGCCTCGCCCTGACCATCTCCGCTCTGAAAATCACCTCGACGCACCTGTCGAGCGCGCAGCTGGGTATCACCTTGACCACCCTGCTCACCGGCTACACAATCGAACCGGCCCTGTCGTCACTGCTGCGCGGCCCGCTCACCTCGATCGGCCTGCCCGTCGATCTTGTGCCGGTGTTCGGCGCCACGATCGCCATCTTGACGGCGACCCTCGTGTCGATGGTCATCGGTGAGCTGGTGCCGAAGAACTTCGCGCTGGCCCTGCCCATTCAGACCGCACGCCTGGTGCTTCCGTTCCAGACCGTGTTCACGACCGTTTTCAAACCGGCGGTGCTGGTGCTCAATAACAGCGCCAACGGTCTGCTGCGCTCTGTCGGCATCGAACCGAAGGAAGAGCTTTCTGGCGCCCGCACAGCCGAGGAACTCTCCTCACTCGTGCGCCGTTCGGCCAGCGCCGGACTGCTTGAAAAAGATACCGCCACGTTGCTGCACCGCACGCTGCTGTTCTCCGGGCATACGGCATCCGACGTTATGACACCGCGTCCGCGCGTGGCGAGCATCCACCGCACCGATTCGGCGCAGGCGGTCATCGACCTCACTCGTTCCACCGGTTATTCGCGCTTTCCCGTCTTCGACGAGAGCGTCGACGACGTCGTGGGCATCGTGCACGTCAAGCAGGCGGTGGCTGTGCCGCGCACGCGCCGAGCGGATGTTCCGGTGTCGGCCCTACAGACCGACCCGGTGCGTGTACCCGAAACCATGAAGCTCGACGACCTGCTCGGCGAGCTGCGCGCCCGCGGCTACCAGATGGCCATTGTCGTCGACGAGTACGGCGGAACCGGCGGCGTCGTCACCCTCGAGGACCTGGTCGAGGAATTGGTCGGCGAGGTGGCCGACGAGCACGACCGGGCCCGCGCGGGCGTCGTGCGCTCTCCCGACTCACTGACCTTTCCCGGCATGCTGCGGCCCGATGAACTGCTGGAACGCACGAGCGTCGTCGTGCCGGAGCAAGGCCCCTATGAGACCGTGGCCGGTTTTGTCATGAGTGAGCTGGGCCGCCTGCCCGTGATCGGTGATCGGGTACCGTTGCGCGGCGGCTTCCTCACCGTTGAGCGGCTGGAGGGGCGCCGGATCGACCGGCTGCGCTTCACTCCAGAGGCCGTGCCCAAACCCGTATCGGCTGTTGAGACCAAGTCCGATCGAAAGAATGTGGGCGACAAATGAGCGACTGGGCCGGACTTGCCTGGTTGGTCGTACTGCTTGCCGCCAACGCGTTCTTCGTCGGAGCGGAATTCGCCGTGATCTCGGCCCGTCGCTCGCAGATCGAACCGCTCGCCGAGGCCGGAAAGCGCAGCGCCAAAACTGCGCTGTGGGCGATGGAACACGCGACGCTCATGCTCGCCACGTCCCAGCTGGGGATCACAGTGTGCTCGCTGCTCATTCTGAACGTCTCAGAGCCGGCGATCCACCATCTGCTCGAGGTGCCGCTGGGTCTGACCGGCTTGCCGGACGCCTACACCGGCACGATCGCGTTCATTGTGGCGCTGCTCGTGGTTTCGTACCTGCACGTCGTGTTCGGTGAGATGGTTCCTAAGAACCTGTCATTTTCGGTGCCGGACCGCGCTGTGCTGCTGCTCGCGCCGCCGTTGGTGTTCGTCGCCCGCGTTTTCAAGCCGCTGATCGTCACCCTCAACGCCTGCGCCAACGGAGTATTGCGCCTGTTCGGGGTGCAACCCAAGAGCGAGGCGACGAGCGCGTACACCCTGGACGAAGTGGCGACGATCGTTACCCAGTCCACCCGCGAGGGGGTTCTCAGCGACGGAACCGGCGCGCTCAGCGCAGCGTTCGAGTTCACCAACCTCAAAGTGCGCGACGTGGCCGTCGGCCTCGGCAAGCTGGTCAGCCTGCCGGAGTCGGCCACGCCGGCCGACGTCGAGAAAGCCGTGACCCGCCACGGCTTCTCCCGCTACGTGCTCATCGATGCTGAAGGCTACCTCACCGGCTACGTGCACCTGAAAGACGTGCTCGACCTCGACGTGCCGTCGGCCTCGGCCGGTGCCGCAACGCTGGCTGAGCCCGACAGCTACGCGGGAGCGATCCCCGCCAAGCGCATCCGTACCTTGATTTCGATCTTCGAAGACACCGACCTCGAAGATGCCCTCGCCACCATGCGTCGTTCGGGAGCGCACCTTGCGCGGTCGTTCACCGCCGAGGGCGAGACCACCGGGGTGCTCTTTCTGGAGGACATCATCGAGGAGCTGGTCGGCGAAGTGCAAGACGCTACCCGCCGCGACTAAACCACCATCCCGGCCTGGGGCACGGGCGCACTCGAAAAGGCGGAGGCGGATCCGCGCGCAGATCGAAAACGACCTATCGTGGAGGCATGGTGAAACGGCGCGGCTGGCTCGAATGGGAGGCCGAACAAGCCCGCGACTGGATCTCGCGGCCCCAGGCCGGTGACGACAAATACTCGCGCGGCGTGCTCGGCGTGCGCACCGGTTCCAAGGAATACCCGGGGGCAGCGGTGCTCGGCGTTGACGCCGCCGTGCGCACCGGGCTCGGTATGGTGCGCTACCTCGGTCCGCGCCGCGCTGCAAACCTCGTACTCCAGCGCCGGCCCGAAATAGTCACCATGTCCGGTCGGGTGCAAGCCTGGCTGCTCGGCTCCGGCATGAATGCATCCACACGAACGGATACCGTCACGGCCGCCCTGGCGGCAGCCTTCGCCGAGGGCCTGCCCACCGTCGTCGACGCTGGCGCCCTGGACCTGGTCTCGCGGGCCATCGGACCGACGGTGATCACCCCGCACGCGGGCGAACTGGCCACGATGCTCGCGAATGAGACCAAGCCTGGCTCGGCCTCGCAGATTGCCGAGCACCCGGGGGAATGGGCTATTCGGGCCGCCTACCTGTTCGACGTGACGGTGCTGCTCAAGGGTGCCGTCACCCACATCGCCTCGCCGTCTGGCGCCCGCCTGACCGTGTCGATCGGGCCGGCCTGGCTGGCGACGGCCGGGTCTGGCGACGTGCTCGGCGGCATCCTCGGCGCGCTCCTGGCGACCCATTCCGACCAGCTCGAAACGGATTCTGCCTCCCTCGCCCCGCTCGCCGCCACCGCAGCCCTGCTACACGCCGAAGCTGCGATTCTCGCCTCAGCCGGCGGCCCGATCGCGGCCCTCGACATAGCGGATGCCGTACCGCGGGCTGTCGCCGCTCTGCTCGACCACGGAATCGACCCCGGTCAGCGTGTGGCCCGGTAGAACAGGACACGACGCGGCCGGTTGTGCCAAGGTGAAGCGTGCGAATTCACGACGAGACCCGCAGCGCCGCTCACACGCGGCCGGTGCTGCGGCATCCGCTCACCGTGTTGTGGTCGGCCTTCGTGATTGTGCACGTAGTGTTGATCCTTCTGGCCATGTTCGGGCCGGGGTATTCGCTCGGCGACGTCGAGGTGGTCTACCGCGGCTGGGCTGAGAATGCGTTTGCGGGTCGCATCGTCGGGATCACGGAGAATTTCGTCTATCCGTTGCTCGCCCTCGTGCCGATTGTCAGCGCGTTCGCTTTCGGAGGTACGGCCTACCTTGCCACCTGGTTCGCGGTCGTGACCGCGTTGAACGCCGGGGCCTTTGTCGTACTCGTTCGCTCGCACCGCGCGGTGGCCTGGTGGTGGCTGGCTTTTCTGGCGCTGCTCGGCCCCATTGCGCTCGCCCGAATTGACGCGATCACGGTGCCGCTGTGCATCGTCGCCCTGCTATGGCTGCGCCGCCGCCCATTCTGGGGCACGGCACTGCTCACGATCGCGACCTGGATCAAGATCTGGCCGGTCGCCGCGCTCGCCGCCCTGTTCGTGGCGTCGAAACGACGGTGGCGCATGGTCGGCGTTGCCGCCGCCGTCACCGCTGCGGTCGTCGCCGCGGCTGGAGCGCTCAGCCTGAGCCGCGGCAGCGGCATTCACGTGCTGAGTTTCGTGGCCGAACAAGCGGGCCGGGGGATCCAGATTGAATCGCCCGTCGCAGTGCCCTGGCTCTGGCAGACCGCACTGGGCGTGCCGGGTAGTTTCATCTATTACGACCACGAGATTCTCACGTTTCAGGTCGCCGGCGCTGGCACCACCGCAGTGAGCGCTCTGATGACCCCGTTGTTGGCCCTGGCCGCCGTCGCAGTGTTGCTGCTCGGCGTCCGCGCCCAGCGCCGGGGAACGTGCACTTTCGCGGTGCTACCGCCGCTGACGCTCGCGTTGACGGCGACGCTGATCGCGGTCAACAAGGTCGGTTCGCCGCAGTTCATCAGTTGGCTGGCCGCGCCGATCATTCTGGGACTGGCGGTGAACGGGCGAACCTGGCGAACGCCGGCGCTGCTCGGTCTGACGCTCGCCGCGCTCACCCAGCTCGTCTACCCCTATCTGTATGACGGGGTACTCAGGGCCAATCCGGTCATGGTGCTCGTGCTGACCGTGCGCAACCTGCTCGAGTTCGTGTTGCTCGGCTGGGCCCTGTGGGCGCTGTATCGACTCACACCAGCGCGGGGCGAACCCTCATCCGCTGATCGAAACCAAAATTTCACCAACAACCACCTCTAGGGAGCCACTATGCTCGTCGCATTTTCCGTTGCACCGTCCGTCGCCGCCGACTCGCAGGGATCGGTGCACGACGCGGTCGCTGCTGCCGTGCGTATCGTGCGAGACTCCGGCCTGCCCAATCACACCGATTCGATGTTCACCACGATCGAGGGCGACTGGGACGAGGTCTTTGCCGTCATCAAGGCCGCGACCGAGGCGGTGGGCGCGTTCGGGCCGCGCGTATCGCTGGTGCTGAAGGCCGATATCCGCCCAGGGCACACCGGTGAGCTCACCGGCAAGCTTGAGCGCCTCGAGACCGCCCTGGTTGACTGAATCTGGCGCGCGAACGAGCCGGGGTTTAGGCTTATTGCATGCCCCTCACTCCTGACGGGTCGACGCAGCTGTCGTCGACCCGAATTCGTCTTGCCCTGTTAGCGCTCGCTCTGGGTGGATTCGGTATCGGTGCGACCGAATTCGTGGCCATGGGTCTGCTGCCGAACCTCGCCTCCGACCTGCTGCCGGGACTCTACGCCAGCGCACCGGATGCCGCCAACGCGCAGGCGGGCTGGCTCATCTCGGCCTACGCCCTCGGTGTCGTCGTCGGCGCGCCGACGATCGCCGCGGCTGCAGCCCGCTGGCCGCGCAAACAGTTGTTGCTTGGCCTGCTGACCGCGTTCACCCTCGGCACCATCGCGTCGGCCCTGCTGCCCACCTTTGAGACCGTGCTGGCCGCTCGTTTCGTGGCCGGGCTGCCGCACGGCGCGTACTTCGGCATCGCCTCGCTCGTTGCCGCCCACCTGATGGGCCCGGGTAAGCGGGCCCGCGGCATCGCGATCGTGCTCGGCGGTCTGACCATCTCCAACGTCATCGGGGTGCCCACGATCACCTGGATCGGTCAGATGAGCGGATGGCGCGTCGCCTACCTCGTCGTCGCCGCTATTTTCGCGCTGACCTTCGTGGCCGTCGCCGTTTTCGTGCCGTTCCAGGCCGGCAACCCGAAAGCCACCATGCGCGCCGAGCTGCGGGCGTTTGGCAAATTGCAGGTCTGGATCACCCTGTCGATCGGCGCGATCGGCTTCGGCGGCCTGTTCGCCGTGTACACCTATGTGGCCCCCCTCGTTATCGAGATCACCGGGTTAGCCGCAGCAGCAGTGCCACTCATCCTGGTGGTCGTCGGCCTCGGCATGACAGCGGGCAACTTCGCCGGGGGAGCCCTGGCCGACTGGAGCGTGCGCCGCACAATGTACATCGCGTTCGGCGTGCTCATCCTCGCGCTCGTCACCCTGGGTTTGTCAGCACAGTTCTTGGCCGGGCTGCTGGTGGGGATGTTTCTGATCGGCGCTGCGGCATCCGCTTTGTCGCCGACTATCCAGGCCCGGCTGATGGATGTGGCGCACGAAAGCCAGTCGCTCGCGGCGGCGCTCAATCATTCCTCGCTCAACGTCGGCAACGCCCTCGGCGCGGCCCTCGGCGGGGTGGCCATCGCTGCGGGCCTCGGTTATCTCGCCCCGGTGTGGATCGGTGTTGGGCTCAGCGCGCTCGGCGTGCTGCTGACCGTGGTCACCTTCAGCATCGACCGCAGCCGTCGTCACCGTGGCCAGCACGTGCCGTACGGAACCCAGCTGATCCCCGTCGTCCGGCAGCGTCAACGCAACTGACCGGCCAGCATCGAAATGTTGGCCGGTCAGTGGTGAAGCGGATGCTGCGCGTTCAGTCCGTCTGCAGCAGGATGCCGTCGTGGATGGCGCGCTTGCGCAGCGCGACCTTCGTGCCCACGTCGTAACCGGCCAGGCGATACTTCTCGCGAATGCGTTTGAGGTAGCTCTTGGCGGTCTCTTCGGAGATGCCGAGCTGGTAGGCGACGGCCTTCACCGGCTCGCCGGCCCCGTAGAGCGCCATGACGCGGCGTTCCTGCGCGCTGAGGCGGGGCCCTTCGACGTTGTCGGTAGAGTTGAGTGCATAGTCGAGCTCGGCCGAGATGTACGACTTGCCGTTGTAGGCCGCGCGAATGGCGTCGACGATCATGCTCGCTTCCTCGCTTTTGACGAGGTAGCCCAAAGCGCCAGCGGCGAGGGCTTCGCGCACGAGGGCTGGCTCGGAGTAGGTGCTCATGAGCACTGTTTTCACCCCGGTCGTCCTGAGCGTGGAAATCTTCAGGGAAACCGGAATGTTGTCCTTGAGGTCGAGGTCGAGCAGGACGACATCGACCGGAAACTCGGGGTGAGTCAGCAGCTCGGGCCAGGTGGTCACCGCCGCCACCATCTCGATGTCGTCAGCTGCGCTTCGGATCCACTCGGTGAGTGCGCCGAGCAGCATCCTGTGGTCATCCACCAGGGCCAATCGGATGGGACGGTCTGTCGTCGTCATTTTCTGCCTCCTACTTCCTGCACACTATCGTCTAAATACCCAAAATTAGGCATCCGCGGGATTGTCCACGCTGCACTCGATGTCTACCCACAGACTTCCGGCCCGATTTGAGTCCACATGCGGGCCAACCGCACGAATTGCCTGCCAGGTTTCGGGATCGACACGCCGCCTGGACACCCCTGTTGTGGTCAATTCGATCGGAAAACGCACCTTTTTGTGCGGGAGTGCCCCATGTGTGGGGGCAATTGGTCCAAGGCGAAGCGAAATGGATGCTCCTGACCGTGCTGTATCCCCCATGAGGAGCCAAATTGTCAACAGCAGCCCATCGCGTTGCGGCGGGGAGAGCAGCCCGGCCAGGCCGGCGGGATCGCTGAGTGCGACAACCGGGCCGAGAAATTCACTCTCGGTGATGGCATGGTGCAGCCACGTTTCGGTGCGTCCTTCGATCAGGTGCAATCGAAGCTGGGTGGCCAGGGAAGCGGCCGTTGCCGCCGCCGACGGCGCGAGTGGCAGTGCGGTGCGGCCCTGCGCTACGTCGTCGAGCAGGGTCTCGGCATCGAGATCGAGCCGCGCCAACTGCTCGGAGGCGAGCATCCCGACCGCGAATCGCGGCTGGGAGACCGTGCTCTGCACCAGCACGAGATCGAGTTCGCGCTGCACCATGCGCCGAAAGGCCTGCACGATGCTCGCACCGACTAGCGGTGGCGCGACAGCGAGGGTGATGGAGAGAATGTCGGGGCCGAGGGTGAGCAGGTCCGTGCGCGTTTTGAACAGCGTCGCCGCGCTTATGACCAGACCGAGAGCCACCGCGGCCATGGTGATATCGCCGGTCTCTCGCAGCGTCACGATCGACAGGAGGAAAGCACCGACGGCGGGCGCCGCTGTGGGAAAGTCTCCCGCGCCACTCACTCCCCAGGATCCGGCCAGATCGAGCATCACCACGATCACACAGACTCCCAGGGAGGCTAGGAACAGCCAGAACGGCAGCCGGCACCCCAGTTTGCAGGCCGCGATATTCACGGCCATCGCGGTGGCCAGCAGAATGACCCAGGCCAGAACGCTCAGCACGGGGACCCGCGCTGGGTCCCAGTCGATGATCAACCGTGCGAGCAGGAACACAGCGATGAACGCCCCGCTGACGCTCATGCCGATACCCAGATGACGGGCGCCCAAACCGTTCCGGTCCGACCGAAAGACGGTGATGCGGCCGTCACCGCGCAGAATCGTGCGTGGAAAACGCAAGGGCAGCAGGTCAGCTCGGGTGCGCCGGCCCGCGGATGCCGGTGGCCAGCTGCGTTCGGAGGATCCGCCGAGCAGACGCAAACCGACACCGCGTGCCCGCGGGTGGGTTGCAATGGGTGCGGTGTCGTTGAACTGGTTCACTTCGGAACCTCCAGCACGACCGTGGTTCCGGCCCCGGGCGACGAGAACAGGCGGGCGTTGCCTCCGATATCCCGAAGCCGGGCGATGACCGATTCGGCGACGCCGAGCCGCTCAGAACCCACCTGGCCGAGATCGAAACCGACCCCGGTATCGGTGACCATCACGCGAACGGTGCTGTCGTCATCCGTTATCGTCACGTCGGCCTGGTCGACACCGGAGTGACGGCGCACGTTTTCGAGGCATTCTGAGAGGGCCAGGAGAAAGGAATCCAGAACGGTACTGTGCAGTTGTACCTGGCCGCTGCCGTGCCAGTTGACGGTGAGGCCCATGCGTTCAAAGCGTTGGCGCACAGCATCCAGGGTGTCGCCGAGAGTGAGCACCGACGCCGATTCCAGGCTGTAGACCCCGGAACGACGCGGCGTCGGCAGCCCGCCGAGGCGTAGCTGGCGCAGCAGCCGCGCGTCGTCACCGGCTTGTTTTTGCAGTGCGATCGGGCTCACCCCGACACCGGAGTGGGCGAGAAGGGTCAGCGTGGCGAGCACCGTGTCGTGCAACAGGCGGGCATCCTGGCGGCGCTGAGCCTCCAGCTCGCTCGCATGCCGCTCGGCCCGGTGGGCGCGGCCGATCGCGGCGATGCGATGCATCACCCGGGGCACGCTCTGCGCGATCCACCAGGAGGCGAGAGTGAATGACAGCCACATGGCCACGGTCAGGGCCAGCAACACCGTTCGGTCGGGAGCATCGACCGTCACGACAGCGACGCTGGTGACCGTGAGCGCGAAGAATGCCGCGAGCAGCATCAGCCGGCGGGGGCTGATCAGGAGCACGGCGGCCACCGCGCACATCGGCGCGGTGGAGACCATGCCGATGACACTTTCCTCGATTAAGTTCGGCGGAACGCCGGGATGGCTGGTGAAACCCACGATGAAGATGATCGCTTCCCCGCTGAGCAGGGTCAGAACGGCCCAGCGCAGCGCTCCGGTGCTTCCGAGCAGGTACTGGCCAGTGGCCATAAGTAGCACCAGCACGGCAGACCATAGGCGCGCGTCGGCCTCCAGACCGCCCGGTACCAGCACGCACGCCAGCGTTGTCGCCGAACCAACGAGCCCGCCTGTCTGCACCCCTCTTCGCAGGAGACGGTCGCGCTCCTTGATGATGCGTTGCATAGGTGCCTGTCCGGTTGCCGATGAAGGTGCTCTATCAGCACCATACCGGGCGACGCACACGTGGGTACGACTTAGCGCAACACCCGCTTGATCTGGGCTCCGATTGCCGCGTTCTCAATGAGGAAGCCATCGTGGCCGTAGCCGGACTCGAGGACCACCGCGGCGGGTCCATCGATATTGTTTGTCAGGTGCGCGGCGATCGTGCGCTGGCCATCGACGGGAAAGAGACGGTCGCTATCGATCCCGACGACGACCGAGTGGGCACTGATCCGGCCGAGGGCAGCCGCAACGCCGCCGCGTCCGCGACCGACATCGTGGGAGTTCATGGCTTCAACCAACACTATGTAGCTGTTGGCGTCGAAACGTCGAGTGAATTTGTTGCCATGAAAGTCGAGGTACGACTCCACGGCGAAACGGCCATTGGCGCCGAGCGGACTGATGCCGCTCTGCCAGCCACGGTCGAAGCGGGCGTTCAGCTCGGCCGGGCTTCGGTAGTTGAGCAGGGCCATTCTGCGAGCCAGGGCTAAACCGCGCGTCGGCCCGTCGCCGTCTGCTTCGTCGTAATAGTCGCCGGCACGAAACGCCGGGTCGGTGCGAATGGCCTCGATCTGCACCGAGTTGAGCGCGATCTGGTCGGCGGTCGTGATCGGTGGCGCGGCCAAAATGATCAGGCGGTCGACCCGGTCGGGGGTCTCGATCGCCCATTCGAGGGCGTGCATGCCGCCCATCGAACCGCCGATGACGGCCGCCCAGCGGTCAATGCCGAGCAGGTCGCTGAACACCCGCTGCGCACTGACCTGGTCGCGAATGGTCAGATAGGGAAAACGGATGCCCCACTCCACACCGTCGGGCGCAAGCGATGCCGGTCCGGTGCTGCCCTGGCAGCCGCCGAGCATATTCGGCGCCACGACGAACCATGAATCGGTGTCGATGGCGAGGCCGGGGCCGACGATGCCGTCCCACCAGCCGCCGGTCTCCTGCCCGGGGCCGGGCGCGCCAGCTACGTGGCTATCACCGGTGAGGGCATGGAGCACGAGCACGGCGTTGTCGCCGGTCGGGCTCAACGTGCCCCAGGTTTCATAGGCGAGGCGGGCCATCGGCAGGCTGCCGCCGGCCTCGAAAGTGAGTGGCCCGAGGTTGAGGAACTGGCGGTGGCCGACCGGGTCGCCGTCGCGCCAGGCGCCGGTCGCCGGAGGCTTGCCAAGCACCGAGCGCGCCTGGGCTTCGGTGATGAAGCTCGACGGGACCGTGTCTGCTGACGATTGCCATTCCATACAGATCTATTCTGGCGGTCCGATGAACAGCCCGGGCGCATGTTACGTCGTACGCCCGGGCGAAGAGCGATCGTCAGGCGTTGCTGCGGTCGCGCTTGACGACGTCGCGGGCTGCAGTCAGACCGGCCTCGAGGTCGGCTTTTAGATCGGCGACGTTCTCAATGCCCACGGAGAGCCGCACCAGGCCGGGCGTGACTCCGGCCGTGAGCTGCTGCTCAGGGGTCAGTTGGGCGTGCGTGGTCGACGCCGGGTGAATGACCAGGGAACGTACATCCCCGATGTTGGCGAGGTGGCTGAACAGGCTCAGGTTGTCGACGAGGGCGCGGCCGGCCGCGACTCCGCCCTTCAATTCGAACGAGAGCACAGCTCCGACGCCGAGTGGAGCGTACTTGTTGGCGGCGGCATACCAGGGGCTGGACGGCAGTCCGGCGTAGTTCACCGAGGCGATGTCATCGTGGTGGTCGAGCCATTCGGCGATGTCCTGGGCGTTCTGCACATGGCGTTCGATGCGCAGGCTGAGTGTTTCGATGCCCTGAATGAGCTGCCAGGCGCTGGCCGGGGCGATGGCGCTTCCGAGGTCGCGCAGCAGCTGTACGCGGGCCTTGATGATGTAAGCGATGCCGTCGCCGACCGCGGTGGTATAGCTCGCGCCGTGGTAAGACGGGTCGGGTTCGGTCAGTCCCGGAAACTTTTCGACGTTTTTCGACCACTCGAACGTGCCGCCGTCAACGAGTACGCCTCCGATGATGGCGCCGTGGCCGCCAAGAAACTTCGTTGCCGAGTGCACGATGATGTCGGCGCCGTGCTCAAACGGGCGAATCAGATAGGGCGTGGCAATCGTGTTGTCGACGATCAGCGGAATGCCGGCCGCGTGGGCAACATCCGCTACCAAACTGATGTCGAGCACGTTGATGCGCGGGTTGCCGATCGTCTCCGCGAAGAAGAGTTTGGTGTTGGGGCGCACCGCGCGCTGCCACTCATTCGCGTCATCCTGGTCTTCGACGAAGGTGGTTTCGATGCCGAGCTTGGCCAGGGTGTACTTGAACAGGTTGTAGGTTCCGCCGTAGATCGAACTCGACGACACGATGTGGTCGCCGACCTGAGCGATGTTCAAGACCGCGAAGGTGGATGCCGATTGGCCGCTGGACAGCAGCAGCGCCGCGGTTCCGCCCTCCAGCGCGGCCACGCGCTCTTCGACGACGGCCTGGGTGGGGTTCTGGATGCGGGTGTAGATGTTGCCGAACTCGGCCAGAGCGAACAGGTTCTGCGCGTGCTCGGCGCTGTTGAAGACATACGAGGTGGTCTGATAGATCGGGGTAGCGCGCGCGTTCGTGACCGGGTCGGGCCGGGCGCCGGAGTGAACCTGCTTGGTCTCAAACTTCCACGTTGAAGAATTGTCGGTCACAATAGCCTCCGGATTACTCAGCGCGGACTGTCCGGCCTCGCCCTGAGCCTATGAAGCCGCGAATGGCCGTGCAAGAGTGGGCGAAACACAACGTCACGTTGTCGAGGCGGTTAGGTGCGCTCGCGGCGTGGTCTCACGATCGTTCCGGTCGGCGGCGCTATGGATGTGCCAAACAGCCACCGGGCTTTCGGTTCGACGAAGGGCCGAGCCAGCCGTCGAACGAGGGGCGTCGACAGCAGGAAAGAGGTAGCCACGCTCAGCACGATCATGCCCGGCAATACCCACGCGGGCTGCGGCCCGTCGAGCACCCCCGTTTCGCGCAGCGGATACAACACGAAGGTGTGCAGCAGGTAGATGTACATCGTGGCCGTGCCGAGGTTGGTCACCCAGGTCGTGCGGCGCGGAATCAGCATGAGGAACGCCACAATGAGCGCACAGGCGAGCAGCATGACGGTCAAACGGATGCCGCCGGCCCAGAACTCGGAATACCCGAATATCGCGTACGCCTCGTCGTAGAGCAGGAATCGGCGCACCTGCACGGTGCGCAGGGTCCCGATGTTGAGCCCGATCAGCAGATACAGCAGGGCGAACAGCCCGATCGCCCCGGCCCGCCAACGCCAGATCAGGCCATCGCGCAGTTCAAGCCAGGCATCGGTCAACTTCCACTGGCGCAGCTTCCAGCCGAAGACGAAGAATGGCAGCAGCCCGAGGGCGCGGGACAGGGTGAACGTGCCGTCGATACTGGGCAGGTAGCCGGCCCCGATCGAGATGATAATGCTGATGATGAGGGGATAGCGCAAAAGCACGAGGTAGGGCAGGGCAATGCGCCAGAGCAACAGGGCGAGCAGAAACCACAGTGTCCAGCTCGCGGTGGAATAGTCCAGAACGAACTTGCCGCCGAGGATCCAGCGCAGCACCGTCCAGATTGTTTCGAAGATGACGTACGGAAAGATGATGTCGGTGAGCAGCCGGTGCAGCTGCCGTGCGTCTGGTGGTCCTGACTTGGCGAAGTAGCCGCTCACAGCCACGAAGACGGGTACGTGGAAGGCGTAAATGAACAGATACAGCGTGTACGCGACATCCGATTCGCCGATGAGTTTGAGAATCGCGTGGCCGATCAGCACGAGGGTGACCGCGACCCAGCGCGCGTTGTCCCAGAGTGGTACGCGACGCTTCTGTAGTGAAGTGGTGGTGTCCAGTGCGCTCATTGACACCATTCTCCCGCCACAATGGAGAAATGAGTACTCGACGAGTGGTTGTGACCGGAGCAAGTTCAGGAATTGGAGCAGCGACGGCACGCCTGTTCCGAGAGCATGGCTGGAACGTAGTGGGGGTCGCGCGGCGGGCGGACCGCCTCAAAACGCTGCAAGCCGAAACGGGGGCGGATGTCTTCACCGCCGACCTCACAGTGCAGGCGGATGTCGACGCCTTGCGTGACTACCTCGCGGGCAGCGGTCCGGTGCACGCCCTCGTCAACAATGCCGGCGGCGCCAAGGGTCTCGATTCGGTCGAGGCTGGCAGCATCGAAGACTGGGCCTGGATGTTCGAGATCAACGTGCTTGCCGTCAAGCGGGTCACCACGGCCATCCTGCCGCTGCTGCGCGCCGGCATCGACTCCGGGGCAGGGTCGGCCGATATTGTGACCGTCACGTCGATTGCGGGCCATGTCGCCTACCTCGGCGGTGGCGGCTACAACGCGGCCAAGTTCGCCGCGCACGCCATGACCGCAGTGCTGCGCCTCGAACTCTCCGGCGAGCCGATCCGGGTGATCGAGATCGCGCCGGGCATGGTCAAAACGGATGAGTTCGGTCTGGTTCGCTTTGACGGTGACGCCGACAAGGCTGTCGCGGCTTACGATAACGTGCCCGACCCGCTCTCGGCCGAGGACATCGCCGAGACCATCGTCGCAAGCGTTGAGCGGCCCGCGCACGTGAACCTCGACCTGATCGTGATCAAGCCGGTGGCCCAGGCTGCCACGACCCGCATCGCCCGTGGTCCTCTAAAAGTTCGGGAGTAGCAAGCAGCCAGCAGCGTTGCTAAAAAACGGGCTGGACAGGATCGTGAGATCCTGGCCAGCCCGTTCGTCAATGCGGGGGAGGGGCGGGGGTTAGTGCTCGACGGCCTTTTCCGCGCCGTGTCCGGTGAGTGAGCGTACGGCCATTTCGGCGGCGAGCTTCGGGCTCTCCTTCGTGGTGCTGGTGACCGATCCGAGCCAGCCCAGGAAGAATCCGAGTGGGATCGAAACGATGCCCGGGTTGCTCAGCGGGAAGAACGCAAAGTCGACACCTTCGCCGAACATGGAGGTGGGCGTGCCCGAGAACACCGGCGAGAAGATGATCAGCAGAACGGCTGAGGACAGTCCGCCATACATGCTCCAGACCGCGCCACGGGTCGTGAACCGACGCCAGAACAGCGAGTAGAGGATGGTCGGTAGGTTGGCGCTCGCCGCGACGGCGAAGGCCAGGGCCACCAGGAAGGCGATGTTCTGCCCCTGCACGCCGATACCGCCGGCGATGGCCAGAATTCCGATGACAACGACGGTACGGCGGGCGACCTTGACCTCGTCGTCAGGGTTTCCCTTGCCCTTCTTGATGACGGAGCCATAGATGTCGTGTGCGAAGCTCGTTGCTGCCGTGATCGTGATGCCGGCCACGACGGCCAGGATCGTCGCAAAGGCGATGGCCGAGATGAAGCCGAGCAGCAGCGGACCGCCGAGGGCGAGCGCGAGCAGTGGGGCTGCCGAATTCACTCCGCCTGGAGCGGCCTCGATGGTTTCCGCACCGACGAGCGACGCGGCACCGAAGCCGAGCACCAGGGTGAAGATGTAGAACGCGCCGATGAGCCAGATAGCCCAGACGACCGAACGACGAGCTTCCTTCGCGGTCGGAACCGTGTAGAAACGCATCAGCACGTGCGGCAGGCCGGCGGTGCCGAGCACCAGGGCGAGGGCGAGGGAGATGAAGTCGAGCGGGTTCGCGCCGTACTTCAGGCCCGGGGCCAGGATGTCTGCGCCGGCGGCGGAGACGGCAACCGCGCTGTCGAGCAGGTTCGACAGGCTGAAGCCGTTGATCGCGAGTACCCAGACGGTCATCGCGAACGCACCGATGATGAGCAGGAATGCCTTGACGATCTGCACCCAGGTGGTGCCCTTCATGCCGCCCACGAGTACGTAGACGATCATCAGGCCACCGACGACGGTCACCACGATGGACTGGCCGAGCTTGTCATTGATGCCGAGAAGCAGTGAGACGAGTCCGCCGGCACCGGCCATCTGGGCGAGCAGGTAGAAGAAGCAGACCGCCAGGGTGGTCGTTGCTGCTGCCATGCGCACGGGGCCCTGCTTCAATCGGAAGGAGAGCACGTCGGCCATGGTGAACTTGGCCGTGTTGCGCATGAGCTCGGCGACGAGCAAGAGGGCGACGAGCCAGGCCACGAGGAATCCGATGGAATACATGAAACCGTCGTAGCCGGTGACGGCGATCGCGCCGACGATGCCGAGGAACGACGCTGCTGAGAGGTAGTCTCCGGCGATGGCGAAACCATTCTGCGGCCCGGTGAAGGAGCGGCCACCCGCGTAATAATCTGCGGCGGTCTTGTTGTTGCGTCCCGAACGGATCACGATGATCAGCGTCACCGCCACAAAGGCGAGAAAGATCGAGATGTTGAGTACCGGGTTGTTTTCAACCGGTTTGACGGTTTCGGCCAGAATCTGCAAAGCGTTCATCGCTGTTCCATCCGCTCAAGTTCGCCGCGAAGTTCTTCGGTCAGGGGATCGATCTTGCGGTTGGCGAAGGTCACATAGCTCATCGTGATGATGAAGGTGGTGACGAACTGGCCGAGGCCGAGGAGCAGGCCGATGTTGATGCTGCCAAAGACCGGCGTCGCCATGAAATCGTGCAAATACGCCGCGGCGAGAACGTAGGCGATGTACCAGACCAGGAAGAAGATCGAGAGCGGCACGACGAATCGGTTGCGGGTCTTCTTCATGTGCAAAAACTGCGGCGTCTTCTCGTAGGCCTCGTAATCGATTGTGGACTTCGGTGGGGCGTCTTTCACTGCTTCACTCATGGGGCCTCCTTGCCTCAGGGATGGAAAATGCGGGTGTGGAAAAAAGTGCGGGCTCCCGTTGGGGGCGGAATGCTCGTGACCGGGTCAGGAAACGGATGCCGACAGCGCCCGTTTCAGATCGTCGAGAACGGTGGGGTCTTCGATGGTGGGAGGGATGGAATATTCTTCGCCATCGACGATTTGCCGAATGGTCTTACGAAGAATCTTGCCCGACCGCGTTTTGGGCAGCCGGTCGAGGATGGTGACGTCGCGAAACGCTGCGACCGGGCCGACGTGTTCCCGAACGAGGGCGACGAGTTCTGCGGCAAGTATGTCGTGATCGACAATACTGCCCGCTTTGAGGGTGACGAAACCCGCGGCACGCTGACCCTTGAGCGGGTCGTGCACGCCGAGTACGGCGCACTCGGCGACGGCAGGGTGCAGCGTGAGGACCTCTTCGAGGGAACCGGTCGAGAGCCGGTGCCCGGCAACGTTGATCACGTCATCGGTACGACCCATCACGAATAGGTAGCCGTCGGTATCGAAATGTCCGGAGTCGCCGGTGGCATAGTAGCCGGGAAAAGCGGTCAGGTAAGAACTCGTGAAACGGTCCTCGCTGCCCCAGACCCCGAGAAGTGTGCCGGGTGGCAGCGGAAGTCGGATGGCGATGTTGCCGTCCTTACCGATCTTCTCGATCGGTCGGCCCTGGGAATCGAGGATGGCGATGTCGTACCCGGGCACCGGAACCGTGGCCGAGCCCGGTTTGGTCGGCAACTCTTCGATGCCGAGCAGGTTGGCGCAGATTGGCCACCCTGTCTCGGTCTGCCACCAATGGTCGACGACCGGGCAGTGCAACCCATCGTTGGCCCAGTGGAAGGTTTCGGGGTCGAGGCGTTCTCCGGCCAGGAACAGGCTGGTCAGGCTGGACACGTCGTGGTTCTTCAGTTCGAGCAGGTCAGGGTCGACGCGACGGATGGCTCGAATGGCCGTTGGAGCGGTGAATAGCACCTTCACTTTGTACTCGTCGACGACACGCCAGAAAGCCCCGGCATCGGGGGTGCCGATGGGCTTGCCCTCGTAAATCACCGTGGTAGCGCCGGCCAGAAGGGGTGCATAGACGATGTAGGAGTGGCCGACCACCCAGCCGACATCGGAAGCGGTCCAATACACGTCGCCGTAGCCCACGTTGTACACATTGCGCATCGACCAGTTCAGGGCGACAGCGTGGCCGCCGTTGTCGCGAATGATGCCCTTGGGCTTTCCGGTCGTGCCGGATGTATAGAGGATGTACAGCGGATCCTCGGACCGCCGGGCGACCGGGTCAGCCGGCGCGGCTTTGGCCTCCTCGTCGGCCCAGTCCAGCCACACGGTATCCGTGGAACCGTCGTGGTAGTCCGCAGCCGAGCCGGGAACACTCTCTCGGTCCCGCACGATGACCGTGTGCACCGAGCCCTGGCTCAGGGAGATGGCCTTCTCGACGAGCGGCAGGTATTCAACAATGCGGCCGGGTTCGAGACCACCGGATGCCGTGACGATGACACTGGGACGGGCGTCATCGATGCGCACGGCGAGTTCCGTCGCGGCGAAACCGCCGAAGACAACGGAGTGCACCGCTCCGATGCGAGCGCAGGCGAGCATGGCGACGACGGCTTCGGGGATCATCGGCAGGTAGATGATGACCCGGTCGCCGGTACCGACGCCGTTGGCGCGAAGGACGCCGGCGAATTTGGCGACCCGACCGAGCAGGTCGAGGTAGCTGAGCTGTATGCGGGTGCCGGTCATTGCGGAGTCGTAGATCAATGCCGTCTGGGCGCCTCGCCCCGCGAGAACGTGTCGATCGAGAGCGTTGTAGCTCGTGTTGAGTGTGCCCCCCGGAAACCAGCTTCCGGTCGCCGTGCCGTCAACGGCGAGGGCACTCGTCGGTTGCGTGATCCACTCGATGCCGGCGGCAGCTTCCAACCAGAAGTCCTCCGGCGACGAAATGCTGCGTCGCCAAGCCTCCCGGTAGCCCGCACCTGATTCGCCGTTCATGTAAACCTTCTCCATCGAAGTTTCTCTGTATACAAAGAGTGCTTGAAGTATTGCATATAACCCAGCAAGGTGGAATAGGATCACATTTGTGTATACAGAAACCGCAATGTTGAGGTTGGGCGCACCGCTTCGGGCTAGCGAGCGGGCGTACCGTCAGCTGCGCGGAGAGATTCTCAATGGCCTCCTCGCCCCCGGTGCCGCCCTGCTCGAAGTCGAACAGGCTGAGCGCATTGGCGTATCCCGCACTCCCTTGCGCGAAGCGGTGGCCCGATTGATCGCCGACGGCCTTGTCGTGGGTCGCCGTGGTCGTGGCTTCGAGGTGACCGACATCTCCGTTGACAGTATCTCCGAACTGTACGAACTGCGCCAGGCGCTCGAGGTGCAGGCCATTCGTCTGGCTGCCACTCGGCGCGAGCCCGCACCTTTTCAAGAACTCCGCGAGGCATTCGTGACTGCCCCTGAGCTTCTGGATCAGGGCGATCTTGGTGTGCACCGCTACTACGCGCTCATCGACGAATTCGAAGACGCCGTCGATGCGGCCGTTGAAAATCCTTTTCTGGTCGGCGCCCTGCGCGCCGTACGCACCCACCTGGCCCGAATCCGTCGGCTGGCCCGAAGCAACCCTCGGCGGCTTCGTGCCGCAGCCGCCGAGCACCTGCTGATCATCGACGCCATTATTGCTGGCGATCCGTCGCTGGCAGCCCATGCCACCCATATCCATCTTCACCAAAGCCTCTTGAGCGTCCTCGCGGCGATCAAAGAGGACTCGGAACGGTAGTCGATCAACGACTCCGGCCGACCAACGAAGGGACCCACCGTGCAGCAGCACCATGTTCGAGTTCACAAGAGCGACGAGAATCTGGCCCGCGAGGACCAGCTGGCTTGGAAGATCGCCGAGGTCGCCGCCGACCCCGCCGCAGTCTCTGCGGAAGTAACCGAAATGGTCATCAACCGGGTGATCGATAATGCCTCCGTGGCTGCGGCCAGCCTGACCCGGCGCCCGGTGATCGCTGCTCGCTCGCAGGCGCTGGCGCACCCGCGTTCCAACGGTGGTGATGGCGCAACCGTATTCGGCCTCGCGCCGGCACGCCGAGTTTCCCCGGAGTGGGCCGCCTGGGCTAATGGCGTCGCCGTTCGTGAACTCGACTACCACGACACTTTTCTGGCCGCCGAATATTCCCACCCGGGCGACAACATCCCACCGATCACGGCCGTCGCCCAGCACCTCGCCGCGCCGCGCGGCCTGACCGGCAGCGACCTGATTCGCGGCATCGCCACCGGCTACGAGATCCAGATCGACCTGGTGAAATCGATCAGCCTGCACGAGCACAAAATCGACCACGTTGCCCATCTCGGCCCGTCGGTCGCCGCCGGCATCGGCACACTGCTCGGCCTCGACAAGGAGATCATCTTTCAGGCCGTCGGCCAGGCGCTGCACACCACGACCGCCACCCGTCAATCGCGCAAGGGCGAAATCTCCTCCTGGAAGGCCCACGCGCCGGCATTCGCCGGAAAGATGGCCGTCGAAGCCGTCGACCGAGCGCTGCGCGGTGAGACCAGCCCGACCCCGATCTACGAGGGCGAAGACGGCGTCATCGCCTGGCTGCTCGACGGACCAGACGGCTCCTACGACGTGTCGCTGCCAGCCGCCGGCAGCATCAAACGCGCCATTCTCGACAGCTACACCAAGGAGCACTCGGCCGAGTACCAGGCGCAGGCCTGGATCGACCTCGCTCGCAGGCTGCACCACGAGCACCCCGAATTGCTCGTGGCCGGCGCGATTAAGAGCATCGTCATCCACACCAGCCACCACACGCACTACGTGATCGGCTCCGGCGCCAACGACCCGCAGAAGTACGACCCCACCGCGAGCCGCGAAACCCTCGACCACTCCATTCCCTATATTTTCACGGTGGCCCTGCAGGACGGAACCTGGAACCACGTCGACTCCTACAGCCCCGAGCGTGCCGGCCGCCCCGACACCATCGCGCTGTGGAACACCGTCACGACGACTGAAGACCCGGAATGGACGCGTCGCTACCACTCCCTCGATCCGGCCGAAAAGGCATTCGGCGGTCGCGTCGAAATCGAACTCAGCAATGGAACCCGTCTGGTTGACGAGATCGCCGTCGCCGACGCGCATCCGCTCGGCGCTCGACCCTTCGCTCGCGCGGAGTACATCAACAAGTTCCGCACGCTGGCCGCGCCGGTAATGGAGGAGTTCGAGATCGAACGGTTCCTCACCCTGGCCCAGCGCCTGCCAGAGCTTGGCGCCGCCGAACTCGGTGGCCTGACCATCGTGGCCAAGCCGGGACTGCTCAGAACCCTTGCCACTCCGAATGGAATCTTCTAATGCTGTACGCCAGCGTGACGGCAGCCGACAAGCGCATCGCGCTCAAGGCCGGCCTGACCAGCGGAAAGATTCTGCGCTACCCCGGCGCGTTCAACCCGCTCTCGGCCAAGCTCATCCAGCAGAAGGGTTTCGAGGGCGTCTACATTTCGGGCGCGGTGCTCTCGGCCGACCTCGGCCTGCCCGACATCGGCCTGACCACTCTTACCGAGGTGGCCGGACGGTCGCAGCAGATCGCCCGTATGACCGACCTGCCGGCCATCGTCGATGCCGACACCGGTTTCGGCGAGCCGATGAACGTGGCGCGCACGATTCAGACCCTCGAAGACGCGGGACTTGCCGGCATGCACATCGAGGACCAGATCAACCCGAAACGTTGCGGCCACCTCGATGGCAAGCAGGTCGTGGACGCCGACACCGCGATCAAGCGCATCCGCGCCGCTGTCGATGCGCGCCGGGACGCGAACTTTCTCGTGATGGCGCGCACCGATATCCGTGCCGTTGACGGGTTGGACGCCGCCGTTACCAGGGCCAAGCAGCTGCAGGATGCCGGGGCCGACGCGATCTTCCCCGAGGCGATGGGCAGCCTGGCCGAGTTCGAAACAATTCGGGCAGCCGTGTCGGTGCCGATCCTGGCGAACATGACCGAGTTCGGCAAGGGCGAGTTGTACACGGTGCAGCAGCTTGAGAATGTGGGAATGAACCTGGTGATCTTTCCGGTGTCGTTGCTGCGCCTGGCGATGGGGGCGGCGGCGCGTGGACTCGACGCGATCGAGCAGACGGGCTCGCTCACCACGATGCTGCCCGAGATGCAGCACCGGGCCGACCTGTACGAGTTGCTCGATTATGCCTCGTACAGTCAGTTCGATTCGGGTATCTTCGATTTCACCCTGAACCCGCACATTTCCACGCCCAGTTCGGCGCAAGGTCTGAAGGAGCACAATGTCTGACACCGAAACACTGCCACACGTCACTCCGCACATTTACAAGGGCCTGACCGGTGTCGTCGTCGACACGACCGCGGTCTCCAAGGTCAATCCGGAGACCAACTCACTGCTCTACCGGGGCTATCCGGTGCAGGAGCTCGCGGCCAAGAAGAGCTTCGAAGAGGTCGCCTACCTGCTTTGGCACGGCGAACTACCTGACGAGCAGCAGCTCGCCGACTTCGAGGCGCTCGAACGGTCGCTGCGGCACCTCAGCCCGGTGATCAAGCGCATCATCGACGAGCTGCCGCTTACCGCGCACCCGATGGATGTGGTGCGCACCGCGGTGAGCGTCATCGGTGCGAGCGACCCGGACACCGAGAACCCCTCGCCGGAATCCGACCTCGCCAAGTCGATTCGCCTGTTCGCCCAGCTGCCCGCGATCGTTTCCTACGACCAACGCCGCCGCCACGGGCTCGATCTGGTCGAACCGCGCGACGACCTCGGCTATTCGGCGAACTTTCTGCACATGGCCTTCGGTGAGGTGCCGGAGCTTGTCGTCGTCAACGCCTTCGACGTGTCGATGATTCTCTACGCCGAGCACTCCTTCAACGCGTCCACGTTCACCGCGCGGGTCATCACCTCGACCCTGTCCGATTTGTACTCGGCCGTGACCGGTGCGGTCGGGGCGCTCAAGGGAGCCCTGCACGGCGGTGCCAATGAAGCCGTCATGCACACCTTCACCGAGATCGGTCTCGGCAGCGGCGCGGCCGAGCGGGCCGAACCGTGGCTGGCCCAGGCGCTCGCCGAGAAGCGCAAGATCATGGGTTTCGGGCACCGCGTCTACAAGAGTGGCGACTCGCGGGTTCCGACGATGCGTGCCTCGCTCGTCTCCCTGGTCGACCATTACCAGAAGCCGGAACTGCTCGAACTGTACGAAGCCCTCGAGACGGCCATGACGACGCGCAAGGCGATTCTGCCCAACCTCGACTACCCGTCGGGGCCCGCCTACCACCTCATGGGCTTCGATACCCTCACCTTCACGCCGATCTTCGTCGCAGCGCGCATCACCGGGTGGACCGCGCACATCATGGAGCAGAAGAAGAGCAACGCGCTCATTCGCCCGCTGTCTGCCTACGACGGCGTCGACCAGCGGCAGGTTGTGTAGCGTTCTATTCTTGCGAAGCGGATGCCCCGCTGCCAGCGGGCCGCGCGGCATCCGCTTCGTGCGCCCTCAGACATAGCTAGCATTGATGGATGACACTAGATGCCCAGGATGCGTCCCCTCCGCTCGTGATTGACCGCGAAATTCTGCAGTGGACCGACTTCGCCGCGGCGTCGCGTGAGCTGGCGACTCGAGTGCGGGGCAGTGGCTTTCATCCCGATGTGGTGATCGCCATCGCCCGCGGCGGACTACTGCTGGCCGGCGCTGTGTCGTATGCGCTCGGCACGAAGAACTGCGGCAGCATCAACGTGGAGTTCTACACCGGCATCGACGAACGGCTGCCCGAGCCCGTGCTGTCGGCGCCGATGCTCGACGCCCCGGCCCTCGCCGGCAAGCGGGTCCTGCTCGTCGACGACGTCTCTGACTCTGGCCACACCCTCGCGTTGGTCATGCGCCTGCTCGGCGAGACCGCGATAGAGGTGCGCACCGCGACCCTGTATACCAAGCCGCGCACGGTGCACGTGCCCGATTTCACGTGGCGCGAGACCGACAAATGGATCGTGTTCCCTTGGTCGGCGCTGGCGCCGGTGGCGGGAGCCCCTGACAGCAGCGCGCCGGAAACGCTCGCTGACCTGCTCGCCGACGTGCCTGCCGACGTGACCGCTGACGTGACGGCTGAGGTCGCAGCGTGAGCGTGCACCTGGTCGGCGGCGGGGGAGACCCCGTACACGACATTCCGGTCTTCGCGACCTTCCGGTCCGAGGTGACCGCCCATGCCGGCCAGGCCGGCCACGATGAACCGGTCGTGGCGATCATCACTGTCGGCCCGGGCAGTGCGCACGCCGAAGAGCTCGCCGCATCGCTCGGCACCGGCGTGGAGACCCGCCGCACCGTGCTCGCGCCCGGTGACACGGCCGCCCTGACCGCTTTGGGCGCGGTCGATGGCATCATCATCGGCGGCGGGGTGACGCCCGATTATTTGGCCGCTCTGCTTCCGATTGCCGGCGAGATTCGCCGCCAGGTGTCTAGTGGTGTGCCCTACCTCGGTTTCTCGGCCGGCGCTATGATCGCGGCCGAGCGCGCCCTCATCGGCGGCTGGCGTATCGGCGGCGTCGAGGTCACTCCGGAACACGTCTCGGAGGGCCTCGATGAAATCACCCTGGCCCAGGGGATCGGCCTGCTCGACGTCACGGTCGATGTGCATGTTGCCCAGTCCGGCAGCCTGTCCCGACTGATCGCGGCGACCGAGGCGGGCCTGATCGACGGGGGCCTTGCCATCGACGAGAACACCGTGCTGGTGGTCGGTGAGGGTGCCCTCGGTGTGCTCGGAGCCGGCAGCGTCTGGCGGGTCAGTCAGGCCGACGGTGGCGTTCTCGTGAGCACCATCGGCGCCTGACCGGCTCATGAACCTCGATGCGCTCGCGGCGACCGGGCAGGTCGACCCGGGCTGGGCGCGAGCCCTCGCTCCCGTGGCCGACGACCTGGCCCGGGTGGGTGATTTTCTGGCGAGCGAACGGGCGACCGGCCACGTCGTGTTGCCCGCGCCGGAGCACCTGCTGCGCGCGTTTCGGCAGCCGTTCGACGCCGTTCGGGTGCTCATCGTCGGGCAGGACCCGTACCCGACTCCGGGGCATCCGATCGGTTTGGCCTTCGCCGTCAACGCCGACGTGCGGCCGGTGCCGCGGAGCCTGGGCAACATCTACACCGAGCTCGGGGCTGACTTGGGCCTGCCGCGGCCCGAGCACGGCGACCTCTCGGCGTGGTCCGATCAGGGGGTCTTGCTGCTCAACCGGGTGCTCAGCGTGCGCGCCGGCGCAGCCGGATCGCATCGCCGCCACGGCTGGGAAAGCGTGACCGACCAGGCGATCCGGGCTCTCGTGCGACGGAAGCATCCGCTCGTGGCCATTTTGTGGGGCAAAGATGCCGGCGCGCTTCGGCCATTGCTCGGCGACACGCCCGTCATTGAATCGGCGCACCCGAGCCCCCTTTCAGCCCGTCGCGGTTTTGTCGGCTCCCGGCCGTTCAGTGGCGCCAACCAGCTACTCACCGCGCAGGGGGCGGCACCGGTGCAGTGGGCTCTTCCGGTAATCTGGAACCAACAAGAAAAGGGAGTGCCGGGTGCTTGAGGAAGAATACGAGCCTCGTCGTCGACTGCCTCGCCACCTGCGACCGGAAATCGCGGTCGAGGCGCCGTTCGAATATACGATGCGCGAGGTTCGAGCAACGGATCTGCCGCACATTCGCGAGATCTACAACTATTACGTCGCCAACAGCACCGTCACCTTTGACGAAGATGCAATGACACTCACCGAGTGGCGCGACAAGTTCTACTACCTGAACAAGCAGGGCATGCCGTTCATCGTTGCCGTCTCACCGGCCGATCAAATTCTCGGTTACGCCCTGGTCAGCCCCTGGAAACAGAAGAAGGCCTTCCGGTTCACGGTGGAGAACTCGATCTACCTCGGCGCGGCGTCGACGGGTAAAGGCCTCGGCCGCGCGCTGCTCGGCGAGCTGATCAACCGGTCTAAAGCAGCCGGCCTGAAGGAGATCATCGCCGTCATCGCCGACCAGGGAGCGGATGCCTCAATCAAGCTGCACCGCGACTTCGGCTTCGCCGAGATCGGCCGCATGGGCAAGGTCGGTTTCAAGTTCGAGCGCTGGCTCGGCACGATTCTGCTGCAGAAAAGCCTGAAGTAGTCCAGTCGCGGGTGCAAATAAGTGCCCAGCGATCTGCGCGCCCGACCGCCACTGCCGACGCATGCCCAAGCGCGCACCCCGCGCGCTCCAGGACTTTTTGTCGTTGGTTACCGTTCGACGTCGACCCATTCGTGGCCAAGGGCTTCCAATTCCGCGGTTCCGGCCGTGACTCGGGCGACGATCGCGGCGAGCCGCGTCGCGTCGTCATCGGCAATCTTCAGCACCGCATCGAGCCCATACTGCGTACCCAGGATGAGCACTCCGCGCTGGCGCAACTCGGCCTCGATGCGGCCGGCATCCGCGTGGGGCAGGGCGAGCGTGAACAATTCACGGCGTTCGCGCTCCACGACCAGCCCCAGGGACTGGGCCGCGTCGATCGCCGTGAGAACGGCCTCCGAGTACGCGCGCACCAGGCCGCCAGCACCGAGAAGGGTGCCACCGAAGTAGCGAGTGACGACCGCCACGCAGTCGACGAAACCTCGCCCGGACAGCGCTTCGAGCATGGGCCGCCCCGCAGTTCCCGATGGTTCACCGTCGTCATTCGAACGACGCACCTGATCGGGAGCACCGGATGACCCGAGCACGAATGCCGAGCAGTGGTGGCGAGCACCCCAGTGGGTCTTCCGTGCGTCGTCGATCGCAGCGCGCGCCGCATCCTCTGTCTCGGTTCTGACCAGGCGGCACAGAAATCTGGATCGTTTTACTTCGATCTCGGCGTCGACACGGCTGCCGATGCCGCCGTGCAAAGTGAGATCGGGCATGCGTCCAGTCTCGCGCATCCGGGTGATCGGCGCCCGGTGCAGCAGAAGAAGCGCCCGGGGCCGGGGTAGTAGTCGTTGGTTTTCTGCCGGGGATCGAAGTCGTTACCGGGCGCCGTGTGGCGTGTTCATGCGCCCGACCGCGTTCAGCACGGCGCGCCGGGGGGAGATACTGACCATCCGGGCGAGCAGCGCGTTGCGCGCGCCGACCAGCACGACCGACGGCGTCACCGACCGGTCGAGGGCAGCGAAGGAGGCACGCATGACCTCGTCCACTGTCAAGGGCGTGCCCTTCTTACCGCCGCTGGTCTGGGCGATCTCGAAGAACTCGGTGTCGGCGGGGCCCGGGCAGATCGCGGTGACCTTGAGGCCGCTCGCGCGGGTCTCGTAGCTGACCGCCTCGGTGTAGCTGAGCACATAGGCCTTGGTCGCCGCGTAGACCGCCATGCGCGGCACAGGCTGGAACGCCGCCGTGCTCGCCAGGTTCACCAGCGCTGCGGTGTGCGGATGCAGCGAGGCCGTCTCGACCAGATCGGGCAGGAAAGCATGGGTCAGCGCGGTCAGTGCGTGCACATTGAGGGCGACCTGCTCCGCTTCCCGTCCCTGGTCGGAGTCGAGTACGGTGCCGAAGGTACCAAAGCCGGCGTTGTTGACGAGGGTGCCAATGGTGATCGCCCGTTCGCGCAGGTCGGAGACCAGCTCGGGGACGGCATCCGCTTCGCTGAGATCAAGCGGAATCACGGTGGAGACGGTGCCGTATTTCTCGGCCAGGTCGACCGCGAGCGCCTCCAGACGGGCCTGACGGCGGGCGACGAGCACGAGATCCGCGCCGCGCTGGGCGAGCTCGTGCGCGTACCCGACGCCGAGTCCGCTCGACGCTCCGGTGATGAGCGCGGTAGTGCCGATGGGATTGTACAAAGCGCTGGCCATGGCTTGAGGTTAGCCTCCCGGATCGAACATGACCAGAGGTGGCCGGTCACCGGGCCCGGTCGAACTAGGCTCGAATCATGGCTGATCCACACGAACTGACCGCCCTGGAACAATGGCAGGCCCTGCAGCGGCGGGAGATCAGCCCGAGCGAGCTCACCGAGCACTACCTGGCCCGCATCGAGAAATTCAATCCGACGCTCGGCGCCTTCGTCACCGTGACCGCGGATGCCGCCCGGGCCCGGGCCCGCTTCGTTGAAGAGCGGATGCCGCTCACCGCGCCGCTTTGGGGCCTCCCCTTCGCCGACAAAGACCTGTACCTGCGTGCGGGGGTGCACGCCGGGTTCGGGTCGCGCCTGTTCGTCGACTATGTGCCCGACCAGTCCGACGACCTGGTGCAGGTACTCGATGACGCCGGGGGAGTCAGCCTCGGTAAAACCAACACGCCCGAATTCGGGCTCGCCTCGTACACCGAAAGCCTGGCCTCCCCGCCCGCCCGCACCCCGTGGAACCTCGCGCTCGGTGCCGGCGGATCCAGCGGCGGCGCTGCTGTCGCGGTCGCAGCGCGCTTGCTCCCGTTCGCGCCCGGCTCCGACGGCGGCGGGTCTATCCGCATTCCGGCGGCCGCCTGCGGCCTCGTCGGCCTCAAGCCCAGTCGCGGGCGTGTACCCGCCGCTTCCGGCATCGACAAGCTCGGCGGCCTTTCCGTTGGTGGCCCGCTCGCTCGCACTGTAGCGGATGCCGCCCTCCTGCTCGACGCCATGATCGCGCCTCGGGACAGTCACCCCACCCACTACTACGCACTGCGGGCCCCCGATGATCAGACGCCGCTGCTGGCAGCGGCCGTGCGCGGCGAGGGCCGGTTCCAGCTCGGCGTCATGACGACCTCGGCCTGGGACAACGACTACTCCATCGAAATCGCGCCCGAAGCGCAGGAGGCGCTCGACCGGGCCGTCGCTGGATTCGCCGCGCTGCACCACGGACTCGAAGAGACGGCGCTGCTGCCCGACCCGAGCTACGCGCCGGCGTTTCGCACCATCTGGCAGGCTGGCGCGGCGAGCATCCCGGCCGAGACCGAGGCCGAGATCGCCCTGCTCGAACCGTTGACCCAGTGGCTGCTCGCCCGGGGCCGAAATCTCAGTGCCCGCGACCTGGCGCAGGCGCTCGCCGCGCTGACCGCGTTCGAGCGGTCGTTCATTCAGCAACTGTCGAAATTCGATGCCGTGCTGACCCCGGCCATGGCCCTGACCCCGCGGCCGGTCGGATGGTACGACGCGCACGACGCCGAGGCGAACTTCGCCCAGCAGGTGCAGTACACGCCGTTCACCTCGATGATCAACGTGAGCGGACTGCCGGCGATCGTGCTTCCGGTGCACCAAACCGAAGACGGCCTGCCGATGGGGGTGCAGCTCATCGGCCGGCCGGGCGGCGAGGCCACGCTGCTCGCGCTCGGCGCGCAACTGGAGCGGCGCATCCGCTGGCAGGAGCGAGTACCGCCCGAGCCGGCGTAAAAAACCTACTGACGCGTCGCCACCGGGTTGGACGGCCACCAGAACCGGTCATCGACCAGAAAGACCAGGGCCGGCACGAGCACGGTGCGAACGACCAGGGTGTCCAGCAACACACCGATGCAGACGATCACGCCGATCTGGGTGAGAGCAACAACGGGTAGCACCCCGAGCACGGCGAACACGGCCGCGATCAAAATGCCGGCGCTCGTGATCACGGCGCCGGTCGAGGACAGCGCCCGCACCATTCCTTCGCGGGTGCCGTAGCACCGCGCCTCTTCGCGGGCACGCGTCGTCAGGAAGATGTTGTAGTCCACGCCGAGCGCCACCAGGAACAGGAACGCAAACAAGACGACGTTGGTGTCGAATGCGGCAAACCCGAGCAGGTTTTGAAAGATCAGGTTAGAGGCCCCCAGGCTGGCGAAGAAGGTGGCGAGCACCGTGGCAATGAGCAGTACCGGTGCCACGATCGAGCGCAGTAACAGCGCCAGAATGAGAAAGACGATGCCGAGGATCAGCGGCAGAATCAGACGCTGATCGCGCTCGGCGCTGGTCTTCGTGTCGAGGGCCGTGGCATCGCTGCCACCGACCAGTGATTGCGAAACGGCGCCGGGGGCATCCGCTACATCGGTGCGCAGGGCGGCGATGGTCGCGAACGTTGCGTCGCTGCCCGGTTCACTGTCGAGTGTGACGTCGATGCGGGTCAGGCCGCCGGCGTTCTCACCGGCGACCGCCGCAGAAACTCCGGGGATCGCCAGAGCGACCGCCACGGTGTCAGCGGATGCCGCTTCCGGCGCCAACACAACGGTCTGGCTGGTCAGCCCCGCCGAAAACGACGCGTCCACGATGCGCTGCGCAACGACCGATTCCGGGTTGCCGAGCAGCTGGTCGGCCTGGGAGAGCCCAACCGCGGCGCCGTTCAGCCCGAAGGCGAGAGCGCCGATCGCCAGAACGGAAATGACCGTGATGATCACCGGGTGCTGGGACACGCCCCGGCCGAGCCGTGTCCAAAAACCGGTGCGCATCGGCGCGGCTTGAGCCTGCACGCGCGGAATGAACGGCCAGAACAGGCCGCGCCCGCACACCACGAGGGCCGCCGGCAGCACGAGCAGGGCGAACAGGATGGCGACGATCACACCGATGGCGCACGCAATGCCGAGGGCCCGGTTGCCGGCGAGTTCCGCGAACATCAAGGTGAGAAGGCTCAGCGCGACCGTGCCGCCGCTGGCCGCGATAGCCGGGCCGGCGCTCGTCACTGCGGTACGCATCGCGACGTTGCGATTCTCAGTGTGCAGCAATTCTTCGCGGTAGCGCGCCACGAGCAGCAGGGCGTAGTTGGTACCGGCGCCGAACACGAGCACGGAGAGAATCCCCGAGATCGAGGCATCGAGGGCGAAACCGAGCGGTTCGGCCAGCGCGCCGGCCACCTTGCCGGCCAGGCCGTCGGCGAGGCCGACCACGACGAGCGGCACGATCCACAGCACCGGGCTGCGATAGGTCACGATGAGCAGCACCGCGACGACGATCACGGTCACCAGCAGCAGGCGAAAGTCGGCTCCGGCGAAGGCATTGGTGATGTCGGCCTGAAAACCCACCGGCCCGGTGACGTAGGCGGTCAGCCCGCCGGGCAGCGCGGTCGACGCCGTAGCGCGGATAGCGGTGGCCACCTTCTCAATATCGGCCGTCGCCCCGAGGGCCTCCAGTGGCACCACGCTCAGCGCAGCCTGACCGTCGTCGCTGAACTGCGGCGTTGCTGCGCGCGGGGCGATCGACGCGGCACCGAGCTGAGCCGCGGCGGCGGTGATTGCCGTCTTGTCGGCCGCGGTCAGGCCGGCGCCGTCCCGGGACCAAACCACGATCGCAGCGGTCTGATCGGCGGAAGGAAACGTGGTGAGCAGCTCGGTAACCCGGGCCGCCTGGCTGCTTTCCGGCAACCCCGCGGCTGGAAAATCTGCGGAGTCATTGGCCGGAAGCAGGGTGAACAGTAACCCCACGCCAACGATTGTCCCGAGCAATACCGCCCAGGCGGTGCGTTTGCCGGAGATAAAGCGGGTGATCGCGAGCACTGTTCCTCCCAGAATGTCACTGATCGCTATCCTAGCTAGCCAAACGATTGCACCATTGTTTTGAATCACTCAAAACAAGATGCTAAGGTCGAAGCATGACGCTACCCGAATTGAGCTCCGGCGCTGACCTGCCCCCGGCTGTAGCCGACGCCGGGTTACTCGAGGACGGTATCCGCTCGGCTGGACTCAAGGTGACCGCACCGCGTCTGGCCGTGCTTGGGGCCCTCACCGACAGGCCGCATGCGACCGCCGATGCACTGTTCAGCGCTGTGCGCGCAGACCTGCCGGGCACGTCGCTCCAGGCGATCTATGGAGTGCTGGCCTCGTTCACCACCGCAGGGATCGTACGCAAGATCGAACCGGCCGGCTCGGCCGCGCTGTTTGAACGCCGGGTCGGTGACAATCACCACCACATCGTCTGCACCCGCTGTGGCGTAGTGCACGACGTGGACTGCGCCGTCGGTCACTCTCCCTGCCTCACCCCGGTGGATGCGCTCGGCTTCGACGTGCGCGCCGCCGAGGTCATCTATTGGGGCCTCTGCGCCCAGTGCCAATCCGAAACCGCTCTCCCCTAAACTTTCACCCTCAACGACGCGTTGCTGATCCACTTTCAAGGAGCACTATGACTAACAACCCCACTACTGACCAGACGGGAACGCCCGTCGCGAGCGACGCGCACTCCCTCACCGCCGGCGCCGACGGCGTCATCGCGCTGCACGACCGCTACCTGGTCGAGAAGCTCGCCCAGTTCAACCGCGAGCGCATTCCGGAGCGCATCGTGCACGCCAAGGGCGGCGGAGCGCACGGTGAGTTCGTCGTCACCGGCGACGTCTCCAAGTACACCCGCGCGGCCGTGTTCCAGCCGGGCACGGTCACACCGACCCTCCAGCGTTTCTCCAGCGTTGCCGGCGAGCAAGGCAGTCCAGACACCTGGCGCGACGTGCGCGGTTTCTCGGTCAAGTTCTATACGACCGAGGGCAACTACGACATCGTCGGCAATAACACCCCGGTATTCTTCGTCCGCGACGGCATCAAGTTTCCCGACTTCATCCACTCGCAGAAGCGCCTTCCCGGCACCGGCCTGCGCGACGCGACCATGCAGTGGGATTTCTGGACTTTGTCTCCGGAGTCAGCCCACCAGGTCACCTACCTCATGGGTGACCGCGGACTGCCGCGCTCGTGGCGCGAGATGCCCGGCTTCGGTTCGCACACCTACCAGTGGATCAACGCCGCGGGCGAGCGTTTCTGGGTGAAGTACCACTTCGAATCCAACCAGGGCAACGTCGAGATGGACGGGTCAGAGGCCGAACTGCTCGCCGGAGCGGATGCCGACTACTACCGTCGGGACCTGTCTGACGCGATCGCCGCCGGCAACTTCCCGTCGTGGAACGTGTCTGTGCAGGTCATGCCGTACGAGCAGGGCAACACCTACCGGTTCAACCCGTTTGACGTGACCAAGGTCTGGCCGCACGCCGACTTCCCGCTGATCCCGGTCGGCACCCACACCCTCAACCGCAACCCGGAGAACTTCTTCGCCGAGATCGAACAGGCGGCGTTCTCGCCGGCCAACTTCGTGCCCGGCATCGCGGCGAGCCCCGACAAGATGCTCATGGCACGTATCTTCTCCTACCCCGACGCGCAGCGCTACCGCGTGGGTACCAACTACGCGCAGCTGCCGATCAATGCTCCCAAGAGCCCGGTCAACAACTACTCACAGGACGGCTCGCAGCGCCACCACTTCAACGCACCGAGCGTACCGAACTACGCGCCGAACTCGCTCGGCGGCCCCGTCGCCGACCCGGCCGCTGCCGGTGAGGGCGCATGGGAGGACGACGGGACGCTGCTGCGTGCCGCCGCGACCCTGCGCAGCGAGGACAGCGACTTCGGCCAGGCCGGAACGCTCTACCGCGAGGTCTACGACGATGGCGCCAAGGAGCGTCTTCTCGACACCATCACCGGTGCCATCAGCGGCGTGACCCGCCCCGAGGTCACCGAGCGAGCAATCTGGTACTGGACCAGCGTTGACGCCGACCTCGGCGCCAAGCTGCGCGCGAACCTCGCCGTTTTCGCCGAGGCTGCAGCGGTCGACGCGGCATACGTCGCCGGCCAGTAGTAACACCCGCACGACAAAAACCGCCCGGCCTGATTGCAGGCCGGGCGGTTTTGTGCGTGTTTCCGCTCGTGAGGGGTCGCAAATCGACCGTCGGGGGCCGGCTCTGGTCGGTGGGTGAACCTCACGCGACGGATGGGTGGCCGCCGCGCTGGCCAGCCGCTGCTTTAACGCAGGTAGCCGCCTTTTTTCAGGCCGGCCTCGATCTCAAAACGGTTCTTCAGCGGATTGCGCCCGGCGACCGCGTACAGCAGCGGAAAGACCATGCCGAACCGTTGCCACTGGCGTTTGTGCACGGCTTCATGCTCGAGGACAGCGGCTGTGACGTTCTGGTTGGTGAGGTAGCAGCCGCCAACGCAGGAGCCGCCGCGACCGAAGGTCCATGGTGGCATTCCGCGGAACACGAACAACCCTGCCCTTTTTTCGACCCGCCCAGTGCTCCAGATCGACCCCCAGACCAGTCCGAACGCGGTGGCGTAGAGGTAGCCGGCCCGGCTGACCGATGAATCAAAGAGGAGGCGACGCATGCCTTACCGTGAAGCCTCGTCGGTGAACCCCGGGCGCCCGAAGGCTTCGAGCAGGCGCAGCCACACCTCGCTGAGGGTGGGGAAACTCGGTACCGCGTGCCATAAACGATTGATGGGAACTTCGCCGACAATCGCGACCGTGGCCGAGTGCAGCAGCTCGGCGACGTCTTGGCCGACAAAAGTAACGCCGAGAAGGACCTCTCGGTCGAGATCGACGATCGCCCGGGCCTTGCCGACGTAGCCGACCGCGAGTACCGAGGCGCCGCCCAGGTTGGCGAGGTCGTAGTCCAGTATGCGGATGCGATACCCCGCCTTTACGGCGGACGCTGCGGTCAGCCCCACCGAGGCAACCTCCGGGTCGGTAAAGGTCACTTGCGGAACGGCGGCGTGGTCGGCCGTCGCCACGTGCGCGCCCCAGTGCGCATCATCGACCGGGGTGCCGGCTGCACGGGTCACGATCGCGTCGCCGGCCGCGCGGGCCTGGTATTTGCCCTGGTGCGTGAGGAGCGCTCGGTGGTTGACGTCGCCGGTGGCATAGAGCCAGTCGCCGGACAGCGCGGGGGAGTCGCCCTGCACGAGCAGCGAGTCGTCTACCACGAGCCAGTCACCCGGGTTGAGGCCGACCGTGTCGAGGCCGAGGTCGTGGGTGCGAGCGGTGCGCCCGATGGCTACGAGCACCTGGTCGGCCGCGACGGTGGTGCCGTCATCGAGCGTGAGCGTGACCGTACCGGTCGCATCCCGGTGCGCGGTCGTGGTGGACGGGCCGACGAGCACGGTCACCCCATTCTCCTCGAGCGCGGCGGTGATGAGTTCGCCCGCAAAGGGTTCCTGGTTGCCGAGCAGCGCGCTGCGGGCGATCACCGTCACCGTCGAGCCGAGCGAGGAGTAGGCGGCGGCCATCTCGGCGGCGACGACGCCGCCGCCGATCACGGCGAGACGCTCCGGAATCTGCTGGGCGCTCGTCGCATCGCGGCTGGTCCACGGCTCGATCTCTTTCAGACCGTCAATGTCGGGCAGCAGCGCCGCCGACCCAGTGCTGACGACGACCGCATGGGTGGCGGTCAGAACGGTCACCGCGCCATCCGGTGCGGTCACGGTGACCTCTTTGACGCCAGTGAGACGGGCATGGCCACGCACGAGGCCGATACCAGCCGACTCCAGCCATTTTGCCTGGCCGTCGTCCTTCCAGTTGCTCGTAATGGAGTCGCGTTGCTTGAGGGTCGCCCGCACGTCGATGCTTCCCGTGACGGCCTCGGCGGCGCCCGGAACCCGGCGGGCCGCAGCGAGGGCGGCGCCGCTGCGCAGCAGCACTTTCGACGGCATGCAGGCCCAATACGAACACTCGCCGCCGACCAGATCGCTCTCGACGAGGACTGTGCGTAGTCCGCCCTGGGCGGTGCGGTCGGCAACGTTCTCCCCGACGGCGCCGCCGCCGATGACGATGACGTCGTAGATCTGACTCGACATTGAAGCTCCTTGATTCGGGGTGTACCGGCCTGGAGATGAAAAACTGGCCACGGCTGCTCGGGCTGGTGGTCGTTAGCCGGGACGTGGAGAGCGTGAATCAGTGCAGCCTACCCTGACGTTCTTACTCAGTGTGTGAGTTTGTTTGAGACGTCGCCGCCTGCCGTAAACGACTGGGATCAGGCCATCTGGCTTTCGGCGAGTGCTGTGACACCGGGCCCACCTTATGAACGCGGGCCCAGTTTATAAGCTGGGCCCGCGTTCCGGGCCCAGGCCCCGTCCACACGTGATGGGGCGTGGGGTACTAGCGGCCGAGGAAGACGGCGGGGATCCGGGTCAGGAACGACTGCATACCGATGCGGGAGTCCTCGGTGGCCACCAAGCGGGCGAGAGCCGGCTGCAGTGCTGCTTCAGCAGATGCCGGACCGCTCCGCTCGGCCAGGCGCGCGTTGGCCAGGGTGGCTTGGATAGCGAGCGGGGCCTGGGCAGCGATCTTCTCGGCGAGCATGAGCGCCCGGTCGAACTGGGCGCCGTCGGGCACGATTTCCTGCACGAGGCCGAGGCGGTACGCCTCGGCGGCATCGAACAGGTCGCCGGTGAGTAGCCAGCGCATGGCATTGCCCCAGCCGGCCGCACGCGGAAACCGAATCGTCGCGCCCCCGAACGGCAGAATGCCCCTGGCGACCTCGATCTGACCGAACCGAGTGGATTCGGCGGCGACCACGATGTCGCTCGCCAGCATCAGCTCGATGCCGAGGGTGAGGCAGGTGCCCTGCACAGCAATGACGACCGGTTTGCTGAGGGATTCGCCATCCACTTGCCACGGGTTGATGCCGCCCGCCGGTACCATTTCGAGCCCGTTCGGGCCGAGTCTTGGGCCGATATCGGCGAGGTCGAGTCCGGCCGTGAAGTGTTCCCCGACCGCGTAGACCAGGCCGACGCGCAGCCCGAGGTCGCGGTCGAGCTCACCGTAAGCGAGCGCGAGCTGCTGCAACAGCGAGAAATCGGCGGCATTGCGTTTTTCGGGCCGGTTGAACCCGATCAGCAGAATGTGGCCACGACGCTCGGTGAGAATGCGGGGCTCGTCGGTCATGGGGCCTCTATCGGTACAGGTGACGTTGCAGGTGGAAGTGGCGAGCGGATGCTCTGTGGCCGGCTCGGGGCGCAGTGACGGGGCATCCAGCTAGCGGGTGAGCGCGCCGATGATGCGCAGAATGCTCGGCAGGTCATCGGTCGCCGCTGCCGGCGACGCGGGCGCGAACCCGGTGATGGTCGCGCCGGCGAGAGTGAACTCGGCGCGTAGCGCGGTGATCGCGCCGCCGAGATCAGCCACGCTCAGCCCGAACGGAATGAGATCGCTGAGGCCATCGAGCGCCGAAGGATCGAGCACGTCAAGGTCGATGTGCACGAAAACGTGCGTGGCGCCGATTGCCGCAACCGCGGCAATGAGCGCGGCGGGGTCGGCCAGCTCGGAGCACGACACGCTCACCAGGCCGTGCTCGTTCAGCAGTACGTCCTCGGCATCGTCGATGTCACGAATGCCGGCGAGAACGACGTTCTGCAGGCGCACGCTGCTCGCGGCGGCCAGCTCGAGTTCGGCCGGCCCTTCGCCGCTGATCGCGCGCAAGACCATGCCACAAAATCCGCCCGACGGCGAGGATTCCGGCGTGTGCAGGTCGGGGTGGGCGTCAAACCACACCACGGCCAGATCGCCTGGATGCGTGCGCGCCGCGTGTTCGACCGCGGCCAACGCGATGCCGCAGTCGCCACCGATCGAGAGGGCCCAATCGGTGGTGTCCTGCAAGATCCTGGTGTGTCGTTCGCGTACCTGTTGGATCGCCGAGAACCGACGCACGCCGGTATCGAGCGAATCACCGGCCTCGACCGGCACATCGACCAGACGTGTGGCCGAAAAGGGGAGGTCGCCCTGGATAGCCGCCGCCCCGTCTATCAGGCGCATTGCGCGCGGAGAAGTCGAACCCTGCCACTGCGGTACTACAACGAAGGTGGGAGCCATACCTCAGTATGGCTTAGCGACCGTGCAGGCAGCATCCGCTTCGCCGACAACAAATTTCTTGCGGCCGACAGGGGAGCGGATGCCGCCATGCCGTCTCTCGACGAATTCGTCGGGTACACACCGGGTCGTCACGACTCGCACGTGTCGAGTGCGCAGGCCTAACCCTCGATGGCGGCGGTGTTGCCGGCCTTCAGAGCGGCGAGGCGGGCATCCACTTCGGTGAGTTCGCCGAGATCGTCGAGGCTTTCGAACTGCGCATCGAGGCTGGATGCGGCGAGTTCTTGGGCGCCACGTACGCGGGCCTCCTCGCGGCGGATCTTGTCTTCGAAGCGGTTGACCTCGCTCGTCGGGTCCATCATGTCGATGCTTTTGACGGCGTCCATCACCTGCGCCTGCGCTTTCGCGGTCTTGGAGCGCGCGATCAGCTCAGCGCGCTTGTTGGTGAGCTGTACCAGCTTCTCTTTCATGGCGTTCAGGCCGGTCTTGAGCTGGTTGACGACGGCGGTCTGCGCCTGAATCTGTGGTTCGGCGGTCTTGACCTCCTTCTCGGAGGTGAGCTGTCGACCGAGCGCGACCTTGGCGAGGTTGTCGAACTTGTCGGCGTCGGCAGCGTTGCCGACCAGGCGCAGCTCGTCGGCCTTGCGACTCGCGGCGAGGGCCTTGTCGCCCCACTCCACGGCGGCTTCCTGGTCTTCACGATGGTCGTCTTCGAGCAGACGCAGGTTGCCGATGGTCTCGGCAATCGCGCTCTCGGCATCGGAGATGCTGCTCGAGAAGTCGCGCACCATCTGGTCAAGCATTTTGGCCGGGTCTTCCGCCGAGTCCAGGATGGCGTTGATGTTCGCCTTCGCAAGCTGGGAGATACGGCCGAAGATGGACTGCTTGGTCATTCGGAGGTCCTTTCACAAAGAGTGACCCTGGCCGAAGGATTCCGCCGGGGAAGTGCATGTCTGTTGCAAAGTTTAGGGTGACCGGTAGACCCGAGTCTGGGAACCTCCAAAAATCTGCCCGAGGGCGATGTTGCCCCGTGTTACAGGACCGCTCGCACACGACGCGCGCGCCGCCCAAAATGGGACGAGCGCGGCTTTGATTGAACGCAGCGCAATCGACACCGACGGGAGCCCCGCATGAACGAAGAACTCACGAACCGCATGCTCGCCGTCGTCGAGGTCACGACCGCGCGTCCCGACCGGCCCGCTTACCACGCCAAGGTACAGGTGCTCAACTCTCGCGTCGTCGCTGAGGCCAAGGCAGGTGGCTGGTCTGTCACCCGCGTCGCCGCCGCCGACGTCACCCCCGCCGAACTGTTGCGCCGTACTGTGGACGCCGACGCTGTCGTCATCGTCGGCGGCGAAGATATCTCCCCCAGCTATTACGGCGGCACGACCGGCTATGAGGGCGAGACGGTGCACTTCGCTTCCGCAGACGAGGGCCAGATCGCTCTCGTGCAGCGTGCGCTCGCGCTCGGCACACCGCTGCTGGGCATCTGCCGCGGCCTGCAGATCATCAACGTCGCCCTCGGCGGCACCCTCGTGCAGCACATCGACGACGGCATTCACAAGAACATCGACGTGCCGGTCGACCAGATCCTTTCTACCCACGACGTCACACTGGCCACAGGCAGCACTATCGCGACCGTCCTCGGCGGGGTGGACATCTCGGTGCAGAGCGCCCACCACCAGATCGTCGACGATCTCGGCGCCGGGCTGGTGGCCGCGGCCCACGCCCCGGACGGCTTGATCGAAGCGCTCGAGCACGGAAGCGCTCCAATCGTTGGTGTGCAGTGGCACCCCGAAGCGCCCGATTCCCCAGCCGACCAGCTGGCTCTGCTTTTGGCCGGACTGGCCGCTCAGCACGACGCCCGCACGCGGGTCGAGGCCCGAATCACAAGCGCCCTGGCCGCTTAGCTGCGCGACGGACTAGAGAACGGCAGCGTCGAACGTGGCATCGAGGGCCGCCGCGAGATCTGCCACCAGGTCAATGGTGTCTTCGAGGCCCACCGAGAAGCGGAGGTGCCCGAATTCGCGAAATGGTGCCGGGTACGCCGCGACGCGCGGCCCGGAGTTGTCGACGTGCACGATGAGAGACTCATCGTGCCCGAGCGACACGGCCGACGTGATCACGCGCAGGTTCGCGACGAACCGGTTCTGCGCCGCCTTGTCGCCAGTGACGGCGAAGGCGAGCACCCCGCCGAAACCGTGTGGCAGCTGCCGCAGGGCCACGGCGTGCTGCGGATGCGAGGCTAACCCCGGGTAGGCGACGTACGCGACCCGCGGATCGGCCTCGAGAAAACGGGCGATGGCGAGCGCCGACTCGCAGTGCTGTCGGATGCGCAGGGGGAGCGTAACCGAGCCGCGCATTATCAGCCAGGCGTTGAACGGGCTGATCACACCGCCCACGTCGACCATCGCGTCAACCTTGATCCGCCGAATCAGCGCCGCGCTACCGATGACGGCGCCACCCATCGCGTCGCCGTGCCCGTTGATGTACTTTGTCAACGAGTGCACGACAAGGTCGGCTCCGTGCTCGAGGGGGCGAAACAGCGGCGGCGGCGTGAACGTGTTGTCGATCGACAGCAGGGCGCCGGCTTCGTGCGCGATCTGTGCGACGCCCGCGACATCCGTCACCGCGGTCGTGGGGTTACCGACCGTCTCGATGTGAATCAGACGCGTCGTAGAGCGGATGGCGGACCGCACCGCAGCCAGGTCCGTCGCGTCCACAAAGGTGGCCTCGATTCCGTATTTGTTGGGCAAAAGCTCGGTGAAGAGCCGATATGAGGCCTCGTAGGTGACGTTGGCGACGACGACGTGGTCGCCGGTCTTGAGCAGTGTGAAGAACACGGCGTGCAGGGCGGCGACACCGCTGGCCAGGACCACGGCGTCTTCGCCGCGCTCGAGCACGGCGAGCTTGTGCTGCAGGCCCTGCTGATTCGTGCCGGTGTTGCGGGTGTAGAGACCGGGCGTCGCGCCCGACCAGCTCATCATCGACGGGTCGTCGGGCAGAGCGTATGAGTTGGCCATCACGATCGGTGTGCGGAGCGCCCCCGACCCGACATCGATCGCGTTGCCAGCGTGGACCGACTGGGTCTGAAAGCCCAGCGTGGCCGGATCGTGCTTGTTCGGCCGTGGTACCGGGCTCGAGGCGGGGATCGGTTCGGTGCGAGAGGTCATCCCTCCACGCTAGCCCCGCCGCAGTGTGCACCATGAAACGTTACGTGCCGGGGGTGACCACCTGGCCGGTGCCGACGACGAAAAAGCCCCGGCACTTCTCGCCTGGGGGGAGGTGAGAAATATGCCGGGGCCAATCGTTGGAGTGGGGGAACTCCGTATGTAACGGTACGGGGGATGGCCTGAGAAGGGGCTGATAAAAATGGAATCTGGAGTCTACCCCCAGTACGCGACCGGCGCCTCCCGGTCGGTCGGTTTGTTATGCACCCGTTGTAACCGCCTCGCGCCCGAGCCGTCTTGTTTGGGGCGCACGTGGGATGGTCGAGGGCCGCATTAACCCAGATGAGGCGGTGCCGTCCCGGCAATTCGGGGGCATCGCCTCGTCTGGTTTACCGACGGCAGCACTTGGTTGGATGAGTCAAGGGCATCGGTCGGGGAAAAAAAGTGGGTTCAGGCGGCCTGGTGTTTGTCGGTGCCAACTGCGGTCGTGGAGTGCGCCCAGGCGAGTGACTCAGCCTGCGCGCGTCGACGGCTCGCGGCGGTTTGCTTGGGGGGTACCGGAACGTTCATTCGGGAGCCGGGGCAATCCTTGGTTGAGTTGGCCAGCGAGTGATAGGTCGCGAATCGGGTATCCGATGTGATCCACACCATCTGCTCGCATTCTGGGCACTCTGTCTGCAACATTTTCACGATTGTCCGTTCCATCGCCGACTCGGGTAATCGGTTCGATAACTTCAATCTAGTGGGGATAGACAAGTCAATGTCCTCCCCATTCGTGGGGCAGAAAAATACGCGAAACGGTGGTATTTTGTGGCCAGGTCAGCGACCGGCCGCGTATCCCTGCGCCCCGCGTGCATCTGCCGCCGCCTGCAGCAGCCCGCTCCGCGGGTCGCGAGTGACCGCTGAGACGCGACCGATCGCCCAGTCGCCGGCCCGGGTGATCCGGTGGCCGCGCCCTTCCAGTTCGGCGATGACTGTCTCGCCGAGCCGATCCTCGACTACGGCGCCGCCGGGTTCCCAGGTACGCGGCCAGAACGAGCCCGGAAACGAGGTGCTGTGAAAGGCGGGCGCATCGATCGCCTGCTGCGGAGTGTACCCGCCGACGATCGTGCGCAGCAGATACAGCAACTGCCACTGGTCCTGCTGGTCACCGCCGGGGGAGCCAAGCGCCGCCACCGCCTGCCCGTCCTTCAGCACGAGCGTCGGGGTGAGGGTCGTACGTGGGCGCTTACCGCCGGTCAGCGCCGACGGCGCGCCGGGCTCGAGCCAGGTCATCTGCAGGCGTGAACCGAGGCAGAATCCCAACTCGGGAATGGTCGGTGACGACTGCAGCCAGCCACCAGACGGTGTCGCCGAGACCATGTTGCCCCAGCGATCGACGACGTCGATGTGGCAGGTGTCGCCGCGCATTTCACCGGTCGCGAGGGTTTCTGGCTCAGCTTCGGTGCGGGCCGGTGCATCGACCGTTGGTTCGCCGACTGCAGCGGATGCCTGCGCACCCTGCTTCGTCAACGCCGCGGTCGTGTACGCGGTGCGCAGCACCGGGTAATACGGGGTGTAGCCGGGTACGAGGCCAGGGCGAAGCTCGTGCGAGGCGGTCTCCGTGATGAGCGCGCGGCGGGCGGCCGCGTAGACGGGCGACAGGAGGTAATCGAGCGGTACGGTGTCAAGCGGCATTTCGGCGTCGCCATAGTAGGCTTCCCGGTCGGCGATCGCCAACTTCTGGGCCTCCAAGATGGTGTGCGCGCCGAGCGCGGTAGATGGGTCGAGCTCGGCGTCGCTAAACCCCTCCAGAATCATCAGGGTCTGGAGCAACGCCGGTCCTTGCCCCCAGGCGCCGGTTTTAGCGATCGTGTGGCCGCGAAAAACGACCGTTGTGGCTTCTTCGATGCTCGCTTCGAAGCCGGCCAGGTCGGCCAGTGTCATGACACCGGCATGATCGGTGCCGGAGGAATGCCGGTGCGGGGTCTGCCCGAAGTCGACGATGGCCCGGGCCACGAATCCTTCCCGCCACTCCTGCCGGGCCGCGTCGATGCGTTCCTTTCTCGTCGCGACGGCCCTGGTGGCGCTGGCCGCGATCAGCCGGTCGAGACTCCTCGCCCAGGCTTCATTGGTCACCAGGTCACCGGCTGCGGGCAGGGTGCCATTTGGCATCCACTGTGCTGCCGAGGTCGGCCAGTGCTGTGAGAACAGGGCCGCGACCGAGCTGATGGTGGCGACGACCCGGCCCAGAACAGGATGCCCATCTCGGGCGTAGCCGCGGGCGAACGCGAGCACTTCGGGCAGCTCCCAGGTACCGAAGTCGCGCAGCAGCACGAGCCAGGCGTCGACTGCGCCGGGAACGGCTGCGGCGAGCGCCCCCGATCCGGGAACGAGGTCGAGGCCCTCGGACCGGTAGTGTTCGATGGAGGCTGCCTGTGGGGCCGGCCCCTGCCCCATCAGCACGCGCGGAGCATCCGGTTCACTCGCTGTCACGAAGACGCCGGTCATATCGCCGCCGGGTCCGTTTAGGTGCGGTTCGACGATGTGCAAAACGAAGGCACCGGCCACGGCTGCGTCGAAGGCGTTGCCACCCCGTTCGAGCACGGCCTGGGCGCAGGCCGTAGCGAGCCAGTGCGTGGAGGCGGTCATTCCGAAGGTTCCCCGCAGGGTCGGACGGGTGGTGAAGACGTTCGGTGCGGTATAGGTCACCTCCCCACCCTCGCACGAGTGGTGGCACGGTGCGCCCGTGGAGCCCGACCCGGAGTCGTTGCGACGTGATCGGATGCCGAGCGCCGGATGTATTCGATTATCTGCCTCGAATTGGCTCGATTCGTGCGATGATCAGGCCAAGAGTGTGCGCGCCCGTCGTCGCAGGCTGTGATCAGGATCTCTGCCCGGCAGCTGCGCAAACCCGAGACGAGGAAAGACAATAAATGGACTTTGATTGGGAATTCAACGGATTGCCGTTGCACGTGCTGATCGTGCACGCGGTCGTGATCGTGGTGCCGTTGGCCGCGCTGTGCGCGGTGCTCACTGCCTTCTGGCCGACCGTTCGGCGGCGGCTGGGCATCGTGACGCCGCTCATCGCCCTCGCCGCGCTCGTGTTGGTTCCCCTCGCGGTGCAGGCAGGCGAATGGCTGCAGTCCCGCCTCGTCACCATCACACCATTGCTCGGCGCGCACACGTCCCTGGGTGAAACCTTGCTGCCGTGGGTGATCGCTCTGTTCCTCGTGGCTGTGCTGCAATGGGGCTGGTATCGCTACATCAATGGAGACGGCGCCCGCTCCGCGTCCGTTCTGCGCAGCCGTACCGGGCGCCTGATTGCCACCGTCATTATCGATCTCGCGGTTGTGGTGAGCGCGGTCGGAGCAGTGATCACCGTGGCGCTCATTGGAGAATCGGGATCCCGGGCAGTCTGGACCGACCTCTTCACCTCGTAGGGGTGCCGCTCATAAGTGCGGCACCCCTGTCTCGTCTGCTGGTCAGGCGCGACGCCTGGGCGGTTGAGGTTTCTGCACGGCCAGTTCGCCCCCCACTCGTCCGCCGAACGGACGGCCGTGATCGGCGAACTCCTCGCGAAAGTAGCCCATCCGCCACGGTCCCATTTCGAGTCGTGAACCGGTGCGCAGAATCTGCCCGTTGCGGATGCTGCGACCGTCGTCGGACGGTCGAGAGCTACCCGAGACGTCACCGGTGGCAAACAGACGGTATTCGTCGTTGTCATCGTGGCGAATCTCGGCGTGCAAGGGTTTCAGCCCCGGCAGTTGCAGATCGGCCGCAGCCGAGGATCCGATCGTTGTTATGCCCGGCAGTAGATTGAACTCACGGGGCATCTGCCCGTTCCAGTTCTGTGACCCCACGACGAAAATGAGTCGAGGACGCCCGCTTCCGGCCGTGTAGTGAGTCGTCGTCACGCGGCGGCGACTGCGCCGGTCGAAGGTCGGAGCGAGCGGGAATACGGTCGATGGCGGAAGCGGAATCGCCACGGGCATCCGTGACTGTCCTCGCATTCGCGCTTGTACCAGCGGGCCCAAAGCGGCGCGGGACCCGAGGACGATGTTCGGCGACCGCGTCACCAGACGTTGCGTGACGGATGCCCGCACGTCGCCCAGCCGGGCGATCAGCCCGACGGGACCGGTGATGGAAACAGTCAGGCCGCGACTGGCCAACTCGGAGGCGAGCGTGCGCAGCGGTTCCAGATTGAGTGCTCGGCCCTGCACGAACATTTCGGGGTTGCTCGTAAAGACAGTGATTTCAGAACCGTTGGCAGTCACCGTGCCGTGCATGGCATCCTCTGCCCCGAAGGAATCACCGAATTCTGAACCGGTCGAATCCGTATCAGGATTAGCCTTCGAAGCGCCGACTGCCCCGGTGGGCTCCACCAGGGAGAAGCCGAGATCGATGTTCAGCTTGACGCGGGAAGGTGTCCGTTTGGCGGCGGATACTTTCGAATTTCCCGTTGGGGAGCCCGCTGAGGCGTTCACATTAGCTCCGAAAGGGGTCGGAGCCGGCTGTCTTCTCGTCGCTGGTGGTGACGCGCAGGGTGCCGTTGAATTTCCACACTGCTCGCGGGGCATCGGGGCCGATGTCGCGGGGAACCTCGACGACCATATCAACGAAACTGTAGTTGATAGCGGCGCCTTTGCCCGTAAGGTACGACCACATCTCCTGCCCGAGGTCGGTCCAGTCTGTGATGGTGCGCTCCGCGCTGTCAGGGGAGCTTTCGACATTACCCAGGTACGTCTGTCGTTCGGTCACGGTAGGTTCCTTTTCGCTCGCAGGGAAAATGTTGCCGGTTCCGGTAGCTGCGCCGGTCACGAGGACGAACCTCGAGATTACCTACTTTAGCTACCTAGTTGTGCGGCGTAAAGGATTCCACGCAAACGGGAACGGGTATCACTCGGCGTCGAGGTCGGTCTCGAGAATCTTGACGAGGGAGTCGAGAGCCTCGTCGGCGCCGTCGCCCTCTGCCCGCAACACCACGGTGTCGCCGTTGGAGGCGCCTAGGCTCATGATCGAGAGAATGCTCGAGGCATCCATGGCGTCGTCGACCGGTTCGCCGGCCATGGCGATGGTGACCTCGATGGGTAATTCGCCAACGGCGGCGACGAAAATACCAGCCGGGCGGGCGTGCAGGCCGACGCGACTGGCAATGACGGCGGTTCGTTCAGACATGGGATCCTCCTGAGTAGGCGTGTGAAAAGTCAGCGAGATGAAAAGGGTTCGACGGGTTAGAGACCCAGCGTATTAAGAATGGGTAGTTGCTCGCGAACCAAACGACGCGCGTCCGTTGCCGAGTGCGCCGTCAACGCCAGTTTGGCGAGCTGCTGCGCCTCGGGGAGCGTCACACTCGCGAGTACCGCGGCGACGGACGACAGTGCCCGCGCGGTCATCGACAGTGTGGCCACGCCGAGTCCGACGAGTACGACTGCCAGGGCGGGATCGGCTGCGGCCTCGCCGCAGACACCGACCGGTTTGTCGTGCCCCTCGTCGCGCGAGCCGTTCACGGTGAGACGAATCAGGTGCAAAACGGCTGGCTGCCAGGGCGTGTTGAGGGCGGCGAGCGGGCCGAGCTGGCGGTCGGCGGCCATGGCATATTGGGTGAGGTCGTTGGTGCCGAGGCTCACGAAATCGACGTGCTCAAGAATGCTCGCGGCGGTCAGCGCGGCCGAGGGCACTTCGATCATAACGCCGGGTGTCGCGAGGCCGGCGGCTGAGCAGAGTGAGGCGAAGTGCTCGGCTTCCTCCGCGGTGGAGATCATCGGGGCCATCACCCACACGTGCGCTTGGGTACCCTCAGCGGCTTGGGCGATAGCGGTGAGCTGACGCTCGAGCACGCCGGGCGAGGTGAAATCGGTGCGGTAGCCGCGCACGCCGAGGGCCGGGTTGGGCTCGGAGGCATCCGTCAGAAACGGTAGCGGCTTGTCGGCGCCGGCATCAAGGGTGCGCACGACGACCTTCTTACCGGGAAAAGCATCGAACACCCCGCGGTAAGCCTCCACCTGTTCAGCGATGGACGGCTCGGTGTCGCGTTCCAGAAAACAAAACTCAGTGCGCAGCAGGCCAACGCCCTCGGCACCGGCTGCCGCGGCCTTGACCGCATCCTTCGAGCCGCCGACATTGGAGAGCAGGGGAACCAAGTGGCCGTCCTGCAGCCGCCCGGTGCCGTCGAACGCGGCTAGGGCGGCGGAGCTGGTCTCCCAAGCTGTGGCGAGGGCGACCTCGTCGGCTCCGGGGTCGACCAGAATGGTGCCCGCAGCCCCGTCGACGAAGATGCGGGTGCCATTTGCGAGGGCGGTGACCCCGACAGCGGCGACCACCGCGGGCAGCCCGAGCGCGCGGGCGATGATAGCCGTATGGGACTGCGGTCCGCCGCTCGAGGTGACGAGCGCGATCACCTTCGCCGGGTCGAGGGTGGCGGTGTCGGCCGGTGCGAGGTCCTCGGCTATCAGAATGAACGGCGTGTCAGAATAGGGAATGCCAGGGGCCGGAACGCCGCGCAGCTCGGCGACGATGCGCCCGCGCACGTCGAGAACGTCGGTCGCCCGCTCGGCCATGTAGCCCCCGAGGTTGTGCAGCATCTCGGCCACCGACGCCGCTGCGTCCCAAATGGCCCGCTCCGGCGAGGCACCGTTGATAATGAGCTTGATGGCGGCCTTGACCAGCATCGGGTCATTCGCCATCAGAGCCGTCGCCTCCAGCACCTCCCGGCCGGCACCGAAGGCGCCGACCGAGCGGGCGGTGAGGTTGGTCTGCACGGCCTTGGCGGCGGTACGCAGAGCGGTGGATGCTTCCTCCGGCGACGTTCCCTCGGTCAGACTCTCACCCACGGCGGGTTCGCGCACGGCCTGGGGCATCAACAAAATGGAGCCGATGATGCGTCCGGGGCTGACTCCGACTCCAGCGAAGGTGCGGCCGATTTCGGACTGGTCTGTACTGGCACTGCCTGGAAGCGTCTGCACGATCGTCCTCATTCCTGTTCTCCCCAGCGGGCGGCTGGCGTTACTGTACTGCGTGTCGTTCCGCGCGCGTATCTGATGCTTGTCGGGTTACGCGTCCACGAGAACGGCTTCCGGGGCGTCGACCGTGCGCTTCCGCACCGCGTAACGCTTGAGTCCGACGACGGCAAACGCCGATACAACAGTACCTATTGCAACGGCGAGCAGGAACAGCAGGAAGTTGTCAATGGCGAAGAACACGAATACTCCACCGTGCGGCGCCTTGCTCGTGATGTTCCAGGCCATCGACAGGCCACCGGTGACGGCGGCGCCGAGCATGGCAGCCGGAATCACCCGGAACACGTCGGCGGCGGCGAACGGAATAGCACCTTCGGAGATGAACGAGGCACCGAGCAGCCAAGCCGCCTTGCCGTTCTCGCGCTCAGTCACGCTGAACAGCTTCTTGTCGAGAACGGTGGCGAGGGCCATCGCGAGCGGCGGCACCATGCCGGCGGCCATGACTGCGGCCATGATCTGCCACGGCGCCTGGTTGGCGAGGGTTGCCGCACCGAGGCCGGCGACGGCGAAGGCATAGGCGACCTTGTTGACCGGGCCGCCAAGGTCGAAGGCCATCATGAGGCCCAGGATGACACCGAGAATCACAGCGGATGCTCCGGTCATGCCGTTCAACCAGTCGCCCAGTCCCACGGTGAGCAGCGCGATGGGCCCGCCGAGAACGATGAACATCAAACCGGAGGCGACGATCGACGCGATCAGGGGAATGATTACGACGGGCATCAGGCTGCGCAGCCAGCGCGGAACGTTGAGCTTGGCGAAGCTCGCGGCCACGACACCGGCGAGCAGGCCACCGACGATACCGCCGAGGAATCCAGCACCCATGAAACCGGCGACGGAGCCGGCGACGAAGCCCGGTGCGATACCGGGACGGTCGGCGATGGCGAAGGAGATGTAGCCGGCCAGCGCAGGAACCAGGAAGCCCATCGACAGGGCACCGATCTTGAAGAAGACCGCCCCGAGATAGACACCCAACCCGCCGAGAACGTTCGCCCCACCGTCCGGCAGATTGAAGAGGCTGTTGTTCAGCACCACCTCGTCGGCTACATCCGTGATCGCGTAGCCGCCGAGCAAAAAGCCGAGGGCGATGAGCAGGCCTCCGCCGGCGACGAAGGGAATCATGTAGCTGACACCGGTGAGTAGCGCGCGCTTGAGCTTCTGGCCCAGGTGCTCGCTCTTCTCCGTCGCGTCATTCTGGTCAACGGTTCCGCTGACCCGACGGGCATTCGGGTTGAGGGCAGCCGCGAGGGCCTCCTCGATCAACCGGCCGGGTTCGTCGATGCCGCGCTTGACCGGGGCGTTGATGACGGGCTTGCCAGCGAAGCGTTCCCGGCCGCGCACGTCGACGTCGACGGCGAAGATGACGGCGTCGGCCGCAGCGATGACCGCGGGGTCGAGCGGGGTGAGGCCGGCTGACCCCTGGGTTTCCACCTGGAGGTCGACTCCAACCGCTTGAGCCGCGGCAACCAGGGAGTCGGCAGCCATGTAGGTGTGCGCGATGCCGGTCGGGCAGGCGGTGACGGCGACGATTCGCTTCGTACCGGTCCGTGCTGGACCGGTACGGGTATTCGCACTGTCACGGGCAGCGTGGGCGCCGGCTGCTACGGCCACCGGGGCGACGACGTTGTTGACGAGTTCGACGATCTGCTGCGTGTTCGATGCATCGCGCAGCGCAGCGGTGAAGTCCTTCTTCATGAGCGACCGGGCGAGCTTGGCCAAAATCTGCAGGTGCTCCTGGTCGGCGCCGCCGGGTGCGGCAATGAGAAAGACGAGGTCGGCCGGGCCGTCTTTCGAGCCGAAATCGACCGGGGTCGACAGGCGCGCGAGCGCGAGCGTGGGTTCCAGCACGGCGGTGGAGCGGCAGTGCGGAATAGCGAGCCCCCCCGGGATGCCGGTGGCCGTCTTCGCCTCGCGGGCGAGGGCATCCGCGTACAGAGCCTCGATTTCCGTGGCCCGACCCGACGCGACGACGAGCTCGGCCAGGTGCCGAATGACGTCCTTCGGCTCGGTACCGAGATAGGTGTCCAGAGCGACAAGCTCCGGGGTAATCAGTGCACTCACTGGTCATCCTCCTTTGGATGTGTGGCCAGTACCAGCCGGGGGGCCGGTGCTGGGGCAAGGTCCGTCACGGTGACGGCGCTGGGGTTGGTTTGGTGCAGGGCAGGAACAGTGGAACCGGGTAGGGAGGCTGCGGCGGCGCCGTGGGCGGTGGCTTGGCGCAGGCAGGCACGGGCGCTCGCGCCGAGATTGCTCTGCAGCAGGTAGCCGGCCAGGGCGGAGTCGCCGGCGCCGACGGTGCTGACGGCACGCATCGGGGGAGTGGTAGCGAGCCAGCTGCCCTCGGCGGTGACGAGTACGGCACCCTTCGCTCCGAGCGTCGCGAGCACGGCACCGACACCGCCCGCGATGAGAACGCGAGCCGCGTCGACCACTCGCGCGGGGTTCGCCTCGAGCGTGTCGCCGTCGAACAGTCCGCTGAGCTCGGCGAGTTCCTCAGCGTTGGGCTTGAGCAGATCGGGGTGAGCCAGCGCGGCTGCGGCGAGCGGGCCGCCCGAGGAATCCACGGCGACCTTCGGTGCGTCACTGCCGAGCCGAGCGCGCAGCTCACGAATGATCTGGGCGTAGAAATCGTCGGGCACACCGGGCGGAACCGACCCGGCCAGTACGAGCCAGCTCGCGCCGACCGCCTGCTCCAGCACCAGGTCGATGAGTGCACGCTGCTGGTCCGGACTCAGCCTCGGGCCGGGTTCATTGACTTTGGTCGTCGTGCCGTCGGGTTCGGTGATCGCGACGTTGCTGCGGAGCGGCTGGCCGATCGGCAGGCCGAGGTGCGGTACCCCGTGGCTGGTCAGGGCGATCAGCACCCGGTCGTCGGGGTCGCCCGGCAGAATGGCGAGGCTTCTGATGCCACTCGCTTCGAGGGCGCGGCAGATGTTGACGCCTTTGCCGCCGGGTTCGCCGTGGGCGGCGACCGCCCGTTGCACCTGGCCGCGCGCGAGCTGTCCAGCCAGTTCGATGGTGCGGTCGAGGCTCGGGTTGGGGGTCAGGGTGACGATCATGCGATCACCACGTCGACGTCGGCTGCGGCGAGTGCGGCGGCAAGATCAGCGGATGGCGCAGCATCCGTTATCAGGGTATCGATCGCTGCGAGCGCGGCAAAGCAGACCAGCGTCTCTTGGTCGAGTTTGCTGGAGTCGGCGAGCACGACGACGCGGCGGGCCGACCGCACGATGGCCGATTTGACGGCCGCTTCGACCGAGTCCGGGGTGCTCAGACCGAAGGTCGCGCTGATGCCGTTGGTGCCGATGAAGGCGATATCGGGACGGAGCGCCCCGAGCTGCGCCACGGTGCCGGCACCGACGATGGCACGGGTCAATCCGCGAACGAGGCCACCGAGTATGTGCAGTTGGATCGCTTCGTTGCGGGAGAGTTTGCCGGCGATCGGCACCGCATTCGTGACCACGAGCAGCTGATCACCGGCAACCGCGGGCGTGAAGCCGCCTAGACGGTCAGCGAGGCGCTCGGTGGTGCTGCCGGCGTCGAGCAGGATCGACCCGGTGCGGCTGGTGGGGATCATGCGCATTGCGGTGTCGGCAATGCGCGACTTCTCGTCGAGGCGCTGCGTCTGGCGTTCATCGAGGCTCGGCTCCGACAGGCTCAGGCGGTCGATGGCTACGGCGCCGCCGTGCACGCGACGTAATTGGCGGGCGGCCTCAAGGGTGTCGAGGTCGCGCCGCACGGTTTCGGCGGTGATGGCGAAACGCGCTGCGAGGTCGGTCACGGTGACTCGACCCTCGGTTGCCACGAGAGCGGCGATTAAGAGTTGACGTTCTTCGGCGAACACGAAAGCCTCCTCGACGATGAGTGACGAAGTCACGAATTTGGTTTCACTGACTTTACCTGTGTTTATTTCTGTTTGTCAAAAAAAAGAAGAAAAACAAAGAATTGCCTGGGGGCCGCAGGGTCGACTCGGCGCGAGCAGCGCCCAGTGGATTCCGACGGTCGGCGCTGTCAGTGGGCCCCGGTAGCGTAAAGAACATGAAGATCCTGCACACGTCGGACTGGCACATCGGGCGCACCTTCCATACCCATTCCACGCTCGAGCACCTGGGACTCGTGCTGGATGCCCTCGTTGCGGTGGTGGCGGAACGCGCTGTCGACGTAGTGGCGGTGGCGGGGGATGTGTTCGATTCCGCGATGCCCTCCAAAGAGAGCTATACACTGCTGACCGACACGTTGCGGCGGTTGAAGGAGGCCGGGGCGTCCGTTGTGATGACGAGCGGCAATCATGATTCGGCGACTCGGCTCGGCTTCCAGTCGGAGTGGGCGGCACTGGCCGGCATTCACGTTCTGACCCGGCCCGATCAATATGCCTCACCCATCTCCATCACCGACGAGCATGGCCCAGTGCATTTTTATGGCATCCCGTATCTCGAGCCCGCACTCATTCGCCACCTACACCCGGGTGTATCGCTGAAAACGCACGAACAGGTTCTCGATTTCGCCATGACGCGGATTCGCGATGATCTGGCACTGCGCCGCCTCAGTGAGTGCGGCGGCCGCAGCGTCGTTCTCTCGCACTGCTTTGCGGCCGGCGTGGCACCGGCCACCGAGTCGAGCGATGTGGAGCGCGACATCACCGCCGGCGGACTCGACGTCGTACCGCTTCGGGTTTTCGACGGCTGCGACTACGTCGCCCTCGGCCACATCCACGGGCGGGCCACTCTGACCGAGCGGGTGCGCTACTCCGGGGCGCCGCTGCACTACTCTTTCGCCGAAGCCGGCAAGGCGCGCGGCGCCTGGCTGGTCGAACTCGATGCCGGTGGTCTCGGCCCGATCGAGTGGGTCGACCTGCCCGTTCCGCGCCGACTCGTCGTACTTACCGGTGAACTCGCTGATCTGCTCGCTGACGAGGCGTACGCCGACAACGAAGGCGATTGGGTGAAAGCCATCCTCACCGACCAAGTACGCCCGCTTGACGCGATGCGGGCGCTGCAAACCCGATTTGTCCACGCGGTGACGCTTGAGCACCGCCCCACGATCATGGTCGAACCGGATGGCTCGACCTACGCCGAGCGTATTCGCGCGGCCACGGGTGATCCCGAGATCGTGGCGGGCTTCCTGTCGTTCGTGCGCAATGGGGTTGGGCCCAGCGAGTTTGAAAGGGCGTTGATCGCAGAACTGCTGAACGAACAGAATGCGAAGGCGGTGAACGCATGAAGATCAAGCGACTGCGTCTGGCCGGATTCGGACCATTCAAGAACGAACAGGTTGTCGATTTTGAACGCTTTGATGCCGACGGTATCTTCCTCATCACCGGTAAAACCGGCGCAGGCAAGTCCAGCATTCTCGACGCCATCAGCTTTGCCCTCTACGACTATGTGCCGCGATTCTCCGATGTCGCGCCGCGTCTGCGCAGCGATTACTGCGAGCCCGATGATCCCACCTTCGTCGAACTCGACTTCAGCCTGCACGGGCGCGATTACCGTCTCCTGCGCAGCCCGGCTTACGAGCGAGCCAAGATGAACGGTACCGGGACCACCACGGCAGCGCCCACCGCGCTGCTGCAGGTTCTGCACGGCACCGAATGGCGGGGCCTTGCGGCGAAACCAAAAGCCGTCGGCCTTGAACTGAGCGCGATCCTGCCCTTGAAGGCCGACCAATTCCTCCAGGTGATCCTGCTCGCCCAAAACCGGTTCCAATATTTTCTGCTGGCCAAAACCGATGAACGGCGTGCCGTGCTGCGCAGCCTGTTCGGAACAACCCGGTTCGAACGACTGGAAACCGCGCTTGTGCTGCGCCGCAAGTCACTCGACGACCGGCTCGCCGACGTACAGCGTGCTGTGGCGGAACAGACCACCGCTGCCCTGCATCAGCTTCGACTTGTCGAAGCACCAGTGGCGCCCGACCTCGGCTGGTTCCGTGACGCTCTGGCCGGCCTGAATAGCGCAGTAGACGTCGCCTCGGCGGAGGCGACCCGTGCGGCTGCTCGGCTGTCCGCTGTAAGCGAGGAACATAAAGCGGCAACGGAGATCCAGCGACGTCAGGCTCGGCGCGTTCTGGCCGACACCGCTCTTGCCACCCTCGACCGCCGCCACGCCGCGGTCGAGGGACAACGCGGTACGCTGCTGCGCGCGGCCCGTGCGGCACGGGTCTGGCCGCATATTCGGAGCAGCCGGGCCGCGACTCATGAATGGCAGAGAGCCCTGGCCGATGAAACCACGGCCCGGACCGCTTGGTTGCCGTTTGGCGGCAGCGGTGCCAGTGACAGTGACAGTGACAGTGACAGTGACAGTGACAGTGGTGCGAGTGACAGTGGTGCGAGTGACAGTGGTGCCAGTGACAGCGCTGGCGATTCGCAGCGGGCGCTTCGTCCGATCATGGATGCCCTCGTAGGACGGCTCGGAGCGCTGGCAGAGGTGCTCGCGGAAGAAAAACAGCTCCCAGCCCTGAACCGTGAGATTACAGCCTTGTTTGACTCGCTCACCGGCCACACCGATGGCCTGACGCGTGCCCAGCAGCGAATCGATGAGCTGCCCCAGCAGATTGATTTCGTTGGCGAGCAACTCACGACGGCAACCCTCGCCGCAGCCGGGGCGACAGACGCCGCTCTGGCCTTGCGCCGGGCTGAAATCGGGTTCGTGGCCGCCGAGGACGTGGTGGCTTTGCTGGGGGAGTTGGCCACGGCAGGCACACAACTGTTGGAGCGCAGTCGTGACAACGCGGCAGCGGCCGTCGACTACGAGGCGCTCGTGTCCCGCCGGTTCGCCGGGCAGGCGTCTGAACTAGCCAGCCGTTTGGTCGAAGGTGATCCCTGCGCGGTCTGCGGGGCCATCGAACACCCTGCTCCGGCAGCAACGAAGGGCGAGCTGGTCACCGCAGCCGACCTCACCACGGCCCGTCTGCAGATGCAGGGCCGCCAGCAGGAGTTGACCGATGCCCAGGAGACCTCGACGTCGCTGACGAATCGTCTCGGGCAGGCGCAGGCGCTGGCCGGGCAGCGAAGCGTCGGTGAACTGCGAGCCGAGTGCGTTGCTGCCCGTGCCCGGTTGGCCACCGCGCGCACGGCTACCGACCTGATCGGCGGGCTTCGGCACGAACAAGCCGACCTTCGGCAGTCCCAGACCACCGCCTCGGCCGCGCTGGTGAGCCTCCGTGCGGCACGCGATGTGGCGGCCGACACCCACAGTGAGCGATCTGGGCAGCGCGACCTGCTCACGGCCCGCGTGGGCGCGCAGCGTGGTGCAAGCGATACCGTAACCGATCAGGTACGCGCACTGCAGCACGAGCTGGACTGCGCGCGCACACTAAGCGACGCCCTCATCCTCAGTCGGCAACGCGCCGATGCCCGTGATGCGTCCACTCTCGACCTCGCGAATCAGCTGGCGGAGGAAGACTTCGACGATGAGGAGACGGCGTCCGCGGCGCGGCTTGACGAGGGCCAGGCCATCGAGCTGGCGAACGTCGTGCGGTCCTATGACGACCAACGTGCAGCAGCCCTGGCGGCTGTGGCCGATCCTGAGCTGGTCGATCTTCCCTCAGATCCGATCGATCTCCAGCCGTCGCTGCGAGCCTTCGAATCCGCGAGCAACGCGCGCGATGACGCTGTGAGCTCGCACAGCTCACTCGCCGAACGGGCCGGCCAGCTGCAAGCGCTCGTGCAGGGAGTCACGACACGCTTTGCCGCATCCGCTGACCTGATAGACCAGCACTCTCAGGTGCGTGCGCTAGCCGATGTCATGCAGGGCGACGAACCGAACACGAAACGGATGCGTCTGGAGACCTATGTTTTAGCCGCCCAGCTGGAAGACATCGTCGTGGCGGCGAACGTGCGCCTGCGCACGATGACAAGCGGACGCTACACCCTTGAACACGATGACTCACGCGTGAAGGGTGGCGCTCGGTCCGGTCTGGGGCTGGCGATCCGAGATGAGTTCACCGGTCGCGCCCGGCCAACGCATTCGCTGTCCGGCGGTGAGACATTCCTTGCCTCGCTCGCGCTCGCGCTCGGACTAGCCGAGGTGGTCACCGGGCAAGCGGGTGGTATCACCCTCGATACCCTGTTCGTCGATGAGGGCTTCGGCTCGCTCGACAGCGAGACTCTCGAGACTGCCATGAGCACCCTTGACACCCTGCGCGCCGGCGGACGCACTATCGGCCTGATCAGCCACGTTGATTCAATGAAAGAGCAGATTCCAGCGACGCTGCGCATCTCGGTCACCAATCAGGGATACAGCCGAATCGAGGCCGACACCCCGATCGAATGACTTTTCACAGGCCGTACTCTGGCTGTCCCCGGGCCGTGTGGGGCAGCCGAGCTGAGGAGATGGAGGGCTTTGGCCATTGCCGATCCGTGGTGAGCCTGCCACGATCGAAGCGTTACCGCAACGAAGCGAGCCTGCCAGGGAGCCCGAATGAAAAAGATCCTCTATATCGACCTCGACAACACCCTCGTCAATGTGCAGTCGGGAATCGATCGACTCACCAACGCCGAGTACTCGCGCTATGAGAAAAGGCTCGATGAAGTGCCTGGAATTTTCGCCCGCATGGAACCGATCAGCGGTGCCATCGACGCTTTTCACACCCTCGCCCAATCGTTCGATACGTATATTCTCTCGATGGCCCCGTGGGGCAACGCGAGTGCCTGGCAACACAAGCTCGAGTGGGTGCAGGAACACCTCGGAGCAGACGCCGGTGGGCCGGCCTACAAACGGCTCATTCTGTCGCACCACAAGCATCTCAATCGCGGCGACTTTCTCGTGGACGACGGATCAGCCGTTGGCGCTGACCGGTTTGAGGGCGAACTGATCAAGTTTCTGACCCCCCTGTTTCCCGACTGGAACACGGTGACGCGCTACCTGCTGGAGCGTGCCGACAACTCGCCGTACCCCTACGTGGCGCGCCGGACCGGAAAGCGACCGGCGATACGGGGCGGAGCCGCTTTTTCTCGGTAACCGCGATTATCTCGCTATCCTCATGCCGTTCGACCGGTCACAACCCGCTTGAGTGAATCCCGCAACGGAAAAGGTTGACGTGGCCCTTGAGCGCCCGCCTATGGCGTTGTATATTAAAAATCGCACCGACCAGTCCTGGTGTCCTTCCGAACGGACTGGTCCTTCCTGCTTTGCACGATTTCGACCGGCAATCACGTTTCGCGGCTCACCAAACTAAGTCGTGATCTTTTGATAAGGGGTTTACCCACATGTGAATATGGGGTAATCTCACTTTCAGATGGGCATGGATCGGTCTCGGTGATTTACTCGGACCGGTGCGGGCCACCAAGTGATCGGGTGAAGACGATGGTGGAACTGAAGAAGACGACGGAACTCAAATCGGATTTCATTCCGATGGGCGAGGTGTGTGCCGATGAGCGTTCGAGAATGGCTTTCGGCAAAGCGGGTGTGCACCGCGACGACCGGTATGCCGTAGCAGTGAACGCCGAGGGTGAAATTCTGCTGACCCCGCTCGTGTCTATCCCGCGTCGTGAACTTCTGGTCTGGGACGACGAAGGCATCCGTGCCGCACTGGTGCGCGGCCTCGAACACAGCAGCAAGGAAGACACCAGCGAGGGTGGCGACTTTACCCGGTTTGCCGGTGAGGAGTATGCGGTCGATGAGTCGGCCGCTCCCGCCGAGCCCCAGTCATGAGCTTTACGCTCTTACTCACGAGAGAAGCGGCGTCAGGATTATCCATCCTCGAAACGAAACCTCAACTGGTCGGTCGGCTGAAGCGGGTGCGCACTGCTCTCGGACGGCTGCAGCTCAACCCCGACGATCCCGCATTGCGCTCGCACAGATACGTGTCGCTAGCTGGTAAGAAGGGCGAGGCGGTCTGGGACTCGTATATCGAACATCGCACGCCGACCGCCGGCCGCATCTACTGGCACTACGGTCCCGGCCTTGATCGCATCACCGTTGTGATCATCACGCCACACCCGTAGTTCTTTCCGTGCCGGCTGTTGCGCCCTAGAACGGGTGGAGCAGCCGGTGCAAAAACTGGCGAGTGCGTTCCTGCTCCGGGTGCCGCAGCAACTGCTTCGGCTCGCCATGCTCGACGATGACGCCGCCGTCCACGAAGGCGATCTCATGCGCGACCTCGCGGGCGAATTCGAGTTCATGCGTGACGATGACCATGCTCCAGCCTTCGTCGGCCAGCTCCTTGATCAGGCGCAGCACATCGCCCACGAGCTCCGGATCGAGGGCCGAGGTCGGCTCGTCGAACAAGAGCAGCTGTGGGCGCAGTGCGAGGGCCCGCACAATGCCAACCCGCTGCTGCTGGCCGCCGGAGAGTTCGAACGGAAAGCTGCCCTGCTTGTCTGTCAGGCCGACCCGTGCGAGAAGGGCGAGCGCCTCGGCCGTGACCTCGGCGACCGGGCGGCGTTGCACGATGACCGGTCCTTCGATCACGTTCTGCAACACGGTCTTATGCGGGAACAGGTTGTAGTGCTGAAAGACCATGGCCGACCGGTCACGCAGGGCGCCGAGCTGTTTCGGCGAGGTCTTCCCGGCGAAGTCAATGGTCACCGGCGCGGACGACGCGGCGCCCCTGCCGGTAGTGGTGCCGCCACCAGCCCGGTCAGCAGTCACTGTAGCGGCCACCTCGATGGTGCCGCCGTCGGGAAGCTCCAGTCCGTTCAGGCATCGCAAAATTGTGGTCTTACCGGAGCCGGACGGACCGATCAGGGCCAGCACCCGGCCGCGGCCTACGGTGAGGTCGACCGACTCCAGAACCCGATTGCTGCCAAAACTCTTCTGCAGCCCGCGCACGCGGAGCAGGGCAGCGGATGCCGCAGCATCTCTTTGGCCGGTCGTCGTGGGGGGATCAGCGGGCGACATAGCGGTCCAATCGCTTCTCAAGAAAACTCTGCCCGGTGGACAGCACCAGGCAGATAACCCAGTAGATGAGGGCTGCTTCAAGGTAGATCAGCATGAATTTCTGACTGAAGGCCGTGATCTGCTGCGCCTCACGGAATAGGTCGGTGACCAGAATCAGGGAGGCGAGTGAGGTGTCCTTGACCAGGCTGATGAACGTATTCGATAGGGGCGGCACCGAAACCCGGGCAGCCTGCGGCAGGATAATGCGGGCGAGGGCCCGACGGTGGGACATGCCGATCATGTAGGCGGCTTCCCACTGGCCCTTCGGAACGGAAAGAATCGCTGCGCGGATGACTTCGGCGGCATAACCGCCGACGTTGATGGAGAAAGCCACAACCGCGCTCGGCCACGGCTCGATGGTCACGCCGACCGACGGCAGTCCGTAGAAGATCACGAACAGCTGCACGAGCAGGGGAGTGCCGCGCACGATCGAGATATAGCCGCGAGCGATGCCCGACACCCAACGCTTCACCGATAACCGCATGAGCGCAAGCACGAGTGCGAGCACAAGGCCGATCGCGAATGACGTGAGGGCAAGCGGAATCGTGCCGCGTACCGCGCCGTCCAGCAGGGGCCAGAGCGAGCCGACGAACAACTCCCAATCAGGCTGAATCATCGAATAGTCGAGCTATTGGCTGACGTCGGCGCCGAAGTACTTGTCGGAGAGCTCGGCGAGCGTTCCGTCAGCGGTGAGGGTCGCGAGCGCGTCGCTCACGGCCTCGGCCAGCGCGGTGCCGTCTTTCGCGAAGGCGAAGGCACTCTCCGAACGTTCCGTCGTCTCGGCGGCGATTTTCAGGTTGTCGGCGCCGGTGGACTTCTGGTAGTCGAGGAAGGTCAGTTTGTCGTTGACCGTGGCATCCACTCGACCCTGCTCGACCAGGGTGACCGACTGGGCCCAGCCCTCGACGGCTTCGACGGTCGCGCCGCTCTCGGTGGCCAGCGTGTTCCAGTTGCTGGTCAGCGACTGCGCCGTAGTGAGGCCCTTGAGGCTGGCGAACGACGTGATCGACGTATTGTCGGCGGGAACGACGATGACGCCGGTGGAGTAGGTGTAGGGCGTGGAGAACTCGTGCGAGCCCACGCGTTCCGGGGTGATCGACACCTGGTTGGCGATCGTGTCCCAGCGACCGGCGGTGAGGCCGGCGAAAATGGCATCCCACTGGGTTTCTTCAAATACGGCGTCAACGCCGAGCTCGGCGGCGACAGCTCGCGCCACCTCGACATCGTAGCCAGTGAGCTCGCCCGAACCGCCTTCGTGGAACGAGAACGGCCGGTAGGTGCCCTCGGTACCGATCGTGAGGGTGCCCGAGTCGAGCACACTGCTCAGCGACTCGTCGGTGGCGCTCGACGCGGAGCAACCGGTGAGGGCGAGGGCAACGACACTGAGCAGGGCAACCGGAATGAGTCTGAGCTTCATGAAAAAGAACGCCTAACGAACTAGATGGGGCGAGCGCGGGTTGTGCGAGTGCTCTCCAGAGTGTGCGGAAGACAGGGGTAGCGCCTTCTGTAGGTTGTCAAGGAGCTGCAAGCCGCAGTTATTCCGACTACATCAAATATAAGGGCTACGAGCGCAGGGCCAGGGCGAACGGGAGCACTGCCGATGCGCCGTGCCGTCGCAGCACCCGACTTGCCACGGTCATGGTCCACCGGCTGTCGGCGAGATCGTCGATCAGCAAAATGGGGCGGCCGTCGAACGCAGCGAGTGCCTCAGCCAGCTCGGCGCCAACAGCGAAGCGGTCCCACACGCTGGATAGCCGATAGGCGCTGTTGCCGCCCGGCTCGCCGGTAGGGCCGCCGTTCACCCAGTCCAGGGCGCCGAGCAGGGGCAACCGACCGACGTCGGATAACGATCGTGCCACCGAATCGATAAGGAGCGGATGCCGCCGCGACGGCATCGAGACGATGGCTGCCGGACGCTCTGCCCACCCCCACTCGGCGAGCACCCGCACACAGGCGGCCAGAAGGGCCGGTGGGGCGGCGGCATCCGCTGCCTGGGCGTCGAATAGGTTCCGCAGCGGACCACCCCAGCCGAGGTCGGTCAGGCGGGCCAGCGCGCGGCCGGGCTCGGCGCGTTCGCCGAGCGCAATCTTGCCGGAGGCCGCGACGCCGAGGCTGCTCATGCCGGTAGGCCATTGGGCGCGCACATCGATGGCGACACCGACTCGCTCGAGCGACTTCGCTGCCGTGGCGGCCGCGCCCGCGGCCACGTCACTCGGATACCAGACGCCCTGGCAATTATCGCAACGACCGCACGCCACCGCAGTCTCGTCGTCGAGGGCGCGCTGGAGAAACTCCATGCGGCATCCACCGGTGGTTTCGAATTCGAGCATGGCCTGCTGCTCACCGAGCCGGGCGGCAGCGATGCGTTCGTAACGCTCCTTGTCGTAGACCCAGGGCTGCCCGGTGGACTGCCAGCCGCCTGTGACCCGGTGCACGGCGCCGTCAACGTCGAGCACCTTGAGCAGCAGCTCGAGCGGGGTGCGCTTCAGGTCGACCCGAGCTTCGAGCGCCGGTGTGGATAGGGGCGCGCCGGCGGCTTCGAGTGCGCCGACCACGGCGAGGGCCTTGGCCTGATTGGGCATTGAGGCGGTGGCGAAATAGTGCCAGATGGCCTCATCTTCGACGCCGGGCAGCAGCAATACGTCGGCCGAGGCGGTGGCACGGCCGGCGCGACCAACCTGCTGGTAGTAAGCAACGGGGGAGGATGGCGCGCCCAGGTGCAGCACGAACCCGAGGTCGGGTTTGTCGAATCCCATTCCGAGGGCGCTCGTGGCGATGAGGGCTTTGACCTGGTTGGTCTTGAGTAACTCCTCGGATTCTTCGCGTTCGGCCGTGTCCGTCTGGCCGGTGTAGGCGCGCACCGCGTGACCGGCCTCCCGCAGCAGCCGGGCGGTGTCTTCGGCGGCCGCTACGGTGAGGGTATAGATGATGCCGCTGCCGGGCAGGTCGCCGAGGTGACTGAGCAGCCAGGCGAGGCGCGCCCGCGAGTCGGGCAGGCGCAGCACACCGAGCCGCAGCGACGAGCGGGCGAGCGGACCGCGAATGGTGACGACTTCAGCGGTTCCGGCGCCGGCGCCATCGAAGCCGGTGGCGACCATGCCAACCTGCTCCGCGACATCCTGCACGACCCGGCTGTTGGCGGTGGCCGTGGTGGCGAGCACGGGCACGCCGGTCGGCATCTGGGCGATCAGGTCGCGCAGGCGGCGGTAGTCCGGGCGAAAATCGTGGCCCCAGTCGGAGATGCAGTGCGCCTCATCGACCACGAGCAGGCCGACCCGGGAAATCAGGGCGGGCAGCTGCTCATCGCGGAAAGAGGGATTGTTCAGTCGTTCGGGCGAGACCAGCAGCACGTCGACCTCGTCGGCGTCGAGCTGGCGTAGCACGTCGCTCCACTCGTGCGCGTTCGACGAGTTTATCGACACCGCCCGCACGCCGGCCCGGGCCGCGGCGGCGACCTGGTCACGCATCAGGGCGAGCAACGGCGAGACCAAAATGGTCGGGCCAGCGCCTTGGCGGCGCAGCAGCAGGGTCGCCACAAAGTACACGGCCGATTTGCCCCACCCGGTGCGTTGCACCACAAGCGCGCGGCGACGGTGGTCGACCAGGGTTTCGATGGCCTCGAACTGTCCGTCATGAAAGTCGGCGTCGGCTCGCCCCACCAGGGTGCGCAGAATGGCCAGAGCGGATGCGCGGGTGTCGGTCATCCTTCAAGGGTGCCAGATGCCACCGACAACCCCGTTCCGTATGCTCGCGATACTGATCAATGGTCGACTCGCCATGCGCAACCCACCGAAACGCCGTTATTCCACAACGTACAGGTGGTACTTCCTGGGCGCAGAGCGGCGTGGGCTGGATCGGCAGCGCGTGTCGCAGGGCATTCGCCACCTTCGAGCGGGATCGCTCAGTAGGCTCGGTGGGTGAACGTGATTCAGGAGATCGAAACGCGGCTGCCGGAACAGGCCGTTGTGGGTTTTCGCCGACTCATCGGGCAGGCCCGGGTGAAAGATCCGATCCTGCTGCAGGAGCGGGCCATGGCCCGCATGGTGGCCCCGGCGCAGTGGATTCTGACCCGGGTCGGGGCCGACGGCATCCGTTTGACCAAGGCGGGACACCTGCCGCCTTCGGTCGTCCTTGAAGCATCGGCCGAGCTCGACTGGGGCTGGCCGATCAGCGTGAACCGCGAGGCGCACCTGCGTCCGTTGCAGGAACTGCGCGGCCACCTGCGCGACGTTGGGCTGCTGCGGGTGAGCAAGGGCACGCTCGTGGTCACCAAGAAGGGTAGCTCCCTCTCCGGCACCCCCCGCGAACTCTGGTGGCACCTCGCCCGCACCATCCACCACAGCCGCACACCGGCCGTGGGCGACGCCACTCGTCTGTTGCTGTTGTTCGTTGCGACCCGCGGCCTGGCGCGACGCGAGGACTACCTCACAACGCTGTCGCGCTCGCTCGGTTCGCTCGGCTGGGTACAGTTCGACGGCCAGGAACCGACGACGCAGTCGGTCTGGCACCTCATCGACACGAAATGGCGCCTGCTCGACCGACTCGGAGCGTTCGAGCAGACCGAGGCGTGGCACGGCGACCGCGGCACGGTCACCGTCGGCGGCGCCGCTTTCGCGCGCGCTGCGTTGCAGGCCGACGCGCCCGCCGAGTAGGAGCACGCCCGCGGCATCCGCTGCCCCCGCGCGGGTGGTTGGATGGATGAATGGACGCAACACTCGACTACATCGCCGATTTTTCCGCCTTTCTGCACGCGTCACCGTCGTCGTACCACGCCGCTGCAGAAGTGGCCCGGCGGCTGCACGCGGCCGGCTTCACCCGGCTTGATGAGCCGGAGAAGTGGACGATCGACGAGGCCGTTGGCTTCTACGTCGTGCGTGATGGTGCCGTCATCGCCTGGTCGCAGCCGGCGGGGGCTGGGCCGACGACACCGTTTCGCATTCTCGGCGCCCACACCGACTCCCCGGGTTTCAAGCTCAAGCCCAAACCCACGATCAGCTCACACGGCTGGCTGCAGGCCGGAGTCGAGGTCTACGGCGGGCCGCTGCAGAACTCGTGGCTGGACCGCGAGCTTGAACTCGCCGGTCGGCTGGTCACCCGGCAGGGCACCGAGCACCTCGTGCGTACCGGCCCGTTTTTGCGCATTCCACAACTCGCCGTGCACCTCGACCGCGAGGTAAACAATGGCCTGACCCTCGACCGGCAACGCCATCTCACGCCCGTCTTCGGTGTCGGCGAGGCATCCGAGGCAGACCTGGTAGCCCACCTGGCGGGCCTGGCCGGGCTTCGGGCAGCGGATGTCGCCGGTTACGACATTCTCACCGCCGACACCAACCCGCCGGCCACCTTCGGCCTCGGCGACACACTGTTCGCCGCCGGCCGTCTCGACAATCTCTCGTCGGTCTATGCGGGCCTGCACGCGCTTATCGCGACCAGCCACCTGACAACGGGGGGCTCGATCAATGTGCTCGCCGCCTTCGACCACGAAGAGCTCGGTTCGCAGTCCCGCTCCGGCGCCAGCGGGCCGTTTCTGGACGACATTCTCACCCGCATCGGTTACGGCCTCGGCGCGACCGGGTCGGAGCGGCTGCAGGCCTACGCCGAATCGTGGTGCCTCTCCGCTGACGCCGGCCATGCCGTGCACCCGAACTACCCCGAGCGCCACGATCCGGCTAACCAGCCCATTCTCGGCGGCGGTCCGTTACTGAAAATCAATGCCAACCAGCGCTATGCGACGGATGCCCATGGCGCGGCCCTCTGGGCGCGCACCTGTGCCCGGGCGAACGTGGAGTATCAGGAGTTCGTCTCGAACAACACCGTTCCCTGCGGTTCGACCATCGGGCCGCTGACGGCGACCCGGTTGGGCATTCGGGTTGTGGATGTCGGCGTGCCGCTGCTGTCGATGCACTCGGCCCGGGAAATGTGCCACGTCAACGATCCGCAGTCGCTCGCTGCGGCGACCGCAGCTTTCTTCGCACCCGAGGTCTGATCCATGCAGGGCCCCGCCCTCGGCGACCGCGCGCACCGTCGTTGCCATGCTGCATCTGAGCGCCGCGTTCGCCATCATGGTGATTCTTTTGCTGGGCATCCGGAATCGGGCCCAGCGCGGGCAGGACGCTCTGTCGATCGCGTGACCGGTGGAGTTACGGCGCGCTGGGGTGCTCCAGTTGTTTCGTTGCGGCGATACGCGCGAGCCGCGTCCGGGCAGCATCCTCTGAGGTCGACGAGGGACCAAGTAGAGCGCCCACGACACCGAGGACCAATCGGGTACCCCAGATCGTGGGCAGGAAAGATCGTTTCAGGCCGAGCATGTCGCGATACTCGCGGGGGATCGACGCAACGGCGCCGGCGAACATGATGCGGTAGAACGGCAGCATCCCGCGGCTGAGCGGCGGGTAACGGATGAACCGCACCGCTTCGGCCACTCGGGCGTCGCTCTTGAGCGTTCCGGCGCTGCGAAAGGCTTCGAGCTGCGCGGCAAGCTCGGCCGCCGAATGCGGAGCATTCCGCACGCCGACGAGTTCGCCGGCAGTCGCCCATTCGTCGACGTAACGATCGGCGCCACCGGGAATAGCTGTGCCCCACAGCAGGTGGGATTGCAGAAAAGCGTCGGTGAAGACGACGTGTACCCACGACAGAAGCTCGGGATCGTCGGCGGCATAGGGCCGTTCCTCGCCTCGAGCATCAAGATAGGTGCCGACCACCCGGTCGTGAAAGTGCGCGACCCGTCCCGACTCCCGCTCAGCGACGACGGTATCGGCGAAGGTGACCGTGATGAGCCATTGGATGGTGCCGGAGAGGCGGCCGAGCGGGTCTTCGTGGTACCGCGACCAGTCGTGCACGCCGGCCATAGCGCCCGGATGCAGGGTCTGCATGAGGAGAGCGCGAATGCCGGCGACCATGGTTGCCATGCCACCGTGCACGGTCCAGACAGCGCTTCCCGGGCCGAAGAAGCCAGCGTTGTCTCCCGTGGCAATCTGGCCGACCCATTTCGGTCGCCCCTCGCTGTTCCCCGAGAGGGTCACTAAGAGATGCGAGCGCCAGCTGTCCGTGAATCTGCCCATATCCGGATGGTAGCCCCGCCTCGCTGGACGCCCGCCGTAAGCGGCCGCCGGGCCAGCGGGTCGTCGTCGCATATGACGCGCGGAGGCGCCAGCTGACCGGGTCCACGGGGTGCGCCGTTCGCGACGGCTGAACGGATGATGAATTCCGTTTCGGCCGCGCGGGAAGCAGGTCCTCCGACGCTGGTACGCCGGTTCGGAACTGACGCGCGCCAGTTTATTCGACTGCTCTGCGCGGCATCCGCTGACACCCGAAGTAGGCTGATCAGGTGAGCAATCGATACCCAGCACGATGAACGCGTCTACTCAGGCAACTGACCTGGCACCCGGATCGAACAGAAAAGTCATCGTTTTGGCCGTCGCCGGCGCCCTCGGCGGATTTCTCTTCGGGTTCGACTCCTCGGTCATCAACGGGGCCGTCAACGCCGTGCAGCAGGAATTCGGACTGAACGCTACCCTGACCGGTTTCGCGGTAGCCTGCGCGCTGCTCGGCGCCGCGGCCGGTGCGTTCTTCGGCGGTCGCTTTGCCGACCGCTACGGACGCATCCCCATGATGGTGGTTGGCGGCGTGGTCTTTTTGGTCAGCTCGATCGGCTCAGGTTTCGCGTTCGGCGTGGTCGACCTGATCATCTGGCGAATCATCGGCGGGCTCGGTATCGGCCTCGCATCCGTTGTCGCACCGGCTTATATCGCCGAAATTTCACCGCGGCATATGCGCGGACGACTCGGCTCCCTGCAACAGCTTGCGATCACGCTGGGCATCTTCACCGCGCTGCTTTCCGACGCCGTGTTCGCCGAGAGTGCTGGCGGAGCAGCTGGCGAGTTCTGGTTCGGGCTGGAAGCCTGGCGCTGGATGTTTCTCGTCGGCGCCGTGCCGGCCGTCGTGTACGGCGGCATCGCGTTCATCCTTCCAGAATCCCCGCGTTTCCTTATTCTCAAAGACAAAGAAGCGGATGCCCGCGCCGTGTTCACCCGGCTCTGGCCGAGCGGGGACGTCGACCGGGAGATTCGAGACATGCGTCGCTCGATCGAGGTCGATGCGCGGTCACAGAGGGCGGGGTCTCTGCGTGGCAGTGCCTTTGGTCTCAAGCCGATTGTCTGGGTCGGCATCATCTTGTCGGTGTTCCAGCAGTTCGTCGGCATCAACGTGATCTTCTACTATTCGACCACCCTCTGGAGCGCGGTCGGCTTCGAGGAATCCAATTCGCTGACCATCTCGGTGATCACCTCGGTCACCAATATTCTGGTCACCCTGGTCGCGATCGCCCTGGTCGACCGGATCGGCCGACGACCGATCCTGTTGGCCGGCTCCATCGGCATGACGGTGTCGCTGGCAACAATGGCGGCGGCGTTCAGCCAGTCGGTCACGGTCGACGGCGCGCTCAGCCTGCCGGGTGCCTGGGCGCCGATCGCGCTCGTTGCCGCAAACCTGTTCGTGATCTCATTCGGAGCTTCCTGGGGCCCGGTCGTGTGGGTGCTCCTCGGCGAGATGTTCCCCAACTCGATTCGTGCCAAGGCCCTCGGGCTGGCTGCAGCCGCCCAATGGATCGCGAACTTCTTGATCACGGTCAGCTTTCCGCCGATGGCGGATGCCTCCCTACCGATCACCTATGCCCTGTATGCCCTGTTCGCCGGACTATCATTCTGGTTCGTGCTGCGCAAGGTGCCCGAAACCAATGGAATGTCGCTGGAAGAGGCTGACACTCTGCTCCCGCCGAAGAACTCTGCACGGAAGGCCGCTTCCGTCAAGTAGGCATCTAAGCAGTATTTGGCGATACCCACAAGACCCCGAACGGGCTGTCGCAATCCGACCGGTTTGTGGATAACTTCACAGGACAAGATTGTGGAGTGTGGCCATGCCCGAACGTGGATACGCGGTTATAAGTTTGAAAACTACCGGACTGTTCCCGTACCAACGGGATCGGGTCGTCGAGGTCGCTGTGGTGCACCTCGACGTGGGTGGTCGCATTGCTGCGCGCTGGCAAACCGTCGTGAACCCGGGAAGCAACGCCGGGGACGTGGCGAACCACGGCGTCAGCACCGCCGAACTCTTGCGCGCGCCGACGTTCGAGCAGATTGCACCGCGCCTGGTCGACCTGCTGCGTGGCCGGGTATTGGTGACGCACAACGCCCAGTTCGTCACCGGATTTCTCATGCGCGAGTTCGAGCTGATGGGTTATGCGCCCGGCCGCGGACTCGAGGCCGTCTGCACCATGCACCTGGCCCGCACCTATTTGCCTGGCGCTGGTCGACTGCTGGTCGATTGCTGCGCCGCCTATGACATTGAAATCGAGCCCGGACCGGGGGCACTGGTTCAGGCCGTGGCCTGCGCGAGTCTTCTCGCCGCCTACGTGCAGGGTTCGCCCCGCGTCGCGCCGTGGGTCGACGCTCTCGACCGTGCCGAGCAATCCGCCTGGCCGAGAATCACCGCTGCCACCGACGCAGAGTGGGTGCAGCGCGACCCGTCAACGCCGGGCGACGAGGCACCGGCACCGAGTTTCCTGGCCCGGGCGGCTGTAAAACTCCCCGACTACACCGGTCCCGAAGAACATCTCGACTACCTCGCCCTGCTCGATTTGTGCCTGCTCGATCATGTTCTCTCGCCGCAGGAAACACGTGAACTTCGGGTTTTGGCCGAATTCAGCGGTGTGACGGCCGCCGAGGGCATCGCACTGCATCGCCGTTATTTTGAGGACCTCGTGCAGGTTGCCTGGTTGAACGGCGCTCTCAGCGTCGCGGATTCTGCCGACCTGATCGCGGTCGCCCGCATGCTCGATGTCGCTCCAAAAATCGTTGCCGCCGCACTGGCGGCGCCCGCCTCGGTGGTGCAGTTGCCGCTCGCCTCGATCGACACTGTGCTGCTGGAACAGGGCGACATCGTCGTGCTGACCGGTGATATGGCCCGGGCCCGTTCCGACTGGGGCCGGGAACTGGTCGCTCGGGGTCTGTCCCTGGGCACGGCGGTCACCCTGCGCACGCGCCTGCTCGTTGCGGCCAACCCCGCGTCGATCACCGGAAAAACCGGGAAGGCCCGCGACTACGGCATTCCGATCGTCTCCGAATTCGGCCTGCGGTCTCTCATCGGAGTGCGCTGACCGAGCCGCGGGCCGCATCGTTTAGACGTCGACACGGGTGGGTGAACGGACCAGTGGGCAGCGTCGGCTAGCTGATCAGGCCGCGCAGGTAATCCTCGACGGTCTCGCCGCGCTCTTCTGAGCGCGAAATTAGACGCCGATGCTCCTCGTCGCTGAGCGAGAGCGTCACCCGGTGCAACTCATCGCCGGTGCGCCTGGCGTCGGGGCTGTTCGGATCGGTGAGGTTGCGGCGATCCTCGCCGATCTCCTCGCCAATATCGTCCAACGAGAAGAGTTCGTCGTGCGCGTAGGCGACCGCCCGTTCCGTGCTTCGACCAGTGCTCAGGGTCGACGCAGTCGGCGAACCCGCGGTACGCAGCCCACCGGATGCCGCAGCGCCCGTCCGTCCAACCGGTTGAGCTTCTGATTGCCTCCCGGCAAAACCGGGTCCGGCCGGGGCCGGTCGACCACGCTGGAAGGCTTCGGCCGCGCCGCGCGCGCGCTCGTCGGCGGCCTCGTTGAGCGGATGCCCCACGTGTCCTTTCACCCACTCGAATCGGTACCGACGCCCGGCGATAACCTCGTCGATCTCTTTGAGCAGGTCGAGGTTCATCACCGGTTTGCCGTCACCCTTACGCCAGCCCTTGGCCTTCCAACCCTTCATCCACTTGGTGACGGAGTTGATCACGTACTGGCTGTCGCACAGCACGAGCAGGTCGTCGTCGATGTGCGCGGTGGCGCGAAATAGCTCGAGCACGGCCTTCAACTCGCCTTGGTTGTTGGTGGCGTGCTTCCAACCACCGGCGGCCCAGCAGGAGTCGTCGACGTACCAGGCCCAGCCGGCTGGTCCGGGGTTCCCGAGGGCAGAACCGTCGGCGGCGGCGGTGATTGTCATGTGGAGCCTTTCCAACAGCGGATGCGCGGGCGCGGGTCTACCAGTCTGCCACCCCCGGCATCCGGTACCGGTATTGCTGGGGACTCAGCGCCGATTGTGTCCGTCGTGTAACAGCGCCCCAACAACCCCTCGAACGGCGTGTGATCATCTGGTGATCGAAAGGTAACCGGTGCCAGGGTTGCCGGAAACACGCGCTGGCTAACGTCAAAGCAGGGGAGTCGCCCCGGCTGCCTGCAGATCCTTGCACCGCCGTTTCATTCCAATCCCGAGGGGGACTTCAATGACATCCAGCACAATTGGATCAGCGCTCGGCCACGCCGCATCCACGACCGACGAGGCGGTGCTGGTGCACCGTCCCGGTCGGTGGATCGACCAGTGGAACCCCGAGAACACGAAGCAATGGGAACAGGGCGGCAAGCTCATCGCCGCTCGCAACCTCAAATGGTCGATCTTGGCCGAGTTCCTGGGCTTCGTGATCTGGCAGCTGTGGAGCATCGTCGTCGTGTCGTTGCCGGCGGCCGGCTTCACCTTCTCGACCACCGAGGTGTTCTGGCTCATCTCGATGCCGAGCCTCGTCGGTGCCACCCTGCGTTTTCCCTACACGTTCATGGTGCCCAAATTCGGTGGCCGCAACTGGACCATCATTTCGGCCGGCCTGCTGCTGATCCCCTCTATCGCCCTGGGCTTCTGTGTCGGCAACCCGGACACCCCGTTCGGTGTCATGCTGTTCGTCGCGGCTCTCGCCGGTCTCGGTGGCGGAAACTTCGCCAGCTCGATGTCGAACATCACCTACTTCTACCCGCAGAGCCAGAAGGGCTACGCGCTCGGTTTGAATGCTGCGGGCGGCAACCTCGGCGCCGCGATGGCCCAGCTCATCGTGCCGATCGTGATCACCCTCGGCGCCGTCGGCACGCTCAATATCAGCCTCGCTGGCTGGTTCTGGATTCCATTCATCCTCCTCGCCATGTGGGGCGCCTGGAAGTACATGGACAACCTCACTAACGCCAAAGCCGACTTCGCCGGTTCCATCGCCGCGGTGAAAGAACCACATTTCTGGATTCTCGCCGTGCTCTACATCGGTACCTTCGGCTCCTTCATCGGCTTCGCGAGCGTGTTCCCCAAGCTCATCGCCGACCAGTTCCCGGCCTACTCCACCCTCCAGGTCGCGTCAGCGTCACTCTCCCTCGCGTTCATTGGTGCCCTCGTCGGGTCGCTGGCCCGGCCGGCCGGCGGACGCCTGGCCGATCGCTTCGGCGGGGCATTGGTCACCGTTGCAGCTTTCGGCGTGATGGGCGTCGGCGCCCTCGTGGTCGCGGTGGTGCTGCCGCTCGGCAACTTCTGGGCTTTCCTTGGCAGCTTCCTGCTCATCTTCGTCGCCACCGGGATCGGCAACGGCTCGACGTACCGCATGATCCCGAGCGTGTTCTCGGCGCGCAGCGGGGTGAAAGACGCCCACGAGAACTCGGGTGACGTCACTACCCAGCGCATGAGCGCTGCGGCCCTCGGCCTCATTTCCGCCGTCGGCGCCTACGGTGGGTTCATCATTCCGCAGGTGCTCGGCTTCTCCAAGACCTCCACCGGCGACTACTCAAGTGCGATCTACGCCTTCGCCATCGCCTACGTCGTCATGATGTGCGTCACCGCTTTCGTCTACCTGCGCCGCGGTTCGTCCGTCGCCGGCCAGAAGATCTAGGCGCTCGTTGTCCACCGCCACGCACTGCCCGTACTGTGCCCTGCAGTGCGCCATGAAGCTCAGTCTCGGTGAAACGACGCCGGCCGAAGCGGATGCCGCCGCATCCGCGTCGCCGGCTGCCCCGGCCGCCTCCTTGACGGTGGCCGGCCGGGCGTTCCCGACCAACCGGGGCGGCCTGTGCAAGAAGGGCTGGACCGCCGCTGAACTGCTCGTCTCGCCAGACCGCATCCTCGAACCAATGGTGCGGCAGAATGATGGCACCTTCGCAGCGACCTCCTGGAGCCACGCGCTCGACCTCGTTGCCGCGAAGCTGCGCGTCACCCGGGCTGAGTACGGGGCCGACGCGGTCGGCGTGTTCGGCGGCGGCGGCCTCACCAACGAGAAGGCCTACCAGCTCGGTAAATTCACCCGGGTGGCGCTTGGCTCCAGCCGCATCGATTACAACGGCCGGTTCTGCATGTCCAGTGCCGCCGCGGCCGGCAACCGGGCCTTCGGACTGGACCGAGGCCTGCCGTTTCGGGTTGACGAGCTCGATACGGCCGACACCATTCTGATTCTCGGCTCCAACGTGGCGCAGACCATGCCGCCGTTTATCGGTCACCTCGAGGGCGCTCGCGCCGCCGGGGGACTCGTGGTCATCGACCCGCGCCGCACGGCGACAGCGCGGCTCACCGACGATGGCGCGGGAATGCACGTACAGCCCACCCCGGGCAGCGACCTCGTGCTGCTACTCGGCCTGACCCACATCGTCATCGTCGAGAAACTTGTCGACCGGGGCTACCTCGCCAATCGCACCACCGGGTTTGACGCGGTGCGCCGCTGCGTGAGCCGTTGGTGGCCGACCAGAGTGCAGGAACAGACCGGCGTTCCGGTCTGGCAGCTGCGGCAGCTGGCCCGCCGTCTCGCGGCCGGTGCTGCACGGGGGGCCGCGACCGGCAGCGGAACGTATATCCTCACCGGGCGCGGTGTTGAGCAGCACGCCGACGGCACCGACACGGCCACTGCCGCCATCAACCTCAGCCTCGTGCTCGGCCTCGTCGGAACCACGCACTCCGGCTACGGCACCCTCACCGGCCAGGGCAACGGTCAGGGTGGTCGTGAGCACGGGCAGAAGTGCGACCAGCTGCCCGGCTATCGCAAGATCAACGATCCCGTCGCTCGCACGCACGTCGCCGGGGTATGGGGAGTCGATCCCGACAGCCTGCCCGGCGTCGGCCTGCCCGCGGTCGAGCTTCTCGGCGCGCTGGGGGAGCCGGGCGGGATCCGCTGTCTTCTCGTGCACGGCTCCAACATCGTCGTCTCCGCGCCCAACGCCGACCAGGTGCGAGCCGCCCTGAAAACCCTCGACTTTCTGGTGGTGGCCGACTTCTTCTTCTCCGACACCGCGGTGCTCGCCGACGTCGTGCTGCCGGTCACGCAGTGGGCCGAGGAAGAGGGCACGATGACCTCCCTCGAGGGCCGCGTCATCCGTCGCCGGCTCGCCGTCAACGCGCCGGAGGGCGTACGCAGCGAACTGTGGATCTGGCAGGAGCTCGCGCGGCGCCTCGACTCGGCCGGAACCTTCAGCTCCCAGGCGAGCGAGGTGTTCGACGAACTCTGCCGGGCATCGAAGGGCGGACTCGCCGACTATTCCGGCCTCAGCTATGCCCTGCTCGATACCGAGGAACCGGTGTTCTGGCCCTACCCGGTCGGGTCGACTGGCACGCCGCGACTGTTTCTGGACCGCTTCGCGCACCCCGACGGCCTGGCTCGCCTCGTAGTCGTCGAGGCGCGGCGCCTCGGCGCACCGGCCCAGGTCGGTGGCACTCTGACCCTCATCACCGGCCGGCTGCTCGAGCATTACCAGAGCGGCACCCAGACCCGGCGGGTGCGAGAGCTTTCCGACGCCCAGCCGGAGGCCAGACTGCAGCTCCACCCGGCCACCGCCGAGCAGTTCGGAATCAGTGACGAGGCCTGGGTCGAGGTCAGCACCGACCGCGGTACGGTGCGTTGCCGCGCACAGGTGAGCACCGACATACGCTTTGATACGGTCTTTCTGCCGTTTCACTTTAGTGACGACCAGCGCGCCAACCTGCTGACCGACGACGAAACCGATCCGGTGAGTGGCATGCCGGAGTTCAAGAAGACAACCGTTCGGGTGCGTGCACTCGTGAAAGCAGGCGCCCATGTCTGAACGAAGCACCTCACAAATGCAGAACCCTGAGCGCATCGTGCTCGTCGGTTACGGTCCGGTCGGGGCCCGATTCGTCGAAGAACTGTTGCCGCTCGTGCGCCGGGGCGTTGCCACGTTGACCGTGGTCGGGGCCGAAAACACGGACGCTTACAACCGCGTGCTGATCGCCGAACACGCAGTCGGCAACGCCGACCGTGACAGCCTCGAGATCACCGACACCTTCGCCGCCCGCGAGGCCGGTGTTCATCTGCACCTCGGCGTGAGCGTGACCGCGATTTTACGCAGCCGCTCTGCTGTATCGCTCAGCGACGGCACCCTGCTGACCTATGACCGGCTCGTGCTCGCCACCGGCGCCCGCGCCAACATTCCCACCCTGGCTGGGATCATCCGGGTGCGTCGTGACCGGCAGATGCCGGCAGCGGATGCCGCAGCCCTTGATACCGGCGGCGCCACACTTCCACGCGGGGTCACCGTGCTGCGTGACCTCGATGATGCCCAGCGGGTACTCGCGGCCGTGACCGCGGGCAAGCGCATCGTCGTGCTCGGCGCCGGCGTGCTCGGCATGGAGATCGCGCTGGCTGCGGCTTCGGCCGGGGCGCAGTCCTGCGTCGTCTACCACGGGGAAATTCCCATGAACCGTAACCTCGACCGCGGCGGCGGCAATGTACTGGCGCAGAGCGCCCGACGGGCGGGCGTGACCATGGTCAATCATTCCCGCGCCGAGAGCCTGCTCTTTCACCGGGATGACGACGGCGTAGACCGGTTCGACGCTCTTATCTGCGCCGACGGCAAGCAGATCCACGGCGACCTGCTGCTGCTTTCGTGCGGAGTCGGCGCTCGAACCGAGCTGGCACAGCTGGCCGGGCTGCCGGTTTCGACCGGGATCCTGGTTGATTCGAACTTGCAGAGCTGGGGCGATCCGCGCGTCTACGCGATCGGCGACTGCGCCCACGTGGCACCTGTCCGCCGTGCCGGTGAGTCGACGGCGTTGCCGACCGGCGGCCCGAGCGGTCTGATCGAGCCGGGCTGGCGCCAGGCCGACTGGCTCGCCCGGCGGTTCAGTAACGAGGTGCTGGGCGCGGGGGAGGTCCATGCCCTGATCGGTGCGGCGGCGGGCGTGGTGATGCTGAAAGCCGAGGGCGTCGAGGTTGTGTCGGTCGGCAACACCGTCGCCGACCCGTGGGTTCACGGGGCCGATGGTCATGCCGCTGCGTGTGACGCAGCTCCGTTGAACGTGTCGCAGTGGGCTGATCCCGAACACGGCCGCTACGTGAAGATGGTCACCCGCGCGGGGATTCTGGAGGGCTTCGTCTGCGTCGGTATGCCGCGCACCGCCGCCGAACTGACGCTCCTGTTCGAGCGCGGCAGCGAACTACCGGCTGACCGGTCGGTGCTGCTGCGCTACGACGGGCCGGACTATGAGCCCTCGGTCGCCGGCGCCTTCGACATGGGCGCGACGGTGTGCTGGTGCAACGGCGTCACCGTGGGCGCCATTGCCGAATCGGCCGAGGTTGGCAACACGAGTGTCGCCTGTATCGGTGCAGCGACCCGAGCCGGCACCGGATGCGGCGGGTGCAAAATGCGTATCGGCGAGGTTCTCGACCGCTTCGCAACGTTCGGGGCGATGTCCTGACAGCGTGAATTCCGTTTGCGGGAGTGCGAAATACCTGACAAGGGAAAAATAAATGAGGTTTACCCGGTTTTATCTCCGCTGAGACCGTTACACTGCTGGTCGACCGACTCACTAGAGGGAGAATTCGCATGCTCAGCAACCTGACCGGATGGCATTTTCTAATTATTCTCGTCGTGATCCTGCTGTTGTTCGGAGCACCGAAACTGCCGGGGCTCGCCCGCAGTCTCGGTCAGTCCATGAAGATTTTCAAGAGCGAGATCACCCCGGAACGCACCGATGACGGCACGCCGGATAGTGCGGCCGACAGTACTCGCACCGACAGTACTCGCACCGGCAGTACTCGCACCGACAGTACTCGCACCGACAGTACTCGCACCGACCCGAGCAGCACGCCGAACCCGAAAGCCTAGGCAATCGTGGTGGTGGAGGGCGTGCGCACCGCGCCCGCCCAGAAAAAGATGTCGCTTGGGCAGCATCTGCTCGAGCTACGCAAGCGACTCTTTCTCGCTGCTGCGGGCATCCTCATCGGTGCCATCGCCGGCTGGTTTCTTTCCGGCTTCGTCTGGGATGGTCTGCGTGAGCCGATCTACGCCATTGTGCGCGCCCAGAACCGCAACGCCCAGATCAATTACCCGGATATCACGAGCGCCTTCGACCTCAAACTGCGCATCTCCTTCTACGTCGGACTGATCGTATCGAGCCCGATGTGGCTGTATCAGGTCTTTGCTTTTCTGACGCCCGGTCTCACGCGCAAAGAAAAGCAGTACACCTTTGGGTTCTTTTTTTCCGCTGTGCCGCTGTTTCTGCTGGGGTGCGCGTCGGGCTGGTACGTGTTGCCGCACGTGGTTGAACTGATGACGAGTTTCGCGCCGCAGCAGGACGCCGCACTGATCAATGCGGGAAACTACTTCGACTTCGTGCTCAAACTGATGATCGCCATCGGGATCGCGTTCGTGCTGCCGGTATTTATTGTGCTGCTGAACTTTGCCGGGGTGATCAGCGCCAACTCCATTATCAAATCCTGGCGTCTGGCCATTCTGGTGATCGTCCTATTCACGGCCATTGCGACGCCGGCAGCCGACGTCGTGTCCATGTTCCTGCTCGCCGTGCCAATGATCGTGTTGTACTTCACCGCGTACGGAATTGCACTACTTCACGACCGCCGGGTCGCTCGCCGAGTGCCGCGAGTCGGCGCAGACGGCCTGCTGCTCTAATCTGCGATCGCTCCGACTCGATGATTTCACCGAGACTGCACGCACGATGGCGCGCCTAAAAAGCGCAAACACCTACCCATGCACAAAAGTGAGAATGATTCTTATCGTTTGCTTACAACTTTTGTCCAGCCTGACACGGGAGTGATTTCCGCGGGTACATTACCGGTGTTACTGAGCCATACCCGGAACGTTCACTTACCGTCAGGAGATCTGGAATGTTTGATCAGGGTTTTATCACTAATGCCATCAATCGCAGCGCGGAGAATTCGTCGGATCGCCGAAACTTTCTACGTGCGGCGGGTGTGGCGGGCTTCGGTGTCGGAGCAGCGGTGCTCGCTACCGGCAGTCCGGCGCTGGCTGCCGAGTCCACCGGCCCGGCGGAGGCGCCGAGCGATGCAGCCATTTTGAACTTCGCCCTCAACCTCGAGTACCTCGAGGCCGAGTTCTACCTGCGGGCAACAACCGGCCGCGGGCTTCCCGACAGTATGACGACGGGAACCGGCACGCGCGGCGGTGTGACCGGCGGTCGCATGGTGCACTTCAAGACCTCAATCATCAAGAAGTACGCCGATGAGATCGCCGCTGACGAGAAGGCCCACGTGGCCTTCCTACGGTCCGCCCTGGGCAGTGCAAAGGTGTCTCGCCCCAAGATCAACCTCGACGCGAGCTTCACGGCTGCCGCCCAAGCGGCCGGTCTGGTCAAGCCCGGTCAGAAGTTCGACGTGTACGCCAATGAGGCGAACTTCCTCTTCGGGGCGTTCATCTTCGAGGATGTCGGAGTCACCGCGTACAAGGGCGCCGCGCCGCTGATCACGAACAAGACATTCCTCGAAGCTGCCGCCGGGCTGCTCGCGGTCGAGGCCTATCACGCGGGCGTCATCCGCAGCACGCTGTACGCACTCGGCATCGCGCTTCCCTCGGTGTACACGACCGCGCAGTCGATCTCCGATCTGCGCGACGCCGTCGACGGCCCGACCGATCTTGACCAGGGTATTGGTAACGCGGCGAAGGCGAACCTGGTGCCGACCGACGCCAACGGCCTGGTCTACAGCCGCAGCGCCGCGCAGGTGCTCAACATCACCTACCTCAATGCGGCGCCCGTGAAGTCGGGCGGGTTCTTCCCGGCCGGTGTGAACGGCGTCATCAACACCAGCGGGGCCAACGGCTAAGGAACACCGAGAATCCCGGGTGCGGGAGTATCGTCGCTGACCGGGAAGTACGACTCTCGCTCAGCGGCGGTACTCCCGCACACGTCTGACGGGGAGGTTCTGGACACGCCCGGACCTCCCCGCCGTGGCGTAAACCCCGCGCATCGAGGTCTCGGCTGGCTTTGCACGGGAGTGGGCACGGCCTCTGCCCGGTGGCATTGGCGGGGCTGCGTCTGCGACCGGCCTCCGCTCAACGATGTTCTACCGACGCGATCATCACTGGTGTGGCGGTCGGGCACATGTTCTAGCCTGCGCCCAGCAGGTCACGCCGAGACGGACACCGAGATTTCATGCAGTCCGGTGGCACCGTTCGGGGCGACGTCGGCGGTGGCCGACGTCTGGACGAGGCCTGCGGCATCCGTTGCCCGCACCGTGATGGTGTGGTCGCCGGCGCCCGCGTTCTCCCAGGTGTAGGCCCACTGACGCCAGGTGTCGACCGAGATCGCGTCGGCGAGGGTGGCGTCCTGCCAAGGGCCATCGTCGACCTGCACGGCAACCGCGCTGATCCCCACCTGCTGCGACCAGGCCACACCGGCGATGACGACCGACCCGGTGGATACCGAGGTCCCCTGGCGGGGCACGTCGATGCGGGAGGAGAGCTTGACCGGTCCTTGTGCTGACCAACCGCGCGGGGTCCAATAGCCCTGCTCCTGGTCGAACCGGGTGAGTTTGAGTTCGACGACCCATTTCGTCGCCGAGACATAGCCGTACAAGCCGGGCACGACCATGCGCACCGGATAACCGTGTTCAAGGGGGAGCGGCTCGCCGTTCATGCCGACGGCGAGAATGGCGTTGCGGCCGTCGGTAAGCGCCTCGATCGGGGTGCCGGCGGTGAAGCCGTCCTGGCTGGTTGAGAGCACCATATCGGCACTATCCGTGGGCTTGGCCCGCGCGAGCAGCGCGCGAATCGGGTAGCCGAGCCAGGTAGCGGTGCCGATCAGGTCGCCGCCGACGTAGTTCGACACGCAGGCCAAGGTGGTCGTGCTCTCTTCAAGCGGCAGGGCGAGCAGCTCGGCGAAATCGATCTCGACCTCGTTCTCGACCATGCCGGTGACCTTCAGCCGCCAAGTGGTCGGGTCGATGCGCGGCACGCTCAAGGCGGTGTCGATGCGGTCGAAGTCGGCGTTCGGGGTGATCAGCGGGGTGATCCCTGCTACGTCGAGGCTCGCCCCGGCCGGAATGGCGGCGGCGCGAATGGATGGCGTGGGCAGCGTGAATAGCGCGCGCGCGGCATCCGCTGCCCGGGTGGCTGCGGCACTGAACTGTGCGCCGGCCAGGACCAGCAGGCCGATGCCCGCGGTGATTGCGGTGTAGACGAGGAAGCGGCGACGGCCCGGGCCGCTGCCGTCGAGGCGTGCCGGCACCTGTTCCGGCACCGATGCCGTGGCGGCGTGCCCGGTGCGGTGATCGACGGGCAGCCTGGTCGTGAGAAAGGTCAGCGCGATGGCTGCGACGCCCATGGCCACGACGGCTGGGACCGCGTCGAGGGTAGAGGCGCTCGAACGGGAGAGCGCCGCGAACAGGGCGATCGCGCCGATGAGCACCACCAGCAGGCGGCCGAATGGCGGGCGCCGGCTCTCGAGAATGCCGGCCAGAGCGGCGACCAGGAGGAGCACGAGCACGATGGTCACGATCAGCACGATCTTGTCGGCCGTGCCGAACAAGCCGATGACGAGGTCCTTGACGCCGGCTGGAACGATGTCGATGATGAGGACACCGACCGTCAGCACCGGGCTCGCTCCGGGAGCGATCCAGGCCGCGGCCAATTCGGCGGCACCGAGACCGGCGAGGGCTGCGGCCAGACCGGCGGCCGCCGGGCGCCAAAGTGCCTGAGCACGGTGTGGCGGAGCAACCGCAGTGATGTCCGGAGGAGTGACGTAGGCCATACGACCAGCCTAGAACGGGCGGCTGTGATTGCCGCCCGGCCAGGGGCCTCGGCGGGTTTCGTCAGACATCCGCAATATTCTTGCGGCTGGGCTGGGTGGCCATTTCGACAACTTGCACCGGCCATCCACACGGGCACCAGGATGGCCATCGACCGTGCATAACTCCTGCAATTTGGGGGCGAAGCTCCGGACCTGCCCGACTTTTCGCACCGAGTGTTCAGGCGGCTCGCGAATTGCAGGAGTCATGCGCGATGGCCGAGCCGGTGTGCGGCGAACTGTGACAGTTGAACAGACGAGAAGGGGCAGAGTCGAAGGCGAGGTGCGAAGTAGTGCAGTCTTGAGGGACTATGTCTCTGCTTGCGCGCCTCGAAAACGAAACCGACCCCGACGTTCTCTTCGAGGCGTTTGAAACCTGGGCGACCGAACAGGGCCTCACCCTGTACCCGGCGCAGGAGGAAGCGGTCATCGAGATCGTCTCGGGGGCCAACCTCATCCTGAGCACACCGACGGGAACCGGCAAATCGCTCGTGGCCGTCGGAGCTCATTTCGCGGCGCTCTCCGCCGGTAAACGCAGCTTCTACACCGCGCCGATCAAGGCCCTCGTGAGTGAGAAGTTCTTCTCACTGGTCGAAACTTTCGGGGCTGAGAACGTCGGCATGATGACCGGCGACTCGAGCGTCAACGCCGACGCCCCAATCATCTGCTGTACCGCCGAGATTCTCGCCAATCTCGCGCTGAGGAACGGCGAAGACACCGAGGTCGACCTCGTCGTTATGGATGAATTCCATTTCTACGGGGACCCGGAGCGCGGCTGGGCTTGGCAGGTTCCCCTGCTGCTGTTGCCACGGGTACAGTTCATCCTCATGTCGGCCACACTCGGCGACGTGAAATTCATCAGCGATGACCTGACCCGGCGAACCGGGCGGGCCACCGCGGTCGTCACCGGGGTGGAGCGCCCGGTTCCGCTCAGCTATTACTACGAGCAGACCCCGGTGCACGAAACGGTCGAAGAGCTGCTGCACACCGACAAAGCGCCGGTATACATCGTGCACTTCTCTCAGGCGGCTGCACTGGAACGTGCTCAGGCCCTCGCGAGCGCGAAGGTGGCCTCCCGGGAGCAGCGTGACGTCATCGCCGAGCTGATCGGCGAGTTTCGGTTCACCACCAGTTTCGGCAAGACCCTGTCCCGGCTGATCCGCATGGGAATCGGCGTGCACCATGCGGGCATGCTGCCGAAATACCGCCGACTGGTGGAGCAGCTCGCGCAGCGCGGCTACCTGCGGGTGATCTGCGGCACAGACACCCTCGGCGTCGGCATCAATGTGCCCATTCGCACCGTGCTGTTCACCGCCCTCACCAAATATGATGGTGTGAAAATGCGCCAGGTGAACGTGCGCGAGTTCCACCAGATCGCGGGCCGGGCTGGGCGGGCCGGCTATGACACCGCAGGAACGGTGGTGATTCAGGCGCCCGAGCACGAGAGCGACAATCTCAAGGCTATCGAGAAAGCCGGCGATGATCCGAAGAAGAAACGCAAAATCGTGCGTAAGAAGGCGCCGGACGGCTTTGTGTCCTGGGGTGAACCGAGCTTCCGCCGGCTGGTCGAGGCTGAACCCGAAACCCTCTCGTCGAGCATGCAGATGACCGCTGCGATGCTCATCAATGTGATCGGCCGCGGCGGCGATGCCTTCGCCCACGTGCATTCCCTCGTCTTTGACAACCACGAGCCCTGGAAGCGTCAACTGGTTTTGGCCCGGCGGGCTCTGGGTATCTACAAGACCCTGCGCGAAGCCGGAATCGTGGAGCAGGGCGCGAGCGGCAGCATCCGTTTGACCGTCGACCTGCAGACGAACTTTGCGCTCAACCAGCCGCTGTCGCCGTTTGCGTTGGCCGCGTTCGAACTGCTCGACCCTGAAGCGCCCACCTACTCGCTCGACATGATTTCGATTCTGGAGTCAACGCTCGACGACCCGCGACCCGTGCTCATGGGGCAGCAATTCGCCGCCCGTGGCGAGGCCGTGAACGCGATGAAGCGTGAGGGCATCGAATACGACGAGCGGATGGCGCTGCTCGAGGAGATCACGCACCCCAAGCCGCTCGAAGAATTGCTGAACTACACCTTCGACACCTATAAGGCTTCCCAGCCGTGGATCGCGGACTTTGAACTCAAGCCCAAGTCCGTCGTGCGCGATATGTATGAGAGGGCCATGTCGTTTGGCGAGTTCATCGCGTTCTACAAGCTCGCCCGCAGCGAGGGCGTCGTGTTGCGCTACCTGTCGGACGCGTATCGGGCCGCCCGGCAGACCATTCCCGACGAGGCAAAGAACGAAGACCTGCTCGACCTGATCGAATGGCTCGGTGAGCTCGTTCGTCAGGTGGACTCGAGCCTGCTCGACGAGTGGGAAGAATTGCTGCACCCCGATCTTGCCGCGCACGAGGCAGAAGCGCATACGATTCTGCCTCCGCCGCCGCGTCGACTTACCACCAACGTGCGAGCTTTTCGTATCCTGGTGCGCAACGAACTGTTCCGCCGGGTGCAGCTCGCCGCCTTGGAACACTACGACGAGCTCGGCGAGCTCGACCGGGAGCACGGCTACTCGGATGATGTCTGGGCTGAAGCGATGGACGGCTACTTTGCTGAGCATGACGAGATACTCACCGGCGGTAACGCCCGCAGTTCTGACCTGCTCATCATCGAGGAGGGAGCCGAGGAATGGACCGTGCGCCAGATTATCGACGACCCGGCCGGTGACCATGACTGGGGGATCAGCGCGAGCGTGAACCTCGCCGACTCCGATGAACTCGGCGCGGCTGTCGTGCGCGTGACCGGTGTCAACCGGTTGTAGCGCTTTCCGCCCGGAGAGATCGCGGCGCTACACGCCGGGCGCGTGGAGCGGAGCGGAGGCGTCGGCGGCCCACTCATTGAGGGAACCGTCGTAGATGGAGACGTGCTCGTTGCCGGCACGGATGAGAGCGAGAGCGCTCGCGGCTGCGGCGATCCCGCCACCGCAGTAAGTCACCAGGTGGCCCGACGCCCCAGCTGCCGACGCCGCCACGGATGGGGCGACCGTTGCCTGGAGCTGGTCGCCGCGCAGGAACGTATTCGTGGCGGGGTCGACGAGTGTGCCGGCCGGTAGGTTGACACTGCCGGGAATGTGTCCGACGCGCGGGCGTGACCCGGCCGTGCCGGCGAATTCCGCCGGAGGAACGGAGCAGACGAGGGCGGCATCTGCCTTGCCGGCGACGATCGACTCGACGTAGCTCTTGTCGACCCACAGCTCGGGACGCGGGGTGGCCGTGAAGCCGCCGACGACCCGTGGTCGCGTCCCTCCGGTGGCGAACGGGCGGGTCTCGGCGTGCCACTTGGTGAGACCGCCGTCGAGCACGGCGACATCGTCGTAGCCGAAGGCGCGAAACAGCCACCAGATGCGGGCAGCCCACTGTCCCACCACGGCATCATAAACGACGACGGTCGTGGTGTTGTCGATTCCGACGGATGCCGCGGCCGCTTCAAACAGAGCGGCGCTCGGCCGGGAGAAATCGAATTCGCCCGCTGGGTCGGAGAAGACATCGAACAGGTCAGCGAACACCGCTCCGGGAATGTGCCCCTTGGTGAGGTAGTCGTCACGCCCGCTGAGGTAGCGCGGCCCGGAATCTGAAGGTGCGAGCGCGAGCACGGTGGCGTCGAGAATGACGAGGTGGTCAGAACCGAGATGATCGGCCAGCCATTGCGTGGAGACGACGGGCGACGAGGAAACGGGAGAATTCATGACACAAGGCTAGCGCCGGCCGCCGACACGGGGTAGAACCGGTGCCCGGGCGAGTCATCCGGCGACATCCGGCGTCATAACGACTACCGGGTGGTGGTCCAGTCCAGGTTGATGATCTGCTTGATATAGATGTTCTCGCCGAGCCCGGGAACCGAGGGGTTCATGGTGAGCATGAGTTGAACCGGAACGTTGAATCGTTGGGCGATGTCGAAGAACGCGTCGCCCTCGACGACCGTATAGGTGAGCAGGGCTCCCGCACCGTCAGCGGTCGTTGTGCCGCGGGCACCCGGTGTGCTGCCCTGGTCAGCGGCGGGTCCCTGCGGCAGGGGCACGGGCTCCGCGTTGGGAACGAGGTCGGGAACCGTTGGGTTGGGAATAAGCGCCGGCTCTTCGGTGGGAACCGGCGTCGGTGTCGGTGTCGGCGTGGGGCTGGGGGTGGGCTTGGGGGGCACGGTCGGGGTGATCGTCACCGTGACGGCCGGAGCAGGTTCACCGGCACAGCCAGCCACCGCCACGAGTAGGACAGCGGTAACGATGATGCCCCACGGGCGACGTACGAGTGAGCTGCGAATGGTTCAACCCTTCTTTCTGAGACACGCTGTGACCGCGTCTATGCGCGCACTCAGCCAGCTTAGGCTGAACGCGTGGTGGCTCGACCGAGTCGGTTACCCCCGTTCGGGGTGTTGCGCTCAGCATTCGATGACGTTGACCGCGAGCCCGCCCTCGCTGGTTTCTTTATACTTCGTCATCATGTCGAGTCCGGTCTGCCGCATTGTCTCGATTACGGCGTCGAGTGAAACCAGGTGTGTTCCGTCGCCGTGCAGCGCCAGCCGTGCCGCCGACACCGCCGTCGACGAGGCGATCGCGTTGCGCTCGATGCAGGGAACCTGCACGAGCCCGCCGACCGGGTCGCAGGTGAGCCCGAGGTGATGTTCCATCGCGATCTCCGCCGCATTCTCGACCTGACGCGGCGTTCCACCGAGCACGGCGCAGAGTGCGCCAGAAGCCATGGCGCACGCGGCGCCGACCTCAGCCTGGCAACCGCCCTCCGCCCCTGAGATCGACGCGTTGGCCTTCACCAGGGAGCCGATGGCGACGGCCGTGAGCAGGTATTGACGGATCCCGGCCGCATCCGCCCCCGGAACGAAACGCAGGTAGTAATGGCCGACGGCGGGAATGATGCCGGCCGCCCCGTTCGTCGGCGCGGTGACGACTCTCCCGCCCGCCGCGTTCTCCTCATTGACGGCGAGCGCGAAGGCGTGCAGCCATTCTGTTGACGTGTCATGGTCGCAGAGGGCCAGCCCGTCATATTCCTCCAAGCGGATTCGTACCGCGGATGCCCGGCGCTTGACGTTGAGGCCGCCCGGCAGCACGCCGGTGGTGCTGAGTCCGGCCTCCACGCAGGTGTGCATGGCCTTCCAGATGGCGTCGAGTCCCTCGTCGAGCGCTGCCGCGCCGTGAATCGCTTCCTCGTTACAGCGGGCGACCTCGCAGATCGACAAATCATGGGCTTCGCACAGGGCGAGCAGCTGTGCGCTGGAATCATAGGGGAGTGGCTGGGTGACGCGGGTCTGGGCGCTCGAGGGTTCGGTACCCCGGCGGATGAACCCGCCACCGATCGAATAGAAGGTCTCCTCGAGGAGAGGAACGGAATCTGCCCTGCTGTCGCTCGCATAGGCGGACAGCGTGAGCGCGTTCGGGTGCCCAGGTAGGCGCGTGCGAGGCTCGAAGTGCACGTCGTTGGTATGGATAGGAATGCTGCGCCCGCCGAGCAGGGTCAGGTTGGCACCGTCTTGGATACCAGACCAGGCGGCGCGCACCTGATTGGGGTCGCAGGTTTCCGGGCGCAGGCCGGTCAATCCGGCGAGCACGGCATCGGGCGTACCGTGGCCGAGACCGGTCGACCCCAGAGATCCAAATAGTGAGCAGCGGATGCGCCCCACCGCATTGAGACGCCCGGTTGCCACGAGATCTTCGGCGAATAGGCGCGCAGCACGCATCGGGCCCACCGTGTGGGAACTGGAAGGGCCGATTCCGATGGAAAACAGGTCCAAGGCTGAGACGTACGCTGTCACGATCTTCATCGTACGGTACCCAGACGTGGTGGGCAGGGAACGGTGCCGGGATTCAACACGGCGCTTAACCCCAAACGCCCCGCACCGTAAAGTGCGAGGCGCTACCCGAGAGGTCCAGCCGGGGAGCCGGCGAGAATGGTCGCTAGGCGATGGTGAACGTGATGGTCGACACGGAGGGGGAGGGGTTGACGGCGGTGGTGCAATGCCCCGGACGGGCGTTGGCGTTGGAGGCGACGAACTAAGAAATGGTGAAAGTGCGCACCGTGACGTCGGGGTTCACGGGCGAGTTGCCGGTGGCGCCCGAGGAACTTCGTACTAACAACTTCACCTCGCTCTGGATACCAATTCCCGAATACCCAGAAAATGAAGAAAGGCCGCCTCCCCGAGGAGAGACGGCCTGTTGATTATTACGTTGGCTTAGTGCGTACGGAACCGCGCGGTCATCGGGCAGTCGAACGGATCGCGAGCGGCCAGGCCCACCCTGTTGAGGTAAGCAATGACAATGCCGTAACTCTCAAAGACACCGGTTTCGGTGTACTTCACGTCGTGCGAGAGACAATATTCCTTGGCGATTTCCTGCGCCTTCCGCAGGTGCGGGCGGGCCATGTTGGGAAACAGGTGGTGCTCAATCTGGTAATTGAGACCACCCATGTAGGTGTCGATGAAGGTGCCTCCGCGAATGTTCCGGCTGGTCAGCACCTGGCGGCGCAGAAAGTCGACCTTGCTTTCGGCCGGAAGCTGCGGCATGCCCTTGTGGTTCGGAGCGAAAGATGCCCCCATGTAGACGCCGAATACCGCCATCTGCACCCCGACGAAGGCGAACGCCATGCCGAGCGGTAGGAAGTAGAAGATGACGGCGAAGTAGGCGATGATGCGCGTCACGAGCATCGTGATCTCAACCCAGCGCTCGCTGACCTTGTTCTTGCCGAAGACGGTCTTGAAGCCCTGGATGTGCAGGTTGATGCCTTCGAACATCAACAGCGGGAAGAAGAAGTAGCCCTGCTTGCGAGTGATGATGGCGCCGATCCGGCTGACTTTTTTGGCGTCTTCTTCACGGAAGACGATGAAGTCTGGTTCGATGTCGGGGTCTTTGCCAATGACGTTCGGCTGGGCGTGGTGACGGCTGTGCTTGGTCATCCACCAGGCGTAGCTGATGCCGACGAAAAGGTTGGCGAGAACCCGGCCCGCTCGGTCGTTGGCTTTGCCGGAGGTAAACACGGCGCGGTGTGAGGCTTCGTGGGCGAGAAAGGCGAACTGGGTGAAGATGAGGCCGAGCGCGGCGGCGATGATCAACTGGTACCAGGTGTCTCCCAGCAGCACGAATCCGACGGCAGCGCCGAGGGTGGCGGCCACGAGAATAGAGAAAACCAGCCAGTAGAAACCGGTGCGGCGGCCGAGAAGGCCGAGGTTGCGCACGGTATGCAGGAGCGCTGAATATTCTGTGGTGGGGTTTTTCGTGTCTCCACCCGGTCGGGTCCTGATGATGCGGACCGAGGGTGCGGCTAGTGCTTCCGACATGAGGCCTTCCTGAGCTTAGAACTCTCAGCGTTCGGGACTTCTCAGCCGGGGAATGAGCAATTACTCGTGGAACAGATAGCGGCCAGTCTACGTTCGGGAGCTCCCCATTCGCTCACAATTCACACGTTTTTCTCAGTCATTATATGCCAAAAATGGAATGTATCTGACCGATCTATCGCCAACCTGGCATCCAAATGTGGAGTTGCCAAAACGCGAAGGAAGTCTGCATTCCGGTCCAAACCGGGAAGAAAAATGCCGTAACCAGCAGCGCGACACCCAGCCCCACGACCACCGCAGTGAGGGTGCCAGCCGGCGGTTGGGGGTCATATTCCGGCACCTGCAAATGTGCTGAATGCCTGCGTCGTGGCCGCGCCTGGTCGGGAATTCGTTTGAGGAGCAGCCCGATGACGAAAGTGAGACCGAGCAGCAGGTATGGCTCGAAGGCGATCGTGTAGAACTGGAAGACCGTGCGATTGAGATACATCAGCCACGGCAGATAACCGGCGATCATGCCCATCAGAATGAAGCCGACCCGCCACTCGCGATACCGGGCGAGTCGGTAGACGAGGTAGAACAAGGCCGCCGTGGCGGCCCACCAGATCAGCGGGTTGCCGACGGAGGTGATGGCCTCAGAGCAGCTCTGAAACTGGCAGCCGAATTCGCCCGCGTCCAAGCCGCGATAGTACATGCTGGTTGGCCGAATCATGAACAGCCAGGTGAGTGGGTTCGCCTGATATGGATGCGGTGTGGCCAGCCCCACGTGATACGTGTACGCAGCGGCCTGGTAGTGCCAGAAGCTTTGAACCGTGTGCGGCACCCACGCCAGCGGTCCGGTCCAGGCGGCACCCACCCCGTCAGCCCAGTCGCGGTAGTAGCCACCACGGGTGACAAACCAGCCGGTCCAGGAGATGAGGAACGTGGCGCCGGCGATGGGAACGAGCGTCAGAAACGTGGCGGGGGCCTGTTTGAGGATGGCAGCACTGAGCCAGAATGAGACGCCGTTACGACGCCGGGCCAGGGCATCGACGACGACGAGATAGATGCCGAACGCGGCGAGAAAATACAGGCCGGACCACTTCACCGAACTGGTCAGTCCAAAGGCGAGGCCGGCCGAGAGCAACCACGGCCGCCACCACAGTGTGGGACCCCAGCCGGGGTCGTCTCGACCCGCGAGCCGGGTCGCGAGACGCGTCGCGTGCCAGTCACGGTCCATCAACACGGCGCCGAAACCGAGCAGGGCGAAGAACATCACGAAATTATCGAGTAATGCCACGCGGCTCATGACGATGGCATGCCCGTCGATGGCGAGCAAAAAACCGGCGACCAAGGCGAGAAATCGCGACTGAAACAATTTCTGCGCCACGAGCATGATGAGCACGACCGCGAGTACCCCAACCACGACCGTCGCCAGTCGCCAGCCCCAGGGATTGCCGGGGCCGAGCAGATTCATGCCGAGCGCGATCAGCCACTTGCCGAGCGGCGGATGCACCACGAAAGAGGGATCCGACGTGTAGATGTCGGTCTGCCCGGCTTCAAACAGCGGGTTGGCGTCGGTCGGCCACGTCGATTCGTAGCCGTTGTTGAACAGACTCCAGGCGTCCTTCACATAGAAGGTCTCGTCGAACACGAGCGCGTGCGGCAGGCCGAGGTTCCACAAACGCAACGCGGCGGCCAGCAGTACTACGGCGAGGTGGCTGCCCCAGCGAACCCATCGACTAGTAGCGAGCACATCACCATCGTACCGAGCGGGCGAAGAACGAATGTTCGGCTGGTGCTGCGAGAATTGCAGCATGATCATCCTTGCTGCGACCCCGATCGGAAACCTCGGCGACGCTTCCCGGCGCCTCATCGAGACCCTGAGCACGATCACCATCGTGGCGGCCGAGGACACCCGCGTCACCGTGCACCTGCTCAAGGCCCTCGGAATCGAAAATCGGCCAAGACTCATTGCCCTGCACGAGCACAACGAACGTGGCAAGGCAGCCGAACTCGTCGAACTGGCCCGCGATGTCGACATTCTGGTGCTCAGTGACGCCGGCATGCCCACGGTTTCTGACCCGGGTTTTCACGTAGTGGATGCCGCGGCCGCCGCTGGCGTGCAGGTCACGGCCCTGCCGGGACCCTCGGCTGTACTGACTGCTCTTGCCGTCTCGGGGCTTCCGACGGACCGGTTCACCTTTGAGGGGTTTCTGCCGCGCAAGCACGGCGAGCGGGTCAAACTGCTGCGTGAGCTCGCTGCCGAACGTCGCACCATGGTGTTCTTTGAATCGCCCAACCGGCTCGCCGACTCCCTGACCGATCTGGCCGCAACGCTCGGCGCTGACCGCCGGGTCGTGGTGTGCCGGGAATTGACCAAGTTCTTCGAAGAGGTCAAACGTGGCACGGCGAGCGAACTGGCCGAGTGGGCGGCTGCGGGGGTGCGCGGCGAAATCTGTATCGTCGTTGCGGGCGCCGAAGTGCGGGTATTGGACCTGGACATGGGGGTTGCGGAGGTGCTGCAGCTGGTGGCCGGCGGCATCCGTTTGAAAGACGCTGCAGCCGACGTGTCGGCCGCCAGCGGGCTCGGCAAGCGTGAACTGTACGAGCACGCCCTGCAGGCCAGGACGGGCGCGCCGCTGCCGAAACCCGACCGCTCGGCCTTTCCGCTCGGCTGATCCGACGCCCCCGGGCGTAACCGCGCCAGACCATAAGCGCTCGCCGCATAAGATGAACGCATGTCCGCAGGTTCTTTCTACATCACCACGCCCATTTTCTACGTGAATGATGTGCCGCACATCGGGCACGCCTACACGGAGGTGGCGGCCGACGTTCTCGCGCGCTGGCACCGGCAGTCGGGTGATGACGCCTGGCTACTGACCGGCACCGACGAACACGGCCAGAAGATTCTGCGCACCGCGATCGCCAACGGCGTCACGCCCAAGGAATGGGCCGACCGTTTGGTTGAGACCGCGTGGAAGCCGCTGCTGCAGACCGTCAATATCAAGAACGACGACTTCATCCGCACGACTGACGAACGCCACGAGGTGAACGCGCAGAAGTTTCTCCAGCACCTGCACGATGAGGGTCACATCTACACCGGCGAGTATGAGGGGTACTACTGCGTCGGGTGCGAAGAGTACAAACAGGCCACCGACCTGGTTGACGGCACCGGTGAGTACGTCGGCCAGCCGGTCTGCGCGATCCACTCGAAGCCGGTCGAGCTGCTGCACGAGAAGAACTACTTCTTCAAGATGAGCGCCTTCGCTGACCGGTTACTTACTTTGTACGAAGAAAACCCCAATTTCGTGCAGCCGGAGGCGGCGCGAAATGAGGTCATGTCCTTCGTCAAGCGCGGCCTTTCCGACCTGTCGATCTCTCGCTCGAGCTTCGACTGGGGCATCAAGGTGCCCTGGGACCAATCACACGTCGTCTACGTCTGGTTCGACGCTCTACTGAACTACATCACCGCGGCCGGTTACGGTCAAAACGATGAGGAGTTCGCGAGCCGCTGGCCAGCCACGCACATCGTCGGCAAGGACATTCTGCGCTTTCATGCCGTCATCTGGCCGGCCATGCTCATGGCCGCCGGCATCGAGGTGCCCAAGCAGGTTTTCGGCCACGGCTGGCTACTGGTCGGCGGCGAGAAGATGAGCAAGTCCAAGCTCACCGGAATCGCCCCGAGCCAAATCACCGACACGTTCGGCTCCGACGCCTTTCGTTATTACTTCATGCGCGCCATCAGCTTCGGTCAGGACGGCTCGTTCAGCTGGGAAGACCTCTCGGCCCGGTACCAGTCCGAGCTCGCCAACGGCTTCGGCAACCTCGCCTCTCGCGTGATCGCCATGGTGGTGCGCTACTGCGACGGCATCGTGCCCGTCGGCGGCGAGCTTTTGGCCGCCGACCTCGCAATCGCGGCCACCGAAAAGCGGGTGACGGATGCCGCTGGTGCCTTCATCGAGACCCTCGCCATCCACGACGCCCTGGCCAGCGTGTGGGAACTCGTCGATGAGCTCAACGGCTACATCACCCTGCAGGAGCCGTGGGCGCTCGCCAAGAGCTCCGAAACGCGAGCGCGACTGGAAACAGTGCTGCACACCGCCGTACGCGGCCTCGGTACCCTCACCGTGCTGCTGTCGCCGGTCATTCCCATCGCCACCGCCAAACTGTGGACCGCTCTCGGCGGCGACGGCGCCCTCGCAGACCAGCGCGTCGACCGGGCCTGGGAGTGGGCAGGTGGCACTGTGGTGAGCCCGCTCGAACCACTGTTCCCGCGCATTGAATCGATCGTGGAGCCAACCGATGGCTAGCGACTCGCTGGGTGGGCTCGACGGAGGCGTCGACGGCTACGGCAGCGCTATTCGCCGCCGCGAGAACACCGCGTGCCGCGACCTGAGCTACCCGCCGCTGCCGGAGCCGCTCACGATACCCGTCTACGACAACCACACCCATCTCGAGATCGCCGACGGCGAGTATCCGCTCAGCTATCGGGAACAGCTCGACCGGGCCTCGAGCGTTGGAGTTCGCGGTGTCATCCAGGTCGGCGGCGACGTCGAAACCTCACGCTGGTCGGCCGCCGCGGCACTGAACGAACCGCGCATGCTCGCCGCCGTTGCGATCCACCCCAACGAGGCGCCTGCTCTTGACGAGGCCGGCACCCTCGACGACGCCATCGCCGTGATCGACGAACTCGCCGGGCAACCGCGCGTGGTCGCCGTCGGCGAGACCGGGCTCGACTTCTTTCGGACTCCCGAAGCGGGTCGCGCCGCCCAGTTTCGCTCCTTTGAGGCGCATATTCGCATCGCCAAGAAGAACAACCTCGCGCTGCAGATTCACGACCGCGATGCCCACGAGGCTGTGATCGAAACGCTGCTCAAGGTCGGTGCCCCCGAACGAACCGTCTTTCACTGCTTCTCTGGCGACGCCGACATGGCTCGAATCTGTGCCGCGCGAGGCTGGTACATGTCCTTTGCCGGTAATGTCACGTTCAAAAACGCCGACAACTTGCGGGCGGCCCTGTCCGCCGCCCCGCGCAACCTGCTGCTGGTCGAAACGGATGCTCCGTTTCTCACCCCGCTGCCCTACCGCGGCCGGCCCAATGCGCCGTACCTGCTGCCCAACACGCTGCGCGGCATGGCCGCTCACCTCGAAACGGATGTCTCCCTGCTCTCCGCTCAAATAACCGCCAACACGGAGCTGGTCTACGGTCGCTGGGATGCGGAGCCGGTCACCGCGGCCCATGATGTTCCGCGCCCAGACCAGGCCCCCCCTGGACGTCTCGCATGACCGACGGAACCGCAGAGGAGGCGAAACCCGTCAAGACCCTTCTCGGACCCGCCGAGATTCGCGACCTCGCCGAGATGCTCGGCGTCAATCCGACCAAGAAGCTCGGCCAGAACTTCGTCATCGACGGCAACACTGTGCGGCGCATCGTGAAGGTCGCCGCCGTAGCACCCGGTGACACCGTCGTCGAGGTCGGCCCCGGCCTCGGCTCGCTCACGCTCGGCATGCTCGAGATCGGTGCGAGCGTCGTCGCCGTTGAAATCGACGACCGCCTCGCCGAGCAGTTGCCACTGACCGTCGAACTCATGCAGCCGGGCGCCCAGCTCACCGTCATTCGCGCCGACGCCCTGAAGATCACCGAGCTGCCCGGTGACCCCACCCGGCTCGTCGCCAACCTGCCCTATAACGTCTCGGTGCCGGTGTTGCTCTACCTGCTCGAACACTTCTCGTCGATCCGAGCCGGTGTCGTCATGGTGCAGGCCGAGGTCGGCGAACGTCTCGCCGCCCCGCCCGGCAACAAGATCTATGGAAGCCCGAGCGTCAAAGCCGCCTGGTACGGCGACTTCCGCACCGCCGGCAAGGTGAGCCGGCAGGTATTCTGGCCGGTTCCGAACGTCGATTCGATCCTGATCGCCTTCGAACGCCGCGCGGCACCGCTGGAATCCGAAGAACTGCGCCTCAAGACCTTCGCGCTTGTCGACGCGGCTTTTCAGCAGCGACGCAAGATGCTGCGGCAATCCCTGTCGGTCGTTCTCGGGGACTCGGCGGCGGCGGCGGCCGTGATGAGCGCGGCGGGTATCGACCCGACGACGCGGGGAGAGCAGCTCACCGTTCATGACTTTCTCGCTATCGCCTGGGTCTGGCCCGAGAGCTAGAAGACAGGTCTATCTTCGGCTGCCGTGTTGTCTGCGGAAAAGTCGCGCGGCGAACATCCGTTTCACTGACGCGTCAGCGTCTGGCCGTGGACGCCGATATGGCCGCGCCGATATGGCGCCGCCGATATGGCGCCGCCGATATGGCGCCGCCGATATGGCGCCGCCGACTTTGGGCCGGCTCAGGCGGCAGCACCGGCGTAGCTGGCACTGGTCGCGTCGCTAGCGGCTAAGCGGCTGGGCTAAGTTAAAAGCATGATGACGTCGGCCGGTACCACCGTTGTGCACGCGCGGGCCCCCGGCAAAGTCAACGTCTTCCTCAAGGTCGGCGCCGTAATGGAAGACGGTTACCACGACCTCGCGACCGCCTACCAGGCCGTTTCGCTGTTCGAAGAGGTCAGGGCCAGCCCGGCCTCCGACTTCTCCGTCGAGTTCAGCGGCAGCATCGATACTTCCGGCCTCGCCGTCGGCGGCACCAACCTTGTCATCAAGGCTGCTCGGGCCCTTGCCCGCAAGGCCGGCTACCGCGGCGGCGTGCACCTCGAGGTTGAAAAGAACGTTCCGATCGCCGGCGGAATGGGCGGTGGCTCGGCCGATGCCGCAGCTACCCTGCTCGCCTGCGACGCCCTCTGGGGCACCAGCGCCAGCAAAGACGAACTCCTCGCCATTGCCACCACGCTCGGCGCCGACGTACCGTTCTCGTTCACCGGCGGCACCGCCATCGGTACCGGCCGGGGCGACCAGCTCAGCCCGGCACTGGCCAAGGGCAAGTTTCAATGGGTGCTGGCCCTCGCCGACTTTGGAATGTCGACTCCCGGGGTGTTTCACGAGCTCGACCGGCACCGCGACCGCCACGCCCAGGACATCTTTCCGGCGGAGCACCAGCCCAGTGTCGACGCGAACGTGCTGCAGGCGTTGCGAGCAGGCGACCCGCATATGCTCGCCGACGTGCTGCACAACGATCTGCAGGCCCCCGCCCTGCACCTCGCCCCGGGCCTCGGTAAGGTGCTGCAGCTCGGCGAAGAAAACGGCGCCCTCGCCGGTGTCCTCTCGGGTTCGGGCCCGACCGTGGCTTTTTTGGTAGCGGATGCCGATAGCGCGCTCGAATTGCAGGTCGCGCTCTCCGCCAGCCGCTTGCGCGTTGTGCGCGCCACCGGCCCGGTGCACGGCGCCCGCCTCATCAACGACTAGCCTCCTGCGGGCATAACTCCTGCAATCTGCCGGACAGTGGCGAAACGCCCGCGTCATTCCGGGGGAGCTAGCAAGCACGGTGGCAAATTGCAGGAGTTATGCTCGCTGATCCGGGGGCTGCGGCCGTGCCGTAAACTTGGAGGCTATGGCACATCTTCTCGGGGCTGAGTCCCTGCACCTCGAATTTCCCACCCGCGTCATCTTCGACAGCGTCACTGCCGGCCTCAACGAGGGCGACCGCATCGGCGTCGTTGGTAAGAACGGCGACGGCAAGTCAACCCTCATGCGCCTGCTGGCCGGCCGTATGGAACCCGATGAGGGGCGGGTCACGCGGCGTCGCGGTGTCACGATCGGCATGCTGGACCAGTCCGATGACCTTGCCTCGGGCCAGACCGTCGGCCACACCATCGTCGGCGGCATCGAGGAACACGTCTGGGCGGGCGACGCCAAGGTGCGCGACGTCATCGGCGGCCTGGTGCGCGACATTCCGTGGGATGCCCTCGTCGACGACCTCTCCGGTGGCCAGCGCCGCCGGGTGGCCTTGGCTGCCGTTCTCATCGGCGACTACGACGTGATCTTTCTGGACGAGCCCACCAACCACCTCGACGTAGAGGGCATTTCCTGGCTCGCCGGCCACCTCAAGACGCGTTGGGCCGCGCAGAGCGGCGGGCTCGTGGTCGTCACCCACGATCGGTGGTTCCTTGACGAGGTCTGCAACATCACCTGGGAGGTGCACGACCGCCTCATCGAGCCCTTCGAGGGTGGCTACGCCGCCTACATCCTTCAGCGTGTGGAGCGCGACCGCATGAGTTCCGTCGTCGAATCCAAGCGCCAGAACCTCATGAAGAAGGAACTGGCCTGGCTGCGCCGCGGCGCCCCGGCCCGCACCGCGAAGCCCAAGTTCCGCATCGATGCCGCGAACGTGCTGATCGAAAACGAGCCGCCGCCCCGCGACACCGTCTCGATGCAGTCCATGGCCATGCAGCGCCTCGGCAAAGACGTCGTCGACCTCATCGACATCGGCGTGAAGTTCGGTGAGAAGACCGTTCTCAATGACATCACCTGGCGCATCGCGCCGGGTGAGCGCACCGGCGTCATGGGCGTCAACGGTGCCGGCAAGTCCACCCTGCTGAACCTAGTGGCTGGCACCCTGCAGCCTACGACCGGCCACGTGAAGCGCGGCAAGACCATCAAGGTTGCCGTGCTCACCCAGCAGCTGTTCGAACTCGATGAGATTCGCAATGACCGCGTCAGCGACGTCATCGGCCGGCAGAAGACCAGTTACATGGCCGGTGGCAAGGAGATCACGCCGGGGCAGATGCTCGAACGTATGGGCTTTCTCAGCGCCCAGCTCACCACCCAGGTCAAGGACCTGTCCGGTGGTCAGAAGCGTCGCCTGCAGCTGCTGTTGATCGTGCTCGACGAACCCAACGTGCTCATTCTCGACGAGCCCACCAACGACCTCGACACCGACATGCTCGCCGCGATGGAAGACCTGCTCGATTCCTTTCCCGGCACCCTGCTGGTGGTTTCGCACGACCGGTATCTCATCGAGCGCGTCACCGACAACCAGTACGCGGTCATGGACGGCGGTTTTCGCCACCTGCCCGGCGGCGTTGACCAATATCTCGAGGTGCGCCGCAAAGCCGTCTCCGGCCCGGCTTCCGGAACCCCCGCGGATGCCGCCGGCGCGAACAAGAAGATCCCCACCCTCGGCGGCGCTGAACTGCGCAACGCCCAGAAGGAGCTCGGATCGATCGACCGCAAGGTGGTCAAGCTGCAGGAGCGCATCGCCCAGAAGCATGAGAAACTCGCCACCCACGACCAGTCCGATTTTGCCGGTCTCAGCGAGCTCGGCGTGAAGCTGACCGAACTCGAAGAGACCATCGCCACGCTCGAAACGCGCTGGGTCGAACTTACCGAGTTGATCGAGGGCTAACGTCGCAGAAACTGTGACGCAGTGTGTCCGGAAGGCCCACGCGTCGCAGTTTCGGCGCGTATCGTTGTTGAGTGCCTCGCAGAGCTGCGGCACAGACCCCCACCCCCAATACCCGGGGTTGCTCTGTGCCCGAATAATCGCTGTGCCCATAATCGCCATCGGCGCTCTCGGGGAATTCACACAGCGAAAGAGACCCTCCATGAACAAGCCACGTTCCCTCAAGAAGTCCGTATTGGCCGCACTAGCGATTCTGCCGCTTGCGGCACTGCTGGCCGGGTGCGCAGGCGCTGCTGGTGATGAAGATGTCGTGAAGATCGGTGTCGTCGACGAGAGCGAATCGTACTGGGGCGTCTTCAAGGAAGCCGCCGCCGACGCAGGGATCACGGTCGACCTGGTCAACTTCGCCACCTACGAGCAGCCGAACCCTGCCCTGACCGCCGGCGAAATCGACCTCAATCAATTTCAGACCATCGTCTACCTCGCAAACTACAACGTGGCGAGCAGCCAGGACCTCTCGGCGATCGGCGCCACCGCAATCTACCCGCTGGGTCTCTATTCCACGCAGTACACCAGCGTCAATGAGATTCAGAAGGGCGACACGGTCGCCGTGCCCAATGACCAGAGCAACATGGCCCGCGCCCTCGTCGTACTCCAGTCAGCCGGTCTGATCGAGCTCACCGATGGCGGCACGATTTCGTCGTCACTCGACGACATCGACACCGCCGCCTCGCGGGTGAAAGTGACGGCTCTCGACGCGTCGCTCACGACGACCTCGCTGCCCGACGTCGCCGCCGCGATCGTCAACAACGAGTTTGTTGGAAAGGCCGGGCTGAGTTTCTCGGATGCCATCGCCCAGGACGATCCGGCCGACTCCAAGTCCGTGCCCTATGCGAACGTCTTTGCCGCGCGTGCCGAGGACAAAGACAACGCGACATACCAGAAGCTCGTCGAGATCTACCAGACCACGAAGGCCGTTCAGGATGGGGTTCGGGAAGCGTCCGGCGACACGGCAGTGCTGTTGACGACCCCGGTTTCCGAGCTTGAAGCGTCGCGCGTCGCGGTCGAGGCCGACACTAAGGCTCAGAAGTAAGCATCAGCGTTACCGCGCGAGCAGTTTCGGTTCTTTGTCAGATTCACGGCCAAAAGCCGAGACTGCTCGTTCGTGTTCCCCGGCGCGACATCAGGACACATCAGCAACAAGAAGGTTTTTGAGGAACAACGGATGGCTCTTGTAAGCCTGAGGAATGTCAGCAAGGTATACCCGCCCGCGAGCAAGGGCGCACCGAGTGTCACGGCGATCGACTCGGTCAGTCTGGACGTGGAGGCCGGGGACATCTACGGGATCATCGGATACTCCGGTGCCGGTAAGAGCACCCTTGTGCGACTCGTGAATGCTCTCGAACATTCAACGAGCGGCGAGATCATCGTTGACGGGCAGGATATCGCCGTGCTGTCGGAGCGCGAGCTGCGCAAGGTGCGCCTCGGCATCGGCATGATCTTTCAACAGTTCAACCTGCTCGGCTCTCGCACGGTGGCGCGCAACGTGGCCTACCCGCTCGAAGTGGCCGGGCATCCCAAGGAGCAGCGCACCGCCCGCGTGGCTGAACTGCTCGACTTCGTCGGCCTCGCCGACAAGGCCGGGTCGTTTCCCGACCAGCTGTCCGGCGGTCAGAAGCAGCGCGTGGGTATCGCTCGTGCCCTCGCCACCCAGCCGAGCATCCTGCTCGCTGACGAGGCCACGAGCGCGCTCGACCCGGAGACCACGCACGAGGTCCTCGCGCTGCTGAAACGGGTGAATGTGGAATTCGGGGTCACCATTATCGTGATCACCCACGAAATGGACGTCATCCAGACCATCGCGACCAAGGTCGCCGTGATGGACCAGGGCCGGGTCATCGAGCGCGGACCGGTCTTTGACGTGTTCTCGAACCCGCAAGCCGCGGCATCCGCTCGCTTCGTCTCGACCGTGGTCAAGGGGGTACCGTCTGCGGCCGAACTCGCCGTGCTGCGCGAGCGGCACACGGGCCGCATCGTGACGCTCGCCTTCCGCGACAGCGCGGTTGACCAGACGGCCGTTTTCGGTGAGCTCTCACGGGCCGGAGTGGCGTTCGAGGTCGTCTACGGCGGCATCAATGAGATCCAGGGGCGCCCGTTCGGGCATCTCACGCTCGCTCTTTCCGGCGTCGATCCGGTCATCGACCAGGTGCTCGCTCACATTCGAACGCTCACGACCGTCACGGAGGTGCGCTGATATGGATGCACTCATCGACCTGCTGCCCGAACTGTGGACGGCGACGTACGAGACCCTGTATATCGTCGCGATGACCCTGTTCTTCGGCGGCCTCGGCGGACTGCTGGTGGGCCTCGGGCTCTACCTGACCCGAGCCGGCAGCATCCTGGAGAACAAGCCGTTGTTCTTCGTGCTCAACCTGCTGGTCAACTTCATTCGCCCGATTCCATTCATCATTTTTCTGGCCGCGGCGCAACCGCTCGCCCGGGCTGTCACCGGCAGCGGCATCGGCAACAATGCGATCATCTTCACGATCGCTCTCGCAGCGTCCTTCGCCATGGCCCGCATCGTGGAGCAGAACCTGCTCACCGTCACGCCCGGTGTGATCGACGCCGCCCGCAGCGTCGGCGCCGGGCCGATTCGCATCATCTTCACGGTATTGCTGCCGGAGGCCCTGGGCCCGCTGATTCTCGGCTACACGTTTATTTTTGTCGCCCTCGTGGACATGTCGGCCGTTGCCGGGTACGTCGGTGGCGGGGGCCTGGGTAATTTCGCGCTGCTCTATGGCTATCGTCAGTTCAACCCCATCGTGACCTGGGCGGCCGTGCTGCTCATCATCGTGCTGGTGCAGTTCGTGCAGTTCTTCGGCAACTACCTCGCGCGGAAGGCTCTTCGCCGGTAGCGGTGGCTAGTCGAAGTCGAGGCTGAGCTTGCGCAGCAGGCCGGCCAGCCGGTCCTGATCGGTCACCGAGAGGGTGTCGAGCAGCTCAGCCTCGGCGTCGACGAGCCGGGTGATGGCGGCATCCACGCGGGTCAGACCGGCCGGGGTCATGCCCACGAGGATGCCGCGGCCGTCGTTGGGCGCAGAGCGGCGCTTGACCAGATCGCGGTCGACGAGACGGTCGATGCGGTTCGTCATGGTGCCGCTGGAAACAAGTGTCTGCTGCAAAAGGGCTTTCGGGCTCAGCTCGTAGGGGGTTCCCGCGCGGCGCAGCGCCGAGAGCACATCGAACTCCCACGACGCGAGCTCTGAGCGGGAGAAGGCGGTGCGGCGGGCCCGGTCGAGGTGCTTGGACAATCGAGCGACTCGGCTGAGGACCTGCAGCGGCGCAAAATCAAGATCGGGCCGTTCACGCAGCCACGAATCGACGATTCGGTCGACTTCATCATGGCCAGGCATTGCTCCATTATCCCGCTTTTCCGGGGGTTTCTTCGCGCAGAAGCCCCGAGGAGGTGCCAGCGGCGTCGCGGGCCGCCAGAATCTGGCAGACTTGACTGGTTGCTGGCTCCGGCTGGCATGGTCCGCCATAGTGTAACGGCAGCACGGCAACCTTTGGAGTTGTTCGGTCCAGGTTCGAATCCTGGTGGCGGAGCCCTCACTTTCTCTCCCGAATGCGTTAGGAAACCTGTGACAGACGCCCGCCTCGCCATCATCGTGTTGGCCGCCGGCCAGGGCACCCGCATGAAGTCCAGCCTGCCGAAGCTGCTGCATCCGCTCGCCGGAGTGCCCATCGTCAGCCATGTGCTGGCCACTGCGCGCGCCCTCGACGCCGCGCATGTCGTGACCGTCGTACGGCACGAACGTGACCTGCTCGCCGCCGTCGTGGCCGAAGACCTGCCGGAAAGTACCATCGTCGATCAGGATGAGATTCCCGGCACCGGCCGCGCCGTCGAACAGGCCGTCGCCGCGCTTCCCGATGATTTCGACGGTGACGTGCTCGTCATCAACGGCGACGTGCCGCTACTGAACGCTGCAACCCTCGCCTCGTTCATCGCCTCCCACCGCAAGGGCGCAGCGGTGGGAACCGTGTTGTCCGCCTACCCGGACGACGCGACCGGCTATGGGCGCATCATCCGCTCGGTCGAGGGTGCGTTCGACCGCATCGTCGAGCAAAAAGATGCGACGGATGCCGAACTGGCCGTCACCGAGATCAACGCGGGCGTCTACCTGTTCGGCCTGGCCGCGCTGCGCGTGCAGTTGGCGCAGCTGACCACGGCGAACGCGCAGGGTGAGAAATACCTCACCGATGTGATCGAACTGCTGCGCCGGGCCGGCTCCGAGGTGAGCGCCGTTCCCGTCGCCGACGCCTGGATCGTGGCCGGCATCAACGACCGTGCCCAGCTGGGCGACACCGCCCAGAAGCTCAACGCCCTGATCGTGCGCGGCTGGCAGCTCGCCGGCGTGACCGTGCAAGACCCGGCCACCACCTGGATCGACCTGAAAGCCGTTCTCGCGACCGACGTCACGGTGCTGCCCGGCACTCAGATCATCGGGGCCACAGTGGTGGCCACTGGTGCCATCATCGGACCAGACACCACCCTGCGCGACTGCGAGATCGGCGAGGGCGCCCGCGTGAATCGCACTGACGCGACCCTCGCGGTGATCGAGGCTCGGGCGTCTGTCGGGCCATTCTCGTACCTGCGTCCGAACACCGTACTCGGCGCCGACGGTAAAATCGGCGCCTTCGTCGAGACCAAGAACGCGCAGATCGGCGCCGGCAGCAAGGTGCCCCATCTGAGCTATGTGGGCGATGCCACGGTTGGCGTGGGGTCGAACATCGGTGCCGGAACAATCTTCGCCAACTATGACGGCGTGGCCAAACACCACTCGGAGATCGGGTCGCACGTGCGCACCGGGTCGCACAACGTGTTCGTCGCGCCGATTACAATTGGGGACGGGGCGTACACGGGGGCTGGAACAGTCGTTCGCAAGAGCGTTCCGTCCGGCGCACTGGCCATCAACGTGGCGCCGCAACGCAACATGGACGGCTGGGTTCACGTCAACCGTCCGGGCACAGCCGCGGATACAGCGGCGGCAGCAAGCCTGCGCCCCACAAGCAGCGAAAAGACTGGAGAATAAGTGTCGGAAATTAAGTCCAGCGGCGACAAACGACTCGTACTGGTTTCGGGGCGAGCGCACCCGCAGCTCGCTCTCGACATTGCCACGGAGCTTGGTTCAGAGCTGCTCCACACCGATGCACGCACCTTCGCCAACGGCGAACTGTATGCCCGGTTCGACGAGAGTGTGCGCGGCTCGGATGCGTTCGTCATCCAGTCCCACACCGCGCCGATCAACGAGTGGCTGATGGAACAGCTCATCATGGTCGACGCGCTCAAGCGGGCTTCCGCCAAGCGCATCACCGTCGTCGCACCGTTCTATCCCTACGCCCGGCAGGACAAGAAAGGTCGCGGTCGCGAGCCGATCTCGGCCCGCCTGGTCGCCGACCTGTTCAAGGTCGCCGGCGCCGACCGCATCATGTCGATCGACCTGCACGCCGCCCAGATCCAGGGCTTCTTCGACGGTCCCGTCGACCACCTGTTCGCCATGCCGGTGCTCTTGGAGCACTTTCGCGAGAAGCTCGACCCGGCCACCCTCACCGTGGTTTCGCCCGACATGGGCCGCGTGCGCGTCGCCGACATCTGGAGTGACCGGCTCGGTGTGCCGCTCGCCATCATCCACAAACGACGCGACCCGCTCGTCCCCAACCAGGTCTCCGTGCACGAGATCGTCGGTCAGGTGAGCGGTCGCGTCTGCCTCATTGTCGACGACATGATCGATACCGGTCGCACCATTGCCCTGGCCGCCGAGGCCCTGCGCGAGGCTGGCGCTATCGGCGTCGTCGTCGCCGCCACCCACGCCGTGTTCAGCCACCCGGCCGTCGACATGCTGCAGAACCCGGCCATCAGCGCCGTCGTGGTCACGGACACGCTGCCGATCCCCCCGGAGAAGCGCTTCCCAACCCTCACCGTGCTGCCGATCGCGCCATTGCTGGCCCGCGCCATCCACGAAGTGTTTGATGAGGGTTCGGTCACGTCGATGTTCGACGGTGCCGCATAGGGCATAGACCGGTCGGCCTCGTACTCGGCTGATTTTGGGAGGCGGTGGCTGCGGCCATCGCCTCTTCTCATCTCACCGCGTCGAAAGACCGAACTGCACGAACCCGCGGTGCGGACCCGTCGAAAGCCGCGGGTCGATGGCGCCGACGAGTGCGGAGGCCGCTACGTGGGGGTGCCCGGAGTGATCTGGCGTGGAGCGGAGGGGATGATCCCGAGCGAGGTCACGAAGGTGTCGCGCTCGTTCTGGTCGATGGCGTAGCACTGCCAGCCGAACCCGCCGGGTCCGGCTAGGTCGAAGCGAGCGTCGAAGTCGACCGCAAAGGGATAATACTGGGCGACCGCGGTCGCACAGGCGTTGGCGGCAGTGTCGGAGGCGACCCGCATGGTGGTGAGTATGCCCGGCACAATCAGGGCGATCAACCCGAGCACGACGACGATCCGCAAAATGGACGCGAAATGCTTGCCGCGCAGCGGCCGGTAGTTATCGTTCGGCTCGTAGCCGGAAAGCTCGGGGTGATCATCAGTCATAAGTATCTTCATTCTTCCAGACCCGAGTGTGAAGTGACTGGTTAACCCAAGTCGGCCGGCGGCATCCGCTCTGCCCGACGAGGGTGAGCGGATGCCGCCGGCCGGCAACACGGATGGTCAGTGCGTGGAAGCCTCAGTGACGATCTCGGTGCGGTCGCCGGACCACAGGGTGTGGAAGGTGCCGGGCATGTCGACGCGGTGATAGGTGTGCGCTCCGAAGAAGTCGCGCTGTCCCTGCACCAAAGCGGCTGGCAGCCGCTCACTGGCAAGCGAGTCGAAGTAGCTCAGGCTGGCACCGAAGCCGGGAACCGGGATGCCCGAGAGCGCCGCGGTCGAGACGACTCGGCGCCAGGCTGCCTCGCCGGCGGCGACGGCCTCGGCGAAGTACGGGTCGACAAGCAAGCTCGAGATCGACGGGTCGTTATCGTAGGCGGTCACGATGCGGTTGAGGAACTGGGCGCGAATGATGCAACCGCCACGCCAGATGGTAGCGATGGCGCCCTTGTCGATGTTCCAGTTGTACTTGGTGGCCCCGGCGATGATCGCGTCGAAACCCTGCGCGTACGCGACGATCTTCGACGCGTAGAGCGCCTGGCGCACGTCTTCCTGGAAGGTGTGGCCGACGACGGCGATTTCGGGCCGGCCGGTGATGCTGGCACGCACCGGTCCGCGCTGCTCGGGGTGGCTTGAGACGGCGCGGGCGAAAACCGCCTCGGCGATGCCGCCGACCGGAACGCCGAGGTCGAGAGCATTCTGCACGGTCCAGACACCGGTTCCTTTGGAGCCGGCCTCGTCGAGGACGACGTCGATGAACGGCTGACCGGTTTTGGCGTCGACCTGGCGCAGAATCTCCGCGGTGATTTCGATCAGGTAGCTGTTGAGCTCCCCGTCGTTCCAGTCCGTGAAGATATCGGCGATGGCTTCGGGGGAGTGCCCGCCGACCTTGCGCAGCAGGTCGTAGGCCTCGGCGATGAGCTGCATGTCGGCGTATTCGATGCCGTTGTGAATCATCTTGACGAAGTGGCCGGCGCCGTCGGTGCCGATGTGGGTGACGCACGGCACGCCGTCGACGACGGCGGCGATGGATTCAAGAATGGGTCCGAGGGTCTTGTACGCCTCGACCGAGCCGCCGGGCATGATGCTCGGGCCGTTGAGGGCGCCCTCTTCGCCACCGGAGATGCCGGCGCCGACGAAGTTTATGCTTTTGGCGCTTTGCTCTTTTTCGCGGCGGATGGTGTCGGTGAAGTCGGCGTTGCCGCCGTCGACGATGATGTCGCCGGGTTCGAACAGCTCAGAGAGCTGAGAGATGACGGCGTCGGTTCCACGTCCGGCCTGCACCATGATGATGGCGGTGCGCGGTTTGGTCAGCGAGGCGACGAAATCGGCAATGTTCTCGGAGGCGACAAAATTCGCCTCGGGGTGCTCTGTCGTGAGTAGGCGGGTGCGTTCGGGGGAGCGGTTGTAGACCGCGACGGTGTTTCCTTCGCGGCCTGCGAGGTTGCGGGCCAGGTTGGAACCCATCACCGCCAGACCGACGACACCGATATTTGCCTGTGCTGAACCGGACTCTGACACGTTTTCTCCTTTGGGACTGTGTTGAACAGACCGCCTACGAGTTTAGCGCACGGGCCTGATTAGTCCCACAAGCGGGGGACACGCGCGATTTCTTTGAAACAGATATAAGTGTTAGCGTGCTCGTTGTAATCTGATTTATTGCGCGTTGCTCGCGCTGTGATCCTATGTAATGAAGCAGCGGCCCAGCGGAGCGGAGCACTATGCCTAACTACTTTCACACCCCTATCGTCGTGATGGGAGTTCAGGGGTGTGGTAAATCCACTATCGGCCGCGCACTGGCGGATGCCCGTGGCCTGCGATTTCTCGACGGTGACGACCTGCACAGCGTGGCCGCGCGCACCAAGATGTCGTCTGGGCATCCGCTTACCGATGAGGATCGCCTGCCATGGCTGACCCGCATCGCCGAGACGATAGCGGACGCCGTTGCCCAGGGTGAACCCGTTGTCGTCGCCTGCTCCGCCCTCAAGCGCAGCTACCGCGATCTTCTGCGCGCCTTCGTGCCGACCCTCGTCTTCGCCGAGCTTTACGGCAGCCGGGAACTCATCGCGAATCGTCTCACCCACCGCAACCACGAATACATGCCACCCACACTGCTCGACTCGCAATTCGCGACGCTCGAACCACTCGCGGCCGACGAAGCAGGACTGCGCGTCGACCTCATCCACACTCCCGACGAACTCGTCGGCTTGATACACAAAGGGATAGCTCACTGATGACCGATCTTGAAATGAACTGGGTGCTCGGCACCCCCGCTCTGCTCGGCGTTGCCGCCGGCGCGATCGCGGTGCTCCTCGTGCTCATCATGAAGTTCAAGGTGCACGCGTTCCTGTCGCTGATCATCGTGAGTCTGCTCACCGCGGTCGCCACCGGCATTCCGACCGTCCGCCTCATGCCTACCCTGCTTGAAGGCTTCGGCGGCACCCTGGCCGGGGTCGCCCTGCTCGTCGGCTTGGGCGCCATGCTCGGCCGCATGCTGGAAACCAGCGGTGGAGCGCAGGTACTGACGGACGCCCTGATCAATAGGTTTGGAGAACGGCGCGCGCCGATTGCCCTCGCAGTCGCGTCGCTCATGCTCGGTTTTCCGATCTTTTTCGACGCCGGCCTTGTCGTCATGCTGCCGATCATCTTCGCCGTCGCTCGTCGCCTCGGCGGATCGTTTCTCGGCTATGCGTTTTCGTCGGCCGTGGCTTTCTCGGTCATGCACATCTTCGTGCCGCCGCACCCGGGGCCTGTCGCGGCGACCGGCCTACTCGGAGCTGACGTAGGACTCGTTTTGATCTTCGGTCTTCTGGTTGCCCTGCCCACCTGGTACGTCGTCGGCCACCTGTTCGGTGGATACGTCGGTCGCAAGTACGACATTCCTGTGCCGTCCATCCTGCGCGGCAGCACAGGCGACTTCACCGAGTTCGCCTCCGCGCCCCGCGTCGGCATCATCATGACCCTGCTCCTGCTGCCGATCGGACTAATCTTCCTCAACACCGGCCTCAACATGGCAGCCACCGCCGGACTCGTCTCCCTCGACGACGCCTGGGTACAGGTCCTGCGCGCCATCGGCGAGACTCCGGTCGCCCTGCTCATCACCGTGGTGCTGGCCATGGCCCTACTGGGCTGGAAAAAGCGCAAGTCGGCCACGCTCGTAGAATCCGTCGTCGACAGCGCGCTCGGCCCGGTCTCGGCAGTCATCCTCATCACCGGCGCCGGTGGAATGTTCGGTGGCGTGCTGCGCGCCAGCGGAATCGGCAACGCACTGGCCGAGTCGCTCGATGAGATCGGTCTGCCCGTGATCGTGGCTGGTTTTGTGATCGCCGCCCTCGTGCGTATCGCGCAGGGATCGGCAACGGTGGCCCTCACCACGACAGCGGCCCTCCTTCAGCCGGTCGTGATGGGCAATGCCACGTTCAACCCGGTCGAGCTCGCCGCGATCGTGCTGGCGCTCGCTGCCGGGTCGGTCTTCGCTGGGCACGTCAACGACTCCGGTTTCTGGCTGGTCAGCAGATTCTTCGGCATGGACACTAAAACCACGCTCAAGACCTGGACGGTCGGTCAAGCCCTCGTCGGAATCGTTGGCTTCACGATTGCCGCGGCCATCTACCTCGTGGCCAGCCTGCTGTGATCTGATCGGTTCGTGCGGTGCCCGCCCGCGCTCTAGAAAAAAATGCGGGCAGTGTGCGCCCAGGACTCTTCAACTTCGGCGATGGTGCGCCGCATGATCAGTTCCATCGACTCGCGGGCACGCACGGGGTGGCCGCCCTGAATGGCGTCCGCCACGTCGACGTGCCACTGCAGCGCGGTTTCGTGCGGGTGGGCAGGCATGAGTCCGAGGCCGGTGCGCCCCGAGAGTACGGCGGCGATCACCTCGTCGAGCTTGGCGAACATTTCGTTGCCTGATCCGTGCAGCACGAGGCGGTGAAAATGGATGTCCAGAGCCAGAAATCGTTCGAGGTCACCGGAACGTCCCACCGTGCGCATCTGCGCCGCCACGGTCATGAGCTCGCCCGACATCGCCTGCGGGCAGTGTTGGGCGGCCAACTCGGCGGCCATCGGCTCGACGGATGCCCGCAGCTCGGTGAGCGAGCGCAACTGCGCGCCCCGGCCCGCTCCGGCCAAACGCCAGCGGATGAGCACCGGGTCGAACGCATTCCATCCTGACTGCGGACGCACCCGAATTCCGACGCGCTTGACCGACTCGACCAGGCCCATCGCAGCGAGCACGCGTACCGCCTCGCGCACGACCGATCGGCTGACCCCCTGGGCGCGCTCGATCTGCTCTGAGAGCATGACCGTGCCGGCCGGCGTGTGGCCGTCGACGATACGGGTGCCCACCGCGTCGATCACGCGGTTATGCAGGCTCGATGACATGCTCCGACCCTAACGTCTGGCGAGGCGCAGCCGCAGCCGCAGTGCGCGACACGCCCGGGGTGCGGTACCGGCCCGAACGGTGTAAGCTTGAAGACGAACTTCGGCGAGGGATTCTGCCGGGCCAGACTGTTGGGCCGGCGGCATCCGTGATCGACGCGGCGGACGAGGCCTTGGGCTTTTCCTCACGCTGACATGCGTTCGAGTTGAATCAGTACCCCACTTTCTCGGGCTTCGACCCGCGAACCACGACCTGGGCTCACGCCCCGCAAGGAGAAATACCATGGCTAAAGAAGTTACCGCCGTCGCCGCTGAACCGCGCGAAAGCTTTGGCAAGGGCGCGGCCCGTAAGCTACGTGTGCTCGGCAAGATTCCTGCCGTCATCTACGGTCACGGCACCGAGCCGGTGCACGTGTCGCTGCCGGCCCACCGTATCGCCCTGCTGCTGCGTCGCGCCAACATGATCCTCGAGCTCGACATTGCCGGTGCCAAGCAGCTCGTTCTGGTCAAGGACGTGCAGAAGGACCCGGTGAAGGCCATCATCGAGCACATCGACCTCGTCGTCGTGCGCAAGGGCGAAAAGGTCCAGGTTGAAGTTCAGGTGCACATGTCGGGCGAGTCCTTCCCCGGCACGATCGCCGACTTCGACATCAAGACCCTGCTGCTCGAGGTCGAAGCGACCGACATCCCCGAAAACGTCACCGTGTCGATCGAGGGCCTCGAAGACGGCGCCCAGGTTCACGCCAAGGACGTTCCCCTGCCCTCCGGCGCCACGTTGATCACCGACGAAGAGGCCCTCGTCGTCTACATCCACACCCCGCGTGGCGAAGACGAGGAAGAAGCCGAGACCGAGGTCATCACGGCCGGAACCCCGGCCGCGTAGTAGGAGCAGGCATCAACTGGTTCCGTCTGGGCTTTCACCCCCGCAAACGGAGGACTCCCCTGGATACGAACCTGTGGCTCGTAGTCGGGCTCGGCAACCCCGGGCCCGACTACGCCGGCAACCGGCACAACGTCGGTCAGATGGCGGCGGCGCAGCTCGCCGACCGTCTCGCGTCAAATTTCAAGCGTCACAAAACGGCCGCCCTCGTGGCCGAAGGGCACCTCGCGCCCGGCGGTCCCAAGCTGGTGCTGGCCAAGCCCACCACGTTCATGAACGTTTCCGGCAGCCCGGTCGCAGCGCTGCTGCGCTTCTATTCACTGCCCGTGTCACGGCTCATCGTCGTGCACGATGATCTCGACTTGCCCTTTGACACGCTCAAGATCAAGGTCGGCGGTGGTCACGGCGGTCACAACGGCCTGCGCGACATCATCGCTGCCACCGGAACCAACGATTTCATTCGCATTCGCATGGGCATCGGGCGCCCGCCGGGTCGCCAAAATCCGGCCGATTTCGTGCTGCACGACTTCGCTGCCGCCGAGCGCGGCGTTCTGCCCAATCTGATAGCGGATGCCGCCGACGCGGTCGAACTCATCGCCTCCGACGGCGTCGTGGCCGCTCAGCAGAAGTTCCACTCGCCGTCCTAAGGCGAGTTCGGCGCTGTCGGTGCCAGTGCGTAGACTCATTCAGTGATCCTTCAGGGCTTAATCGCAGCGCTCGCGCGCGCCTCCACGTTCGACAACGCCCTCGCCTACGCCAGCAGGGATGCTGATTTCTCGCTGACCGAAGGCCTGCGCGCCGCGCTGCTCGCCGCGTTGCTCGACTTGCGCCGCGGCGATGCCCAGGCCCTATTCGTCATCACGGCGACCGGCCGCGAGTCGGAGGCGATCCGCGAAAACCTCGGCTGCTTCGCCACGAGCGCTGAAATCATCGACTTTCCCGCCTGGGAGACCCTGCCGCACGAGCGCCTGAGCCCGAGCGCCGAGATCGTCGGCAAGCGCCTGCACGCCCTGCGCCGCATGCGTGATTGGCAGGCGGCCGACCCGGCCACGCGGCATCCGCTCATCGTCGTCGCCTCGGTACGGGCAGCATTGCAGCCGGTCGCCGATAACCTCACCGACTACGAACCGATCGAGCTCACGGTCGGCGCCCGCGGCCATGATCTCTCGGCGATCGTGCTGCAGCTGGTCGACCTCGCTTACGCCCGCGTCGACATGGTCACCCGGCGCGGCGAGTTCGCCGTGCGCGGCGGTATCCTCGACGTGTTTCCGCCGGTCGCCGTGCACCCGTACCGAGTCGAGTTCTTCGGCGACGAGGTCGAGCAGATTCGCCTGTTCAGCGTCGCCGACCAGCGATCTTTGCCCGAGGTCGTCGACACGGTCAGCCTGCCGCCCAGCCGAGAACTGCTGCTCAGCCCTGCCGTGCGGCAACGCGCCCGCGAGATGCAGCATGAATTCCCGAGCCTGGCCGGTCTGCTCGCCAAGATCGCCGAGGGGATTCCAGTCGAGGGCATGGAAAGCCTCGCGCCGGCGCTGGTCGACCGGCTGGTGCCCGTCACCCACTATCTGCCGACCAACGCCGCCGTTGCCGTGATCTCGCCGGAACGGGTCGCGAGCCGGGCGATCAGCCTCGCCGAGACCAACCGTGAGTTTCTCGGCGCCGCCTGGAGCGCCGCGACGGCTGGCGCCGACGCCCCGATCGATCTGGAATCGGGCGACTTTCTCACCCTCGGGCGCCTACGCGACAGCGTGATGTACTCGGCGCCGGGCGCACCGGCCTCCGGTCACAACTGGTGGACTTTGAGCACATTCCAGGCCGCACCGACCGATGCGCCGGTTTTACCCGAACACCTCGAGATGGACGAGCTGCTCACCATTCGCATCGAAGCGGATGCCGTTCCCACCTTCGCCGGCAGCGTCGACGGAGCCGTGGGTCACGTCGCCTCCCGGCTGCACGACGGCTGGGTCGTCGGCATAGTGGCCCAGGGCGCCGGTCTGGTCGAACGGGCCGCCCAGGTGCTGGCCGAGCGCGAGCTGCCGGTGCGGGTGGTAGAGGTATGGCCGCTGGAACCGGAACCGGGTATCGCCTACCTGCTGAAGGCATCCGTCGATCACGGTTTTGAGCTGCCGCAGAGCAAGCTCGCGCTGATCAGCGAGTCGGAGTTCTACGGGCGCACCGTCGGGTACTCCGAGCGGCAGATCAAGAAGCTCGCCAGCCGCCGCAAGAACGTCGTCGACCCGCTGCAGCTCGTAGCCGGCGACCACGTAGTGCACCAGACGCACGGTATCGGCCGTTTTCTCGAACTGACCCAGCGTGAGGTGTCCAGCGGCGGCCGCAACCCGGTCAAGACCACCCGCGAATACCTCGTGCTGGAGTACGCACCGTCGAAGCGCGGGCACGCCGGCGACCGGCTGTACGTGCCGACCGACCAGCTCGACCTCGTCACCCGCTACGTCGGTGGCGAGGCACCGACCCTGAGTAAGATGGGCGGCAGCGACTGGTCGAGCGCCAAGACCAAGGCGCGCCGAGCGGTACGCGACATTGCCGTTGAGCTCGTCAAGTTGTATTCGGCGCGCATGGCCAGCAGGGGGCACGCCTTCGGGCCGGACACTCCCTGGCAGCGTGAACTCGAAGAGGCGTTTCCCTTCGTGGAGACCCCCGACCAGCTCACCACCATCGACGAAGTCAAGGCCGACATGGAACGGCCCATTCCGATGGATCGGCTGCTCAGCGGCGACGTTGGCTTCGGCAAGACCGAGGTGGCCATTCGTGCCGCCTTCAAGGCCGTGCAGGACGGCAAGCAGGTCGCCATGCTCGTGCCGACCACCCTGCTGGTCAGCCAGCACATGGAGACGTTCAAGGAACGCTTCGCCGGATTCCCGATTCACCTGCGCGCCCTGTCACGGTTCCAAACCGACAAGGAATCGCGCGAAACCATCGCCGGCATGCTCGACGGCACCGTCGACGTCGTCATCGGCACCCATCGGCTGCTGTCACCGTCGATCATCTTCAAAGACCTCGGCCTCGTCATCATCGACGAGGAACAGCGTTTCGGCGTCGAGCACAAAGACGCCCTGAAGAAGCTCAAGACCAACGTCGACATCCTCGCGATGAGCGCGACACCCATCCCACGGTCGCTCGAGATGGCGGTCACCGGCATCCGTGAAATGTCGACCCTGGCCACGCCGCCCGAAGACCGACACCCGATCCTGACCTTTGTCGGGCCGTACTCGCAGCGGCAAGTTGGCGCCGCCATCCGCCGGGAGCTGCTGCGCGAAGGCCAGATCTTTTTCGTGCACAACCGGGTCACGAGCATCAACCGCATGGCCACGCAGCTCGCCGAGCTCGTTCCAGAGGCGCGCATTGCGATCGCGCACGGGCAGTTGCCGGAGGCGCAGCTGGAACAGGTGGTCGGTGATTTCTGGGAGCGCAAGTTCGACATTCTGGTCTGCACCACGATTATCGAGACCGGCCTCGACATCAACAATGCCAACACCATCATCATCGACCGCGCCGACAAGTTCGGTTTGAGTCAGCTGCATCAGCTGCGCGGCCGGGTCGGGCGTGGGCGCGAGCGCGCCTACGCCTACTTTCTGTACGACGAGAACAAGCCATTGTCGGAGACCGCCCACGACCGGCTCGCCACCATCGCCGCCAACAACGAGCTCGGCGCCGGCATGCAGGTGGCGCTCAAGGACCTCGAGATTCGCGGCGCCGGCAACCTGCTCGGCGGCGAGCAGGCCGGGCATATCGCCGGTGTGGGCTTCGACCTGTACCTGCGCATGATCGGTGAGGCTGTGAGCACCTTCCGCGGGGACGTCGCCGAGGGACAGACCGAGCTGCGGCTGGAGCTGCCGGTCGACGCGCACATTCCGCACGATTTCGTCGACAGTGAGCGCCTGCGCCTTGAGGCGTACCAGAAGCTCTCCAGTGCGAGCTCACCGACGGCGACCGATGATCAGATCGACCTCGTGCTCGACGAGCTCACCGACCGGTACGGTGAACCGCCCGTGCCGGTGCAGAACCTCGTGGCTGTGTCGCGGCTGCGCTGGCAGGCCCAGCAGGCGAACCTCAGCGAGGTCGTGGCTATGGGCTCGAACCTGCGGGTGGCGCCGGCCGACCTGGCCGATTCGATGCAGGTGCGCCTGCAGCGGATGTACCCGGGCTCGCGGTACGTGTCGGCGACCGGTGCGCTGAGCGTACCGATGCCGCGCCCGAACGGTGAACCGCTCGATGACAATGCCTTGATCGAATGGACCAAGACGCTGCTGGCGGCGATCTTCCCGCCGGCCGTGCCGAGCGCGCTCCCGGCCGGCTAATAGTCAAGCAGCACCGCGGCATCAAAGAATGCAGCACCGTCGCTGGGTCAACGACGGTGCTGCGGGTTAGCGGGCGTGCACGTGGATGCTCCGCTTAGCCTTTCGACGCCTGTTCCGGCTCGTAGACATCCGGGATGCCGTCGTTGTCGCTGTCGATGGCCTCCTTCTCGGCGATGCGCCCATAGTGGCGGTTGCGCAAGCGCAGGATCACTGTGGCCAGGAGTGCGGCGAGGAGCGAACCGACCAAAATGGCTACCTTGGCGTGGTCGTCGTGCGGGCTGCCCTGACCGAAAGCAAGCTCGCTGATCAGCAGCGACACGGTGAAACCGACACCGGCCAGCACGGCGACGCCGGTGACGTCGATCCACGACAGATCGGGGTCGAGCGCCGCCTTCGTGGTCTTGGTCACAATGAAAGTCGCGAGCAACACGCCGATCGGCTTGCCAACGACGAGAGCGACAACGATGCCGACCGCAACCGGGTCGGTGAGCGCCCGGTATAGGCCATCGGCGCCGCCGATGGTGACGCCGGCGGAGAAGAAGGCGAACACCGGTATCGCGATTCCGCTGGACAGCGGACGGATTCTATGTTCGAGTGTTTCGGCCAGGCCGGGGCCTGCATTGGGCCCGCCGCCGCGCTTGCTGCGCAGCACCGGCACGGCAAAGCCGAGAAGTACACCGGCTACGGTCGCGTGCACGCCAGAACCGTGCACGAGCGCCCATACAATGAAGCCGAGAGGCAGCAGTATCAGCCACGCGGCCCAGGCTCTGGTGCCGAAGAAGTAGGAGAATTTGTGGGTCAACATCCAGAACAGCGCGATCAGGACCAGGGCCAGCACGAGTGGCAGAACGGCGATGTCGTCCGTGTAAAAGAAGGCGATGATCGTGATGGCGAGCAAATCGTCGACCACGGCGAGAGTCAGCAGAAAGATGCGCAGGGCCGGCGGAAGCTTCGACCCAATTACGGCGAGGACGGCAACGGCAAACGCAATGTCGGTCGCGGTGGGAATTGCCCATCCGCGCAGTGAATCGGCGCCCGACTCGAGGTTGATCAGTACATAGATGAGGGCCGGGACGATCACGCCACCGACGGCGGCGGCTACGGGAACGATGGCACGGCTCACACTGCGCAGATCGCCCGCGACGAATTCACGCTTCAGTTCGAGGCCAGCGAGAAAGAAGAAGATCGCCAGCAGGCCGTCGGCCGCCCACGCGCCGAGACTCAGTTCCAGGTGCCACGGCTCGTAACCGATTCTGTAGTCGCGCAATGCGTAGTACGCGTCTGAGAGGCCAGAGTTGGCCATGATCAGGGCGGCCACGGTCGCAGCCAGCAAAATGGCACCGCCGACGGTTTCTTTGCGCAGAATACTGGAGATGCGCACGACTTCGCCATGGCTACCGCGGCGCAGAATGGTGGCACTGGGCGGGGCCGATTGGGGCGTGGGCTGGCGGAATGGTTTGGTCATAATAAGTCCTCTGGTATTTCCGGCGCGCTCGTGATGTGCCGACCAGACTTCCCGACTCACCGTTACCCAGAATACACGAGGCAGCTGACCGCCCCCAAGCGGCCGTTTACGATGGAACCGATCGAGGAGTGCACAACCATGACAGATCCGTTGTTTTCATCAGCCCGAGCCGGATCCGCGCTGCCGAAATCGAACCCGCCAGCGCCGCGGGCGGCAGACGCCGTCGTGGATCCGGCATCCGCTGTTCCGCCATACGTAACGCAACCGGCCGCAACACCCCTCGAGACCCTCATCGCGACCGTTGCGCGGCTGCGCGCGCCCGGCGGATGCCCGTGGGACGCCGACCAGACGCACGCCTCGCTCGTGCGCCACCTGGTCGAGGAGACCCACGAACTGATCGAGGCGATCGAAGACGGCAGCCGGGACGACCTGCTCGAAGAGCTGGGTGATGTGCTCTACCAGGTGCTGTTCCACGCCGACCTGGCTGCCCATACCCTGGAGGAGAACTTCGATATTCAGGATGTCGCTGCCCGCCTGACCGAGAAAATGATCGGGCGGCACCCGCACGTGTTTGGTGACCTCACCCTCGAGACGGCCGAGGAGGTGTCGGCTGCCTGGGACGGTTTCAAGGCCGAGGAGAAGCCGGGGCGCACGAGTGTGCTCGACGGCATTCCGGCCGGCATGCCGGCGCTCGCCCTGGCCGACAAGGTGCTCGGCCGGGCCGAGAAGATCGGCCTGCTCGAAGCGGACGCCGGTTTCCCGCTTCCGATCGAGTCCGAGGCTGATCTCGGACCGCTGCTCTTGGCCATCGTGGCATCTGCCCGGGCTCAGGGCCTCGACGCCGAACGAGCGTTGCGAACCGCGGTGCGCGATCTGCAGTCTGAAATTCGCGGCGCCGAGCATCCGTCCGCCGATGCCGCCGATGCCGGCAATGCCTTCGATGCCGGCATCATCGCACTGCCGACCTAGCCTTCCGCTGGCTAGGTACAGCTAGGCGATGCGACTGCCTGCCGGGAGGTGTGTCGCGGGGGTGCGGGTGCGGCGCCAAGCCCAGGCCAGGGCGCCCGCGCCAAGCAATACGTGAATGAAAAGGCCGATGAACCAGCTGGGCACCGCGCCGTCGTAGGTCTCCTGCGGTGTTGGACCGATGCCGGATTGCTGGTCGGCGTACCCATTGGCGGCCTCGTCGCATCCGTTGTACTCGGTATACAGCTCTGGCGCGGCCTGCGCGCTCCGCACGCCGACGGCGATCTGACCGAACAGGTCGGTGGGGCGGCCGCCCGCGTCGAAGCTGCCGGGCGCGGCATCCGCTACCACCACGTACGGGTTCGCCGCGAGGATCCACCAGAAATAGTCGAAGCGCGGCACGGTGTAGGTCGAGGTCTGGGCGGTGGAGCAGACGATGTCCGACTGCTTGCCGGTCTGCTGGTCGTAGGTTGACTGCACGACCTGGTAGTTCACGCTCGTCGCCTCCTGCTGCGTGGCGGTGCCGAGCAGGGCGAACGCAATGAGCGTGCCGAGGCTGAGGGCGGCGACCATGAGATAGGTCAGCACGATCGAAAACAGCGGCCGGTTCAGGATGCCCGACAACCCCACACCGACCGCCGCGATCACGCCCAACTCGGCCGCGAGCACCAGCATCGACACGGTGATCGTGCCGAGTGAAACTTCGCCGAGAACGACCGCGAAGATGAGAAACGGCAGCGCCGCCGCCAGAAAGGCGAGCGCGGTGATCCAGGCGGCCAGAAACTTGCCGAGTACGAGCTGGCCGGTGCTGATGAGCGTGACCTGCGTCGTGGCGAGGGTACCGATATCCCGGTCACCGTTGATGGCGTTGCCCGACAGCGCCGGCGACACCAATGTTGCCAGCAGCAGTACAAAGAAAATGATGGTCGAGAACACCCCGCCGCCGCCGGATAGCCAAGCCGAGGTAGCCAGCCAGAGCAGAAACGTGACGATGCCCACGAGCAGCATGAAGACACCGAGCAGCACGTACCAGGAGACGCCGCGCACCCGCTGGCGCAGTTCCAGCGTGACGATCAACCAGAGTCCGGTCAGGAACAGGCGGTTACGGTCGCTCATGGCGTGACCTCCGGGTTGACGACGACAGAACTATGTCGCGCCGGTCTGTCCCGCGTGAGGTCGAGAAAAGTGTGCTCGAGGTTGCCGACGGCCGGCCCGAAATCGCACACCGGCACCCCGCTCAGCACCAAATTATGCAGTAGGGCGGCTGCGGAGGCCTCATTTTCAACCTGCACGAGGGTGCCGAGCTGGTCCACACCGAGAACCTGCACGAGGGCGCCGACCACGCCGGGGGTAGCCAGCGCGCGTTCCAACGCTGACTCATCGAGGGAGCGGATGCGCCACGCTCTGGCGCTCGCGCCCGCCGCGGCCACCTGTTCCGGGCTGGCCGTGCGCCCATCGGCGAGGTACACCGCGGCATCCGCCATCTCGTCGAGCTCGGCGAGAACGTGGCTGGACACGAGAATCGCGGCGCCCTCGCCGGCCAGGCGGCGCAGCAGCTGGCGCAGCGAAGCGCGGGCTGCAGGGTCGAGGCCGGAGGCTGGCTCGTCGAGCAGCAGTACTCCGGGGGAGTGCACGAGCGCCCGAGCCAGGCTCAGGCGTTGTTTCTGGCCGCGCGACAGTACCCGCGATGGCCGGTCGGCGAAGTCACCGAGGTCGGTCAGCGCGATCAGCGCGTCGGCGCGCACGGCGGCCTGCTCGCCGGTCATGCGGTACATGCGGCCGGTGGTCTGCAGGGCCACGCGGGCGCTCAGGCTCGGCCAGGAGCCGAGGGTATCGGGCATCCAGCCCATGACGGCGCGCACCCGCTCCGGTTCGGTGACCGGATCGTGGCCGTTGATGCGAATGCTGCCGGTATCGGGGGTGAGCAGCGTGGCGAGCATGAGCAGCAGCGTTGTTTTGCCCGAGCCGTTCGGCCCGATCAGGGCGGTGACCGACCCGGCCGGAACGGTCACTGTGGCATCGAGCAGTGCGGGCACGCTGCCAAACGATCGACTGACCCCGGTCACCGCGATACCGCTCGGCACGATCCCGCCAGGCCCGCCAGGCCCGTCAGGCCCGCCAGACCCGCCAGGCCCGCCAGACCCGAAAACTGTCGTCACCGACATCGACACACCCCCGCTTGTTTCCCCCGAGTCTAGGGTGCACTCCCGTTCGGGGGTGGACGGTGAATCGCGTCGACAGCACCTGAGAGACTTACCCCATGGCTATTGCAGTAACCCCGCCGCGCGGCATGCGCGATTTCCTCCCCGCCGACAAGGCCGTGCGCGAGCGTTCTCTCGGCATCATCCGCGATAGTTTTCGGGCGCATGGCTTCGACGAGATCGAAACCCCGGTCATGGAAGACTCCGACCGATTGCACGCAGGGCTCGGCGGCGACAACGAGAAGCTCGCCTTCGCGGTGCTGAAGCGCGGCCTCAGCACAGCGGATGTCGCGGCTGCGGCCGAGCAGGATGACCTGCTGTCCCTGGCTGACCTCGGACTGCGCTTTGACCTCACTGTTCCGCTCGCCCGGTTCTACGCCACCCACCGCGCCGCACTGCCCGCCGTGTTCAGGTCGATCCAGATCGCCCCGGTCTGGCGGGCCGAGCGCCCGCAGAAAGGGCGCTACCGCCAGTTCATGCAGTGCGATATCGACATCATCGGCGAGGCCGGCCCGCTTGCCGAGATCGAACTGATCACCGCCACGGCCGCGACGCTCGACCAGCTCGGCCTCGAGGGGTGCTCCATTCGCATCAACGACCGGCGCATCCTCAGCGCCCTGCTCGCCTCTTGGAATGTCGGTGCGGAGCTGACCGAACGGGCCTTGATCGTGATCGACAAGCTCGACAAGATCGGCGTCGACGGCGTCGCCGCAGAACTGGGCACCCTCGGCATCGACGCCCCCGACCTGGCCACGCTGCTCACCGAACTCGGATCCGGTGGCTGGTCCCTCGGCGACAGCACCCCGAAGTGGCTCGATACTGCGGCGTTCGCTGACCTCACGAACCTGCGCGCAGCCCTGCCCGGCGTCGACCTGGTCTTCGACCCGACACTGGTGCGTGGCATGGGATATTACACCGGCACCATCTTCGAGATTTCCCACCCCGACCTGGCTTATTCCCTCGGTGGCGGCGGCCGCTACGACGGCATGATCGGCCGATTCCTCGGCACCGACGTACCCGCCTGCGGATTCTCGATCGGTTTTGAACGCATTGTCGACCTGCTGCAAGCGGATGCCGCATCCGCTCAGCACGCTGTCGTACTCGTTTACGAGAAAGACGCCGATTCGGCCCGTCTGGTCGCCCTCAAGCGTGACCTCGTCGCCGGGGGATTGCGGGTGCGCCTGGAACGCCGCACCAAGAACCTCAAGGCCCTGCTCGACCGGGCCGGAGAAGCCGGTTACGGACGCTTCGCGTTCGTGACCGCTGACACGCAGGCCGCTGTCGACCTCGACTTCAAGCCGCTCGGCGCCTGACGCCTGACGCCTGACGCCGCTTCAGCGGATCGGCGGACGCGTTTGGTTAGACTGAAACCGCCTGGATCACCCGGCGCACCCCTACTTTCATTCGACCAGTACCCCGGCGTCTACCCAGGCGTTCACCCCCGACAAATCAGGAGACAGTTGTGGCCCTAATTGAGGCAGTAGACGCACGCGAAATTCTCGACTCCCGCGGCAACCCGACCATCGAGGTCGAAGTTTTGCTCGGCGACGGAACCGTCAGCCGCGCCGCAGTGCCGTCCGGCGCATCCACCGGGGTATTCGAGGCTTATGAGCTGCGCGACGGCGACAAAGCCCGCTACCAGGGCAAGGGCGTGCTCAAGGCCGTCGAAGCAGTGATCGACGACCTTGGCCCTGCGGTCGAAGACATCGACGCGACCGACCAGCGCATCGTCGACCTCGTGCTCATCGAAACCGACGGCACCGATAACAAGGAGCGCCTCGGCGCTAACGCCATCCTGGGCGTCAGCCTGGCCGTGGCCAAGGCCGCCGCCAGCTCGGCCGGTCTGCCGTTGTTCCGCTATCTCGGCGGCCCGAACGCGCACACCCTGCCGGTGCCCCTGATGAACATCATCAACGGCGGCTCACACGCCGACAACGATGTCGACATTCAGGAATTCATGATCGTTCCCCTCGGTGCTGAATCGTTCAGCGAGGCGCTGCGCTGGGGTGTTGAGGTCTACCACTGCCTCAAGGCGCTGCTGCAGTCCAAAGGCCTGTCCACCGGCCTCGGCGACGAGGGCGGCTTCGCCCCCAACCTGCCGAGCAACCGGGCAGCGCTCGACCTCATCGTCGAAGCCATCACAATCGCCGGTTACGTTCCCGGCAAGGACATCGCCCTCGCCCTCGACGTCGCCGCGAGCGAATTCTTCACGGACGGCAGCTACAACTTCGAGGGCAAGAAGTTCTCGGCCGAAGAAATGAGCGCGTACTACGCCGAGCTCGTCACCGACTACCCGCTGGTCTCCCTTGAAGACCCGCTCGAAGAAGACGACTGGGACGGCTACGTGCACCTCACCGCATCTCTTGGCGACAAGGTGCAGATCGTTGGCGATGACCTGTTTGTGACCAATCCCGTGCGTCTGGCCAAGGGCCTGACGCTCAAGGCTGCGAACTCCATCCTGGTCAAGGTCAACCAGATCGGTACGCTGACCGAGACGATGGATGCCGTGGCACTGGCACAGCGCGCCGGCTACACCGCGATCATCTCGCACCGCTCAGGCGAGACCGAAGACACCTTCATCGCCGACCTCGCCGTCGCAACGGATGCCGGCCAGATCAAGACCGGCGCCCCCGCACGCAGCGAGCGCGTCGCCAAGTACAACCAGCTGCTGCGGATCGAAGAAGAACTCGGCGATGCCGCTGTCTACGCGGGCCGCTCCGCGTTCCCCCGCTTCACCGCATAACAGCGCTCGACTTCGCCTCGGGGCCCCCGACTAACGTTCTTCGGCTAATCGGGGGCCCACAGCCACACTTGCTACCGTTTTCACCAGCACGTTCATCGCCCGCGTAAGGAGTTGTCATGGATCAGAAACGACCGGTTCTACGGCAACCCACTGTTTCAGAGGCCGAAACCCCCGCCGGTGGCTGGCTGCGCAGCATCCGCTTCTCCGGATTTTCGCTCGTGATGATGGTCGTGCTGATCCTCGCCGTTGTGGTGCTTGCGCCGAGCCTGCGCACCTACGCCGAGCAGCGGCAGCAGATCAGCCAGCTCAGTACCGCTGTCGCCGACCAGAAAGCTGAGGTCGATCAGCTCACGAGCCAGCGAGAGCGCTGGAACGACCGCACCTACGTCACGACGCAGGCACGCGAACGGTTGTCGTACGTGCTGCCCGGCGACATCAGTTTTCTCGTCATCAACGACCTGCCGGTTGTCGCTCCGCTCGAAGCGGATACGAGTCCGGTCAGCACCAATATTCAAAGCACCACAATTGATTGGCTGGGTTCCTTGTTCGCCTCCACCATGACTGCCGGCCTCGCTCCGCAAGCCGCAGCACCAGCGCCACCAGCGACGGACGCCCCGGAACCGGTGGCTCCGTGACCCGGCCGCCGTTCGATCCGTTCTCTCCAGCCGACATCGATCTCGTTTCGGCCCAGCTCGGTCGCCCTGCCCGCAACGTCGTCGGCATCGCTGCTCGCTGCGTCTGCGGCGCGCCGACCGTGGTCGCCACCGCTCCCCGGCTGGCTGACGGTACTCCGTTTCCTACCCTGTACTACCTGTGCCACCCGGCCGCGACGGCAGCGATCTCCTCGCTCGAGGCAACCCAGGTCATGAACGAATACAACGACCTGCTCGCCGACGATGACGAGGTGCGCGCCGCGTACCAAGCCGCTCACGAGAGTTTTCTATTCGACCGCGAGCAGCTCGGCACCGTGCCGGAGATCGCCGGGATCTCCTCCGGTGGTATGCCGAGCCGGGTCAAATGCCTGCACGCCCTCGCCGCGCACTCCCTGGCCGCCGGACCCGGCGTAAATCCGATCGGTGACCTCGCGCTGGCGCGTGCGGCCTGGTCGCCGACGATCTGCGTCTGCCTGGACTACTCCGCCGTAGCCGCGACCGGCGGGACGGTTCCGGAGTGACTCCAACTGCGCGTCGAGTCAGTGTGCGTCGGGTCAATGGGCGTCGGGTCAATGGGCGTCGGGCCGATGGGCGTCGGGTCAGTGGGTGTCGGGCCGGCGGGCGCCGGGCGAATGGACGTCGGGTCAGCGCGGGCGTGGCGGTCGCCCTCACGGCAGCGCTCTTCGGCGGCACTGTCGCGGGTTCCGTCGTGCTCGACGCACCCGCCGCCCATGCCGACCAGATTCGTGACCTGCAGTACTGGCTGAACGATTACGGGTTCACCGAAGCCTGGAATACCACGCGGGGCGCGGGCGTCACCGTGGCCGTAATCGACTCCGGGGTCAACGGCAGCGTCCCCGAGTTGAACGGCGTTGTGACCGGGGGAACGGATGTCTCCGGTCTCGGCTCCGCAAACGGTCAAACCCCGGTCGCCGGTGACGACGATGACGGCGAGCACGGCACCCTGGTGGCCTCGCTGCTGGCCGGTCGCGGCACCGGTGACGGCACGGGCCTTATCGGAGTGGCGCCGGAAGCATCCGTTCTGGCGGTGTCGGTGGGGTTCGGCAGTACTCGTTCCGCAGTGAGCAACGATGACCAGATCGCGCAGGGCATCCGCTGGGCTGTGGACAACGGCGCCGACGTCATCAACATGTCGCTCACCCGGAACACGCTGTATTGGCCGGAGAGCTGGGATGAGGCCTTTCTTTACGCCTTTGACAACGATGTCGTCGTGGTGGCAGCGGCTGGAAACCGGGGGAGCGGCACCACCGAGGTCGGTGCTCCCGCGACGATCCCCGGCGTTCTGACCGTGGCGGGTGTCGACCGCAACAAAACGGCGAGCTTCGATGCGTCCTCGCAGGGCATCACGATCGCTATCGCCGCTCCGAGTGAAAAACTCGTCGGCGTCATGCCCGATTCCAGTTACGTTCAGTGGGACGGAACCAGCGCGGCCGCGCCGATCGTTTCCGGGCTCGTCGCCCTCGTGCGAGCGGCTTATCCAAATCTCGATGCGGCGGGCGTCATGAACCGTGTCATCGCGACCGCAAACGCCAACGGGCAGTCCGTTCCGAGCCCGATCTACGGCAATGGCCTGATCGACGCTGCCGCCGCGGTGACCCGGTATGTCGCTCCGGCGACCGGGGCCACCCCGAGCGCACTGCTGACCGAATGGATCACACTGCATCGTCGTGCCGAAATCGAGGTGGTTCCCACCGAAGTTCCGGTCGCTGAGGCTCCGGCAGCGGCGGACGAGGACCCGGCTCTGCCCGTCCAAAATGTGCTCACGGCCTGGCTGCCGAGCCAACTGACATTGACCTATATCAGTCTGCCGCTCGCTGTACTCGTGGTGTTTGGTATCCTAGTAACGCTGTTAGGCATTGGGGCCACTCGGCACATCAAGCGAATTCGGCGCAACCCCAAAGATTTCGCACAATAATAATCATGTAGGAGGCTTTCTCATCGTGCCCAAAATTCTCATTGTTGGTGGCGGCTACGCCGGTTTTTACACGGCGTGGAAGCTCGAGAAATGGCTACGATCCGGCGAAGCCGAGGTCACCATTGTTGACCCGCTGCCGTACATGACGTACCAGCCCTTCCTTCCGGAGGTCGCTGCCGGCTCCATCGAGCCCCGCCACGCGGTCGTGTCTCACCGTCGTCACCTCAAAAAGACCAACGTCGTCTCTGCCAAGGTTTCTTACGTCAACCACGCGGAGAAAACCGCCACGATCACGCCGCCAATCGGCGAGCCGTACGAATTTGCGTATGACATCGTTGTGGTCACCGCCGGCGCGGTGTCGCGTACCTTCCCCATTCCCGGCATCGCCGACCAGGCCATCGGCCTCAAGACCATCGAAGAGGCCGTCGCCATTCGCGACCGTGTGCTGACCAACTTCGACCGCGCTGCCGCTCTGCCAGCCGGCCCCGAGCGTGAACGCCTATTGACGTTCGTCGTTGTCGGTGGCGGTTTCGCCGGGATCGAGGTGTTTGCCGAGCTGCGTTCCTTCGCCACCTCGCTGCTCACCTTGTACCCGGAGATCAGCTTCGAAGAGACCAACTTTCACCTCATCGAAGCCATGGCCCGCATCATGCCCGAAGTTTCGCTCAAGACGAGCCTGTGGGTCATCGACAACCTGGCCGGCCGCGGCGCGAAGATTCACCTCGACACCCAGCTGACCAGCGCGGTCGACGGCAAGATCGAACTCTCGACCGGAGAGACCTTCGAGACCGACCTCGTCGTCTGGACTGCCGGCGTCATGGCCAACCCCACGATCGTGCGTCACACCGACCTGCCCATCGAGGAGCGCGGTCGCCTGCGGGTTCGCGCCGACCTGCGCGTCGGAACCGAAGACGACATCATCGCTGACGCCTGGGGCGCCGGTGACGTGAGCTGCGTTCCTGACCTGAGTGGTGGCGGTGTGGGTGGCAACTGCGTACCCAACGCCCAGCACGCTGTGCGCCAGGGCAAGCTGCTCGCCAAGAACCTGGTTGCTGTGTTGCGCGGCGAAGAGCCCGTGCAGTACCTGCACAAAAACCTGGGTGCCGTCGCCGGTCTCGGCGTCGGTGTCGGTGTGTTCCAGAGTGGCAACCTCGGCATCACCGGCCTGCCAGCCTGGTTCGCCCACCGCGGCTACCACGGCCTGGCCATGCCGAGCTGGGAGCGCAAGCTGCGCGTCGTCTGGGGCTGGAGCAACAACGTGTTCCTCGGTCGCGATGTCGTCTCGCTTCGCGCCACTGAGAACCCGCGCGCTGTATTCGAAGAGTTCGCTTCGCGTCCGAAGCCGCCGGCAACGGCCGAAGCGTCCGCCGCCAAGGCGCCGACGGCTCCGCGCGCGCCCCGCGCGCCGCGCAAGCCCCCGGTGAAGGCTGCTGCAGCAGATGCTGCTGCTCCCGCGAAGCAAGCAACCGTCGGGCAGAAGGCGGCCGCTCGGGCATCCGCTTCGAAGTAGGTTTTGCGCTGGGTACAGTCGGGCGAGATCATCGCCCGACAATACCCGCGCTGTAGCCGCCCGACAGCGGGCATGCCCCCATAGCCCAATTGGCAGAGGCAGACGACTTAAAATCGTCACAGTCTGGGTTCAAGTCCCAGTGGGGGCACCACGAATATATCTACGCTGATCTGGATTTTAACTCGACAACCGGTGCCTCAGGTAACCTGTTGCCACAATTGAAATCATTCGGGCACGATCCAGGGGCACTGCACCGCTGTCGAGGCGGTATCTGGATCGGTCCCGCCGTCGCTGGCGACCACGCCGTCCAGCTCGAGGCGGCACGGGCCGCCCAACTCGAGGTTGCCGGAGCCTGGGACAGTTCTGCACAAGCCCTCGCGTGAGCACGTGGGCAGGCAGCAGCGCTATGCGCATCTCAAGTGCAATTTTCTGCCCCTGTTAACTCCCCGATTCACCGGGCATTTTCTCGGGTGAGGCATCTGGGAATGGGACGGCCTCGAGACTCTGCGAATCATCGTTGGCGTTCCGTGCGTGTTTGGGTCTCCCGGTGACCGTCTGGCTTACGGGACCTCGAGGCTGAACTTTTCGCAATGGTGAGCGCGCGCTTTAGCAAGAATCCCGGTCAGTAGGATTTATCCATGCAGTTGAACGGGTACGAATCGTCGGTAACGTTGGAGCCTGATCGATATGAGTTCGCGAACCCTGCGGGTGATGAGTGGGATGACAATTGGCTGGTCATCAAGGGGGACATGTCGACGCCTGACGCGGCATGGCAATTCACCGTCCCGTGTTTGACGACGTTTGAAGCGAAGCGCATTTCGGCGTGGCTGCGCAGCGTGGCCAACGGTGAGATCCCCGTAAGCGTCAGTGGAGACGCCGGGGTTGTGCCATCGCTCGAATTCACCGAACCAAATCTTGCGTTTAGTGTTGGCAGCTATCAGGGCGGGTTGATGTCGGTCAGGGTTCACTTTGCGCGTGAAAGCATGCCTGTTGGCCAGAGCAGCGATGAGCGTGAACAGTTTTTAGTGGAAATCGCAGTGACGGCTGCAGATCTCGACTCGTCGGCCAATCAGTGGGATAAGGCGCTCTCAGCCTTCCCGGATCGCTAAGCGTTGGCGGATTCAATCGGTCGTCGCAACACTGGTGTGATTTGATGTGAATCACGCGTTGTCTTGAAGTGAATAGCTCGGGCTTGTTTATCCACATAGACGATAGTATTATCGCGTATGTGAACATTCAGGCGCCAGCTCTAAGCCCGCTCTTCCGGTCAGATGCGCAGGGAGAAATTCTCGCACGGCTGTTTCTGAATGCTGATCGTTCATTTACGATTGCGGAACTTGCGCGTGCCGCTAAGTCGCCGTATGCAAGCGCTCACCGGGAAGTTTCTCGCATTGTCCAGATGGGACTTGCCAGCACGGAGAAGCGCGGTCAGTCCGTCGAGGTGCGAGTGCGCGCTGATGCGCCTGCCTTTCGGCCCCTCGCGGAACTGCTTGCCCTGACGTACGGGCCGGCCGTCGTGATTCCCCAGCATCTGGCGGGCATATCCGGAATTGATCAGGCATTCATCTATGGTTCCTGGGCCGCCCGCCGCGCGGGGGAGCCAGGAGACGCTCCTGCAGACATCGATGTACTCCTCGTCGGCAATCCGCCCCGTGGAGCTGTCAACGAGGCAGCACGCCTCGCGGGCGCCAGTCTTGGACGTGAGGTGAACGTGCGAATCGTAAGCGCGGCTGTGTGGGAAGCGGCCAGCACGGACCCGTTCTTGCGCACCCTAGCCGAGCGTCCGATCGTGAGCCTTGAACTTCGGGAGGAAAACTCATGATCGACCGTTGGGACCGCGGTAGAGCCGAGGTCGACTTGCTTCTCAAGCAAGGCCGCCTCACGCGGGTCGCCGCCAACCGAGACCTTGCCGAACGTCACCTTTCGCAGGCGCAGGTGCACCTCATGGCAGCGGTGACCCTGCGCGACCTCGATCCTGCCGGCGCGTTCACCCTCACATACGATGCGGCACGCCTCGCTCTCGCGGCCATTCTGGTTAATCAGGGGTTGAAGGCCCGCGGCGAGGGTGCACACGCCGTTCTGCTTGAAGTGGCGATCGCTCAACTCGAGCCACCACGGCAGATTGAAATTCGTGAATTCGACTGGATGCGTCGGCTCCGCAACTCGACGCAGTACCCCGATCTCGACCGCCCGTCGGCGACTGTCGACGACATCGATCAGGCCGTTCCCGCAGCTCGAGCGATCGTTGATCGTGCAACTCGACTCATCGAATTGATGCCCACCTATTGACCAGCGAACTGGCCGCAACGTGCCTTCGGGTTGCCCACGTTTTGCCCACAAACGTGGGCAAATGACGTGATTGTGGCACTACTCAAATGATCAAAAAACGTTGATTTTAAGCGGAAGTTGCTCGCAGGCGGGCGCTGATCGGCCCCGTAATTGGGTTCAAGTCCCAGTGGGGCACCACGCAAATATCTACGTTGATACAGGGGTTAAGTCTCCTAGAGGTGCGTTCGGTGCTTGGTTTACCCACAGGCGGATGTTGCGGACGTGGTGACCACGGGGTCACGTCCCATTTGAGTCGCGTGTGGGAGCCTTCTCTAATGCCCGCGACTACTCGTCTCCTATCCGTCAACGATGTGGAGCCTCTTGCCGACCTTCAGCAAAGCGGCCGGCTCTTCTTCGCTCCGTGGGACCCAGTCCGCGCGGAATCCTACTTCACGGTGGCAGGTCGCCAGTCTCAAGTCGCCCTCGACCACCGCCGGCAAAAGACCTCGATGTCTATGTTGCGGGCCGAGTCAATGCGGCGGTCCGGCAGGTCACCGCGACCGTGCGCGTGCACGCTCCCCGCGCTGAGGTCGCCCACTGGATCTCAGCCGCCTGGAGAACCATCACCGCGGAAACCTCCCACACGTCAATCGTCCAGGCGGGCGCGGACAGCTATAACGCGATCGCACGGTGGCTGCTCTTGATGGATAGGCCTTTGACCGTCATCGAACCGTCAGCTCTGCGAGCGGCATTTGCCACCATCGCCACCGAGGCAAAACGAATAGCTTCGGGCGAGGAGACGGGGATGTCTGCAGCGAAATAGCGCAGGTCCTAGAGTCCCGTAGGGGGTTCCGCATATGGGCACGGCGGACGGTACGAGCGGCAGCAGTTAGAGGAATTCAATCGATCCTATGGGAGGCTGAACCTATGATTGATGCGGCTTGGGACCAGAGGATCGACGACTTCTACGAGCATGATTTCGACGAGTCAGATCCGGAGAACGCGATATCAAGGATGCGATCACTCGTAGCGGATCGCCCGGCCGGTGATGCTGCTGCCATGTTCGAGATGGGTGGCGTATACGATTCTCTGGGGTTGGAGCTTGAAGCGATCCCGTTGTATCGAGCTGCGCTCGAGGCAGGGCTCGAAGGGGAACGGGCGACGCGAGTCTTCATTCAATTGGCGAGCACGCTGCGCAACGTGGGGGAATCGGCAGAAGCGGTATCGATGCTTGAAGCGGCGCCGATGTCAGCCGTTGATGAACCTGCGCGCCAGGCATTTCTGGCGCTGGCGTTGTACGACGAGGGGCGCTACGGAGACGCCCTCCGGACCGCGTTACTCGCTCTCGTGCCAACCCTGGAGAGTTACCAAAGGTCCTTGCGCGGGTATGCGGGCGAACTGCCCAGCACAGAATCGGACTCCTCCCCAAGGGTGACGCCCCTCGTCTCGTAGAGGGTTCCTGAGTGACACAGCAGCGGGAAGTTCAGCACGTGGTCGGGGCGGCCTCAGATCCGGCGCGCTGAGCGTCCCTCTTGCGGATCGATGGGACTGCCTACCTAGGCTGCGATTGAGCGTTGGATGCGCTGCCTAACGGCGTATCGCTGTGCCGTCGGGCCTCTGTCCAGATAACTTCTGGCCAGATATGTTGCACTGCGCCTACAGTGAAGTCATGTTGCACTCAACCCGGCAAGGCTCCGGTAAGCCACTCCTGCTGATCCATGGGCTCGGTTCCAGTATTGGCAACTGGGACCCGGTAATCCCGGCGCTGGCCGCTGAACGCGATGTCATCGCCGTCGACCTCCCCGGCTGCGGCGAATCCGCGCCGCTGACCGGCGAAACCACCATTGCCACGCTGACCGATTCCGTCGAAGCCTTTATCCGCGACGCGGAACTGGGTGACCTTGATCTGGTAGGCAGCTCCATGGGCGCCCGGATGGTAATGGAAATGGCACGCCGAGGGCACGCTGGCACCACGGTCGCACTGGACCCTGGTGGATTCTGGAATGACCGCCAGGCAGCGATCTTTGGTACAAGCATCAAGGCATCCGTCGCACTGGTGCGCCGCATCCAACCGGCGCTCCCCTTCCTCACGGGCAACCCTGTGGGTCGCACGGCCCTGTTTGCACAGTTCTCCGCCCACCCCTGGAAGCTGCCACAGGATCTGGTCCTGCACGAGCTTCGCGGGTTCAAGACATCGACCAGCCTGGACCCGTCCCTCAACGCGCTGATTCACGGACCCCGCCAGGAAGGCGCACCGGCCGGTTCACTCAAGGGCAAAATGGTCATTGGATGGGGGCGGAAGGACAAGGTCACCGCTCCCAGTGAGGCGGCGCGGGCCACGGAGCTGTTCCCGGATGCAACGCTGCACTGGTTCGAAAACTGCGGTCACTTCCCGCACTGGGACCAACCAACGGAAGCGGCGCGCCTAATTCTCGATAGCACCGGCTGAGCTGCGGTTGAGCGCCCGGGCGGAGCCACCTCCGGCTGAGTTGGCTTCAGAAAGGTGGAACCGGCGACGGCTGGGGATGATGCCCCGGTCTCGGGAGGCATCGACGTCGCCGGTTCCGAATTGGGGAACCGGCTTCACCTGGACCGTGACCGCTAGGGCGTTTCTCCCAATGATGGGCTGTTCATCGGCAGGATGGAGGAGTGAGCTCTCGTTGCGCCGTGTTGTCGGATGCCCAGTGAAAGCAGATTGCCCCGGTGATGCCTGAATCGGCGGGGAAGTTGGGCCGTTCGTTCAAGGATCACCGTCTTATGACGGAGGGGATCATCTACCGGTATCGGGCCAGCATCCCGTGGCGGGACCTGCCGCCGCACTTCGGGCCGTGGCAGACGGTCCGGAAACGCCACCGCCGCTACAGTGCCGACGGGACCTGGGACAAGGCCCTTGCTTCGCTGCTGGCCCGGGCGGACGCCGCCGGGCTGATCAATTGGGAGGTGTCGGTGGATTCCACGGTCAACCGCGCCCACCAGCATGGCACTAACCTTCCCCGCGGGCGAGGCTCTTCTTGAAGACCTCGAACCGCACCTGCTCTAGGTTGCTCACTTGGCCCCGCAACCGTTCCGCGACGACCTCCCTGTCGGCGACGAACGCCTCGACGCTCATATCTCCTCCGGTCCCATACCGAAGCCTGCGAAGCTCTCCGATCGTGGCTGTCAGGGCCCGCCTCATCATCGCCTGGAAATCCCACAGCGTCTGGTCACCGTCAAAGAAGAAGATTGCCATAAGGCCATCAAAACGGACCCGTGCCTCAGGCAGGAACTATGTCGCCGAGTGTCCCGGTGAAGGTTCCCGCTGCGACTCACACCGCACGGTGCTTCAGCAGTGTCTCGTAACCTAACTGCCTCGAAACCCATGGGCAGTCTCTAGGTTTCGAGGCACTGTGCAGGTGGACGTCGCCACTGGAAAGAAGGGTGCCGTCATAAGCGGAGCCCCGTAACTCCTCGACCACTGCGCCACCCTGGATGGGGGGCTGGACCTATGAGTGACTCGGTGTCATTGTCGTTTTCACTCTGCCGATAGGGCCGAGTTTGGCGGAAGCGACGACGAGGGACAAGCTTGTTCACGATTGAGGATGCGCCGTCCAAGGCCACACGCGGTCGGCTATATGTTGTCGATCATGAGCGCGGCGTCTGGCTTCAAAGAGTTTCGGGCCTCGGACGCCGACCCGGAGAGGCCTTCCAGCTCGTCCGAGGAGAAAGTGTCATTCCCTTCAATATGAGTGAAGAGGAAGAAACGGACCCAAACTCGAGGCAGAAATACGTCCTCAGGCGATTTGAGACCTTCGGGACGAGCGGGAGCGCGAAGTTGCGCGCGGGTATCGAACCGTTCGTGTTTTCAGACGACACTGAGAAACGCGAGTTTCTGAAGCTTGCCGTCGAGGCTGTCCTTGTCTACGGCTTCCACTACACAACCACACCGCGCCTTGAAGGGGATGTCCGTATCGACGCAGACGGGCAGATTTTCACCCTCGGAGGCTTGGGGTATGCCACAGAAGGCTAGGAAACGGAGCCTTCGCCTCCCCGTTCAGAGGGGCACGTAAATGTCCGGTCTTTCACTCACCGACGCAATCGACGAAATGAACGACTTCAAAACATCAATGACAGCGCCGTAACTCCTGGAAACGTCCATTCGCCCCGTGGCATACGGCTCAATCGGTGGAAATCACGGCATGTCATGCTCCTTCAGCGGTCATTGCGAGAGGCAGGCGGCGCCGACGATCCGGTCCCGGACAGGGTTCCCGTGCGGAACATGGACGGGATCTCCAGCCACTCGACCGTCTCGCGTACACGAGTGCCATGAGACGTACCTCATCCATCCTCACACATGGATTTCCCGAACGTGGGGGTGTTCAGAGGTGAGCGCGCACCGACAGCTTTGCGTCGGATTGACAACTGCACTTGCTGGGCAACATCACGCAGAGACGGACGCCCGATGAAGACCAGACCATTCACGACCCCGATTCTGCCAGGCTCCCGCCTCATGAGGCTGATCGCCATCGCAACCGGTCTGGCGCTGGTGGCCACGGCGCTTCCTGCCGTGACCGCCCCGGCCTTCGCTTTGTCGTGCACGATCACGGGGACCGCTGGCAATGATGTTCTCCGTGGCACCAGCAGTGACGACGTCATCTGCGGCGGCAACGGATCCGACACGATCGACGGTGGTGGTGGAAACGACACGCTCTACGGTGGCGGTGGCAGCGATGTCCTCTCCGGCGGTGACGGAGATGACGTTCTCGTTGGCGAGAACGAGCAGGATGTTCTCTTCGGTCAGGCCGGCAATGACACGCTGAGTGGCGGAAACAGTGCAGACAAGCTTGATGGCGGCGAGGGCGACGACACCGTCGACGGCGGCAATGACGCCGATACCCTGCAGAGCGGGGCGGGCAATGACGTTGTCAACGGCAAGCTGGGCGACGATGTTCTCGACGGCGGGCCGGGCACTGACCAGCTGATCGGTGAGAACGGCGCCGACAGCATGTATGGCGGCTTTGGGAACGACTCCCTCCTCGGTGGGCTCGGAAACGACGCTCTCTATGGCGGCCCCGGCAACGACAACCTCAACGGCGACAAGGGTAAGAACACCTGCGGCGGCGGGACCGGCATCAACGTCTTCGCAGGCTGCTCGACGACGGTGAACCCGGGCGGCCCAGATCCGGCCGGAGAATGGGCTGACACTGACGCCGATGGAGTCGTCGACGCGATTGAGATCCGGGCTGGTACCGACCTTCTCAAGGCGGACACGGATGCTGACGGTCTTGCGGATAGCGCCGAACTCCAGAGCATCACGGACCCGACGAAGGCTGACACCGATAGGAACGGGATCTCCGACGCAGCCGACGACCCCGATACCGATGGGCTGACGACGGCGGATGAACTCGGCCGCGGCACCAAGGCCGGCGAACCCGACACGGACGGTGACTCGCTGACTGACGGACAAGAGGTCGCGCGAGGGAGCAACCCACTCGCGGTCGACACCGATCTGGACGGCCTCTCTGATTCCGAGGAAATCACCCTGGGATCAAACCCGACCGTCGTCGACTCGGACGAAAACGGCATCGCTGACGCTGACAACAGCTTTGCGAAGAATGTCCTTGCCGCCGAATCCGCTGCAAACTATGAAGCCCGAGGACTCGGCAAGGCCGTGCTGTCTGTGAGCCTGAGCGTCTCCGACGACGAGCGGCTCAATGAAGTGCCGGGCCAGCGAGCCCCGCCGATCGAGATCGATGCCCCCCTGGCGCTGGAGCCGGGCACACGCACGATCCCGTTCGACACGGCGGACCTCGACCCGGGAGCCAACCTGGCGGTACTCCGGTTCAACAATGACACCCAAACATTCGAGTTCCCGGCCGATCAGGCCGTCGACCTTGAGCGGGGAATCGCGACAGTCCAGACCCCCGATGGCGGGATCATCTCGGCGCAACGCTCCGCTCAGACGCGCCCCGCCGACTGGGCCGAGCTCGATAGCGGAGCCGGGATCCCCGAAGGCGAAGCAGCTTCGGGCTCGCGCTTCTCTCAGACGTTGGCGACTGCTGCTCCAGCCACACCGACTTCACAATTCGTCATTGTCGATGTCGACGAGTTCGACGCCATCTGGGCTAGCGAGATAGCGACCCCACGCGGAGGCAATGCGTCAGGGAATATCGACGTAGTCCTCACACTCGACTCCTCGGGATCGATGTCGTGGAATGACCCTGGCGGAGCCCGCAAGACGGCCTCGAAGTCCTTCGTCGATTCCCTGCGGACCGGGGATCAGGCTGCTGTGGTGGACTTCGACTACTCAGCGTCCGTGTATCAATCGATTACCACAGACTTCGACGCAGTGAAGGCCGCGATCGACCGGGTCGACGACAGCGGTGGCACCAACCTCTCAGCCGGCATGGACGCGGCCCTGAACGAACTCGACACTAACGGCGACTCCACACACCAACGGGTCATCGTGTTCCTGACCGACGGCGACGACTACTACGACGAATCGTCCACGACTCGAGCCGCGGCCAGCGACACCACCGTCTACACGGTCGGCCTCGGGTACGGGACCAACACCGCCCTGCTGAGCTCGATCGCGACCTCGACCGGCGGCAAGTTCTACTACGTGCCCGACGCGAGCGGGCTTACCGACGTGTTCGCAGGCATCGGCAGTGACACCGGCGAACCCGACGCCGACGGAGACGGACTCGCCGACACTGCAGAGACCAGCGGATGGCGCGACGGCAGTGGACGCGTCATCCACACAGATCCGAACGACGCAGACACCGACAACGACGGACTCAGCGACGGCGAAGAAGCCGGGCAGCTCACGACCGGCGGCGACTTCGGCCGGGGAACGTACTACGGCGCATTCTCGGACCCCACCCGGGCAGACACCGAAGGCGACACCCTCAGCGACCTGTACGAGCGGGCGGAAGGACTCTCGGCGTGGAAAGCCGACCTCGACCATGACGGCCTGAACGACGCCCAGGAAACGCAGACCCACAGCACGGAGGCATTCAGCGACGACATGGACGTCGACGGTTACACCGACACCTGGGAGATCGATCACGTCAACGAGGGATTCGATCCCCTCATCCTCGACTACCAGACGAGCGTCCTCGAGTACATCGGCGAATTCTCGCGCGGTGCGCTGTGCGGAGACATCACCAATGTGGGCCCCTTCTGCGAGGGACAAAGCCTCGCCTACCTCGCCGGAAATATCTCCAGCGGAGTGGTCTTCATCGGTGACATCCGTGATGCCCTCGCCGGTGCTCTGAACCTGGACTTCATCTCCACCGCGTTCAGCGTCGCCGCCCTCATCCCCATCGGCGGCGACATCGCAGCCGGAATCAAGAAGACCGAAAAATTCATCAAGGCCGCGGACGAGATCCCCTCGGGGGCCGCGCTCCGCGCCACCATGAAAGACTTCGGCAAATCCACCGCAGACAAGATGGACCTGCTGCGGAAAGTCTCACCGACAGCGGTGACCAAGCTCACCACCGCGGGACTTCCAGACGCCGATATCGTCCACCTCGCCTCGAAGATGTTCAGCGCCAAACACTTCGACGACATGGTCAAAGCGGCGAACGACATCAAGAAAGCACCGAACACATACCGGCTCGAAAAAGACGCCGAAACATTCCTACGAGCCAACACTCCCTGAGCTTTACCGACGCAGATCAGGTTCCAAACGGCCACCGGCGACAAGCGTTACTACGACGTTCTGGACCCAAGAACACGGCACGCGATCGAAATCAAACACGGTCGAGCACGAGACGTCGGACGGGCCGCGAGCCAGGCAGAGCGCGACTTCGCGATGACGAACGACCCTTCGAGTCAGATCTTGTCTGTCGAATGGCACTTCTTCACCAGCAACAACAACACCCTTGGGCCAGACGTCGCTCTGCTCGAAAGGCTTAGCCGGCTCGGCATCCCCTTCACCCTTTGGGTAGCCTGAGTCCATGTGGGACACCATGAACGCCAGCCGCGAGAAGGTCGCGGAGCTGCACGAGGCGTACCTGCGGAGTTTGGGGCCGGCGCAGGCCCGGTTC
>NZ_PJJN01000033.1 GCF_002929825.1 Cryobacterium sp. Y29
GCTGCGGTCATGCTGATCTCGACTTTCAGTGATCCCTCATTTTAAGAGGGCCCACTGTCCGAGATATCCGCGGCAGGTCAGTCCGTGGCGACCGCGGCGGCATCCGCTTAGATAGGGCGCCGGCCTCCGCAGGGGTTCACGTGGCGGGCGAATCGTTCATCTGCAAGAAGGCGCGTAGATGCGGCGGCGGCCGCACTCGAATGGTGCGGACTCGATTTCGCGCCGATATTGACGGTGTTTTTGGTTGAGTGCGCGAAAAGGCGGGCCTCGCGTGCTGTGTGCACGTGGGGCCCGCCGGGTTCCTGCGAGGGAGTTCTGGGGGTGGTTAGCAGGGGTAGTTAGCCTTTTTTGATAACGACGATGGAGTTGTCGGTGTAGTAGTTGCGTTGGAAGTCGATGATGGTGGTGGTTTTGGCGATGACGGCGCAGTTGGCTACCTTGGTGTCGCGGCCGAATTTGTTGTCTTTGATGATGGTGCCTTTGAGGGGGCCGTAGGCTTTTTCGGCGATGTTGACGGTGCAGGCGCCGTTGTTGGCGTAGTTGTTGGTGTAGACGAAGTTGGAGACCACTCCGCGGTCCTGGGTGATTTGCACGGCGGCGCTGTGGGAGTCGGTGAGGCGGTTGCCGATGACTTTGACGTTGTTGCCGCTTTGTACCTGGATGGAGTCGTCGTGGCTGGGGGATCCGCCTTGGTTGGGGTCGTTGAGGTAGTGCATGTGGTCGTGGATCCAGCTTTTCTGGATGAGTGCGTTGCTGCCGGTGATGTGGATGCCGTCGATGACGTTGTGGATGTTGAGGCGGGTGGCGGTGAAGTTGTAGCCGTAGATGCCGTTAGCGTGGGGTGAGGCGACGGTCGGAAACAGTTCGGTGTCGGTGATGATGAGGTTGCTGTAGCCGCCGAGGTTGTTGATGAGGGCGCCGGGACCGTTCATGGTGCGGCCGCGGATGATGGAATTCTTGATGGTGACGTTGGCGGCGCTGATTTTGACCAGGCCGCGCACATCGAGGCCGTTCAGGACGGTGCCGGGCGTGGTGACGTTGATGTCACCGTTGACGACCTTCAGGGCGGTGCCGGCGGGAACACCGGTGTTGGAGGCGGTGGGCGGGCCAGCAGTCGGAGCCGGAGCAGGGGCTGGGGCCGGAGCTGGGGCCGGAGCAGGGGCTGGGGCCGGAGCAGGGGCCGGAGCAGGGGCTGGGGCCGGTGTTGGGGTGGGTGCGGTCTTGGCGGTGTAACCGACGATGGTCATGTCGACGGTGGCGTTGGCGGTGGCACTGGCGACGGTGATGGTGCCGTCGGACTTGCTGGTGACGGGGACGGTGTAGGTGCGCTCGGGGCCGTCGCCGGTGGGAGCGGTGAAGTAGTAGCGCTGGGTGTTTTCTGGACCGACGAGGACCTTGATGTCGGTGCGGGCAGCAGCGGTGGTGTCGAACATAACGTCAACCGTGGCCGCGTCGGTAGGGATCGTGCCCAGGTCGCGGGTGACCTTGCTGCCGGCAGGGATGGCGATCGACGTGGTGTTCGTCGCGGCTTGGGCTGGCAGAACGGTCAGACCGCTCAGCGCAACGGCGCACGCGCCAGCTGTGGCGATGAGGGCCAGGCGGTTTGACGGGCGAGTGGAACGAGGGGGGCGAACGGTGGCGAGCGAAGCGAAAACAGTGGAGGGAGTCATGGTTCACATTTCGTTGGGGGCACAGATGCGGGGGTGCAGGTGGCGGCTGTAGAGGCCGTGTGGAATACGATGAGCATTGCCCACTATGGGCAATGTAACAACTGGACTCGGGGCTTTCTCAGGTTCACCCCCCGTTCAGGGGCAGACGGTCTACCCAAAATGCGCGCAAAAAAGCGGCCGGACCTGCGGTAACAGGCCCGGCCGCATCCGTTTGCGGATATAAACGAATTTCGCGTTTGCGCTTCTCGCGCGCGCCGGTCTACGCGGCTACGCGGCTACGCGGCTACGCGGCTACGCGGCTACGCGGCTACGCGGCTACGCGGCTACGCGGCTACGGATTATGGGCGAGGGTATGCGCGTGTGAACGCACGCTGCTGGCCGCACACGGCGGAATGGCGCGGGCGAGCTGGGTCAGGAGTCGACGGGGGGCCAGATGCCGTCGCATCCGCTTTGATCACAAGCGAACTGCCACGCATCCCCGTTCGGCACGACCTGCATCGGCATGAGGCAGCGCGCGCAGTTGGGCGGGCCGAGCACGACCGTGTTGCCGCTGGCTAGTTCGGCCTCGGTATAGGGCGGACCGCAGTAGACAAGCGAACACGCATAGTTCTCGCAGCCGTAGTCGTAGGAGATACCGTGCCAGGAGACCTGCATGGGGTCGTTACACTGCGGGCACAGGCGCGGCCGGGCCACGTCTTTCTTTTGAAAAACCCACGACACGTTGTCGTCCATGAGGTGAGACTAGTCCTGCTAATGGGAGCTCGGTATGGTTTTGCCAATTTGTGGAGAGCCGAGCGGTTCCTACTCCGGTCGACGTTCACACGTGCGCAGACCTTGGGTCAGCGCAGGGGCATGTTGGCGTCGCTGGCGCGGCTGGCGAAAATTTGCCCAGGTAACCGCGGCATCAAACTCCTGCCGCGATGAGCGCCGCCGTGATCCTGGTGACGGAGCCGTTGATGGCCGCCGCCGCACGGGCGTAGACGGTCGCGGACTGCCGGTAGGGGTCATCGACGTCGTCGAGAGTGGGGGGAGTGGGCGAAGGGTGGAGTCCTCGGGTCAAGGCGACGCCGGCGATGAAGGCTGCGAAGTCGAGGGGCGGCCGGGCCCTGGAGACGGGGGGCAGGAGTCTCATGGAGGTCTCGACAGGTTCGACCGCCGCGTTCTGGGCTGCGGAGCCGGCGCCGGCCGAGGCCGGCGCGTCGACGAGAGCAGCCGGGGCTACCAGACGCGCAAACTGGTTGAGGGTGAACGTGTAGCGGGTTGCCTTGGGCAGCATCGATACGACCTGACGACGGTGCTCTCTGGTGGCAGTCAGCACCAGGTCGGCGTCGGCGATGAGCTCCTCGGTGAGCTGTCGCGCTACGTGCCTGGTGTGTGACGCACCGTACTGCGATGACCGAGCCGCTGCCTCGGGTGTCATGGCGCTGCCGGTCATGGCCTGGGTTCCGGCACTGGTGATGACGGCGTCGATGCCTGCTGTACGCAGGTTTTCGCGCAGCAGCTGCTCGGCCAGCGGTGACCGGCAGATGTTGCCGGTGCAGACCATGAGAATACGGGGGGCGTGAGCGGGCGCAGCGCTCACGTGCACGGATGCAGCCTGTGCGTCAGAGTTCAGGTCCCTACTGGTATTGGGTTCGTTCATGTTTTGCTCTCGATCGGCGGGAGTTTGTGGGGGCGATAACTTCGGGGCCGGAAATGTCACCGTCGGTGTGTCCATTTCTGTTGTGGCGTTAGCCGTCAGCATCCGGTCACTCAGCAGACAGCGCGGTCCTGACGGCGCCGCGAGCACGACCAGAAGTTTTCGAAGGTGAATCTTTCGTAGTGCGTTGGTACCGGATGGCTCTGATCACCACGGATCACGGCGTTCTGCGATCGCTGTGATCATTCGTGGCGAACCTAACAAGTGAATTCTAATGATGCGGTGTCGTTGAGCACGATCAGTGGTGTGCTGCGCAGTTCGAGCTGGCCGGTAAAGGGCTCGGCGCCCAGCCAGTTGAAGCGCAGCACGGTGCTCTCGCCGGGTGCCAGTTCGATGCCGATCGAACTCACCGGATACCCGGCATCGGCAGCCAGATGGTACGGCACTTCGACGCCGTCACGGGTGAGGCCGAGGTTGTGCACCTCGGGGGTGCCGTAGCCCGCGACCATGGTCTTGATATTGCCGGGTGCCACACCGAAGGCGCCGCCACCGGTGACGTAGGCCGGCAAGCTGGTGGCGGCATTAGCTGGGGCAGTGTTGGTAAGGGCCACCTCGAACGCATACTGCGGGCGCCGGTCCTGGCGGCAGGTCTGCTGGCCGATAGCTGTCTGCACGTCGAGGTAGAGGCCCATTTTGGCGCCGGTTCCGTCGTTCAGGTAGAGCCCGAACCGGTTGGTCTCGTCGTCACTGACCGGTCTGGCGCCGGCCAGGGTGGTGTCGTCGAGAATCGTCTGATCGGCTTCGTCGGCATTCCAGACCAGCACCCGGTTCTCGGCATTGGCCCTGGCTAGTGCTGCGATGAGCTTGGTCGGGTCGGCGTCACCGCTTTTTACTACGTTGAAAACGGCGCCGGCTGCTGCCGCGAAAAAGATGTCTTGCTGCTTCGGGTCGTCATACCGTGCGTACACGTCACTCAGCAGCAACTGCACAGCATTGTCAGCGTTGAGCTCGTCGCCGGTGGGGAGGGTGATCGGGCCGGTGGCCTTGAGCAGATAGCTGAGCGCGACCGGGTCGATCGAAAGCACACCATTTGCTTCCAGGCCGAATTCAAGGCGCCACATTTCGCGAGCGAGCTCACCGGTTTGCGCAAAGTCAGGAGCCATCGAGACGTTCTGAATAAACTGCCCGGTGATGTCGCCGTAAATGCTGCGAATCTCGTCGCCGAGGGGCAGCACCGGAGCCGGGTATTCCGGAAAGGAGGTCGAGCTGGCCTGCTGGGTGAGTTCAATGCTGCCCTTGTCAGTGTGGAGCAGCGCTAGCGCACCAGGGATGCCGCCGGTGGACCGCAGTTCGGCCGGGTTTTGGAACAGCAGAATGTAGTCGCGCGGCTCGGTGGCGCCAAGCATGGCCGGCAGCAGGGTCACTGCCCGGTTCATGCCGTCGAGCGTGGCCGAGGTTTCAACGGTGACGGTCTGCAGCCGGGTGACGGCAGCGCGCACGACGTCAAGCACGTCGTTGGTCTCGATGGCTTTCACGTTTGTGACTGCGCGGGCCAGGGCTGCATCGGCAGCTGCTACTGCCGGCTGCGCATCGAGCAGCGGTTGCAGGGCAATGGCGCCGTCGACGGGCTTGAAATCGGTCAGGTCGAGATTGCCGGCCAGCGCAGCCAGGGGGGTGACGGCGCTCTGCGCGACGTCGTCGACGACCGCGGCGAGTTGACGCACGGCCACGAGGTTGGAGCCGAGGAAGGGCAGCAGCTCGTAGGTGCGCCAGACCGGGTCGCTCGTGCGTGACCGAGCGGTGTTGGCGTATCCGGCCAACTGTGCAGCGGTCCGGGCAGCAGCCTCACCGTCACCGGCGACGACGTGGTCTGTGATTTTCTCGGCCAGCGGCACCGCAGCTTCGAGTGCGTCCCTGGCCTGCAGGCCACGAATGCCGACCCAGGCGGTGGCTGCCACCACGATGACCAGCAGGCCGAGCACGAGGAACCCCACGGTGGTGCGTGTTCGCGAGCGCTTCGGAGGCATGGTCTGGGTCGAGTGAGAAGAGGACATGGCCATATTCAAGCAGACCTCGGATGTCGGCTACGGCTTGACGCGCGCGCCGGTGCGGCATCCGTTTCGCTGGCTTCCGGGCGGAGCGCTGGCGCGATCATCGCGGACCTGACTTTCACCGGCCTCGTGATCGGGCCAGCGCTGGTGATTTTCTTTCGATGTGCGTGCTGGCCATGCGCCAACAGCGTCAGACCGATCTAACTGTCCCTAGAATTGGGGCTGGGTTATAGCTATCTAAGCGAGAGACTCTGTGTCGGAGTTCACTAGGCTCGGCAGCACATGGGAATTGTCGTTCCCGTTTTGGAATTGAAACCCGTGGTTGTATGCGACTCGGCCTGCCGTTCGCGTTCGCCGATGAACCAGCGCGAGGCAGAATAATGGGTAAGTTGACGTACGACTCGAGTATCACCGTCGAATTCGACGACCGAGTACTCGCGCACATTCAACTCGTGGTCGGCGCAAAACTGCGCCGCGGCGAATCGTTCTATTTCTCCTGGCGCGACGATCCCCCCGTCGGGGGAGGCCGCAGCACCGTTTGGATGCACCCCGGCATTTCGTTGGCCTATAAGTACTTCGGTAGCAAGGCGCCGGTACTCAACCGCGACTGGGTTGAGGCGCTGTCGCTCTCGGCCAACTCCGCGACCGGCCTGCAGGTGATGGCGGAACCGGCGCAACGCACCCCTCTCGCGCTGCGTCCGGACAGCTAACCCCACGTATGCCCCGGCTGCTTCCAAGGGGCTGAACTCGCACGGGCTGGGCATCGTCTCCCCCGGTGGAGACGAGCACGGCCGCGCCTCGGGCACGGAGGCGGTCGACGTTGCTCGTGATTGTTGACCCGTCTGAGAGGCGCGATCGCGAGAACGAGCGCTTTACTGGCCTTATTCGGGCGCTGGCCGGCTGCGATTGTTCAGCACGCCGTGGCTCTCATCGAGGTAACAACTGCCGCAGAGTGACTCGTAGGTGACTTCTTCGCCATCAATGGCTACCTGGTCGCCGTCGAACACGAAGACGCCGTCGATCTTGCGACCGTTGAACACGGCCTTGCGTCCGCACCGGCAGATGGTCTTGAGCTCTTCGAGGCTGTGAGAAACTTCGAGCAGCCGGCGACTGCCGGGAAAAGCGACGGTCTGAAAGTCTGTGCGGATGCCGTAGGCCAGCACGGGCACGTTCTCTAAAATCGCGATGCGCAGCAGGTCATCGACCTGGGTTTCGGTAAGAAACTGAGCCTCATCGAGCAGCAGCGCGCTCACGTCCCGGCCGGACCTGTGCAGAACCTGCGCGCGGTGCTGCTCGAACGCGGCGTACGCATCCGTCTCGGGAGTGAGCAGAAAATCGACGGTTCTGGTGACGCCGAGACGGGAGAGGATGCCGCGGTCGCCCTTGGTATCGACGCTCGGCTTGGCCAGCAGCACATGGTGGCCGCGTTCCTCATAGTTATAGGCCGCCTGAAGCATGGACGTGCTTTTACCGCTGTTCATGGCGCCGTATCGAAAGTACAGTTTTGCCATTATTCGATGCCTTTGATCGTGGTGCGTTCAGCGCTAAATTCTAGCGCGAGCAGCGCATGCCGACTGGTCACCCGTACCCGGGTGAACACGGCGCGCAGCACGCTGAGGTATGGGCGCAGGGCGCGGCGGCGCTGGTACGGCGGCAGTGAGATTACGACCTGGATGGTGATGGTGTCTACGTCGCGGTCGTCTCGGCGGGATCGTATCTGGGAATGCAGCTGCGCTTGGGCACGCGCCTGGGTGCGGGCCTGCGCGGATGCCTGCTCCTGGGCGGCGGTGACGATGGCAATGGTCGTGGTGTCGGTAGCCGGCATGGGAAGGGCTCCGCGCAGTCCGAAGGCCTGGGTAACCTGGGCGGTATCGGTCGGGCCCTCGCCGGATCCGTCGATCTGCACGACAAGGCTGGTCGGGTCGAATCCCTTGAGAGTGCAGAGAGCCACGATCATGGCGCCAGCGGCGGCGCGCTGGTCGGAGTCGAAAGCGGTCGCTCGACGGTCGGGGTCGGCGATGACGCAGAGCGGATCGAGGCCACGATCGGTGAGGCCGATGCGTTCGCGTCCGATGAGGTCGTCGAGCCAGGTGTGGTCGACCTCGGCCACGAGCACCCGCCGCACCTGAAAGGCGAGGGAGCGTGCGCGTTTGATGTCGGCGGCAGTGAGCTCTTGCCGAACGAGGACGTCGGCCAAAAAGGGGAGTACATCGGCGCCGAGATTGGTCAGGCGATGGTCCACCACCTCGTGCGCGAGGGGGCCGCGGTTCTCTTCCGTGCGCGCGCGGATGGCGCGGCGGGCATCCGTTTGCCAGCGGTGAATGGAGTTGACGACCTGTCGAGAGTAGGCGGCGGAGGCCAGGGCGGGCGCGAGTACCTGCGTCATAGCGATGATGGCGAACAAAACGGGCGACGTCGGCACACCGAGGAACGGTGACTGAACCAGGGCCGTGATGCCCACTACCGTGGCGGACGAGCCGCCGAGCACGAGGATCTCTTTCCACGGCCGGAACGGCGCGAGGGCCAAGAGCAGCAGGCCGAGTCCGATCGGGGCGAAGTCGTCCTGGATCATGCCGTTGAACTGCCAGGTACTCGCCGCGGCGAGCAGGTGCGCCGCGAGCCCCAATGCCACGATCACGATGGCGCGGATGCGGGTGAACGGGGCCAGGTCGGGACGAGCAGCCCAGACGAGCACTGCGGCCGCGATCATGAGCACGCCAACGGACACCACCGCGAGCCCTATGAGCAAAATCTCATGCATGCGCGAGATCGTCGCGACGACGGCGTAGGTGACGACGATGGCGGAGACAACCGGGGCGAGCGGCCAGGCGGCAAGGCCTCCGATCGGGTCGAGCCGCTGCTGAGAAGCGGATGCCGGCGCGCGCGGCCGACGCGGAGTGGGGGTCGCGCGGGTCATGCAGCGGGCCGTTTGAAACGGTTCGGCTGATCCTCGGGCTGTATCTGTGCCGCCGGCACCGTCAGGCGCACGTTCGTGCCGGCGCCCGGCCTGCTCCAGATCAATACGGATCCGCCGAGTTGTTCGATACGGCGCCGCACGGACTGGCGGATACCGAGGCGGTCGGATGCGGATTCCGATTCGGTGAAGCCGCGGCCCGCATCCGTTATAAGGAGTGAAATAGTGCTCAGGTCGGATTCAACGGCAACCTCGGCGGAGGCGACGCCGGCGTGCAGGATGACGTTGACGAGGCAGTGCTGCACGGCGAGGCCGACGTCGCGGTCGCTTCCGGCGTCGAGGCGGGCGAGGGCGTCGCGGTCACCGGTGACCTCGACGACGAGTCCGCGGTCACGGCTGCGTTCGATGGCGGTGTACACGGCGCTGGAGAGCCACGCGTCGCTATGCAACTTCTGGGTGTCGGTCGGTTGCAGGGCGGTGTTGGTGCGGGCGTCGATGTCGGTCAGCCAGTTGGTGTCGTGCAGGGTGGTCAGAGTGTATTTGAGGCTCGCGGTGAGGCCCGCTGAAAGTGCTCCGGGCTCGGCGAGCGACAGCGCGACGAGCTGAGCCACCGTCGTGTCGTTGAGTAGGGCAATGGCGCGGGTATCGAGGGCATCACGCAGCTGCCGGTTGGCGCTGTCTTGCACTGCGCGGTGGATCGCGGGCTGGGCGGCGTTGCTGGCCCGACGGTCGATTCCGGCGAGCACCATGGCGCCGACCAACACGAGGTAGGTGGACAGGGTGAACAGATCGGGCCGGTAGGGCACGGTGGTGGTGAGGATGGCAAGGAAAGCGGAGGCCTCGGCGAGAATGAAGGCGGCTGTACTCCAGAGCACGCCGCCGACCGCGCTGATTCCGGCGCCGCCGACCATGACGAGCGCCATCTTGGGCATGGCAACGAGGAACATATTCGACGCTGGGAATGCCTCTGGGACGTCGAGCACGGTCGTGGTGAACACGTAGACGCCGAGGGTTCCCACGACAAGGTAGGCGACCGCGAATGCAATGCGGCGGTGCCGGGTGAAGAGCACGAGCAGGGCGCCCATAGCCACGACGACCCCGACTGTCACCCAAAGTTCAGGACTGTGCAGACTAAGAATGGCAACCGAGACGACTGCGGCCATGAGGCAGGTCAGCGCAAACCAGTGTGCGGCCCGCGCGAGGGCGCGCGCGAGCGTCAACTGGACCAGGTGGCCGGGTAACCCTAGAGACATATTTCCCCCGTGTTCAGTATGCCACCGGGGGTGGGCGGTGGTTGAGCGAGGGTGCTGTTGGGGTGCTTGGGGTGGGCGTTGGCGGCATCCGCTCGCCGGGCCCACGTTATGGCCCCGGGCCCAGTTTCTAAGCTGGGCCCACGGTCCGGGCCCGGGCCCCGTCCGGAACGGAGTCAGAACAGGGTCGGCGCCAGATCGGGCGGAAGCTCCGCCGCGATCAGCGATCGGGGCGCCTCCGCAGGGCGGGCCCACGTTATGGCCGTGGGCGCAGTTTCTAAACTGGGCCCACGGTCCGGGCCCGGGCCCCGTCCACTTGACGCGGCCGGCACACGCGGCGCGGCCGGCACACGCGGCCCTGCCAAGGGCGGGCGTAGCGCGGGCGTGCGGGAGCCGGACGTTGGCATCCGCTCTGGGGAGGTCGGAAGGGCACTCGACCGCACGCCACCGGTGGCTGGGTCGACGATTCCACGCTCCAGGCCGTGCGCACGAATGAGAGGTTTGATGCGGGCGGCGAGCCACGTGCGGTACTCCTTGGGCGCGTATTGGCCGCCGGCGTAGAGTTCCCGATAACGGCCAACGAGTTCCGGATGCTCGCGCGCGAGCCACAGCAGGTACCAGTCTTTGACGGCTGGTTTGAGGTTGAGTCCCGAGTAGAGCACGCTCGTGGCACCGGCGGCCTTGGCCCGTCGCAGCGCCTCGTCGAGGTGGGCGCGGGTGTCGGTGAGAAAGGGCAAAATCGGCATCAGAAAGACGCCGCAGTCGAGTCCGCGTTCGCGGACCGCGGTGACCGTGGCGAGGCGCGCCTTGGTGGTGGGGGTTCCGGGCTCGACCGACTGCTGCAACTCGTCATCGTAGATTGCGATCGACATGGCCAGGTCCACCGGAACGTGTTCGCTCGCCTCCACGAGCAGGTCGAGGTCGCGGCGTAGCAGCGTGCCTTTGGTGAGAATGGAGATGGGCGTCTTGCTGTCGGCGAGGGCCGCAATGATGCCGGGCATGAGGCGGTAGCGCCCCTCCGCGCGCTGGTAGGGGTCAGTGTTGGTGCCAAGTGCCACTGGATGCCGGCCCCACGTCGGCTTGGCGAGTTCTTTCCTCAAGACCTCGGCCACGTTGACCTTCACGATGATCTCGCTGTCGAAATCTTTGCCGGCGTCGAGGTCGAGGTATGGGTGCGTGGTGCGTGCAAAGCAGTAGGTGCAGGCGTGTGAACAGCCGCGGTAGGGGTTGATCGTGTAGCCAAACGGCATCGTGCTCTGGCCGGGAACATGGTTGAGCGCCGACTTGCACAGGATCTCGTGGAACGTGATTCCCGCGAACTCGGGCGTCTGCACGCTGCGCACCAGGTTGTTCAGGCGGGCGAGTCCCGGCAGCGCGCCGACTTGTTCGGTCTGTAATTCCTGTGAGCTCCACCGCATGCAACTAGTCGAACATAAGTACTATTCAAATGCAAGTGCTGCGCAACATATTCGGAGTGAAACGAATGCCGGCGGCCGCCCCGCGCGCGCTGCCCCTTCGCGGCACTCGTTCGGAAAGCGGGCACCTCTAACACGGAGTGCCGCGCGTTCTAACGAGTGCCGCGAGGCTTAACGTACGGCGCCACCCGCGAGACGGGACAGCCGCATCCGTTCGCGGGTGATTCGCACTACTCTTCCGGGCAGGCAGACAGAGAGGGGATCCGCATGACCCGGTTACGACGCAGCGACCCGACCCGACCTGGCTATTCCCGGAGGCGGGCGGGCACGGGGTTCAGCTATCGCGACCCGGCCGGGCAACAAATCACCGACGCAAAGCTGCGGCAGCGGTTCGCGGCCCTCGCTATCCCCCCAGCGTGGAATGACGTGTGGATCTCGCCGCATCCGAACGGTCATATCCAGGCGATCGGCATCGATGCCGCCGAGCGCCGCCAGTACATCTACCACCCGGCCTGGCGTGAACAAAAGGACCGCCTCAAGTTCGAGCGCGCGCTGCAGTTGGCCTCGTCTTTGCCGCGGGTGCGCGGCCAGGTCACCCGTGAGTTGCGCGGCGACGGCCCGCCGCGTATTCGGGCGCTCGCCGCGGCATTTCGCATGCTCGACCTGGCCTCACTGCGCATCGGTAGCGAGCGCTATGCCGACACCTACGGCAGCCACGGACTCTCGACCCTGCTCTGCTCGCACGTCACGGTACGCGGCGACGAGGTCAGGCTTAATTTCCCGGCCAAGAGTGGGCAGCAGTTCGAGGGCGTAATAACGGATGCTGACCTCGCCACCTACCTGCGTGCCCGGCTGCGCGAACGGCCGGCCGCACCCCTGCTGTCCTGGGTATTAGATGACGTCGAGGACGTCGTCTCGGCCTCTGACATCAACGATTTCATCAGGGAACGCACCGGCGGCGAGTTCACCGCAAAGGACTTTCGTACCCTACGAGGCACGATTGCTGCCGCGCAGAGCCTGGCTCAGAGTTTGACGGAGAGCCTGGCGGCCAGCGCGCAACCGGCTGGGCCGGCTGCCAGGGGGCCGACCGGTGGGAAGGGCCCCAACAGCGTGCCCACCTCGTTTACTGCGTCCCCGGCATCCACTGCGCGGCCACCACGCGCGGCAACGCGCAGCCGACGCTCCGATGACCGCGCCATCGCCGAAGCGATGCGGCAGGCCGCCGATGCGCTCGGCAACACGCCGGCGATCGCCCGCACGAGTTACGTCGATCCGCGCGTCGTCGATCTGTTTCGCGCGGGTGAAACCATCGACCCGGCCAGCCGGGTATCGGTCGAAACAGCCCTGCGTGCACTTCTGCTCGGCGACACGGAGTGAGCAAAAAGTCACGCGGCACATTGTCGCGCCGGCAGCGCGAGCCATTTTTAGTGGATGTCCCCCGTTCGGGGTATAACTTAAACGTCGCCGGACTAGGCGCAGCTATGGTCATTGAGAAAGGTATGCCCGTGACCCACGATTCTGATCCCGTTGAAGAGCCGCCGCTCAATATTCCGGAGCCGCCGAGCACACCGACCAATCCCGACCAGCTCGTGGGACCGGACGGCCCCGATGGCCCCGACGCGGAACACGCGGGGTCTGCCGGGAAACCGGACGGTTCTTCCAGGGGACACCCCAAACCGACCGCGCCGGTCGCGAGTGCGAGTACCGGCCCGGACGGTCCAGCTCCGAGCGTCGATGGGTCGACTGCGGGAGAAGCCGCTGTCGCAGCCGCGGTCGAGCCGGACAGCGACACCGACAATGACGACGACCAGGACAACCGCGACAACGAGGTGAACCTCGACGACGTAGACCCGGTCGACGACCCCTCGAACCCTGATCTGATCGGCCGCGACGTGGATGGCGATGATCCCACCCGCGCCGAACCCACGGCGCGGATGACGACGATCCCACCCGCGCCGAAGCCAGGGCCTAAAACCCGCAACCTGAAGGAGTCCCCATGAAAGGCAAATTCCTGTTCCTCGCCGGTACCGCAACGGGCTTCGTGCTCGGATCCAAGGCTGGCCGCCAGGCCTACGATCGCCTGAGCGCGAACGCCCGCCGGCTCTGGGGAGACCCCACCACGCAGAAGGTTGTCTCGCAGGCCGAGACCATTGCGCGCGACGCGGCATCCGTGGCGCAGACCAAGGTGAGCGATCTGTTGGATCGCACGGAGGCATCCGTCAAGAAAGAAGAGACTCGGACCACCCCGAAAGCGGATGACGGGAGCCACGTCATTTAGACCACCGGGGAGTCGGCGGCCACGCGGGCTCTGTGCCGGTACGCGGGCTCTGTGCCGGTACGCGGGCTCCCTGCCGGTACGCGGGCTCTGTGTCGGCATACGGGCTCCCTGCCGGTACGCGGGCACGCGCGTCGTGTCGCGCGGGCCCGTCGTGTCGCGCGGGCCCGTCGCATCGGCAACTCCGCTGTGCGTGAACCGGCCGGCTAAACCGGCTGCAATACCGCTGGAGCCGCCAATGCGCCCCGCACCAGAAAGCTCGTCTCAGCCCGGTCGAACGAGGAGTAAACGACCTCGTCGTGAGCACTCCGAGCTTCGTCACTTCGAAGGCTCCCCCTCTCTGCTCGATCATTCTCCGCAGGGCGGCCGGGTCACCGTCAAGAATTTTCGGATCCCGCACCCACCACTCGGTCGGTGCGAGATGAAGGATGCCGTGCTGCGATACGTGCAGGTTTCCGCATCCGAAACGCCAATGTTCGGATCCACTTGCCGCCTCCGGGCCGTTCCGAGCCTCAAGTAGACATCAGCGGGTAGACATCAGCTGACTGCCTTGATCAAAGGGTTGACCGGGCGCACCTCCAAAACTCTCACGTCAGTCCAAGACACCGCCCGTGCATAATTCCTGCAAAGCCCTCCGGCGAACTTCTCTCAGGCGCATAACTCCTGCAATTTGTTCCAGGCACGACGAGGCTCCCCCGTGATCACGCGGGAGCTCAGGTAGCGGCCCGCAGATTGCAGGAGTTATGCACCTCGCCGGCCACCCAGCAGAGGCCCAGCAGTAGCCGAACAGTAGCCGAACAGGCGAAAGCCACCTAGAGGCCCACCCGGCGGGTGCCGGACAGCTAGTTGCTCAGGTGCAGGACCTCAGCGGTGGCGGCCAGCGACGCCGCGGCCGCGGCAGGGTCGTCAGAGAGTTTGGTGCCGTAACTGGGGATCATCTGACGGATACGCGGCTTCCAGCCCTCGATGCGGTCGGGGAAGCAGCGGGCCAGCAAGTCCACCATGATCGGCGCGGCCGTCGAGGCTCCCGGCGAGGCACCCAGCAGGCCGGCGATCGACCCATCAGCGGACGCGATGACCTCGGTGCCGAACTGCAGCACTCCGCCGAGCTTGGCGTCGTGCTTCATGACCTGCACGCGCTGGCCGGCGGTGATGAGCTCCCAGTCGTCCGAGACCGCAGCGGGAATGAACTCGCGCAGGGCCTTGAGTTTGGCGTTTCGCGAGGCGAATACCTCGCCGAGAAGGTATTTCATCAAGTCGAAGTTGTGACGCGCGACGGCGAGCATGGGGCCGAGGTTGTGCGTACGAATCGAGAACGGAAGGTCGAACCAGGTGCTTGTCTTCAAGAACTTCGGGCTGAAACCGGCGTACGGGCCGAACAACAGCGACATTTCGCCGTCGACCATGCGGGTATCGAGGTGCGGCACCGACATGGGCGGCGCGCCCTTGGCTGCCTTGCCGTATACCTTGGCCTGGTGCTGGGCGACGAGCTTCGGATTGGTGGTGCGCAGAAACTGGCCGCTGATCGGAAATCCGCCGAAACCCTTGATCTCGGGGATTCCACTCTGCTGCAGCAGCGCCAGGGCTCCACCGCCGGCGCCGACGAAGACGAAGCGGGCATTGATGCTGGTGCGGGTCTGGCCGACCTGGCGCAGCAGTTTGAGGTTCCAGGTGCCATCCGCTTTGTGCTTGAGACCGACGACCTGCTCGTTCATGTGCATCGTCACCCCCTGTCGTTCGAGGGTGTCGAACATGAACCGGGTGAGGGCGCCGAAGTCCACGTCGGTTCCGCTCACGATGCGCGTCGCGGCAATCTTCTGGCCGGCCGGGCGTTTGCGGGTGAGCAGGGGCGTCCACGTACCGATCTTCGCGGCGTCGTCGCTGAACTCCATGCCGGAGAACAACGGCTGGGTGGCCAGCACGGCATGACGTTTGCGCAGGTACTCCACGTTGGCTTTGCCGTGCACGAAAGTCATGTGCGGGGTGGAGTTGATGAACTTGTTCGGCTCCGGCAGGGCGCCGATGGAAACGAGGTGGGCCCACAGCTGGCGGCTGATCTGAAACTGCTCGTTGATGACGACGGCCTTGTCGGCCGTGACCGAACCGTCGGGTGCCTGCGGCATGTAGTTGAGCTCGCACAGGCCGGCATGGCCGGTGCCGGCGTTGTTCCACGGATTCGAGCTCTCCTGGGCAAGTTCGCCGAGACGCTCGTACACCTCGATGCGCCAGTCGGGCTGCAACTCCTTCAGGAGTATGCCGAGGGTGGCGCTCATGATGCCGCCACCAATGAGGACTACGTCGACGGTTCCCTGAGAATTCACACTTTTGAGTGTATCGCTGCCAGCGGATGCGCCCTACCGTGCCGTCCTGCCCCGCGGCGGCCCACACCTATCGGCGAGCGGGCGCGTTGAGGTGCTCGCAGGGCGCGCAGCACCGCATCACGGCTACTTTCGCGACGCAGCGGACAACGAGGTCGATCACCGCCCAGAGCCCACTCCCTGGCAGAAGCGGGCCGATGGTCGCAGTGATTCTCGACCGGGGTCGGAACGGTCTGTATGTTCACACAACATAAGTCACCTCGGCGAGGATCTGCCAACTTAGCGGGGTACCGGAGCGTATTCGGTCAGAAAAACCCGAGTAGCGCGTCGCCGTCATCATCATCGAAGACGACGCAGACATTCGTAACCTGCTGGAGGCCGTGCTCGCCCAGGCCGGGTTCGAGACACTCGCCACGAGCGACAGCCTCGACGGTATCGCCGTAGTACGCGCCTACGATCCGATCGTCACGACCCTCGACGTGAGCATGACCGGTATGGACGCCTTCGAAACGGCCAAGCGTGTCCGTGCGTTCAGCCCGACCTACCTCGTCATGCTCACTGCCCGCGACGACGAAATCGACACCCTCCAGGGCCTGGAAGCCAGCGCTGACGACTACCTGACCAGACCGTTTCGTGCGCGAGAGCTGCGCGCACCTGATGCCCGTCGGTGTCGATGAGGCGTTTGAAATCGTCAAGGTCCAGGAGCAGCCGGCGATGGCTTCTGCGTCGCTGCGGGTGCTGTTGATGGTGTCCAGGGCCTCCTGGAAGGCGCCATGGTTGGGCAAGCCGGTGAGCGGGTCGGTGTTCGCCTTCGCTGTGAGTCCGGCCCAAGCGCGGCCACACCGGGCTGACCGAGAAGCGCCAGAACGGCGACGACTGCCTCCGTGATGACCACCAAAGCCACGACCCTGAACACGCCGAAGGAGACGCGCTGCAGCACGCCCAACACCCCCGGTTCGACTCCCGCAGTCAAGACCTAGGCGACTTTTCTTGGAACGGGGCGCCGGACGGGATGTCGTCGCGACCGGTCGATAGGGCTTTGGTAACCAACGGGGTTCAGAGTTCGGCCGCACCAGCGGAACCGGGCCGGTGCGCGTGCGCGTCGAGGTTAGGCTACGACGAGGTCTACCGCGATGAGCTCGGCGATCTGCACGGCATTTAGTGCTGCACCCTTGCGGAGGTTGTCGTTACTGATGAAGAGGGCGAGGCCACGGCCATCCGCTACGCCTTCGTCCTGACGGATGCGACCGACGAAGCTGGCGTCCTGACCGGCAGCCTGCAGCGGGGTGGGGATGTCGGTCAGTTCGACGCCAGGGGCGGTTTTGAGTAATTCCTGGGCGCGGGCAACGCTGATCGGCTTGGCGAACTCGACGTTGATCGATAGGGAGTGGCCGGTGAACACAGGTACGCGCACGCAGGTTCCCGAAACGAGCAGCTCGGGCAAGGCGAGAATCTTGCGGCTCTCATTGCGCAGCTTCTTCTCTTCGTCGGTCTCGAACTGGCCGTCATCAACAATGGAGCCGGCCAGCGGAATCACGTCGAACGCGATCGGACGGGCGTAGATGGTGGGCTCGGGCAGGGTCACCGCGCTACCGTCGTGCACGAGCTGGAATAGATTTTCGTCTTGCGCGGCGACGCGCACCTGGCTGGCCAGCTCGAACGCGCCGGCCAGGCCGCTGCCGGACACCGCCTGATAGGTACTGACGATGAGCCGTTTGAGGCCGGCCTCATCGTGCAGAACTTTGAGCACGGGCATAGCTGCCATGGTGGTGCAGTTCGGGTTGGCGATAATGCCCTTGACGGCTCGCTTGATGGCTTCGGGGTTGACCTCGCTGACGACCAGCGGAACGTCGGGGTCCATGCGCCAGCCCGAGGAGTTGTCGACGACGAGCACGCCGGCCGCGGCGAAGCGCGGGGCCTGGGCCTTCGAAAGGGTGGCGCCGGCCGAGAAGATGGCCACGTCGAGCCCGGTGGGGTCGGCGATCGAGGCGTCTTCGATCGTGATGGGCTCACCCTTGAAGGTGAGGGTAGTGCCGGCCGAGCGGGCCGAGGCGAAGAAGCGGATGCTCTTGACCGGAAAATCGCGCTCCTCGAGCAGGCGCCGCACCACGGCGCCGACCTGTCCGGTGGCTCCGACGATGCCGATGTTGATACCGGCTGTGTTGGCTGAGGTGGTCACGTGTGTTTCCTAACGTCGTTCGCCCTCACGGGCACTTCATGCTGTCGAGGGGCTAGCGGCCGGAGCCGCCGTGCACGACGGCCTCGATCTCGCCGTCGAGCCCGAACGCGGTGTGTACCACGCGGAGGGCTTCGTTGATGGTGTCGGCCCGGGTGACCACCGAGATGCGGATCTCGCTCGTGGAAATCATCTCGATGTTGATTCCGGACTCATAGAGGGCCTCGAATAGTTTCGCCGATACTCCGGTATTGGTGCGCATGCCACCGCCGACCAGGGCGAGCTTGGCGATCTGGTCGTCGTATTGCAGGCTCGCGAAACCGATGAGGTCCTTCTCATTGGTCAGCGCGGTGAGTACCCGCTCCCCTTCCGACTTAGGCAGCGTGAACGAGATGTCGGTGAGCCCGGTGGCGGCAGCCGACACGTTCTGCACGATCATGTCGACGTTGGCATTGGTGCGCGCGACGATCTTGAAAATGAGCGCCGCCTTGCCCGGGATGTCGGGCACACCGACCACGGTGACCTTCGCCTCGCTCAAGTCAGCGGCGATTCCGGCGATGATTGGCTCTTCCACGATTTCTCCTTTTTCTCGCGCGGTCACGGCGTTGTACACGATGGTGCCGGTGTTGTTGTTGAACGAGGAGCGCACGTGGAGCGTGACGCCGTGGCGGCGCGCATATTCCACAGCGCGAATATACAGAACCTTGGCCCCCGCAGCGGCGAGTTCCAGCATCTCTTCGCTCGTGACGCGCTCGAGTTTGCGAGCGCGGGGAACGACGCGCGGATCCGCTGTGAAGACGCCATCGACATCGGTGTAGATCTCGCAGATGTCAGCGCCGAGGGCAGCGGCGAGAGCGACGGCGGTGGTGTCTGAGCCCCCCCGTCCAAGGGTGGTGATGTCTTTGGTGTCGCGGTTGAAACCCTGGAAACCGGCAACGATGGCGACGGCGCCCTCGTCGAGCGCCGAGCGGATACGCCCCGGTGTGACGTCGACGATACGCGCCGAACCGTGCCGGGCATCCGTGATCATGCCGGCCTGGCTTCCGGTGAAAGAGCGTGCGTCGTAGCCAAGGCTTTTGATGGCCATCGCGAGCAGCGCCATCGAGATGCGTTCACCGGCCGTGAGCAGCATGTCGAGTTCGCGCGGGGCGGGGAGCGGGGTGACCTGGTGGGCGAGGTCGAGCAGTTCGTCAGTGCTGTCACCCATCGCCGAGACGGCGACGACGACCTCATTGCCAGCCCTGCGGGTGTCGACGATGCGCTTAGCGACCCTCTTGATACTTTCGGCATCGGCGACGGATGACCCGCCAAACTTCTGCACGATCAAGCTCATGTGACTCCTGAGATGGGGGTTTGCGGGCCGATGATGCGCGCCCCGTCCAAGGTTCCATCCTAAATGCTGGCGCTCGGAATCGGTGCCATGTGACGCTGCGCTGCAGGATGGGGCGGGCGGAAGTGGCTAGTGCGCGACCTCGCGGCGGCCCTCGAACGCGCGGCCGAGGGTGACCTCGTCGGCGTACTCGAGATCGCCGCCCACCGGAAGACCGGAGGCGAGGCGGGTCACCTTGATCTCGAGGGTTGTGAGCAGGCGCGACAGGTAGGTCGCGGTGGCCTCCCCCTCGAGGTTCGGGTCGGTCGCGATGATCACCTCTTGCACGGTGTTGTCGGCGAGACGCTGCATCAGCTGGCGGATGCGCAGGTCGTCGGGGCCGACGCCGTCGATCGGGCTGATGGCGCCGCCGAGCACGTGGTACAGCCCCTTGAACTCGCGGGTGCGTTCTATCGCTACGACGTCTTTGGCCTCTTCCACCACGCAGATCGACGTGGGGTCGCGACGTGGGTCGCGGCAGATGAGACAGGTCGGCTGCTCGGAAACATTGCCACAAATTTCACAGAATCGCACCTTGTCGCGCACCTCGAGCAGCACGTTCGCCAGCCGGGTCACGTCGAACTTCTCGGTCTGCAGAATGTGGAACGCGATGCGCTGGGCTGACTTGGGGCCGATACCCGGAAGCTGGCCGAGCTCGTCGATCAGTTCCTGAACGATGCCTTCATACATGGTCTAGTAGTCGTTTCTGGTTCGGGGCGCCGCAGTGTACGGCTGTTCTTCGATGAAGGTGGCGCCGAGTATCTCGCGCACGACGGCCTCGCCGTAGCGCTGCTTCGTCGCGAACGACGGCGCCCGCGACGGATCTTTTGGGGCGCCGCGCTGGCCGGCATTCGGGTGCTGCCGGCCACGCTGCGCGCTGGGCTGGACGGCGTTCGGCTGCACGGCGTTCGTCTGCACGGCTGATGCCTCGGCCTGCCCCGCGTAGTTCGGCACACGTTCGTCGGCGGGTGCGTCCATCTCGGGGGGAACGTCGTCATCGAACGGTGGCGGTACGTCGTCAAACGGTGGCTCGTCGTGACGCTGCGGCGCGGCAAACGGCGCGGCGGTCGAGGCGTCAGGCACCGCGGAGTTTGCAGCCCCGGAAGTCGCAGCCCCGGAAGTCGCAACTGAGGTCGCGGACGCGGACGACGAGGTCGGGACCGGGGCAGGCGTCGAAACCGGCGCAGCGGCGTCGGCCGTGGCATCCGTTGTCTCGTCGGCGATAACGGGTATTGCCGGACCATTGGGCGAACCGGGAATGGCCACGGTGGCCCACCCACTGGTTGATGCGGCGACCGGTGACGCGCCTGCGCCCGGCGATGCTACCTCGCGCGCAGCAGCGGCCGGAACGGACGCCGTGCGCGGCGTCGCAACTGCCCCACGTGCAGTCGGTATGGCTGCAGTCCGCACCGCTGCAGTCGGCACGGCTGACCGGGATGCCGCCGAAACCGCACCCAGTGGATCTGGCTCAGCCGCTTCGAGCGCATCAGCGGCGGGTGCTGCAATTGCGGTTGATTCGAGTGCGGGGTCCGCTGGCGCAGGCTCCGCGGTGACGGTCGGCGAGGCGCTGGACGACGCGCTGGGCGAGGAGGTCTCACGGCTCGCTTCAACGCGCGCGATGAACTTGACCCGCAGGCCGAGCACGGCGACGATCGCCGTGCGCAGAAAATCGCTGGTTCCCATTCCGGGAACCTTTTGCTGCTTGAAGCTCTCGACGTCGGCTTGGCTTGGGAACGAGAGGGCGAGCACGTCGCCGTTCAGGCCGAGCACCTGAGCGGTGTAAACGACGAGCCACGCCGTGGTCTTCTCGTTTTTGACAGCTTCGAGAATCTCCGGCCAGGCGTCCTTGAGCTGCTGCAGAGTGACCGGGGCGCCGGCGGCGACAGCGGGGCGGTCAGCCTGCGTTCCCGAAGTGGCAGACTCGGCTACCGGTTGTGGAGACACGACTGGCGGTTGTGGAGACAGGATCGGCGCCGAGGCTGCGGCCGCGGAGGATGGCGACGCTTGGGAGACGGGCAGTATTCCCTGTGCGCCGGTCTTGGCGGGCTCGACCAGCGGTGAGGGCGCGGAGGAGGCGTGCACCACAGGAGGCGAGACCGGCGCGCCCGAGGCAGGCGGCACAGATCCCGCGGAATTCGCCGAGCCACCAACGGCGGGCGCCGCAGCAACACCGTCGACGCCGATGCGACGCTCAAGGCGCTCGACCCGGGCCAAAGCGCCGCGGGTCGTGTCATCGGTCGCGGGAATCAAGGCGCGCGCGATCATCAGCTCGAGGTGCAGGCGCGGCGAGGTGGCCCCGCTCATCTCGGTGAGCGCGGCGTTGAGAATATCGGCGGTCCGCGAGAGTTCGGCCGCCCCAAAAGCGGCGGCCTGCACGTTCATGCGCTCGAGTTCGTCTTGCGGCACACCGCGCAGCACGGCCGCCGCCCCCGCGACGCTCGTCGCCGCGACGATAATGAGGTCGCGCATGCGTTCCAGCAGGTCTTCAACGAACCGCCGCGGATCTTGCCCGGTCTGGATGACCCGGTCGACCGCATCGAACGCGGCGGCTGGATCGCGCGCGCCGATGGCTTCAACGGCCTCGTCGAGCAGGGACGCACTCGTGTAGCCCAGCAGTGCCACGGCGCGCTCATACTCAATGGACTGCCCATCGGACCCGGCCATGAGCTGGTCCAGGAGCGAAAGAGTATCGCGCGGCGAGCCGCCGCCGGCGCGCACGACGAGTGGCAGTACCCCGGGGGCAACGACCATCTTCTCGGTGTCACACATCTGCTGCACGTATTCGAGCATCGGTCCCGGCGGCACCAGCCGAAACGGGTAGTGATGGGTGCGCGAACGGATGGTGCCGATCACTTTTTCGGGTTCAGTGGTCGCAAAAATGAACTTCACGTGTTCCGGCGGCTCTTCGACGATCTTGAGCAGCGCGTTGAAGCCCTGCGGCGTGACCATGTGCGCCTCGTCGAGGATGAAGATCTTGTAGCGGTCGCGGGCCGGCGCAAAAATAGCGCGCTCACGAATATCGCGGGCGTCGTCGACACCGTTGTGGCTGGCCGCGTCGATCTCGACGACGTCGAGGGAGCCCCCGCCGTCGCGGGCGAGTTCCACACAGCTCGGGCAGACACCACAGGGAGTGTCGGTAGGACCCTCAGCACAGTTCAGGCAGCGGGCCAGGATGCGCGCCGATGTGGTCTTTCCGCAGCCACGCGGACCACTGAACAAATAGGCATGATTCACCCGGTTGGTGCGAAGCGCCGTCATCAGCGGATCGGTCACTTGGGACTGGCCGATCATCTCGGCAAAGGTCTCTGGCCGATAGCGGCGATACAGGGCGGTAACCACGTTCTCCATGGTACTTGCCCGCACCGACACTCGCCCGCGCTCGCGCCGCTGAACTGTTCTGTGCCTGCTCGTAAATCCGGTCGATCCGGGACAGGCCGTTCGAACGGGCTAACCCACCGTCGCCAAGGTCTGGCGGGCGATCTCAAGCTCTTCGTTGGTGGGAATCACCAGCACCGTGACCGCGGAATCGTCGGCGCTGATGACACGCGCGCCCCGTTCGGTGGCCGTGTTGCGCTCGGGATCGATGCGGATGCCCAGCGCGTCCAGCCCGGCAAGCGACCGTTCGCGCACGAGCGGCGCGTTCTCCCCGACACCGGCCGTGAACGAGATCACATCGAGCCGGCCGAGCTGCGCGTAGTACGCCCCGATATAGCCCTTGATTCGGTGCACATACACGTCGATCGCGAGTTGCGACGGCCCGTCGCCGGCGGTAGCGGCTTCCATGACGTCGCGCAAGTCGCCGCGTCCGGTGAGGCCGAGCAGCCCGCTACCGCGGTTGAGCAGGGTGTCGAGGTCATCGAAGTCGAGTCCGGCCCTGCGGTGCAGGTGAAAAAGCACGCCGGGGTCGATGTCACCGGAGCGGGTGCCCATGACGAGTCCCTCGAGCGGCGTCATGCCCATGCTGGTCTCGACCGAACGGCCGCCGGCGACCGCGCAGACCGAGCCTCCGTTGCCGAGGTGCAGCACGATCTGGTTGAGCTCCGTCACCGGGCGCGCGAGAAAGTTGGCCGCCTCGCGGGCCACGAATCCGTGGCTCGTGCCGTGAAAGCCATAGCGACGAATGCGAAAGCGCTCCGCCAGGTCGGCATTGATCGCGTAGGTGAACGCCTCCGGAGGCAACGTCTGGTGAAACGCCGTGTCGAAGATGGCCACGTGCGGCACATCGGCGAAAGCTTCACCGGCCGCGACGATGCCCTGCAGCGCGCCCGGATTGTGCAGCGGCGCGAGCCCGGACAGGTCGTCGATGTCACGCTCGACCTGCGGCGTCACCAGGGTCGGCTCGTGGAAACGCGCTCCGCCGTGCACGACCCGGTGCCCGACGGCGACCGGCGCGTGGGCCGCGAGCGACGGCCCGTGGGTCGCAAACGCCTCGAGCATCACGGCAAATCCGGCCGTGTGGTCGGCAATAGGCAGCTCACGCTGCCATGTCTGATCAGCGGATGCCGAACCTGGCGTTTTCGACGCGACGTCTGCCTCTGCGGTAGTCGCCGCCACCCCGGCGACAGAGTGTGCGGCCGCGCCCATGAGCTCGCCGATGCGCTCGACCAGACCGCTCGCCAACGTGGTCTCGGTGTCCATTTCGATCAGCTGATATTTGAACGAGCTCGAGCCGGAGTTGACGACGAGAACCGCAGTCACCGAGTTGCCCCGGCGGGTGTGGCATCCACGACAGGACTGCTCTGCGCGCCGCTGTCCGCAGCGGAGACAAGCCCGGCCGCCTGGATGGCCGTGATCGCCACGGTGTTGACGATGTCTTGCACCAGGGCACCGCGCGAGAGGTCGTTGATCGCCTTGCGCAGGCCCTGCAGCACGGGGCCGATCGCGACGGCGCCAGCGCTGCGCTGCACCGCCTTGTAGGTGTTGTTGCCGGTGTTGAGGTCGGGAAAGATGAACACCGTGGCGCGGCCGGCCACGCGGGAACCGGGCATCTTGGTGGCGGCGACCGCGGCATCCGCTGCTGCATCGTACTGAATCGGACCTTCGACCAGCAGGTCGGGCCGGCGCTCGCGCACGAGGGCAGTGGCGGCGCGTACCTTCTCGACGTCGGCGCCCTCGCCGGAACTGCCGGTGGAGTACGACAGCATGGCGATGCGCGGCTCAATGCCGAACTGCACCGCCGTCGCCGCAGCCGAAATGGCAATGTCGGCGAGCTGCTCGGCCGTGGGCACCGGAATGACGGCGCAGTCGCCATAGACCAGCACGCGATCGGCGAGCGCCATGAGGAACACGCTCGACACGACGCCGACGCCGGCCTGGGTCTTGATGATCTCGAAGCTCGGCCGGATGGTGTGCGCGGTGGTGTGGGTGGCACCGGAGACCATGCCGTCAGCGAGACCCTGCTGCACCATCATGGTACCGAAGTAGCTCACGTCGGTGACGGTCTCGTTGGCCTGGTCGAGCGTGATTCCCTTATGTGCCCGCAATTGCATATATTCCTGCGCGAACTTGATGCGCAGCAGGTCGTCGTAGGGGCTCACGACGTGGGCCTTGGAGATGTCCAGCCCCAGGCCGATGGCGCGCGAGCGCACCTCGAATTCCTCGCCGAGGATGGTCAGTTCGACCACATCGCGGGCCAGCAGGGTGGCAGCGGCGCGCAGCACGCGGTCGTCCTCCCCCTCGGGCAGCACGATGTGCTGCCGGTTCTGCCGGGCCCGTTCAAGCAGCGTGTACTCGAACATGAGCGGGGTGACGACCTCGGCCCGGCTCACATCGAGCCGATCGAGCAGTGCGGCCGCGTCGACGTACGTTTCGAACAGGGCCAGCGCCGTGTCGTGTTTGCGTTGCGAGTCGGCGGCGAGCCTCCCGCGGGTGCGGGTGATGCGCATGGTCGTGTCGTAGGAACCGAGCGACGTCCGAATGATCGGCAGGGATGGGGCGAGGCCCTCCATCAGCCGCTGGATAGGGTCGGGGAGTTCGAAGCCGCCGTTGAGCACGATGCCGGCGATCGACGGGAACGTTGCGGAGGCGTTGGCGAGCAGCACGGCCAGCAGCACATCCTCGCGGTCGCCAGGCACGACGACGACAGCGCCTTCGATCAGTCGTGGCAGCACGTTGACCATCGACATGGCCGCCACGACAACGCCGAGCGCCTCTCGGGCCAGCAGCGCCGGGTCGCCCTTGATCAGGGTGCCATCGGTCGCCTCCATGATGCTCTGCATGCTCGGTGCGACAAGGTAGGGGTCTTCGGGAATAGCCCAGATCGGCACGCCGAAGGCTCCGCCCGAGCGCGCCGGCTGGGCATTGGTCGTGGCGCGCACCGACTGGATAATTTCGGCCAGGACCGTTTGGTCGGCGCGGTTGACGATGATCGCCAAAATGGATGCGTGTTCGTCGCGCAATTCCGCCAGCGCGACGTCGGTCTGCTGTCCGATGTCCACGGCGCTGCGAGCGTCGCTCTGGCCAAGGCGTTCGCCCTCGCCGGGGCCAACACGGCCGCCGAGCACGAGCAGTACCGGGGCGCCGAGGTTCGCGGCGATGCGGGCGTTGAAGGCGAGTTCGGTGGGGCTGCCGACGTCGGTGTAGTCACTTCCGATGACGACAACAGTGTCGCAGTTGGCTTCGATCGCTTTGTAGCGCGCAACGATACGGGCCAGGGCCGCGTCGGGATCGGTGTTGACGTCGTCGTAACTGACGCCGATGCTCTGCTCGTAGGTTTGCCCGGCCGCAGCACCGGGTCCGGCGTTGGCCTGCAGGTGGCGAAGCAGGAGCTCGACGACGTAGTCCGGTTCGGTCGCGGTGCGGGCAACAGGGCGAAATACGCCGACCCGCTCCACCAGGTGGGTGAGCGTGTCGAGCACGCCGAGAGCGATTGAAGATTTGCCGGTATTACCTTCGGCGCTGGTGATATAGATGCTTCGAGCCACGGTGTCCATTCAAGCGTATGTGGGCTGTGAGTTTGTTCTAGCTAGATGTTGTCGCTGCCGGTTTGGTCGGTGCGCGGCGCGGCATCCGTCTTCGACCAGGACCAGTCGGTGACCGCTGGCAGGTCCTCGCCGACGTCCCGGGTGTACTGGCGCGCGGCCAGGCGGGCGTCCTGCATCTGCTGCCGGAGCAGGCCGGCGCGGGCGGCGAGGCCGGGGGTGCGGTCGATGACGTCCATGACGAGGTGATACCGATCGAGGTCGTTGAGCATGACCATGTCGAAGGGGGTCGTCGTGGTGCCGTTCTCCTTATAGCCGCGAGCGTGCAGGTTTTCGTGGCCGTGGCGCTTGTAGGTGAGCCGATGAATGAGCCACGGGTAGCCGTGATAGGCGAAAATGATGGGCTTGTCTGGCGTGAACACGGCATCGAAGGCGCTGTCGCTCAGGCCGTGCGGATGGTCGTCCTCGGACTGCAAGCGCATCAGGTCGACGACGTTCACGACCCGCAGCTTGAGATCCGGCAGGTTTTCGCGCAGAATCTCGGCGGCGGCGAGCACCTCGAGGGTGGGAACGTCGCCGGCCGCGGCGAGCACGACATCGGGCTCCTGACCGGCAATTTCAGTGCCGGCCCAGTCGAAGATGCCCAGCCCCCGGTTGCAGTGGGCGACGGCCTCGGTCATGGTGAGCAGGTTCGGCGCTGGCTGCTTGCCGGCCACGACCACGTTGACATAGTTGACGCTGCGCAGGCAGTGGTCGTAGGTGCTCAGCAGCGTATTCGCGTCGAAGGGCAGGTAGACCCGCACCACGTCGGCGCTCTTGTTGACGACGTGGTCGATGAATCCGGGGTCCTGGTGGCTGAACCCGTTGTGATCCTGCCGCCAGACGTGCGAACTGAGCAGGTAGTTCAGGCTCGCGATCGGCGCCCGCCATGAAATATCGGCGGTGACCTTGAGCCATTTAGCGTGCTGGTTGAACATCGAGTCGACGATGTGAATGAACGCTTCGTAGCAGTTGAACAGTCCATGCCGCCCGGTGAGCAGGTAGCCTTCGAGCCAACCCTGGCACTGGTGCTCGCTCAACACCTCCATGACGCGGCCGGCGCGCGCCAGGTTCGTGTCACCGGGACGGATCTCGGCGTCCCACTGTTTGCTGGTCACCTCGTAGACCGGCGGGGCCAGCCGGTTCGAGGCGGTTTCATCTGGCCCGAAGATGCGAAAGTTGTCGGGATTCAAGCGGATGACTTCGGCCAGGTAGCCGCCCAGCACCCGCGTGGCCTCATCCGTCGTTGCAGCCGGCTCTGGCACGTCGACGGCGAAATCACGAAAGTCGGGCAGGTGCAGGTCGCGGCGCAGAAGTCCGCCGTTGACGACCGGGTTGGCGCTCATGCGCAGGGGGCCGACCGGGGCGAGAGCTCGGATTTGTGCGACGGGAGCACCGGTGGAGTCGAACAGCTCTGCGGGACGGTAGGAGAGCATCCACTCTTCGAGCAGGGCCGTGTGCTCCGGTGTGTCACGGGCATTGGCGAGCGGAACCTGGTGGGCGCGCCAAGTGTTCTCCACCTGCACGCCGTCGATGATGGCGGGACAGGTCCAGCCCTTGGGGGTGCGCAGGATGATCATCGGCCAGCGCGGACGGGCAAAATCCTCGTTGTTGTTATCGGCCTTCGCCGCCGCTGCCTTGATCTCGGCGATCTGGTTGAGCACCAGGTCGAGCGTCTCGGCCATGCGGGCGTGCACGAGCAGCGGATCTTCGCCGTCGAACCCGCCAGAGACGATGTACGGAGTGTGACCGTAGCCGCGCATGAGGTCGAGCAGCTCGTCTTCGGGGATGCGCGCGAGCACGGTGGGGTTGGCGATCTTGTACCCGTTGAGGTGCAAAATGGGCAGCACGACGCCGTCGTGAATCGGGTCGATGAACTTGTTGGAGTGCCAGCTGGTGGCGAGCGGTCCGGTTTCAGCCTCGCCGTCACCGACCACCGCGGCCACGAGCAGGTTCGGATTGTCGAATGCGGCCCCGTAGGCGTGGCTGAGGGCATAGCCGAGTTCGCCACCCTCATGGATGGATCCGGGGAGTTCGGGCGAGGCGTGGCTGGGGATTCCGCCGGGGAAGGAGAACTGGCGAAACAGCTTCTGCACGCCGCGGGCGCTCTGTTCGATGTCGGCGTAGACCTCGGTGTAGGTGCCGTCAAGGTAGGCGTTGGCGACCATTCCGGGGCCGCCGTGGCCCGGGCCGGTGATGTAGATGGTGCTCTGGCTGCGTTCCTGGATGGCGCGGTTCAGGTGTGCGTAGAGAAAGTTGAGGCCGGGCGTTGTGCCCCAATGGCCGAGCAGGCGCGGTTTGACGTGGTCGCGGGTGAGGGGCTCGGTGAGCAGGGCGTTGCCGAGCAGATAGATCTGGCCGACGGTCAGGTAATTCGCGGCACGCCACCAGGCGTCGATACTCGCGAGGGCCTCCGGGCTCAGCGGTGCGGGTGCACGCGTAGGCCAGGTCATGGTGCCGGAATCGTGGATCATCGGTCCTCCGCATCGTCTCGCGGCCACGCAGCCGCTCTTCTTCCATCCTATTCAGCCTTGGTCGTGCCTCAAGTGCCAAAGGTCCCATTGGCCGCGGAGGCGTCCACCTTCTGGTGACAGTCCAGTAGATTTACTTCTGAACGCGAGCTGATCCAGTCATAAGATCGTTCAATGGAACTCCGTCAACTTGAACATTTCGTTACGGTCGCCGAGGAACGTCACTTCACCCATGCCGCTGACCTCTTACAGATCTCACAGTCCGGCCTCTCGGCGTCGATTCGTGCCCTCGAAGGTGAACTCGGGATGTCCCTCTTCGCCCGCAGCACTCGACGGGTAGAACTGACCGCGGCCGGACAGGCGCTTCTGGCGGACGCCCTGCGCACGCTGGCCAGCGCAGCCGCGGCGCAGAATGCGGTCGCGGCCGTTCGTGGTCTCATGCGTGGCCGGCTCACCGTCGGGGCCGAACCGTGCGCCGGTGCAATCGACCTGCCCGCCGAGCTGGCGCAGTTCCACACGGTCAACCGCGGTGTCGAGGTCAGACTGCGCTACGCGGGTTCGGTCGAACTCATCGAGAGCGTCGCAACCGGGCGAGCGGATATTGCGGTCGTCGTCGAAACCGGTCCCACCCCGCCAGGGGTTACCCTGCACGAGCTCGGCACGCAAAGACTCGTCGTACTCGCTCACCCCGACCATCCGCTGGCCGGCCGATCCTTGATCACTCTGGAGTCTTTGCGCACCGAGTCGCTGATCGGTTTTCAGTCCGGTTGGGCCGCGCATGTGCTTGCCCGACGGGCCTGTGCCGCAGCCGGATTCGACTATCGGGCGGCGATGGAGGTCAACGACGTGCATCCTCTACTGGATTTGGTGGGCTACAACCTCGGGGTCGCCATTGTTCCGGCGAGCTTCGCCGCCAAGCGTCCCGAAACCCTGCGCACGATCGAACTGCCCGGCGGCCTGCCGACGTGGAGTGTCGCGGTCGCCGTCGCTGACGAGCCGAGCCCGGCCGCCAGAGCGTTCCTGGATCAGCTCTTGGCAAACGTGGCGGTTCAGGTTGCGGGCAGCTCGGTCGACGCCAGCTCGGTCGCCGCCACCTGAGCCGAAACGCTTATTACTGGTTGCTAAGCCCTCGTCCTCGCCGCGTCAATGAGCGCCTCGAAACTGCGCTCGAGGCCCTTGTCTCTGATTTGCGCGTCGGGGTGTGCGTCGTACCAGCGGATGGTGTCGCGCGCGCCGAGAGCAAGCGGGGTGGTGCAGACAAAATCGGGCACGAGCGCCTTTATCTTGCTGTTGTCGAAGATGACAGAATGCGCCCTGTCGCCCAGCAGTGCCGGGCCGAGATGCGGCACCGCAGCCGCGATGGTCTCCGACGCCACGTGCACCAGCTCGGGCAGTGGCACGCCCGCTGCCTCGGCGTACAGCTCGTAGATCCTATTCCACGGCAGAAATTCGTCGGAGGTGATGGTGAAACTGTCGCCGATGGCCTGCGGCAGGCCGAACAGCCCAACAAAAGCTTTGGCGAAGTCCGTGCTGTGCGTGATCGTCCAGAGCGAGGTGCCGTCACCGTGCACCAGCACGGGGCGACCGGCGCGCATGCTGACGATGTCACTCCACCCGCCGGTGAGCGGGATCGCGGTCTGGTCGTAAGTGTGCGACGGGCGCACAATCGTGACCGGGAATCCCTGCTCGCGGTACGCCGCGACCAACAGGTCTTCGCAGGCGATCTTGTCCCTCGAGTACTGCGAGTAGGGGTTTCGAAGTGGCGTGGATTCCAGAATGGGCAGTCGAGCCGGCGGCTTCTGGTAGGCCGACGCCGAGCTGATGAACACGAACTGGCCCGTGCGCCCCGTGAACAGCTCGATATCGGCAGCCACGTGTTCGGCCGTGAAGGCAACGAAGTCCACGACGACATCGAAGGTTCGCCGACCCACAGCAGCCCGGATCGAGGCCGGGTTGCGCCCGTCTGCCGTGAGCACCTCCACACCGGCGGGAACCGGGCGCTGGGTTGTCGTCGCCCGGTTCAGCACCGTGAGATGGTGCCCGGTCGCGACCGCTTGTGCGGCGGCGGCAGCGCTGATCACGCCGGTACCGCCGATGAACAAGACGTCGAGCCCGCGCATCACCATGCGTAGTCTTCCGGAGCGCTCTTCTTGCCGGGGAAGATCTCGTCGAGGCGGGCCAGTGCCGACGCGTCGAGTTTCACATCGAGTGCGCGGATGCCCGCAGCCAGCTGGTCCTGCGTGCGCGGACCGATGATCGGGGCGGTGACGCCGCCCTGGTGCAGCAGCCAGGCGAGCGCGACGTCGCCGGGTTCGTGGCCGAGTTCGGCGGCGAAGTCTTCGTACTTCTCGATGGCGTCGCGGTGAGTCGCGAGGGCGTGCACGGCATGGTCGGAAAGGCGACGCTTCCCGTCTCGCTGCTGGCGGAGAACTCCGCCGAGCAGTCCGCCCTGCAGGGGGGACCAGGCGATGACGCCGATACCGTTGGCCTGTGCGGCCGGCAGCACCTCGAGCTCGATATCACGGGTGATCAGGTTGTAGATGGACTGCTCGCTGACCAGTCCGGTGAAATTGCGTCGACGCGCTTCGGCCTGGGCCGTGGCAATGTGCCAGCCGGCAAAGTTGCTGCTGCCGGCGTAGAGGATCTTCCCCTGCGCAACGGCCGTCTCCATGGCCTGCCAGATCTCGTCCCACGGGGTGCTGCGGTCGATGTGGTGAAACTGGTACACGTCGATGTAGTCGGTCTTGAGCCGGGTGAGGCTCGCGTCGAGGGCGCGACGGATGTTCAGGGCTGAGAGCTTGCCGTTGTTTGGCCAGTCGGTCATGTCACCGTAGAGCTTGGTGGCGAGCACGGTCTTGTCGCGGCGCTCGCCGCCCTGGGCGAACCAGTCGCCGACGATCTTCTCGGTCGCGCCGTTCCCGAGGCGACCGCCGTAAACGTTCGCGGTATCGACATAGTTGATTCCCGCGGCCTGGGCGGCGTCCAAAATGGCGAACGATTCGGACGGGTCCGTTTCCGGGCCGAAGTTCATGGTGCCGAGGCAGAGGCGAGAAACCTTGAGGCCGGAGCGGCCAAGCTGGGTGTATTCCATATCTTTAGGTTGGCCGCGCATCGTTCGACTGTCCAACAGCACCCACGGATACCACTGTGCACCTGCGCTTCTCAATCGAGAACGCCGGCCCAGCCGCCTCGGCACTCGAGCACCGCCCTGGTTGCCCCCGCGCTTCCACGCAGAGAAAAGACTCCTCGCGCACCCGCCAGAGCCCGGTTACCCTTGCTACGTTTCCGTCCTGGGGGAATTGGCCAAGGTGGCGCCACACGAGGAGCCGGTTCTCAGTTTAGGGTACGGCGTGGGGCGTGGCCAACCGAGCGCGGTCTGGCCGGTGGCGGCAGCATCCGCTGGAAACAGGTAAGATTCTCTGGTGCCGTTGCTTTACTGAAACGGCGGCCAGGAGAATTCGCCTAGTGGCCTATGGCGCACGCTTGGAAAGCGTGTTGGGTGAAAGCCCTCGGGGGTTCGAATCCCCCATTCTCCGCCAAGCTCGTAGTGCGCAGAGTTCAACGCCCCATTCTCCGCCAGATCAACAAACGCAACGTGTTGGGTGACGCACAGGTCAGGCGTCGGCGCGATCGGCGAGACCGCGCACGAAGGCGGCCTGGCCAGCGTGCTGCAGGTCGTCGGAGAGCACACTCGCCAGGCGCACGCCGACGGTGACGGCGGGAGTCCAGGACGCGTCGACGACCCGATCCAGGTCCGCCGCGCCCAGGGTCGCCAGATAGGTGAGGGTCGCGGTGTGCACGGCGTCATAGTAGCCGCCGAGCAGGTCCGCATCGGCGCGAACGGCGGCGACTTCGGCGGAGGTGAAGCCATAGCCGATCCTCTTCGGCTCGAACGGCAGGCCGAATCGTTCGGCCCACCCCTGCCCGGTGTACACCTGCTCGGTGCCCGCCAGGTCGGCGATATGGTCGTCCTGCAGGCGGGACAGATGCCAGATGAGCCAGGCGATCGTGTTGGCGTCGGCATCCGCTCGATACGTGAGGGTGGTAACGGTCGCATCTTTCAGGGTCGCACCGACGTATCCCTGGATACGGGAAAACTCTTCGATGAGCAGTTCAGACGGGGTCATGGCTCTCCTTAGTCGTTCTGCCACCGTACCCCCCGCCCACGCCGCGGCTGGTGCGGTGCTCAGGCTTATCGCACCGTCGATCAGCGGTGCGGCCCAATGAGCACGCGCTGCCGCGTCAGGTCGAGCCCGAGGGCAACGACGCGCGCCGAAAGGCCCACGGGCCCTTCGGCGAGCGCCCTCACCTCGAGCGCGTGCTGCAGCACCGACGCACTTCGGACGGGGAGCGCGCGCCAGATGTCAGCAACGGTGTGGCACAACGAGATCGCGCCGGTCGCGCTGGTCACCGACCATCCCGCGGCGAGCGCCGCGATGCGGGGTGCGCCGGGTACGCCGGCACACACAGAGGACACCGTTTGCGCCACCAGAATGCGATTTCTGAGGGTGTTTTCGGCGCCCATCACCGGGTCGGGGTAGACCGTCGCGCCGCATGCTCCGCACATTTTCGGTTCCTGACTGACCTGACGGCCCGAGTTACTGCATCACGTCGCCGGAGTTGGGCCCGAGGGTCTGCCCCACATAGAGGTTTCCTCCCGGCTCACTGGCAAGCAGCAGCGCCGTCGGGGCGACTTCGGCCGCAACGCCGAACCGCCGAAGCGGCAATTCGGCGCGCTTGGCACGCTTCCAATCTTCGGAGATGCCCTGCACGAGCGGGGTCTCGATCGGGCCGGGAGCGATGCTGTTGACGAGCACGTTGTCGCTGGCAACTTCAAGCGCCAGCGATTTAGTCAGAGCCACGACCCCCGCCTTGGCCGCCGAATAATGGCTCAGGCCGGTGCCGCCCTTGATGGCGAGCTGGGAGGCGATATTGATGATGCGGCCCCATTTCTGTTGGCGCATCTCCCCCACCACCTCCCGGCAGCACAGGAACACCCCGGTGAGGTCGACCGAGAGAGTCTCGTTCCACATGGCGAGTGTCATGTCTTGCAGTGGTGACTCGGTGAGCAGGCCGGCACTGTTCACCAGAACGTCAATGGTGCCCAGCCGTTGGCGAGCGGTCGCGAAGGCCGCGCGCACGCTGTCTTCCTGCGACACGTCGACGTTGATCGCGTCACTGTCGGTGCCCGCGCGATCGAGTACGACCACGCGGTCCCCGTTGGCAACAAAAGCTTCGGCGATCGCCCGCCCGATTCCACTACTGCCGCCGGTGACGACGACTCCACGGCCGGTGGACGCGCGATGGTGCTGGGTCATTTCTGTTCCATATCTAGGCGCGCATTTTCACGGTGAGTCCGCCGTCAACGATGAGGGACTGCCCGGTGACGTACCCGGCCTGCGACGAAGTGAGAAACGCGATGACACTGGCCACTTCTGCCGGCGTACCCACGCGACCCCAGGGGATATCCTTGCCGGCTCGCGCGAGTCCGTCCGGTCCCAGCGAATTGACCGGGTCGAGTGACTGCGGAGTTTCGATAAGTCCGGGAATGACCGCATTGGCCCGAATGCCCTGCGGCCCCAGTTCAACAGCCACACTGCGAATCAGACCGAGCACGCCGGCTTTCGCCGCAGCGTAGTGAGCATGACCCTCCCACCCGTAGACCGCGCCGGCGATCGAGGACACCGCCACCATAGCGCCGCCCTCGGTCATGCGTTCAGCTCCGGCACGCAGTGTGCGCAGCACACCGGTGAGATCGACATCGAGCATGTCGGTCCACCGTGCATCCGTCATGTCGCCGAGGGATGAATGACGCAAAATACCCGCGTTGGCAACGGCATAATCGAGGCGGCCGTACTCGTCGACCGCTCGTTGGGCGAAAGCGTCAACGGATGCCGTGCTGCGCACGTCGACCTCGTGCACGACGGCTTCGCCACCGGCGGCGCGCACCAGCCGCAGTGTTTCCTGCGGGTCGTGCGGGTCACCCGGAAACGTGCCGATGACGCTGCGCACCCCCTCGCCGGCATAATGCACGGCGAGGGCCCGACCGATGCCGCTGGCGGCTCCGGTGATGATGGCGACGTGGGGCTCAGACACGCTGGGCTTTCAGCTCGTTTTCCGGTGCGACAGCGAGGGGAGCTTCTGCCATGGGCTTAGCGGCGAACATGAGCACACCCGAGATGAGGGTGCCGAGGGCACCGACCCAGAGCGCGGCGGTTCCCGTGTTGGCGCCGGCGGCGACGGCGGTGAACAGCGCGCCGCCGATAACGATGCCGGGCTGGCTCATCGCGCCGATGAACGCGGTGCCGGTGGCGCGGCAGCTGACCGGGTAGCACTCGGCCATGAAGTACTGAATAGCTGCGTACGGGCCCACCAGAAAGAACAGGCCGGCGCCGAAGCTCGCGACGATGGTCACGGGGCTGTTCGCGAGGGGACTCAACATGATGGTGAAGGCGACCGATGCGAGGATCCAGCCGCTGATGATGGTGCGCTTGCGGCCGATCTTGTCACCGAGCCACCCGTGGAACACGTAACCGAAGTAGGCCAGGGCGTTGATGATGATGAGCATCCAGAAGGCATCGGAGAGTTCGACGCCCTTGGCGTTCTTGAGAACGGAGCTGCCCAGAATGCTGAAGATCATGATGCCAAAGAAGTTGAAGATCCAGGCGAGCGAGAACACGATCGTGTTGCGGCGCAGCTTCGGCTCCCAGATGAGCTTGAGTGGCGCGGTCGAGGAGTGCTCGACGCCATATGACCCGGCGAGCAGGTGGGCTTCTTCGGTGCGCCCGGCCTTCTCGAGGCGGGTGAGTTCACTGTGCAGTTCGAACTGGGGAGTTTCTTTGAGCTTGCGTGCGATGGCCCAGACGATGAGCGCTGCGGGGATGGTGGCCATCAAATACAGGACACGCCAGCCGAAGGTCGGAAGAAAAGCCAGGGCGAGCGCACTGGCGAGCAGAAAGCCGAGCGGCCAGCCGCCCTGAATGAAGGAGTAGCTCAGACCCGGTCGCTTGCGCTTCTTCTCGTCTTCGGTGACCTGGTAGACCTCGTTCATATAGGTCGCGTTGACGGCCTGCTCGGAGAACCCCAGACCGCCGAAGGATCGAACGATCACGAGTAACCCACTGCTGAGGAAGGCCATTCCGGTGGGGATGATAGCGGTGAGGCCGGAGACGATGGCCGTGCCGCCGACGGTGACGATCATGCCCTTGCGTCGTCCGAGGCGGTCGATGACCGGGCCGACGCCGAAGCAGACGATCGCGGTACCCACGGCGATCCAGGTGTTGATCGCGTAGGCTTCCGGCGCGGTCCAGCCGAAGGATTCCTGCATGGCGGGAAGGAGCGTGCCGAACAGTCCGTAGTCGAAGACCGCGACGGTCCAGGCGAGGAGCGCCAGAATCGTGGCGGTGCGGGTCTGCTTCACGGTGAAGGCGGGAAAGCGACGTTTCTCGTTGACGGTCGCCGCCGTGAGATCGAGGGTGGGAGATTTCAGTTTCATGCGGAGGGAACCTTTCGGGGGGAACGGGCGAGGAACGAATCTGCAATCTGGTCGAAGGTGTTCCAGCTGACGCCTTCGTGGGAGTTGAAATGCTCGATGAGGCGCTCGAGCATGAGGAGCACTTGCGGTCGTCCGGAGACGTCGGGGTGGATCGTCATCGTGAAGACGGCCTGATCCATTTCGCGGTAGACCCAGTCGAACTGGTCTTTCCACATCTGCTCTATGTCGCGCGGATTCACGAAACCGTGCGAGTTCGGGGCGGCCTTGATGAACATCATCGGCGGCAGGTCATCGAGGTACCAGTTGGCGGGAATCTCCACGAGGTCGGTCTCGGTGCCGCGCACGAGCGGCTCCATCCAGGTCTGCGCGTTCTGGGTGTAATCGATCTTTTTCCAGCTGTCACCAACACGCACGTAGTACGGCTCGAAGTCATTGTGCATGAGCGAGTGGTCATACTTGATCCCGCGTTCGAGCAGAATTTCGTTCGTCACCGTCGAGAATTCCCACCACGGGGCGACATACCCGGTGGGGCGGCGGCCCGAGACGTTTTCGATCAGTTCGATGGATCGGTCGAGGATCGTGGTCTCCTGTTCGCGGGTCATCGCGATCGGGTTCTCGTGGGAGTAGCCGTGCACGCCCATCTCGTGGCCCGCGGCAACGATCATGCGGGTGAGCTCGGGAAAGGTCTCGATGGAGTGCCCGGGAACGAACCAGGTGGTGGGCAAGTCGTACTTGTCGAACAGGCGAATAAGACGCGGCCCACCGACCTCGCCGCTGAACATGCCGCGAGAGATGTCGCACGGGGAATCTTCGCCGCCGTAGGAACCGAGCATGCCGGCGACAGCGTCGACGTCTACTCCAAATGCAATCTGGATATCTTTTTTCATATCTGTGCCTTTCGTTGCACTAACAAATTTGGGCGGACTCGGTGATGGCTGCCCCGTACAGGGCAAAGGCATCGGCGATCTCGTCATGGTTGCGCTCGAGCTGCAGCAGAAGGCTGAGCAGAATCAGCGATTGTGAGGGCCGCAGCAGGCCAGTGGGGATGGCACCGGCCGCGACGAGGTCTCGTCCTCCGCCGGCGCCGTAGACCGGGATGACCGGGCCGGCACTCACCCGGGTGCTCGTCACCACGATGGTGCCGGCCGTGGCGGCCGCGGCGACGGCGGCGCACAGGGCGGGGTTGCCGTTGCCGCTTCCCGTCGCTTGCAACACGATTCCGCTGGCCCCGGCCGCCACGGATGCCTGCAGCAAGATTCCGTCCGCCCCCGGATAGGCAGACACCACGTCGACGCGTCTGGCCTGGCGGGGCGGGATGGGCGGGAGCGGGAGCGGGGGCATCCGCTGGTCTTGGCGGGTGATGACGACGTCACCGGTGGCGGTCAGGAAACCGGCCGAGCCAAAGTCGGGGTTGGTGAAGGCCTGGAGCGCGAAGGTCTGTGCTTTGCGCACGCCGCGGGCGGGGAATATCTCGCCGCCGAAAACGATCAACACGCCGAGGCCTGCTGCCGCAGGTGATCCAGCGACCGCGATGGCATCTTCGAGGTTGCCGGGACCGTCGGGGTCGGCGGCGTCGGCGGATTTCTGCGCCCCGGTAAAGACCACCGGGCTCACGTGGTCGTGGGTGAGGTCGGCCAGGTAGGCGGTCTCTTCCATCGTGTCAGTGCCGTGCGTGACGACGACCCCCCGCACCGATGGGTCGGCGAGGGCAATCTTGATCTGCGCGCAGATCGCGATCATGTCGACGAGAGTGAGCAGGTAGGACCCCTCACAGGCGACGTCGACGACCCGCACGGGGTAGGCCGGGGCTGTGGCCAGACTGCCGAGAACCTGCGCACCGGCGTCGGCGGCAACCGCGGCGCCGCCTTCCGCAGGGCGGGCGCGCGACGAGATTGTTCCACCGGTCGCCAGCAACACCACGTGGGTGCCGGCACGATCTGTCATTATTTTCTCCGGGGGTCGGTACCCAAACGATTGGGTTTCTTGATGCAAGAGTTGCTACCCAATATTTCGGCCGACTGCTCGCGTCATTGCGGGTACGTAACGCTCACTACCCAATCGTTTGGGTAGTGAGGTTGTCAAACTATAGAATGAGATCGACAGGCAAGTCAAGCTTCGTATCCGGCTTTCTCGGATCACGGAAACTGGAGACAGCGACATGACAGACATCAGACCGGGGTCCGTCACCCTGAAAGATCTGGCCGCCGAACTCGGCCTGCACCCGTCGACCGTGTCACGGATCCTGCACGGGAAAGCTGACACGGCACGCGGCGCCGCCGCGCCGGTCACGGCCGAACGTGTGCGTGACCTCGCCAAGAAGGTGGGCTACTCCCCCGACCCCCAGGCCACGAGCCTGCGCACGCGGCGCACGCATCTTCTCGGAGTCATCGTTCCGCGTCTTTCCGACCTCGTGCTTGCGGTTATGTACGAAGGAATCGACGAGGCAGCCGACGACGCCAACTACTCCACATTCGTCATGAACTCTCGTGACGATACATTGATACAGCGGCGCAAGATGGAAATCATGCTGTCTCGGCGGGTAGACGGCCTCATCATCGGTGACGCGCACCTTGACGGCAATATTCTCGACGAGCTCACCGAACGCAAGGTGCCGTTCGTGCTCATGAACCGCACCATTGCCGGTTTTGCATCGGCCACCTGCGATGACACCCTGGGCGGAGCTCTGGTGGCGCAGCACCTGTGGGACCAGGGCCACCGCGATGTTTCCATCATCGCTGGTGAACCCTATGCCAGTACTGGAGTCGATCGCACGCACGGCTTCGTCTCCCGGTTTCGCGCGCTCGGCGGAACGATCCCCGAGAGCGCCATCGTGTGGTCGCGCTTCGACACAACGGGCGGGCACACCGCGGCGGATAGCATTCTGCGAGGCACACATCGTCGCCCCAGTGCGATCTTCGCGGTCAACGACTTCGCGGCCATCGGCGCCATGGGCGCGGCAAATTCTCACGGATTGCACGTGGGCCGCGATCTGGCCATTGTCGGATTCAATGACACGTCGCTGGCCGCGCAACTGCCCATCGCGCTGTCGTCGGTGCGATCGCCGATGCACGACATCGGCCGGGTCGCCGTGAAGTTGCTCCTCGGCGTGTTGAACGGAGACGCCGTGGAGTCGGTTAAGCTCGCTCCCGTTTTGTGCGTGCGAGACAGCAGTGATTTCACGTGGGAGGCAGGGCAAGAGGCGGTTACTGCCCGGCAACGATGAGGGTCCCCGGGTTCTTAGGTGGGGCCACGTCAAAGTTGACGCTCCCCGGCACATCATCTTGAAATACCTTTTTCTCAACGTTGATCGCCGCCCCTGGTGCCCGGAATATCAACGTTAGCGACGGTAGGCACTCACATCGGTGGCCTTGACCGAAAGCCAGACCGTCGACCCCACCTGCAGACCGAGGTCGGCAACCGCGGCCGGGGTCAACTCCGCGATGACCTCCGGGTCGCCGCTCGTGCGCAGGCGCACTCCGCCCGTGCCCGGCTCAATGGCTCTCACCCGGGCCGACCAGACGTTGCGGGGGCTCGCGTGATGGGGCCGTTCCGTGTGCACGACGACCGATGCCGGGCGAAAGACGGCCGCGACGGGGGTGGGGGCTTCTGCTGCGGGGGTGGGGGCTTCTGCGCCAGGGGTCGCGGAGGCAGGGGTTGCGGGCGACAGTGCCGCGGTATCCGCTGGGCGCACCCAGAACGTGCGGCCATCTGGAGCGACGACCGCGCCGTTCTGCGCGGTGCCCACCACGAGATTGACGCCGGCGAGGGCCGCGACGAAGGGGTTCTGCGGGGCCGCGAGCACCGCTGCGGTCGTGCCTTCGTCGATGAGCGCGCCGTGGTGCAGCACGGCGACGCGGTGGGCGAGCACGACAGCGTCGACGATGTCGTGGGTGACGATGATGGCGCTGGTGCCGGTTTCGGCAAGCTGCTCGCGGATGAGTTGACGGATGAACGGTGCTGTTTCCGCGTCGAGGGCGGCCATCGGCTCGTCGAGCAGGAGCACGCGCGGGCCGGCCGCGAGGGCTCGGGCGAGGGCGACGCGCTGCTGCTGCCCGCCGGAGAGGGCGCCCGGCAGGCTGTTGCCGAGGCCGGCCAGGCCGACCCGGTCGAGCCAGCGGTCGGCCTGCACCCGGGCCGAGGCGGCGTTCAGTCGCGCTTCGCCGAACCGGAGCGCGAAGGCCACGTTGGCACGGGCGCTCAGGTGCGGAAAGAGCAGGGGCTCTTGTCCGAGCAGGCCGATAGCGCGATTTTCGGGGGCCACGAGCCGGCCGGGCGCCGTGAGGGCCTCGCCATCGAGGGTGACGGTTCCGGTATCGGGGGTGGCGAGTCCGGCGAGCAGGTCGAGCACGGTCGATTTGCCTGAGCCGTTCGGGCCGAGGAGGGCCAGCACCTCGCCGGGCGCGAGCGTGAGTTGCACGTCGAGGGTGAACCCGCCTCGGGTGAGCTGGAGGTTCGCGGCCAGAAGTGCGGTGACGACGTCCTGGCCGACGGTGGCGGTCACGAGAGTACGCTCGCCCGGCGGGTTCCGACCAGCACGAGGATGATCACGGCGACCGCGATCAACAGCAGCGACAAGGCGACAGCCTGGTCGGTCGTCACGCCCGAGCCGTTGAAGGCGGTGTAGATGGCAAGGGGCATGGTGCGGGTGACTCCGACCTGGTTGCCAGCGAACAGGGCGGTCGCACCGAATTCGCCGAGCGCGCGGGCGAAGCTCAAAACGGTGCCGGCGAGAAGTCCGGGGCCGACCAGCGGCAGCGTGATGCGCGCGAAGACCGTGCCGCGGCCGGCGCCGAGGGTCGCGGCCACCCGCTCGTAGCGGATGCCGGCGGTGCGCAGCGCCCCCTCGACCGCGATCACGAGAAACGGCAGGGCCACGAAAGTTTGCGCAATGACGACCGCCGCGGTCGTGAAGGGAATGCGCAGCCCGGCAAGTTCGAGGGTGTTGCCGAGTACGCCGCCGCGGCCGAGCAGGGAGAGCAGCGCGATGCCGCCGACGAGCGGCGGCAGCACGAGTGGAACGGTGACGAGCGCGCGTAATAAGCCGGCTGCACGCGGCTTCGACCGCGCGATGACGACGGCCAGCGGCACGCCGAGCAGCAGGCAGAGCAGGGTCGAAACGGATGCCGTCGCCAGCGACAAACCCAGCGGCTGCAGGGCCTCGGGTGAGAGCAGCAGGGCGGGCAGGGCAGGCCAATCGACCTTGAGCAAGAGGCCGGCGAGCGGCAGCACGAGCAGGGCGAGGCCGATGCTCGCGGGCAGATAAAGCAGGCGCGGAATCACGCGCGCCACCTCCAGGATCCGGTCGCGGCTCCGGTCGCGGCTCCGGTCGCGGCTCCGGTCGCGGCTCCGGTCGCGGCTCCAGTCGCGGCTCCGGTCGCGGCTCCAGTCGCGGCTCCGGTCGCGGCTCCAGTCGCGGCTCCGGTCGCGGCTCCGGTCGCGGCTCCGGTCCGGGCCCGGGCCCGGGCCGCGGGCCCAGGTTCTAACCTGGGCCTGCGTTCACAAGATGGGCCCAGACGAACAAGAACCCTCACGGGGCAAGAAAGCCGTGGGCGGCGAGCACGGCCTGACCGGCCGGGGAGAGGACCAGGTCGACGAAGGCCTGAGCGGCCTCGGCGTGCGCGCTGTCGGCTACGACCGCGATCGGATAGTGCCCGACGACCGCATCCGCTCCGGCCGGCGTCACTCCCTGGATGCGATCGGGATTGGCGACGACGTCCGTCGCGTAGACGAGGCCGGCATCCGCTTCACCCACGGCGATCTTAGTGACGACGGCCGTCACATTCTGTTCCTCGCTGGCGGGTGTGAGGCTGACGCCCGCGTTGGCGAGCAGGCTGGCGGATGCCGCGCCGCACGGCACCTGCGCCGCGCACAGCACGGTGATCACGCCGGGTCGGGCGAGATCCTTCAGGGTCTCGATCCTGAGCGGGTTGCCGGGGGCGACCGCGATACGAAGCGTGTTGCCGGCGAACAGAGTGGCTTGACCGACCAGTGCATCGTCGCCCAGCGGCTGCATATTCTTCTGGTCGGCACTGGCGAACACATCGGCGGGGGCGCCGGCCGCGATCTGGGTGGCGAGGGTGGAGGATCCGTCGTAGGTGACCTGGACGTCGACGGCCGGATTCTCGTCTTCGAGCAGGGTGGCGAGCTCGTCGAAGGCTTCGGTCAGGGACGCTGCGGCGTAGACGCTGAGGGTCTGGGGCGCGAGCCCCAGAGCGGTCGGCGCATCGGTGTTCGAGGCATTCGAGGCGTTCGAGGGTGCACAGCCGGCGAGGGCCAGGGCGAGCACGGCCAGAACGGCCAGTGCCTGCGGGAGGCGGCTCACGGCATCCGTCCCGGAGTTTCGACGATCACGTTGGTGGCCTTGATCACGGCGACGCTGAGCGAGCCGATCTCGAGGCCGAGTTCGCGCACGGCCTCACTCGACATGAGCGAGACCACGCGGTGCGGGCCGCACTGCAGTTCGACCTGGGCCATGACCGTGTCCAGGGTGATGGCGGTGACGATGCCGACGAATCGATTGCGGGCACTGCGCCCCACACTCGATGGGTCGGTCGGGGTGCTCGCCTGGTCGACCGCGAAGGCCGCGAGCGCGGTTCCGTCGACCGCGAGGCGACCGGTGGCGTCGGCATCCGCTGCGAGACGGCCACCGTCGACCCAGCGTCGTACGGTGTCGTCGCTGACGCCGAGCAGCTCGGCGGCCTCACTGATCCGATATTGCGTCATAAATGGCACGATAGCACCGCATGTGCGGTCTCAACCCATCCGGCTGGCCCCGAAACCACGACCGGCTGGCCCGCAAACCGCATCCGGCTAACCCGGAAACCACATCCGGCTAACCCTAAAATCACGGCGGGCTGCCCCGCACCATGCGCATAACTCCTGCAAATTGCTCAGCCCGGCCGGTACGAACCGCTCAGATAGGGGCAGAGTGACGGCGGCGGCGACAGATTGCAGGAGTTATGCCTCTGTGCAGGGCGGTTCGGCGGTGCTCTTCCCCGAGCTGGTGGCCGCGGGGCCGCGCAGCGCCTAGCGTTAAGCCATGGCTATTCCTCCCCTTGTCGAGCCCGTTGATCGGCTCACCGCCTCCGAAACCGTGCGTACCGCCCGCCAGCGCCGCCTCCCCCAGCTCAATGAACTCGGTCAGCGCCGCCTCGCCAACGCCCGGGTGCTCGTGCTCGGCGCCGGTGGACTCGGCTCCCCCGCCCTGCTCTACCTCGCAGCGGCCGGCGTGGGCACCATCGGCATCGTCGACGATGACGACGTGGAGCCGAGCAACCTGCAGCGCCAGATCGTTCACGGGCAAGCGGATGTCGGCCATCCCAAGGTTGACAGCGCCGCCGAGCGCGTCGCCGAGATCGCTCCGGAAACCACGGTCGTCCGGCACTCCGAGCGTCTCGTGGCGAGCAACGCGGCCGAAATCATCGGCGGCTACGACATCGTCATCGACGGCACCGACAACTTTCCGACCCGGTTTCTCGTGAACGACACCTGCGCGCGGCTGGGGCTGCCGCTGGTGTGGGCATCCGTTTTGCGGTTCGACGCCCAGCTCTCGGTGTTCTGGGCCACTCCGCCGGCCGGCAGCGGCATCACCGGAGTGCACCTGCGCGACTTGTTTCCGACGCCGCCGGCCGAGGGCGAGGTGCCCAACTGCGCCGATGCCGGTGTGCTCGGCGCGCTGTGCGGCCAGGTCGGGTCGCTCATGGCGACCGAAACCATCAAGCTCATCACGGGGATCGGCTCGCCCCTGATCGGTCGGGTGCTCGTGATCGACGCGCTATCGGGTCGGTTCAACGAGATTCCGCTGCTTGGAACCGGCATTGCCGCCGAGCCGACCGCCGCCGAGATTGCCGCCGAGGGTTCAGCCGAGCTCGCCCAAGCGGCCATGGAGAGCACCCCCGAGGTCTCGAGCGTGGAACTTGTCAACCGCCTCGCCGCGCAGAGCGCCGGCACCGACAATTTTCTCGTCGTGGACGTGCGCGAGCCGAATGAATTCGCCGAAAGCTCGATTCCGACGGCCCGGCTCTTGCCCATCGGTGAGCTTCTCACCGATGGGGCGCTCTCAGACAGTGGACGCGCCGCGCTGCCTCAAGACACGCCACTGATTCTGCATTGCCACGCTGGCGGCCGGGCCGCCCGCGCCGCGAACGCGCTGCGCGAGGCGGGATTCACCGATGTTTCGGTGCTCAGCGGCGGGATCCTCGCCTGGGATGACCTCGTCACCGCCGGGGGCGCCTCGGGCATCGGCAGCCGCTGGGAGTCACCAGAGCCCGTCCCGACCAGGCAGCACGCCTCGGCGGGCGACGACGCCGGCACCACCGACCAATCAGACAGTCTGGTCTAGCCGGTGAGCGACACCGAACGCACACACGGGCACACGCACACCGAGCGGGCGGATGCCTGCGCACCCGCCGCATCCGCACGCAGCGTTGCCGAGCAACTCGCGATCGTGCTCGGCAGTGTCGAGCCCTTGCCGCCGGTGCGGGTCGCGCTCGACGAGGCCCGTGGGCTCGTATTGGCCGAAGACGTACTCACGGTGACCGACACGCCTCCCTTCGATAACTCCGCGATGGACGGCTACGCCGTTATCCGCGCTGATCTGCTCGAAGCATCCGCTCAGAACCCGATCACCCTGCCCGTCGTGGCCGACCTCGCCGCCGGCACGGACCAGAACCCGCGCCTGGTACCCGGGCAGGTCGCGCGGATCATGACGGGCGCGCCGATTCCCGACGGAGCGGATGCCGTTGTACCGATCGAAGACACCGACCAGGGCACCGAGCAAGTCACCATCCTTCAGGCGCCCAAGCCCGCGGCGCACATACGCCGGGCCGGCGAAGACGCCCACGCCGGCGACCGGGTGCTGCGCGCGGGCAGCGTGCTCTGGCCCACCCGGGTCGCCGCAGCGGCGAGCGCCGGAACCAGCTCTGTTCTCGTGCACCCCGCTCCTCGGGTGGCCGTCATCTCCACCGGCAGCGAACTCGTCACTCCCGGCAGCCCGACGCGTCGCGGCCAGATTCCCGATTCCAACTCCTTTCTGCTGTCGGCGGCCGTCGCCGAAGCCGGCGGGATTCCCGTACGGATCGGCGCCGTGCCCGACGACGACGATGTGCTGCGTGCGGTGTTGACCGAGCTGGCCGGCCAGGTCGACGTGATCGTGCTCTCCGGCGGGGTGAGCGTCGGAGCGTACGACGTGGTCAAAGCCGTGCTCAAGCCGCTCGGCACGGTCGACTTCGGACCGGTCAAGATGCAACCCGGTAAGCCGCAGGGGTTCGGACGCTGGCCCGCCACCGACAGTGTGCCCGGACCGCTGATCTTCGCCCTGCCCGGCAACCCGGTCAGCGCCTACGTGTCCTTCGAGGTGTTCGTGCGACCCGCGCTGCGGCGTCTGCTCGGCCAGGAGACCCTGCACCGGCGCACTGTCACCGCTACGGTCGTCGATGGTTGGCGTTCCCCGCCCGGACGTGCCCAGTACATGCCCGTCATCCTCACGCACCGCACCGCCGACACCGAAGATGGCAGCGCAGAGGGCAGCACAGATGGCAGCACAGACAGCATCGAGGCACACCCAGCTTCTCGCGGCGGGTCGGGTTCGCACCTCGTCGCCGGCCTCGCTCAGGCCAACGGGCTCGCCATCGTGCTCGAAGACACGTCTCACATTCGCGGCGGCGACCTCATCACTGTCATGCTGACATCATGACGCACACCACCGACACGACCGGAGCGACCATGCCCGCACAGCTGTTCACCCACCTCGACTCGGCCGGACAGGCTCGTATGGTCGACGTGACCAACAAGGTTCCGACCGTGCGCAGCGCCACCGCCGCCGGTTTCGTGCGTTGCGGCGCGCCAGTGATCGCCGCCCTCCGTGACGGCACCGCGCCCAAGGGCGACGTGCTCGCCGTGGCCCGTATCGCCGGAATCCAGGGCGCCAAGAAGACCGCCGACCTGCTCCCCCTGGCCCATGTGATCGGTGTACACGGCGCCGTCGTCGACCTCGTTGTTGACGATGACGGCGTCAGCATCACCGCCACCGTGCGCACCGCCGACCGCACCGGCGTCGAAATGGAGGCGTTCACCGCCGTCACGGTCGCTGCCCTCGCGGTCGTCGATATGGTCAAGGGCCTCGATAAATCCGTCACGATCGAAAACGTGCGCCTCCTCGCCAAGAGCGGCGGCAAGAGCGGCGACTGGCTGCGCGCTTGACCCGGCGCGATTCCGGCACATCCTTCGCTCGAAACGGATGCCCCATCATCGTCACGGGCGCGCCCAGTTTCGGTAGCCGCTATGCCGGTTACCGGAGCGCGCACCGAAATCGGGCGCGCCCATCCGCTGGGCAGACGACATGAGTCGAGGTGCAGGCGCCACTGTCGATTTGCTCGTGCTCGCCGGCGGCCGCGGGCGCCGACTCGGCGGCGCACTCAAGCCCGCGGTCGAAGTGGCCGGTCGTACCCTGCTCTCCCGGGTTCTCGACGCCCGCCCGGTCGCCCGGAACGCCGTCGTCGTCGGCCCGCCTGCCGCCCGGCCCGCCGCCGGCGGTCGACCGGACGACGGCCTGGTCTGGGCCCTGGAGGATCCTCCGTTCGGCGGCCCGGTAGCCGGCATCGCGGCTGGCCTCACAGCGCTTGCGGCGAACGCCGATGCACCCGCCGATTGGGTGCTCGTGCTCGCCTGCGATCTGCCCTGGGGAGCGGATGCCGCCCACCTGCTCGTCGCGGCAGCATCCGCGGCCGAGACCATCGGTGAACAGGCCGAGGGCGTGCACCTCACCGACGACACCGGCCACGCCCAATGGCTTGCCGGGATTTACCGGGCACCCGCCCTGCGCGCCGCCGTGGACCGACTGGGCACTCACGTGAATGGTGCCAGCATGCGTGAGCTGCTCGCGGGACTCAACCTCACGGGACTGCTGGACGAATCCGAAGCCGGTGCTGACGTGGACACGTGGGAAGATGTTGAGAGCAGCACCGCTCGCTTGACCGGTGCTCCCACAATTCAGCCCGACCAGAGGAGTGTCCCCGAATGAGCTCTACACCGTTGCCTCCCGAAGCGCTCGACGAGTGGCTCACGGCCCTCGCCGATCGGCTGCAGCTCGACCCGGCCGACGTGCCGGTGGGCGACCTGCTCGACGCAGCCCGCGACATTGCCCACAACGTGGCCCGGCCGGCTGCTCCCCTGAGCACCTTTCTGATCGGCCTCGCCGCCGCAAAGAACGGTGGAGCGGGCACCGATATCGAAGCTGCCTGCGCCGCCGCGAGCGAACTCGCCCGCGACTGGGCGCCTGAGAAGCTCTGATGGCGACCCTGCGATTCTTTGCCGGCGCAGCCGAAGCCGCCCAGACCGACACGGCCACGCTCGACGCGGGCACGATCGGCGAGCTGCGCGCCGAGCTCGGCGAGCGCTACGGCACCGACTTCATGCGTGTGCTCGGGCTGTGTTCCCTGCTGGTGAACGGCGCCCGCGCCGGTGATGACGCGGTCACGCTCGCGCCCACCGACGCGGTCGACGTGCTCCCACCCTTCGCCGGCGGCTGACCACTCGGTTTCCCGGACACGACTTCCGAGATGTGCCCCGTCGCTTCGGTCCTCGTTGTTCCTAACCGGTCGAAGCTATAAACCGACCCAGGAATGCGTTCCGTCAACCTCGTACTGCTTCTTCCAGATCGGAACCTCTGCCTTCACGGCCTCGACGAGACTCTCACAGGCCGCGAAGGCGTCGCCGCGGTGCGCGCTCGCCACGACCGCCACGAGGGCGAGGTCGCCGACCTCGAGGTGTCCGATGCGGTGGCTGACCGCCAGCACCACCAGCGGATGCTTCCCCCGCACCCGGTCAGCGATCTCACCGATGATGCGCCCCGCGTCGGGATGCGCACTGTAGTCGAGGCCCGTGACGCGGCCGGAAGCATCCGGATCGTGATCGCGCACCTGACCAATAAACGTCACCACGGCCCCGTGGGTCGCATCGGACACCGCCGACAGGTGCTCACCCACGTCGAGTAGCGACTCGGTGACCCGCGCGAAGCCAGCAGCCATCAGTGGTCCCCCCCATCGAGCTGGTCGATGATGTGCCGCACGAGCGGCGCAAGAATAGCCACACCGTCACGCACCGCGCCGGTGGAACCGGGCAGGTTCACGACCAGGGCACCGTTGTTGCCGACCGAATCGGCGATGCCGGCGATACCGCGAGACAACACCGCGGTCGGGATCGTCGCGGCGCTCAACGCGCGCATCCGCTCGGAGATTCCCGGCAGAATCGTGTGGATCACGGTCGTCGTGCCCTCGGGTGTGAGGTCACGCGCCGACACGCCGGTGCCACCGGTCGTCACGACGAGGCGAGCGCCATCGCCGAGCGCTGCCAGGATCGCTCCCGCCACACTCTCGATGCCGTCGGGTACCACCCGCGGTGGCCCGCACGGAATGCCGACCTCCGCGAGCGCATCGACGGTGGCCGGCCCCGACCGGTCTTCGCGCTCCCCGCGCGACGAGCGATCAGACACGGTGATCACGACGGCCCCGAGTTCGGCACCAAGCTTGAGCTGAGTTTTCACCGTTCTACACTACCGCGACGCAGCCCGAGCGGTCCGGCTACCGGCATCCGCTCTGGGCCGAATTCATTTGTCACGGTGTTTGCGCGGTGCACGCCGAACAGCAAACGAACAGGCTGGTTACGCAGCGAGCCGTACGCCCGACAACCAGCCGAGGAAGCCCATGTCAACCGTCTTACCACCACGCGTTACGTCCACGCTGAAGCCGGACCTCTCCAATTGGGATCCGGAACACGACGAAACGTGGGATTCGCGCCTTGCCTGGCGCACCCTGTGGATCACTACTTTCAGCATGACCCTGGGCTTCGCGGCCTGGTACCTGGTCAGCGCTATCGCCCCACGGCTGAACGACATCGGCTTCGACCTCGGCACCAGCCAGCTGTACTGGCTGGTCGCGCTGCCGGGCCTCGCCGCCGGCCTGTTGCGACTCATCTTCATGTTTTTACCGCCGATTCTCGGCACCCGCGTACTCGTCGCCCTGTCAAGCGCCCTCCTACTGCTGCCGATGATCGGCTGGACCCTCGTCGCCCGCGACGTCTCCACCCCCTACTGGGTGCTGCTGGCACTCTCGTTCGCCGCCGGTATCGGCGGCGGCAGCTTCTCAGGGTTCATGGCGTCGACGAGCTATTTCTTTCCCAAGCGCCTGGCCGGAACGGCCCTCGGCCTGCAGGCGGGGCTCGGCAACTTCGGCATCGGCCTCATTCAGCTGCTCACTCCATGGGTGGTCGGTTTCGGCCTGCTCGGCACTGCCGCCCTCACCCCGGAGAGCGACTCGAACGGTGAACTGGTCTGGCTGCACAACGGCGGACTCGTGCTCATCCCCTGGGTGATCCTCGCGATCATCCTCGCCCTCCTCTGCCTCAAGCGTGTGCCGATCAAGGCCAACTTCAGACAGCAGCTCGACATCTTCACGGTCAAGCACACCTGGATCATGACCGCCATCTACCTGATGAGCTTCGGCGCATTCAGCGGTCTGGCCGCGCAGATGGGCCTGATCATTCTCAACGTGTACGGAGATTTTCCGGATGCTCCCAACCCGCTCGCTTTTGCCTTCATCGGCCCCGTCGTCGGCGCCCTCGTGCGCGCGGCCTCTGGTCCGCTCTGCGACCGGTTCGGCGGCGCCATCTTCACCTTCATCGGCGGCGCGGGCATGGCCGTCGGCACCACCGTCACGGTATTCTTTCTCACCCCGACGAGCGTCGACGAGTTCGACGGCTTTCTCACCGGCATGATCATCATCTTCTTCTTCTCCGGGCTGGCCAATGCCGGAACGTTCAAGCAGATGCCGATGATCTTTCCCAAGCGGCAGGCCGGCGGAGCGATCGGCTGGACCGCAGCGATCGCCGCCTTCGGACCGTTCATCGTGGGCATGGCCCTCACCGCCATGAGTCCGACCACTTTCTTCATCGGCTGCTCCGCCTTCTGCGTGGTCTGCACCGGGCTGGCCTGGTTTTATTACGCGCGTCCCGGTGCCCCCAACCCGAGCTGACGCTCCCTCCATTTACCCGAAGTCCCCTCCTCCTCCAGCGGGGGCTTCGGGTTTTTTCCTGCCAGCAGGGGGTCATACTGACATGAGGAGGTCACCGATGACCAGAAATGAAGAACCATCAGGCGGTGACCCGGTCTGCTGGCTCGAACAGGTCTGCCCGGAGTGCGGCGCCTACGTCTCCGGCGAGTTGCCGGCCACCTGTTGGCGGTGCAACACGGTGGTTTCGCCGTCCTGACGGCTTGAACCGGGCATCCGTCAGCCATCCTGTGAAGCGGATGCCGGGCCGCGCCTCGCCTCGCCTGCTTGCGTTGTACTCGGAACGGTTAGACGCGCGTCTCAGACAGTTCAGTCGGCGCGGGCTCCGCAACGTCGTCCGTAAAGGGCTGCGAGGTTCGCGGCGCGTTGTACAGCGTCTCGTCGAGGATTCCCTGGCGCTTGGCCACGATCGTGGGCACGAGCGCCTGACCGGCCACGTTCACGGCGGTGCGGCCCATGTCGATGAGCGGATCAATGGCCAGCAGAAGGCCGACCCCGGCCAGCGGCAGACCCAGCGTTGACAGGGTCAGCGTCAGCATGACGACGGCGCCCGTGGTGCCGGCCGTGGCTGCCGAACCCAATACGGATACGAGAACGATGAGCAGGTACTGGGTGAGGTCCAGCTGAATTCCGAAGAACTGTGCCACAAAGATGGCGGCGACGGCGGGGTAAATAGCCGCGCAACCATCCATCTTGGTCGTCGCCCCGAGCGGAACAGCGAAGGATGCATATCCGCGCGGTACGCCCATGCTGCGTTCCGTGACGCGCTGCGTCAGCGGAAGAGTGCCGATGGATGAGCGCGACACGAAGCCCAGCTGAACAGCCGGCCAGACACCCGAGTAGTACTGCTTGACGGAGAGACCGTGAGACTTGATCAGTACCGGGTAGACCACGAACAATACCAGGATCAGGCCAACGTAGATGGTGGCTGCGAACTTGCCCAGCGAACCCATGGTGTCCCACCCGTAGACCGCGACGGCATTACCGATCAGGCCGATCGTGCCGAGCGGCGCGATGCGAATAATCCACCACAGCACCTTTTGAATGACCGCCAGAGCTGACGCGTTGAGGTTCAGGAATGGCTCGGCAGCTTTGCCCACCTTCAACGCGGCAATGCCTACCGCAATGGCGATGACGAGAATCTGCAGCACGTTGAAGCTGACGGTGGTACTTGCGATGCCATCGACGACGGAAGTATTGGCGCCGAGTCCGAGGAAGTTCTTCGGGAAGAGCCCGGTCAAAAATGCCCACCAGTCCCCGGTCTTACCGGTGTATTCGGCATTCTCGGTGATGCCCGTTCCGGCTCCCGGTCGTACCAGCACGCCCAGTCCGATGCCGATCAGAACGGCAATCAACGCGGTGATGGCAAACCACAGCAGAGTGTTCCACGCCAGCTTCGCCGCGTTGGACACTGCGCGCAGGTTCGCGATGGAGCTGACCACGGCCGTGAAGATGAGCGGTACGACGGCAGCTTGCAGCAGCGAGACGTAGCTTGACCCGATAATTTTCAGGGTCGCACCGAGCCCGTTGGGATTCGCTTCGGTACTGCCGGTGTATTTGGCCATCAGCCCGAGGCCCAGACCGATGATGAGCGCGGCGATGATCTGAACGCTGAACGAGCGCACCCATTTGGGAAATCTGCTGCCGTGGGTACTGACGGGAACTACTGAAGTCACTGGTTCGACACTTCCTCTTGTCATTCGTGAGTAACACTGGCGCCCCTGTCCCGCGCAGCGGAGCTCCTTGAGAGTCCACCGCCGCGTGCAGGCGCCTTTATCCCCAAGGCTGGAAGGCGGCGCAGTATTCCTTCACTCGGTAGATGACCTTGTGCGGCTACTTCTCCTGCAGGTATTCGGCGAGCACCCGCGCATGGTTCACCCGTGGGTCCTTTGCTCCATAGACCAAAGTCGTCACGCCGGCCGCGGCGAGCGCGCGAAGCTGCACGACGGCCGCCTGGGTCTCGGTAGTGCCGTCAAGTTCGGCGCGGTAGCGCAGGGTGAACTCATCCATGCGCTTCGGGTCGTGCTTCCACCAGGTGCGGAGCTTGGGTGACGGCGCAATCTCTTTCAGCCATTCATCGAGGTCGGCGCTCTCCTTAGAGACACCGCGCGGCCAGAGTCGATCAACCAGCACCCGGCAGCCATCAGAAGCGGATGCCGCCTCATACGCCCTCTTGATCCGCACCATGAAATCAGACTACTTTCTGGAGCGCTCCAGCGGGCGCTCGCTTTTCTCCCAGCCGCGGTGGGGCGCCCGCGAACCGGCGCCCCGCGGGTCGTCGCGGGAACGGTAGACCACGTAGGGGCGCACGAGGTAGCCGAGTGGCGCCGAGAACACGTGCACCAGTCGGGTGAATGGCCAGAGCAGGAACAGCGTCGTGGCCGTCAGCACGTGCAGTTGAAAGAAGAACGGCACGTCGCTCATCAGCGACGGGTCGGGCTGCAGGCTATACAGCGAGCGGATCCACGGCGAAATCGACCCGCGATAGTCGTAGCCGCCGCCAAAGATTTGGTATAGCACGGTCGCTGTCGTGCCGAACGTAATCGTACTGGCCAGGAACACGTACATGACTTTGTCCATCACCGTTGTGACCAGCAGCACCCGTTTGGTCAGGCGGCGGCGGTAGACCAAAATGGCGAGCCCGGCAACGGTGAGTACGGCGGCGAAGCTGCCCAGCCAGGTCGCACCGAGGTGGTACATGTGCTCGGTCACGCCGAAGAATTGGAGCCACGGCTTGGGAATGAACAGGCCGACGACATGCCCGCCGATCACCATGAGGATGCCATAGTGAAACATGGGTGAACCCCAGCGCAGCAGGCGGTTCTCGTAGGTCTGACTGGACCGCGAGGTCCAGCCGAACTGGTCATAGCGGTAGCGCAATAGGTGGCCCACCACGAACACTCCCGTCGCGGCGTAGGGAAAAGCGACCCAGAGCAGGTAATCCCAGGCGGTCATACTCTCACATCTTCATTTGCGTGCGCGGAAAACGGCTTCAAATTGCCGAGGTAGGTCATGCCGACCGTCTCGGTCGGCGGCCCCTCATTGACCAGGTTGAGGTAGCGTTCGCGGGTCTCGTCGTCGATCATGGGCAACGACAGGCACACCGCCTCGACCAGGTGGGCGTAGGGACTGTCGAACTTCTCGAGCGCCGTGCGCAAGACCTCGATGCCGTCCCGGTGTGCGGCGAGCAGTTCCTGCGCGATCGGCGAGTCCGACAACGCCGAGAATTCCAGCACCATGGGCAGGTAGTCGGGTAGTTCGTCGGCGTCAACCTGCCAGCCCGCGGCCCGGTAGGCCTCGACGAACCGCACGAGCGCCATGCCGCGGCGGCGAGTGTCGCCGGCGGCGTAGTAGGTGAGGTACGGGCAGCACTTGCGTTTCAGGTCGAAGGTTGCGGTGAAGTGCGTTTCGAGCTGCTGCTGGCTGAGCGTGTTCACCGCGGTGAAGAATGCCTGGAAGCTGCGGCGCAGCTCGCCGGGCAGATCCGCAACGGATGTCTCCACCAGCGCAAACTGCGCCCGCCGTTCCGGCGTGGGGTAGTCGAGCAGAATCGACGCCGCCATGTGCGCAATCACCCCTTGCTCTGGCGTCAGAGGAACGGCCGCGATCGCTCGCGGCGCCACCTTGGGTGCCCGGAAGCCGAAGTTCATCCGTGCGCCGAGGGTGCCGACACTCATGCGGGGCTCCCGGCATCCGCTATCGGCGGGAACATGCCCTGGGGCGCTCCGTTACCGTTCCAGTTGAGCAGGTTGACCCGGCCCGGGGTGGTCGGCGCGGTCGCACTCGGGCGCCCGGTCATGGTGTTGTAGTTGTCGACCGTGGCGCCGAGCGGCATGCCGACGGTGTTGCCGTACGGGCCGCTGTGCCCGGCAGAGCCGGGCCCGCCCATGCCGGGGCCGCCGTCGGTGTCGAGCGAGCAGCCGAGCTCTTCGAGCTCGCGTGCGGTCTCGACGTGAGCCTTGGGAATGACGTAGCGGTCTTCGTACTTAGCGATTGCCAGCAGCCGGTACATGGCGGTGATGGTCTCACCGGTCATGCCGACCGCGTTCGGAATGCGCTCGTCTGGTTCGTTGCCGAGGAAGATGCCCCGCATGTAGGCGCGCATCGCGGCGAGCTTGCGCAGTGACAGCTCGACCGGAACGACGTCGCCGGCCGAGAACAGTCCGGCGAGGTATTCCACCGGGATGCGCAGCTTGTCGATCGCGGCGAATAGGGTGCGCGCGTCTTCGCCGTCGCTGCCCGAGTTGCTCACGACGTCGACCACCGGGGAGAGCGGGGGGATGTACCAGACCATCGGCATGGTGCGGTACTCCGGGTGCAGGGGCAGGGCGATCTCGTACTCGGAGATGAGCTTATAGATGGGGCTGTTCTGGGCGGCTTCGATCCAGTCGTCGGCCATGCCCTCCGCCTTGGCGGCGGCGATGACCTCGGGGTCGAACGGGTCGAGAAAGCAGGCGCGCTGGGCGCCCTGCAGGTCCTGATCGTTTTCGATCGAGGCCGCGGCGAGCACCGCGTCGGCGTCGTAGAGCATGAGGCCCAGGTAGCGCAGGCGTCCGACACAGGTTTCGGAGCAGATGGTGGGCTTGCCCTGTTCGATCAATGGGTAGCAGAGCGTGCACTTCTCGGCTTTGCCCGTTTTGTGGTTGAAGTACACCTTCTTATAGGGGCAGGCGGAGACGCACATGCGCCAGCCGCGGCATCCGTCTTCGTCAACGAGCACGATGCCGTCTTCTTCACGCTTGTACATGGCACCGGAGGGGCAGGCCGCGACGCAGGCGGGGTTGAGGCAGTGCTCGCAGATACGCGGCAGGTAGAACATGAAGGTCTCTTCGAACTCCATCTTCACGTGCTCACTCATCGTTGCGAGAATCGGGTCCTGCGCGGCGGTTTCCTGCGAGCCACCGAGGTTGTCGTCCCAGTTACCCGACCATTTGATGTCCATGTCCTGGCCGGTCAGCAGCGACTTCGGGCGTGCGACCGGGCTTTGCGTGCCGGCCGGGGCGGTGGTGAGCATGTCGTAGTCGTAGGTCCACGGCTCGTAATAGTCGTCGATTTGCGGCAGGTTCGGGTTGTTGAAGATCTGCGAGAGCTTCTTCAGCCGCCCGCCGGCCTTGAGCTGCAGCCGGCCGCGCTTGTTGCGTACCCAGCCGCCCTTCCACTTTTCCTGATTTTCGTATTCGCGCGGGTACCCGATGCCGGGCCGCGTCTCCACGTTGTTGAACCAGGCGTACTCCACGCCGGTGCGGTTGGTCCACACCTGCTTGCAGGTGACGGAGCAGGTGTGACACCCGATGCACTTGTCGAGGTTCATAATCATCGACATCTGGGCCATAACACGCATTAGTAGTCCACTTTCTGGCTGCGACGACGAATCACGGTGACCTCGTCGCGTTGGTTCCCGGTCGGGCCGAGGTAGTTGAAGGCGAAGGACAGCTGGGCGTAGCCGCCGATCAGGTGGCTGGGTTTCAAGAGGATGCGGGTGAGCGAGTTGTTGGTGCCGCCGCGCATACCGCTGGTTTCGGCGACCGGCACGTTGATGGTGCGGTCTTTCGCGTGGTACATGTACACGGTGCCTTCGGGCATGCGGTGCGAAACGATCGCTCGCGCGACGACGACGCCGTTGCGGTTGTAGGACTCGATCCACTCGTTGTCGCGCACGCCGATCTTGTCGGCGTCCTGCGGGCTCATCCAGATGGTTGGCCCGCCGCGGGAAAGCGAGAGCATGAGCAGGTTGTCCTGGTATTCGGAGTGGATCGACCACTTCGAGTGCGGGGTGAGGTAGCGCACGGCGACCTCGGCATGACCGGCCGAGCCCGTCGCCCCGGTCGCGGTCGTGGCGCCGACGATCGAGTCGTCGAACAACCGGTGCATGTCCAGCGGCGGCCGAAAAATGGGTAGCTGTTCACCGAGCTCGATCATCCAGTCGTGGTCAAGGTAGAAGTGCTGGCGACCGGTGAGGGTGTGCCAGGGCTTCAGGTGCTCGACGTTGATGGTGAAAGCGCTGTAGCGGCGACCACCGTGCTCGGAACCCGACCACTCCGGGGAGGTAAGCACCGGAACCGGCGCTCCCTGCACATCCGGGTAGCTGAATCGGCGGCCCTCGTTGTCGCTGGCCAGGTGGGCGAGCTTGACGCCGGTGCGTTCCTCGAGCTGGCGAAAACCCTGGGTGCCGAGGCGGCCGTTGGTGGTGCCGGAGAGGGCGAGCACCATTTCGCAGGCGTGGATCGCCGTCGACAGGCGCGGGCGGCCGGCGGCCGGCCCGCTGGGCACCAGGCCGTTCTTCTTGCCGAGGTAGGCGACCTCCACGTCGGGGTTGAATTTCACCCCCTTGGTGACCATGCCTTCCGCGGCGGTGAGCGGCCCGAGCGCGCCGAGCTGTGCGGCAAAGGCCGGGTAGTCGCGTTCGACAACGACGAGCCTCGGCATGGTGACCCCGGGAATGAGCGGCTGGTCGCTGAGCACAATGCCGTGCGGAGTGGCCATGCCGTCGGGGGTGTCGTGTTGCAGCGGAGCGGCGACGAGGTCCTTGCGCACCCCGAGGTGCTTCACCGACATTTCGGAGATTTTCGCGGCGAGCACGTGAAAGATGTCGAAGTCGGTCTTGGCCTGCCACGGCGGGGCGATCGCGGGGTTGAACGAGTGAATGAACGGATGCATGTCCGTCGTGGAGAGATCGTTCTTCTCGTACCAGGTGGCCGGGGGCAACACCACGTCACTGTAAATAGTCGTCGACGTCATGCGGAAGTCGCTCGTGACCATCAGGTCGAGCTTGCCCTCCGGCGCGCTCTCATGCCATTTCATGGTCTTCGGGCGGCGAGCCGGCATCGATTCGACGGCGCGCACCGCGGAGGGCGCCCCGAGCAGGTGCTTGAGAAAATACTCGTTGCCCTTGCCGGAGGAGCCGAGCACATTGGCCCGCCACACTACGAGCACGCGGGGAAAGTTCTCGGGGGCGTCGGGGTCTTCGCAGGAGAACTCGAGCGAGCCGTCCCGGAGCGAATCGACCACGTATTCCGCTGGCTCCTGGCCCGCGGCTGCGGCGTCGTCGACGAGGTCGAGCGAGTTGCGGTTGAAGGTGGGGTAGCTGGGCATCCAGCCGCGTTTGGCCGAATCGACCATGGTGTCCGCGGTGGTGCGTCCCGTGAATATGCCGGCGCCGAGCGGGCTTGCCAGGGTGTCGGCGCTGAGTCCGTCGTAGCGCCACTGGTCGGTGGCGAGGTAGAAGAAGCCGGTGCCGATCATCTGGCGCGGCGGCCGCACCCAGTCCAGGCCGAAGGCGTATTGGCCGTATCCGGTGAGCGGGCGCACCTTTTCCTGGCCGACATAGTGGGCCCAGCCGCCGCCGTTGACGCCCTGGCAGCCGGTCATGGTGGTGAGCGCGAGAAAGGCGCGGTAGATGGTGTCGGAGTGGAACCAGTGGTTGGTGCCGGCGCCCATCAGAATCATCGAACGACCCTGTGAATCCTCGGCATTCTGCGCGAACTCGCGGCCGATGCGCGCGGCGGCCTGCCACGGCACCGAGGTGATCTCTTCCTGCCAGGCGGGGGTGCCGGGCGTCGACCCGTCGTCGTACCCGGTGGGCCACACGCCCGGCAGGCCGGGGCGACCGACGGCGTACTGGGCGAGCAGCAGGTCGAACACTGTCGTCACGAGCACGCCGGCGACGAGGCGTACCGGCACGCCGCGGCGTACGATGCCGGCCGCTCCGGCGTGCTGTTCACCGGCATTGTCCGCGCCCGGCGTGACGTCGAAGCGGGGCAGGTCGATTGCGGCGGTGGCACCGTCGTAATCGGGGGCATCCGCTATCGAGAGCAGCGGATCGCGGCCCTCGAGGTCGAGGTTCCAGGTGCCCTTGTCGGCCTCGCTGAACCGGTGGCCGATCGAACCGTTCGGCACGAACGGTTCGGCGTTTTCGTCGAGCATGACGGTTTTGAAGGCCGCGCTCGACACGGATGCGTCGGTGCCGGGCAGCGCGTCGGCCGTCAAAAACTTGCCGGGGACCCAGGCGTCCTGGCGCGGGGTGAGCGCGATCAGGTAGGAGGAGTCGCTGAACTTCTTCATATAGTCGACGAAACGCGGGGTGCGGCGGTCGACCAGGAATTCCTTCAGCACGACGTGCCCCATGGCGAGCGCGAGGGCGCCGTCGGTGCCGGGGTGCACGGCGAGCCACTCGTCGGCGAACTTGGAGTTGTCGGCATAGTCGGGCGAGACCGTGATGACTTTCTGGCCGCGGTAACGGGCTTCCACCATGAAGTGGGCATCGGGGGTGCGGGTAACGGGAACGTTGGAGCCCCACATGATCAGGTAGCTCGAGTTCCACCAGTCGGCCGATTCGGGGACGTCGGTCTGGTCGCCGAACACCTGTGGGCTCGCTACCGGCAGGTCGGCGTACCAGTCGTAGAACGAAAGCATGGTGCCGCCGAGCAGCGAGATGAAGCGGTTGCCAACGCCCTGGGACACGATTGACATGGCCGGAATCGGGCTGAAACCCACGACCCGGTCCGGGCCGTATTTCTTGATGGTGTGTACGTGGGCGGCGGCGACGATCTCGGCGGCCTCATCCCAGCTGGCACGCACCAGTCCACCCTGCCCCCGGGCACTCTTGTACTGGCGGGCGGTCTCGGGGTTACGGGTGATCTCCGCCCAGGCGAGCACCGGGTCGCCCAGGCGGGCCTTCGCTTCGCGATAGAGGTTCAGCAGTACACCGCGCACGTAGGGGTAGCGCACCCGGGTGGGCGAGTAGGTGTACCAGCTGAAGGCGGCGCCCCGGGGGCAACCGCGCGGCTCGTATTCGGGACTGTCCGGGCCGACACTGGGATAGTCGGTCTGCTGGGTTTCCCAGGTGATGATGCCGTCTTTGACGTACACCTTCCACGAGCAGCTGCCGGTGCAGTTCACGCCGTGGGTGGACCGCACCTCTTTATCGTGGGTCCAGCGGTCACGGTAGAACGTGTCGGCGGCGCGGCCGCCGTTCTTGAACACGCTGCGCAGGTCTTCGCTGGTTTCGCCGCGGCGCAGAAAGCGGCCGAGCTTGATCAAAGAGTCGGCGACCGGGCCGTCGGTGCCGGGCTTGGTCGCGGCGCTGGTGGAAACTCTGGAGCTGGTGTTTATGCGCTTTTTCACGGCTGTCCCTTACCTGCCGGGGAATGCCGCTGCGACATTCACCCTCGAAATAAGCTTTGCCGCTGGGTAAAACGGCTACAACCGCGAAATACCGTGAATAATGTTTTGCCCCACTTCACACGAGCCTGCATCCGCTACTCGGGAACTCTTTTCGCTCTCGCGGGCATCGGAAACGGCCACTACGTCGATCACGCAGAGATGCGGGGCATCGATGAGGTTCAGGCCGACCGCTCGGAGCGGGCCGTCGGCCTGCTCCAGCACACCTTGAATCAGGCGGTAGTGCACGCCGCAGACCTCGGGGTGGTCCTTGACCATTTCCGAGTACGGGCAGTCACGCAGGTTGAGTTGTTCACGGTTCGCGGCGATGCTTGCGTCGAAACCAGCTTGGTCGAGGTGGTCGTCGAGCGCATCGAGCTGCCGTTGCGCAGCCGCGCCGGAGCAACCGGCGAACCCCTGGCCGGCGGGCAGCAGCGGTAGCATCCGTCGCAGCTGGTCGGCGCGCTCCTGCGCGGCCGCGATTTTGCGGCTGCGGATCGACCCGAGCTCGGTGCTGACCCCGTCCGCAGCGCTGTAGAGCATTTTAGGACGACCCTTACTGTCGCGCGGCTCGGGCGCGCACGTGACAAAGCCCTCGTTGATCAGGCGGTCGAGATGTTCGCGGGCGGTGTTGTGGTGCAGACCCGCGGCTTCGGCGAGGTCGTTCACGGTCATCGTTCCGCGGCTTTGCAACTGGTACAGCAGGTTCATGCGGCTGAGACTGGCGAGCGTTTTGTAACTCGGAGGTTGGGCGGCCATGACTCCATTATGGGCTCCTCTTATGGGCGGCAGCAGAATCGGTCAGTTTCTCTCTTTCTTCCCGCAGATCCTTCCGCTGCACGGTGGAAAAAGAAAATATTCAGCACACAGTATTAGTCTGGTCAAACGAAGCACGCAGGAAGTGGGATCACATGGCGGCAAAAGCCCGCACGCGACCGGAGTCAACAATTGAGTCCACGGGTGGTGAGCCCGCCGACACCCTGCGTGACTATTACGAACAGATGTCGTTGGTGCGAGCCTTCGAATTACGCTCCAGCGAGATGTATGCCCGGGCCAAGATCGGTGGCTACTGCCACCTGAACCTCGGCGAAGAAGCCACGGTGGTCGGCCTGATGGCCGCCATCGAGGCCCGTGATTACCTGTTCACCGGCTACCGCGACCACGGCTATGCACTGCTGCGCGGACTGTCGCCCGAGCGGGTAATGGCCGAACTGTTCGGCAAAGTCACCGGCGTCTCGGGCGGACGCGGCGGTTCCATGCACCTGTTCGACGCCGAAACTCGCCTGTTCGGCGGCTACGGCATCGTCGGCGGGCAGATTCCCCCGGCGACCGGCGCCGCACTCGCTTTGAAAAATCAGGAAGTGGCAGGCCCCGACGCTGCGGCAGTGATGTGCCTGCTCGGTGACGGCACCACCAACATCGGCGCGTTCCACGAATCGCTCAACCTGGCCGGTCTCTGGAAACTTCCGATCGTCTATGTGATCGTCAACAACGGGCTTGGCATGGGCACAACGGTGGAGAAAGCATCCGCTGAACCGGACCTGTACAAGCGCGGCGCGTCGTACCGTATGCCCGGCGTGCGGGTTGACGGCGACGACGTTCTTGCCGTGCGCGACGCCGCCCGCGATGCACTCCGGCAGGCCCGCGAGTCGCGTCAGCCGGTGCTGCTCGAGGTCATGTGTTACCGGTTGCGCGGCCACTCCGTGGTCGACCCGGCCCGCTATCGCTCGAGCGAAGACACGACCATCGCCCAGCAGTCCGACCCGGTACCGAGCTTTCGTGCCAAGCTGATCAGCGCCGGAGTGCTCAGCGAAACGGATGCCGCCGCCATCGACGAAGCCGCCGACGTGCGCGTGTCCGAGGCGGTCGTTTTCGCTGACGAGAGCCCCGAGCCCGACGTTGACGACCTGTTCAAATATGTATACGCGACCGCGGTGGCACATATGCCGACCGCTTTGCCCGGAGAACCCGTTATGGACGCACTGTGAACACCGAAGTAGCAACCACCCGCACGATCACCTACCGCCAGGCGCTCAACGAGACTCTGCGCGCCGAGCTCGAACGTGACGACAAGGTCTTCCTCATCGGTGAAGAGATCGGCGTCTTCGAGGGGTCGTATAAGATCACCGCCGGACTGCTTGAAGACTTCGGACCCGACCGGGTAATCGACGCTCCGATCGCCGAAGAGGGTTTCGTGGGGGCCGCCCTCGGGGCTGCGATGCTCGGAATGCGCCCGGTGGTCGAGATCATGACCATCAACTTCAGCCTCATCGCGATCGACCAGATCGTGAACCACGCAGCCAAGATGCGGTCGATGTTCGCCGGTCAGGTTTCCATTCCCCTGGTCATTCGCATGCCCGGCGGCGGTGGCCAGCAGCTGGCCGCGACCCACTCGCAGAACCTCGAGGTCTGGTACGCGCACATTCCAGGACTCAAGGTCGTCGCCCCGTCGACCCCGGCCGATGCCAAGGCGCTCCTCACCGCTGCCATTCGCGATGACGACCCGGTGATTTTTCTGGAAAACCTTTCGCTCTACAGCGCCAAGGGCGAAGTTCCCACCGACGAGCAGGTCGCCGAGATCGGCAAGGCTGCCGTTGTCAAGACCGGCACCGACCTCACCATCGTGAGCTACTCGCGCGGCACCACGACGGCTCTCGAAGTGGCCCGCCAGCTCGAGGCCGAGGGCCTGTCGATCGAGGTCGTCGACCTGCGCAGCCTGCGGCCGCTCGACCGTGACACCATTTGCGCCTCGGTGAAGAAGACCGGCCACGCCGTCGTCTTCGAAGACGACTGGCTCAGCTACGGCATCGGCGCCGAGATATCGGCGACCATCGGCGAGGGAGTCTTCGACTTTCTCGACGCCCCGGTGCGTCGCGTCGCCGCCGCCGAGGTGCCGTTACCCTACGCCAAATCCCTCGAGAAAGCCGCTCTGCCCAGCGCTGCCGATCTCGCCAGGGTCGTGCGCGAGGTACTCAATATTTCATCTACCCCGAACGACAAGTAGGAGCCGGCCATGCCCGACGTCATTATGCCCCGTCTCTCCGACACCATGGAGGAGGGCGAACTCAGCCGCTGGATGAAGCAGGTCGGCGATGAGATTCACAAGGGTGATGTGCTCGCCGAAATCGAGACCGACAAGGCCACGATGGACCTGGAAGCCTTCGACAACGGCATTCTCGAGCAGCTGCTCGTCGTCGCTGGCGCGCTCGTACCCATCGGTGCACCGGTTGCGCGCATCGGCGACGGGAGCAACATCGTCACGGAAGACGCTGCCTCGGCAGCCCCAGCCGAAGCTGCCCCGGCTGCTCCAGTCGCAGCCGCAGCTGCCCCGGCTGCTCCAGTCGCGGTCGCTGCAGCAGCAACACCCACGGTCATCCCCCCGGCGGATACCCCCATGCCGACCACGCCCACGCCCACGGCAGCCCAGACCGGCGAACTGCGCACCTCGCCCCTGGCTCGCAAAATCGGCCGCGAGCACGGTATCGACCTGCACACCGTCGCGGGCACCGGGCCGCAGGGTCGCATCACGCGTACCGACGTCGACAGGGCGATCCGGGCCCAGGAGGCGGCAGCATCCGCTGTCCCGACGGCGCCTCGAGCCGCCGCTCCAGCGGCGGCAGCACCGGCGGCGGCAGCACCAGCGGCGGCGGCAGCACCGGCCGCTGTTTCAGCCGATTCCGTCTCCGTGGCGGTCAGCCGCATTCGCGCCGTCACGGCCCGCCGACTCACCGAGAGTCAGGCCGTTCCGCACTTCTTCCTCACCAGCGTCGTCAACGTTGAACGCCTGGTCGCTTTCCGCGCCGACGTCAACGAGTCGCTCGCCGCCCTCGGCACCAAGATCAGTCTGAACGACCTGTTCGTGCGCGCCAGCGCGGTCGCGCTGCGCGCGCACCCCGAAGTCAACGCGTCCTGGGGCGACGGCGTCATTCTGCGCCATAACCATGTCAACGTCGGCGTGGCCGTCGCGACCGACGATGGACTCCTCGTTCCCGTCGTCGTCGATGCCGATCAGAAGTCGCTCGGTGCCATCGCCGCCGAAACCCGCGCCCTGGCCGGCCTCGCCCGCACCGGCAGCCTGTCCCTCGCCCAGATGTCGGGGGGAACCTTCACCATCAGCAACCTCGGCATGTTCGGTATCGACTCCTTCACCGCCGTATTGAACCCGCCAGAGGCCGGCATCCTGGCAATCGGCGCGGCGAGCGACGTTCCCGCGGTGCGCGACGGCGTGCTCGTGACGGTACCAACGGTGAAGATCACCCTGACCGTCGACCATCGAGTACTCGACGGCGCCGTCGCGGCAGCGTTCCTGCGCGATCTCACTACCCTGCTTGAAGAGCCGCTGCGCATCGTTCTCTAGCCTGCCCGCCCCGCAAGATTAAAAGTATGCGACTGCTCATAATTCCGGGTTAGTCTTGTACGGTGGATTCCGACGAACGCGCTCCCGCCTGGCATGCCGCGCTGGCATCGCCGATTCGGCGCAGCGTGCTCCAGTTTCTGGTCGCCTCCGGCGAACCGCTCGATGCCGCCGCCGTCGCCGACCGGATGAATGTGCATGTCACCACGGCCAGGTTTCACCTCGACCAGCTTCTGGCTGCCAGGCTCATCGAACGAGAGCCCGAACGGTCCGGCCAGCGGGGCCGGCCGCGCATCCGTTTTTCTGCCGTGGCCGCCGCGCGCACCGACACACGCGACCAGCTCAGCCACGCCCTCGCCAGCGTGCTTGCCGAGGACGACGACGGCGGCCGGGGCCGGGCTATTCGGGCCGGTGAGAAGTGGTCGGAAGCCTTCACCGGCGGCCTCGCAGCGTCGACCGAAGCGGGCGCCGCCCCGTTGGTCGAATTACTCGACCAGCTCGAATTCGCCCCCGAACTCGATGAGTCCACGCAATCGATCGCCCTCTTGGCCTGCCCGTTCCGCGAGGCCGCCCGCGAAAACCCGGGCGTGGTCTGCGCCGTGCACCTCGGGCTCATCCAGCGGGTGGCGCGCACGCTCGGTCACGACGACAGCGTGATCGAGCTGCGCCCCTTCGTCGGCCCGCACCTCTGTGTCGTCGATCTCGGCAGCAATTGGAATGCCGTTCCGGTCGAGTTGAGTTAGTGCCGCCGCGACCGGGGCGCAGGCGCGGGCGGCACTTCCTTCGCTGCCACCACGTCCTTTATCGCAAGCGTGACCAGCCCACGTTTGGTTTCCACCGAAACGGATACCGCGCTGCGGTTCCGCAGAAAGCCCAGCGCGTCCGTGTACCCACCCGGAATGCTGGTGCGCACGACGACCCGAGTGCCGAGCGGTGCATCCGCGAGAAAAACGAAGGGGGAACTCATCGCATCAGGCTGTACTCTTCGACTCGCGCAGATTCTCCGGCGATGAGAATAATGTCGCCATCTTCGATCACGGTGTCGAGCGAGGTGTAGCTCCAGCCTGCGCCGGGGCGGTGAAACGCGGTGACGGTGATGCCGTAGCGGGCACGCACCTTGGCCTGGCCGAGGGGCACGCCGATGAGCGCCCGCGGCGGTGCCGTCTTGACCAGCGCGAAGTTCTCCCCGATCTCGATATAGTCCTGCATGGCGCCGCGCACCAGGTGCGCAACCCGCTTACCCATATCTTTTTCCGGGTAGATGACATGGTTGACGCCGAGCTGGGTGAGAATCTCGCCGTGCGGGTCGCTGACCGCTTTGGCCCAGATGTTCGCGATGCCCAGCTTGAGCAGCAGCGAAGCGGTGAGAATATTTGCCTGGATATCGCCGCCGATCGCCACGACCACGCTGGAGAAGTCGGGTACCGAGAGCTCCCGCAGGGTCGCTTCCTTGGTGGAGTCGGCACGCACCACGTGGGTGAGCAGTCCGTTGTGCATCTGTACCACCTCTTCGTCCCCGTCGATACCGAGCACCTCGGTGCCACTGTTCATGAGTTCGAGGGCGAGCGCGCTGCCAAACCGGCCGAGACCGATGACGACGACCGATTCAGCTTCAGCGAGGCGAGCGGGGTCGCGGTGCCCGAACAGCGAATATTTAGCCAATGATCGGCCTTTCCTTGGGAAGTTCGTAGGTGGTGTGGCGTTCGCGCAAGGCGATGGCCGACGCGAAGGTGATGGGGCCGAGACGGCCGATGAACATGAGCAGAATCAGGATGACTTGCCCTCCCCATGGCAGCCCTGCGGTGATCCCGGTCGACAGTCCCACCGTCGCAAAAGCGGAGATCGCCTCAAACAGCAGCGCGTCCAGAGAGATGTCGGTCATGAGCATGAGCGCCGCCGTCGCGGCAATGATGACGCCGACGGCGAGCAGGGAGATCGTGATCGCCTCACGGTGCACCGCCCGGGAAAGCCGCTTGCCGAACACGTTGACGGCAACCTGCCCGCGCACCTCGGTCCAGATAATGAAGAACAGTACGGCGAACGTCGTGATTTTAATGCCGCCGGCGGTTCCGGCAGGGCCGCCACCGATCAGCATCAGGACGTCCATCCCGAGCAGGGTGGCGGAGTCGAGCTGGCCGATGTCGATGCTATTGAAACCGGCGGTGCGGGTCTGCACCGATTGGAAGAAACCGGCCAGTAGTTTGCCCGACCAGTCCAACGGGCCGAGAGTATTCGGATTCGACCATTCGACGGCTGTGATATATGCCGTTCCTAGAATAAGGAGCGCGAGCGTGCCGGACACCACGATGCGGGTATTCATGGTCCAGGTTCGAATCGACCAGGCCTGCTGTAACCAGTGCCGCGGATCCCGCCCCTGCCGCCGCAACTGCCGCCGCAGCTGCACGATGACCGGAAAGCCGAGGCCACCGAGAATGACGGCGGCGGCAATCGGCAGGCAGATCCAGGCATCCGTTGCGTACCCCATGAGATTGTCGCTGAACAGGGCGAAGCCGGCATTGTTGAAGCTCGATACCGAGTGGAACACCCCCAGCCAGATGGCCCGGCCGACGGGCTCGCCGTAGCCAAGCATAAAGCGCAGCGCAAGCACCATCGCCACGGTGACCTCGATCGCGAGCGAGATACGCACGACGCCGAGCACCAGCCCCTTCACGTCAGCGAGACCGACGCTCTTGGTTTCGGCGGCGGCCGTGATGCGCGAGCGTAGGGAGAGCTTGCGGGCGATCGCGAGCCCGACGACCGAGGCAAAAGACATAATCCCGAACCCGCCAATTTGAATCAGCAGCAGAATCACGACCTGGCCGAACGGTGTCCAGTACACCGCCGTATCGACGACGGTCAGCCCGGTGACGCACACCGCGCTCGTCGCGGTGAACAGGGCCTCCAGAAACGATGCGCCGGCGGGCCCGACGCGGGCGTTCGGCAGCATCAACAGCGCCGTGCCGCTAAAAATGGTCAGGGCGAATCCGGAAACGACGATTTGCGCCGGATGCAGCCGGTGCCGCTTTGTTGTGTTGCCGCGTTCGCGGATGGCCCGTGAGTGCACGGTCCAACTCTACGCTGGGCGCACTCCCCGCGAGGTACCCCTGATGCGTCGACGCGAGACGTTACTCGCTTCAGGCGGCTTCGTCTACCCCCCTGAAATAGCAAAGAGATACTGGGTCGATGTGCGGGATACTCACTTTAAAGGGGTGAAACGGAACACATGATGCGCGAGGGGTTCAATCCGGCAGTCGGGCACGTTTTGTGGCCGCGTCGCAAGCTGGTCAAACGGTCGATTATCGCTGCACTGTCGTTGCTGGTCCCCGTTCTGATCGTGCTGTACTGGCTCACAATCCCCCGCGATACCTGGATCTTTGTCGCCGCCGTTCAGCTCGGCCTGACCCTTCTCGGCGTGATCGCTGTATTCGGGGCCCGCAGAGTGTGCGTGACCGTTGCGGCTGGCCGCTTGGAAAGCCGAAACCTGCTGGGCCGGGTGACCACGTTTGGCACGGCCGAAATCGCCAGCGTCGTGCTCGTCGAGCTGTATCAGAGCGAGATGGTCGAGACCCACTCGCACCTGTACCTGCTGGACTCCGCCGGTGACGTGCTGCTTCGCCTGCGGGGCCAGGTGTGGCCCCGATCCGGGCTGGAGAACATCATCGACGCACTCGGAGTGAGCGTCGTGCGACCACCCGACCCGCTCACCGTGTCCGAGCTGGGGCGACTCCGTCCACGGCTGGTGCACCGCTGGACTCGACACGCCGCTCGGCTGGGAAATTCATCCCCCCGTACGTCTGCGCGGCGAGTGCCCGATCCGTTCGGCCGTCTAGTGTCCCCGGCCCGACACGATGTCGGCCATGCGCGCGAACGGTGACGTGGTTCGACGCCCGGCAAGCTCGGCTCGATCGGCCAGTGAATAGGCACGGTAGAGCGCGGTGACGGCGAGCCAACGCAACGGCTCGGGTTCCCAGTCTCGTACCCGATGGTTGACCCACGGTAGGTCGAGGAGACCGCTGTCGCGACCGAGGATCAGATCGGTCAGCGTGCGCCCGGCCAGGTTCGTGGTGGCGACGCCGGTGCCCACGTAGCCGCCGGCCCAGGCCAATCCGGTCTGCGGGTCGAGGCCCACGGTTGCGGCCCAGTCTCGGGGCACGCCGAGCACGCCAGACCAGGCATGGTCGATGCGTGCCCCGACCGTTGCCGGAAAGAATCGCACCAGAATTTCGCGCAGCGCGTCGGTGGTGGCCTGCGGCGTCTGGCCGTCGGCATCCGTTTTAGAACCGAACCGGTACGGCACGCCGCGTCCGCCGATCGCGATGCGGTCGTCGCTCGTACGCTGCGCGTACATGTAGGCATGCGCCATGTCTCCCAGGGTTTCTCGCCCCGACCAGCCAATGCTCTGCCACACGGATGCCGAGAGCGGCTCGGTCGCGATCAGTGACGAGTTCATGGGGAGCCAGGTTCGGTGCAGCCCCTTGAGGCCGGGTGTGAACCCCTCTGTTGCGCGAATGACAAACGAAGCGTCGACGGTACCGGCTGCGCTCACTGCTCGATGCGGCGCGATCTCGCTCACCGGGGTGTTTTCGTAGATCTCCACGCCGAGCGCTTCGACCGTGCTGGCCAGGCCGGCTACGAGTGCGGCCGGGTTGATGCGGGCGCAGTGCGGATGCCATATTGCCCCGATGGTGCCCGCCACGTTGATGCGGTTCTGCGCCGCGGTTTTTGAGAGCAATTCAACGTCGGTGTGCGCCCAGGCCTGCTCGGCGCGGGCGACCTGCTCCAACCGGTGTTGTTGCGCCGGGTCGTAGGCCACCGTGAACTCGCCGCCTTTGACGATTTTAGCGTCGATGCCCTCGTCAGCGGCGACCCGGATGACCTCATCGACCGTGTCGTTCATGGCCGCCTGAAACTGTTCGGCGGCGGCGCGACCGTGGCTTGTCACGTACTGCTCACGGCCGCCGGTGACCGAGTTGGTCAGCCAGCCACCATTCCGGCCGGAAGCACCGAATCCGGCGAAGCGCGCCTCCAACACGACGACCCGCAGCTGCGGCGCTGCCTTCTTGAGGTAGTAGGCCGTCCACAGCCCGGTATAGCCGGCTCCGACGATGACGACATCGGCTCGCGTCGACCCGGGCAGGGCTGCGCGCGGGGCGCGCTGACCGAGCTGGTCCCACCAGAACGAGACCTTGCCGTTCTGCCGGGGCTCCTGTGGCCCGCTTGTCATGCCGTGAGGGTTTTCTGCCGCTTCCGCTGCCGTTCGAGTCGGCGGCGGGCGGCGAGTTCACGTTCGCCATCGAGTTTGGCGGCGACCGGAGCCCACAGCACGATAGCGACACCAGCGCCGAGTAATAAGCCACCGATGGTGTCGGTGAGCCAGTGCGCACCCAGATAGGTGCGGCTGAGCAGCATCACGATCGTGTACGCGGCGCCGGCGAGCACCACCCAGAGGCGCGGAAAGATGATGGCGAGGCACACCGCCATGGTCGCCGCATTGGCGACATGGCCGGAAGGAAACGACCCAAAATCGGAGGTGACCAGCATGTCTTCAGGGCGGGCCCGCCCAAAGACCTGTTTGAGCAGTTGCACGCCGACCGCGCTCAGCACCGTGGCCCCGAGGTAGTACCCAGCCGCCCACGGCCGTTTGATCAGCATTAGCACGAGGATGATGACCAGCGGCACGACGACGACGCCGAACAGGCCGCCGCCGAGCCCGTTCATGAACAGCGATGGAACTTCCCAGACCGGCGAGCGATGCTCGATGATCTCGTTCATCCACTCGGTGTCAACCTCGAGGGCGGCGCCGTTTGCCCGCACGACCACGACGAGACCGAGCAGGGCGGCCAATACCATAGCGGAAATCCCGCTGACGACGGGCCAGCGACGGGAAATGCGGCGAGCTGCGGGGGCTGCAGCGCGTTCCGGGTTAGTCATTCCGCCATCGTAGGTCAGCAGCCCGTTACCGCGCCCCCATTTTGGTCGGGGCCCGGGCCCGGACCGTGGGCCCAGTTTATAAACTGGGCCGACGGTCACATCATGGGCCCGAGCGGCGAAGACCGCGAAGGGGTCCGAGCGGGCGCCTCGGGCTAGCGGTCGAGCGCTGGCACGCTTCTCGGGCGCACAATCAGCCAGAGCGCAAGAATTGAGATCACGGCGGTGACGCCCATGACGGATGCCATCGGTATCGCCGTGCCCACTCCGAGCAGTCCTACAATCGGCGAGATCAGTCCGGCCACACCGAAGTTCGCGGCGCCGAGCAACGACGCGGCGGTTCCGGCTTCGTGTCCGTGGGCGTTGAGCGCGATGACCTGAACACTCGGCAGGGTGAAGCCGCAGGCCGCGATGAAGAACCAAAGCGGAATCAGGGTACCCCACAGCCCAATGCCGCCGAGGTCGAGCAGCACGATCGCACCAGCGGTGATCACCAGCACAACCGTGGAGACGGAAAGAATCCACTGCGGCCCGATGTTGGACCGGTGCATCAGGCGCGAGCTCAGCTGCACCCCAGTGACCACACCGAGGGAGTTGATGGCGAACAGCAGACCATACTCTTGCGGACTGAACGCGTACACGTCCTGGAACAGAAACGGTGAGGCCGACAGGTAGGAGAACAACCCGGTGAAGGTCATCGCCCCGATGATCGCGACGCCCACGAAGGTGCGGTCGCTCAGTACCGCTTTGTAGCGTTGACCGAGGGTGCTGTGGCCTTTCGCGTTGCGTTCGCTTTCGGGCAGGGTTTCAACGATCCAGAAGGCGACGGCCAGAATCACGATGACGCCGTAGGCGGCGAGTACCCAGAAGATTCCCCGCCAGCTCATGACGAGCAGCAGCTGCGAGCCGATCACCGGTGCCAGCACGGGTGCGAGGCCGCTGACCAGCGCGAGGCGGGAGAGCATCTTGACGAGCGGCTTGCCGCCGAACAGGTCCCGCACCATGGCCATGGCAACGACGGCGCCGGCGGCAGCGCCGAAGCCCTGCAGCACGCGGAAGATGGCGAGCACGATGATGTCGTTCGACAGGGCGGCGCCGACGCAGGCGAGAATGTGCACACCGGTAGCGAGCATGAGCGGGAGTCGCCGCCCGACCTTATCGCTCCACGGGCCTACGACCAGCTGTCCGAAACCGAAACCGATCATGGTGCCGGTCAGGGTGAGCTGAATGACCGACGGCAGCACGCCGAATTCGTTTTCAAGGGTCGGAAAAGCTGGCAGATACAGGTCGATGGTAAACGGGCCGAGCGCCGTGAGTGCCCCGAGAATGAGTATGTAGACGATGCGCTGGCGCCGAGTCAGTTTGTCCCCGGGATGCGCGGCGGTGGAGGCAAGTTGCGCGGCGCTAATCACGGGGATGCTGGCAGTAATCACGAAAACGGATGTCCTTGGCTGGTCTAGAGAGGCTGGATGGCGGCGGGCGGCGCGATTTCGGGCTACACGGCCGCGGTGGCACTTCCGGCCGCCCTTACGCTAAGCGGAGATAGACCCGCACTATTCCCACTTTCGGACTGTGGATCGAGAAGCAGCGTTTCGAAGGCCAGCTCGGCGGCACCGATCAGGAGCAGATTCGAGCCGAGAAGCGCGGGGGCGATCTGCACCTCGTCGAACGCAGTCCCCAGCGTCAGTGCGGCCACCGCGCGCGTCAGGCGCCCGGGGTCGACCACATAGAGCGCGGCGAGGAAGCCGCCCAGCACGATGAGTTCTGGGTTGAGAATGTTGACGGCGCCGGCCAACGCCACGGCCAAGAAATCGACCTGCCGGTTCACTTCGGCGCGTACCGCGGGCGCGGTAGAGGCGAGCAGCGCGCGTTCGAGGTCGTCGGCATCCGTTTGCCCGGCAGGCAGGCCGAGCACGTCAAGGAGCGCGCCGCGGGTGACCTCGGCTTCGAGAGTGCCGGCAATGCCAGCCGAGTCGGTGCGGCAGCCCGCGCTTACCTTGGTGTGCCCGAATTCCCCCGCGTAGCCCGCCCGTCCGCCGGCCGCGACTCCCCCGACGACGAGGCCGCCACCGATGCCGCTCGAGCCGCCGTTGAGGTAGATGAGATCGGTCATTCCTTGCCCCGCGCCGAAATAGCGTTCCGCCGTGACGCCGAGGCTCGCGTCGTTGGCGGCCACGACGGGCAGACCGGTGACCTCGGCGAGCAGGTCGCAGAGTGGTTCGTCGACCCAGCCGAGATGTGGAGCGTTGCGAACCAGACCGTCGTGTGCACGCACCAGGCCCGGCACGGCCACACCCATTCCGATAATGGAATATTTTCCGAGGTCGCGCCGCAGGTCGGTGACAATACTCGCCGTGATAGCGACCGCCTCGGCGACCGTCGGCGTGGTTGGAGTGGCGAAGCGGATGCTCCGGTGCACGACTCCGCTGAGGGCGACGACTCCCACGGTGATCGCGTCGATTTCAGGATTCACCGCAATGGCCACAACGCGGTCGCTCGCCGCCACGATCGGGCTTGGGCGCCCGGCAAGTTTGGTGGGGTCGGGAGTGCGTTCCTCGACCAGGCCGCGTTCGACCAACTCTGCGACCAGCGCGCCGATAGTCGACCGGTTCAAGCCGGTCAGGCGGGTCAGCTGGGCCCGCGACGCCGCGCCACCGCGGTGCACCAGGCGCAGGATGATCGACAGGTTGTGCCTGCGCACATCGTCATGGTTATTACCCTGCATGGCGTCCACTGCTCTCGGCTTCCCGCTCGCTTTTTTCGGTCAGAAGTTAGGTTACTGCGCCGGATGAGCTCGATGGATGATACGTTGCCAATGTCAACAAATCATCGACGGCGCTGACAGATACGAGGCGCCAGACAGGGGCGTCATGGAGTTTCGATATCTCGGCAACAGCGGATTAAAAGTTTCGGAGATTACCTACGGCAACTGGCTCACCCACGGGTCCCAGATCGAGAATGACACGGCGACGGCCTGCGTGCGCGCGGCCCTGGATGCCGGAATCAGCTCGTTCGACACCGCAGATGTCTACGCGAACACCGTAGCTGAACAGGTATTGGGCGATGCCCTGCGCGGTGAACGCCGCCAGTCTCTCGAAATCTTCACCAAGGTCTTCGGCCCGACCGGTCCCAAGGGACACAACGACACCGGCCTCTCTCGTAAGCACATCCTCGAGTCGATCGATGGCTCGCTCACGCGGCTGCAAACGGAGTACGTCGACCTCTATCAGGCGCACCGGTACGACGTGGAAACCCCGCTCGAGGAGACGATGCAGGCCTTCGCCGACGTTGTGCGCCAGGGCAAAGCCCTGTACATCGGAGTGAGCGAGTGGAACGCCGAGCAGTTGCGCGCCGGCCACGCCCTCGCCACTGACCTCGGCATTCAGCTCATCTCCAACCAGCCGCAGTACTCGATGCTGTGGCGCGTGATTGAATCCGAAGTGGTTCCGGCCTCCGAAGAACTCGGCGTCTCGCAGATCGTCTGGTCCCCTGTGGCTCAGGGCGTGCTCACCGGCAAATACCTGCCGGGCCAGGCGCCCTTGGAAGGCAGCCGGGCAACGGATGCCCAGGGCGGCGCCAACATGATCAAGCGTTGGATGGATGAGCCGGTGCTCACCGGCGTGCAGAAATTGCGCCCGATCGCCGACGAACTCGGACTGAGCATGGCGCAACTCGCGCTCGCCTGGGTGCTGGCGAATAAGAACGTTGCCTCCGCCATCATGGGCGCGTCCCGCCCCGAGCAGGTCGCCGACAACGCGAAGGCCGCCGGTGTGCACCTCGACGCTGACGTGCTCACAAGGATCGATGCGGCCGTTCGCGACCTGGCCGAGTTCGACCCGCGCAAGACCACCTCGCCGGAGCAGCGCGAGGTGTGAGCCAGCCGCATCCGCTTGTGAGAAATAGGGAGTATTCATGAGAATTGCCGTCACCGGTGGTAGTGGCAAGCTCGGCCGTAGCGTGGTTGCGCGCCTGGCGAGCGAGGGGCACGAGGTCACCAATCTCGACCAGTCGGGACTTCGCGGTTCCGGATTCACCCAGATCGACCTGACCGATTATGGCCAGGTCATCGACGTGATGTTCGGCATCGACGACCGCACAGACGGGTTTGACGCGCTCGTGCATCTGGGCGCAATCCCGGCCCCCGGCTTGTTGCCCGACGTGGCCACGTTCCACAACAACATGCTCGCAACCTTCAACGTCTTCCAGGCTGCCCGCCGGGCGGGCATCAAGCGCATCGTCTATGCCTCGAGTGAGACGACCCTCGGTCTGCCATTCGATATCGACCCGCCCTACATTCCTGTTGACGAGGAGCACCCGGCCCGCCCGGAGAGCACGTATTCCCTGGTCAAGCACCTCGAGGAACAGATGGCCATCCAGCTCGTGCGCTGGGATCCGCGGCTGAGCATCACGGCGCTGCGCTTCTCCAACGTGATGGACGAAGACGACTACGCGGCCTTCCCCGCATTCAACGATGACGCCACCCTGCGCAAGTGGAACCTGTGGGGCTACATCGACGGTCGCGACGGCGCCCAGGCCGTACTGCGCGCGCTCGAACAGGCCCAGCCGGGTTTCGAGACGTTCATCATCGCCGCCGCCGACACGGTGATGAGCCGGTCGAGCGCGAGCTTGGCCGCGGAGGTCTTCCCGAACGTCACCGTGACGAAGACGGTGGGCGAACACGAGACCCTGCTGTCGATCGACAAGGCGAAGCGGATGCTCGGTTTCGCCCCCGAGCACAGCTGGCGCGACCACGTGTAGTTCGCCGCACCTGGTAGTCAACTTGGGCAGTTTCGCTCCGGACCGCCGGCATCCGCTCGCTGCTGCGACGACGGATGTCGCGGCCCGCGTGAACTGCGTCAGACCCGTGCGCCCCCGAACACCGTTCGCTCCAGAAACGCGTTGCGAAATTTCTGTGCCGGGTCGAGTCGGTCGGCGAGAGCACGGAAGTCGTTGAAGCGTCGGTAGCGGGTTGCGAGCATCTCGGCATCCGCGTGAAAGAGTTTGCCCCAGTGCGGGCGCACTGCGAACGGCGCAAGAACGCCCTCCAGTACCGGCAGCAGCGCCTCAACGGCGGCCTGCTCGGGCTTCCAGGTGAAGTGCAGTGCCACGCCGGCCCGTTCGAAGTTCGGGCTGAGCCAGAGGTCGTCGGCCGCGATGCTGCGAACCTCGCTGACCAGCAGCAGCGGCGCGATCCGGGCGGAGAGAGTGCGCATCGCCTCGATTGCCGCGACGGCATGCTCGCGCGGCACGTGGTACTCGCTCTGCAACTCCTCGCCGTTGCTCGGGGTGAAGGCCAGGCGAAAGTGCGCCAGTCGCTCCGACCACGGTCCGGCGACGCCGAGCTGCTCCGTACAGTTGATTGCTGAAATACCGGGTAGCGGATGCCGCCCCGCGGTCGCCGCCGTCCCCCCGAAAAACTCGCCCGCGCCCGTAAAGTCGCCACCCCGGCTTTTCACCCAGGCCTGATCCACGTTTTCGCCGAGCCAGTTGGTGAACAGGCTCACGCTGTAGGCGCTGCCCATCACGGCATCGAAATGCTGCAGCACTTCGCTCCACGGCAGGTTCTCGTAGACGAACTGTTGCACCTCAAACGTCGGCTGAATATCGAGCGTGACCCGGGTGACGATGCCGAGCGCGCCGAGCGCCACCACCATGCCGGCGAAATCGGGAGTCGACCGATCAACCCGCAGCAGCTCCCCGGAGCCCGTGACGATCTCCAGGGCCGACACCGCGGTCGCGAGGCTGCCGTTGCGGTCGCCCGAGCCGTGCGTGCCGGTAGCGATAGCACCGGCCACGCTGATGTGCGGCAACGAAGCAAGGTTGTGCACGGCGTAGCCCTGCCGCTGCAACTCGACGGCGAGCGTGCCATAGGTTGTGCCGCCGGAAACCTCGACGCTCAGTGCGGTCGGGTCGATAACAATGGCATCGTCGACGCGGTCGAGCGCGACCAGCATGCCGGGGGAATCCGCGATCTCATTGAAGGAGTGGCGGGAACCGAGGGCGCGCACCCGGGTGGCCGCGGCAACGAGTTGCGGCACCTCGTCGATGCTCTTCGGGTGCGCGACGGGCGCCGCATAGCGGTAGTTGCCGGCCCAATTGCGTTCGCTCGTCTGGTTCATCCGGACCGCCTCACGATATTTGGTGTTTAGGACAACATACCAGCCGAGTCAGGTCGCCTTGGCACCATTGCACTCGGATTCTGCAGCTGCGTGGCTGCGTGGCTGCGGCGAATTCAACAGGCCGGCTATTGACGACTGCATCCATCCCCGGTATATGTTTTAGTGATCAACAAATCATCGACGCAGCTGAATCGGAAGTAGTGATATGACCCTGAGTGACGTGAGCCTGACCCCCACCCGCGACGACAAGTTCTCCTTCGGCCTCTGGACCGTCGGCTATAACGGCAGCGACCCGTTCGGTGGCCCGACGCGTCCCAAGCTCGACGTCGTCGATGCCGTGACCAACCTGGCCGAGCTCGGCACCTATGGCCTGACCTTTCACGACGATGACCTGTTCGACTTCGGCTCGACGGATGCCGCCCGCCAGTCCCAGATCGACCGCCTGAAGCAGGCGCTCGCCGATACCGGCCTGATCGTGCCGATGGTCACCACCAACCTGTTCAGCGCACCGGTCTTCAAGGACGGCGGCTTCACCTCGAACGACCGCGCGGTGCGCCGGTTCGCCCTCCGCAAGGTGCTGCGCAACATCGACCTCGCTGCCGAGCTCGGCGCCAAGACCTTCGTCATGTGGGGCGGCCGCGAGGGCGCCGAGTATGACGCGGCCAAGGACATCCGTTCGGCACTCGAGCGCTACCGCGAGGCCGTGAACCTGCTCGGTGACTACGTCACCGACAAGGGCTACGACATCCGTTTCGCCATTGAGCCCAAGCCCAACGAACCGCGTGGCGATATTCTGCTGCCGACGGTCGGCCACGCGATGGCGTTCATTGAGACCCTCGAGCGTCCCGAAATGGTCGGCGTGAACCCCGAGGTCGGGCACGAGCAGATGGCCGGGCTCAATTTCGCCGCCGGCATCGCCCAGGCGCTGTACCAGGGCAAGCTGTTCCACATCGACCTCAACGGTCAGCGCGGCATCAAGTATGACCAGGACCTCGTCTTCGGCCACGGTGACCTGCAGAACGCCTTCGCGCTCGTCGACCTGCTCGAAAACGGTGGCCCGAGCGGCGGCCAGGCCTATACCGGGCCGCGCCACTTCGACTACAAGCCGAGCCGCACCGAAGACGTCGCCGGCGTGTGGACCTCGGCCGCGGCCAACATGCGCACCTACCTGCTGCTCAAGCAGCGCGCGGCGGCGTTCCGCGCCGACCCCGAGGTGCAGGCGGCCCTCGCCGCGTCGAAGGTGCCTGACTTGTCGAACAACACCCTCGCATCCGGCGAAAGCTACGACGACCTGTTCGCCGACCGCAGTGCCTACGAAGACTTCGACACCGACGCGTACTTCGGTGGCAAGGGCTTCGGCTTCGTGCATCTGCAGCAGCTCGCCCTCGAACACCTGCTCGGCGCGCGCTAGCCCCACCGCACCCAAGTAGCTCATTCAGGAGATCCGCACGCGTTCGCCCCGCCCAGCCCCGACAAATCGGGGCTGGGCGGCACTGGCAACCCCCCTTTCCTGAATCAGCCACCTGCACGGCGCATAACTCCTGCAAATTGGCGACAGACCGCCCAGGCACCCGCGCGAATACGCGGATGTCCGTCGGCGGCCGCTCAGATTGCAGGAGTTATGCCTCGTGACCCCTGCACGGGACAGGTCAGGACGCTGGCGTCAGAGGGCGAGCGACACGACCATGGCCTCGATGCGCTCGGGCGAGAGCGCGTGGTGGATGGCCAGCATGCTCGCATCCAGGATGGCGGCATTGGGCCCGGCGCTGCACTGGGTGATCTGCAGGTGCTGCTGAAGTCTGCCCGCATCAGAACGGGCAGAGCGCAGCTCCCAGCCCGCTTTCAGCCAGTCTGAACCGGACCGTTAGGCGGGGCCGCTAACGTCGTAGGCAACGGCTGCTCCGGCGGCACTGCATCGAACGAATGGTGAACTCCCGCATGAGCACTTCCGGTCAGGCCCGTCCGCCCAAGAAAGACCGCCGCGAGGAAGCCCGCGAACACGCTCGACTGATGCGGGTCGAACAAGCCAAACGGACTCAGCGCCGTCGCCTCGTCCTCCGCGGCGGCATCGGTATCGGCCTGCTCGCCGTCGTCACCATCGTGACCCTCGTCATCGTGAACAACGTGAATGCCCCTGCAGCATCGGGCCCGGCCAACATGGCCAGCGATGGCGTCCTGCTCGGCAGCGACGGCACCACGGTCTCCGCCGCCACGACGGTCGCCCTCGCCGCCGACGCCGATCCCATCGCGACCGACCAGACCGCCCTGACCGACACGGCCAATATTGTGCTGTATCTCGACTACCTGTGCCCGATCTGTGGCAACTTCGAGGCCACCAACGGCCAGCAGATCACCGACTGGGTGACCGCCGGCAATGCCACGGTCGAGATCCACCCGATCTCGATTCTCGACCGCCTCTCGTCGGGCACCAAGTACGCCACGCGAGCCGCGAATGCGGCCGCCTGCGTGGCCAACTACGACCCCGACAACTTTCTGGCGTTCAATACGGCAATGTTCGCCGATCAACCCTCCGAGAATTCCAGCGGCCGCACGAATGACGAACTTGCCAGCCTCGCCCAGGGAGCCGGGGTGACGTCCAGCGGTGTCGCCAGCTGCATCACCGACCAAACTTATGCCGGCTGGGTGGATGCATCGACGCAGCGTGCGCTCGCGGGGCCGATCCCCAACTCCGACATTGAAAATATCAAAGGAACACCCACAGTGCTGGTGAACGGTGTGAGCTATACCGGCTCGTTTTCCGACCCCGCCGCCTTCGAGGCATTCGTCACCGCACAGCTGACCGCTGAGCCCGGCAAGTAGCCGTGCGCGTTGCTATGAGCAATTCTGACGAAACGGCCCCACCGGAAGTGGGCGCGCCGGAAATGGGCGCGCCGACCGTGTACGGGGCGGTTCTCGATGCGGCGACCCGGTGCATCCACTTTCACTCGGAGCGCGACATCGTGGCGATCAAATTTGCCTGCTGCCGACGGTATTACCCGTGCTTTCAGTGCCACGACGAGGCCGTGCGGCGCGAACCCACCCCACACGCGAGCCGACGGTGGCCGCAAGCCCAGTGGTCAGAGCTCGCAATCTTGTGCGGTGCATGCCAGCGCCAGCTCAGCATCTTCGAGTATCACCGAGTCGATCGCTGCCCGCACTGCAGTGCCGAGTTCAATCCCGGCTGCCGACTGCACGCCCACCTGTACTTCGACGAGCCCCAATGAGCACTCACCGTCGCTCCACGCTCCGGGCCCTAAGCGTGGGACCCGCCGTGCTAGCCCCGCGCTAGCCCGGCGCGAGCCCGAGCCAGAGGCCGAGCGCGGCAGCGGCCACGGACACCCCGAGCATGCCGATTCCATGCAGTAACGCCGCCCGGTAGCAGCGCGCCTGCATCAGCCGCACGGTTTCGAAGCTGGCCGTGCTGAACGTCGTGTAACCGCCCAGCAGACCGGCACCGAGCACGAGGCTCCATTCCGGAGCGAGCAGGTGGTTCATTGCCAGGCCGGCAACGAGCCCGAGCAGCAGCGAACCGCTCACGTTGATGATCATCGTTCCGAACGGGAACGCGTCACCCAGCCGGGATCGCACGAGGCCGTCGAGAAAAAACCGTGCGGCCGCGCCCGCGCCGCCGGCCGCGGCGATTGCCAGGAACAGGAGAGGGGTCATGCGGTCTGCTCCCCAGCGACTGCGGGGCCGTCGTGCGTGCGTCGGTGCAGCGCCGCACCGGTCAGGATGCCGAGCCAGGTGGCGACGCCACCGAACAGAACCGAACCAAGACCATAGGCAATGGCCACTCCGCTCGCACCACCCTGCAACAAAAAAACGCTGTCGGTTGCGAGGGCGCTGTAGGTCGTGAATCCGCCGAGCAGTCCGGTGCCGAGCAGCAGGCGCACGGTGCGGCGGCGGCCAGCATCGGTTCCGCGACGCACGAGGGCCTCGAGAAGCAGCCCGAGCAGTAGAGCACCGATCAGGTTGATGCCGAGGGTGGTCAGCGGCAGGCGAGCCCCGGCGGCGAGATCAACCGGGGGCAACGCGAGTGTGAGTGCCTCGCGGAGGGCGGTGCCCACGGTTCCACCGAGAAAGATGAGGCCGAGGTCACCCCAACGCCGGTGCACGGCGCCCGGCGTGATCGTGTCGATGGTTCACCTGTCTCATCGTTGCTGGTTCCGTCACAATCAGCGAGAACCACTGGCCACGGCTCAGTCGAGCGGATGCTCCGACGAGATCGGGCGCCGTGGCCAGAATACATGCCCTTTTCGGCACGCTTTCACGGCAGCGCGGCACGGCAGCGCGGCACGGCAGCGCGGCACGGCAGCGCGGCCACGCTTCGGTCCAACGGAGGCCCCGGTTCAGATAGCTGCAGGTCAGATAGCTGCAGGTCAGATAGCTGCAGGTCAGATAGCCGCGGGTCAGATAGCCGCGGGTCAGATAGCGGAGAGCACCCGGGCGACAGCGCCCAGCGAGCCGGGCACCAGGCTGTAGTACGACCAGGTTCCACGTTTGGCGCGGCTGAGAAACCCCGCCTCCACGAGCACCTTGAGGTGGTGCGAGATGGTTGGCTGGCTCAGGGTGAGCTGGTCGGTCAGGTCGCAGACGCAGGCTTCCTGGTTGGCATGGGCTGAGACGATCGAGATGATGCGCAGCCGGGCCGGATCGGCGAGGGCTTTGAGCGAGTGGGCGAGGGCGTCGGCGTGCTCAGGGGAGGTGGCCGCGCGCGCCAGCGGAGTTGAGCAGGCATCCGCTCGCGAAATGTCAGTCAGTTGCAGGATCTGGGTAAACGTCACGTGAACACACTCTCCTTAGATTGACATTGGTCGATATATTGCTCTAGCGTAAGGATCGACAACGATCAATGTTAGCGCGAATCGCTGTCGTCAATACTTGGAGATTCGTGAGCAACACAGCACTAGCACCCACCCGGCTCGGCGCGATGGACCGACTACTGCCGGTCTGGATCCTCGCAGCCATGGGCCTCGGCCTGCTTCTCGCCGTGTTCGTTCCGGCCGTCGGTGACGTGCTCCACGCCTTCACCATCGGGTCGATCAGCGTGCCGATCGCCATCGGACTGCTCATCATGATGTACCCGGTGCTCGCCAAGGTGCGCTACACGGATGCCCGTGCCGTCGCCGCCGACAAACGCCTGCTGGTCTCCTCCCTGCTGCTGAACTGGCTGGTCGGCCCAGCCCTCATGTTCGCCCTGGCCTGGATTTTTCTGCCCGACCTGCCGGAATACCGCACCGGGCTCATCATCGTCGGCCTCGCCCGCTGCATCGCCATGGTGCTGATCTGGAACGACCTCGCCTGCGGCGACCGCGAAGCCGCAGCCTTCCTCGTCGCCGTGAACTCGGTCTTCCAGGTCGTCGCGTTCGGCGCCCTCGGCTGGTTCTACCTGCAAATACTGCCGGGCTGGCTCGGCCTGCCGACCACGAGCGCCGAGTTCTCGATCTGGGCCATCACCGCGAGCGTGCTGGTGTTCCTGGGCATCCCACTGCTGGCCGGCTACCTGTCCCGTCGCATCGGTGAGGCTCGGCGTGGCCGCGACTGGTACGAGGCCACATTCCTGCCCCGGGTCGGCCCGTTCGCCCTCTGGGGCCTGTTGTTCACGATCGTGATGCTCTTCGCCCTGCAGGGCCAGCAGGTCATCGACCACCCGGGTGACGTGGCACGCATCGCCCTGCCGATGCTGGTCTACTTCGCCGTGATGTTTTTGGTCGGGTTTTTCACCGGTCGCCTGCTGCGCATGACGTACGAGCGCACCACGACCCTCGCCTTCACGGCCGCCGGTAACAACTTCGAGCTCGCCATCGCCGTTGCGATCGGAACCTTCGGCGCCCTCAGCGGCCAGGCCCTCGCCGGCATCGTCGGTCCGCTCATCGAGGTCCCAGCCCTCATCGCCCTCGTCTACGTCGCGCTCTGGCTCAAGCCTCGCCTGTTTCCCGAGCGGATGCCCGCGGCCGACGCGCCGACGACGCCCGCGGCATCCTCTCTCGTTTAGACCACTCCCAAGGAAGAAGCGTTCTATGAAACCCTCCGTACTGTTCGTCTGCGTGCACAACGCCGGCCGCTCGCAGATGGCCGCCGGTTATCTGACCGCGCTGGCGCAGGGACGAGTCGACGTGTTTTCGGCTGGCTCCGAACCGAAGGATCAGATCAACCCGGTAGCGATCGCCGCGATGGCCGAAGAGGGCATCGATATCGCGGGTAACGTGCCGAAAATTCTCACGACCGAGGCTGTCAGGCAGTCCGACGTGGTCATCACGATGGGCTGCGGCGACGCCTGCCCGATCTTTCCCGGCAAGCGCTACGAGGACTGGCTGCTGGACGACCCGGCCGGCCAGGGCATCGAGAGCGTACGCCCCATTCGCGATGAGATCAAGGCTCGCGTCGAGGCGCTCCTCGCCGAGATTCTGCCGGTCAAGGCCTAACCATGCTTCCCGGCCTCAGCTACCCCGAAGAGTCCCTCAAACGACTCGCCGGCGACCTGGCCGAGCGCTTTCACGGCGTTTTCGCTACCGAAACCGTCGAACGGTACGTACTCGAGTCCTACACCGGGCTGCTGCGCACCTCGAGCGTGAAGGCACACCTCACCACCCGCACGGCGCGGTTTTCGCTTGAGCGCCTCACCGCGCTTGCCCAGGCCAAGGGCGCTATCGAGCGTGCGGTGCCCGAGGTGCTGTTCGTCTGCGAGCAGAATGCGGGCCGGTCGCAAATGGCTGCGGTGTTCACCAACGTGCTGTCCGGTGGGGCCGTGCACGTGCGCTCGGCGGGATCGATGCCGTCGTCGGAGCTGGACCCCACGATGGTCGCGGTCATGACCGAGCTCGGCCTGTCGCTCGACGAGTCGTTCCCGAAGCCCCTCACCGACGACGTCGTGCAGGCGGCCGACGTCGTGATCACCATGGGCTGCGGCGACGCCTGCCCGATCTATCCCGGCAAACGCTACGTGGACTGGGACCTCGTCGACCCGGCGGGCCAGCCGATCGACGAGGTGCGGCGCATCCGCGACCAGGTCAAGGCCAATGTCATCGAGATGCTTGCCGGCCTCGGAGTGTCTCCCGCGGTCTGAGTCCCGCCTGTTCCAGCCCCGGGGAGCGCGGGTCACTTCTGGGGACGGGGCCTGGGCCCCGTCCCCAGGCCCAGTTTATAAACTGGGCCCGGGGCTACAAGGTGGGCCCGGCTAGGGGACACCCCGCACCCCGCACCCCGCACCCCGCTCTCTACGCGAGCGTCAGGAACAACTTCTCGAGCTCGGCTACCGTGAGCGAGTTCTCGTCGTCGGGGTTCGCGATGCAGTCACGCATCGCGGTCGACACGATGACGAAACCGGCTTTGTCGAGCGCACTGGACACGGCAGCGAGCTGGGTGACGACGTCGCGGCAATTGCCACCGCCCTCGACCGCGGCAATGACGGCGGTCAGCTGCCCCTGCGCCCGGCGAAGTCGGTTCAGGATCTTTTTCTGCTCGGTGGCCCGAGCATCGTGTGCGATCGTCATCTCAGGCCCCCTGCTCGGTTGGAAGCCCCGCCTGCTGCCAGGCCTTCGTGCCCCCGGCAATGTTTACAGCGTCGTGACCGTGGCCCGAGAGGTACTCGGCTACCTGCGCGCTGCGACCGCCGACGGCGCAGATGACGTGCACCGGAACATCCGCGGGAATCTCACCCATGCGCTCGACGATCTCACCCATCGGAATGTGCATCACGCCGGGTACGTGGGCGGCTTCGTACTCCCCCGGTTCGCGCACGTCGATGACGACTGGCGCGTCGAGCACCGAGAGTTCGGTGACGGTGATCTCTTTCATACGGGGACCCTTTCAACAGTGGGGGAAACAATAAGATTAGACGTTCCGGCAAGCCACGTGCGGTAGCCGCCGTCAAGGTTCTGCACGTCGAATCCGTGCTGGGTGAGAATGCGCGCAGCGGTGTGGCCGCGCTGGCCGACCTGACAGTGCACGATCAGCGGCGCCCGTGGTAGCTCGACGAGTCGCTCGCGCAGGTCGTCGAGCGACAGGTTGATCGCGCCCGGAATGCTACCCGCGGCAAATTCGCCGGCGGAGCGAACGTCAACGAGCACGGCGCCCGCCGCGCGCGCCGCCGCCAGTTCGTGCCACTGGAGATTCACGCTCGTGCCCCGCGCGAGGTTGTCGGCGACATAGCCGAGCTGGTTGATCGGGTCTTTCGCCGAGGCATACTGCGGCGCGTAGGCGAGTTCCAGTCGGGTCAAAGCGGATGCGCTCAGCCCGGCCGCCATCGCGACCGCAATCACGTCGATGCGCTTGTCCACCCCCGCGCCGCCCACGATCTGCGCTCCCAGAATTACATCGGACTCGGCGTCGATCAGAAGTTTGATCGACATGCCCTCGGCCCCGGGGTAGTAACCGGCGTGGTTGGCCGGATGGGTGTGCACGATACGGTGGGCGCGTCCCGCCTCGACTAGGCGCTTCTCACTCCAGCCGACCAGGGCTACGGTGAGGCCGAAAATCCCGAGGATTCCGGCGCCGACGGCCGGGGCTGCCTGCTCGGCGGTGCCGGCGATGCTGTCGGCGACGGAACGGCCGTGACGGTTCGCGAGTCCGGCCATGGTGACGAGCGTACCGGAGCCGTTGACGGCATCCGCTTTCTCGACACCGTCGCCGACGGCGAAGATGTGCGGGTCGCTGGTGGCCTGGGTGCCGTCGACCCAGACACCGCCGCTCTGGCCGATTCTAAGGCCCGCCTGCTCGGCAAGGGTCACGTCGGGGCGCACGCCGCTCGCGTCGATCACGAGGTCGGCGGGCACGGTCGTGCCGTCGCTCAGGGCGACAGTGCCTGGCGCGGTGGAACCGGTCACGGTCGTGTTCAGTCGCACGTCGACGCCTCGTTCACGCAGGCGATCACGCACGGGCGCGACCATTTCAGGGTCGAGCGGGGTGAAGATCTGCGGCCCGCGCTGCACAAGGGTCACGTGCACGCCACGGTGCACGAGGTTTTCAACGGCTTCGAGACCAATGAATCCGCCGCCGACCACCACAGCACATGCCCCGCTCGTTTCGGCGAGCACCGCGGTGATGTGGTCGACGTCGTCGACGGTGCGGAGGGTGTGGGTGGGGATGGCCGTGTCGTCAATCGCGGCCGAGCGGGCCGAGGCACCGGCGGCGAGCACGAGCCGGTCGTAGCGCTCAACGCTGTGTTCACCGGTGACCAGGTTGCGCACAGAGACGGTCTGGGCTGCTCGGTCGATCTGCACGACCTCGGTATCGATACGCACGTCGAGCGCGAAGCGGGCCTCGAGGGATTCCGGGGTCTGCAGCAGCAGTTCATCGCGATTACGAATGACTCCCCCCACGAAATACGGCAGGCCACAGTTCGCGAACGATACGTAGTGTCCACGCTCGAATACGATGATCTCGGCGCTCTCGTCGAGCCGGCGCAACCTGGTAGCTGCCGACATTCCGCCCGCAACTCCGCCTACAATGATTATTTTCACGTGTGCCTCCAGTGCAAATATACCCCATAGGGTATTCACGCACAAGGTGGCGGAGTAGCGTCTCGCGCGGTATCCGCTCGCGCCGGGCCCACCTTATGAACGTGGGCCCGGTCTATAAACTGGGCCCACGTTCCGGGCCCGGGCCCCGTCCCAAAAAACCCACACACTGCACGCGCACGGTTCAGGCGGTCGGCAGCGCCCGAAACCCGCGCAGGCGCAGGCTGTTGGTCACCACGAAGACCGACGACAGGGCCATCGCAGCGCCGGCGATCAGGGGATTGAGCAAACCGGCCATCGCGAGCGGAATCGCCGCAACGTTATAGGCGAAGGCCCAGAACAGGTTGGCTTTGATCGTCGCGAGGGTACGCCGAGACAAGCGGATGGCGTCGGCTGCGGCCAGCAGATCGCTGCGCATGAGTGTGAGGTCGCTCGCCTCAATGGCAACGTCGGTGCCAGACCCCATCGCAATGCCGAGGTCCGCTGTAGCCAGGGCGACGGCATCGTTCACCCCATCCCCCACCATGGCGACCACATGCCCCTTCGCCTGCAACTCACGAATTACCCGCGCCTTGTCGGCGGGCAGCACCCCGGCGGTCACGTCGGTGATGCCAACCTCAGCCGCGACACTCTGCGCGACCGCGAGATTGTCACCGGTCACGAGCAGGGGCGTCAGCCCGAGGGCGCGAAAGCGCGCGACGGCAGCGACGCTCGTGGGCTTCACAGTGTCGGAGACGGTGAGCACGCCGCGCACCCGGCCCTCCCAGGCCACCAGGACGGCCGTCTTGCCGTCCCCCTCGGCCGTACCCATCACGGCCTGCATCTCGCTTGGCACGTTCAACCCCCACCGGTTCAGCAGCCACACCGGACGCCCGACCAGAATCTGCCGGCCGTCAACCGTGGCCTGCACCCCGAGCCCTTGTTCCGACGCAAACGCCGACGAGGCTGGCAATGACCCGAGCCGCGACAGCGCGCCCGCCGTGATAGCCCGCGCAATCGGATGCTCCGACCCGCTTTCCGCAGCCCCCGCCAGTCGCAGCAACTCGTCTTCAGAATCACAGTCGTACGCGTTCACGGTCGCCAGCGTCATGCGCCCGGTGGTGATCGTTCCGGTCTTGTCGAGAACGATCGTGTCGACACGGCGTGTGGACTCGAGAACCTGCGGTCCCTTGATCAGAATGCCCAGCTGCGCGCCGCGCCCGGTGCCCACCAGCAGAGCGGTCGGCGTGGCGAGCCCGAGCGCGCACGGGCAGGCGATGATGAGCGTCGCCACGGCCGCGGTGAATGCCATCGCCGGTCCGGCGCCGACCAGCAGCCAGCCGGCCAGCGTGGCCAGGGCGAGCCCGATCACGATCGGCACGAAGATGCCGGAAACCCGGTCGGCCAGGCGTTGCACCTCGGCCTTGCCGGTTTGCGCCTGCTCGACCAGTCGGCCGATCTGGGCCAGCTCGGTATTGGCGCCGACCTGCGTCGCCCGCACCACGAGCCTTCCGCCGGAGTTCAGCGTGGCACCCACAACACTGTCGCCGGGCCCCACCTCGAGCGGCACCGATTCGCCGGTGAGCAGGCTCGCATCGATAGCGCTCGAGCCGTCGACGATCACCCCGTCGGTCGCGATCTTCTCGCCCGGCCGCACGACAAACTGGTCGCCCACCACGAGTAGGGCGGTACTGATGCGGCTCTCGACGCCGTCCCGCAGCAGGGTGGTCTCCTTTGCGCCGAGCTCCAGCAACGCCCGCAGGGCCGCGCCGGAGTTGCGCTTGGCCCGTGCCTCCGCGTAGCGACCGGCCAGGATAAACACGGTGACAGCGGATGCCACCTCGAGATAGATCTCGTCGGCGCCACTACCCGGGGTGGCCGAGAACGTGAAGCTCATGGTCATTCCCGCCATCCCGGCCAGGCCGAAAAACAGGGCGTAGAGCGACCAACCGAGGGCAGCGAGCACGCCGACGCTGACCAGGGTGTCCATGGTTGCGGCGCCGTGGCGGGCGTTCACCCAGGCGGCGCGGTGGAACGGCCAGGCACCCCAGGTAGCGACGGGGGCCGCCAGGGTCAGGGCGAGCCACTGCCAGTTCGTGAATTGCAGCGCGGGAATCATCGACAGGATGATTACCGGCAGGGTCAGTGCGGCTGAGATCAGCAGACGCTGGCGCAGGGACGCGACCTCGAGGGAGGCGGCATCTTTTTCGATGACAACGGCCGGCAACGCGGCCGTGTAGCCGGTGGCTTCAATGGTCTTGATGGCATCGTCGACGCTCGTACCAGCGGGCACGAAAACGCTCGCTTTCTCCGTGGCGTAGTTCACCGTGGCGGCGACTCCGGGCATGCGGTTGAGCTTCTTCTCAATGCGGGCAGCGCACGAGGTGCAGGTCATGCCCCCGACGAGCAGGTCAACCTGTTGGCCAGCGGCCATCAGGCAGCGGCTACCAGCTGGTAGCCCGCCTCCTCAACGGCCGCGGCGACCAGGGTTCGGTCGAGTTCCGATGTGCTCGTAACGGTGACCTGTGAAGTGCCGCCCTTGACGAGTTCTACGGTGACGTTTTCGGCGCCCGCGACAAGCCCGATCTCCTCGGTCACGCTCGCGACGCAGTGGCCGCAGGTCATTCCGTCAACGCCGTACGCGGTCGTGATGCTCATGGTGATTCCTCACTGTCTTGTACCTCGAATGGGTATTCATTCGAGCATACCCCTTGGGGGTACCGTTACTCCAACTATACCCCGAGGGGGTACAATCGAGGCTGGGGTTCACGAGCAACGCAGAGGATACGGTCATGAGCGATTCCGAGACCCACGACGGTCCGCACGGCTACATCTCGAACAAGGACGCCTACCTGAAGCGCCTGCGCCGCATCGAGGGCCAGGCTCGCGGCTTGCAGGGCATGGTTACCGACGACAAATACTGCATCGACATTCTCACCCAGATTTCCGCCATGACGAGCGCCCTCGAATCAGTCGCTCTGGGCCTGCTCGATGATCACCTCACCCACTGCGTACTGCACGCGGCCATGGCCGGCGGCGCCGAAGCGGAGGCCAAGCTGCAGGAGGCCTCGGCGGCCATCGCGCGGTTGGTGCGTTCTTAGAGGACCGGACCTTTGGCCCTAGTCGCCGGGCCGAGCGGCGCGCGACACTGAAGATACGCATGGAGCCAGCGTGCCCATTCGGGAAGGACCATTATGAACCTGCCGCCCAGCTCGCCCCAGACGACGGCCGGGACAGCGCCCGCCGTTCCCATCCGCGTTTTCATCCTCGACGACCACGAACTGGTGCGTCGCGGCCTACGTGAACTGCTCGAGGGTGAGGGTTTCGACGTCGTCGCCGACACCGGCCTGGCGGCGGAAGCCACCGTCCTGATCCCGAAGCTGCGCCCCGACGTGGCCATTCTCGACGCCCGCCTGCCCGACGGCACCGGTATCGAGGTCTGTCGCGACGTGCGTTCGGTCGATCCGGCATTGCAGTGCCTCATTCTCACGAGCTACGACGACGAGCAGGCGTTGCGTGGTGCTGTGCTGGCAGGCGCGGCCGGCTACGTACTGAAAGAGATTCGCAGCACCGACCTGCTCGACAAGATCCGCCGCGCTGCCGACGGTGAATCCCTGTTCGATCCCGCGGTCAAGGCGGGCATCATCGCCGGGCTGGCCGATCCACAAGACGCCCGCCTTGCGTCGCTCACCGCGCAGGAGCGCAAGGTGCTCGACCTGATCGGCGAGGGCTTGACCAACCGCGAGATCGGTCACACCATGTTTCTGGCCGAAAAAACCGTCAAGAACTACGTGTCTTCGATGCTGGCGAAACTGGATTTTCAGCGCCGAACCCAGGCTGCCGTGTACGTTGCGAAACGTGGAGACGAACACCAACGGTAACTTCCGGAACCGGTGCCGACCAACGCAGCCGCGTTCCCTCGCCCAAAACGCTGCGCACGGAGAACTTTCCGCCGAGAAGCGTCGCGCGCTCCTTGAGGTTGTCGAGGCCGCTGCGGCGGGTGAGTTTACTGAAACCACAACCGTTATCGGCGATGACCAACTTGAAACGATCGCCCTGAGCGTCAACCGAAATGTCGATCGTGCTCGCCTGGGAATGCCGCGCCGCGTTGCTGAGCCCCTCCGAGATCACGGCGAGCAGGCTGCTGCTGAGGTCATCGGACACCGGCGCATCGATCGGCCCCGATAAGCGGATGCGCGGCGCGAATGGCAGGCTCGCCGCCCCCTCTGTGATCACGGCCAGAATGCGACTGCTCAGCGTGTCGGTGTCCTGCGCCATTCCGCGCAGCGAATAGATCGTGTCGCGCAGCTCCCGAATGGTGTCATCGAGCTCCGTCGTAACCGCGTTGATGCGGTCCAGCGCGATCGGATCATTGGTGAACCGCCGCAGACTCTGCATGCTCAGTCCGGCGGCGAAAAGCCGCTGAATGACCAGGTCGTGCAGGTCGCGGGCAATACGGTCACGGTCACCCAGCACGGCCTGCTCTTCACGCATGCGATGCACCGCGGCCAGTTCGAGGGCGAGCGACAGCTGGGTGCCAAAGACCGCGCTCATCTCGACATCGGTAAGACTGTATGCAGCGGATGCCGGTGCCCGCGACAGCAGAATCACGCCCTGCCCTTCCCCGGCTGGCCCCAGGGCGGCCATGAGCGTTGACCCCAGGTGCGACCACGCGGCAACCGAGCCGGGCGCGGCATCCGCATTCTGCAGGGGCGGCGTGACGAGCGTGGCAGACCGGCCGGTGGCCTGCAGTTCGCGCAGCACGCCGGCCTGCAGCAGCACGGTCGTACCGACCAGTGCTGACGCGGTATCACCGGTTTGCGCTGTGCCAGCTGCGGCTGCGCAGTACAGGCTGTCCTCGGTAGGAAACCCGATCACGGCCAGGTCGGCGCCGGACGCCGCGAGTGCCCGTTGAACGACAAGGTCGAGGCCGTTGTCTTCGCCGTCAACGGGTCGCAGCAGGTCGCGGCCCATCGCAGCGACCGCCTCGAGCCAACGTGAGCGGGCGCGGGACTCATCGTAGAGACGCGCGTTCTCGATCGTGACACCGGCGGCCGCGGCGAGCGCGACGGCCAGGGTCTGGTCTTCGTCGGTGAAGTCGCCACCGCCTTCCTTCTCGGTGAGATACAGGTTGCCGAAGACGGTGTCGCGCACCCGCACCGGAACGCCGAGGAACGACTTCATCGGCGGGTGATGGGCGGGAAAACCGAAAGAATCCGGGTGCTCATGCAGGTCATGCAGACGAAGGGGGTGCGGTTCCCGAATGAGCAACCCGAGCACGCCGTGCCCGACGGGAAGCGCCCCGATCTGTCGAACGGTCTCCTCATCGAAGCCGACGGTGATGAAGTGACTCAGGGCCTGACCCGTGCCGATCACGCCCAGGGCACCGTACCGCGCCTGCACGAGCTCGCAGGCCGCGGTGGTGACGCGTTCCAGCACGGCCTCCAGACTCAGGTCTTCGGCCACCGAAACGACCGCGTCGAGCAGACCGCGCATGCGGTCCTGGGTGAGGGCGAGTTCGGCGGCGGTCTGATCCGTCATAGTCGCCCCCGCCCTTGTGCCGCTTGGTGGTCTAACTGTGGCACGACTTCAGGGCGGTGAAGCTATTTATGGGTGGTTCTGGTGACAATTGTCGGGCAGGTGATGTGCAGCAGCACCTCGTGGCTGACCGACCCCATCAGCAAGCGCTGCAGCGAGCCCCGGCCCCGGCTGCCCACGACGAGCAACTGGGCCGTGCGGGCGGCCGCAACGAGCGCCCTGGCCGGCGATTCGTCGGTCTCGAGAACCTGGTGCACCACCAAGTCGGGGTAGTGAGTTGTCAGACCCGCCACGGACTCGGCGAGCACCACACGTTCCTCTTCCATGCGCTCGGTCACAGCGTCGGCGGGGATGCTGCGCAGCACGCGGCGATTCGGCAGGTGCACCGCGTAGAGGGCATATAGTTCCTGACCGGTACGATCGGCCTCGGCGGCGGCGAACGCCACGGCGACGATCGAATCAGCGGAGCCGTCGACGCCGACGTAGACGCCGGAGCGCTCGGTTTCGGGTAGCGAAGGGATGACGGCGACCGGACAGGTTGACAGTGCCGCGATCTGCAGGCTCACACTGCCGAACAATTCGCCTTCGACTCGGCCCTTTTGATCGGTGCCGACGACGATGAGGGCGGCGTCTTTCGACAACTCACTGAGAACGCGCGGCGCACTGCCCGTGCGCAGCTCGGTGTGGGTGGTGACCGCGGGCGCGAGGGTCTCGGCGCGGGCAGCGGCCTCGGCGAGCAGTTTCTTCTCGGCGTCGAGAATGCTGTCGTAGTAGCCGTAACCGTCGGCCAGCCAGGTTTCGTACACGGTGTGCATGAGCGTCACCGGACTTTTGACGTTGGCGGCTCGGGCCATAGCCCACGCGAGGGCGGTCTCGCCGGCAGCCGAATCATCGATGCCGACCACAATCATCCGGTTCATTGCTCTACCTCGTTCTTGATCGCAGGTCGCAGCAGTGGAGTCCCCGCCACGAAGGAGGAGCTGATGCCCCATCGCCTCGCCTTCATTCTGTCAGCCGCCCGTACCAACACATAGGGCCGGAAGTCCCGATTGGGTGCCCATTCTGTGGCCCGCCCGGCCGGGACTTTCGGCCCTAGTCGCCGGTGACCGTTCAGTCGTACCGTGACTCCAAGGGGTTTTTTGCCCGCCCACATTCTTAGAATCGAGGAGAAACTCGTGAAGGCACTCGTTTATGGTGGCCCCGGCCAAAAAAGCTGGACCGACGTTCCCGACCCCACGCTGCACAGCCCGACCGATGCCATCGTGCGCGTGGACACGACCACGATCTGCGGCACCGACCTGCACATTCTCAAGGGTGACGTTCCCGCTGTCACCGTCGGGCGCATCCTCGGCCATGAGGGCGTCGGCACCATCACCGAGGTCGGTTCAGCGGTCAGTAACCTGAAAGTCGGTGACCGCGTCATCATCTCCTGCATCAAGAGCTGCGGACACTGCAGTAATTGCAGCAACGGCCTCTACTCCCACTGCCTCGGCGACGAGGGCGCCTCGGGCATCGGCTGGGTCTTCGGCCACCTGATCGACGGTACCCAGGCCGAGTTCGTGCGCGTGCCCTACGCCGACAACTCCCTGCACAAGCTGCCGGAGGGCGTCAGCGACGACCAGGGCGTCATGCTCAGCGACATTCTGCCGACCGGTTTTGAAATCGGCGTGCAGTACGGCCGGGTCAAGCCCGGCGATGTCGTCGCCGTCATCGGCGCCGGCCCGGTCGGCCTGGCCGCCATTGCCACCGCCGGCCTCTACGGCGCAGCGAGCATCATCGCGATCGACCTGGACGAGAACCGTCTCGAGCGCGCCCGCGAATTCGGCGCGACCGACACCGTCATCTCCGGCGCCGCCGATTGGAAAGATCAGGTGCTCGCACTGACCGACGGCGCCGGCGTCGACGTCGCGATCGAGGCCGTCGGCATTCCGGCGACCTTCACCATGGCCACCGAGATCGTGCGACCGGGCGGCAACATCGCCAACGTCGGCGTGCACGGCCAACCGGTCGACCTCCACCTCGAAACCCTCTGGATTCAAAACATCAACATCAGCATGGGGCTGGTCAACGCCAACACCACCAAAATGTTGCTCAAGCTCGTCGCAAGCAAGAAGCTGTCGGCTGAGAAACTCGCCACGCACCACTTCAACTTCGACCAGTTCCTCGAGGCCTACGACACCTTCAGCCGCGCCGCCGAAACGAAGGCACTCAAGGTCGTCATCTCCCGCTGACAAGGTTTTGACGGGTGGTTTGCCTGCGCGGTTTTCCTGCGCACTCTGCTCGTCTGCGAATCGATGTCCGGCGGCCCCCGCCTCGAGGCGGGGGCCGATCGTCTGAATTTTCTGTTGACCAGGAGTATCGCCCTGGTGCCGGGCGAGGTTCACCGAGTGAATCACGATCAGACGTGACTTAAGGCCCTACTTGCGGGCACCGGCGATGGCTAATGTGAAGAACACTCATTGGTGACGTTCACACGACATTCCCGCTCGTGGCCCGCCACCGTAGAAGGGATTGAGCTCATGACGCACACACTCACACGGAACCAGACGGTGGTCGCGTGGGATGGGTCTGACCCCGCTCGGGCGGCCCTGGATTGGTCACTCGCCCGCTGCAACGATGGCGAGCTCACCCTGGTGCGCATCCTCGACCGAACGGTGTCGTCGGCGGATTACTTCGCCGAGGAGTCCACCACCGTGCGTGCCCGCGAAGTACTCAAGGACGCTGCCGACCGGGTGAGCGCAGAATACCCGGATCTCACCGTGCACGCCGATCTACGCTCCGGCGACCCGGTCACCGAACTGCGCGCGTTGAGCGAAACCGACACCATCGTTGTGGTGGGAACGCACCGTCGTCGCGGGTCGACCCTGCGCTACGAGTGGTCAATGGGGGCCCGACTGGCCGGTTCGGCTCGGGGACCGATCGCGATTATTCCGGAGGGCGACAGCACACACCATGCGGGCGTCGTGGTCGGCGTCGACGGATCGGCGGCCTCGAACGCCGCCGTGGGCTTCGCTGCACAGGAGGCCGACCGCACCGGCCAGGAGCTGCACGCGATCCACGCGTGGCAGGAGCCGCTTGTCTGGCGCGACACGACCGAACCCGACGCTCGGTTTCTGCAGACGCTGGAGAAATCCCATCGGCGCATTCTCGACGAAGCACTGGTCACCGTCGCCCGCCGTTATCCGGCGCTCTCGATTCGGGCCTCACTCGTGCGCGGCGCCCCGCAATCGGCGCTGCTCGACGCTTCCCGTGGAGCCGCGCTGCTCGTCGTGGGCGACCACGGGCAGAAGGGCATCTCGAAACTATTGCTCGGTTCAGTGAGCCACTCGATCGTGCTGAACATCCAGTCGCCCATGGTGGTCATTCCCGCTCCGCGCATCTGACCCACGGGTGACCTCACGGCACTCGTCAGGGAAGCGGGCACCCCGAGGAACGCGTGCCCGCTTCCCGAACCGGTGCCGCGACGCGAGCCACCGCGATTAGGGTTTTGGTATGAGCTCTTTCGCGCCTCCCCGTCGTCACCCGCGCATTCTGGCGACCGGGATGGCCATCATCGGGCTTGCGGCGACGCTCATCGCACTGCCGCCGGAGCCGGTCGCCGCCGCACCGCTGTCGGCCGCCACGGCCGCCACGGCTGACCCGACCGACCTGACTGACCCGACAACCACCGACCCCGCTGTGTTCGACCCCGGTCTCATCATCAGCGACTTCAACTTCTTCAACCCGGACGCCCTCACCGAGAGCGGCATTCAGGATTTTCTCGAACAGCGTTCCTGCCGGCCGAGCGACAAAGTGCCCTGCCTCTGGGAGTTTCGCGAAACGACGACCAGCCAGCCGGCCCAGGGCGACGGGCACTGCCAGCCCTACATCGGCGCCGAGAACGAAACGGCCGCCCGGATCATCGCGAAGATCGCGGCGGCCTGCACGATCAGCCCCAAGGTCTTGCTGGTGTTGCTGCAGAAGGAACAGTCCCTGCTGACCCGACCGAGCGCATCCGGTTATCTGCGCGCCACCGGCTATGGCTGCCCGGATACCGCGGACTGTGACGCCCAATATTTCGGTTTCTTCAACCAGGTCTACAACGCGGCCTGGCAGTTTCGGCAGTACACCCAGGAGCCCGACCGGGCGTTCAAAATCGGCAGTGTTGACGTGGGCTTCAACCCCAAGGCCAAATGCGGGGCCTCCACCGTCGGCGTCAAGAACCAGGCCACCGCCAACCTGTATAACTACACGCCGTATCAGCCCAACGCTGTTGCCGTCGCAAATGCCGGCGACGAGGGCGACGGATGCTCGACCTACGGCAACCTCAATTTCTGGCTGTTCTATAACGACTGGTTCGGGGATTCAACCCTCAAACCGTTCTCGGTGATGTTCGATCACTGCCTCAACTTCGTCGGCGGCCAGGACTGTGCGCCCGCGTCGCTCCTGCTCGGTGTCACGGCTGCCGGCTAGCTCACGCTGTACACCCACGGCACCTGGCCGACTTCCAGGCGGTGACGACCGCCGGCCTGCTCGGCGAGCGCATCATCGGCGTGGGCGACATCCCCCGCCCAGAACAGCGCCGGCCCCCGCTCGCTCGTACCGAGCCGGGTTTCGTAGTGTGCCAGGGCGCGCCTTTGGGCACGCGCCATGATCTCGGCCACCGACCCGTCACCCTGCAGCCCGTGCAGGGTGACCCAGGTCGGCGCCACGAGGGTCATCAGAGCGGATGCGTGCCGCTCCAGCGCCTCGGCCGGACGCAGCCAGGCGTAATCGATGACCTCATCCTCGGCGAGCACGATGGTGCCGGGCGGCGCGGTAGTGAGGTAGAACCAGGTGCGTAGTCGCTTCGGGGCGCTGCGCGGAGGCACCCAAACCGCCGTCGCGATCAGCGCCCCGGGCACGACTTCGAGCCCGGTCTCTTCCCGCACCTCACGCACGGCAGCCCGACGGGCGGCGAGCTGTTCGACGGCCTCCGCCTTCGCAGCCGGGCCCGGCCCGTCGGGCAGGCCCACCGAGCCGCGGGCAGCCGGCTTCTCCCCCGCGGTGGCGGGACCAGCCGGCGCCGCCTCATCCGCTGCCCGCCGGTCGCCCGGGTCGACGCCGCCGCCGGGAAACACCCACGCGCCGGCGAAAGACCCTCGGTGACGGGGGCGTTCGAGCAGCAGCACCTCGGGCCCGGTGGCACTGTCACGCAGCAAGACCACCGTGGCAGCGACTCCAATACGTGCTGACACTGGCTCGGTGTCTCGCGTCATCGCTGGTCCTTCGGGTGTCGAGTCGGGCAGGCTTTCCCCACCCTAACGCCGGCTCTACACCGCTACCCGGCGAGTAGGCTGCAAACACGCCGAAGAGTATCGCCGGTGCCACGAGGGTATTGTCGCTGTTTCGGTGCAAGGAGTAGTGAGGCATCATGAAAGCAGCGCGTTTTCACGGCCCAGCAGACATCCGCGTCGAGGACATTCCCGCACCCGAACTTCGACCAGGAGCCGTCACCATCGACGTGGCCTGGTGCGGAATCTGCGGAACAGACCTGCACGAATACCTCGACGGGCCGATCTTCATTCCGGCCGAGGGGCACCCCCACCCGCTCTCCCACGAAGAGGAGCCGGTCACGCTCGGCCACGAATTCTCCGGCACCATCAGCGCGCTTGGCGAGGGAGTGACCGACCTCGCGGTCGGAGACAACGTCGTGGTCGAACCCTACTTCGTCTGCAATGAGTGCGCTCCCTGTTTATCTGGCAACTACCACCTGTGCACGAAGATGGGTTTCATCGGGCTGGCCGGTGGAGGCGGAGGACTCAGCGAGCAGGTCGTCGTCGACCGCCGCTGGGTACACGCCATCGGCGATATCCCCCTCGACGAAGCCGCGCTGATCGAACCACTCTCGGTGGCACACCACGCCTTCGTGCGCAGTGGGGCCAAAGCCGGCGATGTTGCCCTCGTCGGCGGTGCCGGCCCGATCGGTCTGCTCGTCGCCGCCGTGCTCAAGGCCGAGGGCCTGACCGTGATCATGTCCGAACTCAGTGAGGCACGCAAGGAGAAGGCGCGGGGCACCGGCGTGGCCGATCACGTGCTCGATCCGAGTAAGGAAGACGTCGTCGCCCGGGTTCGCGAACTCACCGGGGGCAACGGCGCCGACGTCTGCTTCGAATGCACGAGCGTGAACGTTGTACTGGACCAGCTGTTCGACGCTGTGCGACCCGCCGGCGTCATCGTCAACGTGTCGATCTGGGGTAAGCCGGCCAGCATCGACATGCAGAAGCTCGTGCTCAAAGAGATCGACCTGCGTGGAACGATCGCCTACGTGCGCGACCACCCGGCGACCATCAAGCTCGTGCAAGACGGGCGGGTCAAGCTGGCGCCGTTCATCACGGGTCGCATCGCACTCGATGACCTGATCACCGAGGGCTTCGACACCCTGATCAACCACAACGAGACCGCGGTCAAGATCATCGTTCATCCCTGACCAGTGCCGAATGGCGGCGCCTCGAGCCTCGGGGCGCCATCACTTGCAGCAGTAAGCTGCCAGCTATGCCCGACGACATCATGCGCACGAGTGCGCTCACCCGCAGCCTGCTCGCGCCGAATGCCGGTCCGATGACGCTCGACGGCACCAACAGCTACCTCATCAAGGCGCCCGACGCGCACACGATCGTCGTCGTCGACCCGGGGCCGCTGCATGAGGGACACCTCGCAACCCTTGCCGCCGCCGGCCGGGTCGAACTCGTGCTGATCACACACCGGCACGCCGATCACACGGCGGCAAGCGTTCGATTCGCCGAGCTCACCGGGGGCCCGGTGCGGGCCTTCGATCCGGCCTTCTGCGTGAATGGCGACCCGCTGGGCGACGGGGAGCTGATTGCGGCCGCCGGCACCAGCATCCGCATTCTGGCCATGCCGGGACACACCGACGACTCGGTCTGTCTGCACTTGCCCGGCGACGGCGCCACCGGCTCCGTCCTGACCGGCGACACCATTCTCGGCCGCGGAACGTCGATCATCGACGGCACCCTCGCCGACTACTTAGCCTCGCTCGAGGCTCTGCGCGCGCTCGGGCCGGCCATCGTGCTGCCCGCGCACGGCCCGGTGCTGCCCGACCTCGCGGCCATCTGCTCGGCCTACCTCGCGCACCGCCACGAGCGTCTCGACCAGGTGCGCGCCGCGCTCGAGGCCCTCGGTTCGGCGGCGACCGTCGCCCAGGTCACCGATCTGGTCTACTCGCACACGGATACCGCGGTGCGGTTCGCCGCCGAGGCATCCGTTCGCGCCCAGCTGGTTTACCTGCGCGCCCCGCGCTGACCGACCTCGCGCGGCTACCTGCCGGGCTTCTTGTTTTCCAGGGCGCGGGCCGCCAGGGCGCGGGCTCTGGCACCGGCAGTGTCTGCTGCAGCGCTGAATCGGGCATTTTTAATCCCCGAGCTGGCCGTTCGGGCAACCTTGTTGCTCTGTTTCGGGTTTTGAGCCATGGTGCATTTTCCAATCACGTGAAACCGGGAGGTGACCCCTCATTGAACCCTATCCGTCCCTCACACCCCGTTTTACGCCATAACTCCTGCAATCTGTCTCGACGATATTCCACTCTCCCGTCATTACGCGGATCTGCTCATCACGGGTTAGAAATTGCAGGAGTTATGCGCGCAGCCTCACCGAGCAGTCTTCCGCTCGAGCACCGGCCTGATCCGCCAAGTTGCATACAAAACAGACCAAGCAGTATGGTTCTCGGGGCGCTGCAATGTGGCGTTCACCCGGTCGTTCTCGCAGTGCGCTAGCGTATGGGGAGATCGGGGGCGGCGATCGGTTATTGGCGCGGCCCAGACAATGCTCAAAGGGGAACTTCATGCGCCATCGCTCACTGCTCACGGTCATCGCCGCCGCCGCTCTTTTGTCGCTGACGCTCGCGGGGTGCAGCGGTGAGAAGGCGGCCGAGAAGCTCGATCCGGCCGAGGGCCCGCTGGCGAAGTACATGTCGGGGATCTATGCGGGCTTCGACGAAGACTCGGTGATCGCTCAGCAGAACGAGCAACAGGAACTCGTCGCTGTCTGCATGTCCGACGAAGGCTTCGAGTACACGCCCGCCGACGCCGGGCAGTACAGCGGCATGATGGGCGACAGCGTCGAGGAGTACGGCACCGAAAAGTGGGTGGCGGAAAACGGATACGGCATGAGCCAGTCCCCGGAGCAGCTGGCCGCGCAGCAGGAGGAGAGCGAGGCCTACGTCGACCCGAACCAGGACTACCTGGCGTCGCTCTCCGCGGGCGAGCAAACCGCATACAACGAAGCGCTCAACGGTCCACAGCCCTCAGAAGAAGAGATCGCCGACGGTTCCTACGTGGACAGCTACGAAACCGCGGGCTGCTATGGCGCAGCCTTTCAGGAAATCAACGGCGACCAGCCGTCACCAGAAGATCACGCTGCGGTCTACGACGCGATGAGCACCCTGTACCAAGACCTGCAGAAGACCCCCGCGATCGTGAAGCTCGACGCCGAGTGGGCGGCCTGCATGGCCGATGCCGGGTATGCGACCTTCGCGAAGAAGGCCGACGCACAGGAGTCGATCATGGACGCGCAAAACGCGCTCTATGAAGACGAGGCCGGCACCACCCCCGATGAGAAGGTTCTCGCGGATCTGCGCGAACAGGAACTTGCGCTGGCGATGGCCGACTTCACCTGCGCCGAAGATGTGGACTACACCGAAGCAACAACCAAGGTGCAGTTCGAGCTGGAAGAACAGTTCATCACCGACCACAAGTCCGAGCTTGACGCGCTCATCGCAGACTCCGAGCAAGGCAAGTAGGTGTCACGCCTGTTCGGGCGACAAGCAGCGACAGAGCCAGATGCGATCGAGGTGATGGACCTCGACGCTGTCGCGCCGCCCACCCGCTCAGGCAGTCAGGGCTGGCGCCGCCTGTTCGCCGGCAATCGGGTGATCTGGGTCATGGCCACCGTCGCCATCGTCGCGCTCGTGGCCGGCCTCGGACTGGGTCAGCTGATCGTCTCACCCGGGCAGGCTGCAGCGGATGCCGATGCTCCCGCCGGCGGCCTCATCACGGTCCCCATCGAAAACCGGCAACTGGCCAACGACGTCACCATGCGCGGCGACGCCACCTACGCCGACTCGGTGGAGGTCAGCATTGAAACCGGCGAACTCGCCGGGGCGCCCATCGTCACCGGGCAGGTGCCTGAAGTCGCCGCCATCTTCGACACCGCCTCGATCGCGCTCGAGGTCACCGGCCGTCCGGTGATCGTACTGCCCGGCGACCTGCCGGTCTACCGCACCCTGCGCGTCGGCGTCTCCGGCCCCGACGTGTTGCAGTTCAAGCAGGGCTTGAACGCAGCCGGAATCGATGCCGGCGCGCTTGACTCCGACGTGTTCGACGCGCAAACGGCGAACGCGGTCACCGCGCTCTACGCCAAGGTCGGCTACCCAGCGCCCACCGGCGGCGGCGACGTCGCGATCGCGGTGAGCGGCGCCGAAGCCGGAGTCTCGAGCGCGCAGGCATCCGTCGACAGCGCCAACGGCGCCCTCACCACGGTGCAGGGCGCCGCGTCGAACGTCGACGTGGTCGAGCAGGGCAACCTCGTGCGGAGCGCAGAGCGGGCGCTTGCCCTGGCCAGAACCGAGGGAACCCCCAACGAGATAGCGGATGCCGAGGAGTCCGTCACCCTGGCCGTGGCCCGCCGGGCCCAGGCGCTCGCGCCACGCGACGCGAGCGCTGAAAAAGCCGCCGTCACCGCGGCCAAGGCCGAACTGACCCGTGCAAACGAGACCCTGAGCGACGCCCGTGACGGCGCGCTCGCGTACCTGCCGGCCGGAGAAGTGCTCTACCTACCCGGCCTCCCCCGCCGGGTCGACGAGATCAGCGTCAAACGCGGATCGAGCATCACCGGACCGGTCATGCGGGTCTCCGGCGCGACGCTCGTGATCTCCGGCTCGGCGACCGCCAGCGATGCCGCACTGCTCGAAGTCGGCGCCCCGGCCACTCTCGCCATGCCCGACGGCGACCAGCCCGCCACGATCACCTCCGTGCTCCCCGCCGAACCGGCCAGTGGCGAAGCCGCGAGCGGCCGCTTCACCGTACTGTTTGCTCCCGACTCCCTCACCGACGAGCAGATCCAGGCCGTGCAGGGCAGCAACGTGCGTGTGCGCGTGCCGGTCAGTTCAACCGAGGGCGACGTACTCGCCGTGCCGCTCGCCGCGCTGACCGCGGGGCCTGGCGGCGAATCCCGCGTGGAGTTCGCTCCCGGCGGCTCCGCCGACACGGTGCTGGTCGAGGTCACAACCGGGCTCGCCGCCGAAGGTTTCGTCGAGATCACCGCCGTCGACGGCTCGCTGGGAGTCGGAGATCTCGTCGTGGTGGGCCGGTGATCGCGGCCCCGGTCGTCGAACTGGTCAACGTCACCCGGTCTTTTCCCGGCCCCCCCGAGGTGCAGGCGCTCAAATCGATCAACCTGCGGGTGGAACGCGGCGACTACCTGTCGATCGTCGGCCCGAGCGGCTCGGGCAAATCCACAATGCTCAACCTGCTCGGCCTCCTCGACCGGCCGAGCGTCGGCGAATATCACCTCGACGGCACCTCGACGAGCCTGCTCGATGAGAAGCAGCGCGCCATCGTGCGCGGCGGCACTATCGGCTTCGTCTTTCAAGCGTTCCACCTGCTGCCACACCGCACCGTGCTCGACAATGTGCTGCTCGCTACGCTCTACAGCGGCGTGCCGCGTGCCGAGCGCGAGGACCGCGCCCGCGCCGCCCTCGACCGCGTGAAACTCAATCACCGCCTCGACTTTCTGCCCGGCACCCTCTCCGGCGGTGAACGCCAGCGCGTCGCCGTGGCGCGCGCCGTCGTCGCTTCGCCCGAGCTGCTGCTGGCCGACGAACCCACCGGCAACCTCGACGAGGCCACCGGCGGTGAGGTCATGGACCTGTTCGAAGAGCTGCACGCTGACGGCCTCACCCTCATCGTCATCACCCACGACCAGGCCGTGAGCGATCGGGCCGAGCGCCGCGTGCGCATCACCGACGGTCGCCTGAGCGAGCTGGCATGAAGGTCTTCGCCAAGCGGATGCTGCGCCGCTCCCGCGCCGCCGCTGCCCCTGATACTGAGCTGACGGCATCCGCTGAACTGACGCCCAGCATCGTTCCGGTCATTCGCCGCGCCGACCGGTTCTCGGTGCAGGACCTGATGGTCGAGGCGAGTTACGGCGTGGGCGCCCGCCCGAGCCGACTCGTGATGACGACCCTGGGCACTGTGCTCGGCATCGCCTCGCTCGTGGTGACGATCGGGTTCGCGCAGACCGCCGCCGGGCAGATTTCCAACCAGTTCGACGCCGTCTCGGCGACCCAGGTCATGATCGAGCCGGCCTCGACTCGCAATTCGAGCGGCGCCGAGCAGGCCACCGGGCGGCTGCCGTGGGATGCCCCGGAGCGGGTCAATCGCCTCGCCGGGGTAGAACGCGCGGGCCTCGTGGCCGAGATCGATGTCGAAGGCCAGCTCGTGACATCCGTTCCCGTCAACGACCCCTCGGCCGCGCAAACCCTGAGCCCCTCCGTCATCGCCACGTCGCCGGGCCTCCTCGCTGCAGTGCGCGGGCAGGTCGTCACCGGGCGCTACTTCGACGTCGGCCACGACGAGCGCGCCGACCGGGTCGTCGTGCTCGGCGCTCGAGCCGCCGAAACGCTCGGCATCAACCGGGTCGACTCGCAGCCGTCGATCTTCATCGGCGAGGTGCCGTACACGGTCATCGGCATCATTGACGGTGTTGAGCGCCGCGCTAATCTGCTCGACGCCGTCATTGTGCCGCTCGGCACCGCGCGCGCCGACTTTGGACTCACCGCCCCGACCGAGTTGCACGTGCAGATCAATGTCGGCGCCGGCACGCTCGTGGCCCGGCAGGCACCGATCGCGCTCGACCCGAACGCACCCGAGAACTTCACGGTGCAGGCGCCCGCCGCTGCTTCGTCGCTGCAAGACAATATCCAGGCCGACATCAACATCGTCTTTCTCACGCTCGGCATTCTCGCCCTGCTCGCCGGCGGTCTCGGAATCGCCAACGTCACCCTGCTCTCGGTGATGGAACGGGTCGGCGAGATCGGCCTGCGCCGGGCGCTCGGCGCGACCAAGCGCGACATCGCCCGGCAGTTCATCGTCGAGTCGGCCGTGATCGGCCTGCTCGGCGGCCTGATCGGCTCGGCGCTCGGGGTGCTCGCGGTCGTCGTCGTGTCGCTGCTGCAGGGCTGGACGCCCATACTCGACCCCTTCGTCGCCGTCGGCGCCGCCCTGCTCGGAACCGTCGTCGGGCTCGCCGCCGGCGCCTATCCCGCGGTGCGCGCCTCCAACATCGAGCCGATCACGGCCCTCCGCGGTGGCACCTAGGAGCCGGTCACTGCAGTCCGCGTGCCGAAGACCGTACTGGCCTGTGACCCGGGATCTAGAATCAATGGACCATGCCGAAGACCACTCCTCCCGCCTCCGAGCATGCCGACAGGTCGAAGCGGCAAGCCTTCTGGGTCTGCGTCGGAGTTGCTTCGCTGACAATCCTCGACCTGTCCAAAATCAATGTTGGGTTACCCGCCATCGAGCAGTCGCTCGGCGGCGGTACTACCGAACTCCAGCTCATCGTCGCTGGTTACGCACTCGCTTTCGGGCTCGCGCTGGTACCGTCCGGTCGGCTGGGCGACATCCATTCCCGGCGACTCATGTTCATTGTCGGTCTCTGCGCTTTCACGGCCGCGAGTATCCTGTGCGCGCTCGCGCCCACGATCGAATTTTTGATAGCGGCGCGTATCGCGCAGGGAATTGCTGCGGGAATTCAGATGCCGCAGGTACTCGGACTAATCCAACAGCTGTTCCAAGGCGCGGAGCGAGGGCGCGCCTTCGGCTTGTTTGGAGCGGTCATCGGAATTTCGACGGCCTTCGGACCGACCCTCGGGGGCCTTCTGATCGCCGTCGACGGCCCCGATAACGGCTGGCGCCTGTCGTTTTGGATGAATGTGCCGCTGGGCCTGCTGGCACTCTTCTTCGCGATGCGAGTGCTTCCGAAACGCCAGAGCCATGAGCGAGAACGCACGGGGCTCGACCTCGTCGGCATCCTGTTGCTGGGAATTGCCACTCTCGGCCTCATGCTTCCGTTCGTGCTCACGACCGGCGCCCCAACGGATGACCCCCGCCGCTGGTTCTGGCTGATCGTGTTCGGTCTTTCCAGCGCCGCGTTCTTCTGGTGGGAACGGCGCTACCAGCACAACGGCAAGTCACCCGTTGTAAATTTCGGGCTCTTTCGCACGGCGTCCTATCGCAACGGGATACTGATCAGTACGGCGTATTTTGCGGCAATTCCGCCGTACTTCCTGCTGGTCACCCTTTTTTTGCAACAGGGCCTGGGGCTTGAGCCCGTCTTCGCCGGAATGGTGAGCATCTCGTTTGCCCTCACCTCCGCTGTGACGTCGTGGATCGGCGGTCGCCTGGTCTTCCGTTGGGGCCGCCAGCTCGTCGCTCTCGGCCTGGTCACCGTCATGATCGGCTTTGTGCTCGTTCTCTTGGCGGGATTATTCGCCTCGGTCGGCCTCGCACCGTGGCTGATCGCCGCTGCCATGACGATGACCGGCGCCGGCGGTGGCCTCGTCATTTCACCGAACCAGACGCTCACCCTGAGCGAAGTTCCCATCACTCAGGGCGGCGTCGCCGGGTCGATGGCCCAGGTAGGCCAGCGGGTGGGAACGGCCATCGGAGTCGCGGCGATAATCTCGACCTTCTACGCAACGTTGTACGCGGAGGCGAGCCAGCCTGACCGCGTGCAGGTGTTTCGTGACGGCTTCCTCAACGGAATCCTGGTCGCGCTGGTACTCGTCGCCGTTGCCCTGGTGTTCGCCCTGGTCGACCTGTTCGAACACCGAACGAAGACGTCTGCCCTGCCGATCGCCTGAACGCGACATTTCTTCGTCGATGAACGAAAATCTCCGCCTCGGTTTACGGCGAATCGGGGCGCAATCTGCCATGCTGGCCGTGACCCGAGGTGCGGCAGTGGATCTCGTCCGTCTGCCGGGCGCCGGAGACAAGGGAGTGCAGCATGATCCAGTACGTGATTGTTGGGGTGGTGCCAGGGCAGCCGGATACCGTCGTAGAGCAGGCGGCCGCGTTCGCGGCGCGTTTCAACGCACAACTGGTGTGCGCATCCGTGGACACCGGCCAGTACCAGGTCTATGACCTGGGCTACGGCACGATGACGAGTCTGCCACTCACAGGGGACTCGCCCGAACGTGCGGAGGAGACATTCGACCCGGAACTCACGGCGCGCCTGGCTGTACTCCTCGACGGACGCGGTCTCACCTGGAGCACCCGGGCCTTGGCCGGCAATCCGGCCCGAGCCCTCGGCGACCTGGCCGACACGCTCAACGCGGCGATGATCGTGGTCGGCACCAGGGAGGCGACGTTGCGGGCCAGCCTGCAGGAGTTCATCAACGGTTCGGTGGCAGCACAACTCGCGCACCGTCAGCATCGCCCGGTGGTGGTGATTCCGCTCGCCCCGATTCCGTCTGATCAGGCCCTGCCCTGGGACCCCGCCTGATCGCGGCAAGGTCAAAGTCCCGCACGCCGATCGTGATCACCCCCGGCCCCTGAGCCGGCCCACCGCATCCGCTTTGACCGAACAGAGCTACGGTGTCCACCACGGCCGCTCGCCGACACCGACACCGTGCTTGGTCATCAACACCTGGTGCAGCTGGATCCCGTTGCTTTCGAACCCGAGCCGGGAGCCCGCCATGTACAGCCCCCACACCTTCGCGGTGGGAAGCCCGACCTCCGCGACCGCTCCGTCCCAATGCTTGACGAGGTTGGCGCACCAGTCGCGCAGCGTCAGCGCGTAGTGCTGGCGCAGGTTCTCCTCGTGCAGTACCTCGAGTCCCGCATCCTGCGCTTCGCTGATGATCCGGCCTGAGCCGATGAGTTCCCCGTCGGGGAAGACATAGCGATCGATGAACCCGCGGGGCGCCGGTTCGCTTCGGTTCTCTGGCCGGGTGATGCAGTAATTGAGCAGGAGACCGCCGGGGCGCAGCCTGGATTGCAGAAAGCCGAAGTACGACGAATAGTTGTGCACTCCGATGTGCTCGAGCAGCCCAATTGAAGACACCGCGTCAAAGCCGGCGTCACTCCGGTGGCCCGCACGCCGCGGCGTGCGGCGTAACGCACCATGCCGCCCCAGCCACACCCGACGTCGAGCAACCGGTCGCCCGGCAACAGCCGCAGCTTCTCGAACACGAGCCGATACTTGTTCTCCTGTGCCTCAGCCCGGGAGGCGTCGTCGCCTGAATAGCAGGCGCAGGTATACGTCATCGACGGCCCGAGCACCCACTCGTAGAACCGGTTCGAGACGTCGTAGTGGTGGAGGATCGCCTCGGCGTCACGCGTTTTGCTGTGCCATACGAGTTGGGGAAGGCGCGGAACAGGTCGGCGTTCTGGCCGGGCGACGCGGTGATTATCTCCCCGGCGCCGTTGAGGATGTCCAGCTCCAGCACCGACTCGTGCGGCAGACCGTTGCGAAACGACGTCGACTCGATGCCGAGGCCGGTCACCGCACCGCCGAGGGTGATGGTCTTCAGCTGCGGCACCACCAGCGGCGCCAACCCGTGGCGCAGCGTCGCGGCCACGAGGTCGTCGTAGGTGCACATGCCGGCCACATCGGCCGTCCGTGCCGCCACGTCAATTGCGATGACTCCGGTCAAGCCGGACGGGTCGAGCCCCTTGGCGCTGTTCGTAGCCCGTGTGCGGAACAGATTCGAGGTGGACTTGGCCAGTCGAATCGGGGCCGTCGCCGGAACGGCCCGATAACTCTCCCGTAAGCGCTGCATGCCAACGGCGTGAGCGCTCCGGGCGTCGAGCACAGCAACGGGCACGCCTTCACGTTAGTCTCGGTCGGAGCGATCGCACCAGTGCCCGTTTTCACTCCATCGCTGGCCAATTGCGTGCGCCACAATTTGGTGCGTTCTGGCAGACTCATGCCATGACCACGACGATCGGCACCCCGGGCGGCACGCCAGAGCGGCCGGCGATCTTCTTCGCTACGCCCGAGGAGTTCCGCAACTGGCTGGAGGCGAACCATGCCACCGCGGCGGAACTCTGGATGGGCCTGTACAAGAAGCACGTGCCCGACGGCGGGCTCACCTGGGAGCAGGCCGTTCCCGAAGCGTTGTGCTTCGGCTGGATCGATTCCATGGCCCAGCGCATCGATGAAGATGCGCGACGCCAACGGTGGACTCCGCGTAAGTCCTCGAGTATCTGGTCGAGCGTCAACATCGCGTTGGTCGAGAAGCTCACCGCAGAGGGGCGGATGCGCGAGGCCGGCATCGCCGCGTTCGAGCGCCGGCGTGAAGACAGGTCGGGTGTGTACTCGCACGAGAATCCCCACCGGGAGTTGCCGCCCGAGGCAGCGGCGCAGCTGGCGGCGAACCCCGCTGCATCCGCCTTCTGGGAGGCCGCCACAGCGACGTACCGCCGCCAGGTCACCCACTGGGCGCTCACCGCCAAGCAGGAGGCCACCCGCGAACGACGGTTGGCCCAGCTCATCGACGACAGCGCGGCCGGTCGGCTGGTTCCCTTCCAACGCTATGGCGAAGTGCCGAAGTGGGCCGAGCGCGCCGCCGAGGCGGCGCGAACGGCGGCATCCGCTTCATCTCCCCCGGAGTGATGCGCGCGTGCCTAGAAGTCCCAGTCGTCGTCTTCGGTAACGACAGCCTTGCCGATCACATACGACGATCCCGAGCCCGAGAAGAAGTCGTGGTTCTCGTCGCCGTTCGGTGAGAGGGCGGAGAGAATCGCCGGGTTCACGTCGCAGACGTCCTTCGGGAAGATCGCCTCGTAGCCGAGGTTCATCAAAGCCTTGTTGGCGTTGTAGTGCAGAAACTTCTTGACGTCTTCGGTCAGGCCGACCTCGTCGTACAGGTCCTGCGTGTACTGCACCTCGTTCTCGTACAGCTCGAACACGAGGTTGAAGGCGTAATCCTTGATCTCATCGCGACGCTCCTGCGTGGCCTTCTCGAGACCCTTCTGAAACTTGTAGCCGATGTAATAGCCGTGCACGGCTTCATCCCGAATGATCAAACGGATGAGATCGGCCGTGTTGGTCAGGCGCGCGCGGCTGGAGAAATACATGGGCAGGTAGAAGCCCGAGTAGAACAGGAACGACTCGAGCAGCACCGAGGCGACCTTGCGCTTGAGCGGGTCATCACCCTGGTAGTAATCCATGACGATGGACGCTTTTTTCTGCAGGTTCACATTCTCGGTCGACCAGCGAAAAGCCTCGTCGATGTCCTTGGTGTTACTCAGGGTCGAGAAGATCGACGAGTAGCTCTTGGCGTGCACCGACTCCATGAACGCGATGTTCGTGTAGACAGCCTCTTCGTGCGGGGTGATGGCATCCGGAATCAACGACACGGCGCCAACGGTGCCCTGGATCGTGTCGAGCAGGGTCAGTCCGGTGAAGACGCGCAGGGTGAGCTGCTGCTCGACCGGCGTGAGCTGGTTCCACGACTGGATGTCGTTGCTGAGCGGAATCTTCTCCGGCAGCCAGAAGTTGTTGGTCAATCGGTTCCAGACCTCGACGTCTTTCTCGTCTTCGATCCTGTTCCAGTTGATCGCATCAACGTGCGAGACCAGCTTGAGCTTGTCAATCATGGGTTCCTCCGGGAGCCATACCAGTACAGTCATTCAAAAATTTACAGCGCACTCACTCGAGCGCTCAATTTGCTTAGAGTGCGCAGGAAACGCAACCCTCAATTTCCGTGCCCTCGAGGGCCATCTGCCGCAGGCGGATGTAGTAGATCGTTTTGATGCCCTTTTTCCAAGCATAGATCTGGGCGCGGTTGATGTCGCGGGTGGTCGCGGTGTCCTTGAAGAACAGGGTCAGCGAGAGGCCCTGGTCTACGTGCTGGGTCGCCGCCGCGTACACGTCGATGATCTTCTCGTAGCCGATTTCGTAAGCATCCTGGTAGTACTCGGTATTGTCGTTCGTCATGAACGGCGCCGGGTAATACACGCGGCCCAGCTTGCCTTCCTTGCGAATCTCGATCTTCGCCGCGATCGGGTGGATCGACGCGGTCGAGTTGTTGATGTATGAGATCGACCCGGTCGGCGGCACGGCCTGCAGGTTCTGGTTGTAGATGCCGTGCTTGACAACGGATGCCTTCAGCTCGGCCCAGTCGGCCTGCGTCGGAATCGACACCCCGGCCTGGGAGAAGAGTTCGGCGCCGCGAACGGTCGTCGGCTCCCACACCTGGTCGGTGTACTTGTCGAAGAACACCCCGGAGGCATAGGTGGAGTTTTCGAAACCCTCAAAAGCGCGGCCGCGCTCGATGGCAATGGCGTTGGACGCCCGCAGCGCATGGAACAACACCGTGTAGAAGTAGATGTTGGTGAAGTCGATGCTCTCGTCACTGCCGTAGTAGACGCGCTCACGGGCGAGGTAGCCGTGCAGGTTCATCTGACCGAGGCCGATGGCGTGCGAGCGGTCGTTTCCGTCTTCAATCGACCGAACCGAGCTGATGTGGCTCTGCTCCGATACCGCGTTGAGGCCGCGAATGGCAGCATCGACGGTGCGGCCGAGGTCGCCGGAATCCATGGCCAGGGCAATGTTCATCGACCCTAAGTTGCAGGAGATGTCCTTGCCGATCTCGTTGTACGAGAGGTCCTCGTTGTAGGTCGTCGGGGTGTTCACCTGCAAAATCTCGGAGCACAGGTTCGACATATTGATGCGGCCCTCGATCGGGTTCGCCGCGTTCACCGTGTCTTCAAACATGATGTAGGGGTAGCCCGACTCGAACTGAATCTCGGCGAGGGTCTGGAAGAACTCGCGCGCCTTCATCTTCGACTTCTTGATGCGGGGGTTGTCGACCATCTCGTGGTACTTCTCGCTCACCGAGATATCGGCGAAGGGCACGCCGTAGACGCGTTCCACGTCGTAGGGCGAGAAGAGGTACATCCAGTCGTCGTTCTTGGCCAGCTCGAAGGTGATGTCGGGAATGACGACACCGAGCGAGAGGGTCTTGATGCGAATCTTCTCGTCGGCGTTCTCCCGCTTGGTGTCGAGAAAACGCATGATGTCGGGGTGGTGCGCGTGCAGGTAGACAGCGCCGGCGCCCTGGCGGGCACCGAGCTGGTTGGCGTAGCTGAAGGAGTCTTCGAGCAGCTTCATCACGGGAATGATGCCGCTGGACTGGTTCTCGATCTGCTTGATCGGTGCGCCGGCTTCACGAATGTTGGAGAGCAACAGGGCTACGCCGCCGCCACGTTTGGAGAGCTGTAGCGAGGAGTTGATGCCACGCGAGATCGATTCCATGTTGTCTTCGATTCGCAGCAAAAAGCACGAGACGAGTTCGCCGCGCTGGGCCTTGCCGGAGTTCAAAAAGGTCGGGGTTGCCGGCTGAAAGCGGCCGGCGATGATCTCTTCGACCAGGGCGACGGCGAGCTTCTCATCACCGGATGCGAGACCGAGTGCGGTCATGACTACCCGGTCTTCGAAACGCTCGAGGTACCGCTTGCCGTCGAAGGTCTTCAGCGTGTACGAGGTGTAGTACTTGAACGCGCCGAGGAAGCTCTGAAAGCGGAACTTCTTCGAATAGGCCAAATCGTTCAGGCTTGTGATGAACTCGAAGGAGTACTGGTCGAGCACGGCCTGCTCGTAGTATTCCTTCTCGACCAGGTAGTCGAGGCGCTCGCGCAGCGAGTGGAAGAACACCGTGTTCTGGTTGACGTGCTGCAGGAAGAACTCGCGGGCGGCCTCGCGGTCCTTGTCGAACTGGATCTCCCCGTTCGGGCCGTACAGGTTGAGCATCGCGTTGAGCGAGTGATAGTCCATGACCGACGGTGCGTCCATGGGCGTGACTTTCACGGCTGTTGTTTCCAAAATTCTTCCAATCCGTCGTGAACGATGCGCACATCATCCGGTGTTCCAAATACTTCAAAGCGATAGAGGTACGGCACCTTGCACTTGGCGGCGATGATGTCGCCGGCCAGGCAATAGGCGGTACCGAAATTCATATTGCCGGCGCCGATGACGCCGCGAATCAACGACCGATTAGTCTTGTTGTTCAAAAACTTGATGACCTGCTTGGGCACCGCCCCGCCCGCACTGCCGCCACCATAGGTGGGCACACAGAGCACGTACGGCTCCGTGGCTATGAGCGGCTCTTCACGCGTATGCAGAGGTATGCGCGCTGCCTTCCGACCGAGTTTCTCGACGAACCGGCGAGTGTTACCCGAGGTGCTCGAGAAATACACAATGTCAGTCATCTGCTGTGGCGATTCTGATCGGCAAGACTTTCGGGTGAGTGGGGCGTGCTGGCTGGTGTGAACTACGCGAGGCGAGCAGCGAGTGCGTTGATCTTGTCGGGGCGAAAGCCCGACCAGTGCTCTTCGTCGGTGATCACGACGGGAGCCTGCAGGTAACCCAAAGCCTTGACGGCCTCCAGAGCGTTTTCGTCGACCGAAAGGTCGAGCACCTCGTACTCGATGCCCTTGTTGTCGAGGGCACGGTACGTGGCCGTGCACTGTACGCAGGAGGGCTTCGTGTAAACGGTGATTGCCATGGTTATGGCCTTTCTTCTTGGCTGGTGAAGTCTAAATCTGTTCGACATACTTCGCAAGTATGTTCGATGAAACTCCTTGATCACCGGCAAGAAACCCGACAGGGAACGTCGTGCAAAGTGAGCAAGTGTACTGTCTGGCCGTAGCGCCTGACTAGAGTCTCAATACTACATCTAGTGATGGCTGCACTCAATAGCCACTACATGCAGTAATTACAATTGTGTAGTTATCCACCGACATTCCACATGTTACGCACAGCTCCCCGGCTCGAAACCGCCCGAATTCCGCGGAATCCGACGTAGTTATCCACAAGCACCATTTACGACCCAATTTTGCCTCTGGAATGGCATCCGGCGTGTCGGCCCCTGCCGGCTACGCGCGTGCGGGCGCGCCAGCACAGACGAAACGGGCCGGCCCCACGACTGTGGAGACCGGCCCGTTGGGTCAGCGGATGCTGCGTGCTTACTTGGTCAGCGGCGACAGCTTCGGGTCATTGGCGTACGCCTCGGCCGCGTTGTCCTTTGTCACGATGACCGGCGGCAGCAAGAACGCTGGAACGATCTTGTTGCCGTTGTCGTAGGTGTCGTCGTTCGTCTCGGGAGTGCCGCCGGTCTGCAGCATCTTGACCATGTCAATGGCCTGCTTCACGAGAACGCGGGTGTCCTTGTTGATGGTGGAATACTGCTCGCCGGCCATGATCGACTTGACCGACTCCACTTCGGAGTCCTGACCGGTGACCACCGGGATGGACTTGCCAGCCGCCTTCACCGAAGTGATGATGGCGCGGGCCAGGGTGTCGTTGGGCGAGAGCACGCCGTCGACTTCCTGGCTGCCGTAGGTGCTGGTCAGCAGCGAGTCCATGCGGCTCTGGGCGTTCTCCGGCTTCCAGTCGGCCGTTGCGGTCTGCTTGATGTCGGTCTGACCGGAGGCAACAACGAGCGTTCCGTCGTCGATCTTCGGCTGCAGCACGCTCATGGCCCCATTGAAGAACACCGGCGCATTGGCATCAGCGGAGTTGCCGGAGAACAATTCAATGTTGTACGGACCCTCGGGCTTTTTCGCCGCGAGACCGTCGAGCAGGGCCTGCCCCTGCAACTCGCCCACCTTGAAGTTGTCATAGGCCACGTAGTAATCGACGTCATCGGTATTCAGAATGAGACGGTCGTAGGCGATGACGATGGCACCGGCGTCATGGGCGTCCTTGACCTGCGTGCCGAGCTGGCCGCCGTCCTGGGCACCGACGATGATGACCTTGGCTCCGTTGGTGACCATGGCCGACATCTGATCCTGCTGGTCCTTCACCGTTGTAGACGCTCCGGCGTACTGTACGTCACCCTTGAACCCTGCCTCTTTGAGACCGTCCTCGAACAGCCCCCCAGCGAGAACCCAGTTCTCGCTGGTCTTCGAAGGAAGGGCTACGCCGATAACGGAGTCAGCCGGGAACCCGACCGCGGCACTGCCGCCACCAGCCGTCTCAGGCGCTCGGCTCGAGCAGCCGGAGAGCGCCATGAGCGCTACTGCGGCCATCGCTGTGACCGTGAGAATTTTTCGCATGTCAATCACTTTCTGTTCATTGATGTACAGGACTTGGCGGAAGGGAATAGGGGAAACCTCATGAGACCGGTGGCGTTATGGAACGTGTGCACTCAGTTGGAGGGCAGGTCGGCCGGCCGCGAGGTATCCGATGCGCCGGCATCCGGGCGCACCGCGGGCGGCGGTGTTGACGGGTCGGTGACCTTGCGCTTGCGGGTGAGAAGACCGATGATCGAGGGCCGACCCTGGCTCTTGTTCCAGACGTCCACGCCAACAGCCGCCAGCAGCACCATGCCCTTAATGATCTGCACCAGGTCGGAGCCCACGCCGAGCAGCTGTAGCCCGTTGTTCAACACCGCCATCACCAAACCACCGACGATGGAACCGATGACGGTACCGATCCCGCCCGACACCGCGGCGCCACCGATGAAGACCGCGGCAATCGCGTCGAGTTCCCAGCTGAGTCCGTCTTGCGGGCCGGATGCTCCGGCACGAGCTACAAAGATCATGCCGGCCAGGGCCGACAGGATCGACATGTTCATCATGACGAGAAAATCCACTCGCCGTGAGTTCACTCCGGAGAGTTCCGCGGCGAGTTTGTTGCCGCCGACCGCGTAAACGTGGCGGCCGAGGATGGTGTTGCGGGTGACGAAGCTGTAGAACAGCACGAGCACACCGAGGATGATGCCCGACACCGGGAAGCTGGTGCCCACCCGGCCACCAGCGAACAGGAACGTCGCGTAGATGACAACAGCGTCGAGGAGTCCGATCTTGACCAAGCTGGCCCAGAGCGGAGAGGAATCCGAGTGCATCGTCTTCTGCACCCGCCTGGCCCGCCACTCCCGCACGGCAATGGCGATGGCGATGGCGAATCCGAGCAGCAGAGTGAGGTTGTTGTATCCAGTGGTCGGACCCACCTCCGGCAAGTATCCGGCACCGATTACGGTGAAGCCCTCTGGAACGGGCACCGTGTTGGCGTTACCGAAGAATTGGTTGCCACCACGGAAAATGAGCATGCCAGCCAGGGTGACGATGAAGGCTGGAACGCCGATATAGGCCACCCAAAATCCTTGCCAGGCCCCGATCACGGCGCCAACCAGGAGGCCGAAGAGCAGCGCCAGCGGCCAGGGGAAGTTCCACTGCGACATAGACGTGGCCACCACGATGCCGGCGAACGCTGCAACCGATCCCACCGATAGGTCAATGTGACCGGCGATGATCACCATGACCATGCCAATGGCCAGGATCAAGATGTAGGAGTACTGGCTCACCAGGTTGATCAGGTTGCCCGGAGAAAGCGTGAGCCCGCCGGTCAAAATCTGAAACAGCACGATGATGGCGATCAGGCTGAAGAGAATGCCGAACTGACGAATATTACTGCCGAAGATCGACTTGCGTTTCTCGGTCGTGGTCGTGTTGCCGCTCATATGCTGCGCACCTTCTTCTTGGCAGAGGTCATGCTTTTCATCAGGGTTTCTGGGTCTGCGTCTGCGCCGTCAATGCAGTCGGTGATGGCGCCTTCGAAGATTGTGTAGATGCGGTCGGCCAGGCCAAGCAGCTCCGGCAGCTCAGACGAGATCAGGATCACGCCCTTACCCTGAGCGGCCAGGGCCTGGATGATCCCGTAGATCTCGTATTTCGCGCCGACATCGATGCCTCGGGTGGGTTCGTCCAGAATCAGGATGTCGGGGTCGGTAAACATCCATTTGGCCAACACCACCTTTTGTTGGTTGCCACCCGACAGCTTGCTCACCCCCATCTCGACGTTGGGGGTCTTGATGCGCAAGTTTTTGCGGTACTCCTCGGCGATGGAGTACTCCTTGGCGTCGTTGACCACCGAGCCAACCGAGATCTTCGAGAGTTTGGCCGAGACGACGGAGCGCTTGATATCGTCGAGCAGGTTGAGCCCGAGCGCTTTGCGATCCTCACTGACGTAGGCGAGGCCGTGATCGATGGCCTCGCCCACGTTGCGAAGCACAATCTCCTTGCCGTCCTTGAAGATGCGGCCCGAGATGAAGTTGCCGTAGGAACGGCCGAAGATGCTCATGGCCAGCTCGGTGCGCCCGGCACCCATCAGCCCGGCGATACCGACGATCTCGCCAGTACGCACGGTGAGGTTCGACCCTTTCGCGACCATCCGCTCGGACACTTGTGGGTGTTGCACGGTCCAATCGCGCACCTCGAAGAAGACCTCGCCGATCTTTGGAGTGCGATCGGGAAACCGACTCTCCAGGCTGCGTCCGACCATTCCACGAATGATCCGGTCCTCGTTTACGCCGTCGGCGGCGATGTTGAGGGTCTCGATCGACCGGCCGTCACGGATGATGGTAATCGTGTCGGCGATCTGCTCGATCTCGTTGAGCTTGTGGGAGATCATGATCGAGCTGATGCCCTTGCCCTTGAGCCCGCGAATGAGATCGAGCAGGTGCTGGGAGTCGGCTTCGTTGAGGGCGGCGGTTGGCTCGTCGAGAATGAGTACCTTGACCGATTTGTTGAGCGCCTTGGCGATCTCAACCAGCTGCTGCTTGCCGACACCGATGTTCTTGACTTGGGTGTCCGGATCGTCACGCAGGCCGACCCGGGCAAGCAGTTCGTAGGCGGTGCGCTTGGCGCCGATCCAATCGATGGCGCCCCACTTGGTGGGCTCGTTGCCAAGAAAGATGTTTTCGGTGATCGAGAGCTCCGGAATAAGCGCGAGCTCCTGATGGATGATCGCGACTCCAGCCGCTTCGCTTGAGCGAATGTCCTTGAACCGCATCTCGACGCCCTGCAAGATAATGTCCCCAGAGTAGGAACCATACGGGTAGACGCCGGAGAGCACTTTCATCAACGTGGACTTGCCTGCGCCGTTCTCACCGCAGATCGCGTGGATTTCTCCAGCCTTGACCGTCAGCGACACGTCGGACAGCGCTTTAACGCCGGGAAATTCTTTGGTGATGGAACGCATCTCAAGGATCACGTGCTCGACCGCCATTGGTTTACTCCTTGGTTAGCGGTCTTTGTGACCGTTCACATCGAAGTCAATGTTCGCTCCTGCGCCGATTCCTGTCAAGTCCCGCTAATAACGCTTAAGTAACGGCAGCCGCGAGACCGGAACCGGCCCCGAGGAATCACGCGCGACCAAGCAAGGCGCCGTGGGCCCGGTCGGAAAATCCACGATTGTTCCCATCGCGCCGAGCAGTGATGCGAAGGCCCGTCGACCGATTCCCTCGAAGTCCTGATGCACCGTGGTCAGGGGCGGCCAGGTGTGGCTGGAGACTGGAATATCGTCGAATCCGACCACGCTCACGTCTCCCGGGATATCGAGGCCAGCGTCGTGCAGGGCGTGCAGCAAACCGAGCGCCATCTCGTCATTGGCAGCGAACACCGCCGAGAAATCTCGGGACCGCAACAGCTCCTGGCCAGCAAAGTACCCGAAATCTGCGGTCCAGTCGCCGAGGATCGGCGGATGGGTCATGAGCTCGGCATCGTCGATCTCGAGCAGGAATCCTTGCATGCGCGCTTCGGCTTCAGTCCAGTCCTGCGGCCCGGCGATGTGCACAATCTCTCGGTGGCCCAGATCGACGAGGTGGCGGGTGGCCATCTTCGCGCCGAGAATCTGGTCCTCGGCCAGCGCCCGCAGATCGTGGTTTCCCGTGGACTGGAGGCTGACGTAGGGAACCTCGATAGACATCCGTTCGAGCACATCGAACACCCGCTCTTGCGGCGCGATAATGATCAGACCCTCGACCGCCTGGTCGAGAAGGTGTTCCAGGGCATCTTCGATCGCCGCCGGATCAGCGACGCTGAGGTTGGCGGTGTCCACGAAGTACCCTTGCCGCCGGGCAGTGTCCTCGATGGCCGCCACACTGCGAGCCGGCCCGTATTGGGTGCTTGACGCGGTCAGAACACCGATCGTGCGCGACCGTCCCTTCGATAGGGCGCGCGCCGCCTGATTCGGCCGGTATTGCAGCTCCTCCATTGCCTGGAGAATGCGCGCCTTAGTGGAGTCGCGAATGCTGGGATGGTCGTTGAGTACGCGGGAGACTGTCTGGTGCGAGACTCCGGCCAGGCGCGCAACATCCCGGATACTCGGTGCACGTTCCTTGGGCAGCTCTGCCGACATGGATAACCTTGCTCGCATGTGCACGGTCACAATTGTGAGTGCAGGTCCATTATGCCCTCCGACCTGTTCCACCGGGGAACGAGTATTTCAAGTCGGGCTGACCGATCGCTGCGGCGAAACGGGCCACACTGTACCCATGCCCATTCTCAACAAAGACATGACCCTGTGCATTTCGCTGTCGGCCCGGCCCAGCAATCTCGGCACCCGGTTTCACAACTACCTCTACGAGGAGTTGGGTCTGAACTACATCTACAAGGCTTTTGCCCCTTCGAGCCTGGCCGACGCGATCGCGGGTGTGCGCGGGCTGGGCATTCGCGGCTGCGCTGTATCGATGCCCTACAAAGAAGACGTCATCGCACTCATCGATGACATGGATGCCTCGGCGTCGGCCATTGATTCGGTCAACACAATCGTGAACGACGACGGCCACTTGACCGCGTACAACACCGACTACTCGGCCGTGCAGCGCCTGCTGGGCGAGCATGACGTTCCACGCGCCTACTCGGTGATCGTGCACGGCAGCGGCGGCATGGCCAAGGCCGTCGCGGCAGCCCTGCACGATGCCGGGTTCGCGCAAGGAACGATAGTGGCGCGCAACGAAGTCACCGGCCGGGCCTTGGCCGCACTGTACGGCTACGACTGGGCGCCCGCGGTGGGCGCGCTCACCGCCGACCTGATCGTCAACGTCACACCGGTGGGTATGGCCGGCGGCACTGAAGCCGATCAAACATCATTTTCCGCTTCAGCCATCGCGGGTGCGAGTGTTGTCTTCGACGTCGTAGCCTCTCCCGCCGAGACGCCGCTGATCCTGGCCGCGCGTGCGGCCGGAAAGCCGGTCATCACCGGCGCTGAAGTGGTGGCACTGCAAGCCGAGGAGCAGTTCTACCTGTATACCGGCATCCGTCCCACGCCAGACCAGGTACGCCGAGCTTCCGCCTTCTCCCGCCTCCCCTGACCCCCCTCTCTCTCGGACGGGGCCCGGGCCCCGTCCCCGGGCCCAGGTTATAAACTGGGCCCACGTTCCGGGCCTGGGCCCCGTCCCTGAACCCGGACCCGGCCCGGCCCGGCCCGGCCCGGCCCGAAAGCATGCCCGCGGTCAGGCCCGGGGCAGCGCGCTCTCGAGGTCGGCGATGAGGTCGGCGACGTCTTCGATGCCGACCGAGAGGCGCACGATGTTGTCGGGCACCTCGAGTTCGGTGCCGCGGACGGAGGCATGCGTCATCTCCGAGGGGTAGTTCACGAGAGATTCGACCCCGCCGAGCGATTCGGCAAGCTGGAACAGGTGCATCGACTCGGCGAATAGGCGCGCAGCAGCGGCTCCGCCGGCGAACGCGACAGAGATCATGCCGCCAAAGCCCGACATCTGCTTTTTCGCCAGTTCGTGGCCGGGATGGCCGGGTAGTCCGGGGTAATAGACCTGTTCGATGGCCGGGTGGCCGTCGAGAAATTCCGCGATGGCCTGGGCGTTGCTCGAGTGCCGCTGCATGCGCACCGAGAGCGTCTTGATGCCGCGCACGGTAAGCCAGGCGTCGAGTGGAGCCGACACGGGACCGGCCGCGAACTGCAGAAACTGGGCCTTCTCGTAAAGCTCGTCGTCGTTCATGATGAGCGCGCCACCGAGTACGTCGGAGTGGCCGCCGAGATACTTCGTGGTCGAGTGCACGACCACGTCAGCGCCAAATTCAAGCGGATGCTGCAGGGCCGGTGACGCAAAAGTGTTGTCGACGATCGCGACTATGCCGTGCCGGTGGGCGATCTCGGCGAGCGCCGCAATGTCGCTGATCTTCATGAGCGGGTTGCTCGGCGTCTCAACCCAGAGGATCTTCGTTTCCGGACGGATGGCCGCTTCGACCGCCGCGAGGTCGCTCATCTCGACCGTCGTGTTGAGCACACCCCAGGCAGCGTGCACCCGGTTGATGAGGCGGTGGGTTCCGCCGTAGACGTCGTTACCGAGCACGACGTGGTCGCCGGGCTTGAGAATGGCGCGCAGGATGGTGTCTTCCGCGGCGAGTCCGCTCGCAAATGACAGGCCGTGCTTGCCTCCTTCCAGGGCGGCGAGCAGCGTTTCGAGCACGGTGCGGGTGGGATTGCCGCCACGACTGTACTCGTACCCGCCACGCAGGTTGCCGATGCCGTCCTGAACGTAGGTCGAGGTCTGGTAGATCGGCGGAATGACCGCGCCGGTGGTCGGGTCGAACGCCTGGCCGGCGTGGATGGCGATCGTGTCGAAGTTCTGGTTATTGGCCATTGTGGGCTCCCTCTGTGAAAAAGATCAGACGCTCAGGTAGCTGAGCAGGTCATGCCGGGTGATGACGCCGAGCGGTTTGCCGCCGTCGGTCACCAGCAGCGCGTCGTGGTCGGCGAAGGCGGCGCGGGCGGCTGCCACCGGCTCGTTGACCCCGATCAGCGGCAACGCATCACCAACGATTGAGCCGACCCGATCGGTGAGCTTCGCGTCGCCGGAGAAGACGAGGCCCATGAGGGCACGCTCATCAACCGCCCCGAGTACCTCGCCCATGACGACGGGCGGTTTAGCGCTCAACACCAGCAGCTGGGACACTCCCTGGCTCGTCATGATTTCGATCGCATCGTGCACGGTGTCACTCGGATGCACGTACACCAGAGCTGGTAGGCGCCCGGTCTTCGATTCCAGCAAATGAGCGACCGTGTGACCGACCGGAGCGTTGCTGAAACCGTAGCTGCGCATCCACCCGTCGTTGAAGATTTTGCCGAGGTAGCCGCGCCCGCCGTCGGGCAGCAGCACGACGATCGTGTCCTCGGGCCCGAGCTTCTCGGCCGCACGCAGGGCTGCGACAACGGCCATGCCGCTCGAACCGCCGACGAGGATTCCTTCTTCGAGGGCGAGTCGGCGGGTCATGGCGAAGGAATCTGCGTCGGAGACGGCGATGACCTCGTGCACGACCGTTGGATCGTAGGCGCCGGGCCAGAAATCCTCGCCGACACCCTCGACCAGGTAAGGTCGACCGGTGCCGCCGGAGTAGACCGAGCCTTCCGGGTCCGCTCCGATGATGCGCACGGCGTCGTTCGAGACCTCGCGCAGGTAGCGGCCGGTTCCGGTGATGGTTCCGCCGGTGCCGACGCCGGCGACGAAATGGGTGACGGTTCCGTCGGTGTCGCGCCAGATCTCGGGCCCGGTGGTCTCATAGTGGCTGAGCGGGCCGTTCGGGTTGAAGTACTGGTTGGGTTTGAAGGCACCCGGAATGTCCCGGGCCAGTCGGTCGGAGACGCTGTAATACGACTGGGGGTCCTCCGGCGAAACGGATGTCGGCGTCACGACGATCTCGGCGCCGTAGGCCGTGAGCACGTTGCGCTTGTCTTCGCCGACCTTGTCGGGCAGCACGAACACACACTTGTAACCGCGCTGCTGCGCCACCAAAGCAAGACCGACGCCGGTATTGCCGGACGTCGGTTCGACGATCGTGCCGCCGGGCTTCAACAGGCCGTCGCGCTCGGCGGCATCGATGATGCGTACCGCGATGCGGTCCTTCGCGGAGCCGCCCGGATTGAGGTACTCGAGTTTCACAAGCACCGTCGCGGTCAATCCGTCGGTGACCTTGTGCAGTTTGACCAGCGGGGTGTCACCGATAAGGTCAAGAACGGTGTCTGCGATCTTCATGGAAATTCCTTCTGTCGGGCTGCACGCCAGGTGGCAGGCGCGGCCTCGGGGTTGCTCACCGGTTCAGCGCTGCCCGGCACGTTCGTACGAAATCGACTCGCGTCCACAGCAACACGGCGATGAGCGGACGCCCCTTCACTCTAACGGGCGGCGAGATCCGGTCACCAGCCTGAGAAATACCTGCGAGAGCGGCATCGGGGAAGCTACAGGGACGACTGCTACGTTCAGGTAGAAGAAGCTCCCATAGAGAGGCCCTCGTGACCCCCCAGCCCGGTTCCCCCGTCAATAAAGCGTCAATCAAGGAAGAGCGCGCCGCGAAGCGTGCGAAAAAGCTGGAGCAGTATCACCGCCAGCAAAAGCGCGGCAAGCGTAATCGTCTGATTGGCATTATCGGCGGCGCTGTGGCGATCGTCGCGATCATCGCCCTGATCGTGACCGCGTTCGTGCTCACGCCGAAGGCCGCCAACTATGCCGGCGGCGGCGCGGGCGATGCGTCGACGATCGACGGTGTCGAGACCTTCACGAACGGAGCTGGCCACGTTGAGACCGCCGTCACCTACGAGCAGACGCCGCCCGCCGGTGGCGAGCACGCTCCGGCTTGGCTCAATTGCGGCGTGTACGATCAGGCAGTCCCGAACGAGAACGCCGTGCACGCGCTCGAACACGGTGCCATCTGGGTCACCTACGATCCGTCCATCTCCGACGCTGAGCTCGATCTGCTGAAGACGGAACTACCCTCCAGCTACGTTGTGCTGTCGCCCTTCGAAGGAATTCCCGCACCGATCGTGCTGAGCGGCTGGAATTCACAGCTGCAGGTCGACAGCGCTGACGACCCGCGCATCGCCGAATACCTCACCGAATTCTGGAAGAGCACTAACGTGCCAGAAGACGGCGCCCCCTGCTCCGGCGGGATCGACGCACCCGGCAAAGTTTCATAAGCCGCGCTAACCTGTGACTTCTGATCACTTACAGGCCACAGCGGATGCTCGCCCACCGCGCCAACGCCGCTCCGTTTTGCGCGCCATCACCGTCACTGTTGTGGTCACGGTGCTCGTTGTCGGCGCTATAGCCTTTTCGGCGGGGCGCCTGAGCACGCTTACCGACGCCACGCCCGACACGACAAGTGCCGAGGCTGGCTTTGCCAGGGACATGCAGGAACACCACAATCAGGGCGTTGAACTCGCCCTGATTGTTCGCGATCGTACCGACGACGAGCCCGTGCGGTTACTCGCCTACGACATTGCCACGACGCAGGCCAAGCAAAGCGGGCAGATGTCGGGCTGGCTCGCTGTCTGGGGGCTACCGCAATTTGCGCCCGAACCGTCAATGACCTGGATGACCCGGCCCGGCCTGTCCGGCAACACTCACGATTCGTCTCACGCGGCCAGCACCGACGCCGGCCACGTCGCCGGAGAACCGATGCCCGGACTCGCGACCCCGGCACAGATTGCCGCGCTCACCGCGGCATCCGGTGTGGAAGCGGAGAGGCAGTTTCTTGTCATCATGATCGCCCACCACCGGGGCGCGATCGAGATGGCTGATGCCGTTCTGGACCGCAGCACGAACGAGACCGTGCAGGCCTTCGCTACCTCGGTGGTGTTGAGCCAGGAATCCGAGATCGAGCTGATGACCGGCATGCACGCCGAACGTTCGTAGCCCCCACCGTTCCGGGCCCACCTTATGAACCCGGGCCCAGTTTATAAACTGGGCCCGGGGACGGGGCCCGGGCCCCGTCCGCGACAGTCCCGGGGCGACAGTCCCGTGGCGGCAGTCAGGGGGTGGCGGCAGTCAGGAGGTGGCGGGAGTCAGGGGGTGGGGGCGTCAGCGGGGAGGGGGCTCGCGGTGATTTGGCGGGCGTAGAGGCTCGCGTAGACGGCGCCGCGGGCGAGCAGTTCGGCGTGGGTGCCGCGCTCCACGATGCGGCCGGCGTCGACGACGAAGATCACGTCGGCGTCGACGATCGTCGAGAGACGGTGCGCGATTGCAATTGTGGTGCGACCATGGCTCGCAGTGTCGAGCGCGGCCTGCACCACGCTCTCCGAGATGGAATCGAGCGCGCTCGTGGCCTCGTCGAGGATGAGCACCGGCGGGTCTTTCAATAAGACGCGCGCGATGGCGATGCGCTGCTTCTCACCGCCGGACAGCCGGTAGCCGCGCTCCCCCACCATGGTGTCGTACTTCTCCGGAAAAGAGTCGATCGTGTCGTGAATATTAGCGGCGCGGGCGGCAGCGACCAGTTCGGCATCCGTGGCCTCGGGTTTGGCATAGCGCAGGTTCTCGGCGATGGTGGCGTGGAACAGGTAGGTCTCCTGGCTCACGATGCCGATGTGGGAGACGAGCGACTCCTGTTGCAGGTCGCGCACATCCACGCCGGAGAACAGCACACGGCCAGCCGCGGCTTCGTAGAAACGCGGAATCAGGTACGAGACGGTGGTCTTGCCGGCCCCCGACGGCCCCACAAAAGCGGCGAACTGCCCCGGCTCGATTGTCAAGGACACATCGTCGAGGGTCGGGCGCGCGTCGCCGCGAGCGTCCGGGTAGGCAAATTGCACCCGGTCGAACTCCACCCGACCTCGAGCCGCCCCGGCCGACGGCACCAGGGCAGCGCCGGGCTTGTCGCTGATCGCCGGCTTCAGGTCGAGGTATTCGAAGATGCGCGCGAACAACGCAGCCGAGGTCTGCAGGTCGAGGGCGACCCGCATCAGGCCGAGCAGCGGAAAGATCAGCCGAGCCTGCACCGTGGTGAACGCCACGATCGTGCCGGGCGTGAAATCGGTCGTGCCATTGAACATGAGCGCCCCCGCGACGAGGTAGACGATCGCAGGAATGGCCGACAGGAACACGCTCACTGTGGCGAAGAACCACTGGCCGCTCATCTGCTGACTCACCTGCAGGCGCACCTGGTTGCGGTTCTCTTCGGCGTAGCGTTCGATCTCGTTCTGCTGTCGGGTGAAGCTCTTTGAGAGCAGAATGCCGGACACGCTCAGGGTTTCCTGCGTGATGGCGGTCATGTCCGACAGCGATTCCTGCGTCTTACCGGCAATGCGCGCCCGCACCTGCCCGACGCGGCGCTGGGCGAACACCAGAGTGGGCATGAGCACCACGGCCACGATGGTCAGCTGCCAATTCAGCAGCAGCATCGCCACGAAGGCGGCGATCACGGTGACGGTGTTGCCGAGGATGCTCGAGATGGTGTTGGTCAGCACCGTCGCGACGCCGCCGACATCGTTTTGCAACCGCGACTGAATCACGCCGGTCTTGGTCTTGGTGAAGAAGCTCAGCTCCATCGCCTGCAGGTGGGTGAACAGCCGCACGCGCAGGGCGCCCATGACCTTGTTGCCCACCGTGGCCGTCAGCCAGGTCTGCCAGACGCCGAGCAGCGCATTGACCAGAAAAATGCCGAGCATGAACGCCACCAGCACCCCGAGCACCGACAGGTTGGGAGTGTCGCCCGGCGGAAAGAGACCGTCGTCGAAGGCCCGCTGGGTGAGTAGCGGCGGCACCACCGAGAGGGCGGCGCTGACCAGAACGAGCACGACGGTGACGATGAGGGTGTTGCGGTGCGGCGAAAACAGCGCGAAAACACGCTGCAACAGGTGCGGGATGCGCGGTGCCTCGGCGTTCTCAGCCCGCTGCGCCGCAGCATCCGCCCCGCTCACCCGGCCGCGCTTCATACCGACGGCTGGCCGCGACCCGAAGCTTCCCGAACCGTGCGCTGAACTCATATCCTCATTTTAGGTGTAGCGGCAGAGACTACCCGGTGAGGCGGATGTCCCCATTCGGCGAGGGATCCTCCGTCACCTCCACGCTAGCCGGGCCACGACAGCTGCGTGGTCGGTCGGCCAGGCATTCTCCAGGTGGTTGCCCAGAATATCTGCGTCCAGGCCGACACTGCGCTTTCCGGTGGCGCTGAGTACCGAGAAAGTTTCAGCCTCCCTTCGCGGCAGTCGGCGCACCGTCATCGGTGAGCCCCGGTCGGCAGTAACGTTTGAAGAGTTTCGGAGTTTTGCCCACTGGGCGTCGTCGCGCGGGCGCGTACCGGCCGGCCAGGTCATCTTGGGCGTGTGGCAGAACACTTCACCGCTCGATCGCGAGGCACTGCGGTTGCCGATCGCTGCTCGCGTGTTCTGTGTCGTGCGGGTTCGCCTGCCCAGCAGGGGCGGAAGATGCCCGGCTGCTCGATGTGCGCCGGGGATCCCCGATGCTCATGCATAAACGGATGAGTTTCAGCCGCGACGGCGTGCCGCTGGAGTGGTCGGTCGACCGCTACGTCGCCGACACGATCAGCCTCGTGGTCGACAACTCCCTCAACGCCAACGCCTTGCGCTGGAAATGACTGCGGCATCTATTCACCGGAGCGCCACCGGCTCGGCTAGCCCTTGGTCGACCCGGCGAGCAGTCCGCGCACGAAGAAGCGTTGCAGGGAGAAGAACACGATCAGCGGAACCAGAATGGACAGGAAGGCACCGGCCGTGAGTAGATGCCAGTCTTGACCGCGGGCACCGGAGAGTTCGGCGAGCAGTTTGGTCATCGGGGCGACCGCGCCGTCCGCGAAGATCAGCGCCACCAGCAGGTCATTCCAGACCCAGAGAAACTGGAAGATGGCGATCGACGCGATGGCCGGCATGGTCAGCGGCAACACGATGCGAAAGAAGATCTGCCCGTGGCCGGCGCCGTCGACCCTGGCCGCTTCGATAACCTCGCTCGGTATCTCCGAAATGAAGTTGTGCAGCAGGTAGATGGCCAGAGGTAGGGCGAACATGGTGTGCGCGATCCACACTTGCGAATAACCGCTGCCGGGATTGAGCGCCGCGACGATCGGAAAACCGAAAACCGTGCCGCCGGAAAAGAACTGCAGCAGCGGCACGAGGGCCATCTGAATCGGCACGATCTGCAACGCAAAAACGCCGATGAACATGGCGTTCTTGCCCCGAAAGTCAATCCAGGCGAAGGCGTAGGCGGCGAGGCTGGCAATCATCAACGGGATGAGCGTGGCCGGCAGGGTGATCGCGATCGAGTTGATGAAGGAACCAGCCAGATTGAGCTGGCTGTTGCCCGCGGCCAGAGCCGTCGTGTAATTGTCGAAGGTGAAGCCGGTGTTGGTGAAAATAGTCCACCAACCGGTGGTGCGCACCTGCTGGGCCGGCCGGAAGGACGACACCAGTAGTCCTAGCGTGGGGATAGACCACAGCACCGCGATGATGAGCGCCCCAATGGTCGCCCCGCGGCTGGTGAGCCGTTTTTTGGTGTTGCGGGCGATGGGCGACTCCATCCGGCGAACTCCGCGACGGAGTCGCCGTGTGGTCTGCGCGTCCACGGGAAGTCTTACGGGCATGACCGAGCTCATCGAATTTCCCTCTGCTTCTTGATCTGGCGGGCGTTGTAGATGACGATCGGCAGCACCAGCAGAAACAACACCAGGGCGAAGGCGGCTGAACGGCCCTGCTCGAAGTTCTTGAACTGGGTGTACATTTCGTTGGCGACGACGCTGGTCTCGTTGGATCCGGCCGTCGTGGTGCGCACGATGTCGAAGACCTTGAGCGAAACAATAGAAATCGTCGTCAGAACGACCACGAGGGCGCTGCGGATGCCGGGAACGGTCACGTTCACGAACTGCTCCCAGGCGTTGGTGCCATCGAGTTCGGCCGCCTCCATCTGCTCGGTCGGTACGCCTTTGATAGCGGCAGACAGCACCACCATGGCGAACCCGGTCTGTACCCAGATGAGAATCACGATGAGAAACAGAGTGTTGAACGGGGACACCGACAGAAAGTCGACCGGCTGCCCGCCGAACATGACCACGAGCTGGTTCAGCAGGCCGATCTGCTCCTGGTCGGCCGGGCGGGACGTGTAGACGAAACGCCAAATAATGGATGCTCCCACCAGGGAGATGGCCATCGGCATGAAGACCAGAATCTTGAAGTACTTCTCACCGCGGCTCTTGTCGATGAACACCGCGTAGGCAAGGCCGGCGATGGTCGAGATAGTCGGAACGATCAGCACCCAGACAACGGTGTTGAGCACGATGCGCACGTTCTCGGGCTGCGTGAAGATCCAGACGAAGTTGTCCAGGCCGACGAACCTGTCACCTCGAGCGCTCATGAAGGCCTGCACCGTGGTCTGAATTGTCGGGATAACCAAGCCGATGGCGAGCAGAATCACGGCCGGGGCCAGGAAACCAACGAGCTGGAATAAATACCCAGCACCCTTACGTGATCGGTAGTCGATGTAAAAGAAGCCGAGGCCCAGTACGCCGGCACCGATGATGGCCCACGTATACGAGTTGCCGACCAACAGAATGAGCAGCGGTGCCAGAACGCACACGGCAAGACGGATGATCGTGTAGATCCGACCAGAGCGCGGGGCAATCTCAACGAAGAACAAGATTGCGCCAACAACGACACCGAACGCCAGGATCACGACGGGGACTTGTGCCAGCGCTGGCAATTGCGCCAACCAGGAGAAGAATGCGGACATCTGAAACCTTTCGAGTACGACAGTGAACCCTGGTATTCGCCCGACTCCCGGTGAAAACGTAACGAAAACGTACACCTGCCACGCGCGGTGTGCCGCCCGATTTTCGCAGCGGGCGGCACACCGTTTTCATGCCTGAGTAAAAGCTGTTTCAGCTAGCTGGACGGCCAGCCGGATTCGATGCTCGTGAGCACCTCGTCGGTCGGTGTGCCGTTGATCCAGCTGACCATCCCCTTCCAGAAGGTTCCCGATCCCACAGCGCCCGGCATCAGGTCGGAACCGTCAAAGCGGAAGGTGGTTTTCGGGTCCTGCAGGATAGTGATCGCTTCCTGCAGAATGGGGCTCGTTGCCTGGGAAGCGTCGAGGCCCTTGTTTGCGCTGATCACGCCGCCGAGACCGACCCGGCTGTTCGCCCAGTCAGCGCTCGAGAGGTATTCCAGCACCTTCTGGGTGTCGGCGTCATCGGAGAAAGCGCCGACGATCTCGCCGCCTCCGGTGACCGCCTGGCCACCCGCCTCGACTGAGGGAGTGATGAAAGCCCAGACGTCGGCGTCCGGTCCGACTGTTCCGCCGGCATCCGTGATGAATCCGTCGAAGAACGAGGCCTGGTGGGTCAGCGCGCAGGTGCCGTTGGCGATGGGGGTGGCCACATCTCCGAACGGGGTGCTGTTGATCGACTTGACGTCGCCGTAGGTGGCGTTGACGTAGTTGGGGTTGAGCAGAATTTCACCGAGGGAGTCGAAGGCGCTCTTGATGGCCGGGTCGGTGAAGGGGATCTCGTTGGCAATCCACTTGTCGTAGGTCTCGGCGCCGGCCTCGCGCAGCACGAGGTCTTCGACCCAGTCGGTGCCGGGCCAGCCTGTGGCGTCACCGGAGCCGAAGCCGGCGCACCAGGGAGCCGCGCCGGTCTTTTCCTGGATGGTCTTGGTAACGGCGAGTAATTCGTCCCAGGTGGTGGGGACTTCAACGCCCCACTCCGTGAATTTCGCGGGCGAGTACCAGACGAAACCCTTGATACTGGCCATCAGCGGCGCGCCGTACAGCGTGTCGTCTACGGTGCCGTAGGCCTTCCAGTCGGCCGACCAGTTCTTGTCGACATTAGCCGCGACGGCGTCGGGCGCTGCCTTGAGGAATTTACGGGAAGCGAGGTCCTTCATCAGCCCGGGCTGCGGGAAGATCGCGATGTCGGGAGCGTTTCCACCCTGCGCGCGGATAGAAATCTGGGATTCGAATTCCTTCGACTGTTCGTATTGAATGTCGATCTTGTTGTCTTTCTCCCACCCGGCCCAGGACTCTTCGAGGAGCTCGGCTTCGGTGTCGGCGATCGTGCCGTAGACGGTGACGACGCCATCGCCCTCGGCGCCCGATTCGGCGGTGGTGGCGCCGGGTCCGCCGGAACAACCAGCCAGTGCGAGACCGGCTATCGCCGCCATGGCGATCGGTGCTGTGAATCGACGGTGCAGGGAAGGCCGCATCTTATTTCTCCTCTTTGAGTGGTGCCGGATCAGGTTGTGCACGTGTGAACTGTGAATAGAGCTGGCGTTACCGAGGTAGGGACCAACCGTTGGGACAGGTCTTTTGATCGAATCTCGGGAACCGGTTCCAGACCATAAATTACGTTACCCGTAGCGGGATAGCAAGTCCGGAAATGTAACAAAATGGCAAAGATCAGAGCCATATCGTCGAGCGATATCAAAGTTTAGCGGCTGCATCGCAGGAGAATCAAGGGATATCATGGAACCGATTCCATGCCGGGCAAACGCACGCTAGGGTATGAGAAGCAGTCACCATAGACGGAGGCACAGATGAGCGCGATCGCCGATGTCGCGCGCCTCGCCGGAGTGGCCAAAGCCACGGCCAGTCGTGCGCTGAGTGGTCGTGGCTATGTCTCCACGGAGACCCGGGCGAAGGTCATCGCTGCTGCCCGGCAAATTGGGTACGTCGCTTCACCGAACGCCGCAAGCCTCGTGACCGGCCGCACCCAGAGTGTCGGCGTGATCATCCCGTACATCAGCCGCTGGTTTTTCGGGGAGGTTCTCGAGAGCCTGGAATTAGCCTTGCTCGAACACGGCTACGACATGACGCTATACAACCTTCCGCCCGCTTCCCCGGAGCGCGACCGGGTCTTTGAGTTCTTCCTGGCCCGCAAACGATTCGACGGCATCATCTCGGTCTGCGTGGCGCTGAGCGAGCAGGAGGTCGACCAGCTGCATCGCCTTCGTCGCCCCCTCGTCGGCATCGGTGGGCCCATCCGCGGCGTGGCCACAATTGAGATCGACGACGTCGCCGCCGCGCGACTCGCCACCGAACATCTACTCAGTCTCGGGCATCGCGACATCGTGCACGTGGGTGGCAGCCAGGCCGACGAGATGGACTTCGAGGTGCACAGTAATCGCCTGCGCGGCTTTGAGGCTGCGATGACGGAAGCCGGCCTGCCGGTCAGCGGATGCTTCTACTCCTCTGATTTCACCATGCCCGGTGGGTACGCCAGGGGCCTGGCCCTTCTCGGAGATCCTCGCCGTCGTCCTACCGCGATCTTCGCGGCGAGTGACGAGATTGCCTTCGGGCTGATTCTCGCGGCCCGTGAGCTGGGTATCCGGGTACCCACCGAGCTCAGCGTCATTGGCATCGACGGACATCCGCACTCCGAGATGTTCCGTCTCACCACCCTCGCGCAGCATCCGCGCACCCAGGGCCAACTCGCGGTGAGCACGCTGCTGGACGGACTCGCCAGCGGGAGCAGCATCGGCGCATCAGCCGTTTTGCCCACCAGCCTGGTCATCCGATCGAGCACCAGTGCGCCGCGCGCGCTTCGCGCCTTGCGGGCCGAATGACAATCGGAACAAGCCCCTGAATTCGCGACCGGCCGGGACCCAACCACCGCAAATGAATGACGGCGGGTCCGACAAAGGGGGCGCCATCTCCTTACGGAAATGACGCCCCCTGCGCAATGATCGGCACGAAGCCGGTCGGCTACGCCTCAATCAGCACCCCTCACGGGGCCTAGATTACTTGAGGGTAACGGTGGCGCCGGCCTCTTCGAGCGAAGCCTTGGCCTTGTCGGCAGCGTCCTTGGCAACGCCCTCGAGGACGGCCTTCGGCGCGCCATCGACAACGGCCTTGGCCTCGCCGAGGCCCAGGCTGGTGAGCTCGCGCACAACCTTGATGACCTGGATCTTCTTGTCGCCGACGGCGTCAAGGATGACGTCGAATGCGGTCTGCTCTTCAACCTCTTCAGCAGCAGCGGCGGGGCCAGCGGCTCCGGCAGCGGCGACGGGAGCGGCTGCGGTGACCTCGAAGGTCTCCTCGAACGCCTTGACGAACTCGGAGAGCTCGATGAGGGTCAGGCCCTTGAACTGCTCAAGCAGGTCTTCAGTGGAAAGCTTTGCCATGATGTACTCCTTTTAGTTTCTTAAAAATTCGTGAACCGTGATGCCAGGCAGATGCCTAGTTCGCGGACTCCTGCTTCTCACGCAGCGCGTCGATGGTGCGAACAGCCTTCGACAGCGGTGCCTGGAAGAGATAAGCGGCTCCGAACAGCGATGCCTTGAAGGCGCCGGCCAGCTTGGCCAACAGCACCTCGCGGGACTCGAGGTCGGCAAGCTTGCCAACCTCCGCTGCGGTGAGCGGGTTACCGTCAAAGTAACCGCCCTTTACCACCAGGAGAGGGTTTGCCTTGGTAAAGGCACGCAGGGTCTTCGCGACGGCGACGGGGTCTCCGTGCACGAAGGCGATAGCGGACGGACCGACAAGTTCCTCGTCGAACGAGGTGATGCCGGCCTTGTTGGCCGCAATCTTGGTGAGCGTGTTCTTTACCACGGCGTACGTGGCGTCCTCACTGATGGACGTACGCAGGCTCTTGAGCTGCGCAACAGTGAGACCGCGGTACTCGGTGAGCAGAACGGCGGTCGAGCTCTGGAATTTCTCCGTAAGCTCGGCGACCGTTGCTTCCTTGTTCGCCATGGTGCTCCTCATTAATAATCATGTGCCGGGTAGCCCGGGGCGCAGACATGAAAAAAGCTCCAGCGCAGGGCGCCGGAGCTTGGGCAACAATCTGAGAGACTGTAACTGAACTTCGAACACCTGCGCGGGCCGTTCACGTGAATGAACCTTCGTCTGCACTTCTGTCTTTCAACAGGGTGCAGCAACCGGCGGTCTGTGGCTAGGTTTCAGCATAGACGAGCGTCTAGCACTGTGCAAATCGAAGAAGATGGCACATGGTTGACTTCGCGACCCTCTCGGTGGGTGTCGCCATGTTCAGCACCTCGGCTGAACACTCCCAACTGACCCGCGTCGGGCCAGCGTCAGGCCAGCTCGTCAGGCCATGGGCAGCGAGACCCGGAAGGTGGTCTGGCCGGGGCGGCTGTCGACGGTGACCTCGCCGTGGTGCGCGGCAACGACCGCGGCCACGATAGCCAAACCGAGGCCGGTGCTTCCGGTACTCGGCGCGCCCGCGGCGTTGGCGGCGCGAAAACGTGAGCTGTCGCCGCGGGCAAAACGCTCAAACAGGGTGACTGAAAGCTCCTCGGGGATGCCGGGACCGTCATCCGTCACTGATATCACCGCGCGTTCGTCGTGCTCGTCGAGCGCGACCAGAACCGTGGTGCCAGCGTTCGTGTGCACCCGCGCGTTGGCGAGCAGGTTGGCGATCACCTGGCGCAGGCGCGGTTCGTCGCCGATCGCCTTGAGGGGTTCGTCGGGCAGGTCGAGGTTCCAGACGTGATCGCGGCCGGCGGCGTGGGCATCACTGACGGCGTCGACGAGCAGCATGGTGAGATCCACCGGCTGCATATCGAGCTCGCGGCCCTCGTCGAGGCGGGCGAGCAACAGCAGGTCTTCGACTATCCCCGTCATGCGCACCGACTCCGACTCGATGCGACCGAGTGCGTGCATCGCGTCGGGCGGCAATTCCTGGCCGCTGCGCCGGGTGAGTTCGGAGTAACCACGAATGGAGGCCAACGGCGTGCGCAACTCGTGGCTCGCGTCGGCGACGAACTGGCGCACTTTGCGCTCGCTGGCCTGCCGCGCTTCCAGGGCGCGGTTGACATGGTCGAGCATGCGATTGAGCGCCGAGCCGACCCGGCCCACCTCGGTGCGCGGGTCGGTGTCCCCCGCCGGAACCCGATCATCGAGGGACACCTCGCCGCGGTCGAGGGGCAGCTGCGCCACCCGAGTGGCCGTCGCTGTCATGCGTTGAAGGGGACGCAGGGCCAGCCGCACCACCCAGGCGGCAATGACAGCGACCACGACAAGCCCCGCGAGCGAGACCAGGCCAATGATCACAGCCAGCTGGGCTGCGGTGGCCGCCACTCCGGTCAAGGGCAAACCGACCAGATAGAGCGTGCCGGAGCGGGACGTCTCGACCTGCACCCGATAGTCACCGAGCTCACCGCCGAGATCGACGGTGACTGGCGCCAACTGGTTGACGTGGTCGGCGAGAAGCCGCACCTGCTGGGTGGTGAGTGCTTCGATCACGCCGCTGCGGTCGTCGGTATAGCCGGTCGTGATGGTGGCTTTATCGTAGACCAGCGCGAGCAGACCGGGCGGTTGGGCGGGTCCACTGAGAATGCTGTCGGCCGTCGGCGTGCCAAAGTAGCGGCTCCCCGGCAGGTCACCGGAACGATCGCCGTCGTTGTCTCCGACACCACCCAGCGCAACGCCCGATCGGTCAACGGCGGAGGCCAGCTGCACGTCGAGGCGATCAAGCAGGGAGGCGCGCAAAATGACCACGCTCACCACGCCGATGGTGAGGCTCACGAGCGCGAGCAGCCCGACCACTGTAAGCACGAGACGCCGCTGCAGAGTCCAGGGCGAGCGGTGTCGGCTGAGGCGGCGCGGCATCCGCTGCTGCATCAGACCGTCTTCAGCATGTAGCCGGCGCCACGCACCGTGTGGATCATCGGCTCCCGACCGGCATCGATCTTCTTGCGCAGATAAGAGATGTAGATCTCGACAACGCTCGACTTGCCGCCGAAGTCGTAGCTCCAGACCCGGTCGAGAATTTGCGCCTTGCTGAGTACCCGGCGCGGGTTACGCATGAGAAAGCGCAGCAGTTCGAATTCGGTCGCGGTCAGTTCGATGGCGTCGCCATCGCGGAACACCTCATAGCTGTCTTCGTCGAGGGTGAGGTCGCCGACGTTGATGCGGGGGTCGGTTGAGTCAGCAACAGCGAGGGTGGAGCGGCGAATAAGGCCGCGCAGCCGAGCGACGACTTCCTCGAGGCTGAAGGGTTTGGTGACGTAATCGTCGCCGCCGGCGGTGAGCCCCGCGATGCGGTCGTCGAGCGAGTCCTTGGCGGTGAGAAAGAGCACGGGAGTCTCGTAGCCGTCGGCGCGCACCCGCTGCAGCACCTGCAGGCCATCGATGCCGGGCAGCATGATGTCGAGCACGATGGCGTCCGGCCGAAATTCGCGGGCGATGGTGAGCGCTTGACGGCCTTCGCCGGCGGTGCGCACCTGCCAACCTTCGTAGCGCAGGGCCATCGAGAGCAGATCGGTGAGCGTGGGCTCGTCGTCAACGACCAGAACACGGATGGCGCTGCCGTCGGCCTTGGTCAGGCGCGGGCCGTGGCCGGTGTGGGTGCTCTCACGTGTGCTCATTCTGATGAGTATCCGGCAGTTGCCTATGAACGCGCTATGAGTACACCGTCGGATGACTGTGGCCCGATTAGCCGTTCAGGGCAGCCAGCAAGGCCGGCGCGGGCACGAGCGCCGCGCTGGCAAAGAGTCGCTGGCAGCCGTCGAGCTCGACCTGGATCGGACTGCCCAGCCGGGTGCCGGCGCGCTGGGGCCAGATCACCGCGAATCGGGTGAGGTCGGCCGTGCACTCGGGGGCGGGCAGAGCGGATGCTGCGGCCGGAAGCAGCGCTGCGGCATCCGCTGAAAGGACGGTCGCGCTGTCGAAGGTACCGAACTGCAGGCTAAGCATGGGGCCCAGCGCGTTGTCGCTGAATTCCATACCGTCAACGCCCCTCAGCTTCCCGGGCTCGGATTCGGTGGCCGGGTCCACCGTGTAGAAGCAGACGCTCGCGCCGTCGACGCCGTCGTAGGACACAATCTCTGCCGGGGGCGCGGCAATCGGCTGGACGTTTTCGCCGACCTCACCGGCGGTGACGTTCGTCTGCAAGCCGGTGACGCCGAACTGCAGCGATTGCTCAGGCGTGCCCGCACTCATAACGCAGCCGGCGTCGAGGGCCGGGCGGGTGACCTCCAGCACGAGTGGCAGTTTCACCGTGTCGGTCATCGCGAGCTTCTCGAGCGCTTTCCACGTCGCCCGCTTGGTCTTGCCGCAGGCAGTGCTCGGCCAGGCCACCCGCATCGCTTCACCCGTAGCGTTTTCAAGCCAGAGTTCCGGCACGATCTCCATATCGGCCGTGCAGGCCTGATTGAACCCGGCCTGGTCGCTGGGTTCGGCGAGCGCCGACAGTAGCGGGCCGAAGTCTCCGGTGCGGGTCTCGACCGTCACGGCTGCCCAGCGGCCCTGATCGTCGTCGACGCTGCCGGACACAGTACAGAGGTACGCGGCGACCGGTTTAAAGTCGGCCGGAACCATGCCCGGCTCCGGGGCGTCGGGGTGCGTGGCCGTCAGATCGGTTTGGGGCAAAGCACCTTCCCGAAAAACCATCCAGTCGTTCTTGAGGTTGGGCGCCTGGCAGTCGACGCCGGCGACGAGCTGCGCCACCGGAGTGCCAGTCGCAGCCGGGTAGCCGGGGAGGCCGGCGCATCCGCTGAGCAGCAGGGCCAGCGTGACGACCCCGGCGAGCGTGAATCGAACGGGAACCTGCTGCGCCATCTGTTCCCCCGATTGGTTGCCGTCGTTTCAGGCTAGCGAACCCAGGTCTCGTCGCGATAACAATTCTCACGGCAGCGGATGCGAGGCTACGGCTGGGCAGACGGGCCTGGCGTCGGCCGCACTTTCGGCCGGCAATCAGACCGCGCCCGTGGCGGTGGCGCGCCGACCGGTCCCGCGGGCACACAATAGAGGAGTGCCGAATTCCACGCTGTCTCTCTTCGACCTGGACCAGCCGTTGGCGCACCCCGCTGTATTCACTGTGCTCCCGGTAGCGGAACGGCCACCAGCACCGGCGCCGCACACATTGCGCATCGTCGCCGACTCGAGCGACCGGGTGGCCTGGCTGCGCGCGCGTAATCAGGGCATCACCGCAACGGATGTCGCCAAACTGTCGACCCCGAAATCCATCGTGAACGCCGCGCACGACAAAATGCACGGTACGAGCTTCTCCGGCAACAGTTACACCGACCATGGTCGCGCCCGAGAACCCGTCATCGCCGCGTGGGTTCTGGAGAACTATGGCATCGAGCCGAGCACGAACCTGTTTCGGTCGCTGGGGCATCCGCGACATCTGGCCACCCCCGATGGCGTCGGCGTCGTAGCCGGCGGCGACCTGCACCTGGCCGAGATCAAGACCACGAGCAAGCCGTGGCGCAGCATTCCCCGCAGCTATCTGCGGCAGGTGTGGTGGCAGCAGTATGTGCTCGGTGCCGACCGCACCCTGCTGGTCTGGGAAGAGCACCTTGATTTCGTGCCGGTGGCGGCCGTGCCCGAATGTCGCTGGATCGAGCGGGACGAGGACCAGATCGCCATTCTGGTCGGGCTCGCCAATGCCCTGATCGACAATCTCGACGAGCAGGCCCGCCGCTAGTCTCCCTCTCTTTTCGGACGGGGCCCGGGCCCCGTCCCCGGGCCCAGGTTATAAACTGGGCCCACGTTCCGGGCCCGGGCCCCGTCCGCAGTGCAGGGGCGGCGAATGCAGCAGAATGGGGAGCATGGCTCCTGAATTCGAACTGCCGCAGACCATGCGCGCCCTGGTTATCGACGAGACCGGCGCCCCCGAAGTGTTGCATCTGGCCGATCGAATGCTGCCACGCCCGATTGTCGACGAGGTTCTCGTCAAGGTCATCGCGGCCGGTCTCAACCCGATCGACGCCAAGACGCGCTCCGGCAAGGGCGTCGCGGCCGCCATCGAGAGCTACCCGGCCATTCTCGGCAACGATTTCAGCGGAATCGTCGTGCGCGCTGCCTTCGAGGCCGCGCCACTCCAGCCGGGCGATGCCGTCTACGGCATGGGCCGGGTTCCGCGCATCGGCGGCAGCTTCGCCGAGTACGTCGCGGTGTCGAGCCTGAGCGTCACCCGCAAACCGGCCCGGCTCAGTCACGCCGAGGCGGCCGCGGTTCCCCTCGCCGCCCTGACAGCATGGGGCATGGTCAAGCTGGCCGGAGCCGCCCCCGGGCAGCGCATGCTCGTACACGCCGCCAGCGGCGGCGTCGGCCACTTCGCAGTGCAGTTCGCCCGGGTTCTCGGCGCCCACGTGACCGCCACGGCATCGACCCGCAACCTCGACTTTCTGCGCGAGCTCGGCGCCGACGAGGTCATCGACTACACGACAACGCGCTTCGAAGACGTGGTCCACGACCTCAACTCGGTCATCGACCTCATTGGCAACGTGCACGACAACACCGGCACCCGTTCCCTCGCGGTGCTGCGCCCCGACGGCCTGCTCGTGAACGCGCCGACCGGCAGTTGGCCGACCATGGCAGCGGATGCCGCAGCAGCGGGCCGACGCGCAACCGGTTTCAAGGTGTCCCCCGACGCACGCGTGCTCGACGAAATTTCGGCACTGCTCGACGCGGGTATCGTACGGGTGCACATCGACTCGGTGTTCGACCTCGCCGACGGTGCCGCGGCCCATCGACTGCTCGAGGAGGGGCACACCCGCGGCAAGATCGTGCTGCGCGTGTCTTAATCGTCAAGCGCTTGGCCGGCCATCACGAGCGCTCAGCCGTGCCCTCCCACGTCGCACCCGCGATGCCCGGCTCGCTGGCATCGGCTGCCCGCGAGCGAGTTCGTCTGCGGTCAAGCACACCTCCGGCGACCATGAATCCGGCATAGCCGAAAAGCGCGACGGTCAACACGGGGATGATCCAAGCCCGGTTTGCCCCGTTGATCACGTTGTTGACGTAGCCGACATAGGGCACCGCGTACCAGAGCTGGCCCTGAACCTGCTCGGCCAGCACCGGGTCGTCGTCGGGCGCGCTGTTGTTGTCACCCTGCACGATAAAAGAACGCGATCCGTCTGAGCTCAATGTGATCGAGATGATGCGGTGCGTCACGACCTTGGCATCATTCGACACCATTTGATAGGTGACGACGTCGCCGATGCGCAGCGCCTCAGCGGTGACCGGGCGCACGATGACCAGAGTGCCCGGTGGAAGCCCCGGCTCCATGGAGCTGGTCAGCACGGTCAGCGGGGTCGCGCCGGTCACCTTGGGAATCACCACGAGCATCACCCCGAGACCGACGACGAGCAGGAGCAGTGCCGCGCTGAGCGCCAACCCGAGGTACCGCCAGATGCTGCTCTCGGTGGGAGCGGGCGAAGCGGCCGCAAATTCCTGAGGTGGGTCGACAGATGTGAGTGTCTGATGTCCGGTCACGGCTCGCGCCGACGCCGGGTGACGAGAAGCCCGCCGACACCGAGCAGCAGCCCTCCGCCGATGAGCGCGGGAATGGGCAGGTCGACACCGGTGCGCGGCAGGGCAACCGACCCGAGCGGCGCCGCCAGCTCTGCCCCTGCCCCTGCCGCTGCCGGGATCAGCACGCCTTCGTCGTCGCACGCCGAAGGCCCAAACGGTCCGGCCTCTTCATCGCGCAGGGCGACCAGGATTCCCAGGTCGGTGCGCGCGTTTTGGGCGGTCAGTCCGGTCACGTTCATCATCTCGATGGTGATCGCAACTCGCAGGGTTGCTCCGGCGGCGAGCGGCTGGGCCGGCGTGAGTACCGCACAGTTCTCACCGCCCCGCAGCGGAACGGTCGTCACGATGTGGGACGCGACGTCGTGGACGCTCAGGGTGAGGTATTCCGTCAGATCAGCGGATGCCCCGCCTGGCTCGCGCAGGCTCAGCCGCACGTTCGCGGGCGCGTCGCTCGGGTTCTGAATCCACAGCTCCGACCCCATCGACCCGCCAGGAATCAGCGTGCCGAAGGAGTCGAACAGCCCGGCGGACAGGCTGCTGGCGAAATGCACTCCGTCGCTGCTGACCCGCACGTCGGTTGCTGCCCCGCGGTTGGCCGTGTCGTTCAGCGCAGCACGCGCAGGAGTGGCGACCCCAGTAATCGCGAGGAGCAGCAGCACGCCGGCTGCCAAGCGCGCTCCGATCAGGTATCCGCTCATGGTGCCACCTCGACCAAAGTGAATTGCTGGTTGTCCTGGATGGGAATCGTGGTGTCGCAAGACTGCATGGTGAGCGCGGCACCCGAAGCGCCCGATTGCATGCACTGTTTATTTACCTGCATGCTGCGAATCTGGAACGCCCCGGTCGTGTCATCAACGCTGATGAGAGTGAAGTGTCGCTCCAATCTCTGTGGTCCGCCATCATCGACGCTCAGTGTCACGTCGGACGAGCCCTGTTTCTTAGCCCTGGAATCCCACACCCTGGCGTTCGTTTTCGCGTTGACCGTGTAAGCGCCTTCTGCATCCGCGACGAAGCGAAAGCTCGATGATAAGGCCGTCGAGCACAGCGTCGTTGCAAGAACTCTGCCTTCTTCTTGCGGAGCTGCGGCATCGACGCAGCTCCCTGTTGCGGAAACGACGTGATACCAGGTATTCGGCGCCGGCGCCTTTCTATCCGTCGTGACAGCGAGCACGTTCGAGGCTGCCAGACGGTTGTTGTCGCCATCCACTGAATACACCGTGTAACCGTAGGCAGTGTTTGCCGTCAGGCCCGTGTCCGTGAAGGTGGTTGCGGTCTGCACCGACGATACTGCCGTACTACCGCGATACAGCTGGTAGCGCGTCACGGATATATCGTCGGGTGCATCCCAGCTCAACGAGATGGAATTGTGCGTCTTCTTGACCGCCACGAGCGACCGCGGCGCGGTGTTGGCCACTTTCTGCACGGTTAATACGGTCGTCACCGGTGAGGTCCAGTTGTCGGCCCGCGCTTGCAGGTCCATTCGCGCCGTCATCGTCGTGCCGGGCGCGTTCCCAGCGGCCGCGCTGGTGATCGAGGTCTGCACGCAATAGCGCGCCGAAGCCCCCGCCGCCAAGGAGCCGCTGAGCGTGATTCCACTCGCCCAGGTGCTGCTTCGTGTGCCGGTCGACGCCGTCGCAGCGCAGGTATCGGCCGCGGCAATCGCCCAGGTGCGCACGGTGATCGCCTCGGCGAACGAGGTCGGGGTAGACGAGGCTGAGCCGAGCACCAGACTGTAGTTGGCTGGCATACCTTCGTTGAATACCGAAATCAGCTTGGTGGTCGAGAGGGCGGTGGACGTGTACGTCGTCGCGAGCTCGGCAAACCCCGTCTGGCTGATCGTCACGGCGCCCGACCGAACGGATGCCGTGGGATGGACCGCCGCCGCGGTCCAGAAGGCCTGGGCAATTCCAGAGCCTGAGAGGGTTAAGAAGACAGCGCTCGCGATCGTGAGGGCTGACCGGGTAGCGGGCCAGCGAGGCCGGAATGCACGTCGGCAAGCAGTCGGGCGCCGTGTTCTTAGTCGCAGGGAACGCGGGAAGTGACGGTGCAATTTCACGGGTTAGACCTGTCGTCCATCAATCAAAAGTCCGAAACTGGTCGCAGTCTGGGATTGGCTGGCGCTCGGGGCAGCCACTGAAAGCCCCACCGAGACGCAGAGCATTGCCGTAGCTCCCGGCGCGAGGGTCGTACCGAGCTCGGCAACCGGCGCGGAACGGAAAGTGCCGGTAATGGTCGGTGTCAGGCTTGACGTGCACTCGCTCGCCCCGGACACGGTTCGAGCGCCCACGATCAAGTTCTCAGACAATGCGGTCTGGGCCGTCGGCGGCGTCAGTCCAAAGAGCCGAAGCGCGAGCGACACAGTGCCGTCGTTTCGCACTTCGACCGTGCCAACATTTCTCGCTCCCGGATACAGCGGGGCGTCCGACATCACGAGGGGTGACGTGATGCTGAGGGCTGCCGATCCGGCCTGAATGGTCACCGCCTGGCCGGCCGAGGCGCTTGAAGTGAGAAGGGCATAGGTTTCGCCAACAGCGGCCGTCGCCAGCAGGGTAGCGCCCAGAATCGCCGCGCTTGCGAGTAGATACGTTTTCAAAAGATCACCGGCTTTCGCGAATCGAAAGGACACTGCCTGCTGGCCGTTTTCGGGGTACCCGTCGTCGGGTGGTGGGCACCCCGGCACAGACCGGTTACAGCTGGGTAAGCGTGACCACCATGTCTTGGAGGGTGACCGAACCGCGCATCATGCTGTTCTCGTGGCCCGAGACGCCCTTCGGGAACGTGATCGTCACCTCGACGGTGACGTCTTCATCGACCACTCCCGTTCCAGGCGTGACGACATATTTTGTCGGACCGGTGGTCACCATCCGGTTGGCCTCGGAGTAGTTGTCGCTAATTCCAGTACCCTCCGCTGTCAGGACCGCGGTCCCCTCGAGATACTCCGCGAGATTCACATCAGCAGGAACACTCGTCTGTGAAGCGACGATCGAACCCGGGGCAAGCGCCAGCTCGGCGACGAGGTTATCGCCACTGGCCGTGATGTGCATGGACTTGGTGTACACCAGCACATCACCGGGCGAGGCTTCGAAATTGGACAGCACAGGGATCGCCCTGCCGGCGGCGGTTCCGTCCTTCACGATCCACCTTCCTGCGGCTTCGACGCCGTCGACCTTGGTGGGGGCAACGGCCAAGTTGCCGGCGATAATCGTGCCGCCGGAAACCTCAGCCGAGGAGTTCCACAGTGCGAAAGTCGTGCCGCCGCCGAGTAGCAGGGTGAGACCGGCAGCGCCAGCAATCGCGCCTTTAGTGAGCTTGTTCATGAGTAAAACCCTTCGAGTACTGGTCTGAAAACTTCGGGTGATCGCAGGCCAGAAATCGGCAGGCGTGGAGCAACGGTAAGAGAACCCGCCAAGTGGCCGGCGTGGGGTAAGCACGCCGTTGTTGCGGCTGGCAGTCACGGCTCTGGGTATCAAGCCATGAATTGCGACAACTCGCCGATAATTTTTTCGGCTGTAGCGCCATCCGCGATTCACACACTAGAGGGGACAGACGGATTTGTCTGTCCTGCTCAAACCCCCAGAATGGGAATCAGGTTTTTGAGCGAATACGGTGCTTTTGTCTAGTATCCGTAGAGTCTTATGCTGATTTTCATAGTTTTTTACAGTCACGCCGAGGTTTTGGAGTTTTAGCTTCCTCGGTGAGCCATAGAAGACCAGTCCAATACAGAGCGTTCTACCTCCGAATTGGTCTACTCGCCGGAAGGGTCCACACTGGAGTTCTCTGGAGGAGACGCCCATGACTGCACCCCCCGCCATCACCCCCCACCCCGATGAGCCCGCCGGCCCCGTCATCGTCTGGTTCCGCGACGATCTGCGGGTAGCCGACCATCCGGCCCTGCACGCCGCCTTGGCCCGTCAACGACCGATCGTGGCCGTGTACGTGTTTGACGACGAATCTCCCGGCGTGCGTCCGCTCGGAGGTGCAGCACGCTGGTGGTTGCACCAAAGCCTGCGATCTCTCGCTGCGACCCTCGAAAAGCTCGGCGGGCGACTCATCTTGCGCCGGGGTGCTGCGGCCGCAATCATCGCCCAGATCGTGCACGACACGGATGCCGCGGCGGTCTTCTGGAATCGCCGCTACGGCGAGGCAGAACGTACGATCGACACCGCGATCAAGGCCGAGCTGCGCGGGCGCGGCGTGGACACCCACAGTTTCGCGGGTTCGCTCCTGTTTGAACCTTGGACGGTTCAGACCGGGCAAGGCGGCTCTTACTCGGTTTTTACGCCGTTCTGGCGTTCCTGCACAGCAGGCCCGCCGCCGCGCGCGCCGTATCCGGCGCCCACCAGCATTGCCAGCTCGACGGGCGGCAACGCGACAGACGGCCTCGACTCCGAGAATCTGAACGACTGGGGCCTCGAGCCGAGTGCGCCCGACTGGGCCGCTGGGCTGCGCGCCGCTTGGTCGCCGGGCGAAGCATCCGCTCAGAAAATGCTCAAACGCTTTCTTGCCGAGGCGCTCCCTCGCTACGCCGCCGAACGTGACGAACCGGCCCAGAACGCCACGTCGCGCCTGTCACCCTACCTGCGCTGGGGCGAGATCAGCCCGCATCAGGTTTGGGCCGCCACGCAGCAGGCTCAGCGCGAACTCACCGGCCCGGCACTGACGAGCGCGACCCGATTTCTTACCGAGCTCGGCTGGCGCGAGTTCGCCTACCATGTGCTCTTTCACGCTCCCGATCTCGCGACGAAGAACCTGCGTCCCGCCTTTGATGTTTTCCCATGGCCACCGGTCGACGAGCGTGCACTCGCCGCCTGGAAACAGGGCCGCACCGGCTTCGCGCTCGTCGATGCCGGGATGCGCGAACTGTGGCGCACGGGAAGCATGCATAATCGGGTACGCATGGTTACCGCATCATTCCTGATCAAGAATATGTTGGTCGACTGGCGCGAGGGAGAGCGCTGGTTCTGGGACACCCTGGTCGATGCCGACGCTGCGAGCAACCCCTTCGGCTGGCAGTGGGTGGCCGGCTCCGGAGCGGACGCTGCGCCCTACTTTCGCATCTTCAATCCCAATCTGCAGGCGGCCAAGTTCGACCCCCACCAGCAGTACATTCGGGAATACGTGCCCGAATACGGCACGGATGCCTATCCGGCGCCCCTCGTAGACCTTGGTGAAACCCGCCGAGCCGCCCTCGCCGCCTACGACAAGGTCAAGGCCCAGCCAGCAAACTAGAGCTTGGGGTCGTCCAGCGAGTCGGGATCTGCGTTTTCGGAATCAACAATGCACCCGCCGAATTCACGTGCTCGTCGGCGCTTGCGCACGCTGGCCACGACGCCGGCCAGGAACGTGAGGCTCGCGTAGGCGAACAGCAACGAAGCGACCACCGGAATGACCCAGGCCCGGTTGGCGCCATTGACCGCATTATTGACGTAGCCAATCAGCGGAACGGAGTACCAGAGCCGGCCTTGAATCTGCCCTTCGAGCACGGCGGTCGCATCGGCCGCACCGTTGTTGTCACCCTTCGTGACGAACGTGCGCTCACCCGCCGTCATATTGATCGCAATGACGCGGTGGGTAACGACACCGGGTTTTCCCGTCTCCATTTGGTAGGTGATCACGTCACCCAAGGCCACGTCCGCAACTGCAACGGGCCGAACGATGATCAGCGTGCCGGGTGGAAATCCCGGCTCCATCGAGCTGGTGAGCACGGTAAGCGGGATCGACCCAGTGACCTTCGGCACGACGATCAGCACGGCGGCGAGACCGATTACCAAAAGGAATACGGCCAGACTCAATGCGAAACTGATCTGGCGCCACAGGCCAACGGCCTGCTTGACCGGTTTGGGCACAGGATGCGGGTCAGCGGCGAGAGTCACGCGCACGGCTCCTTGTTTCACCCGACTCCCCTTCGTGAGCGATCAGTGGTAATGAGCGGCTACGGGGTCTGCGTGAGAATCACGCCGAGACTGGACAACATTGCCTTTGCGTTCTTCGCGTCGTCATCGTCGACGTCATCGAAGCTCTCCAGGAATTCGATCACGACCGTAACGCGGAGCTCGTGGTCGCCTTCACTCAGGTCGAACCAGGTTTGATCGTCGCTGAAGTCGTGGGCGACGACCATTGCGTCGCCGACGTTTACCGACACAATGGTGGACTTGTCGAGGAGGGTTTTGAGCGCCCTGCTGGCATCAGAGTTCACAGAGCTGATCGAGCCGTGGTCGACAGCTATTCGAGCATGGAGGTTGCCACCTCGTGCTGTTACGTCGAGGAACGATGTGTACGTGAGGACGTCGCCGGGCACGATCGTATAACTCTCCATATTGATCTCGGTGCCGTACTGGTCGGTCCAGAAAACAACATCCTCCGTCTCAACCGTCAGCGTGCCGGCAGTGAGGGGAGCGCCGGCAATGGCCGCGGAGCTATTCCAGAGCGCGAAGGTTCCCGCCCCGCCAAGAAGAAGTGCAATACCAGTAGCGCCGGCGATCGAACCGGTGAGGATCCGCTTCATGAAAATCTTCCATTCTACAATCGAGGTGAACCGAGGAAATCTCTCTACCGTTTGCCGCGCGGAGACCTTGGGGAACGCGAGACCGCACCTGGGTCCCCGCCCGAGGATGGAACGCCCACTGTCGGCGGGTCCCAAACCGGTGGAAAAGTAGGTCTTGGCGTTCTGCGTCGGTGCCGGCGACATTCATTCAATCGACGAGTTTTATTTTTGAACTACATTCTGGCTAACCGGACTCCACGGGGAGAGTCGCGCTCGCACTTGCGATTTCACGCGACTCTCCTTTCGTGGGGCGCCGAGTTCCTAGCCGAGGGTCTGCGTGAGGGTGACGTCGAACTTGGACAGATCGACGCTCCCGGCCTGCGCAGCGTTGTCGTAAACTGGCGCACCGCTCGGGAAGTGGACCGTGACAGTCACGAGGTACTCCTGAGTCCCGTCCGACGCGTTGACTGCAAAGGGACCGTCCGCGGCGGGGCTCTCCACCGCTACCCCGTCAACATCGGTGGTGAGCGTGGTCGTCACCTCGAGAGCCGCGTTTAGCGCCACGTCCTGTTCGGCGGTACTGTCGGTGGCCGCGATCGAGCCTTCGGGGACGTTCAGGTTCGCTTGAAGGTTGTCGCCCTTCGCGTCCACAGTCAGTGTGGTGGCATAGGTGAGCGTGTCGCCCGGAACAATGAAGTACTCTTCCGGGTTGATGGTGGAGCCCGCACCGTCACTCCAGATGCCCTCCGACGCTTCGACCGTCAGCGTTCCAGCGGTGATGGTTGCACCGGCGATCGCCGCGTCGCCATTCCAGAGCGCGAAGGTTCCCGCGCCGCCAAGAAGAAGAGCAACGCCGGCAGCGCCAGCGATGGATCCTTTGAGCATTTTGTTCACGATTGTGCCTCTCAATTGTCAGTCCCAAGGTGAGATGATGAATTTTATTCATCATCTATATTCAGAACAATAGAGATGAGACTTCCTCATGTATACCCCCGTTGGGTGGCCACGCCCCCCCCAGACTGGGGGATGGAACGATGGGTCTGCTCTCAACAAAAACGGGCAGACGAATGCTTCACCCCTGTGATGATGCCGGGGTGAAGCATCCGTCTGCCCGTTTTCACGAACGTCAAATAAGTTAGAAGAAGCGGGCGTACGCTCCGACCGTCAGAAAGGTCGGGAACTCGGGCTCGAGCGCTGAGGTACGCAGCACCGTGAGTGCGTCGTCGAAGCGGTCGGTGGGCGTGCGCTCGAGGCCGTCGACGATCTCGTCGAGCACCTCTTCAACCCAGTCGGAGTCGATCCGGCGCCCCTCGGCGGTGACCGAGTTCTCGTGGATCCACTGCCAGAGCTGCGAGCGGGAAATTTCCGCCGTAGCGGCGTCTTCCATCAGGTTGTCGATCGCCGCGGCGCCGACCCCACGCAGCCAGGACTCGATATACCGCAGAGAGATGAGCACGTTGCCCCGCACGCCCGCCTCGGTGATCTGGCCGCCGACCGACACAACGTCCAGCAACTGGGCGGCTGTCACGCTCACGTCGGCGCGAGTGCGCTCGAGTTGGTTCGGGCGGTCGCCGAGAACCGTGTCGAACTCAGCCTGAGCGGTCGGGATCAGGTCGGGGTGGGCAACCCAGGAACCGTCGAAACCGTCAGTGGCTTCACGCTTCTTGTCCGCGGCGACCTGGGCGAGAGCTTGCTCGGTGACCGCCGGATCGCGGCGGTTCGGGATGAAGGCGCTCATCCCGCCGATGGCGAAGGCTCCGCGACGGTGGCAGGTGGCGACGAGCAGTTCAGTGTATGCCCGCATAAAGGGCACCGTCATGGTGATCTGCTTGCGGTCGGGAAAAACAAAGCGGCTGCCCCGGGACCGGAAAGTCTTGATGATGCTGAAGATGTAGTCCCAGCGCCCGGCGTTCAGACCGGCGCAGTGGTCGCGCAGTTCGTAGAGAATTTCCTCCATCTCGAAGCCGGCCTGGATCGTTTCGATCAGCACCGTGGCACGGATGGTGCCGTGCTCGATACCCAAACGCTCCTCGGCGTAGGTGAAGATGTCGTTCCACAGGCGCGCTTCCTTGTGGCTCTCCAGCTTGGCCAGATAGAAGTACGGGCCGGTACCGTTCTCGATGAGCTTTTGAGCATTGTGAAAGAAGTACAGCCCGAAGTCGATGAGGCTTCCCGAGGACTTCATACGGCGGTTGGCGCGATCAACGAAGGTGATGTGCTTCTCAACGAGGTGCCAGCCGCGCGGACGCACCACGATGGTCGGCGTCGACTCGTTCGTGACCTCGTACTTCTTACCTTCGGGGCTTGTGAAGCTGAGCTGACCGCGCACCTGATCGAACAGGGTCAGCTGGCCCTCGATCACGTTGGTCCAGGTCGGGCTTGTGGCGTCTTCCTGGTCGGCGAGCCAGACCTTGGCGCTCGAGTTGAGGGCGTTGATAGCCATCTTGCGGTCGGTCGGGCCGGTGATCTCCACCCGGCGATCCTCCAGGCCAGGTCCGGCTCCGGCAACGCTCCAGGTCGGGTCCATACGGATACTCTCGGTTTCGCTGAGAAACCGGGGGTCGCGACCATTCGCGGTATCCACTCGAGTTTGCAGCCGAGCGGCGAGCAGGTCGTGTCGGGTTCCGGCGAAACGTTCGTGTAGCTCGGCGAGAAATTCAAGGGCGTCCGGGGTAAGGATCTCGTCGTAGCGGTCTCCGAGCGGGCCAGTGACCTCGAGGTGCGGACGAATCGTGGCGAAGCTGCCGGTGCTCGTCTTCACGGTTGCAGAACTGACTGCCTGATCGAGGGTGGGGTTCGGGGTGTTCATGATCTGGCTCCTTGCGAAAGTAGGTGGAACTGACAGCGGATGAGCCGCAGGTGCGGTTCGTCCAATCTCAGGGGGCGGGAGGGTAGAGCTGTTTTGCTTCGGCCGAATGAGCGAGTGCAGGGGTGTGCCACCACAATTCGACAATTGTTACTTGCCTATGCCTTTACTCTGCCCGGCCGGGGCCGGGTCGAACCACACTAATTGGGCAGAAGAAACCTTGTTCTTCTGATTGTGGAAACTTTTGCGATCTGCGACACTAACGCTATGGTCCCCGCAGAAGCCCTCGCCGCGCTTTCCTCTCTCAGCAGTGATGAACCGGAACTTGACGCGCTCACGCTGGGGCGTCGCATCCGGGAGCTGCGTACCGCGCGGCGCATGACGCTCGACGCCCTCGCTGCCGCGATCGACCGCGCACCGTCGCAGGTGTCGATGATGGAGAACGGCAAGCGCGAACCGCGCCTCTCCATGCTGCGCACGATCGCCCTCGCGCTCGGCACCACCGTCGAAGATCTGATGCGAACGGATGCCCCCTCCGAGCGTGCTGCCCTGGAAATCTCGGTCGAGCGCGCCCAGCGCGGGCCGGTATTCCAGGCCCTGGGACTCCCCCGCATCCGCGTGAGCAAAGGCCAGAGCGACGAAACTCTGCAGACCATCCTGAGCTTGCACAATGAAATCGACCGGCTCAACCGCGAACGCGCGGCGACTCCGGAGGAGGCCCGACGGGCCAATTCCGCGCTGCGCCAGATTATGCGTCAGCAGGATAACTACTTTCCCGAGCTGGAGGCGCAGGCCCTCGAGCTGCTCACCGCAGTCGGGCACTCCGGCGGTCCGGTGTCGCAGCAGCTCGTCGCCGACATGGCCACCCACCTGGGTTTTTCGCTGCACTATGTGAACGATTTACCACACTCCACCCGGTCGGTCACCGACAAGCGCAACGGGCGCATCTACCTACCCACCCAGCATTCGGCATCACGAGATTCCCGCTCACCGATCGTGCAGGCCTTCGCAAGCCACCTTTGCGCTCACGAAGAGCCGAAAAATTATGCTGAATTTCTGCGCCAACGGGTGGAAACCAACTATCTCACCGCCGCTATCCTGCTGCCGGAGCGGGACGCGGTGCGCATGCTGACTGAGGCCAAGACCCTGCGGCGCATCTCCATGGAAGACCTGCGGGATGCCTTCGCGGTCTCCTACGAGACGGCCGCTCATCGCTTCACCAACCTTGCCACGGCGCGGCTGGACATTCCCGTGCACTTCATGAAGGTACACGAGTCCGGCACGATCATCAAGGCCTATGAGAACGACAACGTGCGGTTCCCGAGCGACGCACTGGGCGCGGTCGAGGGCACCACTGTCTGCCGCAGCTGGACGGCCCGTACCGTCTTCGACGTCGAAGACCGGTTCAGCGCCTGGTATCAGTACACGGACATGCCGGCCGGAAGCTTCTGGTGTACCTCCCGCATCGAGAAAGCCAAAGAGGGCGAGTACTCGGTGAGCGTTGGCGTGCCGTTCGCTCACGTGAAATGGTTTCGAGGCAGGGAGACGGCGAACCGCGCCGTTTCCCTCTGCCCCGACGAATCCTGCTGCCGCCGCGCGCCTGACAATCTGGCCGTGCGCTGGGCCGGCCAATCCTGGCCGGCCGCACGCACCCCGACGAGCCTGCTTGCCGCGCTGCCCACCGGCACCTTTCCCGGCGTCGACCAGACCGAGGTGTATGAATTTCTTGAGGCGCACTCACCGCACTAACCTGCCCGCGGAACGTATGGATACCCATCCGCTCTAAACCAAACAAACCGGTACGTCGTCGGTAGTACTTTTCGATACCATTGTCATGACGGAAATAAGCGCACTGTAAACAGTGGCCTTGTCCTGGTACCACGCACCAGAGATTGTCGGTTGGGCTCGTCCTACGCGTCGCCGCTCGTCTCAACCTACTGAAATGCGAGCTGACAATGTGTGACTCTCGCAGTGGATCGCGTCATCTCAATCGTGCCGTGCACGCGGGAATCCCCTCGGTGGAACCGTGGATTAACGAGCCGCACGATCAGGTTGAACCTCCCCCGCCGGCCGAAACGACCGCGCCCATGCCATCACACTGGTTTCGCTCCGCAGCGCTGCTCGATGTGCGCGGGCTTCAGGTTTCGTCGGCGGCGCACGTGAACGCACGGCGTTTGGTGCACGGGATCTCGCTCTCCATCACCTGCGGCGAGGTCATCGGGCTGGTTGGCGATGCGTCTTCTGGAGCCCTTGAAGTCGCGCAGAGCATCGCCGGCGTACTTCCTGCCCCGGCGAGTATCCGATCCGGATCGATTCTGTACAACGGCGTCGAACTGGTCGGACTGCCGCCACGATCTTTCTCTCGGCCGCACGATACCAAAATCGCGTACCTGCCGCGCAGCCCACGGGACGGCCTCGACTCGAATATGACGGTGGGAACCCAGCTGGCCGCACTGCTGCGTTCCCGCGGCGGTCTGTCGAAACCGGCCGCCTACGAACGGTCGCTGGATCTGCTGGGCCAGGCCGGTGTCGAAAATCCGGAACATACCTTTACCGCCTACGCGCGCGATGTGTCGGCGATCCTGGCACGGCGCGTGCACATTGCCCATGCCCTCGCCGGCAGCCCGAATCTGCTGGTGGCCGACGACCCGACCGACACCCTGAACGCATCTGACAGCTTCGACATTCTTGAGCTCTTGGGCAAGTTGCAGCGCAAACACAAGTTGACGATGATCATCGTGACACGCTCGGTGCACGTGGCGGCCCAGATCTGCCATCGTGTTGCTGTGGTGCGTACCGGTGCGATTGTTGAATACGCGTCGGTCGCCGACCTGTGTGGCTCCCCCAAGCACCCGTACACCCGCGAGATGCTCCACGCGTCCGAGAATGAGTCACTGGGGTGCACCGCCTTGTAGATTGGGCGCCTGGAAGAAGCTTCGTGCTGAAAACGGATGCCCCGCACAGCACCCTCGTGCGGGCCCGCCTCCACGGTCTCGCCCGGTGGGAGACGCATTCGACGACGTGAGGAATCCGCTTGCCCGGTACCGCTTCAGCGCCTTCCCGGGCGTCGATTTGATGATCACCAGCCCGCGGGGCACGGCAAATACAAGATTAGATTCCGAATGATGTGCGATATCGTCGCGATAGGGCACCGCCGCCCGTACCGTCTCCTCGGCTTTTCGAAAGGACCACATGTCTATCCGTGAACTCCGCAACTTCGTCAACGGGGACTACACGTCGTCCTCGGCCAGTGAACAATTGGACATCATCAATCCGGCCACCGAAGAGGTGTATGCGCGCGCGCCCATCTCGACCGAGGTCGACGTAGCCGGTGCCTACACAGCCGCCGCCACCGCATTCGAAACCTGGGGACAGACCACCCCGAGCGAACGCCAGCTCGCCCTCCTGGGGTTCGCGGACGCGCTCGAGTCGCGGGCCGAGGAACTCGCCGACGCCGAGTGCGAGAACACCGGCAAGCCGCGCGCCGGCATCGTGGGCGACGAGGTCGAGGTCATGATCGACCAGGTGCGCTTCTTTGCCGGGGCGGCCCGCCTGCTCGAAGGCAAAGCCGCCGGCGAGTACATGAAAGACCACACGTCCTTTGTACGGCGCGAGCCGATCGGCGTCGTCGGCCAGGTCACTCCGTGGAACTACCCGATGATGATGGCCATCTGGAAGATCGCTCCGGCCCTCGCCGCCGGCAATACCGTCGTGCTCAAACCGAGCGACTCAACCCCGGTTTCCACCCTGATGCTGGCCGAGATTGCCTCCGAATTCCTGCCTGCCGGTACCTTCAACGTCGTAGCCGGAAACCGCGACACCGGTCGCGCCCTTGTCACCAACCGCACCCCGCAGCTCGTCTCGATCACCGGTTCGGTGCGCGCCGGCAGGGAGGTCGCCGGCACCGCCGCCCTTGATCTCAAGCGCGTACACCTCGAGCTCGGTGGCAAGGCCCCCGTCATCGTGTTCAACGACGCCGATATTCAACAGGCCGTCGAGGGCATCGCAGCCGCCGCGTTCTACAACGGCGGGCAGGACTGCACCGCGGCTACCCGCGTGCTCGTGCAGGAAGGCATTCACGACGAGTTCGTCGCCGCCCTCGCCGCCTACGCCAAGGACAACGCCCGAACGGGCGCCCCGCTCGATGAAGGCATCCTGTTCGGTGCCCTTTCGAGTGCCGATCAGCTCGCTCGGGTCGAGGGTGTCATCTCCCGCCTGCCCGACCACGCCACCCTCGCCCTTGGCGGCCACCGCCAGGGCACCACGGGCTACTTTCACGAAGCCACGATCGTCGCCGACCTGCTGCAAAGCGACGAGGCTGTACAGAACGAGATCTTCGGCCCGGTCATCACCGCGCAGAAGTTCAATGATGAGGCCCAGGCTCTGGCCTGGGCCAACGACGTGGAATACGGCCTCGCCTCGTCGGTCTGGACTTCGAACCACGGTGTTGCGATGCGCATGGCCAAGAACCTTGATTTCGGCTGTGTCTGGATCAACACGCACATCCCCCTTGTGGCGGAGATGCCGCACGGTGGCTTCAAACACTCCGGCTACGGCAAGGACCTCTCTATGTACGGCCTCGAGGACTACACCCGCATCAAGCACGTCATGAGCTACATCGGCTAGCGGTATCCGTTAAAGAAGCAGGGCCCGTCCGAAGACGGGCCCTGCTTCTTGTTCTAGCGAATGCTGAGGTGCTTTGAGCCTCAGATGCTATTGACGTCGAGCTGGATGCCCGGACCGAAGGTGGTCGAGACGACACCCTTCGTGATGTAACGGCCCTTGGACGAGCTCGGCTTGAGACGGACAACTTCTTCGAGCGCGGCGGAGATGTTCTCATTCAGCTGCTCGACCGAGAAAGAGGCCTTGCCGACGACGAAGTGCACGTTGGAGTGCTTGTCGACGCGGAATTCGATCTTTCCGCCCTTGATGTCGGAAACGGCCTTGGCGACGTCGGGCGTCACGGTTCCGGTCTTCGGGTTGGGCATGAGACCACGCGGGCCGAGCACCTTTCCGAGACGACCGACCTTACCCATAAGCTCGGGGGTCGAGACGGCCGAGTCGAACGAGGTGTAGCCAGCGGCTACCTTCTCGATGAGCTCGTCGCCACCGACCTCGTCGGCGCCGGCTGCGATAGCGGCTTCGGCGGCAGGACCGGTTGCGAAGACGATGACACGGGCGGTGCGGCCGGTGCCGTGCGGGAGGATGACGGTTCCACGAACCATCTGGTCGGCCTTACGGGGATCGACTCCGAGGCGGAGGGCGACCTCAACCGTGGAGTTGAACTTTGCGGAGCCGGTCTCCTTGGCGAGGGCTACGGCCTCGGCCGGGGTGAAGACGTTGTCTTCGCCGATTTTGGCGGCGGAGGCGCGGTACGCCTTTGACTTGGTTGCCATGTGAAATCTCCTGTATGTACTTCAGAGTGTGGTGCGAGCCTGGCAGGCTCTTCCACTAATTGCTAAGGGTGCACAGGCGCCGTGAGGCGCTGATGCGGGGGTGTGCTTAGGCGGTGACCGTGATGCCCATGGAGCGGGCAGTTCCGGCGATGATCTTCGCGGCGGCGTCGATGTCGTTGGCGTTAAGGTCAACCATCTTCGCTTCAGCAATCTCGCGGACCTGGGCCTGGGTGAGGTTGGCAACCTTGACGGTGTGCGGGGTTCCGCTGCCCTTGGCGACGCCGGCGGCCTTCTTGATGAGCTCCGCTGCGGGCGGGGTCTTCAGGATGAACGTGAACGAGCGGTCGTCGTAGACGGTGATTTCAACGGGGATGACGTTGCCGCGCTGGGCTTCGGTCGCCGCGTTATAGGCCTTGCAGAACTCCATGATGTTCACGCCGTGCTGACCCAGTGCCGGCCCGATGGGCGGTGCGGGGTTGGCTGCGCCGGCCTTGATCTGAAGTTTGATCAGACCTGTAACCTTCTTCTTCGGTGCCATTGTGTTGTCCTTCGTATTGATAAGCGAGCCGCCCGGAGGCCGCTCTCCCGGTGGCCCGGATGGGCCCCGGTGGTTTTGGGAAACCAGCGTGGATGGCCCTGGCGGGGCATCCGTTCTGATTGATTAGAGCTTGGTGACCTGGTCGAAGCTGAGCTCGACCGGGGTCTCACGCTCGAACAGGGAGACGAGCACGATGAGCTTGCCGCTCTCCGGCTTGATCTCGCTGATCGAACCGGGCAGGCCCGCGAACGAACCTTCCTTGATCGTGATGGTCTCGCCGATTTCGTAGTCGACCTCGGCAGCGATGACGCGCTGCGCCGACTTTCCTGGGGCGCCGCCAGCCTTGGTGGGGGCTTCGACAATTTCCACGAGTCCCTTGAGCATTCCAAAGGCCTCTTCGAAGCGCAGCGGCGTGGGGTTGTGGGCGTTGCCAACGAAGCCGGTCACACCGGGGGTGTGGCGAACAACCGACCAGCTGTCCTCGTCGAGGTCCATGCGCACGAGCACGTAGCCCGGGATGCGCACGCGGGTGACCATCTTACGCTGGCCGTTCTTGATCTCGACGACGTCTTCCATGGGAACTTCGCACTGGTAGATGAAGTCTTCCATCGCCATGGATTGCTTACGGTTTTCAATGTTGGACTTCACCCGACGCTCGAATCCGGCATAAGAGTGAATGACGTACCACTTACCCGGCAGAAAACGAAGTTCCTTGCGGAAGGCTTCATACGGGTCGATCGGGGCGTCGGAATCTGCTTCGGTCTCGACGCCAGCGTCGGCCGTGACGAGCTCGTCTTCGTCTTCGACGGCTTCGACGGAGGCTTCGGCTTCTTCAGCCGAATCAATGTCGAGGGCGTCATCGACGATGGCATCAGCTTCGGGATCGGGGGATTCGGCGAGGGCATCGAGTGCGGCATCGAGGTTGACCTCAACATCGTCGCTTTCGTTAACGACGTGCAGGGCCGCCTGCTCGGCAGCTTCTACGGAGTCTTCGTCGGCGGCAAGGGTATTGCCTTCCTGTGCCTCGTCTTCTTCAGAGGACTGCTCGGCGGCAGTGGCCCAGTCGACATCGTCGTGCTTCGTCTCAGTCACTAAATCTCAATCCCTAATTTGTTCTACGTGTGCAAATTGTCTGGACACGTTTCCATGCCGGTAATGCAGGCGTTCCGCCAGAGCGGATGCCGGTGGGCTCTCTTAGCCCGGCGTTCCGAACACGTAAAGAACGGCAAGTCCGAAGACCCAGTCGAAAGCCGACACGATAGCCATCATGATGATCACGAAGACGAGTACGACACCGGTGTAGTTCAGCAACTCTTTACGAGTCGGAGTGACGACCTTGCGCAACTCGGCGAAAACCTGCTTGATAAACAGGGATAACCGAGCGAAAGGACCGCGATTGGACTCGCGGGCAATTCGGGCGTTCGCGACGACTTCCTCACTAGGTTCGTCGACAACTTTTCGGGCCACCTGTTTCACCTCTCATGATCGGAAGAATTCTACCGATGTGCAGGGCGGACAGGACTCGAACCTGCAACCTGCGGTTTTGGAGACCGCTGCTCTACCAATTGAGCCACCACCCTATGGAAGCAAACCCGCAAAGCCGCCTGGACTTCAACCAAGTAGGAACACGTGGAAAAAGGCGCAGAAAAGCATGGCGGAATTCAACTACCGAGACCAGTCTAGGTCACGGACCGGCCACTGTAAAGCTGAGGCGAACAAGCCCAAGGGGCGAGCCATCGCTTCCCCGCCAGCTTGGCACACGAACCCTTGAGTGCACACCGTGCGAAGAAGTGAATCCTCATCGATTGATTCAGTTCCACCCGACCCGTCGGGTTTTATCTTCTCAGGTGAACGCGGAGCCAGCAGCTGGGATCAGGGAGCATCGAGGCGGCCGATCAGCTTGTGCATCGCGGTCATGGCGCCGCCGAGCACGGCCGGGATACCGCCGCCAGGGTGCACCGACGCGCCCACCCGCCACAGCCACGGACGTGCGCGGCTCGTGTAGCCGGGGCGGTGGAATGGCCCACTCTGCCAGAGCGGGTGGGTTGCGCCGTAGAGTGCTCCATCAGCGGAACCCCAGCCGCCGAAGTAGTGCGGGTCGAGCACGACATGGTCGCGAAACAGCTCGCTGATCGGGCGGTCCAGGCCCACGGCGGCGCTCACTCGAGCCACCTCACGCGCCACCCACGGGCTGTCGAGGTCGTAGTGGCGACCATCGGCAGGCGCGGTGAGGAGTACCGCCACGGTGGCCCGGTCATTGGGATAGACCTCGTGCGGCCGATAATAGTTCAGGAATGCCATCGTCTGCTCCGGCACGACTCCGGCATCGAGGCTGCGGTGCAGGGCGGCCGGGTCATCGGGCAACACGACAGAGTGCGTGGCCGTGCCCTCCGGCAGCGGCGTCTCGAGCGCCGCATAGATGGCCACCCCCGAGCACGAGCGCGGCCGCGCCCGTGCCGGTGGCGCGCCGAAGAGGCCGTCGAGCACCACGCTGTCGAGCCCGCTCACGATCACGTCGGCCGGGTACGTCGCCGACGCCGTGGTCACGAAACCTTTCGTCACGGCGGTAACGGGCTCGCCGGTGTGCACATTCGCGCCGGCATGCACCGCCAGGCGGTGCAACGCGAGTGGCAGCTCGTTCACCCCGCCCTCGGGAACCCACACGCCGTCCCTGGCCATAATGGCCGGCATGCTCGCGTACAGGGCGAGAGTCTGCCGGGGAGAGACGCCCGCGTTGAGGGTGTGGATGGCGATGACCTCCCGCAGGCCATCGGGCATCCAGTTCAGGCCGTCAAGAAAGCTGCGGGTGGTCAGGCGGGTGCCATACAGGCGGAACACGTTGCGTACGGCCGGCAGTGACGCCGGATCCAACGGGTTGGCGGTGAGCATGCTCGTGAGTTGGGGCCCGAGGCCACCGTGTTCGCGTTCGAAACGGGTCCAGGCCGCGTACCAGGGATGCCCGGCCGGCACCGGCAGGGTGGCTGCTTCTCCCCGGTAGAAGTACCGGCCCACTTCGGGCAGCCTGTGCAGCGTGACCCCGGCCACCGCGGCGGCTTCCAAGGGAGCAGACCGGCGGGCACCGAGCGCGTCGTAGCGAGCGAGCAGTTCCTCCCAGACCCGGGGGAACGTGACCAGTGCCGGTCCGGTGTCCACCCGCTGCCCGTCAATCTCGAGGCGCCTGCTCTTGCCACCGATCCAGTCGGATCCCTCCAATACGGTCACCGAATGGCCGGCGCGGGCCAACAGTGCGGCGGCCGTGAGCCCACCGATGCCCGCGCCGAGCACGACTATGCGCCGTGGGGATGTATTCAGGCGTGATCGGGTCATGGATAGCCTCCCAGCAACATGGCTGCCACGATTTGGGCCCCCGCTACGGAACCGGCAACGTAGGGGAACACGATCGAGTATCGATATAGTCGGCGGGCCGTTGCCGGTGTGGGGCTGCGCCCCAGCGAAATTACCAGCCAGCCGGCGATGAGGGCATTCACCACGGCGACCGGCCAACTGATCAGCGCGAATCCCACGGTGGACAGTGCCCACCACACGCCGCTCCACACCGTGGCGCCGCGCGCACCGAGATGGACGGCAGTGGTCTGAATTCCGGCCGCGCGGTCCTCGTCGATATCCTGCACCGCGTCGTAGGTGTGCTTGGCGACGCTCCACGCCATCAGCCCGATAGCCGCCGACCAGACCGGCGACTTGCCGAAGGCCAGGGGTACGAAGATCAGCGGAAAGGCGTAGGCGGCGTTGCTGAGCGAGTCAAGGTAGCGCCGGGCCTTGAAACGCAGCGGGGGTGCCGAATAGAAAATGAAGATCACCGTGTACGCGGCAATCCAGGCGAGCGCGGCCGCCGGCAGCGTGACGAGAAAATATGCCAGGAACGGCGTGTTGGTCAGCACGACCGCGAGCACGATACTGCGAGTTTCCGAGCCGAGGATACGAGCCCCCTCGAGGCCGCCCTTGCGGGCGTTCCGGGCATCCGTTTCCTGGTCGAAGATATCGTTCACGCCATAGATCAGCAGGTTGAACGGCAGGGTCGCCCAGAGCAGCAGCGGGATGATGTCCCAGCGCCACAAATCCCCGATCAACCACATGCCGATGACGGTCGTTCCGACGGTGTTGACCCACAGCACCGGTCGAGAGATCTGAACCAGACGGGTGATCATTTGATCACTCTATTCCTGCGGGAGACTCAATTTTTACGGCCATCTCATGGCTCAGCCGGCGCGCGGCAGATCTGCGTCACCGGAGCGGGCACGAGCGCTGGCACGAGCGCTGGCTCAGCCGGAGGCTGTGCTAGCTTGCGCGCGGGTCGGGTGGCTAAACTCAACACGTGGATCACGAACTCAAGCGAATTTCAACTCGGATCGGTTCTATTGCCGAGTCAGCGACCCTCAAGGTTGACGGCAAGGCCAAGGCGCTGCAGGCGGCGGGAAGGCCGGTGATCAGCTTCGCGGCGGGGGAACCCGATTTTCAGACGCCTGAGCACATCGTGGAGGCGGCGTTGACCGCCGTGCGCGACCCGAAGAACTATCGATACACCCCAGCGGCCGGTCTGCCCGAGCTGCGCGAGGCCATCGTGGCCAAGACGCTGCGTGACAGCAGCCTCGCAGTCTCGCCGAGCCAGGTCGTCGTCACCAATGGTGGCAAGCAGGCCGTTTACCAAGCCTTCGCGACCCTGCTCGATCCCGGTGACGAGGTCATCGTGCCGACCCCGTATTGGACCACTTACCCCGAAGCGATCCGCCTCGCCGGTGGCGTGCAGGTCGACGTCTTCGCCGGCAGTGATCAGGGCTATCTCGTGACCGTCGAGCAGCTCGAAGCCGCACGCACCCCGCGAACCAAGGTGCTGCTGTTCGTTTCACCGTCCAACCCCACCGGTGCCGTCTATTCGCTGGAGCAGACCCGTGCCATCGGTCAGTGGGCCGAAGACAACGGCCTCTGGGTCGTCTCCGATGAGATCTATCAGAACCTCACGTACGACGGGGTTCGTGCCGTGTCGATTGTCGAGGCCGTTCCGGCGCTCGCCGACCGCACCATCCTGGTCAACGGTGTCGCAAAAACGTATGCGATGACGGGCTGGCGGCTGGGCTGGATGGTCGGCCCCGCCGACGCCATGAAGGCGGCAGCAAACCTGCAGTCCCACCTCTCCTCGAACGTGTCGAACATCTCACAGCGCGCGGGAATCGCAGCACTGAACGGCCCGCAGGACGCCGCCGAGGCCATGCGGGTCGCCTTTGACCGCCGCCGCAAGTTGATCGTCGCCGAACTGAACCAGATCCCCGGCGTCGTGACGCCGACCCCGCAGGGCGCGTTCTACGTCTACCCCGACGTGACCGGCCTGCTTGGCCGTCAGTGGGGCGGTGTGACCCCAACGACGTCGCTCGAATTGGCCGACCTCATTCTCGACCAGGCCGAGGTGGCCGCAGTTCCCGGCGAAGCTTTCGGGCCGAGTGGATTCCTGCGCATGTCATACGCCCTCGGCGATGACGTCCTGCTCGAGGGTGTGCAACGCCTGCAGCGCCTGTTCAACTAGCACGGCATCCGTCCACTGCTGGATGAGGGAGACGATCACCAGAGGTGGTGCGGAAAGCGCGGGAGTGGGACTCTGGACCTATGACACCCACTCCCCCGGCTGTGCAGGTGCGCGACCTGCAGAAATCGTATGGCAACGTCGAGGCGGTACGCGGCGTGAGTTTCTCGATCGCAGCCGGTGAGACCTTCGCCCTGCTCGGCCCGAATGGCGCCGGCAAAAGCACGACGATCGAGATTCTCGAGGGCTACCGTGACCGTTCCGGTGGCGAGGTGAGCGTGCTGGGCACTGATCCGCACCGCGGTGGCCTGGAGTGGAAGGCCCGCCTGGGCATTGTGTTGCAGACCAGCAACGAGAGCGGCAATGCCACCGTGACCGAGCAGCTGCGCCACTTCGCCGGGTTCTATCCCCATCCGCGCGACGTCGACGAGGTTATCGACGCGGCGGGCCTGCGTGAGAAGGCGAAAACCCGCGTCAGCAAGCTTTCCGGCGGGCAGCGTCGCCGAGTGGATGTCGCCCTCGGCATTATCGGACGCCCTGAGTTGTTGTTTCTCGACGAACCAACCACTGGCTTCGACCCCGAGGCCCGGCATCAGTTTTGGCATCTGATTCGCGGGCTCAAGGCGGAGGGCACCACCATTCTGCTGACGACCCACTACCTCGACGAGGCCGCGCAACTCGGCGACCGTGCTGGAATCATCGCCGGTGGCCAGCTCATCGACATCGGCCCGCTCGACAAAATCGGCGGAGCGGATGCCCGCGTTCCGGTCGTGCGCTGGCGTGACGGCAACGGACTGGTACGCGAAGAGCGCACCAGTCGCCCGGCGCAGGTCGTGGCCGAACTCGTCCGCAGCTTGAACGGCGCCGAGCCCGAGGATCTCGAGGTGATCCGGCCCAGTCTCGAAGACGTGTACCTGTCGCTCGTGCGGGGACACGAGGCAATTCCGGCTGGGACCGGGGCTGCGGCATCCACCGATGAGGGCCGGCCGGATCCGAGCCGACGCACCGACAAGGACGTACGAGCATGAGCGCCACGGTCTTGGGCACCCGCCCGCAGAACAAGGCTCCGGGCACGCTCGCGCTCGGCCTGTCCCGCATCGGCTATGAAACGCGCCTGTACTTTCGCTCCCCCGACACCCTGTTGTTCACGTTCTTTTTTCCCTTCATCATGCTGGGCATTTTCACCGCCGCGTTCAGCTCCTCCGGCAATATCGGTGCGAATCCCGACGGCACCGGCGGCGTCAGCGTAGGTACCTACTATCTGCCCGGCATGCTCGCTGCCGGCATGCTTCTCTCCGGTGTGCAGAACCTCGCCGTCGATATCGCCGGCGAGAAAAGCGACGGCACCCTCAAACGCCTCGGCGGCACCCCGCTCTCCCCGCTGAGCTATTTTCTCGGCAAGATCGGGCAAGTCTTCGTCACCGCGATTCTTCAGGCCGGCCTCCTGCTGCTCGTGGCGAGGCTTGTGCTTGATATCGCGCTGCCGACTGAGCCCGAAAAGTGGGCGACGTTCGCCTGGGTGTTCGTATTTGGCGTGATCACGAGCGCGTTTCTCGGCATAGCGCTCGCGGCGGTACCTCGGTCGGGGCGCAGCGCCACGGCCGTGGTGGCTCCCGTGGTGCTCGTGCTGCAATTCATTTCGGGCGTCTACCTGCAGTTCACAACGCTGCCGGAGTGGATGCAGAACCTGGCGAGCATCTTTCCGCTCAAATGGATGGCGCAGGGCATGCGTTCGGTCTTTCTACCGGAAAGCTTCGCGGCTGCCGAGCAGAGCGGCACCTGGGATTTACCCTGGGTGGCCGGCGCCCTCGGTATCTGGCTGGTGCTGGGGCTCGTGCTGAGCCGGGTGACGTTTCGTTGGATTCGGCGCGACGCGTGAGCCTGGCCTGACGCCCGGGCGCTACAGCAGTTTGCGCTCGAGTGCCCCGGCGGTCAGTGCATGCTGATTCGACAGCTGCAGTGTGCGCAGCATGGACGAGACATGCGTTTCACCGGTGGTCGTTCTCTGCGGTCACTCTCGGCGGTCGGCGACAACGCCTCATCACTCAACGCGAACACCGCCGCCCCTGCCCCGACCACGAGCCACGCCATGATCGTCCGGCCGTCCACGCTGTGACGCTAGAGCGTCAGCCCCACCAGCACCGGCTCGGGCTGCAGGTTCACCCCGAACTCCGCCTGCACCCGGCCGAGCACGTACCGGGCCAGTTCCGCGACTTCCTCGGCGGTAGCTCCGCCGGTATTCGTCAAGGCCAGGGTGTGTTTGCTCGAGACAGCCGCTCTCGAGCCCGGCAGGCGAAAGCCGCGGCTGACCCCGGCGTGTTCGATCAACCAGGCGGCACTGAGCTTGACCATACGCACGGGTTCCTCACCGGGAACAGGTCCGACCCCCATATATTCCTCAAGCGGAATAACACGATCAGCCGGTTCCGCGGCAAGTGGCCAGCGCGGCGCATCCGCCGGCAGCGAGCGCGCAAATGCCTCGGTCACGATCGGGTTGGTGAAGAACGAACCGGCGCTGAAGGTGTCGGGGTCAGTCGGGTCCAGTACCATTCCTTTTTTGGCCCGCAGCCCGAGAACGGTGGCGCGCACAATCTGCAACGGAACCCGGTCGCCGAGCTGAACACCGAGGGCCCCGGCGAGTTGGGCGTACTTCAACGGTTGACCGAGGGCGCTTCCCAAAACGGATGCCTCGGCCGCGGTGTCGTGCAGCTTCAGCTCGATCGCCAGCACGACGCCGCGCAGCCCCTGTTTGAGCGCGGAGGTGCGGTAGCCGAGGCCCAGCTCGGCATGCTCGAGTCGTTCGACCTCGCCGGTTTCATAGGAGAGAAAATCGATGGCAACGAGGCTGTCCGCGAGCTCCTGGCCGTAGGCGCCGATGTTCTGCACCGGGGCGGCACCGCACGATCCGGGAATGCCCGACAGCGCCTCGATGCCGGACCAGCCGCGATCCACGCTGTAGGCGACGAGGTCGTCCCACGGTTCGCCGGCCTGTACGCGCAGTCGCACCCCACCGGTCGGCCCGGTGGTGGCATCCGCTTCGCTGGTGGTTTCACTGCGGAGCACCTCGATACCGCGAGTCACCACGTGGATGACGATGCCGTCAAAGCCGTCGTCGGCGACGACGGTGTTGGAGCCGCCGCCGAGCAGCAACCAGTTCTCAGCCATGCCCCAGACCACGAGGCTCTCGTTGATGAGGTCCTGCTCCGTGACCGGTGCCACCCGTGCAACTGGCGGCCCACCGATTTGAAAGGTGGTGAGGGTGCTGAGTGCAACGGGTTCGATCATTTTTCAGGCCAGGTTGACGCGCGCCTGCGCCTTGCCGAGAACCGTCGCACCGTTGAACGTCACGGTCAGGTCAATGCGGGCGATGAGGGCTTCGGGGTCGACTGCGCCGACCTTGGCGACGACCGCCACGGTTGCGCCAGCAGCGGCGTCGACGAAGACCGGGCGGGTAAACCGCACCTGATAGTCGACAACCCGGGCCGGGTCGCCGGCCCAGTCGACGACGGGCTGCACGGCCAGCCCCATGGTCAGCATGCCGTGGGCGAGCACACCCGACAATCCCACCGACTGCGCGACATCATCGCGATAGTGAATGGGATTGAAATCACCGGATGCCCCGGCATAGCGCACGAGGGAATCGCGCGTCAGGGCGAAACTCGCCTCGGCGACGACGTCGCCGACCGTGAGGGCGGTCACAACGGGGATCATTCGTCTCCCCTGACGACGAGAGTGGAGATGGCGGTGACGACGTGGGCGCCCGCGGCGTCGACGATGGTGGACTCGGCGGTCACCATCGAGTGGCCACCGAGGCTCTTGATGCTCGTCACCGCGAGAGTTGCCGTGAGCTCATCGCCGGCGATGATCGGCCGGGTGTAGCTGAAGCGTTGGTCACCGTGTACGACGCGGGTGAAGTCGATGCCGCCATCCGGTTCGGCCAGAAGTTGGGCCAGGGTGGCCTCCTGCACGACCACGGCAAAGGTGGGCGGGGCGACGACGTCGTGGTGGCCGGCCGCGCGGGCCGCTTCGGGATCGTGGTTGATTGGGTTGGTCGCGAACACGGCGCGGGAGAATTCGCGCACCTTTTCACGGCCGACTAGATACGGGGCGACCGGCGGAAAGACCCGCCCCTGCAACTCTGGGTTCACTGACACCCGTCGAGTCTACTCAGAGAGATCGCGCCGATTGTCAGGAGCGCACCACGATAAGGCGCACACTATTAAGCGTGAAATGTGTATCCGTGCGCTTCGGTGACCCCGAAGTTGCCCCTCTTCTGCTTGACCTGCACCGTGAATACGAGACCCGATACGGCGATGGCGATTCTGTGCATGACGTTGACGGGGCCGAGTTCGATCCGCCCGGCGGAGGATTTCTCGTGCTCGTCGACGGTGAGACCACTGTTGCCGGCGGCGGCCTCCGCCAGTACGACGCCACCACCGCCGAGGTCAAACGCATGTGGACCAACCCCGATTACCGCCGCCAGGGCCACGCGAAGACGATTCTGCGCGAGCTGGAATCGCTGGCCCGAGATCTCGGCTACAAACGGATGCGTTTGGAAACCGGCTATGCGCAGCCCGAAGCGCTCGCCCTCTACCGCAGTCTCGGTTTCGTTGACATCGGCAACTATGGCATCTACGAGCAGGCCTCCGGTTTCGAGCTGCTCCTCTCCTAGCAGCTCGCGACAGCGCAAAAAAGATCCTATTTGACACTCGCAATCGGGCACTTTTGCACTCTCGCGGGCTGGAAGCTGCGGAGGGGAGGTAGCGTTAGAGGGCTATGCAAAACAAATTGATTCCGCACCCCGACCTTCCGATCGATCTGCCGACCGATGAGCGCATTCGCGCCGCCGTCGTGCACTACGGCGAGAACGTCGTCATCGACAATGCCGTGGCCCTGTTGCGCGCCAAGAACGCCGGAAAAGACTTTCTGCTCTATGCCGGCGGACGCCACGCGCTCGGCATCCTCGAGGGTGCACCCGCCCTGTACTGGCCCGAACTGTGGGGCGCCCGCGCGCTGCTGCACGTCTGGGGAGAGCAGGCCGCACCATACATCGTCGTCGGCCTGAACAATCAGGCGTGGCGCGTGCGCGAAATGTGCGCCAAGGTTGTGCTGCTGCGCGGCCTGCAGGTGGTACCCAAGCTCGTGCGTCTCACGACCGACGAGAACCCGCGCGTGCGTTCCGCCGCGCTGCACGCCCTCGCTGACCAGGGCACCACCGACAACATCGCGACGATCGAGGTGCGCCTGCGCGACTCCGACAAGGAGGTGCGCCGCGCCGCCCAGCAGGCCCGCGACGCCATTCGCTCCCGGCTCAAGCTGACCGAGCCCGAAACCGAGCCCGAGGCCTGACCCGACCCGGGCATCCGCTCGCTACGGCCGGCGGAGCAGTGCTCCCTCGTGCCGACAGGTCGCCGCGGCGGTGAGCATGGCGTCGGCCAGCAGCGCCTCCCACGCCGTGGAATCCTGCGGCACCCCGTCGTTCATGATGGTGCACACGGATGCCGCCAGCGTTGCGTCCCCCGCCCCCATCGTGTCAACGATCGGGCCGTCAAGCTCGGCGATCGGAACACTGACCAGCCCATTGTTTTCGAACGCAACGGAAGCACCGAGCGGCCCGGCGGTCGCCAGCACCGTCTGCGCGCCCCCCTCGACGAGTCGTTCGCGCAGTTCGTCGAGCGTACTGTCGTAGAGAAGGTCGGCGTCTTCGTCGCCGACCTTCACGAGCAGACTGCGAGCGGCGAGCGCTTCAAAGTTGCGTACGAACCGCGGTCCGTCGTGCAGCATGCCGGCGCGCGGGTTCGGGTCGATCACGAGGCGGTGCTCCGGGTCGGTGATGCAGGCGATGAACGCCTCGGTCTGCGCGGTGTCGTCGAACGGAAAACAGCTCACGACGATAACGGCGGCGGCGGCCAGCGCGGCCCGCTCGGTCACGCCGAACTCGATTCGGCGCGCTTTGGCGGCGTCGTTGAAGAAGTAGCGGGGTTCGCCATCGGTGCGATCCGATACGGCCCGGGAAGACCCGAGCGGGCCCGGTGTCGCGATCAGCTGCACGCCGTACTGGTCGAGGAAGGACCGAAGCACCGCGCCGTCAGCGTCGTCACCGACCATCGCGATCAGGGTCGTCGGCACCCCGAGTATGGCCAGGCCCACCGCCACGTTCAGGGCTGCACCGCCGGCGAATTCTCGACTCGCCTTGGAGTCACGCAGCACATCGATCAGGGCGTCACCGACGACGACGACACGGGAAGGGGCGTTGAGTTCAGGCATGGGGTCCAATCTGTATCAACTCCGCAGCAGCTTGTTTGGGCAGAGAAAAAGCCGGTAGAAGGAGTTTATTCTCCTTCTACCGGCTGCTCTGGCACCATGTCGCGTCAGGCGCTCTTGCGTCCAGAAATTGATCGCATCAGGAACATGATCACCGCGATGATCGCCAGTACGATACCGACCCAGAGCAGAAATTGAAGCGACTGCACCAGACCTCCGGTAATGAGCAGCACCACCGCAACAATGGCCACAATGATGAGTAACGGGTTCATAGTCCGACCTTTCATTTCATGCGCGGGAAATCCCCGATTGCCGCGATACTACCCCCTTCTGGGGGTAGACAGCAGATGCCATGTATGGCCTCTGCCTTCGTGTCGCGACCGCGCGCTTTAGTACGTCGAGAGCGTGGGCTCGATCTCTTTCACCCAGGCCAGAACGCCGCCCTCAACCTGACGCACATGCTCATAGCCTTGCCGCTGCAGCTCGGCGCAGACGGCAGCCGAGCGCGGGCCCGCCTTGCAGTGCACGACCACGTCGCGGTCCCGGGCAAGGCACGCCTCTCCGGAGAGGATGGCGCCCTGCGGCACCAGTAGCGCCCCGGCAATGTGTACGATCTCGTACTCCTCTGGTTCCCGAACATCGATGAGGTCGAAGTCGATCTCGCCCCGCTGCCGAGCCCCGAGCATGACGGCGAGTTCCTGCACGGAAATCGCATCGTCATTCAGGGCCGATGTCCCGCACAACGCCTCGTAGTCCATCAGCGCGGTGATCGCTTCGGCCGCAGGGTCGCGCGCAATGCTGATTTCGCGCCAGGTCGCCTCGAGCGCATTGAACAGTACGACCCGGCCCAGCAACGTGCGCCCGACCCCGGTGATCAACTTCACGGCTTCGGCGACCATCGTCGAGCCGATCGTTCCGCAGAGCATCCCAAACACTCCGCCCTCGCCACAGCTGGGCACTGAGCCAGTTGGCGGGGCTTCCGGATACAGGTCTCGGTAGGTAGGTCCGTGTCGGTTCCAGAACACGCTGACCTGCCCGTCGAAGCGCAGGATAGATCCCCAGACGCACGGCTTGCCGAGCATCGCGGCAGCATCGCTGACCAGGTAGCGCGTGGCGAAGGTGTCGGCGCCGTCGATTACCAGGTCGTACTGGGCGAACAGGTCGAGGGCATTCGCCGCGGTAAGCCAGACGTCGTGCTGGTGCACCGTGACCAGCGGATTGAGCTCGGCGACCGCGGCCGCTGCCGATTTTAGTTTCGAGTGGCCGAGGCCTGAGGTGCCGTGGATGATCTGGCGCTGCAGATTGCTGAGGTCCACGGTGTCGTGATCGACGATGCCGAGCGTACCCACCCCGGCGGCTGCGAGATAGAGCAGCACCGGCGAGCCGAGTCCGCCGGCGCCGATTACGAGAACGCGCGCATTTTTCAGCCGTCGCTGGCTGAGCATTCCGATTTCGGGAATAAGAATATGGCGCGAATACCGCTCACGCTCGGCTATGGAGAGCTCCTCGCCGGGTTCGACGAGCGGCGCGAGCACCGGCATCCGCGTCACAGGTCAGGCCGCCCGGCCATCGGTGACGACGCCAGCGCGTGCTGGCGCCGCGGAATGCGGCCGGCCTGGGCGGCCCTGCGGCCTGCCAGTACGGCGTGTTTGAACGCATCGGCCATGAGCGGCGGGTTCTGCGCGCGTGTCACGGCGGTGGCCAGCAGCACTGCATCGCAGCCCAATTCCATCGCCAGCGCAGCGTCAGAGGCGGTACCGATTCCGGCATCGAGCACCACGGGAACACCGGCGCGGGCCACGATCAGCTCGATATTGTGCGGGTTGAGAATGCCGAGCCCGGTGCCGATCGGCGCCCCGAGCGGCATCACGGCCACAGCGCCCAGGTGTTCGAGCCGGAGCGCGAGCACCGGGTCGTCATTGGTGTACGCGAACACCTTGAAGCCCCGCGCAACGAGCTGTTCGGTGGCCTCCACCAGTTCGACCGCATCGGGCAGCAAGGTCTGCTCGTCGGCGATGACCTCGAGCTTGATCCAGTCGGTTTCGAGGGCTTCCCGAGCCAGCTCGGCAGTCAGTACCGCATCATGCGCGGTGAAACAGCCGGCGGTGTTCGGCAGCACCCGGATGGAATTCTCGACCAGCAGTTCGAAGAGTGAACCGGTGGTCGCTGCGCTGTGCCGCCGCATGGCGACCGTGGTGAGTTCGGTTCCCGACGCTCGCAGTGCTTCACCGAGGCCATCGAGACTCGGTGCTCCCCCGGTGCCCATGATCAGGCGGGAAGTCAGCGCCACGCCGTCAATCACCAGGCTGTCAGTGTTCGTGAAGTGTGCGGTCTGCACGGTCAACCTCCCTGGACTGCAGAAACAATTTCAATCTCATCGCCCGCCGTCAGCCCGGTAGTCGACCACAGGCTGCGGGGAACGACCGCAGCGTTTCGCGCCACGGCTACTCCGAGGCGGCCTCCGTCTGCTGCATGGCCGCCTGTTTCGAGGCGTCGCCCGGTGATCTCGGCTACGAGGTCGGTCACGGTGCCGCCGGATACGGTTCGTTTCTGGCCATTGACGGAAATTATTACGGTCACGATAGGCCTCCTTTCAGTGAAGCGGATGCGGGCTCTCGGCTCGCCGAGAACCGATCGGGCCGAAAGTTTCGCCACCGATCGTCTGCAATGCCATCGATGAGCTGCAGACAGTACTGGGCTGCGACCGGGGTGAGCAGTACACCGTGACGAAAGAATCCGGTGGCAATGATGAGGCCGGCGATGTCACCGCCCGAACACCCGACGCGGCCGAGGAACGGCGCATTGTCCGGCGTTCCCGGACGAGCCCGAGCGGTCGTTTCGATCAGCTCCAGCTCGCTGACCGCCGGCACCAGGGCCTGTGCATCACGCAACAGCTGATAGACGCCGCCGGCCGACACCACGCCCGAGCCGTCTTCGCGCTGGGTGGCTCCGATCACGAGCGTTCCGTCGGTGCGCGGAACCAGGTAGACCGGCACCCCATGCACCAACCCGCGCACCGTGCAGGTGAGCAGCGGCCGAAGGTGCTCGGGCACCCGCAATCGAAGTACGTCCCCGTACACCGGGCGAAGCGGCAGGCGCAGGTGCTCGGGAAGCCCGTCCAACTCGCCCGCCCAGAGTCCATTGGCCACGACCACCTCGTCGGCTTGGATCGAGCTACCGTCAGCCAGGGCGACACCGGTAACGCGCGAGGAGGTATCCGTGGCATCGGCGTGCAGTAACCCACGCGCACGCACCCGAATCACGGCGTCCTGACCGTTTGGCGCGAGGGCGGCGAGCGCGAACTGAATGCGCTCGGTGAGCCGTCGCGGGTCGACCTGGTGATCTTGTTCCACCAGAAAGGCGCCGGAGACCTGGGGGCTCAGCAGCGGTTCAAGCACGCGCGCTTCGCGCACGGTGAGGGGCTCGACACCCAATCCATTGGCCACCTGCACAGCACGCAGGTCGGCGAGGGCTTGCCGGTCGGCCGCGTCCGCGCCCACGTTCAGGGTTGTGGTTCGCTGGTATCCGGTAGCGTTGCTATCGGTTCCGAGCGAGTCGATGAAGTCGGGGTACAACGTCGAGGACGCGAGCATGAGATCAAGCAAAGCCTCTTCCCGATAGTGCAGTTCGCTCACCGCGGCGAGCATTCCGGCTGCAGCGAAGGTGGCGCCGCCGGCCGGGTCGGGGTCGATGACGACCACGCTACGGCCGGAATGCGCCAGCGTCCAGGCGATGCCGAGCCCGATGACGCCGCCGCCAATGACGGCGACATCAACTGTTCGCTGCGCTCCCCGCTCACTCATGGTGTGCACCGATGCCACGGCAGCGCCCCTTAGGGTTGGTCGCATGGACCCCGTCACCGCCCGGCTGTATCTCTGCACCGATGCTCGAAAGAATCGCGGCGATTTCGCCGACTTTGTGGATGCCGCCTTCGCCGGCGGGGTCGACATCATCCAACTGCGCGATAAGAATATCGACGCGGCCGAGGAACTTGATTATCTCGAGGTTCTGCGCACGGTCGCCGACCGTCACGCCCGGCTCTGGGCGGTCAATGACCGAGCGGATATCGCCGGCCTCTCCGGCGCGCCGGTTTTTCATGTCGGCCAGACCGACCTGCCGCTGCCCGCCGCCCGCAGACTGCTCGGTACAGCTGCGCGGATCGGCCTGTCCACCCACACCACCGAGCAAGTGGATGCCGCCGTCACCGCCGATAACCTCGACTATTTCTGTGTCGGTCCGGTCTGGGCTACGCCAACGAAACCTGGCCGCGCAGCGGTGGGAACCGACCTGCTGCGCTATGCGGCCGCGCAGAGCGCCACCGTCGGCAGCCTGCGCCCCTGGTTTGCCATCGGCGGCATCGACCTGGGCACCATCGACCAAGTGGTCGACGCCGGCGCCACCCGGGTAGTGGTGGTGCGCGCGATCACCGACGCCGACGACCCGACGGATGCCGCGCAGCGTCTGCTCGCCAGCCTCCCGCCGCTCGGCTAATCCCACCGACCGTACCGCGTTCATCGCACGCCTGCGGTCAGAGCGGATGCCGCTGTTGCGCGGGCGAACAGCCGATGAAAGTGGTGAATCGGGCCGTTTCCCTGGCCGACCTCGAGGTCGTCGGCGTGGGCGAGGGCGTCCTGGAGCCAGTCTTTGACCTCGGCGAGGGACTGCGCCCAGTCACCGGTTCTCGCCTGCACCGTGGCCATGGCCGAGGAGAGCGAGCATCCGGTGCCGTGCGTGTTCCTGGTGCGGATACGTGGTAACGCGACCTCGATCACGCTGTGCGACAGCAACCCCTGGGTGTTGACCAAGGCATCCGGGCAGCTGGTTTCGTTGAGATGGCCGCCTTTGACCAGAACGGTGACTCCGGTGCGAGCAGATAACCTTCCGCCCTGCTCGAGGGCCTCCGCCCAGGTGGCCGCCGGGTGCTCCCCGAGCAGAACAGCCAGCTCGGGAACGTTGGGCGTGACGAGATCGACCTGAGGGATCAGGTCGCGTAGCGCCTGCTCGGCTGAGCGGTCAAGCAGCCGGTCGCCACTCGTTGCCACCATCACCGGGTCGAGCACCACCAGAGGCGGTCGACACTCCGAGAGCCAGGAGCGCACCTCGGTAATGACGTCGAGTTGCGCGAGCATGCCGATCTTGACGGCGTCGATGGTCACATCGTCGCTCACGGCGTTCAATTGTGCGCGCAGAAAAGCCACGGGCGGGGTGTGCACCGAGCGCACCCCGCGCGTATTCTGCGCGACCAGAGCACTGACCACCGCCATGCCGTAGCCGCCGTTGGCCGCGATGCTCTTCAGGTCGGCCTGAATCCCGGCGCCGCCGGTCGGATCGGTTCCGGCGATACTGAGAATTCGAGGCGTTTGCCGCAGTGCGAGCTGGGAGGTTTGATCAGTCATCCGTGACATTCCTTCGCTAGTACTAACTAGACAGGTTCGACGGGTATTGATCTCAGCACGCACACTATGTGCGGCACCCCGTGTCAAGGTTCACCCTATACGCGCGCGTATTCAGCGCACAACCGCGCATGCGATCACCCTGGAGCACGTCTATGCGCCTTCGGCTCTGCGACCGCTCAACGACCGGCTGCACAAAGTATTCCGCAGACAGTCACGCCAACGACGGGCGCCTGCCTACGCAATGGTGGCGTAGGCTCCCCTCGCCTTCTGCGGCAGAACGGGCAACTCGCAGGGTGATGATCTGGAAGGCACGCAGCACCAATTGACCACCAGCATCCGTTGTCGACTGCACTGCTACAGGGGCGACAGTGCGTTCGAGCAGGTCAGTCTCGACGATTTCTGAGACAGTAAAGCCAAAGCTGACAGTGCCCGTGGAGCGCGAACCGCTCGCCTCGTACAATCGCACGATAAGGTCACCGGACCGGTCTTCGGCCAGTTTTACGGCTTCGACCACGATCGATGGGCACTCGCTCACGACTACGGGCGTTACGGCCGCGCCGACCACGTCGCGCAGCGGCAGGTTGATCCGGTAGCCCTGCGCCGCCGCTCCGAGTACGTCTGGCGTCAGACTTATCGAGGTGCGCAGCGTGTGCACCCCTTGATCCGCAGTTGGGTCAGGGAACGTCGGCGCACGCAGCAGTGATTCCCGCACAGTCGTGGTCGTCCCTCCCCCGACTCGAGTAGTGCGGCTGATGTCATGGCCATAGGTTGAGTCGTTGGCAATCGCAATCCCGAAGCCCGGCTCCCCGACGAAAACCCACCGGTGTGCGCAGGTCTCGAAGCGGGCAGCGTCCCAGGACGTGTTGACGTGGGTCGGTCGATAAATGTGGCCAAACTGTATTTCTGACGCAGCGCGGTCAGCGTGCACGTCGAGCGGAAAAGCCAACTTCAACAATTTTTGACGCTCATGCCAGTCAACCGTCGTCACGATGTCCAGGCTCGGCTGGTCACTGAGTACGGTCAGGTCCTGCTGAACGGATGACCCCCCGAAGCGGCGCGTCACGCGCACCGTGACCAGTCCTGAACTCTGCACGAGCACCTTGACTTCTTCTGCTTCTAGAAGTTCCACGCCGTTCCGGTCGTAGTGCTCGTCGATGTCCCACGCGTCCCACTGCGTCGGGGTATCCCGAAAAAGTTGGAGCACATTGCCCGCTTGCCCCGCGGGCACGGCTTCTCTTCCGCTCACGCGGTCTACCAAGGAAATGAGGAGCCCGCGTGCATCGATGGATGCCCGCACGACGTCGTTCTCGAGCACGAACCCCCCATCGGCCTGATGTAGGCGCACGGCTCCGGTTGGTATCCGCGGCGCAGCAGACAGGGCAGGCACTCCCGCTACTGGGAACGGTGAAGCATTGAAGCTCACCGGCGTTGCATCCGTTTGCGCCGAGGAGGCGAGCGCCGCCACGGATATCGCGATCAGGTCTTCGAGCTCGATTCGCACGGTCTCGTAGGCCGCTTCAGCAACCTGATGCACCCACGCGATAGAGCTTCCGGGCAGAATGTCGTGAAATTGATTGAGCAACACGGTCTGCCAAGCGGTAGCCAGTCGTTCGTAGGGGTAGTCAGCGCCGGCATAAAAGTACGCCGTTGATGCCCAGAGCTCGGCCTCTCGAAGCAGATGCTCGCTGCGACGGTTTCCAGATTTGGTCCTGGACTGCGACGTGTAGGTGCCACGGTGAAATTCCAGGTAGAGCTCCCCCGACCACACGGGCGGGTTGGCATACGTCGCCTCCGCCTCCTCGAAGAACGCCCGCGGGCTGGCCATTCGCACGGTCGGTGAACCCTCGAGAGAACGCGTGCGCTCCGCCGCTGCGAGCATCTCCCGATTGGGCCCACCGCCACCGTCTCCAAAGCCGAACGGCACCAGCGACACGTTTGACGCACCCTTTTCGGAGTATTGGCGTTGAGCCCGGGCTAATTCTTCCCCCGATAACAGTGAGTTATAGGTATCGACCGGCGGAAAGTGGGTGAAGACCTGGGTGCCGTCAATTCCCTCCCAAGAAAAGGTGTGGTGAGGCATGGTGTTGGTTTCGTTCCAACTGATTTTTTGGGTGAGGAAGTACTTCGATCCCGCCGCGATCACGATTTGCGGGAATGCCGCCGTGTATCCAAACGAGTCCGGCAGCCAGATCTCGAGGGGTTCGATGCCGAACTCCTGCATGAAGAAAGCCTTGCCCGCGAGCAGCTGCCGAGCCAGCGACTCCCCGCTGGGCATGTTGGTGTCGGATTCGACCCACATACCGCCCACCGGGACGAAACGGCCCTCGAGTGCGCGCGTACGGATGCGTTCAAACAGTTCCGGATAGTGCTGCTTCATCCATGAATACTGTTGCGCCGACGAACAGGCGAAGATGAAGTCGGGGTCTTCATCCATCAGGTGCAATACGTTTGAAAACGTGCGCGCACACTTGCGAATGGTTTCACGCACCGGCCAGAGCCAGGCCGAGTCGATGTGGGCGTGCCCGACAGCGATGATTCGGTGGGCGCTGGCGTAGGCGGGCTGCGCCAGAAGGGGCGCCAGTAAAGCGCGGCCACGGGATGCCGTGCCACTCACATCCTCGGGGTCCATTTGGTCGGTCATTTTTTCCAGCGCCCGAAGAATCTCAGCGGTACGCGGTAGGTCAGGGCTCAGCTGTTCCATGAGTCCGAACAGTGTCCACACGTCCCGGTCCAGTTTCCACACTTGGGTGTCGAGCAAAGCAACGTCTATGCGGCGCAGGCGGTAGATCGGTTTTATACCAGCCGTAGCCTTGTCACCCACGAGTGTCGGCTGAAAGCCCCAGTCACTTCCCACATCGGGGTTGGACGCAGCTTCAATGTAGATATCGACCTGCTCTCCCGGCTGAGCGATCAGCGGCACATAGTTATTGAACGGCTCCACAGCTTTCACGATGTGCCCCTGCGGGGTGAAGACCAGACCTTCCGCCTGGAACCCAGCCTGACCAGACAGAAAACCGAGGTCCACGATGACTTCCGTGCGCGTGTGGAGGTCGTGAAACCGAGACCAGTCGGAGGGAACCAGGCCTGTGATGTGGAACCACGTCGTGCCCCAGGGCTTGCCCCAATGCTGGCCGATGCTGAACGGGGTGAAATCCTGACCTTGCGCCTCAGAAAACGGCACGGGTTCGTCGGGCACTTCCCACGCGCTGATGGTCAACGGTGACGAAACCCGGTACAGCGACGGGGTGACCCGCTCGCTGACGAAACGACGGATGCGGGCGCGAATGAGGGCGGAATTGTCGTGCACTTGGTGCTCCTTGCGCTGGAGGGGTCAGAGCGTGACGGCGCCGGCCATGGCCGAGGATCCGCCGAGAACACGCGACACGAAGACATAGAGCGAACTTGTGTGAGGCCACCGTGGTGGTGGTCGATTCCGACGCTGCCTCCTCACCGCGCGCTGAACAGCCGGACTCGACAAGTGTTGCCATGGCCGCGAGTGCGACGGCGAAAACATGTGACTTTTTCATGAATTGCCTGAGTCCCTGACGCTGTGCTCCTTGCATCGTTGCCGGTGATTCTGCGTATTCCATATATACAACGGATGAACAAATTACTGTCTATATTTACCCTAGGAATGTAACAGGACTGAGACTTTCACAATGAAGGCCAGAAGATGCACAGCGTCAACGCCCGCCGCGCCGGTGTGTACGCCGGGTAGTGTCACAACCCGGCCTGGTTGAATCCGCTGAGCGCGTAAGGGTTTCCCCGTGGGAGAGTCGGCGCACGTGATCGAACCGTAAGGTCTCGCTGCGCCCATCTGGGGATGGCCGTGCAAGACTGTATGGACTTGCGCCTACGGCTCTCAGCCCGCGTCCCTATCCAGCTCCGCATCGGCGCCTCCAGTTGTGCCCGTGCCGGTGGCGGTAAATCAGTGTGTGATCGAAGCGAAGGGGTTTTGATGTGTGGGATTTTTTAGGGGGTCAGTATGAGCAGATCCTGTTCAACAGCTGGCAGCACTTCAGTCTCGTCGTGCAGTGTCTGATCCTGGCGACAGTCCTCGCCGTCGTGCTGGCCGCCGTCGTCTACCGCAGTTCCGCGCTCACCGGGATCGCCAACTCGGTGTCGGCCATTGGCTTGACTATCCCGTCGTTTGCGTTCATCGGGCTGCTCATCGCGCCGCTCGGCTTCGGCGTCGTTCCAGCCGTCATCGTCGTGGCGTTCTTCGCCACTCTGCCCATTCTGCGCAACGCGGTCGTGGGCCTGTCGGGTATCGCACCGTCGATCGTGGAATCCGCCCGCGGCATCGGCATGAGCAGGTTCCGCACGCTCCTGCAGGTGGAACTGCCGATGGCGTGGCCCATCATCCTCACCGGCATTCGAGTATCCGCTCAAATGGTCATGGGAATCGCTGCGATCGCCGCATATTCCCTCGGCCCGGGCCTCGGCGGATTCATCTTCTCCGGCCTCTCCCGACTCGGCGGTGCCAACTCCCTCGAGTCGGTGCTGACGGGCGTCATCGGCGTTGTCGTGCTCGCTCTTATTCTTGATCTCCTTCTCGTCGGCCTGGGCCGCCTGACCACACCCCGAGGTATCCGTGTCTGAACTCATTACATCCAACAGCGGCGAATCCATGAGCACCGAAGGTTCCACCACCCCGACCGGCATCACCGGTGCGAACATCCTGCTGGACCACGTCACCAAGCGTTTCCCCGGCCAGGCGCGCCCCGCCGTCGACGGTCTCACCATGGAGATCCCGGCCGGAAAGATCGTCATGCTCGTCGGCCCCTCGGGCTGCGGCAAGACCACTACCCTCAAGATGATCAACCGTCTCATTGAACCCTCCGAAGGCCGCATCGTCGTCGACGGTGACGATGTCACCAATATGAATGGCGATACCCTGCGCCGAGGCATCGGCTATGTCATTCAGGCCGGCGGACTCTTCCCGCACATGACGGTGGCCACCAACATCGGCCTCGTGCCGAAAATGCTCGGCTGGGACAAGGCCCGCATCACGGCCCGCGTCGACGAACTCCTCGAGCTCGTCTCCCTCGACCCGGCGCTCTACCGAAATCGGTACCCCAAGGAACTTTCCGGCGGTCAGCAGCAGCGCGTCGGCGTGGCGCGCGCCCTCGCGGCCGACCCGCCCGTGCTCCTCATGGACGAGCCGTTCGGCGCCGTCGACCCGATCACCCGCCTACGCCTCCAGGACGAACTGCTCAACATCCAGGAAGAACTGCAGAAGACCATCGTCTGCGTCACGCACGACTTCGACGAAGCTGTCAAGCTCGGCGACTGGATTGCCATCTTCAACGAGGGCGCCCAGCTCGAACAGTACGACACCCCGGAACGCATCCTCGGCGACCCGGCCAACGAGTTCGTCGAAAACTTCATCGGGTCCGGAGCCGGCCTCAAACAGCTCACCCTGACCCGGGTGGCAGAGGTCGGGTTCAGCGACGCCGTCGTGGGTAGCCCCGGCGAACGGGCAGCGGATGTCCTGGCCCGCCTCATCGACGCCGGCCACGGTCACGCGGTCATCGTCGATGAGCGTCACCGTCCCATCCAGTGGCTCTCCCGGCGTCAGCTCGGCCGCCTCGAGGTCATCAGCAACGTGCCCGACCCGAAACTTCCGGTCGTCGGCTACCGTGCCACGCTCAATGACGCACTCGACACAATGCTCGTCTCCAGCGCCGGGGCCGCGCTCGTCACCGGCCGCCGAGATATGTTCAAGGGCGTCATCGACGTACAGACCGTCATGGACGCCATTACCCGGTCGCAGACCGCTGCCGTACTCGAGTCGGACCAAGCGCCCGTCGGACTGAACACCGGCGTGTTCCACGCGCAGGCGCCGGCCGCCGAACTGAATGAGACCGCTAGCGATGGCGCCGACGCGCGGGCCAGTCAATGAGCACCCGCGCCCTGACTGCAGAAGCCGGCATTGCCGGCGGCGACTCCGCCGTCGAAACACCCGGCGACCCGGCCGCGCCGGCCGTACCGGCCAGTCAGGCTCGCGCGGTCTGGCAATCCTGGCGGGGCCTGGTCTACCAGCTGGCCGGCATCCTGCTCGCTTTCGCCGCGCTCGTCATCTGGCTGCTGACGACCAACCTCTCAGCGGTCGAACTCACCACCCTCGCCCCGGCCGCGCTCTGGATTTACACCGTGGAGCACATCCAACTCACCCTCCTCGCCGCGGCGATCGTACTGGTCATCGCAATTCCTTTGGGAATCGCCCTGACCCGACGACCCCTGCGGTTTCTGACCGCTCCGGTGCTCGCGATCGCCAACGTCGGGCAGGCCGCCCCCGCGATCGGCGTCGTCGTACTCCTCGCATTCTGGGTCGGCTTCGGCTTTTGGGCGGCGACGTTGAGCCTCGTGCTCTACGCGGTGCTCCCGGTGCTGCGAAACACCATGGTCGGTCTGCAGCAGGTCGACGCCCGACTCATCGAAGCCGGACGCGGCATGGGCATGAGTTCCACAGCCGTGCTCTTTCGCGTGGAACTACCTCTCGCCGTGCCGGTCATGCTGTCGGGCGTGCGTACCGCCCTCGTTCTACTGGTCGGCACCGCAGCCCTCGCCACGTTCGTCAACGGCGGCGGACTCGGCATTCTCATCACCACCGGCGTCAATCTCAGCCTCACCCCCGTGCTCGTCACCGGAGCCCTGCTCGTGGCTTTACTGGCCCTCCTCATCGACTGGATCGGCCGCGTGGTAGAACACGTCGCCCGCCCGAAGGGACTCTAGATGCACCGCCCCGCTTTTCACACCCGTCGCGGACACCTCGGCCGCTGGGGCCTGACAGTGAGTGTGCTCGCCGTGACTGCCCTCACCCTGACCGGCTGCGGCCTGCAGCCGGCGACCTCATACGTTCCCGCGGTTGGACCCGGGTCGATCACCCCGCTCGACGGTGCCGAGGGCGTCAACCTCACCGTCACGTCCAAAAACTATACCGAGCAGCTACTGCTCGGTAAGATCGCGGTGCTCGCCGGGACCGCCGCAGGATTCGACGTCACTGACCTCAGCAATGTGCCCGGCAGCCAGCCCGCCCGCGAACTCATTCTTTCGGGCCAGGCCGACGTGCTCTGGGAATACACCGGCACCGCGTGGCTGACCTATCTTGGCCAGACAGAGGTGATCACCGACCAGAACGAAATGTGGCAAGCCGTGCACGACATCGACCTCACCAATGGGGTCACCTGGGGCGCGCCGGCACCGATGAACAACACCTACGCCCTAGCGGTACGCAGTGAGGCGGTTGCCGAACTCGGCGGCATCACCGCCATGTCCGAACTCGCCGCACTGCCCGTCGATGACCGAACCTTTTGCGTTGAAGCCGAATTCAACTCCCGACCGGACGGCATGAACCCCATGCTCGCCCACTATGGGCTGGAACGTGGCGCCGCCGACAGCGTGCCCGACAGCAACATCGGCGTCTACGACACCGGTGCGATCTACAGCGCGACCAACGACGGGGCCTGCAACTTCGGTGAAGTCTTTACCACCGACGGTCGCATCGACGCGCTCGACCTCACCGTTTTGACCGATGACCGCGCATTTTTTCCGGCGTACAACGTGGCACCGATCTTCTTCACCGAAACGCTCAAGGCGCACCCCGGCCTGGAAAAGATCTTCGCCGCGATATCACCCAAACTCACCGACGAGGTTCTGCGCGGCATGAACCGTCAAGTTGACGTCGACGGTGCCGAACCCGCCGATGTGGCCTACGCCTGGATGATCGACGAAGGTTTCATCACTGACCCGGCCGCCTAGCGGAAGCTTCCTGGCTAGCTTTGATCACAGTTCTTCTTCGGGCCCCACTGGCCGAGGTTGAAAATCTCGGCCGGCCGGTCCTCCGTTGCGGAAGGTTGCGCTGAAGCCGCGACCCGGGCAGTCATCGGGGTAGAGGCAGTAGCAGGTACGCCCTACATTCCGCGGCGAATAAAGTCAGCCACTCGCTCCCCAACGAGAACGGCGGTCGCGGCCGGTCCGCGCACGGGCGTGGTCGGCAGAATCGAGGTGTCGGCGACGCGCAGCCCCTCGACACCGTGCACGCGCCCGTACTGATCGACGACGGCCCCCGGATCATCTGCTGGCCCGAACCGTGCACTGCCGCACAGGTGAATAGCGGTGCCGAGGTGGGAGCGTAGCCAGTCATTGAGCAGGTCATCGCTCTCGAGAACGATGTCGGTCAGTTCGGTCAATCGCCTAAACAGGTGTTTGTAGGCATCCGTTCGCAACAAACGTACCGCTACCCGCACAACTTCGCGCATGCGTTCGAGGTCGTATTCGGTCGACAGGTAGTTGTAGTCGATGCGCGGTTGCCTGGCGGGGTCGTCCGACTCCAGGCTGATGCGTCCGCGCGAGGTCTCTGACTGCACGGCGACGAGCAGCGCGAGGTCCCCCCGGTGGGCGATCTGTTTCGCGAAGCGCCGCATCGATACCCCGCGCATCGCCCGAAGTGCTCGAAGCGGATGCCGCGCTGCGGCCCGCACCCCGACCATGATGCCGCGCGCGCTGCCGGTCAACAGATACTCCATGGGTTTGAGCATCGGGAGAATCTCCAGATCCCCCGGCGCCGTGGAACCGATCGCCGTGAAGTTCAGGCAGGCCGCCATCGACTGCGACGTGCGGTAGTCGACGATCTGTCGGCGCGGCTGCCACAGCACGGCAATATCCGGGTGATCGCTAAAATTCGCCCCGACCCCGGGCAGGTCGCGCACGACCGGAATGCCGAATTGTTCCAGCTGTTCCCGGGGGCCCACCCCGGAAACCAGCAGCAGGTGAGGTGACTTGATCGCACCCGCTGAGAGCACGATCTCCCGGCCTTGCACCTGAACGATCCCGCCGCCGTGCGCGACCTCGACACCGATAGCTCTCGTTCCCGCGAACAGCACGCGGCGAACATAGCTGTCACCCCACACAGTGAGGTTGGCGCGATGTCGCACCGGATTCAGGTAGGCGATCCCGGTGTTCTGACGCACTCCATCGAGGGTATTCATCGGGAGCGGCCCGTGTCCCGGCAGTGCCTGGTCATTCTTGTCGGGTTCTTCGGCGAAGCCCAGCTCCGAAGCCGCCGCGCGAAAGGCGACGGTCACCGGATGGTCCTGCGGGGGCCGACCGACGACCATCGGCCCAGCGCCACCGTGAACGGCAGTCTCGCCATACTGCAGGTCGGTTTCAATCCGGCGATAGAACGGCAACACCTTCTCCCAAGCCCACTCGGGTGACCCGATTGACCAAGAATCGAAGTCGGCTGTTCTGGCACGAATGAAGTACGAGCCGTTGATCGTCGACGATCCTCCGAGGATCCGACCGCGCGCGATCGAGTAGGCGAGTTTTGGGGTGAGGTGACCGGTGAACGACCAGTTCTGCGGATGCCCCGGCATCGCTCCCTGCACGGTTCCAGCATCGAGCAACTCGGTCGGGAACCCGCCGGGAGACGACGGCACCGGTCCCGCCTCGAGGAGCAGAACCCGCCTGTCGGAGTCTTCGCTCAGTCGGGCTGCGAGCGGGGCTCCGGCCGCGCCGGCGCCGACCACGATCACGTCATAGTTCAGGTCCGACACTGGCTCCGTGAAATTCACGCCCGTCCGCCGGGTTGAACGGTTGGTGAGTGACCCGGTGCAAACCCCTCCCGAAGCAGCACAAGGGCCGACTCCAGCAGCTCGATGAGGTCTGAGTCGTCAGTTCTGAGCCACTGCTCGTACGCCGCAAGCGATGCACCGAGGAATACCCAACCGATCACCGTCGGTTCGATCGCGTCGACGGCTACTCCCAAGCGGTCAGCCGCGAAATCCGACACGACCCGGCGCCACTCGGCGTAGCGGAGCGTGGAGTGCGCTAACAGTGCCGGAACGTTCAACAGCAGGTGCATCCGCTCGCGATGATAGGGAACTTCCTCGGGCGGGAATCGGTTGAATTCGATGACCGCCGCTGCGAGCGCATCGCCGACGGACACGGTCGCGTCGGTAGCGGCCAGGAACACTCGCATACGTGCAAGTTCCGCTTCGAAGTCCCCCCAGGGCAGATCGTTCTTGGAGGGAAAATATCGAAACAGGGTTCGACGCCCAATTCCGGCGGCGGTGGCAATGTCATCGACGGTCGTTTGTTCGAAACCGCGCTCAAGAAAAAGTTGAAGCGCGACGTGGCTCAGGGCGGCGCGGGTCGTCAGCGGCTGCCGGCCCATCCGCGGTGCCACAGAGCGCTCATTCATCTGCAGGTACCCCTTCTCTTTCGGCACTGAGTGCCACTAGTCTGATGCATGCACCAAGCTTTCGCCACCGATGTCGATTTCTAGCACAAGGAGTACCACATGGTTTCCGCAAAAAAGACCAGCCCCACCGAGTTTGCACCCGCCGCCCCGGAACAATCTGTCGGGTTCGATCTCGAATCCGACACTCTGGTCGAGGAGATCTCGATCGATGGCATGTGCGGCGTCTACTAAATCGCCGACATGCCCGACCTGAATCTTGACCGGGGATGGGATCTTCATCCCCAGGTGTCCGTTCGCCCGGAGCCGTTCGGCGCGTTGCTCTACCATTTCGGCACCCGCAAGCTCTCGTTCCTGAAGGACACGACGCTTCTCGCCGTCGTGAGAACTCTCGCAGAAGCCCCAACTGCCCGTGCAGCCTGCACGGCCGCTGGCATCGCTGAGAGCGATCTTCCCCGCTACCAGCGCGCACTCAGCACACTCGCGAAATCCTCCATGGTCATCGAAAGGGCCTCGTGACTCTTCTTGATGCATCCCCTACATCCCCCTTCGTTCTCGCCCCGAAAGACACTCCCCGCAAGACCGAGCGTCTTGTCGATCTCTTCGAATACGGCCTCGACGCCCCCATCTGTCTGACCTGGGAATTAACGTATGCGTGCAATCTGTCTTGCGTGCACTGCCTTTCGAGTTCCGGGCGCCGCGATCCTCGCGAGTTGACGACGGCAGAGGCGAAGGCCGTCATCGACGAGTTCGAGCGGATGCAGGTCTTCTACGTCAACATCGGCGGCGGTGAACCGACCGTGCGTCCCGATTTCTGGGAACTCGTCGACTACGCCTCCGAACATCACGTCGGAGTCAAATTCTCCACCAACGGCGTGAAAATCTCCCCGGAAATTGCCCAGCGTCTCGTGAGAAGCGACTACGTCGACGTGCAGATCTCGCTCGACGGCGCCACAGCCGAAGTCAACGATCATGTGCGCGGCCCCGGCTCCTACGCGACGGCCATGAAAGCCATGCAGAACATGTATGACGCCGGCTTCAAGGGATTCAAGATATCGGTCGTCTGCACGAGCCAGAACATCAGCCAGCTCGACGACTTCAAAGCCATCGCCGACACATTTGACGCCCAATTGCGGCTCACCCGCCTGCGCCCCTCCGGTCGCGGAGCGGACGTCTGGGACGAACTGCACCCGACCCAAACACAGCAGCGCGAACTCTACGACTGGCTCGTCGCACACGGAGATGGTGTGCTCACCGGCGACTCGTTCTTCCATCTCTCCGCCTTTGGCGACGCCCTGCCCGGGCTCAACCTCTGCGGCGCGGGCCGTGTCGTCTGCCTCATCGACCCCATCGGCGACGTCTACGCCTGCCCCTTCGCCATCCACGAAGAGTTCCTCGCCGGCAATGTGCGCTCAGAGGGCGGGTTCCAGGAGGTCTGGAAGCACTCAGAACTCTTTCTCAAGCTCCGCGAACCGCAGTCGGGTGGAGCCTGCACCTCGTGCGCGTTCTTCGACACCTGCAAGGGCGGCTGCATGGCCGCAAAATTCTTCACCGGACTGCCGCTGGACGGCCCCGACCCGGAATGCGTCCAGGGCTACGGCGAAGAGTTGCTGAAGAACCGCACGGGCACAGCGGTGGAGCTTCCAAAATCATCAATCGTCGACCACTCCCACCGCACGACCCGAGCCGGTCGCGAAGGAATGGGACCGATACAGCTCACGCTGAGCCGTCGCGCCGGGCTAGCTCCGGTGAACGCCAGCGACTGCGAAGTCGGCCCCCTCGTCGGGTTCACGCCCGAACAACCACCGGCAGAGGCCTTGAATGAGCCCCCCCTGTCCGGGATAAATCTGCTCGCGAGTTCGCTATCCGGCTGCGCATGCGGCAGGAAAGGCGCGTGCAGCTGCAGTTGAAACGCGGTCCACGACGACGTGGATCGAACGCATCACAAAAAGGAGAACATGATGAAAACCCATGCAGCCATACTTCGTGAACAACCGGGACAGTGGCAGATCGAAGAGGTAGATCTGGACGATCCGGGTCCCACGGAAGTGCTGGTAGAACTGGTCGCCACCGGGTTGTGCCACAGCGACGACCATGCCGCGAGCGGAGACATGCCGATCAACCTTCCTATCGTCGGCGGACACGAAGGTGCTGGCATTATCCGCGCCATCGGCAGCCAGGTCACGGACTACGCGGTGGGCGATCACATCGTCACGTCGTTCATCCCCTCCTGCGGAAAGTGCCGGTGGTGCGCGATGGGGCTGCAGAATCTCTGCGACTTCGGCGCGAATACCCTGATCGGGAACCAGCCCTCCGGCGGCTACCGCATGCACTCCAACGGCGAAGATCTCGCCACGATGGCCGCATTGGGAACGTTCGCCGAGTGGCAGGTCTTCGACGAGGCATCCATCGTCAAGATCGATCCCGACATTCCCCTGGATGTCGCCGCACTGGTCGCCTGCGGTGTGCCGACCGGGTACGGCTCGGCCGTGAATGCGGCCGACATTCACAACGGTGACGTGGTGATCATTTTCGGTGTGGGCGGCATCGGCATGAACGCCGTCCAGGGCGCGGCCGCAGCCGGCGCTTCGCACATCGTTGTGGTCGACCCGGCACCGTTCAAACGGGAGAAAGCACCCGAGTTCGGAGCGACGGAGGTCTTCGCTGAGGCGCAAGCCGCTGTCGATTTTGTGCGCAGCATCACGAACGGGCAGGGCGCAGACGCCGCGATCTGCACTCCGGGCGTGTTGCACGGCGACATCGTCAACACGGCGACGGATGCCATCCGAAAGGGTGGAATCGTCGTCGTCACGTCGATGTCACCGCTCGGCGAGGTCGGCATTCCGACGGACCTGTTCAGCCTGGTCATGAACCAGAAGCGTATCCAGGGTGCGCTCTACGGATCCTGGTCTCCGCGCTACGCCATCCCGACGCTGCTCGGCTTGTATAAGCAGGGCAAGCTCAAGCTCGACGAACTCGTCACCAACCGGTACACGCTCGACCAGATCAATGATGCGTACCAAGATATGCGGGACGGACGGAACATTCGAGGCGTCATCCTCCTCTCACCGGTGGCTGCGGAGTCACCCGCGGTCGCGCGCGAAGCGGCCACCGTCGGGGTCTAGGCACACCGAAGCGCAGGCCAGCGCAGTAATCAAGTAGTGCGAACAGATAGTCCGGAGAAGCGGGTGTCACGCCCTGCACGGCATCCGCTTCTCCCCCTGAGCACGATTCGCTCACGAAAATGCGCTCAGGGAAGAGGTGAAATCAGCGGTGCGTCAGCTCACGACAACCGGGCTCGGAACCGCCCATCTCATGCATGCCCACCGTGATATCGGTAGGATTCGCGGCCACCTTGTAGAACCTGACCGACAACAAGAAAGCAGGAATTGCCATGGCGAAAAATGCCTGGTTTGAAACCGTAGCCGAGGCACAACGACGAGCCAAGAAAGCCCTCCCCTCGTCCGTGTATGGGGCTCTCGTTGCCGGTTCCGAGCGCGGGCTGACCATCGACGACAACATGGCAGCTTTCGGTGAACTAGGCTTCTCACCGCATGTCGCCGGGCATCAGGCAGTGCGCGACCTCACGACAACCGTGATGGGCATACCCATTTCTTTGCCGGTCATCATCTCTCCCACAGGGGTGCAGGCTGTGCACCCCGACGGTGAAGTAGCCGTTGCCCGGGCAGCCGCTAACCGCGGCACCATCATGGGCCTGAGTTCGTTCGCCAGCAAACCTGTTGAAGACGTAATTGCTGCCAACCCGAACACGCTTTTCCAAATGTACTGGTCGGGCTCGCGGGAATCGATGGTGCAGCGGATGGACCGGGCGCGGGCCGCCGGAGCCAAGGGACTCATCGCCACCCTCGATTGGTCATTCTCCAACGGTCGCGACTGGGGCAGCCCGCAGATTCCGGAGAAGATGAGCCTGAAAACAATGATCAACTTCGCGCCCAACGTGCTCCCCCACCCACAATGGCTTGTGCGTTTCGCGAAGTCCGGTCGTATCCCCGACCTCACCGCTCCCAATCTCACTCCCCCCGGCGGCACTGCACCAACATTCTTCGGCGCCTACTACGAGTGGATGCAGACTCCACCGCCCTCCTGGGAGGACGTGGCCTGGATGCGCGACACCTGGGGAGGACCCTTCATGCTCAAGGGCGTCACCCGAATCGACGATGCCCGCCGAGCCGTCGACGCGGGTGTAACGGCTATTTCCGTGTCCAATCACGGCGGCAACAACCTCGACGGAACACCGGCATCGATCCGCATGCTGGCTTCGGTGGCCGAGGCGGTGAACGGCGACGTGGAAATCGTGCTCGACGGTGGCATCCGTCGAGGCAGCGACGTCGCCAAGGCCCTCGCACTCGGTGCACGCGCGGTCATGATCGGCCGCGCTTACCTCTGGGGCCTCGCTGCAAACGGCCAGGCCGGAGTCGAGAACGTGCTCGACATTCTGCGTGGCGGACTGGACTCTGCGGTGCTCGGCCTCGGGCATAATTCAATCCACGAGCTATCACCCGCAGACTTCTACATCCCGCCGACGTTCTCGCGCACCCTCGGCGCGACGCTGAGCACAATCGAAGCGACAACCCGGCACTAATCACGTCACCATCAACCACGTCATCGCCGCGTCACCGCCGCGTCACCGCCACGTTACTGCCATGTCACCGTGCTGTGGCGGCGCCCGGCACTTTTCGGGGCCAAACTAGAAGTCGAATGAGGGGGCACGAATGCACGGTGAATTGGCGTACAGCACCTGGCCAGCGCTGTCGCCTACCCCAGTCGTGCTCGTGCCCCTCGGGTCGACGGAGCAGCACGGACCACACCTGCCGTTCTCCACCGACACCATAATCGCCTCGGCGGTGGCACAGCGAGTCGCCACTGATCTGGCCATCAGGGGGCATTGCGTCGTCGTCGCCCCCGCCCTGCCGTACGGGGCGAGCGGTGAGCATCAGAATTTTCCGGGAACCGTGTCGATCGGCACCGAAGCCCTCACGATGGTCATTGTCGAGCTGGTGCGCTCCCTGTCGACCTGGGCTGGTCGCATTGTGCTCGTCAACGGCCATGGCGGAAACCTTGCTGCGCTCACCGCATCCGTTTCCCTGCTCCGGGGTGAGGGGCACGCTGTCGCCTGGGCTCCGTGCACGGTTGCCCGGGGAGATGCCCATGCCGGACTCACCGAGACATCGATTCTGCTGCATCTCGACGCCAAGTTGGTCGACCTGGCATCGGTGGTGCCTGGCGCGACGACGCCGATGGCTGCCCTTTTGGGCCGGCTCAAGTTGGAGGGCGTGCGGGCGGTATCGCCGACCGGAATTCTGGGCGACCCGACCGGAGCCACCGCCACGACCGGCGCTGCGTTCATGTCCGAGATGTGCGAGGGTGTGCAGCGCCGGATCCTCGACGAGTCCATCGACCCGCGCGGATGCCTCCGCGACCTCGCTCGGAGCACAGCACCGGCACCGGACGCTAGGGAAGATAGACCATGAAGCCGCCCGCTGCTGTGCTCCCACCCGGTTTCACGGTCGAGCTCAATCGCACGGTCACGGTCCGTGACCAGGGCCGATCCTTGGTCGGAGGTTCCCCGACCCGCGCAATCTATCTCTCCCGGGCCGCCGCCAGCATGTTCGCCGGGCGCCGCTTGGCCGTCGACGGTGCCGGCTCGGGCGCCCTCGTGGACAAGCTGCTCGAAATTGGTATGGCCGATCCGGTACTCGACACGCTTCCGGCAGCGGATGAGAGCGACGTCACCTACGTGATTCCAACCTACGGCCGGCCGCAATCCCTCGACCGCCTTCTCACGAGTATCGGGCCCCACAAATCAGTCATCGTGGTCGATGATGCTTCGCCCGATCCCCGTGAGGCGAAACGGATCGCCGCCGCCGCCGGAGCCCGTTTCATCGGCCTGCCCGAGAACCTGGGTCCGGCTGGGGCCCGCAATGCTGGGCTGCGATTGGTGCACACGACCTACGTGGCATTCGTCGACAACGACATGGTCGTCACCGACGGGGCTGTCGCAACATTGCTCCGGCACTTCGTTGATCCGAGGGTTGCTCTCGTCGCCCCGCGAGTGATCGGGCTCCAGCTGTCGACCCGAGTCAACTGGATCTCTCGTTACGAGGACGCGCGGTCATCGCTCGACCTCGGACCGACTCCCGCCACGGTGCGGCCGCGCGCGCGGGTGTCGTGGGTGTCAACGGCTTTCGTCGTGGCCCGGGTCGAAGCCCTCGGTGCCGGGTTCAGCGACGGTATGCGAGTCGGCGAAGACGTCGACCTCGTGTGGACACTCGTCGAACGGGGGTGGAGGGTGCGCTACGAACCGGCCGCGACGAGCGCCCACGAACACCGAGTCACGTTGTCTGACTGGGCCAAACGCAAAGCGTTCTACGGCACGGGCGGCCATGCATTGGCACTCCGACATCCGGGCAACATCGCCCCGGCGATCCTCGCGCCCTGGAGCGTCAGCGTCATGGTGGCGTTGCTCGCCCAGCGGGTTTGGTCGGTTCCCCTCGCCCTCGCCATTTCAGCCGTTGCCGCCGTGCGCATCTCGCGCAAGCTATCCCGCCACGAGCATCCGCTGCGTATCGGTATCGAGCTGACGTCCACCGGCGTTGCCGCATCGGTTTCGCAGACGATGGCCCTGCTCACGCGGCACTGGTGGCCACTCGCGGTGCTCGGCAGCATCGTCTCCCGACGGGTACGCCGGGCAACGATCGCCGCCGCCATTCTCGACGTCGTCCTTGACTACCGCCGCACGAAACCGCAACTCGACGTCGTGCGCTTCGGGATCGCACGCCGAGCCGACGACCTCGCCTACGGGGCAGGCCTCTGGCTCGGCGCGCTCCGCGGGCGCTCGACGGCGGCGCTTCGCCCCGACATTCGCGGGCGTCGCTAGTTCTCCGATCCAGCAGGGGAGCAGCATCACCGCACGAGCCACCGGCACGTGCACACAGCGCTATCCCAACGGGCGTCCACCCCTCCTAAACTGAGGGCATGCGCACTGCCGGAGTGGATCTCGCCGCCGAGCCCAAAGGCACCGCCCTGGCCGTCATCGACTGGGCCGACAGCCGAGCATCACTGTGTGAGCTCCAGCTCGGCGTCGCTGACAACATCATCGCCCGCACAGCGGGCACTGTTGAGAAACTCGGCATCGACTGCGCGTTCGGTTGGCCGGACGAGTTCGTGCACTTTGTGGTCGCGCACTCCAGCGGCGACCCGAGCCGGCCCGGAGTCGACGGCGGAATGGACTGGCGCCGCACTCTGGCCTACCGCGAGACCGATCGTGACGTACGAAAAAGAACCGGACGATGGCCGCTCAGCGTGTCCACCGACCGGCTCGGACTCACCGCCATGCGGTGCGCCGGGCTGCTGGCCAGAATCTCCGAGACCGGCATCATCGTCGACAGGTCGGGTTCTGGAGTCGTCGCAGAAATCTACCCGGGAGCATCGCTACGACTGTGGGGCTTCTCCACAACGGGGTACCGAACGGAGCCCACCATCCGAAAGCAGCTTCTCCAACACATTCAGGATGTCGCGCCCTGGCTCGATCTCGGTCCGTTCGCGCCACAGATGATCATTTCAGCGGATGCCTTCGACGCCGTGGTCGCCGCACTCGCCGCCCGCAGCGCCGCCCTGGGATTCTACGAGCCGCCTGAACCATCCATGCGTGATCGTGCCCGGCGGGAAGGCTGGATCTTGCTCCCGTCCGGCGCTCTCGCCGATCTACTCCGGTAATCGACAGAGTGTTTCTCAGTTCTCCCACCCTGCTGCGCTGTCGTTTACGGCTCATAATCTGATCCGCTCACTCCGGGACCACGGCACGGATGCCGCGATCCCGGGGTATTTGAGGGTTCGCCGCTGGGGCTGGAGATCAGCTGACTTGCGGAAACCCGAGGTTGATCTCACTCGTCGTTGGGTCGGGCCAACGAGTGGTCACCACCTTGTTACGGGTGTAGAAACGAATACTGTCCGGCCCATACATGTGGGTATCACCGAACAGTGATGACTTCCAGCCGCCGAAGGAGAACGACCCAACCGGCACCGGTATGGGCAGGTTGACCCCGACCATTCCGGCCTCAATCTCAAATTCGAATTGCCGCGCGGCGCCGCCGTCACGCGTGAAAATGGCTGCCCCGTTGCCGAACTCGTTCGCGTTGGTCAACTGAATGGCATCTTCAAAGGTATCCACGCGAACGACTGACAGTACGGGGCCGAAGATCTCGTCGTCGTATACCTTCATGCCTGGCTTCACGTGGTCGATCAGGCTGACGCCGATGAAGAAGCCATCTGTATCAAACTGGTGCTGGCGACCGTCCACAACAACGGTGGCACCTTCATCCGCTGCTCCGGCAACATACGAGGCAACCTTGTCGCGGTGCGCAGCGGTGATCAGCGGGCCCATCTCTGAAGCAGCATCCGTCCCAGCGCCGATCGTCAGTCCGGCCATCCGCTGCTTGATGGCATCGACGAGTTCATCAGCAATACCGCCAACGGCCACGAGCACACTGACCGCCATGCAGCGCTCCCCCGCTGAGCCGTACGCCGCCGACACGGCCGCATCTGCAGCCATGTTCAGATCGGCATCCGGGAGTACCACCATGTGGTTCTTAGCGCCGCCCAGCGCCTGCACGCGCTTGCCGTTTTCGGCGGCCCGCTTATAGATGGACTTGGCAACAGGCGTGGATCCGACGAAGCTGATGGCCTTCACCTGCGGGTGTTCCAACAGTGCATCCACGGCTTCTTTGTCGCCCTGGATAACGTTCAGCACGCCGTCGGGGAGCCCTGCCTCGGAGAAAATCTCGGCAATGAAAATGGCCGTAGATGGGTCTTTCTCGCTGGGCTTGAGCAGAACGGTGTTGCCACAGGCCAGCGCACTGCCGATCATCCAGAGCGGCACCATGGCCGGAAAATTGAACGGAGTAACGCAGGCCACTACGCCAACCGGCTGGCGCACCGAGTGAACATCGACGCCGGTCGATACCTGCTCTGAGTGCTCCCCCTTGAGCATGTGGGAGAGTCCGGTGGCGAACTCGATATTCTCCAGGCCCCGGGTAATCTCGCCCTCCGCATCAGAGAGTACCTTGCCGTGTTCGCTAGTGAGAATGGCCGCCAGCTCCGACTTGCGCTCGCTGAGGAGCTCTCGAACCTTGAAAAAGATGTTGGTGCGTTTGGCCAGGCTGGTGGCCCGCCACCCCGGCAGCGCCGCACTGGCGGCCTCGATAGCTTCCTCGACCCGGGATGTTGAAGCCAAAGCGACCTCTTTGTTTTGCTCTCCGGTGGCGGGATTGTATACGGGGGCGAAACGCTCGGCGTCGGTGATCTTTCGACCATTGATGTAATGCGGAATTCGCTGCATGGGAGTGCTCTCTGTAGCTGCGGGACGCGGGTCAGTGGATGAGGTCACGACCGTTGTCATCAGCTGACCTGCGCTTGGGCTAGCGCCGGAATCTGTTCCGGTTCGGGGTCAGGAGCCAGGGTTCCATCGACGAGCTTGACGATTATGGAGCAGTCTTTACCGCCCTGTTCAGCATCCAGAACGCGCTGGAACAATTGCTGCACATGCGCCCCAATCTCCAGTGGTGTATTCGTTGCCCGCGCGGCGGCGATAGCCAAGCCGATATCTTTATTGGCCAACTCCGTCGTGAACGTCGGTGCAAAAGCAGTGTTAGCAGCGGAGGATGCCACGACTCCGGCAATCGGATACCAGGTGCGCAGGGCCCAACTGTCACCGGAGGAAACCGACGCGATGTCCCAGAACACCTGCTTGTCAAGACCGAGACGATCGGCCAGAACGGCACCTTCAGCGGCCCCCGCGAGATTGATGAACAGCATGAGATTGTTGCAGATCTTCGCGGCCTGGCCTGTGGTCGCACCGCCGGTCGGAATGATGTTGGCAGACATCGACTCGATGAACGTGCTGGCATCAGAGACGGCGTCGGGTTCCCCGCCGATCATGAACGTCAATGTTCCAGCCTGAGCACCGCTGATCCCGCCGGAAACGGGAGCGTCAACAAAGCGGAATCCAGCCTCGGCTGCCGCATCGTGAAGCCTCTGCGCGGATTCGACGTCAATGGTGGAGGAATCGACAAGAAGGGTACCGGGACTCACCGAGGCCAGCACGCCGCCTTCACCCAGATACACGGCAATGGCGTGCTCACCTTTGGGCAGCATGGTGAAGACGACCTCGGCGCCGGAGACAGCATCCGCGATGCTGCTTGCCGGTGTGAGGCCATTGGCCGCCGCGGTCGCGAGCGCCTGCGGATTCAGGTCGAAGCCGCGCACTTCATGCCCGGCCTTCACCAGGTTTGCCGTCATTGGGCCACCCATATTGCCCAGACCGATCCATCCAATTGCAGCCATTCGCAAGCTCCTTTGCTCTTTTCCAGCGAGAACGCACTTTATTTATAACTACCCTGACACCGTGTTACGGTGCAATCAAGATAAAAAAATACAGAGACCCTGTGCATTCATGCACAAATACGCTGATGTACCCATTGGCAGAAGGCCGGCGCGTGATGGTTGATTTCAAGCGGTTCCCGAGCCCGGATGACCTGCTCATCCTGCTCACCGTGGCGCGCCTGGGGCGATTCACCGCCGTGGCCGAGGCGCTGGAAACCACCCACACCACCATTTCCCGCCGGATTCTGGCGCTGGATAAGCGGCTGGGTGGGCGTACCCTCGAGCGAAGCCCGCACGGATGGGAACTCACGGAGCTCGGAAACCAGGCAGTCCGTGCAGCTGAGATCATCGAGACCAGCCTGGGCGCTCTCACTTCAACACTGGCGCATGACGCGGATCCGCTTTTCGGACTCGTACGCATCAGCACGCCCGACGGCTTCGGCGCAGCTTTTGTCACCCCCGCCTTGGTCAAGCTTCAACAGAAACATCCCAAGCTGAATGTAGAGATGCTCAGCGCGACGAGAAAGATCAACCAGAACCGCTCCGGCGTCGACCTGGAAGTCGTGGTCGGCCCAATCGACTCGAGTAGAGCACAGACGATCTTTCTGACGAACTATTTCATCCGACTGTATGCCAGCCCCGAATACCTCGCCACGAAAGGAACTCCACAGACTATTGATGACATCAAGGACCACAACTTTGTGTCCTACGTCGAGTCATCCCTCCAGGTCGCCGAGCTGGGGCATCGCTCGTCACAGTTACCAAATCCAGCCGCGATCTTTCAATCCACCAGTATTTTCGCCCAGGTCGAAGCCGTGCGACGCCACAGCGGCATCGGGTTGCTTCCGTCTTTCATGGTGTGGGGGCAGCCGGGTTTTGTCCCCGTGCTACCGGATTCTTTTCACCGAGAGCTGCCTATTTGGGCTGCCGCCCGCGCCGAGTCTCTTCGATCCATGGCCGTGAAGGCAGCAATTGAGGCCATCCAGCAGGAGGTCTCCGAGCGCCGGAACGAACTGGCGGCCTAACTGGTACGGCGGCCCCACCCGGCCTGTGGTTTTACAGATCTACCTGCAGCAGATCAGTTTGTCCGCAACTCCGGGCCCGTCTATCTGACGCTTTATCGTGCATCGGTGCGTTCGCGCAGTGCCGCCGTTTTTTCTACGTCGGCTGCATCGACATCGTGAAGCGAGGTTCCTCTCGTTTCTTTCATGGACACCACAGCGACCACCGTCACCGCACAGGCGACCAACAGATAAACGGCAATCGGCACCGATGACCCGGTGCCCCTCAGCAAAGCGGTGGCGATAATCGGGGCGAGCGAACCAGCCACGATCGACGTGACCTGGTACCCGAGTGAAACACCGGAATACCGCATTCGGGTGGGAAACATTTCCGACATGATTGAGGGTTGTCCGGCGTACATCAGTGCGTGGAACACAAGGCCGATCGTGACGGCGATCATAATGATCAGTTCATCCGCGGTCTCCATCATGGGGAAGGCAAAGAATCCCCAGGTCGAGCCCAACACCGCGCCCGTCAAGTAAACGGGTTTCCGGCCAACCGCGTCGGAGAGTTTTCCGACCAGCGGAATAAGACAGAACTCGATTGCATGCGCGATGAGCATCAGCAACAAGATCTTGGCTGTGTCCATTTTGACCACCACCACCAGGTACGTGATCGAGAAGGTGACGACGAGGTAATACAGCACGTTTTCTGCAAATCGCAGTCCCATGGCGGTGAAGACACCGCGCGGGTAACGTCGAAATACTTCAATGGCGCCGTAGCCCGGCGTGGGTGCAGCTTCAGCCTTCAGACGTGATTCTTCGAAGATCGGGGCATCCTGAACCTTCGTGCGAATGTAGTACCCGACAATGACGATTACCGCTGAGAGCCAAAATGCGACCCGCCAGCCCCAACTGAGGAATGCTTCCTCGGGCAGGGTCGCAGACAGCCCCAGGAGAACGACGGTGGCCAGCAAGTTTCCTCCCGGAACGGCTGCCTGCGGCCAGCTGGCCCAGAACCCACGGGATTTGTTGGGACTGTGCTCGGCTACCAGCAATACGGCGCCACCCCATTCGCCGCCAACCGCAAAGCCCTGAGCGAATCGCAAGAACACCAAAAGCGCCGGCGCCCAATAGCCAACTTGATCAAACGTTGGCAAACATCCCATTAGGAATGAGGATACGCCGACCAAAACAATGGCAACCTGGAGCAATCGCTTGCGCCCAAACTTGTCACCAAAGTGGCCAAAGACGATTCCGCCGATTGGACGTGCGAGAAAGCCGACGGCGTAGGTCAGAAAGGCCGCGAGGATACCGTCAAGTTGCGAGCCGGCATTGGGAAAGAACACTTGGCCAAACACCAAAGTCGCCAGCGAGCCATACAGAAAGAACTCATACCATTCAACGATGGTGCCGGCCATTGAGGCCGCCACCACTTTCTTCAATCCTGTCGGTTTTTTCTCTGTACCACTCTGGCTTGTGGGAACTTGCGTGCTCAATTCAATCTCCTTCGGTGTCAACTCTGACACTGCGTGGAATAGCGCATCCAACTTTATAAATGCGACGACAAAACCATCACTTGAACCATTGAAAGTATTGCCGTGCCGTCGACATCACACAACGTCGATTCATGCAGAGACCATCTGCACCAATGCACAGGGCTGCTAGCTGAATGTTGCGAGAGGTCAAGCGGGAGGCCACTGACACAACGTCGCCCACCGACGAGTAGCACCGCCCTTCCTCCGGCGGCGGTGCCAGCTGTGATCCCGAGCCGTGCAAGGGCAGCCGCTCACGCGCTTGAATCATTCGGTCATGGCCGTCATCTACGTCATCACCGCTGCGATTCTCGCCCTTGTCATCATCGTCGCTAGCAGCGTCATCATCGCCGCAGGCCTGTCAACTGCCGTTCCTGGTGCCACCGCCACAATCGATGCCATGCCCGGCCTCATCATTGCGGGCATCGGATGCGCGCTCATCCTGCTCGCCACGCTGGTTCCGACCTTGGTCGGTCTGAGAAGAGACGTCATGCGCACCCTCAGCTCCGAATAAAACCCCGGCACTCGTCGGGCCTCAACCGTGCGTATTTGCTCAACCGGATCGGCAATGTCCATCGTGACCGTGCGCCCAATGATGCCGTCATGAGGGTTCGCTCTCTAGCTAGAGGCGTTGGACCAGCGACGAGGCGAGAAACGCCGAGCCGACGATCGCCAGCACGGCTCGAGTCGTATTTGCACGACTCCAACCTGCGTCGAAAGATCGCCACGCGTCAGCGACGTCCCCCTCGGATGGCCTGATCCGGGCCAGCGCGTTGTTCCGCGGCACGTTGAACAACATTGTCGTGGCGAAGGACGCCACTGTCAGGCCTGCGCCGATGACGCGAACGGGGACCATTCCGGCGCTAGCGTCCTGAAGCAGAGCGGTGACGGCTGCCGCGCACGCGGCCCGGGCGCCCCCGAAGAAGACGATCATGAATGGGGCACGGACGGCATTTTCGTTGACCCGTTGCATTACGGCCACGGCCTCCGGGGCGGAACGCAGTCGCAGGGCCGGAGACACGATTGTGGCGAACGTAAAGTAGACCCCCCTCCGGTGACACCTGCCCCGACCGCCGCTGCCGCCGTCACGGCGCTCCTGGCCGGCGAGCTGCTTTCCGACCCTCGTCGGACAACCGCAGACATCGCCCAACAGGTGGGCTACGGCAGCCCCTTCGCCCTCAGCACCGCCTTCAAACGCCACCACGGTGTAAGCCCCACCGAATATCGCCGCCACCGACAAACTCCTCTGCCCACACAAACCGGCTGACCGAAGCCAAACGGGAAGGCACGTTTTGTCTCATTACGGGATAGCCGTTCGAAGTTGTGAGAGGTCATGGTCAACCTCGTCGTCGTGCTGCTTGAGCGTGTCTGGCAATGTCCCTTCACGATCTGAATGGTCTGCGGGCCTGGTTGCACGGGTCCATCTCGTAAGGTGTGGCCAGACGTCCAGCGGGCTGACCCTCAGTCGAGAACGCGCCATTCGCGCACGAACTCCTCGACGGTCTTGGTTTCGAGGTCGCGGCGCACGGTTTCCAAAAGGCAGTGGGGGTCGCCGAGGTCGGCGGCAGTGCGTAGAACCTCAACTCCGCTTGCGCGCCGGCGGATGCAAAGGTCGGCATCGACCTCGACGTCACTCCCTGCTGCACGAACCAGTGCCATTGCACGACGGAGCAGGCGTCGAGTGCGCGTGCCCGATGGCTCCTCGAGCTCGGAACGAACGTTCCATGCGTCGCTTCCACCCAAATAGCAATCACCCTCTCGCTGACCGTCTTCGGAATGGCCGCGGCGGCAACGCTCAACCCCGCAGACGCAGACGCAGACGCAGACGCAGACGCAGACGAGTCAGCCACCCGCGCGGCAGAAAGCGTCCCTGCCGAGGCAATCGTCCCAGCCGACGCGATTATCCCCGCGCCAACCGAGGCACCAACAAAATCGGAAACGTCGGACGCTGACTCAATCGAACCTACCGACATTGTCGATCCGCTGTTATCCGACGCTTTCACGGCGATGACTCCCGACGAGCAGACCAACGGGCGCGAGTGGATTGAAACGCAGACGATCACGGTGGCCTGCTTGAAAGGCAAAGGATACGCGTACACCTTCGAACCATTCTGGGAAAGGGAAGGAGACAGTGCCGTGCGTCCAGTGATGTGGGTCAACACTCTTCCCACCTCGGAGCGGGCAAACGTCCGACTGGCGCCACGCGTGCTGGGAGGGACGAAAAGTCAGTCGGAATTGGGCCATTGAGACAATCGAATGTCGACTACACACGATTTCAATCTGCGGGGTTTATGCGGGGTTCGCCCAAAATCGGCGAAAAAATACCCCGGACTTCCGCAGAAGTCCGGGGCGATTTTAGTGAGTACCGTGTAGCGGGAGCGGGAATTGAACCCGCGACACCACGATTATGAGCCGTGTGCTCTAACCAACTGAGCTACCCCGCCGCGACTTGTCGGCTGTTCGCTTCCAAGCCTGAGCCCCCTGTGGGAATCGGACCCACTACCTCTTCCTTACCAAGGAAGTGCTCTACCAATGAGCTAAGGGGGCAGAGCAACCAAAAAACAGTAGCAACGCCGCGTTTTTGGCAACCTAGAAACTTTATCACCCCGACAGGGCGCTCTAGACCATTCTCCACGCTACAGGCACACAGCGCCAATGCCGTAGCATTTTAGGATGACTGGCACCGAACTGACCCCTGGCACCGAATGGTGGCGCACCGCCGTCATCTATCAGATCTACCCCCGATCGTTCGCCGACGCGAACGGTGATGGCATGGGAGACCTCGCCGGCATCAGCGCGCGACTGCCGCAGCTCAAAGACCTGGGCATTGATGCCATTTGGCTGTCTCCTTTTTATACCTCGCCACAACGCGACGCAGGTTACGACGTCTCCGACTACTGCAACGTCGACCCGTTGTTCGGCACCCTCGACGACTTCGACGTGCTGCAGCGCACCGCCCACGACCTCGGAATCCGAGTCATCGTCGACATCGTGCCCAATCACTCCTCGAGTGACCACGGCTGGTTCCAAGCTGCCCTCGCCGCCGGCCCTGGCAGCGAGGAGCGCGCCCGCTACACCTTCCGCGACGGCAAGGGCAAAAGCGGCGAGCTACCTCCGAACAATTGGGAGTCCGTCTTCGGCGGCCTCGCCTGGACCCGCACGACCGATCCGGACGGCACCCCCGGCCAGTGGTACCTTCACTTGTTCGACAGCAGTCAGCCCGACTTCGACTGGGACAGCGAGTGGGTGCGCGAGCAGTTCCGTGCGGTGCTGCGCTTCTGGCTCGACCGCGGCGTCGACGGCTTTCGAGTGGATGTTGCGCACGGCATGATCAAGGCTCCCGGCCTCCCCGATTACACGCCTCCCGCCGAGGGCGGCAGCATGGGCGGGGCACCGGCATCCGCTCTCGAACCGGGGATCAGCGCCGAGACGCCGCTGACGGCCCCGTATTGGGCGCAGGACGGCGTGCACGAGATTTATCGCGACTGGCACCAGGTGCTCGCCGCTTACCCGGGCGACCGCGTTCTCGCGGCCGAAGCCTGGGTTGATCCGCTCAGCCAGATGGCCAAGTGGGTACGCCCAGACGAGATGCACCAGGCCTTCAACTTCGCCTACCTGGAGACCCCGTGGAACGCGCCGCAGCTGAAGAGCGTCATCGACGAGTCGCTCGAAGCTTTCGGCAACGTCGGGGCGCCGAGCACCTGGGTGCTCTCCAACCACGACGTCGTGCGCCACGCCTCCCGGCTCGCCCTCACCGGCGATAACCTGCAAGGTCACGGCATCGGCCCCAAGACGGTTGGACTGCCCGACACTGTTCTGGGACTGCGGCGCGCGCGGGCGGCATCCGCTTTGATGTTGTCGCTGCCCGGCTCGAGCTACCTGTATCAGGGCGAGGAACTCGGCTTGCCCGAGGCCGTCGATCTGCCCGACCATGCGCGCGAAGACCCCACCTGGTTTCGCACCAACGGCGAACGCTACGGGCGAGACGGATGCCGCGTGCCGATTCCGTGGGAAGCCGCCGGCGAGTCGTTCGGCTTCAGCACCGGAGAGAAGAGTTGGCTGCCGCAGCCGGCCGAATGGGCCGGGCTCGCTCGCGACCAGCAAAACGGCGTGGCCGGATCAACCCTCGAGCTGTACAAGCTCGCGTTGCGACTGCGCCGGGAGCACTCCCTCGCCTCCGGCACGGTCGAGTGGATCGACGGCTTCGGCCCCGAGGTCGCGGCGTACCGCAATGGCGACGTGATTGTCGTGGCGAATACGGGGTCGGCATCCGTTCAGCTGCCCGCTGGCGAGGTTCTGCTGGCGAGCGAAGAGCTCGTCAGTCGCACCCTGCCGGGCGATACGACGGCCTGGTTGCGCATCGTTCAACCATGACCACGTTCGACGACGCACCCGTCGGCAGCGCGGCCGACGCAGGCAGCGTCGTCTCTCCCGACTCCGGCAGCGTCTCGCCTAGTACCTCTGCGAGCATCGCCGCCATGCGGGAGTTGAAGCTCGAACTGACCCGGTTCATGATGTCGTACAAGTTCGCGACCGACGAGATACTGACCAAGATCAACATTTTGAAGGAGGAATTCAGTGCGATTCACGACTACAGCCCAATCGAGCACGTCAGTTCCCGACTCAAGTCGCCGGAGGGTATTCTCAAGAAGGCCATCCGCAAGGGGCACCCGCTCGAGCTGACCGGAATCCGCGACAATATCCAGGACATCGCCGGAATTCGCATCACCTGCAGCTTCATCTCCGACACCTATCGCGTTCGCGACATGCTCGCCGGACAGCGCGACATAACAGTGCTCCAAGTCAAGGACTATATCCGGGAACCGAAGGCCAACGGGTACCAGAGCCTGCACCTCATCGTCGCGATTCCGGTATTCATGTCCGACCGTGTGCAGCCAGTCACCGTCGAAATTCAGATCCGCACGATCGCGATGGACTTTTGGGCGAGCCTGGAACACAAGATCTACTACAAGTACAACGGCGCCGTGCCAGACACCCTGGTAGAAGACTTGCGGCAGGCAGCGGATGCCGCCAACCGGCTTGATGTGAAGATGGAACTGCTGCACGACCAGGTCGTGGCACTCGAACCCATTACCGATGACGCCGATCTGTTCAGCTTCGACAGCCTGCCACCGTTTCCGCTACCGAAGGGCCTGCTCGAGTCCTTCCTGCGCGGGCTTAGCGAGCCGAGCTAAACCGGCTGCGGCGGCAATGTGAGCTGGCCGCCCACCGCGCATAACTCCTGCAATTTGCGGGCGTTCCGAAAAACCCCCGCGGCTTCCCGCGCCTGCCCTGTTTGGACGCAAGAAATTGCAGGAGTTGTGCGCGCGCCGACGGGCGGCCGGACCCGAGGTGCGCTAGTTGGTGTTGGCGTAGAGCCAGGCGAGCGGGTCGACCTTGGTGCCGGTGATTCCGCCCTGACGAATCTCGAAGTGCAGGTGCGGGCCGGTCGACATCCCGGTACTGCCGGTCTTGCCGATGACCTGGCCAACCTTGACCACGTCACCCTCCGCGAACAGCATCGATCCGTGGATCATGTGCGCGTAGACGCTGGTGACGAGCTCGCCATTGATCATGTGGTCGATCATCATGTGAACGCCGAGGCTGGCTTCACCGTCTTCGGCGTAGCTGACCACACCGTCGGCGATGGCCTGGATCGGTGCGCCGACGCCCGGGTTGAAGTCCTGGCCGCCGTGGTTCACCGAACAACCGGCGCAATTGCGGTAGCCGATCTGGTCGCCGATATGAACACCGACGGCGAACGGCCACTGAATGGTTCCGTTCGGGTTGTTTGTGAAGGTGTCTTCCATGCGGATACCGCTGGCTTCAGCAACTTCGGCGATGGTGCTCGACTTGTAGCCGTCACGCACGACGGTAACGGTGTCACCGCCAGCCAGATCCATGCTCTGCATATCGGCCGCTGCCGGAACACGCTGCGATTCAAGAACGGATGCCTGCACGTCTTGTGACGACAGTAACGCTTCGGCCGGAATCGAGGTGGCCACGGCCATTAGAGCCACGAACGACATGGCGAGAATCGAAGCGCCTTTGGCCGCGCGCTTGCGCATGGTGCTGCCGAGCGGTCGTGCACGCGGGGTGCGACGGGGCAGCGCCCCGGCCGGAACGAAATCGCGCGCGGGGGCAAACGTCTCCCCCGGCTTCTGCTCGATGCGATGGCGACGCGGCCGTTCACCGGCAGCGGGAATGACCGTCGGGATCGATTGGGTCACGCCGGGAGCCAGCAACTTCTCGTAGTCGGTAGGCCCGGCGTCGGCGACCGGCCGAGCCGCAACAATGCGGTCAGTCTCGATGACCACAACCGGTTCAAGGTCCAGGTCGGCCGTGACGATCAGATCGGCTGCCGGGCTGAGCCGTGCGAGGTCATCAGCGGTTTCCGTGAACGGTGCTGTGACCGATAATGCGAGTTGTGAGAACGCCCCACGCTCGCGCTCGCGACGCTCCCGGCGAGTCAGCGCTACCGGTTCTGCCGGGGGAAATACGGCGCCGTCACTGTCACCGGACACGGTGGTGTCCATGGGTGGAGTGTGACGTGACAAAGTGCAGCTTTCGGCGTGGCGGACGGGATCTTGTGCTCGTTCTGAATAACGCCAAATGACGGAGGATCAATATAACGAATCAGCTAACGGTAACGCGCAACCCTGAGAATACCAGAGGAAAGCGACCAATCACACCCAAAAGGGGGTAGTGGGCATAGTTTCAGCGGGGTCCCTCGTCAGGCGGGAAGCACTCGAAGAGCGCGGCGAGCACCGGTGAGAACTGATCGTAAAGGGCCGGAGCTGCGGCGATGAGCAGGTCGCGGCCCTCGGCATCCGCGTACAAAGCACCGACCCGAGCGCCGGCTTCCCGCGCGATCAGGGCACCGGCGGCGTGGTCCCATGGGTTGAGTCCGCGTTCGAAATAGAGGTCAAGACGCCCGCAAGCGACCGAGCAGAGGTCGAGTGCGGCCGACCCGAGACGACGGATGTCCCGCACCTGGCCGATGAGACCACCCACGACTTTCGCCTGCCACACCCGCCGGTCCGCCTCGTAGCTGAAGCCGGTGCCGGCCAGGGCGAGCGAGAGCGGAACGTCGTGATTCACGTGCAGGCGTTGGTCGCCCAGCCAGGCGCCCGAACCCTTCGACGCGGTGAACACCTCGCGGAGGGCGGGGTTGACGACGGCGCCGGCAAGGGTGTTCCAGCTGGCCGGGTCGGGATCACCCTGCACAACGGCGATGCTGACGGCATAGAACGGAATGCCGTAGAGGTAGTTGACGGTGCCGTCGATGGGGTCGACCACCCAAGTGAGCCCACTGGTGTGCGCGGATGCGTCGGATTCTTCGCCGTAAAACCCGTCGTTTGGTCGGGCGTCTGCGAGCAGGCCGCGAATGAGCAACTCGACCTCGCGATCGGCCGCGGTGACGATGTCTTCGGGTGACGATTTCGAGGCTGCAATCTCGACCCCCTCGGTGCGACGCCGATGGGCGAGCGCGCCTGCGGTGAGGGCGACGGTGCGTGCAAGGTCGAGCAGCTCGGTCGGAGCGGGATGCATCATCCCCACACGCTACAGGCAGGGCCTCAACCAGAACAGGCAGGCCCGAGGGCCTGCCTGTCCTGGTGGTACTCGTGGCGAGTGCGAGGTTCGAACTCACGAAGGCTACGCCGTCTGATTTACAGTCAGATCCCTTTGGCCGCTTGGGTAACTCGCCAGGCGCTCCCGACCAGGTGTAATCACTTGACCGGAGACGCGGCTTTAACAATACAAGACGAAACGCCTCACCGAGAAATCAACGGGCATCGAAATCGTGATGAGACGTTTCCGGTACCCGGTGGGCGGCACTCCCCGGTTGGCCGGCGGGGTGCGCTTCTTGGTCGACGTGTCGCCGCCGATGCCGGTGAGGCCACGATGTCGGCGGTATCCGCCGCCTACCCATTGCCGATGTTCGAGACCGCACAGGAGTGTTCGCGTATGGTGTCTAACCGCGCACTTTTTGCACTCTCGCGGGTCGGATACCATGGGGGAATGGCAGATTCAACGTTCGACATCGTCAGCAAGGTCGACCCGATGGAGGTCGACAACGCCCTCAACCAGGCGCACAAAGAAGTCGCACAGCGCTACGACTTCAAGAACGTAGGAGCTTCGATCGCGATGAGCGGTGACAAGGTGCTCATGAAAGCGAACACCGAGGAGCGCGTCAAGGCGATCCTCGAAGTGTTCGAGGCCAAGCTGATCAAGCGCGGCATCTCACTGCGCAGCCTCGACGCTGGCGAGCCGTTCGCCTCCGGCAAGGAATATCGCATTGAGACGAGCATGAAGGCCGGCATCGACCAGGAGAACGCGAAGAAGATCGGCAAGATCATTCGCGACGAGGGCCCCAAAGGCGTCAAGAGCCAAATTCAGGGTGACGAACTGCGGGTCAGCTCGAAGAGTCGCGATGATTTGCAGGCCGTGATGGCGCTGCTCAAGGGTAAAGACCTTGACGTGGCCCTGCAGTTCACAAACTTTCGCTAGCGGACCTCTCCGGCAGGGGGGACTCCCTCGTCCTCTGTCCGCCAGGCCCACCTTGTGAACCGGGGCCCAGTTTATAAACTGGGCCCGCGGACGGGGCCTGGGCCCCGTCCGCGGAGGCGCGCACTCGGAGTGCTACTCGGCGCGGGACACCGCCACCATTTCGTGGCGGTCCACAACCTTGATGCGGGTGCGGCCTACAGCCTCGCCGAGCCCGAGTTCGTGCTGGTCGAGATTGTGCCAACCGTCCAGACCGGTGTATTTCACGCCGCGCGCATCGAGCAAGTCCACGATGCTCTCCTCCGACGGCGACTCGGGACGCCACCAGTTCCCGAGGTCATTGATCAGGTGACGAATCGTTTCCATCGCGTCGCTCTTGGTGTGGCCGATCAGACCGACCGGCCCGCGCTTGATCCAGCCGGTCGCGTAGACGCCGTACATCTGCTGGTTGAACAGCCCGCCGGTACCGGCCGACGGGTCACGGCGTAGCACCTGGCCCTCGCGGTTGGGAATGATGCCGCGCTTCTTGTCAAACGGCACGTCCGGCAATTCCGACCCGAAGTAGCCGACGGCTCGGTAGACGGCCTGCACCGGGATCTCGCGAATTTCGCCGGTGCCGACGACGCCGCCGGCGCCATCCGTTATGGTGCGTTCCCAGCGAAACGCGCCGACCCGGCCTGTGCCGTCATCGACCAACTCGACCGGCTTGGCGAAGAAGTGCATGTGCAGACGGCGGCTGGCGGCGCCGGTCTCGCGGGCACGCCACTGGTTCAGCGTCTTATCGATCACGAAGACCTGTTTGTTGCTCGCGACGGCGGACTGAGCGGCCTCGTCGTACTCAAAGTCCTCGTCGTAGACGATCATGTCCACATCATTCAGCTCGCCCACCTCACGCAGTTCCAGCGGAGTGAATTTAACGGATGTCGGACCACGCCGTCCAAATACGTGCACGTCGGTCACCGGTGACCCTTTCAACCCGGCGTACACGTTTTCGGGGATCTCCGTCGAAAGCAGGTCGTCGGCGTGCTTGATGAGCATGCGCGACACGTCGAGGGCCACGTTTCCGTTGCCGATCACGGCGATCTCGCGCGCGTGAAGCGGCCAGGTACGCGGTACGTCGGGATGGCCGTCAAACCAGCTCACGAAGTCGGCGGCGCCGTATGAACCGTTCAGAGACGCGCCTGGAATATTGAGGTCGGCATCCTGCACGGCGCCGGTCGCGAAGATGACCGCGTTGTAGTGCTTCTTGAGGTCGTCGAGGGTGACGTCCACTCCGAACCGCACATTGCCGAACACACGAATATCACCACTGTCGAGCACGCCCCGCAGAGCAGTGATGATGCCCTTGATGCGGGGGTGGTCGGGGGCGACGCCGTAGCGCACGAGGCCATACGGCGCCGGCAGGTGGTCGAACAGGTCGATCGAGACCTCAAAGTTGCGCTCGGCTTTGAGCAGAATATCGGCGGCATAAATGCCCGCCGGTCCTGCGCCGACGATGGCCAGTCTCAATTTGGTCACTGAAGATTCCTTACTGCGCGGACGGGCCGGGCCCAAGCCCTCGCCCGCTCTCGACTGGATCTAGCTGGAGCGCTCGACGATGGACTCGGCGAATCGGGTGAGGGCTTTCTTGACCGAACCATTCGGCAGCGGAGCGAGGGCGGCGACGGCGTCGCGGGCCCAGCCGTGTGCCTCGGCCAGGGTCTCGGCCGTGACGGCGTGCTCGCGCAGCGCGGTGATTGCCGCGTCCGCTTCCGCGCCCTGTTGCGCACCGGCCGTCATCACGTCACGTTCCAGCCGCTCCAGCAGATCAGCGGATGCCCCATCGCTCGCAGCACGTTCGCGCAATCGAAGCACCGGAAGCGTGACCACACCGGCCCGCAAATCCGTTCCCGGCACTTTGCCCGTCTCCTGCGGCTGCGGTGACAGATCGAGCACATCGTCGATGAGCTGAAAGGCCACGCCGATCTTCTCACCGAAGTCCACGACCGGCTGCTCGTACTCGGCCGGGGCGTTGGAGAACACCACACCGCCCTGGGCGGCCGCGGCGATGAGCGAACCGGTCTTCCCAGCGAGCACCTGAATATAGTGCGTGACCGGGTCTTCGCCGGCGCGCGGGCCCACCGTCTCCTGAAACTGACCGAGCACGAGGCGCTCGAACGTGGTCGCCTGCAGTTTGATGGCGCGTTCACCGAGGCGGGCCATCAACTGGCTGGCACGGGCGAACAGCAGGTCACCCGTGAGGATGGCGATGGAGTTGCCCCACACGGTTTGCGCGCTCGGCACGCCGCGGCGCTTGTCCGCGTCGTCCATGACGTCGTCGTGATAGAGCGAGGCCAGGTGGGTCAGTTCGATAGCTGTGGCTGCGGTGACAACGTCGGGCACGACGCCCCCGCCCAGGTGCGCGGTGAGCAGCGCGAGCATGGGACGCACGCGTTTTCCACCGGCATTGAGCAGGTAGCGGCTGGTAACGGTGGCGATTTCGTTGGCGTAGACGAGCTCATCGATGAGCGCCGCTTCGACCTTTACGATGCCGGCATCGATATTCGCCGCCAAGCCGCGGTCGGCGGACGTCGAGAAAATACGTTCGCCGAGGCCCGCTTGGCTAGTCACCGACGCGGTGCGTCGAATCACGGGGACTCTGGATTTCACGTAAGACAGCCTATCGAGTTGGTCAGGGCTTGGTTCCGCGGTGCAGGGCCACGATGCCGAGGGTGAGGTTGCGGTAGGCGACGGCGGAGTATCCGGCTGAGCGCAGCCATCCACTGAGCACCCGCTGGGTCGGCCACGCCGCGATGGACTCGCCGAGGTAGTCGTAGGCTTCGGCGTTGGAGGACGCGAGGCGTACGACGCGCGGCATGACGTGGTTGAGATAGGCAAAGTAGCTCTGGCGAACCAGCGTCAATGGTGGAGTCGAGAACTCGCAGATGACGACGCGCCCGCCGGGCTTGGTCACGCGATAAAACTCGGCCAGGGCTTTCTTCGGCTCGACCACGTTGCGCAGTCCGAACGAGATGGTGACGGCGTCGAACTCGTTGTCCTGGAAGGGAAGGGCGGTCGCGTCAGCCTGCACGAAGTCGATGTGCTCATTGTGCGCGTGGCGAGCCCGACCGACCTCGATCATCCCGGCCGAGAAGTCGGCGGCGACGACATGGGCCCCGTTGTGGGCGAGAGCCGCGCTCGAAGTGCCCGTGCCGGCCGCGATGTCGAGAATGCGTTCGCCCGATTGCGGGTTGACCGCCTTGGTCGTCGCGACGCGCCAGAGCGACGCGTTGCCGACCGACAGCAGCGTGTTCGTGCGGTCATAGTGGGCGGCGACCTCGTCGAACATGGCAGCCACCTGCGCGGGCCGTTTGTTCAGGTCTGCTCTATTCACCCCATCATTCTAGGATGCCTAGGCCCGCCGAAACTGCACGGTTGCCGAGGCATACACGCGCGGGCGTAGGCTACAGAAGTGAATGTGCGGGCCTTGACGGTCGAAACCTCCCCGATGGCCGATATCCGCCAACTGATCCTGCTGCTCGATCGCCGTACGCCCCTACTCTGGATGCGTCGCAACCAGGGCCTGGCCGGCATCGGCTGCGCACTGCGACTCGAGTTTTCCGGCCCGACCCGCATGACGGATGCCGCGGCCGCCTGGAAACAAGTCGTCGCCTTGGCCACCGTGACCGACCCGCTCGCCCGCGCTGGTAGCGGGCTGCTCGCCTTCGGTGCTTTCGCCTTCGATGAGACGTCTGCCGAGACCAGCGTGCTCATCGTTCCCGAGATCATCGTCGGCCGCCAGGACGGCCAATGCTGGGTGACGCGCATCTGGGAGACCGGGCAGAGCGCTCCCGAAAACCCGCTGACGCTGCATCCGCTCGGCGACGAGTACCGCATCGCCCTGCTGCCCGGTACGCTGCCCCCCGAAGATTTTCGCACAGCAGTCAGCTCGGGCGTCTCGCGGATTCAAAGTCAACGGGTCAATAAGGTCGTGCTCGCTCGCGACCTGGTCGGGCGGGTGCCGGCCGAGTCCGACCTGCGCCGCGCCATCACCAAACTCGCGCTTGGTTACCCGGACTGCTGGACCTACGCCGTCGACGGCCTCATCGGGTCGAGCCCCGAAACTCTTATTCGCGCCGACCACGGTTCGGTCAACGCCCGCGTGTTGGCCGGCACGATCTCCCGGGGAGCGGATGCTGAGGAAGATCGCGAGGCGGCCCTCGCCCTGGCGACCTCCTCGAAAGACGGTGACGAGCACGAATTTGCCGTGCAGAGCGTGCTCAAGTCGCTACGCCCGCACACCTCGGCGCTCGCCACGAGCGAGATTCCGTTCACGGTGAAACTCCCCAATCTCTGGCACCTCGCGACCGATCTGGAAGGCACCCTGAGCGACGGGTCGACGTCTCTCGATTTGATCGCAGCGTTGCACCCGACTGCTGCGGTCGCCGGAACCCCGACCGAGGCTGCTCTGGCCCTGATTCGCGAACTTGAACCGTTCGACCGTGGCCGCTACGCCGGACCGGTCGGCTGGGTAGGCGCCGACGGCGATGGCGAGTGGGCGATTGCGTTGCGCTGCGCGCAGGTAGTACCCGCCGGCGGCATCACCGCGTACGCCGGCTGTGGCATCGTGCTGGACTCCGACCCCGACCGCGAGCTCGCCGAAACCAAAATGAAGTTCCGTCCGATCGTCGAAGCCTTCGGTTGATTCGAACCGCTAACGAACTAGCGGAACCTCGAGGATGCTGGGGCGGGTCGGGGCGCCGGTGAGGGCGCGGTCCAACTCGGATCTCGTGGCCGCAATCTCATAGTCCCAGCCGTAGGCGGCGGCGAGCGCCTTCAGATCGACGCTGCGCGGGGTGTAGAGCACCCGGTCCATCGCTGCGGCCGAAGCCGTCGCGGCGACCTCCAGGCCGTCGAAGATGCTGCCACCACCGTCAACGCCGACGATGACCTGCAGCCGGGGTTCTGGTTCGCCCGGGGCGAGCAGCAGCGAACCGACATCGTGAAGAAAGGTGAGGTCGCCCATCAGAACCCGGGTCACGCCGACCGAACGTGGCTCGGGCTCGGCCTGGCTGGCCAGCGCCACCCCGATCGCGGTCGAAATAGTGCCGTCGATGCCGGCCAGTCCACGGTTGGACAGCACGGTGATCTTCTTGCCGGGAACGCGCTTATCGGCCTCGCGGATCAGCCGGGACGCGCCGAGCACGAGCCGGTCGTGCGGCCACGATGCACGCCAGACCGCGTCGACGAGCAGCGTCCGCGTCAGCGGGGCTCGCAAGACTGCCAATTCAGCGCGGGTTATGCCGCGTTTATCGATCGGTGCCCGCCCTTCATCAGCCGCGGCCTCTGCACGAGCCCTGCTGGTCATGACCCAGCGTCCGAGCCATTCCCGTGCCGCGGGCGTCCGGGCCGCCAGCACACACTCGGCGTCCGCGCCGATCGAACGGGTGAACGCGCGTGCAGCATGGGCCGGGTTGTACCATTCGAGTCCGGTCGTTGCGACAATGATGGTCTCGACACCCTCACGGGCGATGAGAGCCGGAATCTCTCGGCTGAGGGTGGGATGACCGAACACGACCACCCGTTCCACCTGGCCGCCGAGATCGGCGGCAGCGAGTAGTTCCCGGTAGTGCACGATCAAATTCGGGCCGAACCGAGCGCCGCTCGATACCTCGGCCAGCAACGGCCAGCCACCGGCGTGGGCCAGCTCTTCGGCCTCAGGTCCGGCACCATCACCGGCCACGACGACCGTGCGCAGTCCCGGCGCGAGGAGCATGGCCGGCCCATCACTTGATGTAGCCGGCGCTACGCGGATAGCGCGTGTCGTCAGGGAAGGGCGGGCAGGCCGCGCAGCCGACAGTGGCTCGCGAAAGGCCAGGTTGAGTTGTGCCGGGCCGGGAGCCGCGGTCGAAACGCCGGTTGCAGCATCCATTGCCTGCCGTGCCAGCGCCACGGCGATGCCGTCCTCATCGGGCTCACCGACCGGCGCCGGAACATCGAGGCACAGCCGGGTGGCGACCCCAAACAGGCCTGACTGTACGGTGGTCTGGTTCGAGCGGATACCGCGCAGCTCGGCCGGGCGGTCGGCCGTCAGCAAAATCATGGGCACCCCGGCATGGTGCGCCTCGAGCACGGCCGGGTGCAGGTTGGCGACCGCCGTGCCCGACGTCACCACGACGAGCGCTGGCAGGCCGGTCTCAAGGGCGAGGCCCACGCTGAGAAAACCGGCGCTGCGTTCGTCGGTGCGCACGTGTAAGCGGATGCTTCCGGCTTGTTCCAGCGCCGCTGCGGCTAAGGCGAGAGCCTGCGAGCGCGCCCCGGGACAAAGCACCAGATCACGAACCCCCAGCCGAACGAATTCGTCCAAAAGCGCGAAACTGAAATCGGTCGCCGGGCTGCTCGTGAGGCTTTCAGGCATCCCGCCGGCCAGGCTGCTCGCCGTCACCCGGTTCGTTCTTCTTTTTCTTCTTCGTCGCTTCCCCGGGAGTTGGGTCGTTCTTGTCTAGGTCCGCGAGGTCCTGCTCCATACGGCGAATGCGTTCCTGCTGGTCTTTCTCGTTGAAGGGGCGGTTTTGGCCGGTGTCGGATTTCGCGTTGCCGTCCTTCAGACCGGCGCCGTCGGGACCATCACTGTTCAGCCCGCGCAGAAATTCGAGGTCGTCATCGGGAGCCACCGAGCGAAAGGACCGGGTCGCGGGAGCGGAGCGCCCGTGGCCGACGAGCAGCCAGAGCAGTGGGCCGATCAGTGGCACGAGGACGATGACGAAAATCCAGACCCAGCGCGGCAATCCGCGAATGCGTTTGCGGTCGAACATTGCACAGTCCACAAGGGTGTAGACGGTGAGGATGACGAGGGCCAGTCCTAGTCCGATCAAGAGCTTGGGCATACCTAGATTGTAAGCCGCTTGACCGTGAGAGACATGTGCGCCTACTCAGCCGCGGCATTCTAAGCTTGATTTATGAAATTCCTGCCCCCTTGGCTGTACTACTCCGTGTTGCGTGTCTTAATGTTTGCCGTACCCCTGGCAATTCTCCTGTCCCTGGGGTTGTGGCCCTGGGCGTCCGCTGTGATCGCCGCGCTGGTCGGCCTGTGCTTGTCGTATCTTCTGCTGGGCAAGTCCCGCGCAAGTGTTGCCCGCGATCTCTACCACGCGCGGCACCCCGACAAGCAGACCGCCAACCCGGATTCTGAGATCGAGGACTCGCTGATGAGTGCCCAGGAGCGTGTCGAGTCAGAACGCGAAAGCAAGTCCCAATAGCAGGCCGTAAGCCAGCGCCGCGAGGCTCGTCAGCTTCAGGGCGAGGATGAATTCTTTCGCGGACGTGGCGGTGATCGTGATGAGGCAGGCCGGCAGAGCCAGCAGCAGCACGAAGAACGTAAAGATTCCGAGCGGATAGATCAGGCTGAAAAGACCCGCGATCACGAACGGCAGCAGCAGGAAAATGCAGAAGACGACCCGGGAGGCCGTGCTTCCGATTCGCACCGCGAGGGTGCGCTTGCCGGCGGCCTTGTCTGGCACGATGTCACGCAGGTTGTTGACCATGAGCACGGCACAGGCGATCAGCCCCATCGCCACACCACCGAGAACGCTCTCGGTGGTGAAGTCGCCGACCTGCACATAGGTCGTGCCCGCGGTGGCTACGAGACCGAAGAACACGAACACGAACACTTCACCCAGGCCCTGGTAGCCGTAGGGCTTCTTGCCGCCGGTGTAGAACCACGCTGCGGCGAGGGCCACAACGCCAACGAGCAATAGCCACCAGTACTGGGTCAGAATGACGAGCGTGATGCCAGCCATGGCAGCAAGGCCAAAGAAGATCAGGGCCACGCGCAGCACGGTGCGCGGATTGGCGACGCCGCCGCCGGTGAGCCGGGCTGGTCCGACCCGAAAGGCGTCGGTGCCTCGAATGCCGTCGGAATAGTCATTGGCATAGTTGACGCCGATCTGCAGGAGCAGCGCCACGGCAAGTGCAAGCAGCGCGCGCACCGGATGGTAGACGCCGGGTCCGCTCGCCACGATCGCGGCGCCGGTACCGAGCAGCACCGGAGCAACGGCGAGCGGCAGAGTACGCAGGCGTGCGCCCGATACCCAGTCGGCAGCGGTGGCCGGTTTGACCGCGGCCGGCCCCTTGCGGGGTGGTCCGTTCTTGATGGCCGGATGGCCTGATTTGCCGCTGGCCTTCCTGGCGGGATCAAGACCAGCCAGCTTCGCCGCGGGGTTCAATCGTTGTTGTTTGGGCCTGACCGGCCGAGCTCCTTGTGCCACGCCCCCATGTTACTGGGGAGCGCAGTACTGGGCAGCGCAGTACTGGGGAGCGCAGTACTGGCCAGTGTGCGCCGGTCAGGCTTGCCCGAAGCCAGTAATGGAATCGCCGCCACCAGCATGACGCGTGCAGGCCGGGCTGCACGCCCGAGCACCGCCACAACGGATGCCACCACGTCGGAAAAGTTCACAGGGTTGCCCCCGGTCACTACGACCGGAACCTGCCCCCACTCGTCATCGTCGGCCCCGATCACAACAGCCTGCTCGAAACCGGGGCAGGACCGCACGATGCCTTCGACGGCATCGAGTGACACCTTCTCGCCGCCCGAAATGATCACGTTATCGGCGCGACCCAGCACCGTGACCCGAGCGGTTATCGGGTCGATTTCGCCGAGGTCGCCGGTGCGGTACCAGCGCACACCGTGCTCCACTACAAAGCGCTCACGGGTGCGCGTTTCATCGCCGAGGTAGCCCTCAGCGAGCACGGAGCCTGATAGTTCGAGCTGCCCGTCGACAACCCGCGCGAGGGTGTCACCGATCGGAACACCATTGTAGATACAGCCGCCAGCGGTCTCCGACGACCCGTAGGTGCGCACGACTCGCACGTCCAGTTCAGCTGCCCGAGCAATGAGATCGGGCCTGATCGCTTGCCCGCCGACCAGAATCGCGGTGAAGCGACGCAGCACAGCCAGCAGTGCCGGGTCATCCGCTGCGTCGAGCAGGCGGGCCAGCTGCACCGGCACCAGCGCGGTGTAGCGCAGCGGCTCGGTCATGGTCTCGGCTAGCCGAAGAAAGTTCTCCGGATCGAAGTGGCCGGGTGGAAGCACGAGCGGGTTGGTTTCGGCGGTGATCGAACGCACGAGCACCTGCACCCCGGCGATGTAGTGCACGGGTAGAGCGAGCAGCCATTGTCCGGTCCCGCCGAGGGCGACAGCCGAGGCTGCGGCGCCGGCCAGCAGTGCGTTGGTGGCGAGCATGACCCGTTTCGGCGTGCCGGTCGACCCGGAGGTTTCGATCACAACCGCGACCCGTATCGGCACGTCTTCAAGAACCCTGTCACCGCCTGTCGGCATCGGCATCAGTGCCGGTCCGTTGCCCGCGAGTGCATCCCTCAGCGCCGCGAGAAAGGCGGGCGGATGCTCCGGCACGAGAGCCCGCAGCGGCCTCACCACGGTGCTGCTGCGTTGCGAGGGCGCCCGGAGGAGAAATCATGCACCCGTTCACTCATAGTGCCAGCCTACGCGGCGTCGACATTGACTTTTCGAATTTTCCAACTCGTAAGATTGGGGATTGAGAAGACGAAAAAACCTCAGGTAATCTGGAACAACGAAGAAGTCAACCCCTTGTCGCCCACCCCGTTCGGGGGTGTACTAATGACTTGGAAAGTATGGGGAGGTCGCCATGAACATCACGCAAGGTACGAAAATCACATGCGGGGGCTCATAACGATGACTACCACCGCTCAGGAACAACGAACGACCCCCGCGTCGCCTCGCCGATCAGCCTCGCCGGGCAATTATGCCGCCGCATCGACGGATGCTTTCGGCGACTACCTGCGCCGCATCGGCAAGGGGACCCTACTCAACGCCGAGCAGGAAGTTGACCTGGCGCGCCGCGTCGAGGTCGGACTCTTCGCTGAGGCCAGGCTGCTGCAGGGCGACGGTGCCGGTACTCGCGACTCGGCCGAAGAGCGCGAACTGTCCTGGCTTGTACACGACGGGCGCCGCGCCAAGAATCAGTTCATCGAGGCCAACCTGCGTTTGGTCGTGAGCATCGCCAAGCACTATTCCGGCCGCGGAGTGCCCATCATGGACCTCGTGCAGGACGGCAACATGGGGCTCGTTCGTGCCGTCGAAAAGTACGACTTCATGACCGGCTACAAATTCTCCACCTACGCCACTTGGTGGATTCGCCAGGCAATCCACCGCGGCATGGCTGATAAATCCCGCATGATCCGCATCCCGGTACACACCGCCGAAAAGCTCAATAAAATCAAGCGCATTCGTCGCGACCTGACCAGCGTGCTCGACCGTGACCCGACGGCACGGGAAATCGGCGAAGCCGCCCAGCTTCCCGTGCGCGACGTGCTGCGCCTCTTGCAATACGACAACGAACCGATCTCCCTGCACACTCCGGTCGGTGACGGTGCCGGCGATATGGCCGAACTGATCATTGATGACGACCTCCCCCAACCCGACGAACATGCCACGCTGACGCTGCGAGCGGCAGACATCCGCTATTTTCTCGACACACTTCCGCCACGGGAACGTTCTATTTTGCGAGCCAGGTTCGGCCTCGACGGTAACGAACCGCGCACCCTCGACCAGATCGCCCACACTGAGGGCGTCACCCGGGAACGAGTGCGCCAGATTGAGAAGCGTGCCCTCGCCCTGCTGCACGTGCCACGGTTGGAACATTATCTGCGGGACTAAACGCCGACCGTATCGATTGCACGCCAGCAGGAGCGCGACATGGGAAAACTAACCTACGACTCGACCCTAACCGCAGACTTTGACGATCGCGTACTCGCCCATATTCAGGTCGTGATCGGCGCCAAACTGCGCCGTGGGGAATCGTTCTACTTCACGTGGCGCGACGAGCTGCCGGCCGGAGAAGGACGCATCACGATTTGGCTCCACCCAGGAATCCCCATCGCCTACAAGTATTTTGGCAGCCGTGCGCCCACGCTCAACCGCGAGTGGATCGAAGCGCTCATGGCGACGGCAAATTCCTCCGGCGGACTGCAAATCGTTCCGGAAACCAGCTCTGCGGCAGTGCAGCCGGGCGTTGTGAAGGACGAGCCTTAGACCGCATCGACACCGTGTGCGACAAGAAATCATGTTCGCCCAGCGGCCGTTCCATCGAATCGATCCAGATCCAGATCGAGATCGAGATCGATGGCGACGAGCTGTACGCCGGGATGAGCGAGGCTCTGGCCGTCTACCCAGCCGGAGGCTGACACACTGGGTCCATGATGCCCTCACTGGATGAGTTACTCGGTTCCGCGCACGTCGTCTCCCTGAAGCTGTTCGACCGGTTTCGCGGGCTGGACAATCGGGAAGCACTGCTGCTGGAAGGCCCAGAGGGCTGGACCGAGTTCTCCCCGTTCGTGGAATACGATGATGCCGAGGCCGCCAATTGGTTGCGCGCCGCCATCGACTTCGGCTGGCAGAGCACGCCGCACGCCCTGCGTACGAGCATTCCAGTCAACGCCACGGTACCGGCCGTGCCAGCGGGCAAGGTCGAAGAAGTGCTCGCACGTTTTCCCGGTTGTCGCACGGCAAAAGTCAAGGTCGCCAGCCCGGATCAGGCCCTGGCCGACGATGTCGCCCGGGTGGCCGAGGTACGCCGCGTACTCGGTCCGGAGGGTCGTATTCGCATCGATGCGAATGGCCTGTGGAACGTGGACGAAGCCGAACACGCCATTCACGCATTGAACGCTTTCGACCTGGAATACGTCGAACAGCCGTGCATGAGCGTGCCTGAACTGGCCGAGATTCGCCAGCGCACCACCTACCTGAGCGTACCGATTGCCGCCGACGAGAGCGTGCGCAAGAGCGGTGACCCGCTCGCCGTGGCGCGGGCCGGCGCCGCCGACATCCTCGTCATCAAGGCCCAGCCGCTTGGGGGCATCCGCGCCGCACTGTCGATCATCGGTCAGACCGGGCTGCCTGTCGTGGTCTCCAGCGCCCTCGATACGTCGATCGGGCTCTCGATGGGCGCGCACCTCGCGGCATCCGTTCCTGGACTGTACTTCGACTGTGGCCTCGGCACCGCCTCACTGCTCGCCGAGGATGTCACGGACCAGCCGCTGCTCCCGGTAGCGGGGGCTATCCCGGTGCGCCGAGTCGTGCCAGACGCTGCTCTCCTCAACCAGCACGCGGCCAGTCCCGAGCGTCGCGACTGGTGGCTCGCGCGACTCGCGCGCTCGCACGCCCTGGTCGCCGCTGAGGAGCGGTAAACGAAGGGCTACAGGCCCGAGTAAGCGTGCAAACCCTTGAAGAACACGTTGACGATGCCAAAGTTGAACATGACGGCGGAAAAACCGATGATCGCCAGCCACGCCGAACGCGATCCGCGCCAGCCGCGGGTTGCGCGGGCGTGGATATAACCGGCGTAGATGACCCAGATGATGAAGGTCCACACCTCTTTGGTGTCCCAGCCCCAGTACCGCCCCCAAGCCTGTTCGGCCCAGATCGAACCGGCCATGAGGGTGAAGGTCCACAGAATGAAGCCGATGATGTTGATGCGGTAGGCCAGGTTTTCCAGTGTCGCCGACGACGGCAAAGTGGCCAGAAAACGCAGGCGTCGACCGGATGCCACGGCCGAGCGCGGCGCGGCGGCCTCGAGCGTTCTGTTTTCGCGCCGGAATTGCAGTAGTTGCACGGTCGACAGCGCGAAGCCCAGCGCGAACATCCCGGTGGCCAACGACGCCACGAATACGTGGATGACCAGCCAGGCCGACTGCAGTGCCGGCGGCAGTGGAGCGACCTCTACATAGAACTGCAGGGCTGCCACGCCGAGCAGTACCAGCACGAGACCGGTGACAAAGGTGCCGAGAAAACGCAGGTCGGCGCGGATCAGCACGATCAGGAATACCGTCATGATGAGCAGCGTGCCCGTCAGCGCGAACTCGTACATGTTCGCCCACGGCACCCGGTCGGCCGCGACGCCGCGCATGATGGTCGCCGCGAGGTGCGACGCCCAGCCCAGTACGGTGAGCGCAACTCCTACGCGCAGGCTCGACGAGCGGCCGTACGGTAGCGCCGCGTCGTCGTCCATGCGGGCGCTGATGCGCGACAGCACGGGTCGCTTCAGGGTGATGGTGCTGCCGGCGGACGTGGCAAACCCGGCAGAGGAGGCAGCGTCCGTTTCGACCAGGTCGGCGGCTTCAATCGCACCCACGGCGCTCGAACGACGCGCGAGGTCGACTGCGAAGGCGATGAAAGCGAGGGCGTAGATGGCCATTGCCGAATACAGCGCGTAGAGCGAGTACGAGTTGAGTAGTGCGGAGTCAATCAGATTCACGGTGCAATCCTAAGTCGATTCGGGGGTGGCGACGACGGTTTGGTGGGTCTTCAACAGCTTGAGATGACGCGCGGCCACCGCGCTGACGGCGGCCTCGAGGGCCGGGTCATCGCCACGGGCCAAGCCGGCGTATTCGAGGTGCACGGTTCCGTCGGCTCGGATCGTTGCCTTCACCCAAACACGGCGACGCGGCACGAGCAGCCCGGTGAACAGACCGAACAATACGAGCATGGAAAAGGAGATCAGCCAGATCTGTGTGGGGTCGTGATGAATGTCAAAGCTCGCAAAGCGCGGAACCGACTGGGTGAAATCGCCGGCCGCCGAGGACGCCGGATTGTTGTCGATGAAGCTGACGGTACCGAGGCCGCCCGGCAGCTCGGCCGATGCACCCGGCTTCAGCTCGATCGAGGACACACCGGTCTTACCGCCGGTCTGCTGCGCCAGGGTGTCGGTGTCGAGGGCATAAACGGATGTCGGCACGCCGGCATTGAGACCGAGGTCGCCGGTATAGACGTTCAGAGTGAGCAGCGGGTATTCGAGGTCGGGGTAGCTGGAGAAGTTCGCGCCGGAGGCTGCTTTGTCCTGGGTGGGATAGAAGAAGCCGATCATGCCGAGCTGCTCGGCCAGTCCGTCGGGCACTTTCACGATGCCGAGCGAGGTGAGGTTGGCGTCCTGTGGCAAGAATGGCACGGAGTCTGAAAAGACGACGGTACCGTCGGGGGCCGTCACCTGAATGGTCGGTGCGTACCCGTTGCCGAGCAGGTAGATGCTCGTCTCGTTGGTGCGTAGCGGTCCGTTGACCTTGACGGCGCCGGGCTCGGCAGCCTCGCCCTTGGGCGTAACGGTCACGTCGGCAGTGAAGTCGATCGGCTGGCCGTAGGCCTGCAGATTCCGTTGTTCGTAGGAGACCGAAAAGTCATCCAGGCTGAGGGTGTACGGGTCGAGAGTGGTGTCGTCGAAGAATCGTCCCGGGTTGAAAGAGTCGTAGGCGAGCAGCGTGTTCACAAAGGTCTGGCCTTCGACGAGCACTCGCTGGCCGCTGAAACCATAGCCGCCGCCGAATCCAACGGTAATCAGAATGCCGACCAGCGCAGCGTGAAAGACAAGGTTGCCGGTCTCCCGCAGGTAGCCGCGCTCGGCCGAAACGGATGACTCAGTGTCGGAATCAAAGCGCGCGACGCGGTAGCCGCTGGATTTCAGGACGGTGCGGGCGTACGTGATGGCGTCGCGGGCATCCGTGTGCGCCGGCGCGTCTTGCGTGGTGAAACCAAACAAGCGTCCGAGGCGAGCCGGCGTGGTCGGCGGCTTGGCGCGCAGGGCCTGGAAGTGATGTTTGGTGCGCGGGATGACGCAGCCGATGAGCGAGATGAACAGGAGCAGGTAGATCGACGAGAACCAAGCCGAGGTGTAGACGTCGAAGGCCTGCAGTTTGTCAAGAATCGGCGCCAGGTCGGGGTGGTCGGTGAAGTACTGGGTGACCCCGTTCGGGTCGCTCGTGCGTTGCGGCACGAGCGAGCCCGGAATGGACGCGATGGCGAGCATGAGCAGCAGAAAGAGGGCGGTGCGCATGCTCGTGAGTTGACGCCAGAACCAGCGAAGCCAGCCGGTCAGGCCGAGCTTGGGCTGCACGACACCGGTCTGCGGCGCCTCGCGGCGGGAATCGTAGTGGTCAGATGGCCGGGACAAAGTTGCCAATCACCCCTTGCAAATCGAGGAGCCAGGTGTTCCAGATGCCACTCACCATGAGTACTCCGATGACGACGAGCAGAACACCGCCGAACAGGTTGATGGCACGAATATGCCGTTTGAGGAATGCGACCGATCCGGTGGCCCAGTTGAGGCCGAGGGCGATCAGGAGGAAGGGAATTCCGAGCCCGAGAGAGTAGAAGAGGGCGAGCAGTCCGCCCTGCCAGGGCGAACCGGTGCCGAGACTGAGCGAGTTGATGGCCGTGAGCGTGGGCCCGGTGCACGGCGTCCAGCCCACCGCGAAGACCGCACCGAGTACGGGGGCGCCGGCGAGACCCATTTTGGGGCGCCAGTTGGTCTTGACGGTGCGTTGCATGGCACCGAACTGGCCGACGAAGACCAGGCCCAGCAAGATGACCACCACGCCGGCGAGGCGCGTGATCAGGTCGCGGTAGGAGTTGAGCCAGAATCCGGCGGCACCGAAGACCACGCCGGTGAGCACGAACACCACGGTAAAGCCGAGCACGAATAGGCCGACCCCGGCCAGGAGCCGGGTGCGGCCGCGACGATCACGCTGGGAGGCGCCGGTGCGTCCGTCCGCGAAGCCACCGATGTAGGCGAGGTAACCGGGAACCAGCGGCAGGATGCACGGTGAGGCGAACGAAACGAGGCCGGCGAGGAGTGCGATGGGAATAGCGAAGAGTAGCTGGCCGCTGAAGACGATCTCTCCGAAGGGATTGTTCACTCGGTCGTGCCAGTCTCCGCGATCGTGTCCCGAATCAGGGTCTCCAGAATGGACGGCGAGGTGACCTGGCCCAGAATGCGCGCCGCGACCCGCCCTTCGGCGTCGAGCACCAGGGTGGTCGGCACCGCGTTCGGCGGAATGCTGCCGCTGAACGCGAGTTGCATGGCGCCGGTATCAACGTCGAGCACCGAGGGGTAGGTCACGCTATAGGTCTCGTTGAATGCGATGGCGTTCGGGGCCTGGTCTCGCACATTGACACCGAGAAAACTCGCGCCCTTGTTTTCAAACTGCGCGTTGAGGCCCTGCAGATCGGAGGCCTCGGCGCGGCACGGTGCACAGCTCGCGTACCAGAAGTTGACCACGAGAACTTCACCGAGCGTGTCGGCGCTCGTGACCGGCTCGCCCGTCTCTGTCACGCCCGAGAAGTCAATGGCGTCACCGCGATCGGCGACGGCAATTTCGGTGACGCTTCCGTCGCCGGCGATGAAACCCTTGTTCGAGCCTTCCCGGTACTGATCCGCGAGCGGGTCGGAGGAGCAACCCGAGAGCAACAGGGCACCGGCGGCCAGCCCGGCCAGCAGGGGGCCGAGGCGGCGGCGTTGGTTCACACGGTGGCGATTCATACAGCACCCACATCGTTGCTTGGGTCTAGAAGTGCCAGCGCCGGGCTGACGTAGGCGGTTTCGGCGAAATGATCGCCGTGCCAGCACAGGGTGGTGATACTCGACAGGTCGCACCGGCGTTTGCGCGGGTCGTGGGCGAGGCGTTCATGAGCCAGGGCCCGATGCACCATCCAGATCGGCAGCTGGTGACTGACCAGCACGACGTCACCCTCATCCACCGAGTTCCAGGCGTCGTCGATCGCCGCGAGCATGCGGGCAGAGATTGAACGGAAGGGTTCTCCCCAGCTCGGCTTCGACGGGTTGATCAGCGCCGGCCAGTTGCGCGGGTCGCGCAACGCGCCGTCGGGGCCACGCATCCTCTTGCCCTCGAAGGCATTCGTTGGTTCGATGATGCGTTCGTCGGTGTCGATCGCGAGCGCGAAGGCTGCGGCGATCGGCGCCGCCGATTCCTGCGCGCGTTGCAGGGGCGAGGCGATGACGCGTACGACCGCGCGGCCACGTTCCACTAATTCCTCCGCGGCAGCAGCAGCCATAAGCACGCCCCGCTCGGAGAGTCGGTACTGCGGCAACCGTCCGTAGAGCACGCGTTCGGGGTTGAAAACCTCACCGTGACGCACGAGATGAACTTGACTAGCTACCACCCAACCAGTCTACGGAGGGGTCACCCTAGAAACCGCCGTGAGCGGGCCGCTCGGGCGGCAACGGCTAAACTTGACGTGTGACTTCGCGCGTATTGATCAAGAACCTGTCCGCTCTCGACGACGGCCCCGTATCGGTGTCCGGCTGGGTCGATACCGTTCGAGACCAGAAAAAGGTGCAATTCGTCGTTCTGCGCGACGAATCCGGCGCCGTGCAGCTGGTCAACCCTCGCACGACGGATGCCGATGGCGTCGTCGTCGCCGACGAGCCAGCCACCAGCATCTCGGGCCTCGCCCAGGGCACCTTCGTCACCGTGACGGGCCAGCTCAAGCACGACGAACGGGTCAAGCTCGGCGGCATCGAGATCAAGCTCACCACCCTGACAGTGGTGTCCGCCGCCATTCCGGAGACGCCGATCGCGGCCGACTCAAGCCTCGACAAGCGCATGGACTGGCGCTTTCTCGACCTGCGCAACCCCAAGCAGAACCTCATCTTCCGCATCCAGACCACGTTCGAGCACGCGCTGCGCACGTACTGGATCGAGCACGACTTCATCGAACTGCACACGCCCAAGCTCATGGCGAGTGCGAGTGAGTCGCGCGCCGAATTGTTCGAGGTGGGCTATTTCGACACCAAGGCCTACCTTGCGCAGAGCCCGCAGTTCTTCAAGCAGATGGCCCAGTCAGCTGGCTTCGGCAAAATCTTCGAGGTGGGCCCGGCGTTCCGAGCCGACCCCTCGTTCACGAGCCGGCACGCCACCGAGTTCACGAGCGTCGACAGTGAGATCAGCTGGATCGACAGCCACGACGACGTCATGACGCTGCACGAAGACCTCATGGTCGCCGGGTTCACCGCCGTACAGAAAAAGCACGGAGACGAGGTCAAGTCCCTGTTCGACGTTGAAGTGACCGTTCCGAGCACGCCGTTCCCGCGCATTCCCCTGGCCGAGGCCAAGGAGATCGTCAAGAGCCGCGGCTACGAGGTTCCCCGCGACGACGACGACATGGACCCGGAGGGCGAACGCCAGATCGCCGCGTACGTGGCCGAGAAATATGGGCACGAATTCGTGTTCCTCACCGACTACGCCTCGAGCATCCGCCCGTTTTATCACATGCGTCACGAGGGCGACGCGTCGATCACCAAGAGCTATGACCTCATCTTCAACGGCACCGAGATCTCCACCGGTGCCCAGCGCGAGCACCGCATCGAGGTGCTCGAAGCTCAGGCCATCGAGAAGGGCCTCGATCCGAAGGAAATCGAGGGCTACCTCGACTTCTTCCGCTACGGAGTTCCTTCGCACGGCGGTTTCGGCATGGGCCTGGCCCGGGTCTTGATGCTCATGCTGCACCAGGCGTCGATTCGCGAGGTCACCTACCTGTTCCGCGGCCCGACCCGTCTCGAGCCGTAGCTTCGGCGTCTCGCTCGGGCCGCGGGGTGCGTAAAGCCGCTAAATTCTGCGACAGGCCGGCGGCAGCATCCGTTTGGCCCGGCGAGTCGCAAACTGACCGGCATCAGCTGCGCCAGCGAATGCCGGCGGCCGGGAAATACTGCTAGCGCCGGGTTAGACCTCGAGGTCGACGGCCAGGCGATCGGCGACGACGGTGCGGATGAATGCGCCGACCTTCTTGTGCTCCGGGTGCCTCTGATAGCGGTCGAGCGCCTCGAGATCGTCGAAGTCAGCGATGAGAGCGACGTCCCAGTTTTCGTTGCCGGCAACATCCGGCCCGACCGTCAGAGCACGAATCTCGGGAACGACACCCACGAGGGCCTCGAGGCCGGCCACGATGCCCGCGGCATCCTCGGCCTTCTTGCGCGGGGTCAGCGCGTTGAGCTTCCAGCAGACGATATGACGAATGGTCATGAGACCTCCAATAGGGCGGTACGCAGGCGCACGGGATCGATGCGCCAATAATTGTGCACTTTGCCGTTGATGAGGAGCACCGGGATGTCCTCCAGGTAGCGCTCATGCAGCTCGGCGTCATCGAGAATGGACCGTTCCTCGAACGTGATCTCTGGGGCCGACACGTCGTCGGCGAGCTTGGCCACGACACTGCCGACCAAGTCACGTGCGTCGTCGCAGAGGTGACAACCGGGCTTGCCGATCAGGGTCAGGTGTGCGGTGGGCATGGCTCCAGCCTACGGCGACTTCGTGCCGGGGCGCACGGGCACGACATCCCGGGTGGTAGACAGCAAAAAGCGCCAGTCCCGAAGGGCTAGCGCTTTGCTCAACGAGCAGCTAGGTAACTACGCAGTCGATCTACTTCTTATTGCGACGCTGGTGGCGAGTCTTGCGAAGCAGCTTGCGGTGCTTCTTCTTCGCCATACGCTTGCGTCGCTTCTTAATTACAGAACCCACACGGACCTCACAAGTATTGGTTTAGTCGCGGGGCCCGCGACTGACACGAAAATACCATTCTACCGGACAAAACCGGCTCCAACTACTCAGCTGCCAGATCGGGCCTTGTTCAGCCGTTTCTGCGCCACTTTTTCGCCGTGGCATCTTTGACGACATGCGACATTTGCGAAGCATCGGCGAAAGCCTTGCCAATAGCCGAGGCGAAGGCACGCTGCTCATCTTTCAGGCCGGCATCGGCCTCCAGATCCACGTCCTTGACAGCCTGGTCGAAGTCGACGCTCAGGAAGGGAATCAACCAATCCTCAATCTCTTCGAGCGGCGAGTACTCCAGCCGGTAGAAGCGGTGCTGCCCCTCTTCGCGAACAGTGACCAAACCGGCCTCGCGCAACACCTTGAGGTGCTTGGAGACGGTGGGCTGACTCAGCCCGAGGTGCCCGACGATGTCGGACACGCTCAGCTCGCCACGCACGTCCCGGGACGGACCGCGAATTTCACCGGAAGGAACTGCGCGCTCCAAGAGGATCCGCAAGATGTCTCGTCGCGCCGAGTCCGCCACCACGGTGAAGATGTCTGCCATAACCTCAGGGTAGTCATTACTACTGGGTAATAACCAACGCCGGGTAGTACAGTTTCAAACTAGCAATAATCGCAGGCTTATCGGGGGTTCCAGGTGTCGTTGAGAACCGGAACTGGACCGCTTTTTCCGCGGCCGCTCACCATTGTGAGGCGGATGCGCGACGAAGTGGACTCGCTCGCTCACAAGTCACCATCGCGGTTCGCCATTTTGGTGTTTTCCGCGCTCATCATGGTGTTCACCGTGTTGTTCTCGCTACCGATCGCCTCAGCGGATCGCACGATCACCCCACTGCACGACGCGGTTTTCACGGCAGTATCGGTCATCTGTGTGACCGGATTGACTACGGTCGACATGGCCACCCACTGGTCAGCGTTCGGCAATATTCTGGTGTTCGTCGGTGTCAATATCGGCGGCATCGGCGTATTGACGCTCGCGTCACTGATGGGATTGGTCATCTCACGCAGGCTCGGGCTACGCGCAAAACTGATGGCGGCGAGCGATTCCAACCCCTCTCGCATTCACGCCGGGCCGGTCAACGAGGGTCAGACCGTACGCCTCGGCGAGGTTGGCAGCCTGCTGCTCACCGTTGCAATCAGCGCGTTCGTCATCGAGGTCAGCGTGGCAGCGCTGCTCTTTCCTCGCATGCTGCAAGCCGGTGCGCCCCTGGGCGAAGCGGTCTGGCACAGCTTCTACTACGCTGCCATGGCCTTCACCAATACCGGTTTCAACCCGAACCCCGGCGGCCTCAGCCCGTTCGCCGATGACTACTGGTTTCTCGGCGCGCTCATGATCGCTGTTTTTCTGGGCAGCCTGGGGTTTCCGGTGATCTACGCGTTCGCACGCGGCTGGCGCAAGCCGCGCCGCTGGTCCGTACACGTCAAGCTGACACTCGTCACGACAATCGCGCTGATGATCCTCGGAATGATCTTCTACATCATTCTCGAGTTCGATAATCCCAAGACTTTCGGGTCGCTCAATGCCGGCGACACCATCTTTCAATCGTTGTTCATGTCGGTGATGACGCGCTCGGGCGGCTTCGCGACCATTGAGGTGAGCGACCTGAACGGGTCCAGCTTGCTCCTGACCGACATGCTCATGTTCATTGGCGGCGGGTCGGCGTCGACCGCCGGCGGCATCAAGGTCACGACCCTGGCCATCCTCTTTCTGGCCGCCTTTGCCGAAGCACGTGGCAAGCAGGAAATGGAAGCGTTCGGCCGCCGTATTCCCAGCGACATCCTGCGCCTGTCGGTCAGCGTCGTGCTGTGGGGCGCGACCACCGTCGCGGTGGCGAGTATCCTCATTCTGCACATCTCGAAACAACCCTTCGACGTCGTCCTCTTCGACGTGATCAGCGCTTTCGCTACCTGCGGCCTGTCGACCGGGCTTACCGCTGATCTGCCGCCGGAAGGCGTCTACGTCATGGCAGCGACGATGTTCATGGGCCGGGTTGGTACAGTAACTCTCGCGGCGGCTCTGGCCGCGAGCCATAGCAGGCAACTGTTCAAACGCCCGGAAGAGAGACCCATCGTTGGTTGATCGTATTAAACACGACGCCCCTGTGCTTATCGTCGGGCTCGGACGGTTTGGCGCGGCCACGGCCGGCCAGCTCGACCGACTGGGCCGCGAAGTGCTCGTCGTCGACACGAGCGAGGCGCTCGTATCCAAGTGGTCAGAGCGGGTCACGCATGCCGTTCAAGCGGATGGCCGCTCGCTCGAAGCCCTGCAACAAATCGGCGCCCAGGACTTCTCGATCGCCGTCTGCGCGGTCGGCTCGTCGGTGGAAGCCAGCGTACTGATCGTCGCCAATCTGGTGGACCTGAAGATTCAACAGATCTGGGCCAAGGCCATCTCCAAGTCACACGGCAAGATTCTCGAACGAATCGGCGCCAACCACGTCATCTACCCCGAGGCCGAAGCCGGCGAGCGCGTCGCCCACCTGGTGTCGGGTCGCATGCTCGACTTCATCGAATTCGACGATGATTTCGCCCTCGTGAAGATGTACCCGCCGAAGCCCATCCGCGGCCTCACACTCGTCGATTCCGGCGTGCGCCGTAAGTACAACGTGACCGTCGTCGGCGTCAAAAGTCCAGGAAAGCCGTTCACCTATGCGACCCCGGAGACCGTGGTGTCCAACCATGACCTCATCATCGTGTCGGGCGCTGAGGCCGATATTGAACGGTTTGCCGCGCTGGGATAGTAGCGTTCGGCGCCGGTGCTACGAGGCGGCGAGTTCTTTCGCGCGAGCGAGGGCGGCATCCGTTGCGGTGTCGAAGAGTTCTTTCAGGCCGCCCTTTTCGAGCTCCCGGACGGCTCGCTCGGTCGTACCGGCCGGGCTGGTCACCTGGCGGCGCAACTCGCTCGGTGACTTGTCGGACTCAGCGAGCAGCGCGCTCGCGCCGAGGAAGGTGCCATTGACCATGACCGCGGCCTCTTCAGGGGTGAAGCCCTTGCTGATGGCCGTTTCGGTGAGCTGTTCGATGAGGTAGAACACGTAGGCCGGCCCGGAGCCGGAGATGGTGCTGAGGGCGTCGAGCTTGCTCTCGGGCACGACCAGCACGTCGCCGACGGTTGCGAACAGGGCTCGGGTGAGTTCGAGGTCAGCGTCGCTGGATCGGGTGCCGGCGCTGACGCCGGTGACGGCCATGCCGACGACGGCGGGGGTGTTGGGCATGGTGCGGATGACGTGCACGGCGCTCGGCAGGAGCGATTCGAAAGTGTCGATGGTCACACCGGCCGCGACGCTGAGCACGAGCGTGCCGGGAGCCAGGGAATCGCCGATCTCGGCCAGCAGGTCGGCGACCATGTAGGGCTTGACCGCGACGATAACGATCTGGGCGCCGTCGATGGCCTTACGGTTGGCGTCGGCGTCGATCTCGGTCGCGTAGGCGGTGACGCCCTCGGTGCTGGCCAGCTCTGCGGCCTTCGCCGCTGTGCGGTTGGTGACACGAATGCCGCCGTCCACGGTCACGCTCGGCTTGAGTAAGCCGGCCAGAATGGCGCGGGCCATGGATCCGGCGCCGAGGAAAGCGATCGTGGGCAGAGTCACATTCGAGGGAGAAGTCATCTGAATAGTCTACTTTTTCCGCGCTCGGGGTGCCCAAAACTGTCGCCTGGGGTGCAGCCTGCACCCGAGGCGACGTGCGGTTCTAGGGTGATTTCATGAGCGCATCCGGCGGAAATACGGCAATTGTGGCAGCATTTGCGCCCAATCTGGGCATCGACGTCACCCAGTTCGTGGCGTGGGGCCTCGGGGTCGTCTTCGATGCTCGCCGAGGGCGTGCACTCGGTAGCGGATGCCGGCAACCCGCTCCTCCTGCTCCTGGGCGGTCGCAAGGCAAAGAAGCGGGCCGACCTGGAGCATCCGTTCGGCTATGGGCGCGAACGCTACGACTACGCCTTTGTGGTGTCGATCATTCTGTTCTCGATCGGCGGGGTGTTCTCGCTCTATGAAGGCTTCGACAATCTGCAGGACCCGCATCCGCTGGAGAATGCCTGGGTGCCGATTCTGGTGCTCGCCATCGCGATGGTGCTGGAAGGCTTCTCGCTGCGCACCGCGATCAAAGAGTCGAACCATGTGCGAGGAAATGAGACCTGGGTGCAGTTCATTCGGCATGCCAAGGCGCCCGAGCTGCGCGTCGTGCTGCTCGAAGACGTTGCGGCCCTCACCGGTCTTACCTTCGCCTTCGTGGGCGTCGGCCTGACCATGATCACGGATGAGCCGCTCTGGGACGCCGTAGGTGCGCTCGCCATTGGCGCACTGCTCGTTTTGGTCGGGATTATTCTCGGCGTCGAAACCAAAAGCCTGCTCGTGGGCGAGGGCTCCAGCACGAAAGACCTCGACGCGATCGAGGCCGCCATTCTGAATGGCCCACAGACGAAGCGCATCATCCATCTCAAGACCCTCTTCCTCGGCCCGGATGAGATTCTGGTCGGTGCCAAGATCGCCTTCGACGGCGAGCACCGGTTTGCCGACATCGCCGCCGACATCAACGCCGTCGAAACTCGTATTCGCGCCGCGGTGCCGCTCGCACGCACGATCTATCTCGAGCCGGATATCTTCTTCGGACCAAACCTGGCCAATCCGCCGACCGACACTTTTGTGATCAAGGGACTGGAGTAAGCCTCAACGAGCCGCCCGCCGAGCGGGATTGTCGAAAAACTCGCGGAGGATCTTGCCGCACTCCGCGTCGTTGACGCCGGCGAAGACTTCAACGCGATGGTTGAGTCGACGGTCGCGCAGCACGTCGTAAACCGATCCGACCGCGCCCGCCTTTGCATCCCACGCGCCGAACACGACCGTGGGCACTCGTGCGGCGAGGATCGCACCGGCGCACATGACGCAGGGTTCGAGCGTAACGATGAGGGTGCAGTCGGTCAGGTGCCAGTCGCCGGTGTGCACGGCCGCCTGCCGAATGGCGACGACTTCGGCATGCAGGGTCGGGTCCTGATGCCGTTCCCGCTCGTTGCGGCCCCGGCCGATCACTGTGCCCGCGGCGTCGACGACGATGGCTCCAACAGGCACGTCGTCCGAGACCAGGGCGGAGCGCGCCTCGGTCAGGGCGAGCAGCATCCACTCGGCGTGCTGATCTCGTGCGCTCATCTGTCACCTCAAACCGGGGGGATTGCCTCTAGTAGAATTGAGCCTATGCGAGTCCATGTTGCCGACCATCCGCTCATTACGCACAAACTCACCGTGCTTCGCGATAAAGACACACCCTCACCGGTGTTCAGATCGCTCGTGGAAGAACTCATGACGCTGCTCGCTTATGAGGGCACGCGCGGCGTGCGCGTGGAGGCGGTCACCGTGCAGACCCCCGTGTCGGCGGCACAGGGCGTGCGCATCAGCGACCCAAAGCCGCTGGTCGTGCCGATTCTGCGTGCCGGACTCGGGATGCTCGAGGGCATGGTCAAATTACTGCCCACCGCCGAGGTCGGTTTTCTCGGCATGGCCCGGAACGAAGAAACGCTGCAGCCCACAACCTACGCCGAGCGGCTGCCGGATGACCTCTCGGATCGGCAATGTTTTGTGCTCGACCCGATGCTCGCCACCGGCGGGTCGCTCATCGCCGCTATTAATTTTCTGTTCGACCGTGGCGCTGTCGACGTGACCGCGATCTGCATTCTGGCGGCACCGGAAGGCCTCGATGCCGTGGAGCAAGCCCTGGCGGGCCGTGAAGTCACGATCGTACTGGGCGCCGTGGACGAGAAACTTGACGAACAGGGTTACATCGTGCCCGGCCTCGGCGATGCTGGCGACCGTCTCTACGGCGTGGTCTGACGACCCGATCGATGTACACCCGGCCGACGCATGCAGGACCTGCGACCAGCGACACGCCAGGCCGGGTTTACATCAATAATCTTCGATTTCTTGACATTTCGTCTGGGAAAATTTCACAATGATGTGATGGTGCAACGAATCGCCTAAATGGACGCGGCCTCGCGAACGTGGTGCACGTCATGCGAGGACTTACCGCGACGTTGAATTGACACACGGCGTCACATTCCGCTTTACTCGCAGTTATGACAACAAGCGCACGCCCCCTGACCTCCCTCGAGGCCCCCGGGACTGCCGCCATGATGATGGCCGGCATCCCCGCCATGCGCTGTTGCCGAATGTGCCGCTAGCCGAGACTTCCCCCCGCGTCCTTCGCCTGACTGACTTCTGAATCGTCAGGCCGACGCCTCGAGTGCTTTCTACAGCACTCGCCCTCCGGCCCCACGGGCCAACTGGAGCTTTTACAGACGGAGATCGCGCTTTCGCGATCCGTCGGGCTCCCTTCGATCAAACAGTCAAGGACCCCTCATGTCTCTCGCACACATCCACGCCAATCGCCCCACGCATGTCAACCGCCCCGACCTGACGCTGGCGCCGACCGTCGCCGCGCCCCGCATTCGCGCCGTCCCGACCGGCACCGAAGCACGCGGCTTCGTGCTCTACGTCGGTATCGATGAGGCCAAAGCGGCCGCAGCCGGCACGAGCTTGAACCGCATCGTTGAGGCGCTGAAGGCCCTCGCCGCCGACATTGCCCCGACCGCCGAGACGTACGCCGCCGTCGCTCTGGCTCCCGAGGGCGCTGGCGGACGGGACGTCGATGTCGTGCGGCTAGCCCTCCAAGACCCCGCGGCCCTGGCCCAGCACCGTGCCGAGCCGCAGGAACAGGACCGTGCCCACAGCGGCGTCGTCGTAGACATCTCCCGCAAGCGCGTCATCCTGGACAACGAGACCGCGGCCCTGACCTACAAAGAGTTCGAGCTGTTGCAGTACCTCGTACTGCGCGAGGGCCGCACGATCGATCGTGCCGAGATCATTGCCTCACTATGGAACTCCGCTGACGAGGACGATATCCCCAACGAGCGCACCATTGACGTGCACGTTCGCCGCCTGCGCTCCAAGCTCGGCCGCTACGAAGACATCGTGCGTACAGTGCGTGGCGTGGGCTACCGTTTCGACCGCCACGCGGACGTCGCCATTCGCCAGTCGACCACACCGAGCCCCGACCTGTTCTAGATGCCCCCGCACGGCGTCTGTTAGCAGGACTGAGAGCCAGTCGCAGAGGCTACGACTGACTCTCTTCCCTTGCACCAAGAGCGTCCTGCAATCACATTCCACGTCGTCCGCCACAGCAAACGGTTGACGCACCTTAAATGTATAACGAACTGGTAACGGGCGCCACCTCTCGTCGAGAGAATCCCCTGCTAGTTTCATGCCAAGCACCTGACAATCTCCGATCCAGCTCACGCCGCCGTCACCATCATCGGCGGTGCCCGCCGGCCGTGTCGAGTCTCTATTCTTGAGGAACGACGTGGTGAACGAAACGAGGAGCCGCAGGTGGTGGATCGAATGATTGCGGTGGGTGCTTGGGAGTCCCTTTTTCGGGCTCAGGTCGCCATTATGCGTAGCCTGGCGGCGGATTTCCCCTCGAAGGACATTTCGCTCAACGAGTACGACGTGATGTTCAACCTGTCTCGGCAGCCGGCCCGGCGCATCCGCTTGCGTGAACTCAACCAGCATGTGCTGCTCACCCAACCGAGCGTAAGCCGCCTCGTCGACCGGCTGATCTCTCGTGGATACCTGCTCAAGCACACCGACCCAACCGACGGGCGGGGCGCCATCATCGAACTGACGGATTTGGGCCTCGCGCTGTTTCGGCGGGTCGCCGTTGACCACATGGACTCTATTACCCAGCGCATCGGCGAGACGCTCAATGACTGTGAACTGCAACAGCTGACGAGGCTCTGCGACAAGTTGCGCATCGATTGCCCAGACGACGATGTGACGCGCCAGGACTAATTGGGAAATGGGGCGATGGGACGAGGGCCCTACCCCTCGTCCCACCGAGGCAATCCCTCGCAGGAATGCCTTCCTCACCGGGCGCCCGAACATTGCCCGGTGAGAAACTCGGGCGCGAGCACATACCATCTCTGCAAACAAAAAGAACGCAGGCGACCTGAGCAATCCTCACGCTGCATGATGCTATCCCAGCTTGGGGGTCGAAACCCTAATCCTGCGCAAGCACTCAGTATCTCGTCTACTCTGTAGCCATGACTTCCCTCTCCGGTTCTTCCGTTCTCGTCGTCGGCGCTACCGGTGGCTTGGGCCGCGAAATTGTTCAGCTTCTGAGCGAAGAAGGCGCTCTGCTCACGCTGCACGGGCGCAGCGCAGAGAACCTCGCCGAACTCGGCACCTTTGGAGCGACGGTCGCTGGTGACCTGAGTGATTCGGACACGGCCGCAGAGCTCGTGTCCGCCGCCCTCGCCGCACACGGCCGCCTCGACGGAATCATCAACGCCGCCGGAGTCGTCGCGTTCGGCCCCATGGCGGATGTTACTGACGAAACCATCGATACCCTGATGGCGGTGAACGCGACGGCACCGATGCGCCTGCTCCGGGCAGCCCACCCCGCTCTGACTGAATCGTCCGGCGGGCATCGTGATCCGTTCTTTGTCACGCTCAGTGGAATTGTGAGCGAGCGCCCGACCGCGAACATGGCGGCATACTCGGCCTCGAAGGCAGCCCTCGCGGCATTCGCGCAAGCGGCGGGCCGGGAAATGCGGCGGGACGGCATCCGCTTTCTTGATGCACGACCCGGCCACACCGAGACAGGACTGGCCACCAGACCAATCCAGGGTTCAGCACCGCCGCTGCCTGCCGGTTATCAGCCAGCGGATGTCGCCCGACGCATTGTCGATGCGATCATCTCCGGCGAGCGCGACTTGCCGAGCACCGCCTTCGCCGGATAGGCCCTACCAGTTCGTGCGCGTGCGTTCCTGAGCCACCACCTCGTCGCGGTCCACGAGACGCCGCAGACCGGCGAGCGGCTGGGCCATGCGGTGATTACCGCGAATGCGCGGCTCCACTCGATCCAGGAATGCCCAATATCCGGCCGTGAACGGGCAGGCCTTTGGCCCTAGTCGAATTTTCGGATTAAACGGACAGCCCCCGCAGAAATCGGTCATCTTCGAGATGTAGGCGCCACCGGCAGCGTATGGCTTCGTCGCGACAATGCCGCCGTCGGCGTGCTGCGACATGCCGACAACATTGGCCGGCATGACCCACGGTGTTCCGTCGACGAAGGCATTGATAAACCAATCCGACAGTGCTGATGGTTCGTAGCCTCGCTGCAACGACCAGTTGCCCAGAATCATGAGGCGCTGAATATGATGCGCATACCCGGTGCGGGAAACCTCATCGAGCACGTGGCTCAAGCACCGCGCTTCGACGGCGGCACCATTCAATTGCAGAAACGCCGGCGGAAGCGGCTCGTGGGCTCCAAGAAAATTGCTCTCCGCGACGTAGTTCTCGCCGAGGTGCCAGTACAGATGCCAGACCCAGTCCCGCCAGCCCATGATTTGGCGCACCACAGCCTCGGTGCTGGGCAGCGGAACCTGGCCGGAGTGGTACGCCGTGACGACCGCGTCGATGACTTCCTGCGGATGCAGGAGGCCCAGGTTGAGCGGGACGCTCAACCTGGAGTGGGCCATCGTGCTATCCCCGATCAGCGAGGCATCCTCGAAGGGCCCGAAGTTCGACAATCGCGTTTCGATGAAATCATCCAGCGCCGCGAGCGCTTCCGCGCGGGTGGCCGCGAATCGGCGCGGGCTATCTGCTCCGATCAGGTGCACTCGGCCTTCGGCGACGAGGCGGTCAAGGTCTCGCCGCACCTCCTCGTCGATGTCGTCTTCGACGGGAGCCCACGGGTCGGGCAGGCCGAGATTGGCCGCACGCTTCGGGGGCGGCTGTCGATTGTCGTGATCGAAGTTGAAGCGTCCACCCTCCGGCTCAGGACCACGCATAAGTGTGCCGGTGGTCGTGCGCACGTGGCGGTAGAACTGTTCCATCACGAGCCGGGATGCGGGCCGGCCGTCGGCCCAGCCGGCGAAGTCCTGCTCGCTCGTCACGAAGCCTCGACTCGGCAGAACGGATGCCCCCAGCTCGGCGACCAACGCGCGTGCACCCCACGAGGTGGGGTTGATCACCTCGAGGTCACGACCAGCAAGCGCGTCGCGGTAGTGCTCCGCTCGCAGAAACTCGACGCGATCGCCCAGCTCGCGCGCGCGGTGGCGGAGTGCGCTGAGTATGAGGTGGGCTTTGGCCCGGTGGTACGTGCGTCGCCCCAGCACGGCCGTCGCCTCGACCAGCACAATCGGCCCACCGTCGTCGAAGTGTGGGCCGAGCTGGTCGGCAAACAGAAAGCGCGACAGGGACATGCTGCCGATTCTATCCCCGCCGCTAAAAGACACAAAAAACCCCGCCCGGCAAATGTCGAACGGGGTCAAAATGTGCGCCCAAAGGGATTCGAACCCCCAACCTTCTGATCAAGGGTCGTGGTTTTCGCCACTATGCAGCGATCGTCATCAACCGCCATTTTATTCATCTGAACTGGTCTTTTCGTATTTTGACGGATTGAGGCCGGGACTGGTCCAAGGACGCAAAGTGGCGAACGCAATGTGGCGAATCGGATAGGTACGAGCAGCAAATCTCTTCACCCGCTTGTTACGCTCCCGGCCCCCGAAGCCGCCCGAGAAGATCTGACAACCCCGGAAAAGCCGGGCCCATGAAATCAGGGCTGGAAAGGAACTGATTTCGAGGGTGACAGCGCCGGTGTCACGATCCTTTGGTTCTCGGTGGCTTGCCCCTCCAGCTGAGCGGAATAGCCCATACCCGTTGCCCGTCATCCGTCGCTGCAGGCGGCAACACGACGGCGTGATCGTCGCCGATCCGCGGGCCGCGCCCCACGCCCGGCAGGCTCGCAGGGCCGATCACATATTTCATTGCTGGGATCCTCAAACCTGTTTTCTCGCGCGTGCTCGCTTCCAGCTAGTAAAGGTCTTTAAATGAGCGCATTGTTTCCTCCCAATCAAATGACAGAGATCATTGATGAGTTGCGGTCCCTGCCTCAGGAGATGGGGTACGTCGAGTTCAAAGAAAACTTTTTCGATCCAGAGAAAATCGGTGAGTACATTTCTGCGCTGGCGAATTCTGCCGCGCTCATGGACAAGGATCACGCATTCGTGGTTTGGGGCATACGCGATAACGACCACGCTGTGGTGGGTACGAAATTTACTTTCCACACCAAGGCGAAGGGGAACGAAGACCTAGTTCCTTGGATCACTCGTCAGCTGCTTCCGCAGACGCACTTCGAGTTTTCAGAATTGCAGTACCAGGGCCAGCGCTTGGTTATTCTTTCAATTGCTGCAGCCGCTTTTCAGCCTATTCGCTTCGCCGGCAATGCATACATACGGATTGGTAGCTACACCAAGCTTCTCATCGGATATCCGGACCACGAGCGCAGGCTGTGGCTCGCCTTCGACAAGAAGCCATTCGAGGCAGGCATCGCGCTAGACCGAGTCGAGGAGGCCGAATTCTTTCGACTGATCGACGTTGCTGCGTATTTTGAGCTCACCGATCAGGTTCAGCCCGAATCCCGGCTCGCCACTCTTGAAGCATTCCTGAACGAGAAGCTTGTCTATAGGTCGCCGGGGAAAGGCTGGCGCATCAGTAACCTAGGAGCGATTCTTCTCGCCAAAAACCTGAACGATTTCCCGACCCTGACGCGAAAGGTTCCACGCGTCATCCTGTACGCAGGAACTAACAAATCTGCACCGGCGAGGGAACAAGTGGGCGTCCATGGCTACGCCGCTGGCTTCAGAGGGCTCCTCGCCTACGTTCGCGACGCCTTGCCCGCCCGCGAAGAATTCATTGACGGGGTTAGGCGCCTAGTTCCGATCCTCCCGGAGAAAGCTGTCCGCGAGTTAGTTGCCAACGCGTTGATCCACCAGGACTTCTCAATCAAAGGAGCCGGTCCGCTCGTGGAAATTTTCACGGATCGGATTGAAGTTACGAATCCCGGCCGTCCGCTAATGGACCCATCGAGGCTGATTGACGCTGCTCCACAGTCTCGGAATGAGTCTCTCGCCTCACTTATGCGCCGGATGGGAATCTGCGAAGAGCGCGGCAGCGGCTGGGACCAGATTGCAACCTTAGTTGAGGCTTCCGAGCTCCCGGCGCCTCTGGTAGAAACCGAGAATGATTTCATGCGGGTGACCCTCTACGCGCACCGTGCACTCAAGGACCTCTCTAAGGAGGAACGGGTCCGGGCCATCTACTTTCACGCCTGTTTGCAGCACGTCCAACGACAGCGAACGACAAACGCCAGCTTGAGAACCCGATTTCGTATCGCCGAGAAGAACAAAGCGATCGTCTCTCGGCTCATTAAAGACGCGGTCGATGCGGGCGTAATTCATGTACTCGATCCGACCGTTGGAGCACGAGCCATGTCTTACGTTCCGTTCTGGGTTTAGCACTCGGTTGTTTCGTTGACCGTTGGTTGATGAAATTGCGTCGCCAGCATGTTGAGCGACCCGACAGGCCCGGAAACACGGGGGACTCCAGCAATCCATTTGTTGATCGCACCATGTGAGCGGGCGCAGCTTGGGCCGTTCAGGCTTCCAGATCAGGAGAGTGCCCCAGCGCAGCTATCACAGAGTCCGCACGCCTAGGGAGCGCCGGAAGGGCACCCGACCTTCCGGCCACCGTAGCCGAAGCCTAATCGGCGAATGCGCGGTAGACAGAGGCGCGACTTACGCCAAGCTCTGCGGCGATCGCCTGGGCTCCGAGTCCTTTCAGGCGGAGCGATTTCGCGAATTCGATCTTCGCCGGCGATAGAGCCCGCGGACGACCACCGACACGTCCGCGCGCCCGCGCCGCAGCGAGGCCAGCGACGGTTCGCTCCCGGATAGTGCCGCGCTCGAGCTCAGCGAACGCCCTTACGACAGTGATCATGGCGCGACCCATCGATCCTGTACTGTCGAGGCCTTCGGTCAGTGAACGGAAGCCGACTCCGCGATCGGCAAGAAGAGCCAGCAGCGTCAGCGTGTGCCGCGTGTTTCGGCCGAGGCGATCCAGCTTCCAGACGACCACGACATCGCCATCTCGGACATTTTCGAGCATCGCGTCGAGCTGAGGTCGGCTGGCAAGCGAACCAGACACTCCGAGGTCGGAATACAACTTCGTGACACCAGCCGCGGAAAGCGCATCAGCTTGCAAAGCCGGCGTTTGTTCGGTCGTGCTGACTCTGATGTAACCGATATTCGCCACTAGATGCTCCAGAAACGTTGACCGCGAGTTTTGAGACGAAGGGGTTTCGTTCACGGGTTCTGAAACAGCATGCGCGGCAGATCAGGCATCAACCGCAGCGCTTTCGGAATCCACCGAATTTGGGACGCGCGCCAGGACGTCTGAGGCCCCGGGATTCGTTCGATTGCTATGTAGTTATGCACTTCTCTGCAGAGGAGTACGATCCTTCAAACATTGGCAAGAGTTAGCCAACGGAGGTTAACGTGACGTACAGTCGTGGCGCGGTAGTCTCCAGTGTCTTAGCTGTGTTGGCCACCGTCGCCGTGGCGGCCGTAGGCTTATGGTTCGCGGCAATTGGTACCGCCGTGGCCACCGTCGATCCGCCGTTCAACCAAGGGTATGAGATCGACATCGCAACTATGGACGACGGCGATCCGAACACAGGCGACGTCGGGACAATTTCCGTAACTTTCTATTGGTTGATGGCGTCCAACGGTCGAGTTGAGGTTTCGGCCCGGTCTGTCGATGAATCCGTCGAAGCTGCCACCCCGACTTTCTTTATCTTCTTGTATTGCGGCGCCCGGCTCCGGCCGATGGCGAACATGGAATCCAAGACGGATGGAACGGGCATCCAGAAGGTAACGGAGTCCGGCGATGAGGCGGCCTGTAAAAGGAACGAACGGCAAGATCCCTTGGTCGATTCGCGGGCCTATCAAGTCATCGAGATCCGCGGTGACGCGCAATTCGAGGGAATGCCACTTGGCCTATGGACGAATGCTCGCGGAGGACAGCGGATCGCTAGAACGCCGTCCATTGGATGGGAGGGGGCCCACGGCGGTCTCGACGAAGTGTCCCCAACGTCTACGGCGACGATGATTCTGACCAGCACCACCACAGAGTCGCTCGGCAGCGTTGCTCCTGCGGAACTCTCTGATGGGGAGGTCGTGTACGACTCCGGAGAACGTCTCTTCGGACCCAACGAGACCGTCGAATTTGCTGCAGTACAGTGGGCATCCAAGCCTAGACCTGATGGCCCTCGAACGCAGGACCTTCGTTCAGGCATCGCCCGGTGGACGCAAATCAAAGGACAGCAACAGGCGCAGATGTTTACCCTCTTGGCGGGCGTCCTCCTCGGCGTTGCCGCCTCAGCAATCGTTGAAGGGCTAATTTCTATAGCCCGCAGCAATCTGACGGGTGGGTTGAAGCCGATTGCGCAGGCAAAACGATCGCAAGCGGTGAAGTGGACAAAGTAAGCAAAGGGCCAGGGATAAGGCGTTGCCAATTAGATGCCACAGCAAACTGCACTACGGGAAACCTTTCTGGGCCGCCATGTCCTACCAAAGCTCGAGTCGACGACTCTCAGATGATGCCTGAGCGCCTGTCACTAAGCCTGAATCCACCGGTCGGCCTCTGATCGGATCCTGATTTCGGTTCGGCGATCTTTCGGAGTTTCGGGCGTGGGTGTGGTCCGGGTCTCGCAGCCCGGGTGTTCCACTGGTGCTCCTGTTGAGGGGCTCTTCGCAATTGAGGGTGTAATTGAGGTCGGCGAAAGGGGCGCATCGCTGAGCGGAAGGAGGTCGAGGCCTTCGCATGATGGAAGTTCCAACCGTGCCCATCAGGAAGACCTCGACATGTCCAAGACCACTTGTGCGAACCCTGATCTGGCCACCTTTTGCCGCCTGGACGAGCTCGGCCTGCGCGCCGTCGGGCAGCACCTCGACCGCGGTCGTGCGGTGCTTGAGCGTCGCGTCGTCGAGTATGACGATTGGTGCCACCACTGTGGCTGCCAGGGCGTGCCACGAGACACCGTCATTCGGCGCCTCGCCCACGAGCCGTTGGGGTGGCGGCGACGACACTGCTCGTGCGCGTGCGCCGCTATCTGTGCACCGGGTGCGGGCGAACATGGCGGCAGGACACCGGGAAAGCGGCCCTCCGAAGGCCAAGATTTCGAGCTGCGGACTGCGGTGGGCGTTGGCTGGAATCGTCGTCGGTCATCTCTCTGTCAGCCGGGTCGCGGCCGGTCTCGCGGTCGCCTGGCACGCCGCGAACAGCGCTGTGCTGGCCGAGGGGAAACGGTTCCTGATCAATGACCCGGCACGGTTTGAGAACGTCACGGTCATCGGCGTCGACGGGCACATCTGGCGCCACACTCGCAAAGGCGACCAGTTCGTCACCGTGATCATCTACCTCACCCCTGTCCGCACCGAGACCGGGCCGTCACGGCTGCTGGACAGAAGTGGAAAGACCGCATCGACGTCGTCGCGATGGACCGCTCGGCGGCACGCCCTTTGGCAAAATATCTACTCGACCGCTCCCGAACGGAAATGTTCAAGCGAAGGCTCGCATTCGTTTCGAGATCGGCGGAAAACTGTATTCGTTCACAGCTCAAGGAGCTGACGACGACTTCGCGATAGCTGCCCTGAAAGCAAAATTGCTCACCGCGACAGAGCCGGTACGCAAGCGCAGACCCATTAAAGATGTCGATGGTGTGACAATTCGACCGGAGTTCACCACGGCCATCGAGAAGATTGAGTCTGAAACTCTAGTTAGGGATGCCATCGCGTTGTGGTTGCGGTCAATCGATGGCGACCCGCTACGCCGGGCACAGACTCGGGATGCGTATCGTCAAACTGCGAGGCAGTCACTTCTACTTAAATATGGCAACACCGAGGTCGGTAACCTCGATGCGGGCCGACTCAAGCGCTACTTCACGACGCTCGCTCAAACCCAGCCGTCCTTGGCTCGCCGAGCAAGATGGATGCTTCAGCAAGTGCTCGCGGACGCCGTGCTGGACAAGGCGCTCCCACACAACTTGGTGATGGATACCCCCAAAGTGAAGCGACCCGAGCACGAACAACCTGAAGTTCTCAGCATTGAGGACTTTCAGCAGATGAGGCAGTTGATAGTTGGCTGGCGCACGGCCCGCGCCGGCCTCGGTGGCGCACAACGAGACCGTTCTTTTGTACTTACGGACGTCGTTGAAATTCTGGGCGGGACTGCGCTACGAATCAACGAGCTCCTGGGGCTGCGGCACTCCGACGTCGATTACGAGCAGGGAACGGTCGCCGTGTGTGGAACCCTCGTCGAACTGGACGGACTCGGCCTTAAATTCCAGCCTCGGACCAAGCCCCCCGCGGGCATGCGCACAATCACCTTGCCTCGTTTCGCCCTCGACGCACTCCAGCGGCAGGCGAAACTCAACGGACACGCGGAATACATCTTTTCTACCGGGACCGGAAACTTCGTGAACTCACACAATATCGCCCGGTCATGGCGCGCAGCCCGCACCGATTCCCCACTCGTCTGGGCAGAGATGAAGTCCCTCCGCGCGTCCGTCGCGACCTGGATCGAGAACGAATCAGGCCTTGCTGCCGCGTCAGCGCAGCTCGGGCATGCGGTCGCAGTAGTTGGCGGCTCGAAGGTCACCGCGAAGTACTACATCGGCAAGAAGGGCCGCAAAATTGTCAACAACTCAGGGATACTTGGCGACCTTGTCGGACCCAATGTGGCGAATGAAAGTGGCGACTGAATTTTCGGGACAAACAACAAACCCCCGCAATCCCAATGATTGCGGGGGTTTTCTTGTGCGCCCGAAGGGATTCGAACCCCCAACCTTCTGATCCGTAGTCAGATGCTCTATCCGTTGAGCTACGAGCGCATGTGAATCTCCCGAGCTGTTACTCCCGGAGACAACTTGAAAACTATACCAGCTATCTGGAGTGCTCCGTGCCCCTGCGGGGTACACCGCGCCCGGTTCAGCAGAAATCAACCCCTTTTCTCGTTTTTCAGCCAGTGCTTTACTAACTGGATGCAACGTGAATCCTTTGACTACTCCGGCCTGCGCGCCGTCTTCATTAATTGCACCCTCAAACGCAGCCCCGAGGTCAGCAACAGCCAGGGCATCGTCGACCTCAGTGCCCGCATCATGCAGGAGCAGGGTGTGCACGTAGATCTGGTTCGAGCCGTCGATCATGACATCGCCACCGGCGTTTACCCCGACATGACCGAACACGGCTGGAAGACGGATGATTGGCCGTCACTGTTTGCCACGGTGCAGGCCGCCGACATTCTGGTGCTCGCCGGGCCAATCTGGCTCGGCGACAACGGCTCGGTGACCAAACGCATCGTGGAACGGCTCTATGCCCACTCTGGCGAATTCAACGACGAGGGCCAGTATGTTTTCTATGGCAAGGTTGGCGGCGCCATCATCACCGGCAACGAAGACGGCGTGAAACACTGCGCGGCGAACCTGCTGTACAGCCTGCAGCACATCGGTTACTCCATTCCGCCCGCTGCCGATGCCGGCTGGATCGGCGAGATCGGCCCCGGCCCGAGCTACCTCGACGAAGGATCCGGGGGACCTCAGAATGAATTCACCAACCGCAACGTGACCTTCATGAGCTGGAACCTCATGCACCTCGCCTCGATCCTGAAAAAAAACGGTGGCATTCCAGCCTTTGGCAATCTTCGCCAAGACTGGGACCGCGGCGAACGCTTTGGGTTCGAACCGAACCCGGAATATCGGTAGCTATCAGCAGATCAGGGAACCCGCGGCCCCAAGCACTCTGAACAGATTCTTCCGCCGTTCCTCGTGCACATGCCGAGCGCCCTGACGTGCTTGTCACCGGTGGTGCGCGGCAATGGTGACGGCCCCCGTAGCCTTTAGCATGGGGTATGGCCTTCGTCCGCTCCCGCCGTGCAGCCGGCCGGGGTAGCTACCTCGCGATCGCCGTGTTCGTCCTGGTTTACCTCGTCGGCGCCGTGTACTGGCCAAGGCCGCCCTGGGTGGTCGGGCTCTACCTGGTCACGGGTCTCACCTGTTTCACGCTCTACGCGATCGACAAGCGGCGAGCGAAGTGTGGCGGGTGGCGGATATCGGAACGCACCCTGCTGTTCTGGGGCTTAATCGGCGGCTGGCCGGGCGCGATTGTGGCGCAGCAGGTGCTGCGCCACAAAACCCAGAAGAAAAGCTTTCGAGAAGCATTCTGGGCTACGGTCATCGTCAACGTCGTGCTCTTCGCCCTGCTGAGCACTCCGGCATTTGACCGGCTGGTAGCGCAGGCGATCACCGACTTCAGCGTTCTCTAATACTCATTGATTTCAGGGCTGGTCGCCGCGTCGTGCTTGGCCTGCAAAATAGCGAGGTTGATCAGAACGAAGGCTTCCAGACGTTCGCTCCGGTGTTCGGCGTAGTCGGGCGCGCGCGGGTCGACGGCCAATTCGATGAGTTTGGACGACACCGCCGAACTGACCTCTTCGCTCGCTGATCGTTGTGCGCTCGCCACTATCCGGGCCACCTGGTTATTGTCGGCGGCCACGGCGTCGAGGGCGAGCGTCAACCGCTCATGCACGCGAACCCTGAGGGCGAACTGCTTGAGATCGTGGCGTTGGTCGTCGGTAAAACTCGGCCGCCACTTCATAGTGGCGAGATCTCGCCCCATTCGGCTCACCCGTCGGGCATACTCTTCGTTCTGCCGAGCCAGCCGATGCACTTCGCTACGGGCGTTGTCGGCATATCGCGCAGAGTCGTAGTCGAAGTGCTCCCGCAGTGCTCCGACGATGATGTCGTTCTTCACGGCCATCCGCACGGCTGACAACGCGATGAGCAGGCCTTCATCGACCGTGCGCTCGAGGTCGGGCAGCTCAGCGTTCACATCGGGTTCACTGACGTGCGCGTGAGCGTCAGCACGACGCCGGGACCGGTTCCAAATGATTGCGCCACCACTTCCTTGTGCAGGTGACTTTCATTTTATCGGTGATTCCGTTTGCTACGGCGCGTGCTACTGCGCGCAGAGCAGTGCAAGGAACTCATCGGCCATGCCGAGCTGGTCTTGAAGCCTCTGGCGTCGCGTGACGGTGTCGGTGATGAAGGCATCCAGCTGGTGCCTGGACTCGACGTTGTCGGCATCCGCTCCACCGCCTTGCCGCAGGTCGATGACCTCGTCATAGTGGCGAATCGTGCGTAGCGACAGCCCGGTCTTCTCGGCGAGTTCGCCGATGTGCATCGTGACCACGGACCCGGTCGCGCCTGGTGTCACCGGGAACCTTCTTTCTCTCAGTCACAATCTACCCTAACGTTAGGGCAGTGTTGCAGGAGTCGGCTGACATTCCTCTGTGAGCCCACTCTCCCACCAGTGTCCTCGCTGACCGGTGGAGGTGCGCACCGCGGCGCCCACCCAACTCTTCTCTATCCATTTCGGCCGCACGGCCGGCCCAGCTTCTGGAGGCCTCATGGCCATTGTTCACAAATCCACCGCGCCCAACCGTTACCGAGCGGAACCCTCCGTTCTCACCGCTCT
>NZ_PJJN01000016.1 GCF_002929825.1 Cryobacterium sp. Y29
AGCCGACAAACCCACCGAGAACGAAGGGCTCGAACTAGCCGCCTAAACTCCCACTGGTCTCATCCGCCTTGACAAGTTCCGACCGCCCACGTGGCGGCACTTGGCAGTCGAGAGCAGGGTCACATAAATTGGCTGGCAGCGCGCAGGGTGGGAGCCGGTGCCTGCGAGCAATGGCTGTCTACCATCTCGCCAAAGTGCCCTCCCCGTCTTGACCGGACTCATCGACTGTGTCCCGAGGCCTTTCGGGTCTGTACCCAAATACGCCTTCCCGTAACAAGCGCGACCCGCTCTCGGCAGGGACGTTGACTTCCGCACGTTCCCTAGGAGACCGCTTTCACCCTGGCGACGAGGGGCGCCTCATGCAAAAAGCCATACAACACCGGCATAGGGGCGACCGGTTCGGCTCTGAATCAGTCTGCGCATGCGTTCGTCTGCGCCCAAATCTCGCCAGGGCGCACCCGGCGTCGAAGGACACGCATAGAGCAGTTATGGCACGCATCGCATCTCCCCCAACCCCAGCCCCTATCAACCTCGATTCCGGACGACCCTTGCTAACCCCAGCGGAAGCCGCGGACCTTCTTGGGACCACCACGAGAACCCTGGGACAACAGCGTTTTGAACATCGCGGGCCTGACTACATCAAGCTCGGCGGGAAAATCGGCTACCGGCTATCGGACATCGACGCCTACATAATGCGGAGCCTCGTTCACCACATGAACTAAGACCGTGCTCGGACCTTTGTTGCTGCGCTCTGGGTCGTCCAACCTAACCAAACAGTCGTGCTTGAGAAGCGCGTTCGCCAGCGCCCCAAACGGCACGGCACCAATCGACTAGGGAACGGTTCTCTTCAAAGGGATGGATAATTCGGCGTACACCCAACGCAAAACGTGCCTGGTGGTTCGCATCGTCGAACTCGTTGCCCGCCAAGGCTTGGCACGATTCGCGGACATTCGTCCGTTCGCACTCGAACATGAGTAAGCACGTCAACGCGCCCGAATTCACCCGATGAAGTGATTGCTTTTCCCGAGGTTGCAGGCTTGGCACAGCGTCTGCAGGTTCTCCGGCACTGTTCGACCGTCCAAGCTCACCGGCGTGATGTGATCAATGTGCAACGTAATCCCATCGGCAGGTGACGCGCCGCACATACGGCACCGGAAGCCGTCCCGTCTCAGGATCTTTGTTCTGAGCCCGGCAGTCATGAGGTTTCGCTCACGCTGACGCAACGCCCCAGCTGTCGACTGGTGCGCTCGGGCATCCTGCGCGGCGACGAGCGCCTCCCGAAGCTGGTCGAAGTCCCATTCAAGCTTGCTCGAGTATGAGTTCCTCCCTTTCGGGCTCGTGTAGCTGACCGTCGTCGTGACCTTTGCCTTTGGGGTTGGGTAGGCCAGCTTCCGGCGCAAAAAGAGCTTGTGCTCGATCGCCCCGAATCGTTCGTCGCTGAAACGTGGGTGGCTGCTTCTGCCAAGCAATCCATACTGAAGGGCTTCGAAGTCGTGCTGATACTTCGTGAACTGCCCTGTCGCTTGTAACCGCAGCGAGATTTCCCGCTCGATCGATAGTTCGTCTTCGAGGATGCTAATACTCATCCGCGCAGGAAGATCGAATCGGTCGAATTTCGACTTGGAATCGACTGACGGTCTGCACCGGAGCCGTATTGGCGAACGACGAGCAACAGATATCCGCCACGTCGAATTCAAGTCCTCAAGCTGTTTGAGCGCCTGACTCGCACCGCTCACAATTCGCCAACGCATGACGATGAACAAGACCCAGGCGAGGCCCACAACCAGCACGACAAGTGCGATAAACGCCAGAAGGCTCCAAGGAGAGGACGTAAGCTCCGCCAAGATACCCGCGTGATAACCGTTGATGGTCCCGGCTCCGCCCCACTCCCCCGCAATATTGGTCAACTCAATCAAAATTCCCCCGTGTTCCTATTCACTATCTCGTCGTCAGTGTATGGCGCGGCCGAGGTCACTGAATCCCCGTCAAAGTCTGAAAATCTCCAATCCTTCCCGAACGAAGCGTCACCGGCGTCGCAACGAACCGACACCAGAGCGACCGACAAGTCCGACTCGAAGATAGTGGCCCGAGAGTGCAGAAATCGCTCACGGCCGCAGGGTTCGCCTCCGGCGACCCTGAATGGGAAGCACGTGGCGTATTGCAATACGTCTGCCGACCCAGGATCGAAACAATCGTCACCGGGGTCAGAGGTGACGGCTCACGCTTCTCAGACGGGCTCGCGGAAAACGTGGACTTCTTCCGCGTCGAATAGTTGAACGATTTGCTGGCGGTGTGGCCTCTGGGCGATTCTGCGAGTTTCTTGAGTGTTGGCCTCACTTCGGCCTGAGCTGGAGCGCCATCACTGGTCTGCTTCGGCGCTCGTCCGTCCGTCCGTCCGTCCGTCCGTCCGTCCGCATCAGCGGTCCAAAGTGTTCCGCAGTTGTGCACGATTACTACACCAAAGAGAAATTGCAGAATTCAACGGCAACCCGAGATCGCGCCGACGCAAATGATCACACCGAGCCGCCGGACTCTTGTATCTTGGCGAGTCGCGGCGCCAGTAAATCTGGATGGATGAGTCTTATGTAAGCAGTGGCGTCACGCAAGTGTTCCGGGTTCAGACACATTGCTTTCTCGCATTGGTGGAGCACCTTCGGAAAGTCAGCGTAAGCACCTGGGAATCCTCTCTGGCTCCAAAGCATGACGCGAGCGAGATAGCGATGCGTGCGCCTTGTCCCCGCCGAAGGATAACCTCCGGTGTCTCGCCCCATCCACATCCAACATCCGTCGTGCGCCGCAGGACCTCGATCGACGCGCTTCGACACGTACGCGAGAATGCCGTGCGAATCGCGGTTCTTGATGTAAGTCTCTAAACCCTTCCTGCGCTCCGACCCCTTCACGTTTTCAGAATCAAACTCCCGACGCAGGCGTGCGTAGGTGCTGTGGTGCATTACGCCGTTCTTTTTCACTGCAGCTCTTTGCGTCATACCGCCACTTCGAAGCACTTGAATGTCCTGGACCGCCTTCCAGAGCACCAAATCAGGAGAGCGACGCTTCGCCAGGTGCTGCGGCGATGCGTCGCTCAAGTCCAGAATTTTTTTATCCAGATAGTTGCGGATAACTCCCTCTTGGAAGTTCTGAAGGGGTGTCACGACGTTCAAGTGCTGGCCAAGTATGCAGAGTCTTTCAGCACACGCGTGGGCCACATGATCCCCTCGGCGTTGTTCTGGAAATCCTGCGAAGGCATATCCCATGAGCCGAGACAGCGGCAAGTTCCTGCCATCCGGCGCCTGCAAGTAGCCGTACCCAGCTGAAGTCTTACCCCCCTGCCAGACCAGACAACGCATGGGACTGTCCTCGTTGACCAGCGAGTTTGATCGTAATGCTCGCTCCAGCCTCGGATAGTCCCTGTTTCTATAAGCTTCGTCAACCTCGCGCCCGAGTCCCGGCCTCATATCTCTCCCCGATCTAGTTACTGGAAGATTACCGACACCCTCCGACATCCCCGTCAGCGCCCGATACAAGGCCGACGAACGCCAGTCTGAACTTCAGCTCTTTGCAGTGAACGCCCATTCACCACTCCCAGGAGTCGTCATGACCTCGGCGTCACAGCGAGGACATATCCCTGTTTTCCATAGGCAAAGTCAAACCTTGAGCCGCCAGCCGTTCCGCTCACGCACTTCAGGAAACACAATCGACGCGCCAGAGTCGAGAATCTTCTGGGCCGGACTGCGCCGTAGCGGCGGAGGATGAGGTGGCCGGTCCCAAACGGCCGCCTCATCTCAGGTGTTGTTTGTGAGCACGGAGAATCCGCGTCAGTGAGGCTCTCTTAAAGCAGGTGATATCGGCAGCCAGATGCGGCAGTTCCATCCGAGCCGAGGCCTCTGTCGGACGAGTCTATTTCCCATGCGACGAGGCAGAAAGGATGACGGTTTCTCTCACGATTCCAGGCCGTGGAGGTGATTGTTTACTCGCGTGGCCTGCAAGTCGCTGATGGCCCGATTAAAGGGTCGGTCTGGTCCGCTTCCTTGTAAGCAGACGTGCGCGAGCGCTGCAAAGTCTCCAGACGTGGCGTTCCTGGTCAGAAGTATCTGTAGCCTCCAGAGCCACCTCGACCCCGCCGGAGATGGCATAGGCTCCCCACTCCAGACACCCGTTGCGCAGTCTCGACGCCCACGCAACGGGCTGTCGGAGCGAGCTTCAGTAGGCGTTCAGGTAGTAGAAGCGGGAGCATTCTGAGCTAGTGGAGGCATCTTCCCGTCCTGCGTTGGTGAAGCCGAATGGGAATTCCCGCTCGTCGGTGTTGACGTAGTCGTCAATCAGGTTTCCGTCGGCGTCAAACGGGTTTTCGATGTCTCCGTCGTCCTCGGGGATGCATGCATCAATCGAGAATGACCCGAGGTCGCCATGCGGGCCTTCGAGGGTGACGGTCATGGAGCTGTCGGGCCACGTTCCCTCGGGCTGCTCTGGTTCTTCCTCGTCCTCGTCCTCGTTTTCCTCATCGTCATCGGTCACCGCTTCTCGCTCGCTGAACGTCATGTCTATCCGAACGCGAACCCGGCGCCCCTTCTCGAACCGGGCCAGCAGCCAAGCCGCCTCATCATCGTCGAGGTTCATAAGGTCCGTGAGTGATTCAACAGCCGCGGCATCCGGGTCAGGAAATTCCGGCGCAGCAATCGCCTGTGATTCATCACGTCTGGCAGTCTCGCTCTTCTCGCTAAGGGGCTGGAGGGTGTTCGTTTGTTCGACGACCACAACACTCTCCTTAGGGTTTTCACGTGGATGTGAATTCGTGACCGTGCTCTCGGAGGATTGAAGGACGGAATCTAAATTGGCGGGGGTGTGCATTGTGACCCTTTCGGTCGGAACTGTGAGATAATGCCGCCGGAATGGCTGCGTTCAACGATGTCTATGCGTGCTGCTTTTGCACGGCTGGGCGCTCGAGTCCAAACGCGAGCTGGCGGGCTCCTCAGTCCTCCGGAGCCGAGGCCCACGCCTCGCGCTGCGCCTCGTAGAACGCGTTGATGCGCGCTTCGCTGTCGGCCATCCCCGGAACGTCATCCGCATAGAAATCCAGCACCACGAGAAAGATGATGTCTTCATCGCACGCCTGCGCTGAACCACCGATGACCTCACCGTTCGGAGCGCGGACCGTGACCCGCGCACAGATTGTGCTGCCGTGGTCGACCAAATCGTCCACCTCAACTGTGAAACCGTCACGACCGAGCGTCTGCGCATAAACCACGGTGCGACCCACGAACTCTCGAACACGCACGTCCGCCGCCTCGAAAGACTCCTCGAAGGCTTCACCTCGGAGGTCACAATCGCTGTCTTGGTCCGGGAACTCAGCCGGCACCAGGTACGCCTGTCTACGTTCGTCCCACACACCAACCTCAGAAGCGAAATCAGCCAAGTACTGCGCGTAACGCTGCGCTCCCGCGAAGATTTCGCCGTCCGTGAGCAGGTCCGTGTCGAGGCTTCCTTCGAACTCGGACCGAAAACCAAGGCGCCACGTCTCCCGTCCGTTCCACGGAACCCATGTCGGGTCAACTACGACCAGGCTCGACTGGTGCAAAGCGATGGTGGGATGTGAGGTGATGCTCGTCATGGTCGAACTCGTTTCAAACGCCTGAGGTCTGCCGGCGTTTCGCAGTGAACGGATCGCCCGTTCAGAGGTCTCTATGCGTGGCGACGGCGGCCGGCTGCTTCAGCGACCGCGAAGTCGCGTTCCGCAACAATCCAGGAGGTGTCGGCGAGCCCGAAAGAGCACAACCAGCTCGTGCACGCTCCTCCCCCACCGGCCGTGACGACTTTGACGTTTGTAGTGTCGCTGGTGTAGCTGGCACCACCTGAGCGAGTTTCTAACGAACGGGTCCAGCACGACGAACCGACATAGGCCAGCGAGGCATTCCGGCCTTCGCGGGGACGCTCTCGCTCGACCTCACCCAAGCAAACTGACACAGATGTTCCCTCTCAGCCTCGCTATCGGCGCTGCTTTCCCCCGGATTACCACTGGATCACGTGCCCGGCATCGGTGGGCCCTCCGATGCTTGCCGACCCGCGCGTGGTCGCGGTCCAAAGACAGGACCCAAACACTTCCTCCGGCCGCAGGCTGGGAGCCAGCGCCGGGCCGACGTCGTCGGTGTGTTCTCCAACGCGGCTGCACGGCTCCGCCTTGCTGGGGCATGAGCCGCACTGCGAGTACGAAGTCCGCGCGCGACGCCACTACTCCAAAGACTCCATGCCCGAGTAAGACGCCTTGAATACGGCACTGAGCAGCCCGACGCCTGCGCCTGGAATGGGGGTGATTGTTGTTCCCGAGCTCATTCCTGCATAATCGAATGAGCTGACCCGCACGGTGATGATCAATTCCACTATCCGGCGGGACGTGACCTTCTGGAAAATGGTCATCATGACTTTGAGCTGCGAAACGAAGTAATACTCGGGGGAGTACAGTATGACGACCAAGACCGGCAATTCGGAGCCAAAATTTGTTGGCAGGGGTCGTGAGCTACTGGTTGATGGGTTGCTAGCAACGTTCGACCAGGTGAAAAGGACATCCACACCCGCTTGGGTTTCATTGGAAGCGCCGACCGGGTGGGGAAAGACTCGTGTCGCGACGGAGTTCTTCAGCCAGCTGGCCGCTCTTCGACAGCAGTCTCCCGAATACTGGCCTTCGTCAATACTGACTTCGACTAACCAGGCACCTGAAAAACTCGATGTGTTGGAACGCCGCAAACGCGTGAACCCGACCTTCACCCATGTGGCGCAGAGTATTCCGTCGTTCTTCTGGTGGGGTATCGCCTGTTCTTTGCGAAACGGCACTCCGTCAACCGCGCTGGTGGAGGATTTCAGCATCTTTCGCGGGCACGAGGAATTCCTGAAGACGGCCTTGAGGAACAACTCCAACTTCCTCAAGAAGAACAGCGACTTCATTACTGGTCTCGTGACCGATGTTGGGGGCGAGGTCAAGGGTGAGATTTTCAGCAGCGCTCTCGAGCAGGTGCTCGGCGCTGCAATTCCCCTCTCCGGTCTCCTCGTTTCAACCGTCAGGGCTGGCGTTGAAGCCGGAAAGGAAGCAGCCGCCCGGCGAAAGCTCGTTAACGGCACCGGCGTAATAGAAGAAAGCCATGGCGACATCGTGGACACCGCGTATCGTGCACTCACGCATTTGGCGATCCCTGACCTCCCCATGGTCCTCTTCATTGAAGACATACACGATGCCGACGCAGTATTGCTGGAACTCATTGCACGTCTCGTGCGCAGTGATTGCCCGATTTTAGTCGTCAGTAGCGGCTGGCCCGGTTTTCTGGAGCAAAATACCGCCCTCAACGACGCGATTCGACAGTCAGGCGATCGCGTTATTCGAATTGACCATAACGACAAAGAGATTCCAGCACCGTTTATCGCCGGTGCTTCACTTGGGCCTCTGGCTGAGGATGATCTGAGCATCCTCTTTGCGCACTACTACCAGAACGTCGACGATCGGACCCGCCGACTGCTTGTGCAGAAATACACGGTCCCCTTGGAGATCGAATTGATCCTCCTGTCCTATCGTGAGGAGATTGACGCGGCCGCGGAATTTAACCTGGACGACGACGAGATAGGCGAGCTACCGGAGGGAGTCGCGAACCTCTATCGGCTGCTCTGGGACCGGCTGCCCCTCATGACACGACGGTCCTTGTCAATGGCAACTCTGGGCATCCCCTCTGTGATCACCGGCGATGCTTCTTCCAGTTCGGCGTGGGACAACTCCGTTCTGCTCGAGGCGTTGGCTGCCGCGGATTTTGCCGACGCCGACGTTCTCGTCGAGGCGCTGGGTAATGACGCTGCGCAGTATGCGTGGATTCGTGAACTCGCGGCATCCCTGCGTCAGTTTCATGAAACCACCCAACTGGCGGTCGCCGCCACGAGCACGAAGCTCCGTAAAGAAACTCGCCTTGAAATGCGAACTAGGCTCCTGACCACGGCCGCTGGTCGGCTCGACGGGCAAACCGACAGCGCTCCGGTTGGTGAGGACCTCATCTACGCGGCACGGCTGGTTTTAGCGTTCGCGAAGGACGATGAGAAGATCAGCGTCGTCAGTTCGTCGTTGTTCGCGACCGCAACCCTGACGATGATGCGCTACCTAGTGGAGTTTCCGCGCGAACAGAGTGAGATAGTTCGACTCGGGGAAGGTGCAGAGGCTCGCGGGTTGGCCCTCTCCGAACACGACTCCAGGCAGATAATGCTGCACACGGCTGCCGCCCTCACCCGTATGGGCAGTCACTCGTTGGCAGTCGACAAGCTCACGGTCATTATCGAGCGGTGTTCTTCATCGCCTACGCCCGACACAGAAGAAGATCTCTTCGAGGCTAGGGACGCGATGGGGATTGCTCTGTGCGGGGTCGGGAGGGCATCTGACGCGGTGACGCTCATGGAAGCTCTCCTTGAAGATCGCTACAATTCCGAGAATACGGACCCTGCGGATGCGTTTGGCACGCGCCTCACGTTGGCACAGGCCATCTCGGATACTGGCAACTTTGACGTATCTATTGCGCAGTGGCGCGCGCTGCTCGTAGAGCTGGAACAAGAGAAGGGCAAGGACAGCCGGGCAGTGTTATCCGCGCGTCACGCGCTAGCGCTCACTACTCTCAGCTCTGGCCGCCCCGGCCCCGCGGCCGTTCTGTTCACGTCGCTGCTAGTCGACGACGAGCGTGTTTACGGACGAGATCACCCAGCGACGCTGGCGGCGCGGCACGGGCAGGCGGCCGCTGTGCGCTCTTCTGGTCATGAGGGCGACGGCCTCGCGATGCTCCGAACGTTGCGCGCCGATCTCGACCGAGTCCTCGGCGCCGACCACCCTGGCACCCTGAGATTGCGCAACACCTTGGGCAGGGCGCTCACTACCGAGGGCAAACCCCGAGATGCGATCGCGGCACTTGTCGCGCTGCTCCATGACAGTGAAAGGGTTCAGGGGCCAGAGCACCCAGACACCTTTTTCGTCCGGTCAAATCTCGCGGAGGCGATCATGGCTGATGGTCGCTCAAAGGATGGACTGCAAATGTATCGAGATCTGTGTGCCGATCAGGACCGCGTGCTGGGGAGAGAACACCGCGACAGCATGCTCGTGCGCAACGACTTCGCTTTCGCGCTCAATAAGAACGGCAGATCGGATGATGCGATCGAGGAGTACACGGCGCTCATAGCTGATCAGGTCGAACACCTCGCACCAACGGATGCCAACCGGTTAACCTCGCACAATAATTTCGCGCATGTTCTATGGAATTCCGGCAAGCTGGAGGGTGCGGAAGCCGCGTTCAGGGTAGTTCGAGCCGGTCTCGCAGTAGCCCAAGGGCGAGAGCACCCTCATTTTCTTCAGAGTAGCGAGAGCTTGGCGGATGTCATGGCATTACGCCACAATTTCGTGGACGCCATAGCCATTTACGAGGAGGTAGTGCCAATTTGGGAGGCCGAGTTCGGACCCGATGATCCCCGTGCTGTCAGCGCCGCCCGGGACCTTGTGCGGATACGATCGCTGCGCGAGCGAGCTGCGAAGTAACGCCTGCCAAGTGGACGGGCACCCTGCCACCTCGAGCCGGGCGCCGCATGTCAGCTCACGAAATACCGCCGCCGACGAATCTGTCAGCCGAGCCGCTGCCGCGATGCCGGAGCGAGGTGCCATCCGCCAGCAGCGTTGCGTGCCGCCATGCGGTTGAGGAATCCAGCAGGTGTGTACAGCCGCTGATTCTGCCCGCCGTACACCTCCCAACCCTGAGTGAAGTATTCCGTGCGCGTCGCCCGAAACTCCTCGAGTGTTCCGCCCGGGAACCAGTGGTCGCCTTTCCATTTCGGAAATTTGCCAGAATCAATGAGGTCCCCGTAGTCGAGGTCGCTCTCGTACCGGAGGCTGTACGGAAGCATGTGAATCCCGTCCTGAACTGATGCGGTCTCTAAGACGGCCAGTGAAGGACTGCTGAGGTCGAAAACTCGCATTGCGAAACTAACCTCAACGCGACGCGGCGTGTTGCACTCTTCGCAGGCGTCACGCCCTTCAACAAAACCAGCCGCATGGATATTACGCTTGAAATACCACCCCGGTGTCGGATCCACGCGCAGTTGAACGTGCACGACGGCCTCGCCCGTCACGTCGGTGACGGTCTCCACGTCCCTCGCGCCTGAGGTGGATGTGTGGATTGACGATACGTGATGTGAAGGATTGCTGGCCATGGTCGAACCCATTTCTAAACGCCCGGGGTCTGCCGACGTTTCGCAGTGAACGGGTATCCGTTCATAGGCACCTATGCGTGGGCTCAGCGGCCGGCTGTGCCGTCAACCGAGATTGCACAGTGTCGCGGGACAGTCCAGTTCGCGCCACTGCCACGTACTTCAAACAATCCGGTTATCAAGTTCGTCAAAAGTCATGTCGTCGGCTTGAGTAGTGGTGACCCTAACGCGGTCCTCAGCCTGTCGCAGGTGACGTGCGTTGGCGGGCTTTCCTTTCGCGACAGGTCAAACAAGTGCGCACATACTCACGCGATGCGTAAAAACGCGGGGTCGTTGCGCGGCGTGATGACCGAGTCGCCGCCGTCGAAAGTCATTCGCGCGAGCACTCACGTTCGGCGCCGCGCCCGCTTCGTTCAAGTCATTGGCCAGCACCGCCGATTTATCCAAGCGGATGCCCGTCCGCCACGCCGTGTAGACGGCATCCGTCATCGTCTTGCTATCGCAGTCGAGAATCAGATCGAGGGCGGCATCGGTCCGTCCTTTCCCGGTTGCGCTGGCCGCAGGCCGCGGGCTACCGCTCCTCCCACTCGATTGCGACGTGGTGCACGTCGAGCAGTTCGGTCGCCTCAACGAAGTAACCGGTGACAACTGGAGTGCTGGAGAGTTGGCTTGAGAGCCATACACCGATGCCGGTGATGGTCAGCGACCCCAACGACCTACCTCTGCATTGAGACTTGACCGCTTTTGTTCTCGTGGCGTTCGACGGCAGGCTCAACGTGGCGCGCAAAAGTCAGGATTCAAGCGGCTCGACAGCCTGCTCGATGCCTTGGTTCTGCCAAGTTCCGTAACTGATTCCCGCGTCCAACGTTTTCCAGTCGGTTCGACCGTTCGCAGTACTGCGCCCGGAGACTACTGCTGCTGCGGCGCTGGGACTGGCGAAGACCTGGTCGCGGACGAAGCGCATCGATGCGCCATCCTCTGATGGGATGATCGTGCCGTCCTGTTCCAGCTTTTTTCGAAGGCGAAGGTATCCGTCGTCACTAGGATTTCCGACCAGTCGAGCCCCAGACCCGTTGAGGACCGTGAACTCTCCGTCGACCTCGACGGCGGAGGCGGTCAAAGCCTCTTTCCGATTTTGCAAGGTAAAGAGCGGAGACCGGTGAGAGGAGGCGGTCATGGTTGCATCGCTCGCGGGCGTCTCAAGGGCCGTGGCCGCCGACCGGAACAGATTGACGCCGAGGACCGGAAGAACAATCTTGGCCTGAGCGATGAAATACTCCATGTCGGAGACGTCTGCTTCTGGCAACGGCAGTGGCGGCGGCGCTGTGGCGTTGAGCAGTCGCGCCCGCTTGGCCTGTTGGGCGAGCGTGATGAACCGGCTCTCCAGATAACGCGCATGGGCTTTGGTCAAATTGCTGTCTTTGCTGGTGAGAACGATTGCCCGGTCCCAGAAATCCTTGCCGTTCGGCGCCTCGGTCCGTGCATGTTGGTATAGCCGTTTGCTAATGTCGTCGCCCTCCCCTATGTATGCGAGGGCACCGCCTAGGCTCTCGGGGTCGTCACCGATCAGTATGTACACACCAGTGCGACTCGTTTCCGGCCGCTTGAGGAGACCAGCCAAGTCGGAGCGGGGCGCTGCCACGACGTGTCCGGTCCAGTTCATGATTTCGGCAGTCAACAGCCCGCCTGGCGTGCCTTCAGCGAGGAAGAGCCGCACCGATTTACCGACGCTCATTCTGGTATCTCCTTGGTCTACATTTAGCTGGTGGACGGGCAGACCAACGTGTTGAAGCCCAGCCTAACTAGTCCGATTGGACACGCGGTCGTCGTCGACCGGGGCGAGTTAGAGCACAAGACGAGGGCCCAACTAAACCTCTGCGATGCCCTCTCGGGATCGAATATTCGCCTCTTCGTTTTCGGCGGGCACCTGCGCGTAAATTCGGTCGTCTGTTCCGTCGGCTTCTACGCTCGGCGCTGCCGGATCAATTTCATTGCCCTTGGCCTCAATGAATTCCCGTAATGCGTCGGCCATTTCGGAGATTCCTGACGAGCTCAGTGTGCCAAGCGTCACCGACTTTCGCTCATTCTTCGCTGCCATAATCGGCTGCATAGTCTCCCGCAAGTCGTGAATCCTCACCCATCTCTCCTTCAGTCTTTGGATGTCCGCGGCTCTGCCGCCTCTAAGGACCCAGGCTTTGGCCCAGTCACCAAAATTCAGTTCGACCAACCCTCGCTGTGTTGCCCACAGTGCAAGTGGTCGCGCAATTCCGTGCGGCGTCGAGAAACAGAATGAGCCCGCGGGCGACGTATCCCCGGCCCGCCTTCAAAGACGATGGCGAGATTGTGGAGTCGTTCTGAAAGTTCATCAAAAACTGCCTCAGATCCGGGCTCATTGTCCTTTAGCCAATTTCGGTAGTCGACGCTAGTCCAGATATTCTTTGACCGCTTCAGCCTCGACTCCTTTGCATCCGCGATGTCTTGGCCATAGGTGCGGGGCGTCAACACCTCGACGTCGTCGTATTGGAAGCGAATGTACTCAACGGCGATCAACGACGTTTCTGCTGTGGTGATCACGTTTGCATATTCCACCATGCGCTTCAGATCTAAATTGATCTCGTCCACCGCCAGTACTAGTCGGAATCGTCCACGCACAAGGTTCGCGGCGACCAAATCTCGGAAATCCGCGTTGCCAAACCAGGAGTCGCCGAACAACGCAGGACGATTGCCTGCCATCCAACGTTTCTCAAACTCGTGGATATCCATCTGCCACAGCCGACCCGCATAGTCGATGAGTTGCCCGAGTATCTCCCGTCGTACCTGCGGATTTTTCGCGAGCTTGCATTCAACAATTGTCAGGTCGCCATTGGCCTCAACAACAACGATGTCGGCGGGCCCAACGTCGGTGTTGAACTCAGTACGGGTAGTCGCCTCGCTCGTGACTCCAGGGATCAGGGGAGGGTGTCGTGCGAGGAGTTGCTGCAGGTCGGACTCATCGTCGTATGCCCATCTCGGCGGTTCTTGCCAAGCGTTGTCGCCCCGTCGAATCAGGATCTCGCCCATACCCGTGAGTCTACGTTCGGGACGCCCAGTGCATGCGCCTTTGCTCATAGGAGACACCTCCAATGAGCGCACGGTGTCACGCCACACTTGCCCTGCCGTTGCACGCGATGCCCTGCATCCAGCAAGCCTATTCCCGCACTCGAAGAAAATGCACCGGAGATGTGCCGGCAGCCAGCCCCCTGCCCGCACCTCAACGCTCCCCCGCAAGCAATCGCTCAATCCAAGACCTTCGAAACGTACGAATCACTCAGCCGTGAGTGACTCGTATATCAGCGTGAATTTCTCGGTCGCAGCTTGCTGCGCTTTGAGATCTCGCGCGTCAACAGCCTCCGCCGCTTCCCACGTCTCGCTTATCGCTGTGACCGCCGGATCCTGAATGCCGCCAGACGTCACCCGTGACGCGTAAACACCCACGACCCGGCTTGTTCCCTCCCACATCAGGTCGTATACGACGACCGGGTCGTGCGCTGATTCGCTGCCGTTCATAGGCACCACCGCCTTTCGTTTCGATTACGCACTGTTGCGCGGGCAGGTTACGGGCCGCCAGAGGTTGAGCACGTGACGGACTTCGCGTGGATCAGATGAGAATAGTAGAGGACGATGCGAGAGAATTCTGTGAGATGACGAGCCGAAACGTTCCGCGTGCCGACACATCAGTAGGTGCGAACGCACATGCCTTCGCTGCGGGAGGCTTGGATGACAGCGAGTTCATTTGAGCGTGCGTCGCTCTCCCCGTGGTGAAACAGAATCCTATGCCGGACCTCCCGATCTGGGATTCTTGGGTACGAGTCGACGGCCCCACCGCCGACCTCGGCGATGTGTTGAGCGACAACGTCATCTCCCCTGAGCTCTCCACGGCCGCGTTGACGGCCATGGCCGCTGCGGGGCATGAAGCCTGAGGTCGCTGCCCAAGTTATTCAGGCTGCGCCTCACGGAGATCTTCCCCGTAATATTTCTCAGAAATCTCCCGATAGGCTTCCTCTTTCGTGATCTCGCCCGATAATAAACGGCGAGCACGGCCCAACGCCTCACTGGATGGATGGTGACCCCCGAGCTGTTGGCCCTTCTCCATCTCGATCATAAGATCGTCGATTTCACTCGAAGACAAAACACGTCGAGGCTCAATCGGATCTGTCATGGGGTGCCTCCCTCAGGTAATTTCTGCGATAGTGACATACCGGTTCGCTATCAGTATGCGCCGACGTGCTCGGACCACCGTCGATGCTGTGCCAGCGACGCTTGCAGCGTGAACAATGCAGGGCCAGCGCGTTTGGACGTTGCAGGGCCGGCGGCCCGATAACGATCCGGAACCCCGGTGCGGTGACCTTCTAGTGAAGGTTGGGCTTGGGACGGTTTCCAGGAAACGGATCGATGACGGGCCGCCGGCAAATTCGATTTTTTGCGTCCCGCTCGGTCAGGTGCGGCTGATTTCTGGAGCGGAGCTACTTTCGCTGACGGACTATCAACGGAAGGGCCAGTCCGCGCTGGACGAGAATTTTCTGTGTGGGCTCATCGGGGAGCTGACACTTCTCGCGTAGGGCAAACCGTCGGGAATCGGGGCGGGACGGTCCGCGAGCTCCTTCTGATTCCTCCTGATCCACCCGCGGCGTCCGCAGGCTGCTTTGCAAGGCGTGAACGAAGATCAACGGGGGCGCAGGAGACGTAGACCCCGCAAGTCCGGCCTGGAGAAACCTCCAACGCCAATCTGACGCACTTGAAACCATTGAAGCTTCCAGTCGCTCGCTTGGCGGGCATAGCGCATCAGATGACGGGAACCGGTGCCACGTGCTGAGGAATTAACACTGGGGCCGCCGGGAGGCAATTTTCGTTCGGATTCGGTCAACACGATCATGAGACTTTGCTACTTGACATCCGAATTCCGACCTCATTCAGAATTTCGCGGGCGCCTTCCGTCTGCTTACTCAGCATGTTAGAACAGTGTTATTGCTCGAAAAATCCACGCTCATGGTGCGAACAACGTCAGCAAAACACACGCAATCAGCTCATCCGAACAAGGGCGTGACTCCGGAAAAGGCGGAGTTGCAGACCCCAAACAGGGCCGTGGCAGCGATACATTCACCGATGCACCGCTCTACACAATTGCCTGTACCACCGAAGAAATCTTGGACGAGCTCCGCGAGGAGCGTTGACCAATGACTGCAAAAGCTTCCTCAAAAATCCGAGATGGCAGTCTCAGCAACCCGTCTCGTGAAGGAATCTTGCTCCTCGAGAACGTCCGGTGAGACCCAAACCCGACCATGTTTTCGGGACGTAATCTCCTCGATTACCGTGTCAGCTTCGAGCCGATTGAGGGCGTTGCGTGCGTTGCCCAGAGAGAGGCCAGAGAGGCGTGCAGCGCTGTGTACGGTGAGTACGGGGTCGCTGAGTAGCATCGCGAGGATGCGCGCTGCGGTACTCCCTGCTCGCGGCTGCGAGAGAGTTGCCCAGTACTGTGGAAGCTCGTTCATCTGAGTAACAGACACTGCCGCGGCGTTGCAGACCACCTGCGCTGACCGGGCTACATTCATCACAAACTCGTCGACGTGCGATTCCCGGCAGCGACTCAGCAGATCGAAATATGCCTGCGGTCGAGCGGCCATCGTGGCTGAGATCGGAAGGACGGTGCGTGTTGTGAGCCCTCGCCGGCGGATGATTGCGTTGATCAGAGCACGTCCAACGCGCCCGTTCCCGTCCGTAAACGGGTGAATGGATACGAATTGGGCATGAGCGATCGCCGCTTGCGCCAACACCGGAATATCGTCACGGTTCACAAAGTCGAGCAGATCGTCCATGTAACTGGGGGCGACGGCGGCGGGCGGTGGAACATATACAGCGTTGCGTGGCGAGTAGCTACCGCCGATCCAGCTTTGCATCGTCCGGAATTCCCCGGCATAACGGCCGTGAACACGGTCAGAGGCCATGAGCGTCCGATGCCCGGCGAGCAGAGATTCCAGCGTGATCACACCATCTGAGGCGCTGTCGACCATGAGCTGCAAGGCACAGGCACTATTCACGATCGCTACCGCGCTCTCCGAAGCTGCTATGCCACCGAGCCCACGGGCGTAGTCTTCGGTGCTCACTTCGATGTCTTCGATCTTTGCCGAGGCTATGGACTCGCTACGGGCCAAGAATTGGCTGAGGACTCGGCCGGCGCGGGAATCGAGAGCCGTTATGGCCTCAGCTGCATCGGCAAGAACCTGAGCAGACGCTCGTGAAGGCGAATATGTGAGCCGGGCTATCTTCGGGGGCAAGGACGCAGCGATCTCAGTCGGTCCTGACATGAGACTGGATTTAAACGGAACGACAACGGTCGTGTGCGCCGGCCACACGCTACCAGTCATGCCCCCTCCCCGCCCCACACCGTTTGTATCCTTGTTCACCACGAATTTGACTGTAGCTCAGCGGGGGAATCGAGTGCAGCATCAGCTTTTCACGCTCGCGATGAGCGAGGACATTCTTAACATGTTTTCCATGTCTTCCATGTCTTCCATGTCTTCCATGTCTTCCATGTCTTCCATGTCTTCCATGTCTTCCATGTCTTCCATGTCTTCCATGTTTTCCATGTTTTCCATGTTTTCCATGTTTTCCATGTAAACCATGCATTCCATACTCAACATGTAATTCACCGAACGTCAGCTGCGGTACAGGGGCATCATCGCCCGCGGGAGAGCGTCTGATAGAAGACCTGCGGATCTTCGATCTGTGGCTGACTGAGCGCGTGCCAAGAGCCTCGCGCTACATTTTGTACAAGTCTCACGATACATTTTGGCCAACTGCGACAGTCGTGAATCTAACTGTCGGTCGCGGTATTCGACAGAGTCGTCGGGCTCAGGCCTGCACCTTTCCGGATCACGAACCCTGCAACGTGGCAGTGTACAGAGGTGTACTCGGTGTACTCGGTGTACTCGCCAGCCCTGCATCGCTAGAGGCGGGCTGACACCGCGGCAACGAAAGCGCCCTAATCCTCGTCAGCCTCGAGGAAGTTAATGATTGTCACCGGCGCCGTACGAAAATTCCCTCGCGGGTCTTTAATGATCAGCGGCTGCCCGACGACGATCTCTGGCACCGATTCAAATTCTTCGGGTGTGCGGTCGATCCAAAGCCATTTGCCGGTTGAGATAGGGAAGCGGTGCAGAAGAATCGGCCAGCCAGCTTGCCAAACGACGTGGATAATACTGAAATCGGCGCAGATAACCTCATAAGCACCATCAGCTCTACCCGGTGTGATCCTAAGAATTTCGTCATCCATGGCGGCAATTACACCACGTGCTAGTACTGCTGCTGCTGCTGCTGCTGCTGCTGCGGTGCCGCATCAGGGGCGTTCTGAGGCAGGCACACGCCGATGCCCCCGCCGAGGATCATGAGGAGCCCGACGCTGGCCACGAAGCGACCTACGTATCGGCGGGCCCGCTCGGCTTCATCTTGGACGATGACCCCGACGATCCCAACAACCATTCCAGCGAGGATGAGGAAGCCGAGGGCATCGCTCGCTTCAGCAGCGGTTAACTCGGTAGCGAGTGTGAACATGGGGCCTCTCCCTGGCTTGAGTGTTTGTTATCACACCCATGCGCGGGGTTAGCCTCCGTTCAGCACGGCACTAGCCGTGCTGCAAACCGGAGGCTATCCGGCACCCGAACTTATACGGCAGCTGTATACAATACGGACGTTGTATAGGATACGGATTCCGAAAAGCACAGAAGCGCTCACCACTCGATGTCATTCTCCAATACGATCAATACCTCTCCACGGTCATACCCAGCTGCCAGCCACGCCCACGGCGTGAGCCACACCCCCTCACCATCGGCGAGGTCCTCCTGCGGCGTGCTCATCACGAGGGCGAGCCCCTCCTCTCCCCTCCAAGCGAACGACGCTCCGGAGACGCGCAGAATCTCACCGAGCTCTTTGACCGTCACAGGGCGTGTCTCCTTAACCAACTGGCGGTAGCTCTCTACGGCTGCCTCATACTCGGTGTCGTCAGTAAGTTCGTCGATATCCACACCGCCGTAATCCCGGAGGAAAGCCACCTCCGCGGCATTCAGCTCAACCGGTAGCTCACGAATCGCTACCACCGGGCTGCTGACCGCTGTCAGCTCAGAACTCGCTGACCCGCCCTCTGTCTCGAATCGTGCTGGCTCCCCCACCCGGCATTCAAACCGTGCGACCGGGCCTCCGAGATCCAGCCACAGCGGAGCGGCATCAGCCAGTGGCAGTCGCTTCACCCACCAAGCATCCGACGTCGACGCTCGGCTCGCAAAGTAGACCGCGCCGGAAACGGTTTCAATACGAAAAACTCCGAAACCAAACTGTAGGTTCAGCTCACGCATCGCATCCATAGACTCATTCTCCCTGAAACGCGCGGTGTTCCGCACCGCCATGGGAGGCCGGCAGGCACGCGAGTTGTGCCCGGACGCACTCGTCGTACCCCCGCGTATGGACGCCTACGCCGCAGCCAGTCGAGACGTCTTCGCCATCTTCCGGGACACGACACCGCTCGTCGAAGGGCTCTCGATCGACGAGGCCTTCCTCGAGGTCGGCGGGCTCCGGTACATCGCCGGGACACCCGAACAAGTGGCGGTGCGACTGCGCGAGCGGGTTCTGGCGGAGGTCGGGCTGGCGATCTCCGTCGGGGTCGCAAGGACCAAGTTCCTCGCCAAGGACGCGAGCGCAGTCAGCAAGCCCGACGGGCTCCTCGTGGTCGAACCCGACCAGGAGCAGGCGTTCCTACACCCTCTCCCGGTGGAACGACTCTGGGGAGTCGGCACCGTGACCGCCGCGAAGCTGCACCGGCTCGGTATCACCACCGTCGGACAGCTGGCCGAGTTGGAAGCCGCAACCTCCGAGAGACTGCTCGGGCGCACGACCGGGGCGCACCTCCACAACCTGGCCCGGCTCCGGGACCCACGCCCCGTCGAGGCCACGCGCCGCAGCTCGTCCATCGGGTCCCAACGCGCGCTCGGCAGTCGTCCGCGCTCCCCCGACGAAGTCGACCTCATCCTCACCCAGATCGTCGACCGGCTCGGCCGACGACTGCGTGACGGCGACCGGGTGTGCCGCGCCGTCGTACTGAGACTCCGCTTCGGCGACTTCGCGAAGGCCACGCGATCACACACCGTACACCCGGCATCAGACCGCACCGGCGTGCTTCTCGCCGTCACGCGGGAGCTGCTCGCCTGTGCACGGTCAGAGATCGCGGAGCGCGGCATCACCCTCGTCGGGGTCTCGCTGTCGCAGCTGGCTCACACCGGCAGCCTCCAGCCCGAGCTGCCGATCGACTGGGATGACGGGGCGCGACTCGACTCGGTGCTCGATGCGGTGCGCGACCGTTTCGGCGCCACGTCGGTTAGTCGGGTGACCCAGCTCGATCGCGATCCGGGCTGGTCGACGCCGGTGCTGCCGGAACGCGACTGCCCTGATTGCGACAGGCCTGAGCGCGATTGACTAAAGTGCCACCGGCCCGAGCCCCGGTCACGGGTGCCTGAAGCCGAGTTCCCATGGCCGGTCCCGGTATGCACGAAGTGCGGTGTCGAGTTCGACGCCCTGCTGATCACCCCGGACGCCGGTCTCGACATCGCCTACAGCTGCGGGCGTCACGGCATGGTGTCCCTGGTGGACCCATTCGACTTCGACATGCCTGGATGTTAGCGGCTATCTCGCTTCTGCGCCGACGATGTGCCCACCGCGGTCACTAACACGCCAGAATTGAGAGATGACTTCCATTGATCGAGTTCGGCTCAACGTCGCATATATTCCGGCATCGAAGGTCCAACCAGTTGTGACGGTCAAAGAAACTGATGAGCTTGATCGCGCGCGGACGCTGATGGAAGTACATGACTTCTCGCAGCTGCCAGTGGTTCGAGGAAGAGGCACGCGACCAATTGGAGTCGTGAGTTGGGCCACCATCGGCCGCGCGCTTCTCCGCAACAGCAAGGCAGCCCTTATCGACTGCATTGACGTCTCGATCAAGTCGGTTCCGCTCGACTCGGATCTGCTCGAGGCCATTCCCGTGATCAACCGCGACGGGTATGTCCTCGTTGTAAATCCCGAAGGGGACATTTCGGGGATTGTTACTAGCGCTGATCTTGGCGACGCTCTCGCGGATCTCGCGGGGCCCTTCTTGAGCGTGGCTGAATGCGAGCGAATGATGCGAGATCTCATCGCGGACTGTCTCGCTAGAGCGCATCTCGATGTCGAACGTGTCACTTTGATCCTGAAAATGGCTGAGCCGTTCGACGGGAATGTCGCCGGCCTCGCGTTTGGAGAGCTCGTAACATTGCTCGTGACGCCTGACGTCTGGGCTTTGCTTGAAGGCGGCTACGAGCGAAATGTCATGGCGGATCAACTAAACCAAGTTAGTGAGATAAGAAATCGGATAATGCACTTCCGCGATTTGGAAGAAGAGCAACGCGAAACTGCTGATCCGGAACTTGTCAAGGCGGATGAGACCAGTGGGAGTTTAGGCGGCTAGTTCGAGCCCTTCGTTCTCGGTGGGTTTGTCGG
>NZ_PJJN01000026.1 GCF_002929825.1 Cryobacterium sp. Y29
CCGACAAACCCACCGAGAACGAAGGGCTCGAACTAGCCGCCTAAACTCCCACTGGTCTCATCCGCCTTGACAAGTTCCGGACCACTGCTGCTGTGATCACAGAATCATCAGAACCCGGAGTTATTACTACGGTTTCGCCTGGGCCGAGTGCGTCGATGACCGCGTCTTCGAGTGGCGTAAAGGAGACTCGGCTGGTAACGATCGGTCGAGCTAAGACGAATGATCGGTCCGCCAACGAGATGGTCGGTTGTTCGATCGCGACCGGAGACTGCTCGCCGCGAGAAAGGGCTCGGAGTTCACTCTTTGCCCCCTCGATCTGTTCGGGGGTCGCGTCGTCAGCAATGGTCATCGAAATCTCTTTCCAGTGTCCGACGTGCGCCTCTCCCTCATAAATGGAGACGAGCGACTCGAAACGTGCGAACTGCCCGAGTTGCATTTCCCTGATGTCGGGCATGACAAAGTTCATCTTGGCACTCGCCTGGAGAGAGACCAGACCCGCTGCAACCGGTCGATAGTGAGTCGCAAGAGAAGTGGGAGTCATCAGGCCTTCCCCCTTCAACATCTGCGCGCCGGTCATCATCTCAATGAAGAAGGTGTCAGCCGGATCAATCGTCGTCATCAACTCAATCTCGTCGAGCACGTCTGCCGGGTCGAGCCCGTCGACATTGCCGACTGCAAAAGCGACCTTGGGGTTTTCGCCGCTCCTGTCGTCGCGCAACTCGAATGTCAGGACTTGTGCAGGCGTGGTCGCATGCACTCGCATCCAATCTGTAGACACCCCACTCGTCGCAGTCACTCCGGTGAGGGGAATCGAAAACTTGACTGCCCCGTCGGTGCCGACGACACGAAGAGCGAGGTCTGAGCGATGAGAGTCGTCCGTGAGCATGACGCTCAACCATGACTCTTCGACAACTTCGCCGTCGAAGGGACCTCCGGATTGAACGGTTCTTGCTCGTGCGTCGGCGAATGGGATACCCCACTCTTTCCAGAGCTGCACAGACTCGTACACCTCAGTGCCGGGCGGGTCGAGGAAGGTTACCTGGGTAGAAAGCGGCTCGAGTTCAACTGCCTGGGCATGAGCCGGAACAACGGCCTGATACTCCCAGCGATTGTTGTCGAGGTAGGTCCAGCGGAAGAATACTCCAACCTCGCCGGCACGAGGCATCGGCGGGCCCGCCGCGCTTGCGGTGAAAGTTCCCCGGTCAACGTAGTAGTTGTCATTGATCGAATCACGCAGAGCGTCTAGAGCCTCCTGGCGCACGTTGATAGCTTCGGCCATGCTGATATCGCCCGTACGCTCCACGGGAGCTGTAGCAAGCGTGACTGCCTCTTTGACGAACCGTTCATAACCTCCAGGACCGTGAACGAAGTGCTCCGTGATTGCAGGGTACGTTTCCGCCAGACCCTGAATGAAAGCGTCGCTGTCCCATTGTGTGAGGAACGTCGCCGACACCGTCAGGTTGTCAAAATTTCGATACCTCTCTTCCGTGGGGGTCCACGGCGTTACGAGGTAATACGCGGCGATCATCTCGGGAATTGCATCATCGCCGGTCGGCTCAACGTGCGTGTCCCAAAACGTCTTCCACGACTTCTTGATCTTCGTCCACTGGCCAGAGGTGATCGGAGCCGCGTACTTCTTGATCTGCCAGACAACGAGACCCTCGGGAGTTCGACGAAAGATGTCGATACCTCCGTCACCCTGCGCCGGGGTCATCTGTTGCGCATCGGGATACTCGCGACGCAAAAGCTTGGCAATGAAATCTTCCAGGCTTTCGCCGCCACGGTCACCGAGAACGGCCCAGTCAAGTCCACCAGTCATAGTCAAACTTTAGGGGGCGATGCCGTTCCGTTATGGCTGGACTCGGCCACAGCAGGTCTGAGACAGATCATCAACGGCAGGCGGCGAGCTGGTTCGGCGATGCGAACCGTCGATGGTCCAACGAAAGAATTTCTTGGGATCGATCGTTCGGGCCGCCAGACGAGCGACGGGCCGTGGCGCTGTCGCCGCGAAAATCCGCCGAGACCTGAAACCAACCAACATGCTCTGATCCTGAATCGCATGTGTCGCATAACCAAGGGGCCTCCTATCCCCTGGGTTGTGAGGCACATCGGTTGCGAGACAGTTTGCGATATATATCCTGACTAATGTCGCAGTAGATCATCCGCACGTATGTTGTTACATTGCACCTCGTTTTGTTCTCGTGCTCGACGTGGGCGGATAGTCCTCCTCCCGCCCGCTAGTCTCAACACGAGAAGAGTTCCCAGCCGCGAGGACCGGGACTCCGAGATGTGCTGCACGCTGCGACCATGCTGACCTAGCAGTCGCTGCAACAGACCAGCACAGTGAGGGAATACTGCCAGGCATGCTGGGTTCAGGGGGAAATGATGGCCGGATTTGATGCATCTGCGTCGGCGCTGGGGTTCTTATATCAGGTGCGGTGGGCGATGTACGAGCTGCTCATATCGTCGCGGCGGGCTTCGGATCAATCCGTGCGGATGACGTTGGAAGTGTTCGACGATGTCACCTTGACTGACGCCGCGGGCCATCCGCTTAGCGCGATCCAACTGAAGCAGCACGTATCGCAAACGTCGTTGACCGACAAAAGCGTCGACCTCTGGAAGACGATCCGGGTATGGCTTCAAACTCCGTCACTCGCGGCCGTGGACGGTCCAATGCTGACGTTGGTCACTACAGCTCCGGTGCAAGCTGGCAGCGCGGCGTCGTTGCTCGGAATCAATGACGCAGAACGGAATATTGCTAAAGCACTATCCCTCCTCGATACAGCTTCGGGGACCGGTTCCGTCGCAACGCAGCCGGGACGGGAGGCGTGGACGAAGGTGTCCCCGTCCGTTCGAGCATCATTGCTGAGCCGGATACGAGTGCTCGGTGAGCAGGCGTCCGTCGCGGAACTTGATCTGCTCTTGGATGCCGAATTGGCGCCGTTCGTTCCGTCGAAGCATGTTGCTGAGTACCGTAGTCGTCTCTGGGGCTGGTGGGACAGCCGCGCGGTGTCGATCCTTCTGCAGAACCGCACCGTCGTCGGAGGCGGCTCGGTATCGGCGGCGGAACTGTACGAACGAATGCAGACCATTCGGGACGACTTCCGTGTCGACGCACTCGTCGTCGATTTCACCCTCGACTTCGACGACGAGAAGGTTGCCGCCGGTCACGACGAGCATTTTGTTGATCAGCTGAGGTGGGTGAAGGTCGGAACCGGCACGCTCCGTAACGCGGTCGTGGACTACCTGCGCGCGTACGCCCACACCACAAAATGGGTGCAGAACGGTGATCTGTTCGATGACGAGCTTGAACGGTACCAGACAGCGTTGAAAGATGAATGGTCTCGCCGGTTCTACGAGATGATTGAAGATTTGGAGACCGACGGCGTTATCGACCTGGATGTGCGAGCGGTCAGAGGACGTGAGCTGTTCCGCACGCTCAGCGAATCAGTCCAGGTTACAATCCGGCCAGAGTTTAACGTCGCGTTTCACGCGCGAGGCACTCGCCATAACATCGCTAACGACGGCGAATACGGGTGGCATCCCGACTTCGAACGAATCCTCGCCGGTGTCCTGGTAGGAGCGGCGGAGTGAACGGTGGCATTGCGGCATGGCCACGTCGCCCGCAACCCGCATCGGATATTCTGAACCCTGCTATCAGCGCTGTCTGCGTGGCATGGTGCACGGCTCGCTTTGAGCGAGATACTGGGACGGTGCTGCCTTGGTCGCTGGCGTTTCTCGTCGCTCCGCTGACGTTGCATGCTCCGACCAGGGCTCGCTTCCCCAGGTCGCTCGCGACACATTTCCCGAGCTGGGTCAACGACAACGCCGACGTGCTTGCAGGATTCCCTGCTCGAGCGAAATCGTTCGCTCCGTACGTGCGTGAGGGACTCCGTTTCGGGCTCCGGACCGGGTTGTTGAGTCTCGAACCCGACGCCGGCCTGCACGCCACGATCGCCGAACACACGAAAGTCGCTCCTCACACGGAACTGCGAAGCATCGCTGTAGCCTCGGCGTTGACCGGCGGATGGTTCGCCCGGTCTGGATCCCCCGCAAATATATTCACTCAACTTGGAGTCAGACCGTAGTGCAACTGCTAAAAATTAGGATTTACAACCATGTCGGCGAAATCCGCGATGTAGACTTCCGGCTCGGTGAGCTGAACATCATCACCGGCCAGTCGAGCACCGGCAAGAGCGCACTGCTGACCATCGTCGACTATTGCCTCGGCCGAGACGCGGCGACCGTTCCGCGAACGGCGATGTTTAGCACCATCGCCTGGTACGCGGTTATGTGGCAGTTCGACGACGGTAGCCGCGTCGTCGCGGGCAGGGAAGCATCGCGAACGAAAACCAACTCCCGGGCGTTGCTCGAGTTCGGTGGCCCCGACCTAAAAATGCCGGCTTTCAATGAACTTCGCGAGAATGTGGACTCCGACGCACTTAGGGTGCAGATCGGCGCCCGCATTGGGCTCGACAACGTCATGTTGGAAGCCAATGACTACGGTGCCGGCCCTCGTACCGTCGGTCTCGGCACCGCCGCTCTGTTCTGCCTGCAGGAACAGGAAGAGATCGCCACGAAGTCGACGTTGTTCCACCGGCAAGCCGAAGATGGCATCAAACTAGCCCTCCGGGACACCTTCCCGTTTTTCCTTGGCGCCGTAGACGGGGGCCAAGCACGGAAACGTGAAGCGCTCCGGGACGCAAAACGGGCCCTCCGCCGTGCCGACGCCACCCTCGGTCGCGCGGAGAACGCCGCGAACGAACGCGACACTGTGTTCCGGGACCTCCTCGGAGAGGCGCGCTCAGTCGGCCTGTTCGCAAACGACGGTCTCATCGAGGCGGGGGACTACCGAGCAGCAGCATTGTCCATCCTTTACGCGGCTCAGTTCGCGACCTCGCAACCAACCACTCCCGACGCGGACGTTCGCGCGCAGGACGAGCGGCGACGTCTTGAGGCAAATATTGCAGGGCTGCGAAGCGAACTGAATCGCGCCATCTCCACCCGCGACCTCGTTCTCGACCAGCGCGGCGGCGAAACCGAGTACTCCGGGTCACTGCAAGCGCAAGTTGGCAGGCTTGAAAGCATCGGCCTGCTCCCGGATCATGACAGCGACGCGATGACTTGCCCCCTCTGCGCGCAGGAGCTCCCCGAACGCGACGCCACGGTCGCGCAGTTACAGGAGCGGCTCGGTGAACTCCGAAACAGCCTGGCCGAGGTGCAGCAAGTGCAACCTCGCCGGGCGGAGGCGGTGACGAGAATCAGCGCCCGAATCGTTGAGATCCGGGACTCTCTTGCTTCTGCCAGCAGGTCACTCGACGCGGCAGCACGCTCTGCCGGCGAGGACGGTCCTAGCGACATCACGGCCCAGCAGTCGTTCGTGCGTGGCCGCATCGACGCCATCCTCCGTAGCGCAGAATCGTCCGACCAGGCGGAACTCGATCGGCTCCGCGCCGACCAACGCGATGCGGAATTGCGCGTCGAACGTCTCGATGCGGAGCTCAGCAGCGACGAGGTGCGCGAGCAAACAACGTCACGGCTGAACGTCATCGGGACATACATTGGGGAATACAGCCGCGAACTCGAAGCGGAGAGTGCCGACCGTCCCGTACGACTGGACATCAACGCGCTCACCATCGTCGTCGACGAAGAGTTCGGGCCCGTTGAGCTGACCGGATTCGGCAGTGGCGCCAACTGGGTCGGCTACCACATCGCGGCACACCTAGCCCTGCACCGTTACTTCGTTCGGCAGAACCGGCCGGTGCCGCGGTTCCTGATGCTCGATCAGCCCAGCCAAGCCCATTTTCAGGGCGACCTGTCGGCATCGTCCGATGGAAACGCCGACCGGGAAGGCGAGCGAGTGCGAGCGATGTTTAAAGTGGTCGCCAATTTTGCCGCCGCCCACGCTGGTGTAATGCAGGTGATCATGATCGACCATGCCCGGTACTCAGACGAATGGTTCACCAGCCGCGTTCGGTACGACTGGCACGACGGTGAGAAGCTCATCCCCGACAGCTGGAAGCAGTACGCACGGAAATCCAAGAGCAACGACAGCGAACCGCAGCAATCATGACCCCTCCTCAGCCGCATTGAGGCGACGCACCATCCAGGGGAACAACCAGATGACTTGAGGCACCTGCGCAGGAGCGACAGTCTCGGCGCCAACGATGAAGAGCGTCTTGTAAGCCTAGGGATATAAGACGCCTCACGACTTCCTTTTTCCGTAGAGGACGTGCGGCATCTCGGGGCCCGGCGAATCGCATAACTACGTCGCATAACCCTCTGCTTGCATTGTGGTGCTCACCGTTAGTTATGAGAAACCCCCGGGCAGAGTGACAAAACTGATCGGCTACGCGGGCGCATCGACGCGCCAGCATTCCACCGACCGGCAACAGGCCGACATCCTCGCCGCAGGCGTCTGGCGCGACGACCTCTATATCGACCACGGTACCTCCGGCGCTCGAGCATCACGGCCACACTTCCACCGGGCGCTCGACGCCCTCGAAGACGGTGACGCTCTCGTCATCACGACTCTGGACCAGCTGGGCCGATCGACGCAGAACATGCTCGCTTTCGCCGAGGAGCTCCGCGGCCGCGGCACCGGCCTCAGGGTGTTGAGTTTGGGCGGTCGCGATGTTGATACAGCGACACCGATGAGGTCCAGGCTGTTCACGATCATGGCGGCGCTTGGGCCGATGGAACACGAAATAAAGCGAGAGCGAGTGATCGACTCCACCACCAAACGCCGCGCGGCCCGCAAGGACCTGGGCGGTCGCCCGCGGACCATCACCGACAGCCAAATCAGTAAGCCCGAGGTCTCATAGAAGGTGGAGAGCCAGCGGCCCAAGTGGCTCGGGACCTTGGAATGTCCCGAGCCACCCTCTACCGTCGGTCGTGCGATCTCGGGCTACCCCAAGAGCTCTAGCCCCTCAGCGCCCAAACATTTCGGGTAGTCAGGACCGGGGTCAGGTCCTACTTGGTGGCGGCGTCGAGGTTCACCATGACCTGCTCTGCGACGTGCGCGGCGAGAGTGGTGTCGATTGCCCCTAGTCCGGTCTGGCTGATGGTGATGACGTTATGGCCTGACATGATCGTGACGGAATCGATGAGGACAACGAGCATACTCACCAAGGCCTGCAGGCGGAAGGCAAGGGCCCCGTCGCCGTAGTTTGGGAGAGAGGTGGGGAAGATCTCCATGCTCGAAGTAACACCGTCGGAGTCCGTTGCAGTGAACTTTGCGCACTCAATGAGCTTCTTGCTGATCTCCTGAAGCCTCGACTCATCGACGTCATCTGAGTATCTCTTCACACCAGCAACCAGCGAGTGCAGATCCAGGCCGAACGTGTCGCCGTCGGCAGGTCACCGCTCGCCGGGCGCCGCCTCATCTCCGGCACGACGCGGCATCAGCCCTAGAGTCGCTGGGGATTGAGCGCGGAGGGCTTCGGTGGCGATCCAGCGAGCAACCTCCCCAGGAGCTGCTGTTGGGCCGAAGTCGGACACCACGGTCTGCCTGCCTCCCTCGACGTCGAAGACCCAGACCACCGGCTGGACCTCGGCATCGATGCTCGCCGTATCTGGCGGGTCTTCATCGCCTCCACGCCTCCCGAGGTCGATGAATAGGGCACCGGTGTAGCCCATATCGGCATCTAGCTCGACGGGGAACGGAAGCAGTTTTGCGACGGATAGCACTAGGCCATTCAACACCTGACCGGGATCGTTGATGTCCGGTCGGTCCCCCGTGATCATCGGCGGGCCGGGGTGGAGCGTCGACGCTTTTTCTCGGAAGGCATCGACAACTGTCCGCTGGTCGTCAATTCCGTGTACTTGGCGAAAAGAATTCGAATTCGGTCCCTTTCCGTCAAGACGCCGTCCTCGCAGGAAATCAGTCGATCGACTATCAGGTCCAAGTCTGAGTGGGCGTCGGTGAGCGCTCGAGGGATGAGGACTGGGTCGTACAGGTTTGCAAGGGAGCTATCGACGAATTGTTCTCGCACCTCGCGAATTTTCTTGCCCGCATCGGATACGGCCTTCTTGTTGGCGTTGCTCATCTGCGGAATGGGGAAGGTGTTCCACACACCTAATTTGCTGAACCTCACATCGGACTTGAGTCGACCCCCGATGGTTTTCAGCCAAGTGATGAACATGGAGCTAGAGATGATGCCGAGCGCGATACCGTCCGGGTCAGGGGCGACGAAGGTGGCGTCACTGGCGATGGTTTCGGGACCGAAGTAGCCGGCGGTGAAGTACAGCCTGCTCTCACTGACGTGGCGAGGAATCGCGAGATACGGCAGGTCTGGTTGCGCGATCTGTCTAAACAGAGTGTGGCTGCCGAATTCTCGGGTGGAAATGGCTTTGCTCTCTGCTCGGAAAGTGGCGACGGCGTCGACTCGAGATTGCAGCAGTGCACTCGACTCGAGATCGCCGGGGGCGAGGTCTGTCATCCACAGGCACCAGCGATCCTCGGCGTGAAGGATCTCTCGCGCCCCGATGTACTTCCTCAGATACTTAGCGGCAATCGGGTCGTCAGCGAATCGTTGATAATCCTCGGGTTCCACGATGAGGAAGCCGCCGTCGGTCGGTTTGTTCCCGTAGGCAACCAGCGGGAGATCGGGTCCGAGTGGTCGCGTCTGGGGGAAGACCACTGTCGAGGGGCCTTCGACGAGGTAAGGGCTGATATTAGGAACTGAATGCTGGGTGGGTACCGAGAACGGAGTCTCGTAGTTGTAGAGGACGGGGTCTCGCTGAGCGCTCCTTGAAATGCCGACGATGACGACGTGGACCGCTGCGCCGCCGGGGGCTTCCGTAGTCCAGGCGAAGGTTTTGTGCGCAAAGTCGATGCCAAATCCCGCGTTAAGGACCGCACCCCAGAGCGGTGCCACTTGTTCGCCTTGGCAGATCGAATTTGTGGAGACCAGCGCCACCCGGGCCTGTGTGTCACCTACGTAGTCAATTGCCTTTTTGTACCAGCCTGAGACGAAATCAAGGGTGCCGTGATAGCCACTTCCCCACACCTTCTTGAGCGCTGCGGTCTGCTCGTCGGTGCGTAGTGAAAGGCCGACGAACGGGGGGTTGCCGAGAACATAGGTGTAATCGGTGACGGGCAGGATGCTCGCCCAATCGGCTTCGAGCGCATCGTCGTGAACGATCGTCGCGGCAATGCGGATCGGCAGACGGTCGGGAGCCAGCCCGAAGTCTTGTTCCATCCGCAGGTTCGCTAAATGATCGACGAGAAGCATTGCGGTTTCGGCGATACGAGCCGGCCATTCTTCGATCTCAATGCCGTAGAAATGGTCGAGGGTGACTTTGATGTCGCCTGTGACATCGAAGCTCAGTTGCCCTCGGCTGGCGACGGTCACTCTTCCCTCGATGATGTCGAGATCTCTCTGCCTCTTGATGAGTTCGAGCTCTAGGGCTCGAAGTTCACGATAGGAAACGATGAGGAAGTTCCCACAGCCACAGGCGGGGTCGATGAAGCGGAGTTTTCCGAGGTCGGAGTGAAGCTTGGTGAGTTCTTTTCGGCTGTCCCAGCTGGATTCGAGGCGGGCATTGAGTTTGTCGAGGAACAGCGGGCGGATGGTCTTGAGAATGTTGATTTCCGAGGTGTAGTGCTCGCCTCCACCGCGGCGAGCATCCTTGTTCTTGACTGTTTGGAACATCGATCCGAAGACCGCTGGAGAGATGATGCCCCAATCGAAATCACAGGCTTCCAGGAGTGCGTTCCGGAATCCCTCAGTGAGAGGGACGATCATCAATTCGTCGGAGAACAGACCGCCATTGATGTACCTGAATTCTGCAAGCGGGCCGCTCTCCAAATCCAGGCTTGCTCGGTTTTCGGTATCAAGGACAACGAACAGGGCGGTCAGTTGTGAGTCAAGTTCCGAAGCCGATGTGTGATCGGCGACGTAGCGCTGAAACATGCCGGCGTTCCACATCCCCGAATCGTCGCCGAAGAACAGGAAGAGGAGTCGAGCCAGCAAGAGCGTTGCGTCTCTCTCGCTCGATTCCGAGGCTTCGAGCTCGCTGTAGAGCCTCCCCATGAGGCGTGCGGCTTTGACTGATGCCGCTTCGGCCTCTGCGTCGAAAGCTAGTCGCATTTTGGCGAGTAGCTCCAGGAGGGAAATGTCGTCATCGAAATCGATTGTGATCGCGGCAAGCTGGCTACCGAGGTGCTCGTCTAACTGCCCAGCGATGTGTCGGTGTACGAGGAGCTTCGCGTTTGCTCCGCCTAGCTGGGCGCGGCGGGGCCAGCGCCATTCCTGGCGTTCGTCTGTAGCGAAAATGATGAGTCGTTCGTGGCTGTCTTGGCCGATCATCTCGTCGAGAACACGTTGGACTTTTCGCGCAGGCAGTTGTGCGCAATACCAGATCCGGAGGCCCTTGTAGCCGGCGACCTGAGTCATTACGTACGACTCGCCGTCAGCTTCCAGTTCGCGGGCGGGTTGATCAGGGTTGCTCCATCCGAGTTCTGTGATGAACAGCTCGCGATATTCTCGTGCATCGACCAGGCCTAGGAGATGTGCTGTGCTCATTGTCGTACTCCCATGCTGCTGACGATACGGACGGGGTCGTTACCGCTGCGCGATTCCACGACGAGACGACCGTCGCGGTGTAGCGCAGAGACTCGCGCTGCGAGGTCCTCGTCGCTTGTCCCGTTGCGTAGCGCCCGACGCAGCCGTCGGTCGGCTTCGCCCGTGAGAGCGTGTTGAAAGAGGGCGTCGAGGGCCGCGTCGGTGTCGGCGTCGTAATGGAAGACGGTGTCGCCAAGGCGCCTCCATAAGGTGCGTCGGACTCCCCTCAGCCTGCCGGCGGCGGCGCTCGGTGTGGCGAGGGGCCCGCGCACGAGCTCCCCGAGGAGGTCTTCGTGGTCGGGTCGGTGCTCCAGTCCGGATTCGTCGGGTGTGGCTTCGAAGGCGCGCAGCGCTTCGAGGCCGGTCAGCAGCCGAGGTTCTTCGCCTGGTGAGATCCATCCGAAGCCATCGGTGCCGGCTTCGGTCCTCACGTAGCAGAGCAGCCCTTCTTCGGTGTCTGTTGCTCGTTTCGTCCGGGTCGCGTCGACCAGATCCGGGAGCTTTGCCACGCGGGCGGTCAGTTCTGGGTCGAGCTCTTCGGCGTTCCGCCAGTACTGGTAGGCGAGGCTCGAGGCGTCGACGTCTTCTGCTGTGTCGGTGTCGTCGACGGTGCCGTTGTAAAGATCCTTGATCGTCTTGACCTCGCCACTACTGCCGAAGAACTGCTCATCAGATCCAAACGCTTCTGCATTTGCGGTGAGTCGATCGGCGATGCGCTGACGGAGCGATAGGACAGCGTCCACGGACTCGTGGAAGAACGAGTAGATGAGGACGTGATCGGATTTCTGTCCGATCCGATCAACACGACCGGCGCGTTGGATGAGGCGAATGATCGCCCAGGGCAGGTCGTAGTTGACGACGATATGGGCGTCCTGGAGATTCTGACCTTCGCTAAGGACGTCGGTTGACACGAGGACGCGGAGTTCCCCTCCACCCGATTCGATGTCCATTCCTGGAAGGGCATTGGAAATTGGGGAGAAGCGTCGGGCGAGGCCGGTGGGGTCTTCGCTGTCACCTGACGCGACACCGACGGCGGGGATGCCCTCGGCGTGCAGGGCGGAGGCGATGTAGTTGGCGGTGTCTTTGTACTCGGTGAAGATCAGAATCTTCTCGCTCGAGTGAGTTTCACGTACGAGGGCCACCAGTGCAGCGAGTTTGGAATCGACTGCGGGCGACCAGATGCCGTATGACTCGAGGAGGCTACGGAGGGCCTCGGTATCGGCCGCCAGGGCGATAGCAAGCGCGTCGGTGAAGAGTTGCGGGCGGATCCAGGAGACTCCGCTGGGGTTTGCGGCAGTGAGAGCCTCGTATCGACGGCTGGGGTCTTCGCCGAGGTGCTCCGCAGTGTCGAGCTCGGATTCGGTGGGGTCGTTGTCGTCGAGGAGGTTGTTGTCGACAATGGTGCCGGTCGGGATGGAGAGGCCCTGGTCGATCGCGTAGGCAAAGAGCTCATTGCGAGCGATGTGCCGGCGGAGCGAAAGGGTAAAGGAATGCCCGCAGGAGGAAAGTCTCTTGTAGAACGTTGTGCGGACGAAGCCAGCGACGTTTCCACGGCCCCGGGCAAGGTTCTCGACGTATTCCTTTTCGTAATCGCTCAGAGTCGCGCCACGAGCAAGGAAAGCGCCCATATCGTAACGGGGCAGGGAGAGGTTCCGGAGAGTGTCTAGGGTCTCGTCGTCGGCCATGATCGCCGCAGGATCATTGGCCCCAAAGGAATGCTCGATCGGTCTGGCGTGGCGAACCGGAAACGTGAACCTGGTCCCGTCAGAGAATTGGAGGTATTTGCTTCCATCCTCCGCTTCCAGGGAGTAGTTGTTCTTGATGAAGGACCGGGTTCGTCTGACCAGGTGCTCCCCCATAAGGCGTTTCCAGTCATCCGGGTCTTCGGAGCGGCGGAAGGCCGCCAGGGTGGTGATCTTGCCGTCGACTTTGTCGTACAGCTTCGGGTCGAGTCGGAGAGCGTTCGTCGGGGAAATTCCGAGGTCTTCGTCTTCGTCTATGTAGAGCGCCAGCTGGTTGGCGACGTCGGTGAATCGTAGGTTGTAGGGGGTTGCGGTGAGCAGCAGGACGCGGCTGTCGTTGCGCTGGATGTAGTCCTGGATGGCGCGGTAGTCCTGGCGTGAATCGTTGCGGAGGGTGTGCGATTCGTCGACGATGACGAAGGCGTAGCGGCGGAGATCTGGCAGCACGGCGTGGGCCATGCTGTAGGGCACGACACGACCGTGAAGGTCATACGCCTCGAGGTGCTGCTCCCACATCGTGACCAAGTTCCGTGGGCAGATGATGAGGGGCATGTACCCGTGCTCATCTCGAAGCATGAGTGCGACCGCAATACCGGTGAGGGTCTTTCCAAGGCCCACCACGTCGCCCAACATCGTCCCACGTCGGGTGATGATGCGTCGAGCGAGAGTTCGTACCGCCGTTGATTGATAGTCGAGGAGTTTCTCTTCAATCTCGGACGGAACAGAGTACTCAGCGAGACCCTCGCGAACGTCGCGGGAGAGGTCGTAACAAACCTTGAGGAAAATCTCGTAGGGCTTTCGCGGTTCGACGGTCGCCCATGATTCGTCGAGGAGATCAAGAATTTCAGCAGTCACAGGTCGACTGAATTTGTCATCCCAGCGCGCTGTGAACCAGTCGGCAAGGTCTTTGGCCCCGGCGCTGTCAACGACGTCAACGTTGAGCTCGAGATTGTGGGTGAGCCCCGGTGCAGTGAGGTTCGAAGATCCCACGTAGCCGGTGATGGGGTTAGTGACGTCTACGCGGTGGAAGACGTAGGTCTTTCCATGTAGCGGTCGGCGGGTGAAGACTTTGATCTCAATTGCGCCCTCCGCTAGGAGGGTACGCAGCGAACCGAGCGTGACCCGATCCGCCGTCGTCGGCAACCCGCGCATGAGTTGAACCCGTAATTGCTCGAGCAACTGCACCTTGCGCTCGCGTGCTTTGGCCGGGTCTGCCTCTGGCCGCGGAAGACCATCAACCGATGCCTGCAGCTCATCGAGAGCTTCATCTTGTGGGCCAGTGGCAACCATACCGATGAGGATGCGAACAACGGGGTGGTCACCTTGCGCCTTGTCCCGGACAAGCTGGTCGAATATCTTCCAGCCACGCAGATTGAAATATCCGACTGCGACATCCATTCGATCGAAGGCGCTAAGGGTGAGTTCCAGCTGATCACCCAGGCGCTGATCAATGTTGTCGAATATACGAGTCATCTGCCTATCTTCCCGGAAAACCGCCGGTAGCTAAAACGATCAGCCCGAGCGAATGTGCGTGGCGACGCCCACTTCATCGGATCGGCACTGCCATGAACCTCGGCCATCCGGTTTCGCGGACCGAGGATGACGACGTCTTGCGGTCTCCTTTAGGGCGTGCGTGTGAACGCGAGGTTGACGAATCAGCGAACCGACGACCACCTGACAATCACGACAAGGAACCCGACTCCGAAGCGTTGACACTCATTCGCTGTCAGTGAGACCAACCGTGCTCCAGGTGACGTCTCCACGCGTCTAAGAGAATCAGGGTGCCGCCGACGCATCGGAGCTGACGGTAACCTGAATCAAATCGATAGGGGGCATTAGTGAGCATCGCCGGTGACCAGAAGACAGAATTCACTGTTCCCGTTTGGCCCGCGCTGATCATCCCGATCCTGCAGGTTCTCAGCGAAAACGGCACCCTGCATCGCAAAGATCTCTTCGACCGTGCCGCCGCAACGGCCGGGCTCGATGAAGCCGCCCGGACGGAGACTCTGAACTCGGGTGGCCTGCGGTATGAGCATCGAATGGGCTGGGTCCTCGCCAACACGGCCCGAGCAGGATGGATTGACCGTCCAGCTCGAGGTCAGTACGCGATCAACGCGGTTGGCCGGGCCTGGATGGCGGAAAACCCTGACGGCTTGACCTATGGCCAAGCCCGGGAAGTATTTGCCCCCTTCTGGCCGTCGCAGGCCCGGAAAACTCCGAGCCACGAAACCGACCTGCCCATTCCGATCCTGGAAGTGCTCGACCCTGTCGAGCAGATCGAAGACGGCATCAACCGCATCCATCAGGAAGTTGGTGAAGAACTCTTGCGCCGGCTACGGGAGAGCCATCCTGATTTCTTCGAACAGGCCGTCGTGAATCTTCTCCTCAAAATGGGTTACGGCGGAGTTGAACAGCGCGGAAAGCGAATCGGCGGCACGGGTGACGAAGGCATCGACGGGATCATCGACCAAGATGCCCTCGGCCTCGACCAGGTTTACATCCAAGCGAAGCGATACAAGCTGGGGAGCAACATCGGACGCGAAACGATCCAAGCGTTCGTTGGCGCTCTCCACGGCTTCGGTGCCACCCGCGGTGTCTTCATCACGACGAGCGCGTTCACACCTGCCGCCATCAGCTACACCGCCGGTGTACCATCCCGCATTATCCTCATCGACGGCCAACGCCTCGTGACCTTAATGATCAAGTACCTTGTCGGCGTCCAATCAAAACAGACCTATGCCGTCGTCGAAGTGGACGACGACTTCTTCGACTGAAACTCTGCTTGGTGATCGACGCCGAAGGATTCCCAATCGACCTAAGGTCCCAGGCCAGCTCATGGTCTGATCTGCTTGGTAGTCTCCGGTCCTCATTATCGAGGCTAGGGACGTTGTTGACCGTTCGGGATACCAAGGACGCCGCCAGTGTGACGGAAAGCCGATCAAGCAGCGAGAGGGCTTCCTCGTTGTCGCTGACATTCTCCGGGCGGAGCCAGACGACACGAGTGCAAGCGGGTCGCGTGAAAACGTCTGCGAACGGATTAGTGAACCGTAGACCTGACAGCATCGGTCATACCGGGACGAATCTTAAGTCGGTTGTCACGGGAAGAATTAGGTCTGCCCCATCGTGATTTGGCGGCAGCGGTGCAACTTCGATGATGTCGAGCTGCGCAGCGACGGGAAGTGCGGCATGTATGGCCGCGTCGACGAAATGTTGATCACCGACCAGGTCAGGGTCCAGCCAGTCATCCCACCAGTCCCGCGGCAGCGGGACTGGGTTCCGGTCATGAATGTGCAAGAGTTCGTCGACGGCGCTAGAGGTCAGGATCGTGGCAGTGAGCGTCCACAGAGTCGGATCCTCTGCTGCTTTCGCAGGGTCCTTCCACCACGAATACAGGCCTGCGAAAGCGAGGACCTCATCAGTGGCGCTGTGAATGTAGAACGGGGTCTTCTTCTTCTTCGTGGTGGGGTCCGTCTGCCACTCGTAATACCCGGTGACCGGGATGAGGGCACGATGCGTTTTGACCGGGCCACGCCACGTCGCCTTATCGGTGATGCCTTCCGACCGGGCGTTGACGGTAGGAAATTTGATTTTTAGTTCTCTAGACCATGACGGGGTGAGAGACCAACGCGCCAGCTCAACCCGACCAACAGCCACTACGTCACCCTTGGCCTAGTGAATGACGACGGGGATTGTTTGGGTTGGCTTGATATTCCAGCTCGGGTGCCAATCGTGGAAGTCTCCCCCGACAGCGTCGAAGACGCTCAGAAGTTCGTCAATGGTGTTGGGGACTACGAGTCTGCCGCACATGATGTGACGTTACAGCCGGTCGACCGCGGATGCCCACACCCACAGTCGATGCACTCCCCTGCTCTGCCACTGAATGTAAACGGCGCTGTGCGTCCATGCCAAAGCGTGCGCGTCAACATGCGTGCTGATGTTGGGGTATCTCACCCACGCGATCACCGATATGGGCTCCGGAGCCACGGTGACGGGTGCTCCGGCACCACCGCGTTCTTCCCAGGTCAACCCGATCGGTACCGGGGAGTTCAGGTCAGGATGCGCGGGCTCGACCGGCGGGTATTTATCTGTCGAGATCCGGCCGAACCGCTCAGGGAGGCCCGGGTTCTGTTTATTTGTGCCCATACCAAATATTAGAACATATCTTCTAAAGAACTTCGACGGCTGTTTCAGCCTCCTACGAGCATTCCCACCGGCCGGTGGGAACGACGAGTCCGTACGACGACGGTCCCGGAAACATAGGCAACCCTGCACTACCTTGCGTTCACGCCGCCGCCCGGGACGCTTCGGCATATGCCCGGCGAGTCCGCGAAGCGGCACTACTCGCGCCTCAGCGAAGACTGCACGAGGCAGCAGGACGTTCTCCATCATCAGACGCCAGGACAGCGAGCCAGCTCCATCTCATTCCTGTCCCATCCACTGTCATCCGTTTAGGGCAGGTCTCGACTGCTCAAAGCGGTAGAGCGAACGCAGCGTCACATGCCTCTAACCACAGCGATCCAATGATGCTCGCCACCCCAATGACGAAATAGGCCGCTCCCTGTGCTTAAGAACCCAGCCACCAAAATACACGACGCATAGACCACTCAGACGGGGAGTAATAGCCCAAAGCTCCGCCCCTCCTCCGTTTGCCCGATGCACTACCCAGACCGGCCCCACAGCCACAACGAACGGTTCATTATGAAAAACCACAAAAAGGCCAACACCGAGCTCAGCGAGTTCCTGACAAACATGCGCCAGTTACGCCGCGACGGTCGTCTCTCCGAATCACGAATTTTCGAGCTCGACCTCCGGGATATCTCCTGAGTAGATTTCAACTCCACAGCGGCGGAGTATCGCGACGCCGTCGCCGAGCGGCTCGACGAACTCGACATTGACGACAGTTCGATGCTCGTCGAGGACAACCGCGAACTGGTCGCGTATCTCCAAGGACTTGAGTGGCAGCCCTTCCAGGTGGCCGAAGCTGCGGTCGCCGGTCACCTCAACTGACGAGATTCGGCTTTAGGAGCGCGCATCGGATATTTGTTGATGGTGGGCGTTCCTTGGCTGTGTCAGGCCAGCATCCCCCACGATGAATGCACGTCGATCGAGCGATTGCATCGTCAGATATCCTGATCACAGTGGACATGTCGCTCTGCTCGTCCCCGACCGGTTGTCTGATCGGTTCGTATCCGCCGGAGCCAATTCGTGTTTCTTGCCTCGCAGCCTTTCCCGCGGACCGCGTCAATCCGCCGTGGGGATCCAGCAGCCCCCGTTCATCTCGTGATCGAGGGCGACAATCTGTCGGTCCTCGAACGTCTGGTCGAATTTCAGCCCGCCTCTGTAGACCTGATCTACATCGACCCGCCCTACAACGGGACGTCTAGACATCTCGGCTATCGAGATGATCATGCTGAGTGGGAGGAAAACCTCCGGGCACGTCTTGTAATCGCCCGGCAACTTCTCACGCGGCTCGGCGTCATCGTGATCGCAGTCGACGATTCCGAGATCGGCAGGTTACGAGTCCTGGCTGATGCAGTCTTCGGAAATCGCAACCTCCTCACGACCCTCATCCACCAAGGTGATGTCAACAGCGGGCGCCGGTTCACCGGTGGAGGTGTCGATTACATGGTCGTCTACGGCCGCTCCAAACAAAGCATGATGGACGCGGACGTCCGATGGCGGGAGCCAAAAGTCGGAGTCGACAAGATCTTGAAAGCAGGAGCAAAGGCATGGGCACAATCGAAGGGCTCAGCTGATCAGGCTACGACGCTGCTCCGTAAATGGTGGACTGGGCGGAAATACAAGTTCTCCGGCGGTCTGGGCGAATACACGCGCGTTGACGAGGACGGCCGAGTATTTCGCATCGGAACTCTCGGTGTTCCAGCCGGACGCGGATCCGGCCGATACGATCTTCTTCACCCGAGCACCAGGCGCCCTGTAGTACCTCCGCCCGGAGATTGGGTCGGACCACCACGGACGCTGCACGCCTACGTTGAACAGGGCCGCATCCTCTTTGGCCCGGATGAGACCACGACACCCTGGCGGAAGCTCTTCCTCGATGAACAGCTTGACGAAGTGCCGGTACCAACGTTCAACCTCAGCAGGTCTGAGGGCACGAAGCACCTGAATCGAATCTTTCCCGGAGAAACCCGTTTCGCTCACCCGAAGGATCACCGTGTGTTGGCCAGGTGGTTCAGAATAATGGCGGGCCCGGACGCGACCATCCTCGACTTCTACGCCGGCTCGGGAACAACAGCTGAGGCCGTGATGACGCTCAACGCCGAAGACGGCGGAACACGGCGGGCCATCCTCATCACCAACAACGAAGTCCCGGCCGCCAAACAGAAAACGCTTCGTGCCGCGGGGAGTGAACCGGGCGACGACGCATGGGAAGCGCACGGCGTTTTCCGCAGCGTGTGTCGGCCACGGCTGGAGACGATCGTGACCGGGGTTCGCGAAGACGGTTCTGCCTACATAGGGCCTGTTTACTCAGAGAATGTGGACTTTCTCCGAGCCCCGTAGCCTTTCGAAACCCACGACGACGTGCTTCAACACCGGTAAGTGGCCGGCCAAGCCGCGCCAGATCCCGAAGGACTCCAGCAGAAGTCGAGACGGACTGCGCGGACGTTGCAAGGGCCGCCCCGCATGCGGGCGCATCAATAACCAGTGACCCCTGCGGTCGCGCCACGCGTCGCGGCTAGAACCACCAACGCGCCGATCCCTCGCAATCCGAAAACTCGAGGAGCTGCCGCGCACAAGCAAAGTATGAGAAGAAAAGGTATCAATACCCAAGCTCAGCAAGCCTGCTCAATTACCCACGCCTCAGCGCTTCTGAAACGTCGACGCGAGAAGGACACCGCGCTTCAAACGACGAACGGAGGACGATTTGCCCTCCACCGGCGGAACGAATGTCGAGTCGAGCTGAAGGGTGCGAACGAGGACCTCGTGGCTCTGTCGGACTCGGCAGCGGTGATCTTCGCCATCCAGGAGGCCCGTCGCAACAGTCCAACAGATTGCCTGTCGGATGCGCAAGACGTTGCGCAGTCGGCTCTCACACATTTGCTTGAGGTGTCGCCTCTCTTAAGGCCTTGGACGAGAGACGCAATACGGTCTGCTGTCGCTGCCAGTGCATTCGGTTCGCAGAAGGTGGACGTTGAGGCGCGCGATATTCTCGAAGCGGAAGTTCGGCTTGAGGCCATCACAAGGGGGCGAGAGCTATCTGCCGTTGAAAGGAATGCCATCGCAGAACGGCTCCTTGAAGAATGGCCGCCTCAGATGCACCGTCCACGCGACGACTTCTACCTCAACGTTTCCCCCCTGACCTTAAGCGACGCGGCCATATCTATCGAGGCACAGAACATCCGAAACCCGCGCCCCGGTGACGAATCACACGACTGGTGGGAGGACGAAATCGAGGAGGGATTCATGACATTGGCAGAAGGGCGCGAAAGGGCTTGGAACCACTTCTCATCCTCATTCGGAGTCCCGCGCTGCCCGGAGCGTCTCATCAGCGCTATCGGGGCCCGTGATGCACGCGAGAGCGTCGCCAAACGCGGTGGCATCCTCGCCGTCGCTCAACACGTGCTCAACGCCGGCGACTATGCCGACTGGGCCGACCAGTTCTTCCTCCCATGGCCGTTCGCGTCGATAGCGCAACGTGCGCGCATCGCAGAGTTTTTTCTGGAACGGCAACGATATGCTCAGGGACTTTGGGATTCTGCGATGGACACGGCCACGGGCCGGTGAACACGGGACGGATCCCGGGATCCTCTGGACACTCAAGACAGCGTCCGAGATTGGCTCGCGAAACACGACAAGCTCGAACAACGCCCGATTAGCTCTGCCGCTGATCACCAATCCCGTTGACAACCCCAAGAATCAGACGCCGAATGCTGTCGCCGCGGTGGGTGAGGGCGCACCGAAGCGGAACGCGCCATTCAGGACCTATCTCTGAACTGTCAGGCTCTCAGCAGGCTGGTTGCTGAGGCCGCTGACTCCGAGCCGCTGAGCGCCCCTGACAATCACGGGCCAGCTGCCCGGCTGCGATGTACGCACTGAATGCTCCCAGCTGCCGCTCTCCTTGATTCGTTGTGAGGTGACAGCACACAACTGGATCATTGGCGGACGGTGACCACCGGACCGTGCCCAAGTAATACGGCTCAGCTACCCTCTCGATTGCGCCGGTGTCGAGGCGCCTTGGAGAACACCGTGGAGAATTCAGCGGGTTGCTCTCACGACCTGAACTCGCCGCCCGTGATGTGGACGCTGGCACCTATTTCTAGTCCCAATGACCGATGCGCCGCTGCGCCTGAGAACAGTGTCTTGTGTCGCGAATTGAAGTTCAAAAAAACACGGAAAAAACACAAACCCCGCTGAGAAGCGATGTATTCAGCTGACTTTGCGTGAGCATAATCCCTGTAATTTCGCGGGTATTCCGGCGTTCTCGTGGGTCGATCTGGGTAGCGCGCTTCCTTCACACGGAAGAGGTCGTGGGTTCAAGTCCCGCATCGCCCACCAAGTAATACCCCCCGGTCAGCGGGGGGTATTTTTTGTTGATCGCCTCGCGCGGTCTAGGCGACTTAGTCTGAGAAACATGGACGTACTTCTCGACATCTGGCAACGCATGACGACACCACATGCCGCGCTGGAACCGCTCATTGCCTGGCTAACCGTGGCAGCAGCTGCTGTGATCGTGCTCTTTCCTCCGATGTGGCGCCTCGCGCGGCACGTCATCACGATCGTGCACGAAGGCGGCCACGGTATCGTCGCCGTGCTGAGCGGGCGGCGATTGGGCGGCATCCGCTTGCATTCCGACACTTCCGGGCTCACCGTGAGTCGGGGACGCACGGCCGGCCCCGGCATGATCTTCACCCTGCTCGCCGGCTACCCGGCCGCAGGGCTGCTCGGCCTCGGCGCGGCCTGGTTACTCAGTTTGGGCTACGACGTGGGCCTCTTATGGGTACTTCTCGTGCTGCTGGCATTGCTGCTCGTACAGATCCGCAACTGGTTCGGGCTCTGGTCGGTTGCCGTCACCGGCGCCGTCGTGTTTAGTGTCTCCTGGTTTGGGTCGCCCCAGGTGCAAGGGATGTTCGCGCTGTTGGTCACCCTGGTTCTCCTTTTCGGATCGCTGCGCACGTCTTTCGAACTGCAGCAATCCCGGTCGCGTCGGGGCGGCTCCTCGTCGGACGCCGATCAATTGGCCAGGCTCACCCACATTCCGGGTATTTTTTGGGTGGCCGTTTTCACCGCCGTGCAACTGGTCTGCGTTGCCCTGAGCGCCCGGCTGCTCGAATTTATTCGAATCTAAGACTCGCTTTCAGTCAATCGTGGGAGGCTGAATGCATGACGAAAATTGCGATCATCGGCGGACACGGAAAAGTTGCCCTCCATTTGGCCCGTTTGCTCACGACTGCGGGACATGATGTCTCCTCGCTCATCCGCAACCCCGAACACGTCGACGACGTAACGGCGACCGGTGCAACGCCGCTCGTAGCGGATGTCGAGCACCTGTCGGCGGATGAGATGGCGAAAGCGCTCGCGGGGCATGATGCGGTGGTCTGGTCCGCCGGCGCCGGCGGAGGAGGCGCAGAGCGCACGTACGCGGTGGACCGAGACGCGGCCATCCGCTCGATGGATGCCGCCGCGCAAGCCGGCATCAACCGTTACCTGATGGTGTCGTATCTGGGGTCACGTGCCGATCACGGTGCCTCACCCGACGACGGCATGTTTGCCTACTACGAGGCCAAGGCTGCCGCCGATGACTATTTGCGCGCCACCTCGTTGAACTGGACCATTCTCGGACCGAGCACGTTGACCCTGGCCGCCGCGACGGGCTCCATCAATGTGGGCTCGAAAGCGACTGGTGACACCTCACGCGAGAACGTGGCGCTCGTTGCCGCGGCCGTGCTGGCGGACGACAATACCGTGGGCACGTTCATTGAATTCACCGACGGCGACGTGCCGATCGGCGAGGCCATCGCCGCTATTCACTAACAGGCCCAGAAGCGTACAGGCCCAGAAGCTAACAGGCCCAGAAGCGTACAGGCCCAGAATTTAACAGGCTCAGAAGCCGAAGTCGCCGCCACCAAAATCGCCACCGAAATCTCCGCCGGAGTCGCCGCCCGCATCGCTCGCGGGGTCCGCGTTGGTTTCGGTGTTGGCGTCGGCGTCGGCGTCCGTACCGCCAGCATCCGTACCGCCGCCATCCATCGGCATAAAGGCGCTGACCAGTGCCGAACCAATGACGAATCCGGCAACGGTGCCAAGCAGCGAGCTGCCCATCATGCCGCCAAAGCCCATTCCGTTCTGGTTTCCAAACGAGCGCGTCAGCGTGCCGGGCTGACGCAGTTCAGCCCGGGTCGCGGCTTGGGCGAGCGTGGCCGGTGCGGCGTCCGCCGGGCGTTCGCTCGGTTCGACGTTCTCGGTGAGTTGGCGAAAGAGAATGTCGCGCTGCTCGTCGGTCAACTTTGAGAACGCCTCGCTGTGCACCTGTTCGATGGTTTCGGGTGGGGCCGTGCGCAGCAGGTACTGGTAGCGCTCGACCGCGATCTCATCCTCGCTGCGCGTGGGGGCGCCGGTCGAACGGTTTGACCGGTTGTCCGTGGGTGATTGCTCCTTGCGGCCCAGCAGAAAGTCAAGAAATCCCATGGTGTGCTCCTCTTGTGGATTTGTCTGTGACGATCATTTTTCCAGATCTTTCTGAGTGCTGGCGTCGTCACTTTCCCCGGCCGAACCAGGTCGTAACGCCGGGTGAATAAAGCACAGAATCAGGCGCGCGATCGGTGAGGCCGGCAAAACCAGCCGCGGCCAACAGCGTGTCATCGAGACTGACCAGCTCGGCCCCGAACAAGGGCCACGGCTCGTGGTGGTTGCGCAAATGCACGGTCCGCCCACGGATGCTCGTGAACAACGCCCATCGTGCGGTGAGAAAATCTGCCAACGGATCATCAACGACAGCACCTGCACCCGGTCGCGCCACGATCTCTGCGCGCTTGGCATGGTCCCCGTGTCGCGTTGAGTTGTACCGGTACTGGCCGGAATCAATCGTGAGTCGGGTGCGCGACCAGATGTAGGGCAATGCGAACAGGGCGCGGGCAGCCAGCACGGCCGCGAGGCGACCGGCCTCCAGTGATACAAACACGACACCGCGACGGCCCTCGGAGTCGACTGCATAGAGTCGAACATTCACTTCGACGAAGGTGCCGAAGTACGGAATCGGCGGGCTCCCGAGAATGGTGGCGCGATCGAGCACAAAGGGAATCAGGCCGACCCAGCTCGACCCGTCGTGTTCGTCGGGGACGAGGCCTTTCGGCAACAACGGCGCGACCAGAGCAGCATCCACTCGCCAGTGCAGAAACACCACATGCGACCAGCGCTGGCTCGCCGCGGCCCTTCCGGCCAGGGGCGGTGCTATCGCGGAAATGGGATGTGCCTCAGCGTTCGCCATACGAATCCTTTCTCGATCTGCCTCACGGTACTCGCTGGGCACCCCCTGCGCATGTTGATCACCCGGGAATGCATGCAGGGAGGCGGTTCCGCTCAGCAATCGCGGAGGCGGCCTGTGTAAACATGAAGAAGACAAAATCGTCGCGCTGCACCACACGAACCACAGATGAGGAGACGAATGCCGGGTTCGACCGTTCTCGACCTCTTTCTCGTTCTCATCCTGTTTGTAGCCCTCGTGAATGGTTACCGCAGCGGACTGTTGCAAAGCCTCACCGGCATCGTCGGAGCCGTGCTCGGCGGGATAGCCGCCTTCTTTGTCGTGCCCCTCGTGGGTGCCTGGGTGCCGGCGGCCGAATGGCGCACTCCGGCCACGATCGCCGTGGCGATTCTGCTCGTACTCATCGGCCATTCGATCGGTGTGTCGGTGGGTGGCATGTTCGGTAGCCGGAAACGGCGTTCCCCGCTCGGCACCCTCAACCGCGTGTTGGGATCAGCGTTTGCCGCTGTCGCCTCGGCCCTCGTCGCGTCGATGGTCGCGTTCAGCATCGGCGCCCTGGGCATCCCGTTCCTGTCCCCCGCCATCGCCTCCTCCACCGTCGTCTCAGGAATTGACTCTCTCACCCCCGACCCGGTCAAGGCGCTCCTGGCCGAGCTGCGCTCATTGGCCGTGCAGCAGGGTCTGCCGCGCATCGTCGACGCATTCGCGGGACCGGCACCGGATGCCGCCGAAGCCGACACGAGCAGCCCGGCACTGGCCGTGGCGGCGCAGTCGGTCGTACGCATCACCGGAACGGCATACGCCTGCGGGCAGAGCCAGTCCGGCAGCGGCTTCGTCGTCTCTGACGGCCGCGTCGTCACAAACGCGCACGTCGTCGCTGGCGTGAGCCAGCCCGTCGTGCAAACGCCGGCCGGTGAAACGATGGCCGGCGAAATCGTGTACTTCGACCCGGTCGATGACCTCGCCATCATTTCGGTGCCCGGCCTTGATGCTGCACCCTTGACCGTCGGCGCAAATCTCCCGGCGGGCAGCGGCGCAGCCGCCGACGGGTATCCCTTCGGAGGTCCATATGTCTCCGATCCGGCGCAGGTCATCTCGATCGGCACCATCAGCGTCGCCGACATTTATGGACAGGACCCGACGCCCCGCCAGGTGTATACCGTGGCTTCGGACGTGCAGCAGGGCGAATCGGGCGGACCGCTCCTGAGCGAATCCGGCCTGGTGGTCGGCGTTATCTTTGCCAAGGCGTCCAACACCGAGAACGTCGGCTATGCCCTCGCGCTCGAAGAAGTGCAGCCGGTTATCAGCCAGGCACCCGGTCTGAGCTCCCCGGTATCATCGGGAACCTGCGTTCGCGGCTGAACCACCGGTATCCGCTCGCTCGCAGAAACACAGCCGCACCAACACTGCCCCGCACGAACTCTGCCCCGCACCAATGTGCTTCGCACGAACAGCGCGCGGTGCCAACGAAGCGCGCAACGCACGAGGGGCGGCACGGGAAGCGGGTCAACCCGTATTCCGCGCCGCCCCATGCCAGGCAGACAGTTCACACTGACGAAGTCAGAAGCTAGACACGCTCGAGGGCGTAACCCTCTTCGCCGTGCACACTCGTGTCGATCCCGGCCAGTTCGTCTTCGTTCTTGATGCGAAAGCCGATGGTCTTCTCGATCGCGAGGCCAAGCAGGTACGCGACGATGAAGGAGTAGACGAGAACCGAAAAGCCTGCAATGGCCTGCACCGCGAGCTGACCGAGGTCGCCTCCGGTGAAGAGTCCCGTGTTGATGGCGAAGAAGCCGAGGTACAGGGTGCCGATGATGCCACCGACGAGGTGGATGCCGACGACGTCGAGCGAGTCGTCGAAGCCGAGCTTGAACTTGAGTTCAACGGCGAGGGCGCAAACGGCGCCGGAGAGTCCGCCGAGCAGGAGTGCCCAACCCGGCTCCAGGTTGGCGCAGGCCGGGGTGATGGCGACGAGGCCGGCAACAGCGCCCGATGCTGCGCCCACCGAGGTGGCTTTGCCGTCCTTGAACTTCTCCACGAGCATCCAGGCGAGGATGGCCGCTGCCGTGGCGCCCAGGGTGTTGATAACGATGATGCCGACATTGGCGAGGCCATTGAGCCATTCAGCACCGGCGTTGAAACCGAACCAGCCGAACCAGAGAATCGAGGCGCCGATGAGCACGAGTGGTACATTGTGCGGTTTGGTGATGCCCTTCTGGAACCCGACGCGCTTGCCGAGCACCAGGGCCAGCGCGAGGGCTGCGGCACCGGCATTGATGTGCACCGCGGTACCACCGGCATAATCGATGACGCTCGGCAGGCCCAACGTTTCACCGAGCTTCATGATCCAGCCGCCGCCCCAGACCCAGGCTGCGACCGGGAAGTAGACGAGGGTCGCCCAGATACCCGCGAAGATCATCCAGGATCCGAACTTCGCCCGGTCGGCCACAGCCCCGCTGATGAGCGCAACGGTGATGATGGCGAATGTGGCACCGTAGGTGGCGCCGAGCAGGTCGATGCTACCCGTCTCTCCCATGGCGAGATTGCCCAGACCGAAGTCGGAGAACGGATTGCCGGCGAATTCGGTGGGACCGTTCACTGCGCTCATGTTGTAGCCGTAGAGAATCCACAGGACGCTGATGAGGCCCAGTGCACCAAAGCTCATCATCATCATGCTGATGACGCTTTTAGCCTTGACCAGCCCGCCATAGAAGAAGGCGACACCCGGTGTCATGAACAACACGAGCGCGGTGGCGGTCAGCCCCCAGGCAATGCTTCCGGTTTCCATAGAATTGTCCTCACGCGTCTCAAATGTGCAGGGCGTAGCGCGAGGCGATCCACCTCGGATACGAGTCCAGTATCTGAGGTGACTGTTACAACAAACGTTCCGACGTGTTTCGTTGCGGTTACGGGCGCTGGCAAATTGTTAACGCCAGATTTCAGGGTCATTCGGTGTGCGGCGGCAACTCTCCCGTAGTGAGGGCGACCATGCGTGACTGCGACCGCTGGTATTTCTTGCGATATCCGCCTGCCATCATCTCGTCGTCGAACACCTCATTGAGCGGACGCCCACTGGCCACGATCGGAATCTCAGCGTCATAGACGCGGTCAATGAACGCGACCAGACGTAGGGCGTCCGACTGATCGGTCAGGAGAAAGACGCCCCGCAGAGCAATAACCTCGACGTCACGAATGACCTTGATGTATTTGGACGGATGCACGGTGCCCAGGTGACGAATCAGGGAACCGAAGTCATCTTCGGTCACTTTGGAACCACGCTTTAGCAAAGTGTTGACGAGGTGTTCACGTGCCTCGGGCTCAACCGCCACGGCCTGCCCGGTGACGTTGCGCCGACGGTAGTCGAGACCGTCGATGCGCAGGGTCTCGAAGTTGGCGCTCATCGCCGAGATCTCGCGGAGAAAGTCCTGCGCGGCAAATCTGCCCTCGCCGAGCGAGTTGGGCGGGGTGTTCGACGTGGCGGCGACGCGGGTGCCGGTGGCGACGAGTTCGCCGAGCAGTCGGGTCATCACCATGGTGTCGCCCGGATCGTCGAGCTCGAACTCGTCAATGCAGATAAGTTTCGCGCTGCGCAGCTCCTTGATGGTCTCCTGATAGCCGAGGGCGCCCACGAGGGCGGTGTACTCGATGAAGGTGCCAAAGTATTTCGGGCCGGTCGAGGCATGCCAGAGCGCTGCGAGCAGGTGCGTCTTGCCGACACCGAAGCCGCCATCGAGGTAGATGCCCGGTAGGTCGTCCTTCGCTTGCCGGCGGCGGGAAAAGAATCCGGCCGGGCGGGGGTTCACGAATTCCTGCAGCTTCTCGACGGCCGCGACCTGGGACGGGTAGTCATGATCCGGCCGGTAGTTCTCGAACGAGGCGTGTTCAAACTGGGGAGGCGGCACCAGTTCGGCCACTATTTCCCGGCCCGTGATGCTCGGAGTTCGGTCGGCCAATTGCGGAACCGTGTGGTGCGCCTTCTCGTGGGCCTCTGGTGCCATGCTGAATCGCCCGTTCTCGTTCTTCGTGCTGCGAATGCGCAGTGTGTGCAAGTGCGCTGGGTGCCGGCACCGCGTAGATTTATGGGGTGGACCAGATAAGCCTAATCCGCGGTCAACCCAAATCCGTATGCATCCGCTGCCCACTGGAGGTTACATGTCTGCCCCGTTCGATCCCACCGAGAAGTTTGCCACCTACGCCCACCCTTCCAGACTGGTTTCCACCGATTGGCTCGCCGAACACCGCAATGACGCCGGACTGGTCGTGGTCGAATCCGACGAAGACGTCTTGCTGTACGAAGTGGGACACATCCCCGGCTCAGTGAAAATCGATTGGCACACAGACCTCAACGACAAGGTCAACCGCGACTACATCGAGGGCGCCGCCTTCGCCGCCCTCATGGGAAGCAAGGGCATCACCCGCGATAGCACCGTGGTCATCTACGGCGACAAGAGCAACTGGTGGGCCGCCTACGCCCTGTGGGTTTTCACCCTGTTCGGCCACGACGATGTTCGCCTGCTCGACGGTGGGCGCACGAAATGGCTTGCCGAGGCGCGCGAGATGACAACGGATGCCACCTCCGTCACCCCCACGGAATACCCGGTGGTCTCGCGTAACGACGCCCCGATTCGCGCCTTCAAGAACGACGTGCTCGCCCATTTTGGCAACCCGCTCATTGATGTGCGCTCCGACGACGAGTACAGCGGCGTCCGCACGACGATGCCCGCTTACCCGGAGGAGGGAGCCCTGCGCGGCGGCCACATTCCTACAGCAGCGTCTGTTCCGTGGGCCAGGGCCGCGGACACCGATTCCACTTTTCGCACCCGCACCGAGCTGGACGACATCTACCGCGGGGAAGCAGGCCTGTCGGACGGCGACGACGTGATCGCCTATTGCCGCATCGGTGAGCGGTCGAGTCACACCTGGTTTGTGCTGACCTACCTGCTCGGCTTCGAGAATGTGCGTAACTACGACGGTTCCTGGACCGAGTGGGGCAACGCCGTCGCCGTGCCGATCGCGGTCGGTACCGAACCCGGTGCCGCGCCGGCACCACGCCCATGAGCGCAGACCTGCTAGCGGAGATTCGGGAGGATTTTCTGGCACTCGAACAGAAGGACCGTCTGCTCTTGCTGCTCGAGTTCGCCAATGACCTGCCGGAACTTCCGAAAAATTTTCAGGATCACCCCGACCTGCTCGAGCGTGTCGTCGAATGCCAATCGCCGGTTTTTATTTTCGTCGACCTGGACGCCGGCGGTGCCTTCCACCTGCACGCCACTGCTCCGCGCGAGTCGCCGACCACGCGGGGGTTTGCGTCAATCCTCGCCCAGGGGCTCGACGGCCTGAGCGCCCAGCAGGTGCTCGCCGTTCCCGATGACTATCCCCAGTCCATCGGCTTGAGCGAAGCCGTCTCTCCGCTGCGCCTGCGCGGCATGAGCGCCATGCTTGGCCGGGCCAAACGTCAGCTCCGAGAGCGACTCGCTGCTTGAGGCGTTGGCAACTGCGCCAGCCAAGCTGCGATTTCTTCGTTCCACCGATCGGGGTCGTAGTTCCATAGCTTCGTGTGTCTGGCTTCGGTAAAAGCAACGAAGGTCACCATGTCGGGCCGTCGGTCGGCGAGTCGACGCGACCCGGTCGGGGGCACGAAACCATCGTCCTCGCTGTGCAACAGAAGAACGGGACGGTGCACGTCGCGGGCGCGTTCCACAAAGTCGAGCCTGGCAAAATCAATGGGAGCGTCTTGCCCGGTCAGGCGCCGGGCCCAGCGCGCCCCCAGCACAACGACAGCGCCGCGAGCGATCAGCCTCGGCAACTTACGATCTGTGGCCTGCGCGTCAACAACATCTCGCCAGTCGATGACCGGCGATTCCAGCACGACACCGACGATCAGGTCCGCGCGTCCACCGCGGGTCAGCGTCTGCAACACCACGGCACCGCCCATCGACCAACCCATCAGCACGATGCTCGTCGCCCCGTGCGCGGCGGCGTAGTCGATGGCGGCGTCCACGTCGGGCCATTCGGTGTCGCCGAGGCCGTAACGGCGATCAGTGCTGGCGGGAGCGTCGCCGTCGTTTCGGTAAGAGACGAGCAACGAGGTGTAGCCGGCCGCGTGAAATACCGGCACGGCCCGTAAAGCCTCCTCGCGGCGCACGGCCCGGCCGTGCACTTGGATCACCCACCCTGTCGAACGGATGGCGGCATCCGCTGGAACGAGCCAGGCGGGCGCTGGCCCCACGGGAGTTCGAATGATGACCTCAGCCCAGGCGAAACCAAGGTCGGCGGGGCTGGTGTACAGCCAGCCGCTGAACCGACCTCGGCGAGCAGCGGCGAGGTCGCCGTAGTCCACCGTGAGGATGCGCCGGGTGACGGTCACGGCCGAGCGCGCGGTAATCTCACCGACCCGCGCATGCCCGGTGCCCGCACTGAAGAAGAAGCTGTAGTCACCCGCAAGGACGGAATCGCGATGGCGTTGCAGTGTGATCGTGCCGCTCGGCAGGTCGACCGCAACAACCCGGGTGTCATCGCTACGGGCTGCGGGCGGTGTGACAATGGTCTTCGCCATGACCCCCGCAAGCACACCGGCGGCACCGACGATGGCCACGGCAGAGCCGGCGATGACGATGCCGGTGACGCCGAGAATCGCGCGCAAAACGTGATCATGACGCCTGTTTGGGGGCTGTGGGTCGTGCACGTGCACCTCCGACTGATCGGCGTGCCTCACGGACAACACCCAGAAAAAACTCTAGTCTGCAGACGTGCCCGAAACAGATCAATCGCTCCCCGCGGAGTTTGCTGCGGCGTTGACAGCGATTCGTCGTGCCACGAGCCGGGCCGAACTGGTCGTCACCGAAATTGCCGCTCCCGCACAACTCGCCCCGTATTCGATCGCCTTGGCCGCCAATATCCGGCCGGTGCGGCATGGCAGCGACTCCGAACTGGGAACCGGCCGATTCATCCTGCTGTACGACCCGGAGGAACCAGAAAGCTGGAATGGCGCCTTCCGCGTCGTCTGTTTCGCGCACGCTCCGCTTGAGGTCGAGATCGGGCTCGACCCGTTTTTGGCCGAGGTCACCTGGACGTGGCTCGTCGATGCCCTCGACTCGCGCAAGGCCAAGTACACCGCGGCCTCCGGAACGGCGACTAAAATAATCTCATCAGGCTTTGGCGCACTCGCCAAACAGGGAGATGGTGCGCAGATTGAGCTGCGTGCGTCGTGGACGCCCCTGAATCACAATCTCACCGCCCACGTCGAGGGGTGGGGCGAGCTGCTGTGCATGCTCGCCGGACTCCCTCCCGCTGGGGAAGGAGTCAGCATGTTATCAGCACGCCGAGCAGCCCGTGGCTGAATCGCACCACCATGTCATCGACACTCGAGAGGCGTACCTCGCCGCGACGGCCGCTCTGGCCGCCGGGAACGGGCCGGTTGGGGTCGACGCGGAACGGGCATCCGGTTTCACCTACTCGCAACGCGCGTACCTGATTCAAATTTACCGTCGCGGCGCCGGTACGTTCCTGTTCGACCCGCCGCCGATCGGCAACTTCAGCGAGTTGAACGATTCGCTCGCCGACGCCGAGTGGGTTTTGCATGCCGCGAGCCAGGATCTCGCCTGCCTGCGCGAGGTCGGACTCGACCCGGCCCACATCTTCGATACCGAGCTCGCCGCCCGGCTGCTCGGCATCCCGCGGGTCGGCCTCGGCACCGTGGTGGAAGAGCTGCTCGGAATCCACCTCGCCAAGGAGCATTCTGCCGCGAATTGGTCGACCCGGCCGCTGCCCGAATCGTGGCTGGTGTACGCCGCTCTCGACGTCGAGCTACTGCCGGACCTGCGCGACCGCATGGTCGACCTGCTCGCCGAGTCCGATAAGACCGACATTGCCGACCAGGAGTTCGCCGCAACCCTGGCCAAAGGGGCCAAGGCTGCGCGCATTGATCCTTGGCGGCGACTGGCGGGCATCCACTCCCTGCACGGACAGCGCAATCTGGCCGTTGCCCGCGAATTGTGGCTTGCCCGTGATGAATTCGCCCGTGACGTCGATGTCTCCCCCGGGCGCCTCGTTCCCGACGCTTCCTTGCTCGCCGCCGCACGCGTGCTGCCGGCAACGAGACAGGCCCTGGCCGATCTGCGCGAGTTCAGCGGTCGCGCCAGTCGCACTGAGCTCGAACGCTGGTGGGCCGCCATTGAGCGCGGTCGAACGACGACCGACCTGCCAGCGCTCAAGGCGACCAGCGACACCCTGCCGCCGCCGCGCGCCTGGGCCGACCGCAATCCGGAGGCCGATGTGCGTTATCGGGCGGCGCGCGCTGCGCTGCAGACTGTCACGGATGAACTCGAGATTCCCCTCGAGAATCTGCTCACCCCGGACTACCTGCGTCGGGTGTCGTGGTCGCCGCCAGAACCGGCTGACACGGCATCCGTTGGGCAGGCCCTCAGTGTTTTAGGAGCCCGGCGCTGGCAAATTGACGTGACCGCACAATTAATAGCGGATGCTTTTGTAGAGATTCCACAAACAGCCGATCGCATCTCGGATCTGAAGTCGTAGAAACCTGCAAACGATTCGAGGGGCCCATTTGGGTCACCCTAGGATCGGTTCAGAGCTAACAGGCCGCTTCGGATCTGTTTGACGTACGGGAGGCATTGTGGCCGAGAGAGCAGAAGTCGTTTTTGTGGATGGAGTTCGAACCCCGTTCGGACGCGCCGGCGACAAGGGTATGTACTGGAATACCCGAGCGGACGACCTCGTCGTCAAGGCGATGATCGGGCTGATGGAACGAAACCCCGGTGTACCGCCCGACCGCATCGATGATGTCGCTATCGCAGCCACGACCCAGACCGGCGACCAGGGTTTGACCCTCGGGCGTACCGCCTCTCTACTGGCCGGTCTTCCGAAATCGGTCCCCGGTTTTGCGATTGACCGCATGTGCGCCGGAGCGATGACTGCCGTCACCATGATGGGGTCCTCCATCGGTTTCGGCGCTTACGACCTCGCCATCGCCGGCGGCGTCGAGCACATGGGCCGCCACCCGATGGGGTTCGGGGCAGACCCGAACCCGCGGTTCCTCTCCGAGCGGCTGGTCAGCGAAGACGCCCTGAACATGGGTGCCACCGCCGAACGCATTCACGACCGGTTCCCCGAGTACACCAAGGAACGCTCCGATCGGTTCGCGCTGCGCAGCCAGCAGAAGGTCGCGGCCGCCTACGAGGCCGGAAACATTCAGCCCGACCTGATTCCCATTGCCACCCGCAGCGAATCCGGGTGGGGCCTCGCCACCCGCGACGAAGCACCGCGCCCGGACACCACACTCGAGGGCCTCGCAACCCTCCGCACGCCGTTCCGGTCGCATGGCCGCGTCACGGCGGGCAACGCGTCCGGTCTGAACGACGGCGCATCCGCTTGCCTGATGGCGAGCGGCGCCACGGCCAGGGAACTCGGCCTCGGCGTGAAGATGACCATGATTAGCTTCGCCTTTGCCGGCGTGGAACCGGAGGTCATGGGCCTGGGGCCGGTGCCCTCCACCGAGAAAGCACTGCGCAAGGCCGGCCTGTCGATCACCGACATCGGTTTGTTCGAGCTCAACGAAGCCTTTGCCGTACAGGTCATCTCCTTTCTCGACCACTTCGGCATCGACGACGACGATCCCCGTGTAAACGAGTACGGCGGGGCGATCGCGCTGGGGCATCCGCTCGCCTCCTCCGGCGTTCGACTGATGAACCAGCTCGCCCACCAGTTCAAATCGCACCCCGAGGTGCGCTACGGCCTCACCGCAATGTGCGTCGGCCTCGGCCAGGGCGGCTCCGTGATTTGGGAAAACCCGCACTTCAACAAGAAGGCAGCCAAACGATGACGACCACTGATTACAATTCCCTCGACTTCAGTTCGCTCGTCGCGATCTCCGGTGACGAGGTCGTCACGCACTCTTTTGTGCGCGATGTGCCGCTCACCGCTGGCCGTACGCTCGCGCTGGTCACCCTTGACAATGGGCGCGACCACACCCGGCCGAACACGCTCGGCCCGGTCACCCTGCTGGAGTTCGCCGCCACCATGGACGCACTGACCGCTCGTGCTGGGCGCGGGGAGATCCACGGTGTCGCCGTCACGGGCAAGCCATTCATTCTCGCCGCCGGCGCCGACCTCAGCAAGGTCGCCGAAATCCCCTCGCTCGAGGCCGGCAAGCTACTCAGCCAGCTCGGCCACCACGCCCTCGGCAAGCTCGGCACGCTCGGCGTGCCCTCGTTCGTGTTCATCAATGGGCTCGCGCTCGGCGGCGGACTCGAAATCGGCCTGAATGCCGCATACCGCACCGTGGACGCGGCCGTGCCCGCGATCGCGCTTCCCGAGGTTTTTCTCGGTCTGATCCCCGGCTGGGGCGGCTCCTATCTGCTGCCCAACCTGATCGGCATCGAAAATGCCTTGAAAGTCATCATCGAGAACCCCCTCAAGAACAACCGCACCCTCAGTGGAGCGGATGCCCTCGCGCTCGGTATCGCGGACGTCATGTTCACGTCGGCGCGGTTCCTCGAAGACTCCATCAATTGGGCCGACGGCGTCATCGCGGGCAGCGAGAAGGTGTCGCGGCCCAATGCGCCCGGCAAGATCGAGCGCCTCGTCAAGTGGGACGTGGCCGTCGGCATCGCCCGCAAGATGCTCGTCAACCGCATCGGCGAGGTCGCCCAGTCACCGTATGTGGCACTCGACCTGCTGCAGGCGGCCAAGAGCGGCAGTCGCGCCGAAGGTTTTCAGCGCGAGGATGACGCACTGGCCGGCCTCATCGCCGGCGATCAGCTGCAGGCGAGCATCTACGCCTTCAATCTCGTTCAGAAGCGCGCCAAGCGGCCGGCCGGAGCGCCGGACAAGAAACTGGCCCGACCGATCACCAAGGTCGGCGTGATCGGCGCTGGCCTTATGGCGAGCCAGTTCGCGCTGCTGTTCGTGCGGCGCCTCAAAGTGCCCGTCGTCATCACCGACCTGGACCAGGCCCGCGTCGATAAGGGTGTGGCGTACATCCACGACGAAATCGCCGCGCTCCAGGCCAAGAACCGCATCTCCCCCGACGAGGCAAATCGCCTGCGCGCACTCGTCACCGGCACGACCGACAAATCGTCGTTCTCCGACGCCGACTGGGTGATCGAGGCTGTCTTCGAAGAACTGGGTGTCAAGCAGTCGGTGTTCGCCGAGATCGAAAAGGTTATCTCGCCCGACGCGATTCTGGCCACCAATACCTCGTCGCTCTCGGTCGAACAGATCGGCGCGAAGCTCGCGCACCCGGAGCGCCTGGTCGGGTTCCACTTCTTCAATCCGGTTGCCGTGATGCCACTCATCGAGGTGGTGAACACGCCGCAGACCAACGAAGTGACGCTCGCCACCGCGATGGTCATCGCCGGTAAGCTGCGAAAAAACGCCGTGATCACCAGGGACACTCCCGGCTTCGTGGTCAACCGAGTGCTCGCCAAGCTGCTCGGCGAAGCCATGCACGCCGTGGATACCGGCACGCCGTTCGAGGTCGTGGAAGCCGCCGTAGCGCCGTTCGGACTGCCGATGACCCCGTTCGAGTTGCTCGAGCTCGTCGGTCTCACCGTGGGCGCTCACGTGCTCGACACGCACCACGCGGCGTTCCCCGAACGCTTCTTCGAGAGTGACAACCTGCACAGGCTCGCCGAGCACGGCAAGATTCTCGAGCGCGACGGCAAGGGACGCCGCACGGGCTTCGACAAGGGCGCACTGAAGATCGTCGCCGGCGGCGCCACACCGATGACGGCCGAGAAGATTCTGCAGCGGGTTGAAGACGGCCTGGTCGACGAGATCAAGCGAATGCTGGAGACAGGCGTCGTGCACGCGGCCGAGGACATCGACCTCTGCATGATCCTCGGAGCCGGCTGGCCGTTCCAGATGGGCGGCATCACCCCGTACCTCGATCGCGTCGGCGCGAGTGAGCGAGTGTTCGGCGGTACGTTCCACACGCCGCCGATCCGCGGTATCGCTGCGTCCGTGCCCGCGGTCACTCGCGGCTAACCGGGCCTCCGGGCGGTCTGGTGACCGGGCCCACCTTGTGAACGCGGGCCCAGTTTATAAACTGGGCCCGCGGACGGGGCCCGGGCCCCGTCCGTATTCGGGACCGGAAGGGGCAGTGCGGGACAGCGGAGGGGGTTAGTCGCGGCGGGTTACCTGGATGGCACCGGTGTCGGTGTAATCGGCAGGCAGCGGCCGGGCGTTGGGAATCTTGCTGCCGAGCACCATCGCGACCACATCGCGGGCGATCACCTGCGGGGTCAGTCCGACCCGCTCGAGAATCTGGGCACGGCTGCCGTGATCGAGGAACTGATCGGGCAAGCCGAGTTCGGTCACCGCTGTGTCGACGCCCGCCTCGCGGAGGTCCTGACGGATCCGCGTACCGATCCCACCCACGCGAATGCCGTCTTCGATCGTGACGACGATACGGTGCGCGGCAGCGAGGCCGATGATGCTCCGCGGCACGGGCACGACCCAGCGTGGGTCGACGACGGTTGCACCGATGCCTTGGGCGGCGAGGCGGTCAGCTACGTCGAGCCCCATCGCCGCCATGGGGCCGACTGTCACAATGAGGACGTCGAGCTGGGTGGATTCCTGGAGCACGTCAACACCGTCGTGGAGGCGGCGAATGGCATCGAACTCGATCCCGACGGTGCCCTTGGGATAGCGCAGGACCGTCGGTCCGTCGTCGACGACAACGGCCTCAGCCAGTTCTTCGCGCAGCCGAACAGAATCGCGCGGTGCCGCCAGGCGAATATTGGGAACGACTTGCAAAATAGCGAGGTCCCACATGCCGTGGTGGCTGGGGCCGTCCGGCCCGGTTACCCCGGCGCGGTCGAGAACGAAGGTGACTCCGGCTTTATGCAGGGCAACGTCCATCAGTACCTGGTCGAAGGCGCGGTTGATGAACGTTGCATAGAGCGCGACGACGGGGTGCAGACCACCGTAGGCCAGGCCGGCCGCGCTGGTCACCGCGTGTTGTTCGGCGATTCCCACGTCGTGCACGCGGGAAGGAAAACGCTCGGCCATCTTATGCAGGCCGATCGGACGCAGCATGGCGGCGGTGATGCCCACGATGCGCTCGTTGCCGATCGCCAATTGCAATAGTTCGTCGGCAAAGACCGAGGTCCAGGATTCCGCACCGGATTCTTCAACAGATTCGCCGGTTTCCGGGTCGATCTGCCCGACCGCGTGGAACTGGTCGGCGATGTCCTTGACGGCCGGGTCGTAGCCCTTACCTTTTTGCGTGATGGCGTGCACGATGACCGGTGCTCCGTAACCCTTGGCCTGGGTGAGGGCCTCTTCCATCGCGTGTACGTCGTGCCCGTCGATGGGACCAATGTATTTGATGTCGAGGTTGGAGTACAGGGCTTCGTTGTTGGTGACCCGGGCGAGGAAACCGTGCATGCCACCGCGCACACCGCGCCAGACTGCGCGTCCGGGCGCACCCAGGCGATCGAACACGTCTTTACTGGTGAGGTAGGCATCCCGGTAGCTGGCCCGCGTGCGGATGGTGTTGAGGAAACGCGCCATACCGCCGATGGTCGGTGCGTAGGATCGCCCGTTGTCGTTGACCACGATGATGAGCTTGCGGGTATTGTCATCGCTGATGTTATTGAGCGCTTCCCAGGTCATTCCCCCGGTCAGTGCTCCGTCGCCGACGACGGCGACGACGTGTCGCTCAGTCTGGCCGGTCATTTCAAAGGCGCGAGATATGCCGTCGGCCCAGGACAGTGAGCTCGACGCGTGTGAACTCTCGACGATGTCATGCTCGGACTCGGAGCGCTGTGGGTAACCGGCAAGTCCGTCGAGCTGGCGAAGCTTGCTGAAGTCCTGGCGCCCGGTGAGCAGCTTGTGCACGTAGGACTGGTGACCGGTGTCGAAGACGATGGGGTCGATCGGCGAATGAAAGACCCGGTGGATGGCAATGGTCAGCTCAACGACGCCGAGGTTGGGACCCAGATGACCACCGGTCTTGGAAACCTCCCGCACGAGAAAGGAACGGATCTCGCTGGCCAGCTGGGGCAGCTGCTCTTTCGAGAGACCATCGAGGTCCCGGGGACCATGAATTGTCTCCAGAAGGATCATCCGTCACACCTTTCACGTCGTTTGATCACGAATCTGTTGAATTGGTTGAACCGGCACTGACACAAACCGGCGCCCAGACCCGAATGAATCGAGTCTACGCGCCGGTGTCGTGTTGGTAGAGCGAAGCCCTTCCAGCGCGCTTACTGGCTTAGACGAGCGAGCGCAGCACGTACTGCAGGATGCCGCCGTTACGGTAGTACTCGGCTTCGCCCGGCGTATCGATGCGCACGATAGCCTCGAACTCGACCGGAGCCTTGCCTGCTGCCGAGAATTCACTCGGAGCGCAGGTCACGTGCACGGTCTTCGGGGTCTTTCCGTTGTTCAGCTCGGTGATACCCGAAACCGAAACGATCTCAGTACCATCGAGGCCGAGTGAATCGGCGCTCTCACCCACCGGGAATTGCAGCGGCACAACACCCATACCGATGAGGTTCGAGCGGTGGATGCGCTCGAAGCTCTCCACGATGACGGCCTTGACGCCGAGAAGGCTCGTGCCCTTGGCTGCCCAGTCGCGGCTGGAACCCGAACCGTACTCCTTGCCACCGAAGATGACGAGGGGCGTTTTGGCGGCCTGGTAGTTCTGGCTGGCATCGTAGATGTCGGCCTTCGGTCCTCCGGCGACGGTGAAGTCGCGGGTGAAACCACCCTCGACGTTGTCGAGGAGCTGGTTGCGCAGGCGAATGTTCGCGAACGTTCCGCGAATCATGACCTCGTGGTTACCCCGACGCGAGCCGTAGGAGTTGTAGTCGCCACGTTCGATGCCGTGCTCGGCCAGGTAGCGGCCGGCAGGGCCGTCTGCCTTGATGGAACCGGCCGGGCTGATGTGGTCGGTGGTGACGGAGTCGCCGAGCTTGGCGAGTACGCGAGCACCGGAGATGTCGACAACCGGGCTGGTTTCCAGGGTCATTCCGTCGAAGTACGGAGGCTTCCGCACGTAGGTGGACTCAGCGTCCCAGGCGAAGGTGTCGCCGACGGGAGTTTCGAGCGACTGCCAGCGCTCGTCGCCGTCGAAGACACCGGCGTACTGGGTCTCGAACATGTTCGAGTCGATCGACTCGTCGATGGTTTTCTGCACCTCGTCGGCATCAGGCCAGATGTCCTTGAGGAACACGTTGTTGCCCTCTTGGTCGGTGCCGAGCGAGTCGGTGTCGAAGTTGAAGTTCATCGTTCCCGCCAGGGCGTAGGCGATGACGAGTGGCGGGCTGGCCAGGTAGTTCATCTTCACGTCGGGGTTGATGCGTCCCTCGAAGTTGCGGTTACCCGAGAGCACTGCGGTGACGGCGAGGTCGTTCTCCTGCACGGCGGTGGAGATTTCATCTTCGAGCGGGCCGGAGTTACCGATGCAGGTGGTGCAGCCATAGCCGACGAGATAGAAGCCGAGATCTTCGAGGTAGCCGTTCAGGCCGGCCTTCGCGTAGTACTCGGTGACGACCTTGGAGCCGGGAGCGAGCGTGGTCTTGACCCACGGCTTGCTCTTGAGGCCCTTGAGGCTTGCGTTGCGGGCCAGCAGGCCGGCCGCAAGCATAACGCTCGGGTTCGACGTGTTGGTGCAGGAAGTGATGGCCGCGATCGCAACGGAACCGTTGTCGATCGTGAACTCACGGCCGTCGGCCAGGATGACGTCGGTCGGCTGCGGGTGCGATTGCGTCGGGTGGCTGGTGTGGCGGGCCAGGCCACTCTCGAACGCGTGGTTGTGCGCGGTCTTTTCGTCCTGCGGAGTGAGGCCGATCGGGTCTGAGGCCGGAAAAGTGCCCTCTATTGCCGCGTCCACGAGGGATACGGGCGCATTGGCGTAGTTGTCCAGGTCGCGCTCGAACTGGGTCTTGGCCTCGGAGAGGACGATGCGGTCCTGCGGGCGCTTCGGTCCGGCGATCGAGGGAACGACCGTGGAGAGGTCGAGCTCCAGGTACTCGCTGAAGACCGGCTCCTGGTCGGGGTTGTGCCAGAGTCCTTGCAGCTTGGAGTAGGCCTCGACCAGCGCGACCTGCTCCTCGCTGCGGCCGGTGAGGCGCAGGTAGCCGAGCGTGACGTCGTCGATCGGGAACATGGCGGCCGTCGAGCCGAACTCGGGGCTCATGTTGCCGATGGTGGCACGGTTGGCGAGCGGGACAGAGGCCACGCCCGATCCGTAGAACTCGACGAACTTGCCGACGACGCCGTGCCCCCGCAGCATCTGGGTGATGGTGAGCACGACGTCCGTTGCGGTGACGCCGGCCGGGATGATTCCGGAGAGCTTGAAGCCGACAACCTTCGGAATGAGCATGGAGACGGACTGGCCGAGCATGGCTGCTTCGGCTTCGATTCCGCCGACGCCCCAGCCGAGCACGCCGAGGCCGTTGACCATGGTCGTGTGCGAGTCGGTGCCGACACACGTGTCGGGATAGGCCTGTAGAACGCCGTTGACCTCTCGCGTCATGGTGACGCGCGCGAGATATTCGATGTTGACCTGGTGCACGATGCCGGTTCCCGGCGGAACAACCTTGAAGTCGTCAAACGCGGTCTGGCCCCAGCGGAGGAACTGGTAGCGCTCACCGTTACGTTCGTACTCGATTTCCACGTTGCGTTCGAACGAGTCGGTCGTGCCGAACAGGTCGGCCACAACGGAGTGGTCGATGACCATTTCGGTCGGGGCGAGCGGGTTGATCTTTTTGGCGTCGCCGCCGAGTTCGACGAGGGCTTCGCGCATGGTGGCGAGGTCGACGATGCAGGGAACACCGGTGAAGTCCTGCATCACGACGCGAGCCGGCGTGTACTGGATCTCGGTGTCGGGCTCAGCGGTGGGTACCCACGCGCCGAGAGCGCGGATGTGCTCGGCGGTGATGTTGGCGCCATCCTCGGTGCGGAGGAGGTTCTCGAGCAGCACCTTCAGGCTGTATGGCAGCTTCTCGTAGCCGTCGACCGCGTCCAGACGAAAGACTTCATATTCCGTCGATCCGACGCGCAGGGTGTCTTTGGCTCCGAAGCTGTTTACCGCGGTATTTGTTGATTCCGACACAATGCCCTCTCCGTTGTGGGAGCCGACGGGAGACCGGCGGCAATCCTCAATTCTTCTGGCAGGCACAGCCTCGTGCCAGCAAGGCAAGCCTAACCAGCGGATGCCGGGAGCTTCCTTTTTCCATCGAGTTACCCGGCGACTCCTCGCCGAACAACTATCTTGACGTCGAGATAACTCTAGCAGGGAGAGAGGGCGTCCGAGTCGTCATTCACACCGCGTCAGCGGCATCCGCTTTGCGATAGACCGAGCGCACCATGAGCCACGAAACGATCAGGAGCGGCGCATACAGCGGGATGCCCATGAGGAGTTTCATCGTGGCGAGCAATTCGACGTTGTCAGCCAGGTAGAGCGGCAGCTGCACGGCCAGACGAGCCAGAAAGAGACCGGTCCAACCCAGGGTGAGGATGGTCAGCACCCGGCGCTTCGACGCGTCGAGGCGCCAAGCGACACCGTCGCCCATGAGAAAACCGACGGCCACGCCGATGAGCGGCCAGCGCACGAGTACGGAGATCAGCAGGGCAGCGCCGTAACCGGCGTTGGTCCACAGGCCAACCAGAAAGAAGTCGGACGGTTTGCCTGAGAACAGTGCCAGCGCGACGCTGACCGCCGTTCCGACGAGGCCACCGACTGCGGGCGTCGTGGTCTGCCTGGTGATCGCCCGCAGGGCGACGAAGATCACGCCGATCACGAGCGGCGCCACAAGCGAGGGCAGCAAAGTTCCGATCGGGTCGCTCGTCACATCGGTGGAGGGATCGATGGTGAGCGAGTAAGTGATCAGAAAGACCAGGCCCGGAAGGACAGCTTCAATCAGGCCGCGAATGCCGCCCATTGCCGCCAGCAGCGCCTGGCCACTGATCGGCTTTCCCTCGGTTGCCGCTCCAAACCCGGCGCGCCGCGCTGCGCCGGCCATCGACTCAGCAAACAGTCCGGAGGTTGTCGGTGGCAATGCGTCTTTCGGCTCGCCGTGCGGTTCACCGGACTGCTCGGGCTGACCGGGCTGTTCGGGCTGACCGGGCTGTTCTTTGGGGGTGTCGCTCATCGCCTGTTTAGACTGCGGTGGTTTCGGACGCTCCGGCGGGGGTGGCCGGCATGCGCAGCGGAATCAGATCGCGCGGCGGCATCGGTGTGGACCCGCGCACGACGACGATACTGCGGAACAGGTCTTCGATCTGCGTGGCAGCATCGGGGTCGATTGCGCCCTCGCCCGCGATGACGCCCCGCAGGAACCAGCGCGGACCGTCGACACCGATGAAGCGCGCGAGGCGGGTGACACCGCCGGCTTGCTGTCCGGCCGCGACGGGGATCTCGGCGACGAGTTCGGGGCCGAAGGGGCCTTCTCGCGGCGTCGTGGTTCCACCCTGCTTGCCGATCTGATCGGCGATCTGATCTCGAATTTCATGCCATAGGCCGCTCGAGCGCGGCGCGGCGAACGGCTGTACCTGCAAAGTCGACCCGGCGAAGTCAAGGCCGATGGCCACCACTCGTTTGCTGCCTTCTTCGATTTCGAGGCGCAGGTGCAGACCCTCCCGCGGAAGGATTTTGATCCCACCGAGGTCCACATACGGACGCACCGGGTTAGCCTCTGATTCGTCGAGCGGGCCCTCGGTTTCGCGGTCTTCCGGCGCCGACTTCGGCATCGATTCGGGGATCTCCCCAGAGTTGGTGAGGTCACTCACTGGTTGTCTCCTGACTGCGGGACCATGGGGCCCGATGCTGGCGCGCTGTTGGAAGTGTGGGTTGTCGCGGGCAGAACTCCGGTCGAGCCGAAACCGCTCTCGCCGCGCTGGCTGCCGGGCAGCTTGTCGACGGCAATGAAGGTGGCACGAACGACGGGCATCACGATGATTTGGGCGATGCGATCGCCGATCGCGATCGCGAACGATTCATTCGGATCGGTGTTCAGCAACGCCACTTTGATTTCACCGCGGTAGCCGGCATCCACCGTTCCGGGCGAGTTCACGATCGTGATGCCATGTTTGACCGCAAGGCCGCTGCGAGGAACGACGAAAGCCGCAAAGCCATCGGGCAGGGCGATCGACACGCCGGTACCGACAAGTGCACGGCTTCCCGGGCCGAGCACGACAGCCTCGGCAGCATGCAGGTCAGCCCCGGCATCACCGGGGTGTGCGTAGATTGGGAGGTTGGATGCCTGGATCAGTACTTCGACGCTTTCTGCCACGTGTCGAGGGTAGTGCAGATATCTGATCGAATAGAGCCATGCCTGAATACCGCGAAAAACTGTGGCCCAACGCCTGGGCCTTCCTTGTCACCGCCCTGGTGATACCGGCGAGCATTCTCGTGCTCGTGCCGATTTCCCTGTTTGCGGGTATCGTCACGGCCGCCGTGTTGTACGGCGGATGCGTGCTGCTGCTCGTGCTGGCCGCGCCGGTCGTGCGCGTCCAGAACGGCGTACTGACCGCCGGACCCGCCACGATCTCCACCGGGCTGCTTGGCGAAGCGACGGCATATGAAAAGTCCGAAGCGACCCAGGAGCGAGGGCCCCGACTGGACGCCCGAGCCTGGCTGCTCATTCGAGGCTGGGTCGACCCGGTGGTGCGCGTGCCCATCGTCGATGCGACCGACCCAGCACCGTACTGGATCATCTCCAGCCGCCACCCAACACAATTGGCCGCCGCGATCAATGAATCGCGAACGGCCAACGTGGAGTAAAGCGAAGGTTTAAGAGTCGCACTCCAAGCAGACGGTGCCGAGCTTGGTCTCGTGACCCATCTGCGAGCGGTGCTTCACAAGGAAACAATTCACGCAGGTGAACTCGTCGGCCTGCGCGGGCAGAACGACGACATCGAGGTCCAGGTCGGACAGGTCAGCACCCGGAAGGTCAAACCCCCCAGGGTTGTCGGAGTCGTCGACATCAACGCTGCCGGACATCTTGTCTGGCACACGTTCCTTGAGAGCCTCGATCGACTCAGAGTCGTCTTCAGTCTTTCGGGGTGCGTCGTAATCGGTTGCCATGCCCATCCATTTCAGTTACGCCGAAAAACGAAATCGGCGGCCACAGTTTCCAACAATCCAGCCGGAATAGCAAACCGCCCGCCAACTTTTTTATTCGGACACGAAGAAACAACTTGCGGCACGCCCGGCGTATTCCCGCGAAAAGGCACCAACCCGTGGCAGTCTTGCAGCCAACGGTAATCGCGAGAGGGCTTGTCTTCATGCAGGAATTGAAGGTTATTGGAGTTGAGAACGGTGCGCTGCTCGCAGCGTCCGAAGATGGCGACCGATATCGCATCGCCATCGACGAAGTTCTTCAGTCCCGGCTTCGCCAAACCCAGACGGAGCGCGTCAACGCGCCCAAGCTGTCCCCTCGGGAAGTTCAGGCGCACATTCGCTCCGGAATGTCCGCCGAGGACGTCGCTGCGGTCACGGGAGCTTCACTTGACTACGTGCGCCGCTTCGAGGGCCCGGTCGTAGCCGAGCGGGAGTACATCGTTTCGTCGGCGTTGAGCGTTCCGGTGCACACCGCCATCGACCCGGATCCGATCGACGAGAACGTCAACTTCGGCACTGTCATTCGCGAACGGCTCGCCTCCCTCGGGGCCACCGGTGAGCGCTGGGCGAGCTGGAAAGAACCCGGTGGTGGCTGGGTTGTCAAACTGTCGTTCACCGCCGACGAGATCGACCATGACGCTCGGTGGGCTTTTGAACCGAAGAAGAATGCTTTGTCTCCGGTTGGCAGCGAAGCCATCGCGCTGTCCCAGCAGGGGGAGCTCAAGGGTTCGTTGATCCCGCGGCTGCGCGCCGTCGGCTCCGAGACGAGCGCCGCCGACGTATCGCGTTTCGACAGTAACGCCTTCAACTTCAAGGAATCCCTCGCCGATGAGATTCTGAACGACACCAGCCCCAACCTCGAAGCCGTCCCGTACTCTCGCTCGCTGATCCGGGACGATGCGGTATCGAAAGCGGCGATCAAGCGTGCTGCAGAGCCGGCCTCGAACATGAGCGAAACCGCCGATCTCTTAGAATCTTTGCGTCGGCGACGCGGTGAACGCGAAGCGGCGTCAAGCGGGGATGCGTCTGCAGCCAAGCCGGTGGCATCCGCTTCGGTGCCGGTTTCCACAGAACCGACCCGGCCCCGGCCGGCGACTCCGACCGCCGCCACGCTCACCGATGAGGCCGCTGCTGCGCCAGCCACCACCCCTGAGCCGACCGGCAATGCCTGGGCCAACCAGGCTGCCCGCGCCCAGGAACGCACGAACCACAGTCGTACGACACCTAAACGCGGCCGGGCATCCATGCCGAGCTGGGACGAGATCGTGTTCGGCGCTCGCACCGACGACGACTTGGGCTAACCAGCTGGAAAGTTAGCCGACCAGCCAGGCGTAGCGCCGCTGCGGACGGCCGGTCTGGCCGTAGCGCAGGCTGACGGCCGCCTGCCCCGTTGCTACGAGGTATTCCAGGTATTTGCGTGCCACCACCCGAGACAAGCCGAGCAGTTCGGCGCACTCCGACGCGGCCAGGTCTGGTTTGCTGCTAGCCAGGGCGGCAGTGGTCAGCGCAGCCGTCTCCTTGCTCAGTCCCTTCGGGAGCGTGGAGATTGCTCCCGTGGGTGGCACAGCGAACGCGGGTGCGATCACCCGGTCAAGCTCGTTCTGGTTGAGGTCTCCGATGCGGTCGAGCAGTCGTCGTCTTTCGGCGTATCCCGCCAGCCGCGACTGCAGTTCGGTGATCTTGAATGGTTTGAGCAGGTAGCTCACAATGCCGCCCTGCAGCGCCGCGGTGACCATTTCGGCCTCGCGGGCGGCACTGAGCACGAGAAAGTCCACAGCCCACCCCGCCTCTCGCGCGCGACGGATCACGTCGAGGCCGGTCATATCGGGCAGGTACATGTCGAGGAGCACGAGGTGCGGGGCCTTGTCGACAATCTGGGCGAGCGCGTCCGAGCCGGACGCAGCGACGCCGACCACGGTGAAACCGACCTGCTGCGCCACAATGCGTTCATGCGCGCGCGCCACCATGAAATCGTCGTCGACGATGAGCACGTCACACACGGGTCAGCTCCTTCTCTTTAGCTGACCGGGCCGCATCAATCGGGAGCACGGCCTCGAACACGGCACCGTTCTCGGCCCGGTAGCCGACCGATCCCCCGCGACGCGTCGAAACGAGTCGCACAATAGCCAGTCCGTAGCCGTGGGCGTCGGCATCGCCGAGCGCCGATTTGCTGGTCACGCCAGTTTCGAACACCTGGTCGATCAGTGCGATATCGATGCCCGGCCCGGAATCACTCACCGTCACCCGCACGGCACCGGCGCCGGAACCTGAAATTGGTTGCACGTCGAGCCGCACACTGCGTTCCCGGGCTCCGGTGACGGCGTCGAGGGCGTTATCGACCAGGTTTCCGATCACAGTGACGAGGTCGGCGGAGAGGTCAGCGTCGACCCTGGCCAGAGTCGATTCGGCCGAGAGCACGAGCGTAGCGCCGCGTTCGCGTGCAAGCGAGGTCTTGGCGATCACGAGCGCGGCGACCGCCGGCTCTTGCAGGCGGGTGAGCACCGAGTTGTCGAGGTCGGTGCGGTCGCGCGTGACGGCGTCGACGTATTCCACTGCCGCGTCGGTGTCACCGAGCTGTATGAGCATTGAAATGGTGTGCAGCCGGTTCGCGAACTCGTGGGTTTGGGCGCGCAACGTATCGGTAGCCTGCCGGCTGCTGCCGAGATCGTGCTGCAGAGTGACCAGTTCGGTGCGGTCGCGCAGGGTGGTGACAACCTCGGGCCGCGACCTGGGCGGGTGAATGAGTGTCTGGTTGAGCACGAGCAGCACTCCCCGGTTCACGAACACTGTATCGATATCGCCGACCTCCTGTTGGCGCAGCGCGCGCACCGCCTCGGCATCGAGGCCGACCGCATCGATCGACCGGCCTTCCGCGTCAGCGGGCAAACCAAGCAGGATGCGCGCGCTGTCATTGGCGAGCGTGATGAGTCCGTCGGTGTCGACGGAGATCACCCCCTCCCGAATTCCGTGGATCATGGCGTCGCGGTGCTCGACCAGCCGGCCGATCTGTTCCGGCTCGAGGCCCAGGGTCTGCCGTTTCACCCGGGCCGCCAGCAGCAACGATCCCACGACGCCGAGCACCCCGGCCACGCCGAGAAAGGTGAGCAGGTTCGGCGCTGCGGCCTTGAGCAGTCCAACTACGGCCGGAAACTCGCGGGCGGCCACCACCGAACCCACGACCTCACCGGAGTTGGACAGCACCGGCACCTGCGCGACAACGTAGTCGTTCGCGCCGATCGGGGCAGCGCCGGCCCAGGCGGCATCAGATTCGTCCGGCGTGGCATCGATGGCCAGGTCGGTCGTGAGCAGCCGCGGATCGGCCGGTGAGGCGATGATTCGGCCCACCGCATCCGTGACGATCAGCTGGTCGACCCCGGTTGTGGTGCGGAGCGCTTCGACCGGAACGGAGTATTGCTGGGGCACCGCCGCAGTGTCGAGCAGGCTGCGCACGAGCGGGTTGGCAGCGGTGTACTCGGCGACCGTCAGCATGCGTCGCTGGGCGCCGCTTTCGAAGCCGCTGCGGGTCTGCTCGATCGAAATGGCCGTGACAGCGACGAGAACGAGGGTGATCAGGCTCAACTGGAACAGCAACAGTTGGCGGGTCAGGCTCAGGCGGCTTGAACGGATGCCCGACCCGCGCGGGCCCGCCGCCGGCAGTGGTGACGGCGCCTCGCTTTTTCGCATCGGGTTCCTCCGGTCGGCTCTGGCCATAAGAGATACTCCCTCATCGTGGAGCCAAACCGAAATTGTCCGAATCACCCCAAGCGCAACCGCAAGCTACACAACGTTCACTAGAGTCACAAGTTGTGCCTGGCCGGGCACACCCGGCAGGCTGGTCTCGGCCAGCAAAGAGGCTCGCCAGAAATCGAAGAGGATTTGAGCATGCCAATCACAGCACGCACCACGCGCTCGCACCGCACGGCGGGCACCGTCTTTCTCGCCGGCGCCGTCGCACTCGCCCTCACCGCCTGTGGAGTCACCAGCGCCACGACCACCGAGGCCACCGACGAGGGCCCGATCCAAAACCTACAGGTGATGATTCCCAACGCTCCCGGCAGTGGCTACGATGTCACCGGTCGCGCCGCGGTCAAGGTGATGGACGACCTCGGGCTGGCCTCTGGCACCGAGGTCACCAACCTGGCCGGCGCCGGCGGAACCGTGGGCCTGGCCCGCACTCTCACCGAGACCGGCAACGCCAACTTCATGCTCATGATGGGGCTCGGCGTCGTCGGTGCCGCGTACACCAACGAGGGCGATGCCAAGGTTGCCGACGCGACCCCGATCGCCGGGCTCATCGAAGAAGCCGGCGCCATCTTCGTCGCTGCCAACTCTCCCTACGAGACCATTGACGATCTCGTCACCGCCTGGAAAGCCGACCCGGCTTCCTTCGCCGTCGGCGGCGGCTCCTCCCCGGGAGGCCCTGACCACCTGCTGCCCATGCAACTTGCCGATGCCGTCGGCATCGACCCCACAGCCGTCAACTACGTGCCCTATGACGGCGGCGGCGAACTACTGCCGGCCATTCTCGGCGGCAAGCTGCAGTTCGGTGCCTCCGGCTACGGCGAGTTCCTCGAACACGTGAAGTCGGGCGACCTGCGCGTCCTCGCCGTCACGAGCGAGGAGCGCGTTCCGATCATTGACGCCCCCACCCTCACCGAAGAGGGCATCGACCTGGTCTTCACCAACTGGCGCGGCCTCTTGGCCGCTCCAGGGCTGTCGGATCTGGAAATCGCTCGGCTCGTCGACGCCGTCACGGCCATGCACGACAGCGCAGAGTGGAAGCAGGTTCTGACCGACAACAGCTGGACCGACGCCTTCATCACCGGCGACGACTTCAGCACCTTCCTCACCGAGCAGGACACCCGCGTCGCCGACGTGCTGAAAACTCTGGGCCTGGTCTAACCATGACCGCCCCCAGCACGGCAGCAGCTCCCGGGCTGCGCGCCCGGCTCCAGGGTCGCTCCGAGCTCGGCGTCGCCGCCCTGCTCGCCGTGATCGCGATCGTGATCGCGATCGATACCGCGAACATCCGTGACACCGCCATCAATGCCGGTGTGATGGGACCGCGGGTCGTTCCCACGATCATCGCGATCGGCCTGGGCCTGTGTGCGATCGCCCTGGCGATCTCTGTGCTGAGGGGCGGCCACGCCGAGGCCGAAGACGGTGAGGACATCGACCTCACTCAGAAGGCCCACTGGCCCACCGTCTTCGGCCTCGGCGGCCTGATTCTCGTCTTCGCGCTCTCGATGGACTTTCTCGGATTCGTGATCGGCAGCGCACTGCTGTTCTGCGGATCCGCCCTCCTGCTCGGCTCCCGCCGCTTCGTCTGGGCGCTCGTGATCGGCATTCTTCTCGCCGTTGGCACGTTCTACGGCTTCGTATTAGGCCTCGGCATCAATCTGCCGGCCGGCCTGTTGACGGGAATTCTCTAAATGGACAACCTCGCCCTGCTGATGGAGGGGTTCAGCAACGCGCTGACCCTGCAGAACCTTCTGTTCGCCCTCATCGGTGTGCTGCTCGGCACCGCCGTCGGCGTGTTGCCCGGTATCGGACCGGCCATGACCGTGGCCCTGCTGCTGCCACTCACCTACGCACTTGATGTGACCGGATCGCTGATCATGTTCGCCGGCATCTACTACGGCGGCATGTACGGCGGGTCGACGACATCGATTCTGCTCAACACCCCCGGTGAATCTTCCTCGGTCGTCACAGCGCTCGAGGGTAACAAAATGGCCAAGGCCGGCCGCGGCGCCCAAGCGCTCGCAACGGCGGCGATCGGCTCTTTCGTGGCCGGAACCCTGGCCACGGGTGCCCTCGTCTTCGTCGCCCCGTTCGTGGTGGAGATCGCTATCGGGCTCGGGGCCCCCTCGTACTTCGCGATGATGGTTTTTGCTTTCATCGCGGTGAGCACCGTGCTCGGCTCGAGCCGCATTCGCGGGCTCGCCTCGCTGTTCATCGGCCTCACCATCGGCTTGGTCGGCCTCGACGGCACGACCGGGCAGCCACGACTGACGTTCGGGCAGCCGCTGCTCTCCGGCGGCATCGACGTCGTCGTCATCGCCGTAGCCCTGTTCGCGGTCGGTGAAGCTCTGTGGATTGCTGCGCACCTGCGGCACGGTACCCCCGCGACCATCCCGGTGGGTGTGCCCTGGATGCGCAAGGACGACTGGAAGCGCTCCTGGAAGCCGTGGCTGCGCGGCACGGTCATCGGCTTTCCATTCGGGGCTATCCCGGCCGGCGGCGCCGAGATCCCGACCTTTCTCTCCTATGTGACGGAAAAGAAGCTGTCCAAGCATCCCGAGCAGTTCGGCCACGGCGCCATCGAGGGCGTAGCCGGGCCGGAAGCAGCCAACAACGCCTCGGCCGCCGGAACGCTCGTGCCGCTGCTCACCCTCGGTCTTCCCACCACGGCGACAGCCGCCGTGATGATCCTCGCGTTCAACCAGTACGGCATCCACCCCGGTCCGCTACTGTTCCAGACCGAACCCGTTCTGGTGTGGACGCTGATCGCGAGCCTGTTCATCGGCAACACGCTGCTTCTCGCGCTCAACCTGCCGCTCGCTCCGCTCTGGGCGAAGCTGCTGCGCATTCCACGCCCCTACCTTTACGCCGGGATCCTGTTCTTCGCAACCCTCGGCGCCTACGCGGCGGGAATGCAAACCTTCAACATCGGCATTCTGCTCCTGCTCGGCGCCCTGGGCTACATGGCCAGGCGCTTCGGCTTTCCGGTGCTGCCGATCATCGTCGGCGCCATCCTCGGCCCGGAGATGGAACGTCAGCTGCGCCGCGCGCTGCAGATCAGCGCTGGCGACCCCGCTGCACTCCTGAGCGAACCGGTTGCCGTCGTGGTCTACACCGTGATCGTGCTGTTCCTGGTCGGCCCGCCGCTGGTCAAGGCCCTGCGCCGTCGCTTCGGACGCGGCGGACCTACCGACGGATCCCGTTCCGGCGGCGGGAGCACGGACGACACCGACGGCTACGGCGCCGAGGCAGATGAGACCGTGCAGTTCGATGCCTTCGGAACCCAGACCTCGGACGGAAGTGCCCGGGTGATTCGCGTGGTTCGGCCCAAAGTCGGGCGGCGCGGAAAATAGCACATCGGTTGATGTGAGCTACGCTCGGCGCGGGAGTCGGCATACTGGTGTCATGCCAGCTGCCGCCTCCCGCGCCGATGTCGTGCGCCTGCGCCTCCAGGCCCAGGGGCTGGCCGGGGTTCCGCTCCCCGGTGCGGTCGCCGTCGCCGAGCGGATGCTCGCGGTGCAAGCCCAGGACTACCCTGCGGCGCAGTGGGCCCTGGGGGTGCGCTCCCCCGGCACGACGCTCCCTGACGTGCAGGCCGTCATTTCAGCTGGCGAGATCGTGCGGTCGTGGCCGATGCGGGGCACGTTGCATTTCGTTCCGGCCCGGGAACTGGGCTGGATGCAGAGCCTCACGACACCGCGACTGCTCGCGAAAACCCGCACGATCAACGAGCGACTCGGCCTCGAGCCGGCCGTGCTGGAGCGGGCCCGCGAAGCCGCGATCGCCGCCCTGACCGGACACAAGCAGCTCAGCCGCGCCGATTTCATGGCCATGCTGCACGCGGCGGGTATATCGACAGAGGGCCAACGCGGGTACCATCTGATCGCCCACCTCGCCCTCACCGGAACCCTGTGCTGGGGCCGACAGGTGGGTACCCAGCAGGGTCTCGTGCTGCTCGATGAGTGGGTGCCGAACCCACGCCGGCTCGAGCGCGACGAGGCGCTCGGTGAGTTCGTATACCGTTATTTTCTCGGCCACGGGCCGGCGACCCTGGTCGACTTCGCCTGGTGGTCCCAGCTCACCGTGGCCGACGCCAAAACAGGCTTGACCGTGGCGCGGAACCGTCTGACCGAGATGCAGGTCGACGGTGCTGCCTACTTCCTGGCCGACGCAACAGCGGATGCGCTCCCCGAGCGCACGCGGGTGCTCGCGCTGCCCGGGTTCGACGAGTACCTGCTCGGGTACCGCGATCGCAGCCACGTAATCTCCGCCGACGAACTGGTTCGGGTGGTACCCGGTCTAAACGGCATTTTCCTGCCGCTCGTGGTGACGAATGGCCGCATCGTCGGCACGTGGCGCAAGAAGGTCGCGGCGTGCGGCCTGACCACCGAGGCCGCACTGTTTGAGGACCCGGTCACGGCCGCCGCCCGGACTCGGGCCGCGAAAACGCAGCGGGGCTTGGGCCGGGCCGTGCAGGACTACGCGCGGTTTCTTGGCGTGCCCCTGCGGCAGGCCATGACAGCGGATGCGCCGGTATCCGTTTGACTGACCCGGCCCGGGTTACCCTTGACCAGTGAAACTAACCTCGGCCCTGCGCATCTCCAAACGACTCCCGCTGCTGCAGGTCGTCAAGGTGGCCGTCGCCGTCGCCCTGGCCTGGGTCGTCTCCCAGCTGCTGTTACCGAGCGACCTGCCGATCTTCGCTGCGATCGCTGCCCTGCTCGTGGTGCAGCCGAGCGTCAACCAGACCCTCGGGCGAGCGATCGAACGCACCGCGGGCGTCATCGGCGGTGTCGTCATCGCTTCCACGATCGGTTTCTTCCTCGGCGAGTCCAGCTGGGTCGTGCTCGGCACGATTATGGTCAGCCTGCTCGTTGCCTGGGCACTGCGCCTGTCCCCGTCCTCGGCGAGTCAGATTCCCATCAGCGCCATGCTCGTACTCGCCCTCGGCGCCACGACACCCGGGTACGCCCTCGATCGAATCTTCGAGACGTTCATCGGCGCAGGAATCGCCCTCGTCATCAATGCCCTCATCGTTCCCCCGGTACTGATTGCGCCCGCCCGCGACGCCGTCGGCCTGCTGGCTCGCGAGCTGGCCGACACCTTCGACCGCATTGCCCAGGCGCTGCGCACCCCACAGAGCCCGATCGACCTGATGGAATTGATGATCAAGGCCAGGCTGCTGCGCCCCATGCTCGCGTCGGCGGAGAAGGCCATCGCGCAGGCCGAGGAGAGCCTCATGCTCAACCCGCGCAAAGCCAAGCTGCGAGTGGCCCTCGACTCCGACCACGACATGATCGAGCGACTGCCGACTCTCGTGACCCGCGCAATCGGCATGACTCGTGCACTGCACGACCACTACGACCCATCACTGCAGTTCGAACCCACCGTTCAGGCTTTCTCTCAAGAACTAGCCCGGGCGGCGCACGACCTGGGCCTACTCGCCCGCGCCGACGATGACCGTGCATCTGTACCGGAGCCGGTCGCACCCGACGTGCTGGCCCTGACCGCGCCGCTGCAGATCGTGACGCCGCACCCTGACCACTGGATTCTGATCGGATCACTCATGGAAGACCTGCGCCGGGTGCGCGAGGAGATCGTCGGCGACCGCGCCTGAGCGTCCCTACGCGGTAACGGATGCTGCGCGCACCGTGGATACAGAATCTGTTGAATAGGTGCGCCCCACTTCGGTGCGCTCCCCAGGGATTACAGCACCTTGGAGAGGAAGTCCTGCGTGCGTTCCTGTTGCGGATTACCGAACAGCTCGGCCGGGGTGCCCTCTTCGACGATGACCCCGTCGGCCATGAAGATGACCCGGTCGGCTACTTCGCGGGCGAAACCCATTTCGTGGGTGACGACGACCATGGTCATGCCCTCGGCGGCGAGATCCCGGATGACCTGCAGTACTTCGCCGACCATCTCCGGGTCGAGGGCGCTCGTGGCCTCGTCGAAGAGCATGATGTCGGGGTTCACAGCGAGGGATCGGGCGATGGCGACACGCTGCTTCTGGCCGCCGGAAAGCTGGCCGGGGCGGGCGTCTGCTTTGTCGGCGAGGCCCACTCGGTCGAGCAGTTTCAGGGCGGTGGCGCGGGCATCCGCCTTGGATTCCTTCTTCAACTCAACCGGGGCCAGCATGATGTTCTGGAGCACCGTCATGTGCGGAAACAGGTTGAAGTGCTGAAAAACCATGCCGATGTGCTGCCGCACCTCGTTGAGGTCGACCGTCTTATCACCGAGGTTGAAACCATCGACGATGACCGTTCCGGCGCTGAGCTCGTCGAGCTTGTTCAGGCAGCGCAGAAACGTGGACTTGCCCGAGCCCGACGGACCGATGACACAGACGACCTCGCCCTCGCTGATCTCGACGTCGAGGCCCTTGAGTACCTCGTTGGAGCCAAACGACTTGCGCAGTCCCCGGACGCTGACTTTACTGCCGACGAGACTTGTGCTGCCGGCGCTGTTCTTGCTCATTTGTTGAACCTCTTGTCGAGCTTGTTGGAGAGCATGGTGAGCAGATTGATGACGATGAAGTACAGCGCGGCCACGATCAGCAGGGTCTCACCGGTGCGAAAATTCGCGGCGTAAATCTGCTGGCCCTGGTAGGTGAGCTCGGCGAAACCGATCACCGCCAGGAGAGAGGTGTCCTTCAGTGTCATCACGAACTGGTTGATGAACGACGGCGTCATGATCTTCACGGCCTGCGGGAGCACGACGCGTCGCATCGTCGTGACGTAGCCGAGGCCGAGGCTCCGGCCGGCCTCGGTCTGGCCCGGGTCGACCGACTGGATACCGCCGCGCACGATCTCGGTCATGTAGGCACCGGCATTGAGGCTCAGGGTGAGTACACCGGCGGTGAGCACGTCGATCGACTGCCCGGTGAGCTGCGGCAGGCCGAAGTAGAAGAAGAACGCCTGCACGAGCAGCGGGGTGCCCCGAAAGATACTCACGTAGATGCTCGCCAAGCCGCGCAGCACGCGACTCTCGGAGACCTTGAAGAACCCGAACAGCACGCCGAGCACGAGGGCGACCACGATCGACAGCCCGGTCGCGAGCAGCGTCAAGCCGAGGCCCTTCATGAGGGCCGGCAGGCTGTCGGACAACAGCCCGAAGAAACCGGATGCCGCGACGGGCGCCGGCTGTTCCAGATATGTATCGAGAATGGACTGGTAATCGCCGTTGCTTTTCAGCTCGGCCAGACCGGTGTTGAAGGCAGCCAGCAGCTCGGGGTTCTGGCCCTTGTTGACAGCGAAGCCGTAGGAACTGCCCTGTTCCTTCTCGGTGACCGACTTGAGCCCGTTGTTCTGGTTGATGCCGTAGGCGAGCACCGGGTAATCATCGAAGACGGCGACAGAGTTGCCAGCCTTGACGTCGTCGTACATCGTGGCCGAGTCGGCCAGTGCCTTGACGGTGAAGCCGTACTCGTCTTTGATCGAGTTGGCGAAGGTCTCGCCCTCGCTGCCGCGTTTGGCAACGACGGTTTCACCGGCCAGGTCGGCGTAACCGGTGATTTCAGTGTTGTCCTCGGCGACAGCCATCTGCACACCGGAGTCGAAGTAGGGGTCGGAGAAATCGAACACCAGCTTGCGCTCGTCGGTGATCGACATTCCGGCGATGACGCCGTCCACCTGATTGGACTGCAACGCCTGCAGCGCGGCGTCGAAACCGAGCGACTTGATCTCAACGGTGAAGCCTTGGTTAGCAGCGATGTCACGAATCAAGTCCATGTCGATGCCGGTCAGTTCACCGTCTTCGCGGTACTCAAACGGTGCGAAGGTCGTGTCGGTACCGATAACGTAGGTTTCGCCGGCGACCGCTGTCCGGGGCTGCACGTGGCTGCTCGGCTGGCTCGCGGCCACGGCGCTGACGCCCGCGAACCCGCTGGCGAGGGCCAGCAGCGCCGTGACGGCAACCGAGAGCTTTCTTGCCCGGGACATATTCATTTTGCGCAAAGGAAAACCATTTCTTGTCGTGCGATCTGCTTGGACTGGCGGCCAGAGAGTTGTTTCGCGCCGATCGACGCTGATCTACCCCAGGGCGGTTGCTGCACACCCTGTCGAAACGAGCCTACCGTGGGGTGCACGCCGCACTGATGACCAACGTGAAAGGAGAGCCTATGCGTTTTCGCCAGCTCGAATATTTTGTCGCTGTCGCCCGGGAACGGCACTTCGCTCGTGCAGCCGCCGCGTGCCACGTTTCCCAGCCTGCCCTCTCCGCGGCAATCAACAGATTGGAACAGGAACTCAATGTTTCTTTGATCAATCGTGGCCATACCTTTGAGGGGCTGACGCCGGAGGGCGAACGCTTGGTGATTTGGGCCAAACGAATCCTCGCCGAGCATGACGCTTTCAAGGCGGAGGTGCAGGCCGTCCAGTCCGGAGTGACCGGCGTGTTACGGCTGGGCGTTGTACCGAGTGCCTCAACAACGGTCGCGCTGGTGGTTGCCGCGTTCTGTGCTGCGCATCCGTTGGCCAGGGTTCAAATCACGTCGGGCCTGTCCGCGGTCGAGATTAGCCGGCGATTGCGCAATTTCGAGCTGGATGCCGGCGTCACCTATCTCGATGACGGGCAAGATCCGCGACTCTTCTTCATACCGTTGTATGAGGAACGCTATGTTCTCATCGCCTCCGACGAACTCCTTCCAGAGATTCCAGCGACGATGACCTGGCGTCAGGCGTCTGCGCTCCCGCTCGCTGTCTTGACGACGGAAATGCGCAGCAGACAGGTGATCGACGATGCCTTCAGCCAGAACCGGATTCGGCTGGACCCACAGGTGGAGACGGATTCTATCGCCTCCCTCCACGCACACATGAAGACGGGCCAATGGGCCAGCATCGTGCCACATTCGTGGGTGCAAACCATCACACCGTCATCGCGGACCCGCATTGTGCCACTCGTCGATCCCGTCGCCACCGCGCGCGTCGCTGCGGCCATAAGTCCAGCATCGCCTGGTTCGGTGACCGCACGGGCCTTCGCGGCCGTTGCAGCGCGGCTTTCCCTGGGTGAGCTGTTCGATCGGGGGCTTTCGTCGGTCGCGCCCGCGACGCCACGCGCTGATTGATAATTTCTGGTTATCGACTGGTTGAATTCACGTCTTGGACCGGCGCGGCAAAGCGGTACAGACTGGGGGGAGCGCAGCAGTCGGGCGTGAAACCAGCCAACCGGGTTCTGCTGTTTACGCCGCGCCACCATCGTTTTGTTCGAAAGGCCGTGAGACCCTGTGCGCCCGGTCCTGTTCTACCTGCGCGCACTCGTCAGTGTTCCACCCGCGGTCTCTGATCACTGGCCGGCGCTTCGCGTCGGTCTGGGTGTCACAGTCCCCGTACTGGTCCTGCTGATTTTTGGCCATCCCGAGCTGACCATCTATGCCGTTTTCGGTGCTTTCACGGGCATGTACGGCCGTGGTGAAACCCATCAGCTGCGGTTGGTGCACCAGGCCCAGGCCGCGGCGTTATTGCTGACCGGGGTGACTGTCGGTGTGGCTCTGTCCATCACCCACGTTCAAGCCTGGGGGCTGGTCTGTATCGAGGCGCTCCTGGCCGGACTTGGTTCATTCGTAGCCGACAAAATAAAGCTCAGACCCGCCGGGCCATTCTTCGGCATTTTCGCGTTGGGAGCCTGCGCGTCGATCCCCACGGTCATCCCACTGTGGACGGCCGCGCTCATTTGCGCCGCGTCCGCTCTGTTTTCCCTGCTGGTCGGGTTCACCGGCTGGTTGGGAAACCGCACCTGGGATTCCACGGCGAGACGCACTACCGAACCTCGCTCCGGACCCTGGCTTCCCAAGGCGGGCGTGCACGCCACTCGTTATATCGTCGCCGTTGCAGCCGCCGGCGCTCTCGGACTCCTACTGGGAATCGGCCACGCCTATTGGGCTATGGCCGCTGCGGCCGTTCCCCTCGCCGGTGCCGATCTTCCCAGCCGGGTGCAGCGAGGCATCCATCGCGTACTCGGGACCTACGCCGGCCTGGGCGTGACGGCTGGTGTGCTGCTCCTGAATCCCGGCACGACCGTGCTGGTTATCCTCGTCATGGCCCTGCAGTTCCCGGCGGAACTATTCATGGTGCGCCATTACGGTCTCGCCCTCATTTTTTTCACGCCCGTGATACTGCTCATGACCCAACTCGCCAGCCCGGTCGACCCGAGGTCCCTGCTCGCTGACCGCGGTTTGGAAACCCTCATTGGTGCCATGGTTGGGATCACCGTCGTTCTGCTGATCCGCGACCGTCTCCCCCGAAGCAGCATGACACTCTCGGAAAACCCCGCAGCTTGACCAGTCAGCGCGGCGCAAGCTGCGTGCCGCTCACGACCTCGAAGCGGCGGGTCCCAGTGCAGCCACAACTCATCCGCTGAACTGGAGTCCGATCAAGGGCGAGCGGTCGCCGCCGTTGCCTCGACCCAGAGCGTCTCAAGAACAGACTGGACAGCACCCGCGGTCGCAGCGCGATACCCGGTGCCGGCCCAGAGGGCGAGCCCGTCGGCGTCACCGCGGCGGGCAGCATCCGCTCGAAGACCCTTGGTGAGGTGATGCACCTGGGGGTACTCACTCGGTGCGGTAGCGCCGTGGTTGATGATGAAGGCGTTCAGCAAGGCGCGCGCCGGACGGCCCGAGAAAGCACGGGTGATTACCGTCTCGGTGAATCGCGACTGGACCAGCGCGTCTTTGTGGGCCTGGGTCGCCCCCGATTCGTCGGTGCGCAGAACGGCCGTGCCCAGCTGAACGGCCTCGGCACCGGTCGCCAGCAACGCGGCGATCTGCTCCCCCGAGTGGATGCCGCCCGCCGCGATCAGGGGCAGTGTCACCTCCGCACGAATCGCGGTCACCAGCGCGCCCAATGCCAGGGTGCCCGGTTCGTCTTGCGTCTGGAAGGTCGCCCGGTGTCCGCCGGCTTCCGGGCCCTGCACGCAGAGTGCGTCGACTCCACGCTCGACCGCTTGCAGAGCTTCCGGGACCGAGGTGACCGTGGCGACCAGGTACGACCCGGCCGTATGCATCCGTGCCACCACATCGGCGGGAGGCAGTCCGAAGGTGAAAGAGACCACCGAAACCTGGTGCTCGATGACCACGGCCACCTTCTCGGTGAACCCATCGTCGTCCTCGGCGACAATCTCGGAAAACACAGTTGTGTACTCGTCTGCCAGTGCGTCTCGATAGGCCAGAACGGCGGCCCGGTCGGTCAGGGGCGGCTGCGGTACGAACAGGTTGACGCCGAAGGCATTCTCGGTGCGTCGCTGCACCTCGATGACCTGCTCGGCCAGCGCCTGCGGGGTTTTGTAGCCGCCCGCCAGAAAACCGAGACTGCCAGCGTCACTTGCCGCGACTACGAGGTTGGGCGTTGAGGCGCCGCCGGCCATGGGGGCCGCGAGAATCGGAATCTTCAGTTCGTTCAGGGTGAACACGGCAATCTCCTCGTTTGATTAGACCATTGTTCTAGTGACTGGAACCGTGATCTCAAGCTCATTTCGCACGGTCTTAGGCACGTTGCGCACCGGGATTAGTGTTCGGGCGTCGTTTCACCCTAGCCCCGCAATACTGTCTCCGGCATACTAACGAGAGCGAGCCTCGACGTCAGGAGACCTTATGTCATTTCAGGCTTACCTCACCGCGATCGAAGAAAAGACCGGGTTCACGCCGCGCGCGCTGGTCGCCCTCGCGCACGAACGCGGTCTCGACGAACCAACGACGAAGGCCGGCGTCATCGTCGACTGGCTCAAGGCCGACTACGGGCTGGGTCGCGGCCACGCCATGGCCCTGGTCTATGTCATCAAGAATGGTGCCACGATCAGCGAAAAACATGTCGGCACAGATGGCGTACACCGCGACGAGACTGTCGAGCTGTGGCTTGATGGCAAGGACACCCGCCCGGTCTGAACTTCGGCACACGCAGCGCGGCGCAGTTCGCGACCAGCGCGTCACGAAGGGAATGACATTCGTTTCTGTCTCAGCCAGGAGTCGTGGATTCTTAACGACACAGGGCCCCACCGAGGTGAGGCCCTGACCGACAAAATACCGGTTACGCGTTGAGCGCAGCCTGCAGTTCGAGCGTGATGGTGACCTTGTCGCCCAGCAGCATGCCGCCGGTTTCGAGGGCGGCGTTGTAGGTGAGGCCGAAGTCTTCGCGGTTGACTTCGGTCTTGGCTGTGGCACCGAACTTGTAGTTTCCGTAGGGGTCGCCGCCGAAGCCGCCGAACTCGAGCTCGAAGGTGGCCGGCTTGGTGACGCCCTTGATGGTGATGTTGCCGTCGACGAGGTAGTCGCCCTTGACTTCGCGCACACCGGTCGAGGCGAAGTCGATGGTCGGGTACGTCTCGGCGTCGAAGAAGTCCCCGGTGCGCAGGTGACCGTCGCGGCTTGGCTCGTTGGTGTTGATGGAGACGACCTTAGCCGAGGCGGTGACGCTCGTCTCGAGCGGGTTTTCGCCGGTCACGAAGGTGGCGTCGAAGTCTTCGAAGGTGCCCTTGACCTTGCTGATGACAATGTGGCGAATGCTGAAGCTCACCGAGCTGTGGGTCTTGTCGATGGTCCAGGTTCCGGCCTTGAAGCCGGGGATGCTCGTTGCGGTGCTCTCGCTCATAGAAAATCTCCTCAAGTGTGTGGGCCCAGGAATTGTCGCCCTCAGATACATGCAAGTGCATAGAACTCGGTCGTATTCCCGGGAAGACAAGAATTTATCTTCCCCACATTGGGTATTAGGACGAAGCCTGTATGCAGGCCGACCGAATACACTCAGCGTGTCACGGGGTTCTGCGTGTTTATCGGGAGGTAGCTGTGCGCATAGGTCATTCCCGCAGGATAGCCCCGAGCCTGATGGGGGTCGCTGGTGAGGGCATCCTGATTGCCGCCGGAGGCCGCGCCATTTTGCTGCAGCTGGCCAATCCGGCCATCGGCCACGGCGTCGCCGATCACAGTCATTTCGCCGATCGCCCGCTCGATCGGCTGAACGGCACGCTCAGCTACGTCTACGCCATAGTCTTCGGCGATGCGGAACTGGCCGCCACCATGGCGGCGCGGGTCAACCACGCTCACGGTCCCGTGCATTCAAGCGGCACGACACCCGGGTACAACGCATTCACCCCCGAGCTCCAGCTCTGGGTCGCCGCGACGCTGTACGAATCGGCCACGCACCTGCACGGCCTGCTCTTCGGTGCGCTCGACGACCAGGCGGCCGATGAGGTCTACCGCGAATACTCTCGCCTCGGCACAGCGCTGCAGGTACCGCCCGGGCTGTGGCCGACCGACCGCGCGGCGTTTCGACTGTATTGGAACGAGCAGCTCGCCCTGTTGACAACGGATGCCGCCACCCGCGCCGTCGCGCACGAACTGTTGCATTCGCGCACCGCACCGCTCTGGTATCGCGCTGCCTTGCCCGTGGCCCGCCTGCTGACCGCCGGCTTGCTGCCTCCGCACGTTCGGGCGCTCTTCGACCTACCGTGGTCGACGCGGCACCGGCGATGCTTTGACCTGGTGCTGGGCGGTATCCGCCTGGTGTATCCGCGGCTGCCGCGCCGGGTGCGACATTGGCCGAAGAACCACTACCTGCGCGTGCTGCGCAAATCCATGCTGAGCAAATCCGCGCTGAGCGGATCCACACCGCCCGCGTCGGTGCCGCCCACATCGACGCCGGTAGCCTGAGGGTCCCATGACGCAGCCACAGACGCCCCACCCCGGACTCGACGGCGTTGATCGCCAGATCATCGCCGAGCTCAGCCGGGACGCCAGACTCTCCATTCGCCAGCTGGCCCTGCAGGTGCACATCTCCCGCACCGCCGCACACACCCGGGTGCAGAAGCTCATCAGCCATAGCGTGATCACCGGTTTCGGCGCCCAGACCAACCGCAAGGCCCTCGGCCTCAATGTGTCGGCTCTCGTCATCGTGAAGATCGCTGACGTGGCCTGGGGTGATATCGCCGCACAGCTGGCCGAGCTCCCTTTCGTCGAGAAGGCGCAGGCGGTGAGTGGGGACATCGACATTATTCTCACCGTGAGCGCTCCCGACCACGAACAGCTCAGCCAGGCCATTCTTCGCGACATCCACAGCATGCCCGGGGTGATCTCGACCCGGTCGCATCTCATCCTCGACGAGATCGTCGGGCACGCGCCCGGAACTACCCCGGACGCTTGGCACTGAAACACACGTCAGTAATGCCGTTTGGTTGCTGTCGTGCATGTGCACGGCCAATCGTTCACAACTGCAAAAAAGCTGGGTGCGGGCTGGCGTAAAGGCGCACCATTGCCTCATGAGCCTCAATGTCGAGAACCCGAGCATGACCACCGTGCTGCCGGCCCCACCCCTGCGTTTGATCGACGACCTCGGCCGCATGGTTCCGCAAAACGAGACCGGCGGATTCACCCTTCCGGTCGTGGACACCCTGCTCAGCCTGTATCGGCAGATGGTCATCGCCCGCCGTTTCGATGCACAGGTCACCGCCCTCACCCGGCAGGGTCGCCTCGCCACGTACCCCTCCGCGCTCGGCCAGGAAGCGTGTGAAATCGCCGCGGTTGCCGCGCTCGACCCGCAGGACTGGCTGTTTCCGACCTACCGCGACAGTATCGCGCTGCTCACCCGGGGCGTCGAGCCGAAAGATATCCTCGCCTCATTTCGCGGTGACTGGCACAGCGGCTACGACTATCACACGCACCGCATCGCCCCGCAAGCTACCCCGCTGGCCACTCAGGCGCTCCACGCCGTCGGTCTGGCTACCGCAGCGAAGCTCAAGCGCCACAACACCGTGGCGCTGACCCTGCTCGGTGACGGCGCCACGAGCGAGGGTGACGCCCACGAGGCGTTCAATTTCGCGGCCGTCTGGCAGGCCCCCGTCGTCTTCGTCGTGCAGAACAACCAGTTCGCCATCAGCGTGCCCCTCGACAAGCAGATGGCCTGCCGCACCATCGCCGACAAGGCGATCGGCTACGGCATGCCCGGCTATTACGTCGACGGCAACGACGTTGCGGCCATGTACGTCGTCATCTCGGCGGCCATGGACCGCGCTCGCAGCGGCGGTGGCCCGACCCTGATCGAGGGCCTCACCTACCGCATCGAAGCACACACCAACTCGGATGACCCCACGCGCTACCGAAAAGCGGCCGACGTCGACCTGTGGCGCCACCGAGACCCGATCGAACGTCTGGAAAAATACCTCGTCGCGCAGGGCGCCCTGACCGATGAGGTGCGTGCTTCGATTCTGGCGGCCGCCGAGGAGCTCGCCACCACGACGCGGGACTGCATGACCGAGCAGGCGGTCGTCGACCCGCTGGAACTGTTCGAGCACGTCTACTCCACCCCGCGCACCGCCCTGGCGGAGCAACGCGCCTTTCTGGCGGCCGAACTCGACGGCGACGCTGTGGCATCCGTCATTGCTCGTGAAAAGAGCACCCGATGAGCCCACAGCAGCCCCTGCAGACCGGCATCGCGGTGCGCGCGCCAGAAAACCTCACCATGGCCGCCGCGCTCAACGCCGCCATTCACGATGCCATGGTCGATGATCCGACGGTCGTTCTGTTCGGCGAAGACGTCGGCCCGCTCGGCGGCGTCTTTCGAGTCACCGACGGGCTCTACGCCGAATTTGGCGAAACCCGGGTGAGCGACTCACCACTGGCCGAAGCCGGCATCGTCGGAACCGCGATCGGCATGGCCATGTACGGCCTGCGCCCCGTCGTGGAGATGCAGTTCGACGCGTTCAGCTACCCGGCGTTTCAACAGATCGTGTCGCACGTGGCCAAGATGCGCAATCGCACGCGCGGCAAAATTCAGCTGCCCATCGTCATCCGCATTCCCTACGCCGGCGACATCGGCGGGGTCGAACACCACTCCGATTCTTCCGAAGCCTACTGGACGGCGACTCCCGGGCTCACCGTGGTGAGCCCGTCGAACCCGGCCGACGCCTATTCCATGCTGCGGGGCGCTATAGCAAGCGACGACCCGGTCATTTTCATGGAACCGAAGAGCCGGTACTGGAGCAAGGCTTCCGTGGCCTTGCCGGTGCAGACCGAGCCGCTGAACCGGGCGGTCGTGCTGCGCGCCGGCACCGACGTCACGCTCATCGCCTACGGGCCGACCGTGAAGACCGCACTCGCCACGGCCGAACAGGGCGCGGCTGAGGGGCTCTCGATCGAGGTCATCGATCTGCGTTCGCTGTCGCCTTTCGACGACGAGACGGTGGGGGCATCCGTTCGCAAGACCGGCCGCGCTGCCATCGTGCACGAAGCCGCCCAGTTCGGCGGCTATGGCGCCGAGGTCGCCGCTCGCCTGACCGAACGCAATTTCTTCTATTTGGCCGCACCCATTCTGCGCGTCACCGGTTTCGACATCCCCTACCCGTCACCCAAACTCGAGGAGTACTACTTGCCGACCCCCGACCGTATTCTTGCCGCACTGTCGACCTGGGAGTGGTCCTGATGGGCCGCGAATTTCTGCTGCCCGACCTCGGCGAGGGCCTCACCGAGGCCGAGATCGTGGCGTGGCTGGTCGCTCCCGGCGACACGATTGTCATTGATCAGGCCGTGGTCGAGGTCGAATCGGCGAAGTCGATCGTGGAACTGCCATCACCATACGGCGGTGTCGTGGCCAGCCTGTTCGGTGAGCCAGGGCAGATCATCCACGCCGGGCAGGTGTTACTGACCGTGGCTGACGCCGCCGCGACTGTGGACGTTCCGGTTGCCGCAGCGACCGCCGCCACCCCGTCCGAAGGCTCCGGCGCCGTCCTGGTCGGCTACGGCACGACGGAGAGCACCCGGCCGGCCCGCACCGTGGCCGCCGGCCGGTTCGGCCGCACGGGTACGCCGAGCGATACCCGCGTTTTTCCAGCGGATGCCGCGGCTTTGCCCGCGCCAACCCTTCCGGCGGCCGCGGCGCGGACTACGCCCACGGCATCCGTCAGGACCGACGTGCCGGACCCGGCCCGCCGCTCCCCCGTCGTCTCGCCGATCGTGCGTCAACTCGCCCGCGACAACGGCTTCGACGCGAGCACGCTCGTTGGCACCGGGCCGAACAACCTGGTGCTGCGCACAGACGTCGACGACTATATCCGCGAACTGGCTGCCCACCCGACGCCTGCCCGCGCGACACCTGCCCGCGCGACACCTGCCCGCAACGCCGCCCAACCGGCCGATGTGAGTGCCGACATCCGCATTCCCATCACCGGCCTGCGCAAGGCCGTCTCCGCGCGGTTGACGACGTCGCGGCGGGAGATTCCCGAGGCGACGATCTGGCTCGACGTCGACGCAACGGCATTGTTCACCGCCCGCGATCAGTTGCTGGCAGTGACCGGGGAGCGGTTCAGCGTGACGGCGCTCATCGCGCGTTTCGTCGTCGCCGGGTTGCGACAGTTTCCGCTGCTCAACTCCTCGGTCGACACCGCAAGCCAGGAGATTTTGCAACACGGCGCGGTGAACCTCGGCATTGCTGCGCAAACCTCGCGCGGGCTGATGGTTCCGGTGATCCACGGCGCGCACGCTATGAGTACACGGCAGTTGCGCGATTCCGTTGCCGAGCTCGTGGCGCACGCGCCAGACGGCACGTTCCCGCCGAGCATGCTCACCGGCGGAACGTTCACCCTGAACAACTTCGGGTCGCTCGGTGTCGACGGTTCGGCGGCGATCATCAACCACCCGGAGGCGGCGATCCTCGGCATCGGCCGCATGATCGAGCGAGCGTGGGTGGTCGACCACGCACTCACGGTGCGCACCGTCGTTGAACTGTCGATGGTGTTCGATCACCGCGTCTGCGACGGCACAACCGCGGCCGGGTTTCTCACCTATGTGGCGCGCTGCATCGAAAACCCGGTCAGTCTGCTGGCCGACCTGTAGTTCCACAGGGAAAAACAGGATATTTTTGCGATACTGACAGGCGCCAGAGGCGTTTGTGGTGGCCAGCTGCCCGCGAACCAGGGTGGCACGCACACTGGTGTGCTCGCATCCGGAACACGTGAGGATGTAGACGGGAAGAGAGTTGCGCTCGGCGTGGGCCGGATTCGGGCTGAGTCGGGCCTGGGAATGGCAGAAGGGGCACGTGAGTGTCAAGCGATCTCCGAGTGCGCCGTTGTGTGGGGCACGCTCTCAGTGTGCCGCCTGCATCGTCGGTCATCCAGGGCCATAGGTCCCGTACCGCTACAGGATCAGCCGGGGGGTGCGTTAGCGTGGTCGGATGAGGGGAATGCGCGGCGGTTGGCGACTGCCTGAATTGCGGCATGCGCTCGGACCGTTCGTGCTTCCGGTGGGTGTCGGGATCGTGACGACCGCGCTGTACACCGTGTTCTCGTACCTGCAGTGGCGCAGTTTCGCCGCACCATCCTGGGACCTCGGAATCTTCACGCAGCTGGCCCGGCAGTACGCGGCAGTTGAGGCGCCCATTGTCACGATCAAGGGCGAGAGTTTCAACCTGCTCGGTGACCACTTTCATCCGCTTCTGGCGGTGCTCGGCCCGATTTTCGCGATCTTTCCGCACGCTTTCACCCTGTTGGTGGTGCAGAATGCGATGTTGGGGATCGCCGCAGCCGCCCTGGCCTACGCCGCCATTCGACTGCTGGGGTCGCGCACCGGCACTCTGTTCGGGTTGGCGTTTGCGTTCAGCTTTGGTCTGCAGGCCGCGGTCGCGGCGCAGTTCCACGAGATCGCTTTTGCCGTGCCGTTGCTGGCGCTGTCTTTGACCGCCTTTCTTGGGCAAAAGTGGGTAACCTGCCTGCTCTGGGCGATGCCGCTCGTGTTCGTCAAGGAAGACCTCGGACTGACCGTGGCGGCGCTGGGCATCGTACTGGCCGTGCGCAGCCGGAATCCGCTCGGAGTGTGGTTGGCGGTCTGGGGCGTGGGCTGGTTCGCTCTGGCCAGCCTGGTCATCCTGCCGCTGCTCAACCCGAATGGGGCCTGGGCCTATTCGAGCAGCATCGACCTGCTCAAAATTATGGGTGACCCGGCGGCACTGTTTCAGCCTCAGAAGGGCGTGACTCTTGCGCTGCTCCTCGTGGCCGGCGGCGTTATCGCGGTGCGGTCGCCGCTCGCGCTCGTGCTGTTGCCGACCCTCGCCTGGCGGTTTCTGTCCGATAATTCGGGCTATTGGGGGCCGACCTGGCAGTACAGCGCCGTGCTCATGCCGATCGTTTTCGCCGCCGCCCTCGACGGCATCGCGCTCGCGCGCAGCAGCCGGCGCCGTTGGCTGCGCGGTTACGGGCGGCAGGCGGCATCCGTTTCGATTGTCGCCGCGCTCGTGCTCGCCACGACGCTGCCCTTGTTCACACTGACGGATATGGCGGGCAATATATCAACGGATCGCACCATCGCTGCGTCCGCTGCTCTGCGGGTCGTGCCCGACGGCGCCCGGGTCGAATCAGACATTGGGCTGATGAACTATCTCGTGGAACGCACGGATGTCTTCTGGCTCGGCAACACGAACCCCCTGCCGGACTATCTCGTGATCGACCTTGCAGCCGGAGGTCTGCCCGCCGAGTGGACGTCGGCGCAGGTCGTGGGTGAGGCACTGCACCCCGGGGTGGCATTCACAACGATCTATTCCGCCGGAGGTTACGAGGTGGCCCGGATCGGCGGCCAGGAAGCTTCTCACCAGAGCGGGTAACGGATTGCTTCACGGAAGGGCTAGCGCTTTCGACGGGCGAGGAACGCATCCATTCTGGTGAATTTTGCCTCGGACTCGAACAGGATCGACTGGGCGACGTTATCGACGAGCGGATGCGCGGCCCGCGGAGCGTGGAAGACCTCCTTGGCCAGCCGGGTCGCCAGCGGGTCCTGGGCGGCGATCCGGTCGGCCAGTGCGTGAGCGGCGGCGAGCAGGTCATCGGGGTCGTGTACCTCGGTGACCAGGTGTACCGCGAGGCATTCGGAGGCGCTCAGGATGCGCCCGGCCAATATGATCTCCTTGGCCACTGGCTCGCCGACGAGCTCGGCCAGGCGCCAAAGCGCACCGGCGGCGGGCAGGATTCCGAGCGCTGTCTCCGGGTTGCCGAGCCGGGCACTCGTTGAGGCGATGCGAAAGTCGGCCGCGTAGGCGAGTTCGGCTCCGCCGCCGAGCGCCCAGCCGTCGATCGCGGCGATCACGGGCATCGGCAGCTGTGCGATGCGCGAGAACAGGGCAGAGTTGATTCCACGCAGCGCATCGTCGCGACGACGTTCGCGCAGCTCGGAGATGTCAGCGCCCGAGGCAAAAACACCATTCGCGCCGCTGATAATGAGGATCCGCGGCTGCTGCTCGAGTTCGGCGCACACGGCGTGCAGCTCGTCGATCATGGTCTGGTCGATGGCATTGCGCACGTCGGGCCGGTCGAGCTGAACATGCACCCGGTCGACGCGGCGTTCAATCGTGAGGGTGGTGGTCATTGTGGGACATCTCCCTTGAGGTCGACACGTCGGTCGTGGCTGGAATCGGGGTCAGTCGTGCCGGCGGGGAACACCCGCTTGTAGCTGCGGCCGTCCGGCAGGGTCACCGTGCGGCTGACCAGGGTGCCGCGACGTACCTGCAGGTAGATGGCCTGGGCACTCACCCCACGTTCAGCTGCCGCCTCGGCGACCGATAGACCGGGGAGGTCGGTGGGTACACTGCTCGGCCGCACGGAGCGTTTGCGGCCAGCTTCAAGGCGGGCGCTGATCTCATCGTCGGTGCCGCCCCAACGCCATCTGGCCGCCGGAGGTTTGAGCCCGGTGGCATCGGCGACCTGCTCCCACGACGTGTCGGCGGCGAGCGCAGCGCGCACCGCGACGAGCGTTGCCGGGTCCTGATCGAGGGAGGCCTGCAGCGAGCGGATGGCGCGCAGCCGGTCCAAAGGCGAGCTGCCGGCATCCGTGTGCAGCGCCAGGAGCCGCTCGAGCGCGGCGGCTGTCGTCGGTGCTAAAAACGATCCCATGCCTGATCCTCATCACATCTGCTGCAACCGATGTCAGCAGACCCATCTTGCCAGACCAGATCCGTCGCCAGCGCAGCCCAGCCCAGCCCAGCCCAGCCCAGCCCAGCCCAGCCCAGCCCAGCCCAGCCCAGCCCAGCCCAGCCCAGCCCAGCCCAGCCCAGCCCAGCCCAGCCCAGCCCAGCCCAGCCCAGCCCAGCCCAGCCCAGCCCAGCCCAGCCCAGCCCAGCCCAGCCCAGCCCAGCCCAGCCCAGCCCAGCCCAGCCCAGCCCAGCCCAGCCCAGCCCAGCCCAGCCCAGCCCAGCCCAGCCCAGCCCAGCCCAGCCCAGCCCAGCCCAGCCCAGCCCAGCCCAGCCCAGCCCAGCCCAGCCCAGCCCAGCCCAGCCCAGCCCAGCCCAGCCCAGCCCAGCCCAGCCCAGCCCAGCCCAGCCCAGCCCAGCCCAGCCCAGCCCAGCCCAGCCCAGCCCAGCCCAGCCCAGCCCAGCCCAGCCCAGCCCAGCCCAGCCCAGCCCAGCCCAGCCCAGCCCAGCCGAGACCAGCCCAGACCAGTCCAGTCCAGTCAGGCCAACACGACGACGGAGTGCGGAGCCAGCTGCAGGGCATCGGGCAGCCGACCCTGCACAGCATCGGGACCGGTCGCGAAAGACAACACCACCTCTCCCCCACTGGCCGGCACGTGTACCGACCCCTCGCCGAAGTTGATCAAAATTTGTGTGCCGCCACGGCGCAGCCGCAACCATCCGTCGGCAGCATCGAACTCCACGGCAATCTGGTCGAACCGTGGATCCGTGACGTCGGGATGCGAACGGCGAAGCACCGCGAGGTCACGATAAAACCCGAGCAGCCGACCATGCTCGGTCTTGCTCATTTCACTCCAGTTGAGTTTGGAACGCTCGAACGTGGCCGGGTTCTGCGGGTCGGGAACGATCTGCGGATCCCAACCCATCCGGGCGAACTCGTTGATACGCCCGGTGGCTGTTGCTGTGCCGAGCTCGGGCTCGGGATGCGACGTAAAGAACTGCCACGGCGTTGTCGCACCCCATTCCTCCCCCATGAACAGCATCGGCGTGTACGGCCCGAGCAGGGTCAGCGCCGCCGCTATGGCGAGTTGACCCACATCCAGCTGGGCGCTGAGACGGTCGCCGATGGCCCGATTGCCGATCTGGTCGTGATTCTGGGACGCGACGACCAGTCGCCAGGTGGGCATCCGTTCGCGATCGATGCGGCGGCCGTGGGTGCGTTCGCGAAAACTCGAGTACGTGCCGTCGTGAAAGAATCCGTGGGTGATCACCTTGGCGAGGGCATCAAGCGGCTCAAAGTCGGCGTAATACCCGGCGGTTTCCCCGGTGAGGGCCACGTGCACGGCGTGGTGGAAGTCGTCACTCCACTGGGCGTCCAGGCCGTAACCGTTGGCCTGTCGCGGCGTGATGAGGCGCGGATCGTTGAGGTCGGATTCGGCGATCAGGGTGAGCGGACGCCCGATCGCGGCGCTGAGCGCGCCGACTTCGATGGCGAGTTGCTCGAGCAGGTGGGTGGCGCTCGTGTCGCGCAGCGCGTGGACTGCGTCGAGTCGCAGGCCGTCGACGTGGTAATCGCCGAGCCACATCAGGGCATTATCCAGAATATAGCGGCGCACCGGGTCGGAGTGCGGCCCGTCGAGGTTGAGCGAGGAACCCCAAGTGTTTTCTGCCACCTCGCTCAGATAGGGACCGAACCGGGGCAGATAGTTGCCGCTCGGACCGAGGTGGTTGTAAACGACATCCTGAATCACGCCGATGCCATGCCGGTGGCAGGCATCGACGAAACTCTGGTACGCGGCCGGGCCGCCGTAGCCCTCGTGCACGGCATACCAGAGCACACCGTCGTAACCCCAGTTGTGCGTTCCGTTGAACGCGTTCACCGGCAACAGTTCAACAAAGTCGACACCGATCGATTTCAGGTGATCGAGGCGGCTCGCTGCCGCTTCGAACGTGCCCTCGGGAGTGAAGGTTCCCACGTGCAGCTCGTAGATGATGGCGCCGGCGAGTTGGCGACCGGTCCAGTCGGTGTCCTGCCAGATATGTTCGGCGGAGTCGAAGGTGCGCGACAGGGCGTGAACCCCACCGGGCTGACGCCGCGCGCGCGGGTCTGCGAACGGCCCACTCCCGTCGACAATGAACCCATAGTCGATTCCGCCGGCACCAGCAGGGGGAACGGATGCCAGTAGCTCCCACCACCCGTCATCGCGCGCCGTCAGCTCGAGCCTGCGCGGCCCGAGCTGCACCTGCACGACGTGCGCGTCGGGTGCCCAGACCTCAAATTTCTGATCGTTCATGCGTGTCATCCTGTGCGGTTGTGGAGGGTGGGGTCGAACGGGGAACCTCGGTCATCGTCATCGTCATCGGCGACCAGCAGAGCTGCGGGGTAGCGTGCGAGAACGTCAGCGACGCGCAAGCTCGGACCATCGAACCTTTCCTGGGTGAGCACGTCGATGTAGCTGCGGCCGGCCACCACAACGGTCGTGTCGCTCCAGCCCCCAGCGCGGCGCAGTCCGACCGGCAGCCGGGTGGCCAGCGTGATCGCTCCCCCACGATCGAATGCCACGATGTGCCCGGCGGCCGCGCCGAAGGCGGGTATCGAAACGTAGCGAGTGAACAAGCCCGCCCGGTCGCGGCGCAGCCTCAGGGTGCGGGAGGTGATCAGCAGCTTCGCCGCTGCGCCCTCGTCGATGGGAGGGAGCCATCCGTCGTCGATGCGGGTCAGCAGTTCGCGGCGCACCGCATAGTCGATCGGGCGGCGGTTGTCCGGATCGACCAGCGACGTCTCCCACAGCTCACTGCCCTGATACACGTCGGGGACTCCCGGCATGGTCAGCTGCAACAGTTTGAGCGAGAGCGAATTACTCCAGCCTGCCTGCTGCAGTTCAGAGACCAGACCGATGATGAGGTCGTGGGTCGGCCCGGGACTGACCGCGGCGGTGATAAGTCCATCGAGTTTCGCCTCAAAATCAGCGTTCTGCTCCGTCCAGGTGGTCGAGGTACCGGCCTCGCGCGCCGCCTTGAGTGCGTAGGCGAAGAGGCGCTCCCTGCTGGCTGGCCAGGCGCCAACGATCGCCTGCCAGAGCAGGTTTTCGAACGGCGCGTCATCGAGCGGATGGCGCGCCCGCAGTTGCTCGAGCACGGCCCCCCAGCGGGCAGGGATCTCAGCGAGCACCGAGATGCGCGCCCGCACGTCTTCGCCACGTTTCGTATCGTGGGTCGACAGGGTTGTCATCGACAGCGGGTATCCGGCCTGGCGCGCTCGCTGCTGATCGTGGAACTCCGTTACCGTGACCGCAAACTCATCGGGGTCAGCGCCGACTTCATTGAGCGAGGTAAGCCGGCTGAATCGATAGTAGGCCCGATCTTCGACACCCTTGGCCATGACCATGCCCGATGTTTGTTGAAAGCGCACGGCAGCCGCATGCTTCTGGTCGCCCAGCAGCGGCAGCAGCCGGTGGATTTCGGCCTCGAATTCGGGTCTGTGGGCGATCGATCGATTCGCCGCCGCCTGCAGGTTGCCCCGCCCCAGGGGCAGGTAGGAACGATAGACCGGGAACCAGGCGAGAAGCTCGGCAAGAGCGTCGGCGGTGTGGTCGTTACTCTGCTCGTCGCTGGGCACCAGGCGAGCGATGCGCAGCACCTCGGAGCGCAGAATGCCGTCGGCCACCGTGCGCTTGTTGTCATAGACCAGCTTTCCCCACCCGGCCGTATTCTCCCCCTGCAGCCGCAACTCCAGGGCGTCAAGATCCGCCTGACCGGCCGGATCAACCAGAACCCGATCGACGTCGGTGAGGGCGTCATACCCGGTGGTACCGGCCGTAGCCCAGCTCGTGGGCAGTTGCTCTGGTCCCTCGAGAATTTTCTCGACCAGAACGTAAGCGCCGTGTGTGGCACGACGCAGCGCCTCGAGATAACCGGCCGGGTCGGCCAGGCCATCCGGGTGGTCGACCCGCAGTCCCTGCACGAGACCCTCACGCACCCAACGCACGATCTCACGGTGCGATTCATCGAACACCCATGGCATTTCGACGCGAATACCGGCCAGACTGTTCACGGCGAAGAATCGACGGTAGTTCAATTCGTCGTCGGCCCGCCGCCAATTCACCAGCTCATAGTTCTGCCGATCGTGCACACTGGCTGGGCTGGCACCGTTGTCGGCCGATCCGGCGGCAATCGGAAAGTGATTATCGAAATAGTGCAGTTCGCCGTCGACGATCTTCAACTGGTCGAGCTGGCCAGGCCCGTCGCCCAGCACCGGAATGCGAATTCGCCCCTGGCCGAACGCCCAGTCCACGTCGAAGGCCTCGGCGTAACGCGACTTTTGGCCATTTTGGAGCAGGTCCCACCACCAGGAATTCTGCCGCGGCGTCGCTACCCCCATGTGGTTCGGCACGATGTCCACGAGTACGCCCCGCCCTGACAGGTGGGCCGCTGTCGCGAACCGGTCCAGGGCATCCGCCCCGCCCCTGGCCGGGTCGACGAGGGAATGATCGACGACGTCATACCCGTGATCCGATCCGGCCTCGGCTTTCAGCAACGGCGAGAGGTAGACCCAGTCGGCACCGAGATCGCGAATGTAGTCGACCGTTGCTGCGGCGGCATCCAGGTCGAAGGCTGGGGTGATCTGCAGTCGATAGGTCGAGCGCGGTACGGGTACCGGCTCCGTTGTCGCACTACCTGGTTCGTCGGTCATCGGCCCGGCCCTTCGCTGTGGCCTGCAAGGGTCATCAGGCCGGTAGCACCGGCCAGTGACGCTGCGACGGAGTGATCCGGTACAACGTCGGGTTCGTAATAGGCGCGCAGCACCGCGAGGGAACGACCGGCCACGGTCTGAATCGCTCCGGCCGGACGGGGGGTGGAATCGGCGCCGTCGCCGGCGGTGTCGACCACGATCTCCCAGGCCGGAGCATACTCATCGGGCGGGAGCGTGAATTCCTCGTCTTCGGCGTCGGCGTTGAACAATAGGAGAAAGTTGTCGTCGGTGACGTCCTGACCTCGCGCGTCACGCTCGCGGATTCCGTTGCCGTTGAGAAATTTGGCCACTGTGCGGGCCAGGCTTTCATCCCAGTCTGTGGGCGCCATCGGTTCACCATCGGTGTTGAGCCAGACGATATCGGGCAGCGATTCGCCCGCCACCCGCTTACCGGGTCGACCGTCGAAGAATCTGCTGCGCCGAAAAGTCGGGTGCTCACGGCGCAGGCGGGATACGGCCGCCGTGAATTCGATCAGCGGCACATCGGCCTCGTCCCAGTGAATCCAGGTCAGCTCGGAATCCTGCGCGTAGGTGTTGTTGTTGCCGAGCTGCGTACGGCCCAGCTCGTCGCCGTGCAGCAGCATCGGTACTCCCTGCGACAACAGCAGCGTCGCGATGAAGTTGCGTGCCTGCCGGGCGCGCAGCCCGCGAATCGAGGGATCATCACTGGGGCCCTCGACACCGGAGTTCCACGAGCGGTTGTGCGACTCGCCATCTTTGTTATCTTCGCCGTTGGCATCGTTGTGTTTCTCGTTGTACGAGACGAGGTCGGCAATGGTGAAACCGTCGTGCGCGGTTACAAAGTTGATCGAGGCCATCGGGCGGCGCCCGGAGTGTTCGTAGAGGTCGGCGGATCCGGCCACGCGGGAGGCGAATTCGCCCAGAGTGGACGGCTCACCACGCCAAAAATCGCGCACGGTGTCGCGGTACTGACCGTTCCATTCTGACCATTGGGAGGGAAAGTTTCCCACCTGGTAGCCGCCGGGACCGACATCCCACGGCTCGGCGATGAGCTTGACCTGCGAGACGATCGGGTCTTGTTGCACAAGCTCGAAGAAGGTGGAGAGCTTGTCGACGTCGTAGAGGTCTCGGGCCAGGGCCGACGCCAGATCGAACCGAAATCCGTCGACGTGCATTTCGAGCACCCAGTACCGCAGCGAGTCCATGATGAGCTGCAGCACGTGCGGGTGGCGCACATTGAGGGTGTTTCCGGTGCCGGTGTAATCCATGTAGTAGCGCTTGTCGTCGTTCATCAGGCGATAGTAGGCCTCGTTGTCGATGCCCTTGAACGACAGGGTCGGTCCCATATGGTTGCCCTCGGCGGTGTGGTTGTAGACCACGTCGAGAATGACCTCGATGCCGGCGGCGTGCAGGCTGCGCACCATGCCTTTGAATTCCTGCACCTGCTGCCCGAGGTCGCCGGTCGAGGAATACGCGCTGTGCGGCGCGAAGAATCCGATCGTGTTGTAGCCCCAGTAGTTGTTCAAGCCCTGGTCAACGAGGGTTCCGTCGTCGACGAACTGGTGCACCGGCATCAGCTCGATGGCGGTCACGCCGAGCTTTTGCAGGTGGTCGATGACCGACGGATGCGCCAACCCCGCGTAGGTGCCGCGCTGCGTTTCGGGCACTGATTGTTGCAGCTTGGTGAGGCCTTTGACGTGTGCTTCGTAGATGAAAGACTCACTGTATGATGTGCGCAGAGACCGGTCCCCGGCCCAGTCGAAGAACGGGTTGACGACGACGCCGAGCATCATGTGCGAGGCGGAATCTTCGTCATTCGGCGCATCGGGGTCATCGAAATCGTAGGAGAACAACGAGGGATCCCAGTCGATGGTTTCGGTAGTGGCCTTGGCGTATGGATCGAGCAGCAGCTTGCTCGGGTTGGCCCGATTACCGGCCGCCGGGTCATAAGTGCCGTGCACCCGATACCCGTAACGCTGGCCCGGCTGTACGAGTGGCAGGTAACAGTGCCAAATAAAAGCGGATGACTCGCGCACCTCCACCCGCGTCTCACCCCCGTCCTGGTCGATAAGACACAGTTCAACGCGTTGGGCGGCTTCGCTGAACAGGGCGAAGTTGGTACCGCTCCCGTCAAACGTCGCGCCGAGGGGGTAGGCGGTTCCAGGCCAGGTTTCCATGAGACTCCTCGGGATGAAGATAAGACACGGTCAAATGCGAAAGCAGCGACGAGGGCACGCGCAGCCAGGCGATCGGATCGCGCTTGCAGAACACGCTACAGGCATCCGCCGACATATCCGCCTTCCCGGCGCCCGGCGCCCACCGTCGGTAACGGTCACGATTCCGAAAGTATCGAGTCCCGGTTCACGTTTGTGCGTCCCTTGATTACGGCTTCTCACGACATTTGAATATTCCCTTGCACATGCAGCTGCCGGTACACCGAGGTCCTGACAAAATTTCGTTCATCATTTTCGATTTGCACTGCCAGAGCCACCAAAATGGAATCACGTGCTCTCTGCACCCGACGACTGGAGACCCCCATGACCGAAATCGACCTCATCAGTTTGTGGGTCAAGGCGCGAGCACACATCATCGCGTCCCAGGCCGCCCCAACTTTTCTGTTGACCGCCATCGTGGGCTTTCTCGCACTCGGACTCGGCACCGCCGACCTGGCTGTGCGCATCGCCGCGGCGGGTATTTTGCTCGCGTCGGGTATTTTCGGGGCGCTCGCGCAAATAGCCGCCGCCAACGAGGGACTGGCCGTCATCGCCGACCTGCGTTCCGTGACGGCGCCCAGCTCGGTTACCCGGTGCATCGTCGCTATGGCAGCGTGGGTCAATGTCGTGCGCTACGTGACCCCGGCGATCTTCGTGATCGTCTACGTCGCCGTCTTGATTTCACTCTTCGTCACCGTTCCCGCACCGTCGCTGGGCCGCTGACCAATCGCATCCGCCGCCGGCAGATGCGCGTTCGCGCTCAGGAAGAACTGGCCACCCGGCGATCACGTCGCACGCGCCACCACGTCCAGACCCGAGTGACAATGCGCTTGAGGAATGCTCCAAACCGACGCGCCCACAAAAATTCCGTTCCGAGCACGGCGAGGCCCAAAAAGACGATGAGCCACCCCGGTCCCGGCAAGGGAATCAGAAGGATGCCGATCGCGACAATCATCGTGCCGAGCAGCGCGACGCCGAGGCGATAGACGAAGAGCAGATGCGGGTGCCCGTCGACCCACGTGCGAGCTCGGCGCAGGGCTCGCCGCACCGGACGCCGCGGGTCGCTGCCGCTGGCTATATCGCGGGAAAGGTGCTCTGACATTGCTAAAATCTAGGTTACATGTCTGGGAAATGGCCGCCGGATATCCCCGTCGATGACACCTGTGTTGGAATGTGACGCACGCAATTGCCGGGCCGGGCTATTCCAACGCCAGACCATCTGGCGCAGCATCGAGATAATACCATTGGCGGTCGACCTTGCGAAAGCGACTGATTTCCTTTTGCTGTCTTGCTATACCGTCTTCACGATAGTGCGCTGAGAATTCCACGATGCCTTCTTTATCGAGTAACCCGCCGCGTTCCGTGCGCACGATATCGAGCCGCCGCCACGTTATCTCCGGGTCCAGTTCGAATGATTCAGGTCTGGTCAGCTCATGCCAGGTCTTGAGTAAGTACTGAGCGTCGCCGAGGTAAAAGGCGCTATACCGCGAACGCATGAGCCATTCAGCCGTTGGGGGTGAAGCAGCACCACTGTGAAAGCGGCCGCAGCAGACGGAGTAGGTATCGCCGCTCAGGCACGGACAACGCTGATGCACAGTGATGGTCTGTTACGCCTGCGCTTTGGCGTATGCCTCGCGCACGGTGCCGGAGATGCGCCCACGGTCGGATACGTGCGTGCCGTTGGCGACGGCCCAGGCGCGAATGGCCTGCAGCTCAGCCCGGTTTGAACCGGCCGAACTGGCACCGCGCGGCTTGGCGGGCACATAGCCAACGCGCCGTGAAACATTTATGTAGGGCTTGATTGCAGATCGGAATTCAGCGAGATTCCCTGCGGACAGATCGATCTCGTAAGAGTCACCCTCAAAGGTAAAGGAAACGGTCGCTCCGGAGCCATTCTCGATAACGGTGCCGTCAAGGTCGTCCAGCAGCTGAACCGTGGTCTTCTTCATTCTGAGATTCTCCAATACGATGTCGAATACATTCGGGATGGATGCATTCGTTGTGGCAATAACCACTAAGAAATTATGGCTGCCCCAACCGCATTCCGATACCCGCCACGCGGTATTTCTTTTGCATTCACAACCTCTACACTGCTGATACAAAAAAATAGCCCCGACAATGTCGGAGCTATTTCATACTCGGTGGATCCGAGGGGATTCGAACCCCTGACCCCCTGCATGCCATGCAGGTGCGCTACCAGCTGCGCCACGGACCCAGATTGTTGTTTCGAATTGCTCCGAAACAACTTTGTTAGCTTACAACACAGATTGGGATCTGCGAAACCGAAGCTACTCCGCGACCTCATCGGCGGCGTCTTCTACCGACAGTTTGGCAGGGATTCCGGTGGGAATCACCGGGCAATCTTTCCACAGGCGCTCAAGGGAGTAATACTGGCGCTCTTCCTCGTGGAAGACGTGCACGACCAGGTCACCGAAGTCAACCAGCACCCAGCGACCGGCAGCCCGTCCCTCACGACGAAGCGGCTTGTAGCCGGCCTCGATCAGTTTGTCTTCGATCTCACCGGCAATCGCAACCACGTTGCGCTCGGATCGGCCGGTGACGATGAAGAAGATATCGGCCAGAGGGAGCGGATTTGAGACATCGAGGGCGACAAGATCTTCTCCTCCCTTGGAGTCGGCGGCGGCGACGGCGATTGCAAGCAGCTCGAGGGCGTGAGGTGAAGTGGTCATGAATGAATCCTTGAGATTGTAAAGCGAGGCGGTATTGCCATTGCGGCGATGATAGAGGGAAAGAAAGAAGGCGAACTGCAGGGGCTCACAGAGCGGGCGGGACGAGGTTGAATGATTCGAGCCACTAGAAATTGCCCAGCAGATAGCCGGTCACGAAAAGCGCTAGAACGCTCACAGCCAAAGCTGCCGTCGCGATGACAAGAATCATCGGAAGCGAGGCACGGCGTTTCTTGGGCGGGGCCAGCATGCCCCGTGTCGAGGCATGCGTACTCACAGCGCGACTCGCGCTAACCGGGGCCGAGCCCCCCCCGAGTTGATCGGTGTCGAGTTGGTCCATCATGTGGTCTATCTCCGACGAATCGAACAGATTCGGATGCGCGCCAGTCGAGCCAAGACTTCGCGGCAGGTCGAATGAACCGGTGATCATGATCTCACCGGTATTGGAGATGGGACTCACGCTGCTGCCCTGGTGCGGAATCGACGGCAATATGAGCGCGTTCGTGGTGGTGGGAATCCCACCGGCCCCGATACCGCGATTGATCAGTTCGTCGAGGGACTGGTCGCGCTGCGGCGCTTCCACGCGCAGGGCATCCTCATCGACGGACCAGTGACCGATCGGCGGTATCCAACCGGTGGTGGAGCTGACAGTCGAGCCTGGTGCCTCGATCGGCGCCGTGACGATCGGTTCGTCCACGATCGGTTCGTCCATGATCGGTTCGGCGTGCACGTGGTCGGCTTCGACCCGGTCGACGGCGACCGGAGTGGCCGGCTCGGGCTCGATCGGCGCAGCATCAGTCGGCGCAGCATCGTTCGGCGCAGCATCAGTCGGCGCAGCATCAGTGACGTTGGCCTCGACCGACTCACCAGCGGAAATCGGCAAGTCGCCGGTAGAGAGGGCCTGCTCTTGTTCACGCGCGTGCAGCGCGCGTAACTCCCGGCGACTGGGCGTGTGTGGTGCCGAAACCAGAGCGGGCGGCGCGGACTCGGCTGCGAGTGGACTTGGGCCAGGAAGTAGTGCCTCCGGGGCCTCGTCTGTTGCGGAAATCGTGTGGTGCCGGTTCGTTCGACGTGACGTCGAAGGCTGCGTTGAGGCGGCGAAGGATGCAGGGCGGAGCGCGGCCGGCGCCAGTATCGGAACGTCGAGAGTCGGGATTGCGTCGTGTGCCGCGGCGGCTTCATCGCTCTGATCGCGAGCAAGTTCCCGCGCTTGACGTCGGCTGAGCGGCTGAGGGTCTCCCAACGTCATGCCACACTCCGATACAGATGATGCTTTGAGATGTACTGGACGACCCCGTCGGGGACCAGATACCAGACCGGGAATCCCCGATTGACCCGTGCCCGGCAGTCAGTGGACGAAATGGCCAGTGCCGGGACTTCCAACAAGCTTACGTCTTGGTTCGGTAATCCTGAAACGCTCAGCTCATGCCCCGGGCGACTCACAGCGACGAAGTGCGCCAGCTGCCAGAGTTCGCGTACGTCTTTCCAGCCGAGAATCTGGGTGATGGCATCCGCTCCGGTGATGAAGAACAATTCGGCGTCCGGACGCTCTTCATGCAGGTCACGCAGCGTGTCTATTGTGTATGTCGGTCCGACCCGGTCGATATCGACACGGCTTACCGTGAATCGTGGATTGGAGGCGGTTGCGATCACGGTCATCAGGTATCGGTGTTCACTTCGGGTTACGCCGCTTTTCTGCCACGGCTGCCCGGTCGGAACGAAGACCACCTCGTCGAGGTCAAAACTGTGTGCCACCTCGCTGGCGGCGACGAGGTGCCCATGGTGAATGGGGTCGAACGTACCGCCCATCACGCCGATGCGCGGACGACGAACTGTCACGGTGAAATCAGGCTTCTAATGGCCACCGGTGTCGGAGGTGCTACCGTATCCGCCGTGCGCGGCCGCGTAAGCATTGGCCTTGCCGCTGTGACGGTTCGCTACATCACGAAAGCTCCACAGCACGACGCCGAGCGCCAGGAACAACACGGCCGCGACCATCGGGTAGACGACGAGCGGCAACGGCAGGGCGATGTGCTCGACCTCGGTTAGCACGGCAGTCAGAAAAGACATCGGTTCTCCATTCACGGGCCGCTCCGGTTAGGAGCGGCTTGAGATGACAGCGACGGGTCGCAGGCTTGGCGACTCACGCCATCGCCCCATTCTAGCCGGACCCCGCCATCGGACCTACGCACGCACCTGTCCGGTGCCGCGCACGATCCACTTTGTGCTAGTCAATTCTGGTAAACCCATCGGCCCGCGAGCGTGCAGCTTTTGGGTAGAGATTCCCACCTCGGCGCCGAACCCAAACTCGCCGCCGTCGGTGAAACGGGTTGAGGTGTTGACCATGACCGCGGCCGAATCGACCTCGTTCAGAAAACGTTCGGCGTTCTGCAGGTCATTGGTGATGATCGACTCGGTGTGCCCCGTGGAATAGCGGCGAATGTGGGCGATGGCTTCGTCGAGTGAGTCGACGATTGCTACGGAGATGTCGAGACTCATGTACTCGGTGCCCCAGTCTTCGTCGGTCGCCGGGACCGCGGCCGGATAGATCGACCGCGTGCGGGCATCCGCATGGATGGTGACACCGGATGCCGCGAGCTTGGCCAACACGGCGGGAAGCAGTCGTTCGGCGGCGTTTCGGTGCACGAGGAGGGTTTCGAGGGCATTGCATACGCTCGGGCGGTGCGTCTTCGAATTGTGCACGATCTCGATCGCCCACTCCTTGGTGGCCGACTCGTCAAGGAAGACGTGCACGACGCCGGCTCCGGTTTCAATGACTGGCACCTGGGACTGCGCCACCACGGTCTGAATGAGCGTGGCGCTGCCACGGGGAATAAGCACGTCGACGTAGCCGCGGGCCTTCATAAGCTCGGTGGCGCCGGCCCTACCAAAGGGATCGATGGTCTGCACTGAATCAGGGTTGAGCCCGGCATCGATGATCGCCGCCTGCACCAAGCCGATGAGCACCCGGTTGCTGTTCTCGGCAGCGGAACCGCCGCGGAGCACAACGGCATTTCCGCTCTTCAGCGCGAGGGCCGCGAGGTCGACCGTGACGTTGGGCCGAGCTTCGTAAATGACCCCGATCACGCCGAAAGGAACGCGCACCTGGCTGATTTTGATGCCGTTGGGCAGGCTGCTGCCGCGCACGATCTGTCCGACCGGGTCGGTGAGCAGCGCGATCTGGTCGACGGAATCCGCTAGGGCCAATATTCGGGGCTCGTCGAGCTTCAGCCGGTCCAGCAGTCCGTCACGGAGACCGTTGGTGACGCCGGCGGCGAGGTCGACCCGGTTAGCAGTGACGACTTCTGCGACATGGTCACGCAGCGCCTGGGCGATCAGCTTCAGGGCTTTGTTTTTTAGCTCCGTCGGCGCCGACGCGAGTGACAAGGAGGCGGTGCGAGCGGCCTCAAGGGTGGGTGTGAGTTGGGCAACATCGTTCGGAGACTGCAACATACTCCATAGTTTACGGGAGGTATCCAGGAGAGAGCATTCCTGGTTCTCAGGAAATCCGCAATGCCGATGGTGCCGTCGAGGGTTCGAACCAGGTTCCCACCGGGTCCCCGCGCAGAGCCTCTGCCACCAGCCCGGTAGCGGTGACCAGCACTGCGGTTCCGGCCTGGGCGGCGATGCGAGCCGCCGTCACTTTGGTGCTGGCTCCCCCGGTGCCGACTCCATTGACGGTTGTGGCACCAAATTTCATGCCGAGTAAGGGGTCACCGAACGCAACGTGACTGATCCGCGCTGCCCCAGGCATGTCTGGTGGGCAGGTAAAGAGGGCGTCCACGTCACTGAGGAGCACCAGCAGGTCGGCACCGATGAGAGTGGCAACGAGCGCAGCCAGTCGGTCATTGTCGCCGAATCGAATTTCGTGGGTGGCGACCGTGTCATTCTCATTGACGATCGGAAGTATACGCAGTGCCATCAGGCGTTCCATGGCGCGCTGGGCGTTGCCGCGATGAGTGGCGTTATCGAGGTCGCTCGCCGTGAGCAGCACCTGCCCGGCCACGATGTCGTAGCGGTCGAGGCGGTCCTGGTACCGAAAGATCAGCAGATTTTGCCCAACGGATGCCGCCGCCTGCTGGGTGGCCAGGTCGGTGGGACGTTCCTGCAGTTGTAGATAGGGCATTCCGATCGCGATAGCACCGGACGACACCAGAACCACCTCGGTACCCCGACCATGGGCTTCGGCTAAGGCGTCAACGAGCGGCGCGATTTGACCGGAGTTCTCGCCGCTGATCGACGAGGACCCCACCTTGACTACGATGCGCGACGCCGATCGAACGACATGCTGCGAGTGCGCCCTCATCGACTCGCGAGCCCCACGATTTCAACACTCACAACGTGCAACCCCACGGACTCAACCTTCGGTGAAAAAACGATCGCGCCGAGCGCGGTTAGTGGCAGCTTACCGAATACACCGAACGTTTTTCACCGCCGCAAGTTGCCTGGTGGCACCCGAAGAGCATCCATCTGCGGGGAAGGAGAATCGTCACGACTGAGGCGAGTCAGGTTAATGCCCTGAACGGGGTACCCACGTTCAGAAACAGTGTGCATGCCCCGACTTTACTAGAGCAGGGCGTGGCGCTCTTCAATCGCTTTCGGTTCGAACCAGGTGCCGACGTGCTCGCCGCGGAGGGCGGCGGCGGCCAGCTCGGTTGACGTCACCAGAACAGCGGTGCCGGCCTCGGTTGCCAGACGGGCGGCCACGACCTTGGTGCTCGCTCCCCCGGTGCCGACTCCGGTCGCTCCGCCGGAGCTGAACTCGAATGCGTCGAGTGGATCATCCGCGCCAATAAAGTCGAGCTTTACCGCCCCCGGCAGGTGCGGGGGCTTGGTGTAAAGCGCATCAACGTCGCTGAGCATGATCAACAGGTCCGCACGGATGAGTGTTGCCACCAGCGCAGCGAGGCGGTCGTTGCTTCCAAACCGCAAACCGTACACGGCCACGGTGTCGTTCTCGTTGACGACCGGCAGTATGCGCAGGTCGAGCAGGCGTTCGAGCGCGCGCCGGGTGTTGCTGCGGTGCGGTTCATTGAGAGCGTCACCCTCGGTCAATAGCACCGTGCCCGCCGCGATGCCGTAGCGGTCCAGGCTTTCCTGGTAGCGAAAGATCAATACGTTCTGCCCGACGGCGGCGGCTGCCTGCTGCGTGGCGACATCGCTGGGTCGCTCCTCGAGGTTGAGGAACGGCATTCCGGTGGCGACGGCACCCGAAGAAATCAGTACAACCTCGATCCCACGACCGTATGCCTCAGCTAGGGCGTCAACGAGGGGGGTGATCTGGTCGGAATTCTCGCCGCTGATCGACGACGACCCCACCTTCACAACGACGCGTTTCGCGGCCGCTACGTTTTCTCTGGCTAAGCCACTCACTTCTGAATTTCCTCCGCGGTATCGCTGTCGACGTCGTTGCTACGGTCGAACTCGGCTTCAGTCTCGGATTCAGTCTCGGCTTCGTCCGCCGCCGACGAGGTGTCGGCGGCAGCAACTCCCCCATCGGTGGTCAATTCGACGTCGGAGAGGCGCACGTCTTCGTTGTATTCCTCTTCGCCGGTCTGCCACATGCCGGCTTCGCGCTCGCGAATGAGCTCGGCGCGGGCCGAGGACTTGGCGTCCATTCGACCGAAGTATTCCTCGCGGCGTTCGTTGCTCGTGCGGCGCTTGGGCTCGTCGAGGCGGGAATCGGTGCCGCGCGGAGCGGTGATGAGCTCGGCGGTCGAGGTCAGCGTGGGCTCCCAGTCGAAGACGACACCGTGGCCAGGGCCGATGATGACGGTCGAACCGGCAATGGCCCCTGACTTGTACAGCTGGTTCTCGATGCCGAGTTTGGCGAGCCGGTCGGCGAGGAAGCCGACGGCTTCGTCGTTGGTGAAGTCGGTCTGCTGAATCCAGCGTTCCGGCTTGGTACCGAGGATGCGGTAGATGTTGCCGAAGGTGCCACCCTCGACCTTGATGACGAAACCACCCTCGTCAACGGCCTTGGGACGGATGATGATGCGCGGCTTCTTCGCTTCGGCTGCGACCGCCTCGGCGCGGCCCTGTTCCACGACCTCCGCGAGAGCGTAGTTGAGCTGCTTGAGACCCTCGTGGGTGACGCTGGAGATCTCGAACACGCGGTAGCCACGGGCTTCGAGGTCCGCCTTGACGAAGGAGGCCAGCTCGCGGCCTTCCGGCACGTCGATCTTGTTCAAGGCAACGAGCTGGGAACGCTGCAGCAGCGGCTTCTGACCCTCGGGTACCGGATAGGCGTCAAGTTCGCCAAGGATGACGTCGAGGTCGCTGATCGGGTCGCGGCCAGGCTCAAGTGTGGCGCAATCCAACACGTGCAGCAGCGCGGTGCACCGCTCAACGTGCCGCAAAAACTCAAGGCCGAGGCCCTTGCCTTCGCTCGCTCCTTCGATGAGGCCGGGCACGTCGGCGATGGTGTAACGCGACTCACCGGACTCGACGACGCCGAGGTTGGGTTGCAGCGTGGTGAAGGGGTAGTCGGCGATCTTGGGCCGAGCCGCGCTCATGGCGGCGATGAGGCTGGACTTGCCGGCGGAGGGATACCCGACGAGCGCGACATCCGCTACGGTCTTGAGCTCAAGATAGACGTCGCCTTCCCAGCCGAGCGTGCCGAGCAGGGCGAAGCCTGGGGCCTTGCGCTTGGTCGAGGCGAGGGCAGCGTTACCGAGCCCGCCCTGGCCGCCGGGTGCGACGATGAGCCGCAGGCCGGGTTCGTTCATATCGAGGAGCTGGTTGCCCTCAACGTCTTTGACTACCGTGCCGATCGGCACCATGAGCTCGCGCAGGTCACCGTTATGACCATTGCGATGGTCCCCCATACCGGGTCCACCGTTGTCGGAGCTGCGGTGGGGCGAACGATGGTATCCGAGCAGGGTGGTCGTGCTCGGGTCGGCGACGAGTACGAGGTCTCCGCCGCCGCCGCCGTTACCGCCATCGGGGCCGGCCAGGGGTTTGAACTTTTCGCGCTTGACCGAAACGCATCCGTTTCCTCCATTGCCCGCTCGTAAATGCAGCGTCACGTGGTCAACGAATGTGGCCATGGAGTGCCCCTTTCAGGTGGCGCAAAAAGTGCTTCAAAACACGGTGCGATGAAACTGTGTGCGGTAATCAAATCTGTCACGGACAAACACGTCAGGGCGGACCGAAGCCCGCCCTGACGCTGTGCTAGAAAATATTATGCTGTGGAAACCTACGCGGCTGCGACCACAATGTTGATGACCTTGCGGCCACCCTTGGCGCCGAACTGCACGGAGCCGGCCTCGAGGGCGAAGAGAGTGTCGTCTCCGCCACGACCGACGTTGATACCGGGGTGGAAGTGCGTGCCGCGCTGACGAACGATGATCTCGCCCGCGCCGACAACCTGACCTCCGAAGCGCTTTACGCCGAGGCGCTGGGCGTTCGAGTCGCGACCGTTGCGAGTGGAACTCGCACCTTTTTTGTGTGCCATCTGTCTATCTCCTCAGGCCTAGGCGATGCCGGTAACCTGAACGCGAGTGAGCTCCTGACGGTGCCCCTGACGCTTCTTGTACCCGGTCTTGTTCTTGAATTTCTGGATGACGATCTTCGGACCGCGAAGGTTGTTCAGAACCTCGGCGGTGACCTTGATCTTGGCCAGCGACGTAGAGTCAGAGGTGATCTTGTCGCCGTCGACGAGAAGCACGGCGGCCAGCTCGACGTTGCCGTCCTTGTCAGCCTTGATTCGGTCCATCGTCACGATGGTACCGACCTCTACCTTCTCCTGCCGCCCTCCGGCGCGCACAACTGCGTAAACCACTTTACGTACCAATCGTTGGGGAGCCCCAAAAGGCTCCGAATCTGGAAATTTGCTGCATGGCCGGGCCGGTTGGCCCAGGGCACTCAGAAAATCATGGTGTTTGCGTTGATATTGCCTAACGCACACCAAGGGTTGACTTTACCTGATCCGCTACCCGTGGTCAAACCAATGGCGCGGCGTGTCTGAACCACGGTGTCTGAACCAGTGCGGCTCATAGACTTCAATCATGGCAATACTTATCGATCAGCCTAGCTGGCCGGCGCACGGAACAGTGTGGGCACACCTCGTGAGTGACGCGAATCTTGACGAATTGCATGCTTTCGCGGCCGCAGCCGGCATTCCGCGACGCGGTTTCGACCGTGACCACTACGACGTCGCTGAGGCTCGCTACGCCGACCTGGTCGCCGCCGGGGCACTCCCGGTGAGCTTTCGCGAGATGATCGTGCGGTTGCGCTCCAGCGGGCTGCGTGTAACGGCTCGGGAACGGCGCCTTCGATAACAAACTGTTTTGCGCCTGCTCACACGTAGCATCACACCCGAGCCCGAGCCCCCGCCCGCGCCCGTCGCGGCGCGGCGCAGCGCAGCGAATCGGCCGCACGGTTCACGAACACGATCGCCGCATTCGCTGCCTCGGCATTGACCGGGCAGCGTCGATAAGTTTGGTGTCACGCTTCAACGATCGGCAACCTGTTCAGAAGGCAGAACATCGTTCGACTGATCCACCCGGCAGAATTTCGACCGGGGTGAACGCGACCGGGTCGCTCGCCGCGCTCACGCCCGCCTCGAACCGGCTGGCGTGCCACGAGGATGTGGCAGCCCCAGCCGACGCCCCGCTGCGTAGTGACGATGGTGAGCGAGTCCCCTGGGGCAAGGCCGACAGGCCATCGCCGCAGGAGACCCACGCACCGATTGCGTTATCGCCTGATCTGGCGCCGCGGCCTATTCACCCGGCGGCAACTGGCTCGGTGCTGACGCGGACGTCGCCGTACCCGTCTTGGTCAGAATGGCCTGCCCACCAGAACCTCCGGCGGTCGTGGCGCGGCGGCTGCGCGCGCGTCCCTGACCGGGAAGTTTCGGCTCGGGCAGCGAATCCAACACCGAGTCCAGCAGCTGGTCAGTGACCTGCTGGCTGGGGCGCCGCGCGGTACGCGTCGCCTTTTTCACCGGAATGTCGAGGATATCGACAGACTCCGATATATCGGCTGCGAGCGACTGCACGGCGACGGGCGACTGCACGGCCGGCGCCCCAGCCGGCAGGGCGCTGCGACCACCGCGGGTGCGGGGCCCCCCCGCCGTGGCGACGGTGCCGACGACCGGCTCGGTGACCGGCTCGACGACCGGCTCGGTGACCGGTGTAGCCAAGACGACTGCGTCGGTCTGTTCCGTGTTGGTCTGTCCCATGTTCCCCGGCTCGGCGCCCGTCTGTCCCGTGCTCGCCGGCTCCGTGCCCGTCTGTTCCGTGCCAGCCTGCTCCGTGCCAGCCTGCTCCGTGCCGGCCTGACGGGCACGAGCTTGTGCGGACCGCGACTGCTGGCCGCGCCCGCCCTGACCGCGCGAACGCGACTGACGACCTCGTGAGCGCTCGGCGGTCGTCGGTTCGACCGCTTCGGTGCTGGCGGGTCCAGCGCCAGCCAGCTCGGTGCTGGCCAGTTCGGTGCTGGCCAGTTCAGTGCTGGCCAGTTCCGTGCTGGCCAGCTCCGTGCTGGCCAGCTCCGTGCTCGCCAGCACGATGCCAGCCAACTCGGTGCCAGCCAGCTCAGTGCCAGCCGGCTCGATACTGGCAGCCTCGGTGCTGGCAGCACCGGTGGTGACCGATGCGACCTTCGCTGCACCAGCATCAGCATCCGCTGCCCGCGTATCCGCAGCTGCGATGATCGCGATGGAGCCGGTGCGGGTGATGGTACGAGCGGCGATCAGCGCGAGGGCCTGCTTGGCGTCCTCCGTGATGCCGTGGGTGCCCTGACCGCTTTTCGGCGCGTCGAACCCGGCGCTGCTGCCGGAGTGCGCGTCACGGTTGAAACCGTCGCGCTGGCTCGAATTGTCGCGGCCGTTTCCCGACCCGTTGTTTCCTCCACCGTTGGTGCCCGCTGCATTGCTGCCGCCCTTGGCGCGCGGACGGCGTTCCTGCGCCGGCTGCGCGGTCTGGCGGTGTTTGGTGACCGGGTCGTGGTGCACGATGATGCCGCGGCCGGCGCAGGACTCACAGTCTTCGCTGAACGATTCCAACAGTCCGAGGCCGAGTTTTTTGCGCGTCATCTGAACGAGCCCGAGCGAGGTGACCTCGGCCACCTGGTGCTTGGTGCGGTCTCGACTGAGGCATTCGATCAGCCGGCGCGATACGAGGTCGCGGTTGGACTCGAGCACCATGTCGATGAAGTCGACCACGATAATGCCCCCGATATCGCGCAGGCGCAGCTGGCGCACGATCTCTTCAGCCGCTTCGAGGTTGTTCTTGGTGACGGTTTCTTCGAGGTTTCCCCCGCTGCCGACAAACTTGCCGGTGTTGACGTCGACGACGGTCATGGCCTCGGTGCGGTCGATCACGAGGGATCCGCCGGACGGCAACCAGACCTTGCGGTCGAGGGCCTTTTCGATCTGCTCCGAGATGCGGAACTGATCGAAGGCATCAATCTCGCCCTCGTAGGTTTCAACGCGCTCGAGCAGATCGGGAGCGACCTGGCTGAGGTACGTCTCAATCGTGGACCGCACGTCGGGGCCGGCCACGACCATGCGCTGGAAGTCTTCGTTGAAGACGTCCCGCACGATTTTGACCAGCAGGTCGGGCTCGCTGTGTAGCTCGGCGGGAGCCTGCGCGGACTCGACCTGCTCAGCGATGTTCGCCCACTGCTCACGAAGCCGGTTGACATCGACGGTGAGCTGCTCATCGGTCGCGCCCTCAGCAGCGGTGCGCACGATCACGCCAACGTTGTCGGGGAGTACCTCTTTGAGAATCTTCTTCAGCCGGGCGCGTTCGGTGTCAGGAAGCTTGCGGCTGATGCCGTTCATCGAACCGTTGGGTACATAGACCAGGTAGCGTCCAGGCAGGGAGACCTGGCTGGTGAGGCGGGCGCCCTTGTGCCCGATCGGGTCTTTAGTGACCTGCACGAGCACCTTGTCACCGGGCTTGAGCGCGAGCTCGATGCGGCGGGCCTGATTGTTGCTGCCGGAGTTCTCGGCGGCAGCATCCCAGTCAACTTCACCGGAGTAGAGCACGGCGTTGCGACCACGCCCGATGTCGACGAAGGCGGCTTCCATGCTCGGGAGCACGTTCTGCACTCGCCCGAGGTAGACGTTGCCGATGAGGGAGGCGTCCTGGTTCTTGGCGACGTAGTGCTCGACCAGCACGCCGTCTTCAAGCACACCAATCTGGATTTTATTGTGCTTGGCGCGCACGACCATGAGGCGGTCGACGGACTCACGACGGGCGAGGAACTCTGCCTCCGTGATAACCGGGCGGCGACGACCGGCGTCACGGCCGTCGCGACGACGCTGCTTCTTTGCTTCGAGCCGGGTCGATCCCTTGATGCGCTGAGGTTCGGTGATGAGTTCGGGTTCGCGCGGGGCGCGCACCTTGACCACCGTGTTGGCGGGGTCGTCGGTCCCTGATCTGTTCTCATCGCCGGTGCGCCGACGGGCGCGACGACGAACCGTCGTCGCCTCTTCTTCCTCGTCGTCATCCAGATCGCGCTCTTGCTGGTGCGACTCCTGCGCCGAGCGGATACCCGTGCGTGCCATCATCGGCAGAATTTCCGGTGCCTGGAACAACAGAGACAACGACGGGCGTGCGGATGCCGCTGCCTGCGCGACTGGTCCGTCGCTCGCCGTGTCGTTTGCGGGCGTAGCACCGGTCATCTGCTGCGCTCCGGTGACGTTGTTGTACTCCGCGATGGTTGTCTTGGCGGTTACAGAGTCAGCGGCTGCAGGCTCAGCGTTGACTGACGCTGCCGGGGCCTCGATCGCTGGTTCTGTCGAACGGGTGACCGGTGCCTTCCGGGTTGATTTGCGAGGGCCGAACAGGCTCTTGCGTTTCTTGTTTTCGTTGTCTTCCACCATCACTGGTGCGCTCCTTGACCGCTGTGGATGACCGCGCCACCCACCGGTTACTCTCTCGTGCGGGATTGTCACCTTCGTGACGATTCCGCGAACTTTTTTTTACTGCGGCAACCGGCGTTGCCCCCTGTTGCTGTTCGGGGACTGTGCTCTGGCTGCAAATACTTCGGATCGTGGGACCCTAATTCTGGGCGACTTTTGCCCAGGCAAGCTTCTTTGGCGTCTGCTTGAGCGCGGCTCAACGACTACCAGTGATTATCGCATGTAATCGCACAATCCCACGCAGCACGCGTGGCATAATCGCAAGCGTGCCTCAGACAGAGCGTTCTCAGCGTCCAACCGGCCTGGCTATTTTCCTGATCATCGCCGGATTAATCGCACTTGCAGCGGCATTCGCCCTCACACTCGACAAGATCCACCTGCTGGAGGATCCGAACGCTCAACTGAGTTGCAGCTTCAGTGTTCTCATCGGATGCGCAACCAACCTCGCCTCGCCCCAGGGCGCAGTGCTCGGCTTTCCGAACCCGCTGATCGGGCTCGTCGCCTGGAGCGTGGTTATCACGACCGGCGTCGGCATTCTGGCCGGGGCCAAATTCGCCCGCTGGTTCTGGATCGGCCTGAACGTTGGCATGCTCGCCGCGATTGTTTTCGTGATCTGGTTGATCGCCCAGAGTATTTTCGTGCTTGACGTTCTGTGTCCGTGGTGCATGGTGACCTGGGCGGTGACCATTCCGGCCTTTTTGGCTGTGACGCTGTACAACTTCACGGTGGGCAATCTGCCCGGTGGGGCATCCGTTCGCCGCGTGGCCGACGCCACGTATTCCTGGATATTCGTCATAACCATCGTCTGCTACATCGTGTTCTTCATCATCGCGCAGGTCAACATGGATGTGTTGAATCGGCTGTAACGCGCTGGTGCAGACAGGAGTGGCCCGCCTCACGGATGAGACGGGCCACTCCTCTGCCTACGGGATGCTGTTCGGTTAGTCGAACCAGAGCGCGAGCTCACGCGCGGCCGACTCAGGCGAGTCCGAGCCGTGCACGAGGTTCTGCTGAACTTTGGAACCCCAGTCACGGCCGAGGTCACCGCGGATCGTGCCGGGCGCGGCGGTCGTGGGGTCGGTCGTGCCGGCCAGGGCGCGAAACCCCTCGATGACCCGGTTGCCTGCGACGCGGAACGCGACGATGGGCCCACTTTCCATGAATTCGACGAGGGGCTCGAAGAACGGTTTGCCCTCGTGCTCGGCATAGTGTGCCGCCAGAAGCGAGCGGTCAGGCTCGACCAGCTTCACGTCAACCAGGGAGTATCCCTTGGCCTCGATGCGGCGCAGGATCTCGCCGGTCAGGTTGCGGGCAACGCCGTCGGGTTTGACCAAAACGAGGGTTTCTTCGACCGTGGTATTCATTCAATCTCCTTCTGATGATCTATTCGTGAGCCGGTGACCATGCAGTACGTCCACATGGCAGCGAAGAGTGCGCCAACAAAAAACATGGCTGGGGTGATGAACCCGGTAGCGATGATGACCGCCTGCAGCAGCCAACCGATCGGGTAGGACCAGCGAAAACGGAGCAGTGCGATCAGGACGACCATGGCCAGGCACAGCAGCACACCGCCAATGATGACAGTCAGCGGTGAGATCGGACCCGGCTCGGTCGCCACCGAGACCAGCCCGAGGGTGACCACCGCACCGAGAAACACGACGATGGTTTCGAAGCCGAGCACGATGGTAGCGAGCGAGCGTTTGACCGAGCGCGGGCCCGACGACCGGCGAAACCGACCTGCGCCCGAGTCAGCGTCGGCATCGTCGGCGCCCACGGAGCTCATTTCTCCATCCATTCGCCGGCGGCCGCCAGGGTGATCGCTTCGCCGACGAGCACGATCGACCCGGTGACGAGCACGGCACGCTTGGGGGCCTCGGCGGCCCACTCCCGCGCGCTCTCAAGCGCGCCGGCCAGGTCGTCAAAGCGAAAAGTAACCTCATCGCTCGTCCACTCGGCAATGTTGTCGGCGAGGTCGTCCATGCGCGCAGCGCGTTCGGAGTGCGGCTCCGTGACGTAGAACCGGTCGACCTGGGGGGCGAGGGCGGCGATGATGCCCTGGGCGTCCTTGTCGGCGAGAATCCCGACAACCACGGCGATTTCATCGAAGTCGAAGTAGTCCTCGAGGGCGGCGGCGAGAGCGCCGGCGCCGTGCGGGTTGTGCGCGGCGTCCACGAGCACGGTCGGTTCGATGCCGACGAGTTGCAACCGACCGGGCGAAGTCGCCGAGCCGAGGCCTTCGGCGAGCAGGTCGCCGACCAGCGCCTGGCTGCCCGCGCCGAGGAACGACTCGACGGCGGCGATGGCAAGCGCGGCATTGTGTGCCTGATGGGTGCCGTAGAGCGGCAGGAACAGATCCGTATAGGTGCCAGCGAGACCGCGCACCGAGATGACCTGCCCGCCGACAGCGACGGTACTGGAAATCAGTTCGAAGCTTTCGTTCTCACGGGCGAGCGTCGCCTCGCTCAGCTCGGCGGCACGGTTCAATTCGGCCTGCACGTCGGCGCTCTGCGCCGCGGAGACAACGGCGGCTGCCGGCTTGATGATGCCGCTCTTGGTGCGGGCGATCTCGGCGACGGTCGTGCCGAGTCGCAGGGTGTGGTCCAGCGCGATCGGCGTGAACACCGCGACCTGCCCGTCGGCGACGTTGGTGGAGTCCCACTCGCCGCCCATGCCGACCTCGATCACGGCCACGTCCACCGGCGCGTCAGCGAAGCAGGCGTACGCGAGCACGGTGAGCGCCTCGAAGAAGGTCAGCGCCACTTCGCCGGCGGCGTCGAGTTCGGCGTCGACGAGCTGCAGGTAGGGCTGGATGTCGGCCCAGTTAGCGGCGAGGATCTGGTCGCTGATCGGCTCGCCGTCAATGACGATGCGCTCGTTCAGGCGCACCAGGTGCGGGCTGGTGAGCAGGCCAGTGCGCAGCCCGTAGGCCCGAACAATGCTCTCGACCAAGCGGCTCGTGCTGGTCTTGCCGTTCGTGCCGGCCACGTGGATGATCGGGTACGACCCCTGCGGGTCGCCGAGAAAATCGAGGGCGCGCCGGGTCGGGGCCAGGCGCGGCTGCGGCTGCGATTCCCCCACCCGCTGCAATAGTTCGGCGAATACAGCGTCGCCGGCTTCGCGAAAAGCGTCGAGCGGAGCCGGCTGGTTCATCGGCTCCTCGTCGTCGCCGCGCCCGGTGATGTTCTTCCAGTCAGTGCTGTCATCGGCGGGTGCGCCGTCGGTGGGGGTGTCGTTCTCAGACAAGGATGGCTCCGTTCACGCGCGCGACGGCCACAATGACGGCGCCCTGGTTGACATAGTGGTGTGCGTCAAACCGAACGTAGTGTTCGACGGGAGCGCCGACGCGAGCCTCGAGCCACTCCGACGGCAACTCCGCCAGAATTTCCCCGGTTGACGGACGATGAGTGGTGAAACTCGTGGCGAGTGTCTCGGCCGCCACATCAACCCCGAGGGCGAGGTCGAAGGATTCGGCATCCGTTTCGCTCTGAAAGACCAGATCGAGACGGATGCGGTCGCTCACCGAAAAACCGGCCGACTTGCGGGTGTCCTGCACGGCGCGAATCAGGTCGCGGGCGAAACCCTCAGCCTCAAGTTCGGGCGTGGTGTTCGTCGAGAGAAGCGCAAAACCGCCGCCGGGCAACAACGCCAAGGCCGCCCCGCCGGCAGTGCCGACGTTGTTCGCTTCGAGAGTCAACTCGAATTCGCTCGCTTCGAGCGCGATGCCACCGGCCGTGACGACGCCGTCGGACTCGTTCCAGTCACCGGCACGCGCGGCCTTGATAACGTGCTGCACCTGCTTACCGAGGCGGGGACCTGCAGCCCGGGCGTTGACGACGAGCTTGCTCGTGACACCGTAGGCGGCGGCACTGTCATCTTCGAGCTCGATCAGTGTGACCGTTTTCACGTTGAGCTCGTCGCGGAGGATTCCCACGAACGCCGAAAGTGCGGCGGTGTTGCCGGTGACGACGGTGAGGTTGGTCAACGGCAGGCGCACGCGCAGGCTGGCCTGCTTGCGAAGCGATAACACGGTGCTGCTGATCAGGCGCACCTGGTCCATCGCGACGACCAGGTTCTCATCGGCGGGGAACAGGGTGGCGTCTGGCCAGTCCTCGAGGTGCACGCTGCGACCGCCGGTCAGGCCCTGCCAGATGCGCTCGGTGACCAGCGGCAGTAGCGGCGCGGTGACCCGGCAGAGGGTTTCGAGAACGGTGTAGAGGGTATCGAAGGCTTCGTGGGCGGTGGCACCTTCGGCCGCTCCACCCCAGAATCGGTCGCGTGACCGGCGCACGTACCAGTTGGTGAGTACGTCGGCGAAGTCGCGCAGGCGAGCAGCCGCAACCGTGCTGTCGAGCGCTTCGAGATCGGCCGTGACACCCTCAATCAGGTCGCGAGTCTTGGCGAGAAGGTAGCGGTCGAGAACGTCGGTGGAGTCGGTGCGCCACTGTCCTTCATAGCCCCGTGAGTCGGAGCCGGTGGCACCGTCGGTTCCTGAGGCGTTGGCGTAGAGCGAAAAGAAGTACCAGGTGCTCCACAAAGGCAGCATGACCTGGCGGGCAGCCTCGCGAATGCCTTCCTCGGTGACGACGAGGTTGCCGCCGCGCAGCACCGGCGAGCTCATCAGGAACCAGCGCATTGCGTCGGCGCCGTCGCGATCGAAGACCTCATTGACGTCGGGGTAGTTGCGCAGCGACTTGCTCATCTTCTGGCCGTCGTTGCCGAGCACGATGCCGTGGCTGACCACGTTTTTAAACGCGGGCCGGTCGAACAGTGCAGTGGAGAGCACGTGCAGCAGGTAGAACCAGCCGCGGGTCTGCCCAATGTACTCGACGATGAAGTCGGCCGGGTTGTGCCCCTCGAACCAGTCCTTGTTCTCGAACGGGTAGTGCACCTGGGCGAACGGCATCGAGCCGGAGTCGAACCAGACGTCGAGCACGTCGGTAATGCGGCGCATCGTGGACTGGCCGGTGGGGTCGTCGGGATTCGGGCGGGTGAGTTCGTCGATGTAAGGCCGGTGCAGGTCGGTGGGGCGTACGCCGAAGTCGGCGGCCAGTTCGTCGAGCGAGCCGTAGACATCCGTTCGAGGGTAATCGGGGTTGTCGCTTTTCCAGACCGGGATGGGCGAACCCCAGTACCGGTTGCGGCTGATCGACCAGTCGCGGGCATTGCCGATCCACTTGCCGAACTGGCCGTCTTTCACGTTCTCCGGAACCCAGTTCACCTCCTGGTTGAGCTCGACCATGCGCGGGCGAAAGTCGGTGACGCGCACGAACCAGCTCGACACGGCCTTATAGATGAGCGGGTTGCGGCAACGCCAGCAGTGCGGGTAGGAGTGCTCGTAACTGGCCTGGCGCAGCAGCCGGCCGTTGGATTTGAGCAGCGCGGTGAGCGGCTTGTTGGCGTCGCTCCAGAGCTGACCGGCCACTTCGGGGATGTCACTCAGAAACTTTCCGCCGTCGTCGAGCGAGAGGATGACGGGGATTCCTGCGGCCTCACCGATCTTCTGGTCCTCTTCGCCGTAGGCGGGCGCCTGGTGCACGATGCCGGTGCCGTCGCTCGTGGTGACATAGTCGGCGACGAGGATGCGCCACGCGTTCTGGGTGCCCCAGATCGATGCGTCGGCGTAGTAGTCGAACAGGCGGTCGTAGGAGACCCCCTCGAGTTCGCTGCCGAGCACGGTGCGCGATACGGCAGCGGATGCCTCCGCTGCGCTCTCGTAGCCGAGGTCTTTCGCGTAGTTGCCGACCAGGTCGATCGCGATGAGGTATTCGGCGCCGAGTACCTCAGCTGACGCTACCGCTCCCTCGCGCAGTATTTCCGCGTCGGGTGTTCCGTTCGGGCCGGCCGGCACCACGGCGTAGACGATTGTGGGACCCACGGCGAGCGCGAAGTTCGTCGGCAGCGTCCACGGGGTCGTGGTCCAGGCCAGGGCCCGAACCGCTGTGAGGCCGAGCGCTTCGGCTTTGGCGCCGATCAGCGGGAAGGTCACCGTGACCGTCTGGTCCTGGCGCATCTTGTAGACGTCGTCGTCCATGCGCAGTTCGTGGTTGGACAGCGGGGTCTGGTCGCGCCAGCAGTACGGCAGCACTCGGTAGCCCTCATAGGCGAGACCCTTGGTGTGCAGCTGCTTGAAGGCCCAGATCACCGACTCCATGAACGTGATGTCGAGGGTCTTGTAATCGTTGTCGAAGTCGACCCAGCGGGCCTGGCGAGTGACGTACTCTTCCCAGTCCTTGGTGTATTCGAGCACCGACTCGCGAGCGACGGCATTGAACGCGGCCAGGCCCATCTCTTCGATCTGGCTTTTGTCGGTGATGCCGAGCTTGCGTTCGGCCTCGAGCTCGGCCGGCAGGCCGTGGGTGTCCCAGCCGAAACGGCGGTGCACCTGCTTGCCGCGCATGGTTTGAAACCGTGGGAACAGGTCTTTGGCGTAGCCAGTGAGGAGGTGACCGTAGTGGGGCAGGCCGTTGGCGAAGGGCGGTCCGTCGTAGAAGGTCCATTCCTCGGCGCCTTCACGCAGGTCGATCGAGGCCTGAAACGTGTCGTCGCTTTTCCAGAAGGCGAGTATGTCGGCTTCCAGCGCGGGAAAGTTCGGCGACGGAACGATGTTCGCGCCGGGCGTTGGCTCACTGTTCAGGGGGGTGCTGCCACTGGGGGCGTTGCGCTTCTTGGGGTACAAATTACTTCTCCTACCGGGACGGGTCACAGGGGCCCTGCTCCACGAGGACGAACGATTCTGTAGAAATCGCCGCGGTACCACCTCGCTTGCCGCCCACACGTGCCGGGCGACCGCTTGTTCACAGGCTGTGACGGGCCCGACTCGTTCGGTTCTACTGAGCTGTCCACCCGGGGGTGAGCATCCGTTCTTCCGAAGACTTCCCGGTGATAGCCGGGTCACTGTCATTCGCGTTTGATTCTACCGGAACGCAGGCGGCGTTAGTGTTAAAGGCCGGTTCATTCGCACGAGGGGCCGGTTCAACGTGCTATCAACTCGGCAGCGAATGCCGGGGAAAGAGTTTGTGAATGCCTACCCGGCCCGCCTCCCACAGCCCCGCCCCTACTGGCACTCCGGCGCGAACCGTTCCACGGCGCACTACTCGTGCGCTTGGTTCCCTCGCCGGCCTGATAGCGCTCGGGCTGCTCGTCGCCGGCTGCACCGCGTCCGGCTCGACCAAATCGGTCGGTGAGCCCAAAAGTGGCGGCACGCTCACCTACGCCTCGGGCGACGCCGAACCGAGCTGCCTCGACCCGCACGTTGGCGGAAACTTTCCCCAGGCGTTGGTTAGCGCCCAGTACCTTGAGTCGCTCGTCTCCCGCAACAGCAATGGCCAGATCATCCCCTGGCTGGCCGAGTCCTGGGTTCCGAGCGCCGACGGCCTGACCTGGGAATTCACCCTGCGCGACGACGTGACCTTCACCGACGGCACGGTTTTCGACGCGAGCGCGGTGCAGGCCAACATCGCTCATCTGCAAGACCCGACGACGCTGTCCTCGACCGGATATCTCGCCCTCGGTAAGGTCACCGGCACCGAGGCGGTCTCCCCCACCGTCGTGCGCTTCACCCTCAGCGAACCCGACAGCGCCCTGCTGGAATCGCTGTCCCAGCCGTGGCTCGCCATCGAATCGCCGGCGGCGCTCGAACGCAGCCAGGACGAGAACTGCGCCGCCCCGGTCGGCACCGGCCCGTTTATCGTGGAGAGCTGGGTGAAGCAGGACGCCATCACCCTGGTACGCAACGATGACTACGTGTCCCCGCCAGCGGATGCCGACCATTCCGGTCCCGCCTACCTCGACACGGTTATCTGGCGGTTCATTCCCGATTCCGCTTCGCGGTATGCGGCCTTGCAGTCCGGCGAGGTCGACGTGATCGACAACGCTCAGCCCGACACGATCGTGCAGGCCGAGCAGAGCGATTCACTCGAAGAGCTCGATTCCCCGCGTCCCGGCTCGTCCAACCGCATCGAACTGAACTCGGGTCAGGCTCCCTTCGACGATGTGCGCGTTCGGGAGGCGTTCATCCGATCGGCGAACGTCGACGACGCCGTGTCGAGCCTGTTCCAAGGCACGGCGACCCGCTCATACTCGGCACTGTCGAGCGTCGAGCCGACCGCCGTCTCGAACGCCGCCCTGTTCGCCTATGACCCGGCCGCTGCCGGCACCCTGCTCGATGAAGCCGGCTGGGACGAAACTGATGCCGACGGTTACCGCATCAAAGACGGCGTTCGTCTGACGGTGGAGTTTCCGGTGAGTACCAACCAGTCCATTCCCGCGGAGCAGAGCGTATTCGAGCAGATTCAGGCCACGGCGAAGGCCACCGGTTTCGAGGTAAAACTGAGCCCGATGGACCTTTCCAGCTGGTACGCCGCTCTCGCCAGCAACGACTATGACGCGGTCAGCGCGCCGTACACCAAGGTCGGCCCCGACGTACTGCGCATTCTGTACCACTCCGACAGCATCGTGCCGGCACCGAGCGGCTATTTCGCCAATCTCGCCCAGGTCAATGACCCCGCGATCGACGAGCTGCTCACGACTGCTGCGAGCACGGCGGATGCCACAGAACGCGCGGCACTCTATTCCGATGCTCAAGACCGCATTCTGGAGGGCTTCTACATTCTGCCGCTGTACGACCAGCAGAACCACTTTCTGCTGCGCAGCGACGTGATAGGCCTGCGTACATTGCCGACCGTGGCCGTTCCCACGCTGTACGACGCGTGGCTGAACCGGTAGCGCCGGCCGGTCGCCCCGGACCGGGCCGGGTTCTCCCCGACCGGGACAGCGCCAGCGCGCGCGCTCGATTCCCCGCTGCGCTCGAGATAATGGCCGTTGTGCTCCCCCGACTTGCAGCCCGACTGGCCGGAGCGGTCTTCGTGCTGTGGATGGTGGCCACCATTACCTTCTTTGCGGTGCGCCTCATTCCGGGTGACCCGGCCCAAGCCGTTCTGGGGGGTCCGGGATCGCAAGCCTCGCCGGAGGCGCTTGCTGCCGTGAGCGTCGAGTATGGTTTCGACCAACCGGTGATCGTGCAGTATTTCGCTCAGCTGGGCCGGCTCATGACCGGCGACCTCGGGCGGTCGTATGCACTCAACATAGATGTCGGACCGCTCGTGCTCAGCCAGCTCGGCGGCACCCTGCTGCTGGCCGTTCTTGCCCTCGTCCTGGCCTGGTTACTCGCCCTCGCCGTCGCCACCTGGTCGACCCGCGGTGGCAAAGTCGCCGCCCGGGTAGGGTCGAGCCTTGAAATCGTCGCGGCCGCGCTGCCACACTTCTGGCTCGCGACCTCGTTGATCGTCGTGTTCAGCATCGGGCTCGGCGTGCTACCGCCCATCAGCACCGGCGACATCGCCGGGCTCGTATTGCCGGTTCTCACCCTGGCCGTTCCGCTGGCCGGATTTCTCGGACAGATCATGCGCGAATCGCTCCTGGTCGCGCTGGAGAGCCCCTTCGTACTCTCGGCTCGCGCCCGCGGTGAGAGTGAGCGTGGTGTGCGCTGGGTGCACGCGCTGCGCCACGCCTCGCTGCCAGCGATCAGCCTCTCCGGATGGGCGTTCGGTTCCCTGATCAGCGGCGCGGTCGTCGTCGAGACCATTTTCGCCCGCCCCGGCCTCGGCCGCACCCTGCTCACTGCCGTGACCCTGCGGGACATTCCGGTGGTGATCGGCGTGGTCATGATCGTCGCGGTCGCCTATATTCTGATGACACTGCTCACGGATGCTGCCAGTCGCCTCGTTGATCCGCGATTGCGTCTCTCGTGAGCGACCTCGAAGTGCAGGCTGGCCTCGCGGCCCAATCCCGCCAGTCTGGCCCGTCGCGGCGTCTCGGGGTTGCCGAGGCAACGGCTGGCGTTCTCGCCCTGCTGCTGGTGGCATCAGCGGTGGTGCCACAGTTGTTGGCGCCGGGCGACCCCCTCGCGATCGACCCGCTCTCGGCGTTCCAGCCGCCGAACTTCGCGCACGGGTTCGGCACCGACGAATCGGGCCGCGACATCTACACCAGAGTCGTGCACGGCACTCAGTATTCACTCGTGATCGGGGCTGCCGCTACCGCTATCGGATTGGGGCTCGGCATCGTGCTGGGCACCCTGGCTGGCATGCTTGGCCGTGTCATCGATTTCACCGTCAATCGGTTTCTTGAGGTACTTTTCGCTTTTCCGGGGTTGCTCCTGGCGCTTTTGTTCATTGTCATCTTCGGCCCCGGCGTGGTCACCGCGACGATCGCTGTTGGACTGTCGACAGCGCCCGGGTATGCGCGCATCATTAGGGCCCAGCTGATTACCGTGCGATCACAAGCGTTCGTCGAGGCGGCGACCGTGCTCGGCCGCACTCGGTGGCAGATTTTGCTGCGCCACATTTTGCCCAACACCCTCGCCCCCCTGTTCGTTCTGGCAACCCTCGGCATCGGCCAGGCCATTGTCTGGGCGGCAACGCTGAGCTACCTCGGGCTCGGCGCCGAACCGCCGACCGCGGAGTGGGGCGCCATGCTCTCGGCCGGGCGCACTTACATCACCTCGGCCTGGTGGATGAGCTTCTTTCCGGGCCTGTTCATCGTGCTGACCGCCGTGACCGCCACGGTACTCGGCCGCAGCATCGACCGGCGGATGAGGCACGTATGAATGGGCCGGCACTCAAAAGTGACAATGCTGCCGCGTTGACCGTGCGCAATCTGCGGGTTGGTTTCGGCTTGGCCGAACCGGTTGTTCGCGGTGTGTCGTTCGCCGTCGCCCCGGGTGAGTGCCTCGCCATCGTCGGCGAATCCGGATCGGGCAAGAGCGTGACCGCCCGCAGCCTGCTCGGTCTGGCCGGTACGAATTCCCGGGTCAGTGCCGACCGGCTCGAGTTCAGCGGGCAGAACGTCTTGGGGCTGACCGATCGCGCATGGCAGACCCGACGAGGCAAGGACGTCGGCCTGGTATTGCAGGATGCCCTGGTCTCGCTCGATCCGCTGAGGCCGATCGGCCGAGAGATCGCTGATTCGCTGCGGCTGCACACCACTCTTGGTGCTGCGGGCCGGGCACGGCGGGTGCTCGAGCTGCTCGACGCGGTCGGACTGCCGCACCCCGAATTGCAGGTGCGCAAGCTCTCGGGGCAGCTATCCGGCGGCGAACGTCAACGCGCTTTGATTGCGGCGGCAATTGCGTTGAACCCACCGCTGCTGATCGCCGACGAACCGACGACGGCGCTCGACGTTACCGTCCAGGCGCAGATTCTGGCACTGCTTGAACAGATCACCGGTGCCGGAACCGCCGTGCTTCTGATCAGCCATGACCTGGCCGTGGTGAGTCGGGTCGCACACCGGGTCGCCGTCATGTACGACGGACAGCTCGTGGAAACCGGCCCCACAGCACAGGTTCTCGGTTCGCCCCAGCACGAGCAGAGCCGGCGAATGGTCGCCGCGATACCGGCGGACAAACCACGCGGCACGCGACTGAGCCCGTCCGCCAGGCCCGACGCACCGCGCACACCGAGCATTCCCGACACACCGAGCACTCCCGACACACCGAGCTCTCTCAGCACCTCGAGCTCTCTCAGCACCTCGACCAATTTCCGCGCTGGGGTTTCGCTCGAGAGCACCGTCGTGCTCGAAGCCATCGGGCTGTCGAAAAGTTTTCGACGCCCCGATGGCACCAGTCAGCTCGCCGTCGACGACGTCTCGTTCGCGTTGCACCACGGCAGCACCCTCGGCATCGTCGGCGAATCCGGCTCCGGCAAAACCACGGTAGCGCGTCTTCTGCTCGCGTTGCTGGCGCCAGAGCACGGTGAAGTTCGGGTCTTCGGCGAGCCGTGGAGCGCGGCCAGCGAAAAAACCCGGCGCGGGCTGCGGGCATCCGTTGGGGCGATCTACCAGGACGCCCTCGGCTCGTTCGATCCGCGCTGGAGTGTCGCCGAAATCCTCACCGACGCCCTGAACCTGCGGCACGAGCGCGGCGCACCGCACACGACGACGCGCCTCACCAGCCTGCTCGACGAGGTCGGCCTCGCGCCAACAGTGCTGCCCCGACGCCCGCTCGAACTATCCGGCGGGCAGAGACAGCGGGTTGGTATCGCCCGGGCGCTAGCCGGTCGACCCGAGATTCTCATCTGTGATGAACCCGTCTCCTCACTCGACGTGACCGTTCAGGCCCAAGTGCTCGATCTGCTTGACGACGTGCAGCGAGAGCGGGGGCTCAGCCTCATTTTCATCTCGCACGATCTCGGTGTCGTGCAACACATCAGTGATCAGATCGCGGTCATGCGTGACGGGCGCATCGTAGAAATCGGCCCGGCGGAGCGCGTCTTTGCCGCGCCACAGCATCCATACTCGGCGCAGTTACTCGCCGCAGTGCCCCGCCGACCCGTGTGAAAAGAGCACATTCGCGCTGGGGAGGAAGGCCCCTGTTCGGGGGAAAAGAGCCGATCGGGTAGATTGAATGGGCACACTCGGGCACCTCACCATTCACACGGTGCCGAATACACCGAACCGGAGAGTTATGACCCACGCCGACCGCGTCCCCGAAAAGCCTGCGCTCGAAGGGCTCGAAACCAAGTGGGAGTCCCGCTGGGAAACTGACGGCACCTACCGATTTGCACGAGCGAACGCTACCCGCGAGACGATCTACTCGATCGACACTCCCCCGCCGACCGCATCTGGTTCACTGCACATCGGCCACGTTTTCTCGTACACCCACACCGATGTCGTTGCCCGTTTTCAGCGGATGCGCGGCAAGAACGTGTTCTACCCGATGGGCTGGGACGACAACGGTCTGCCCACCGAACGCCGAGTGCAGAACTTCTACGGCGTGCGCTGCGACCCCTCGCTCGGCTACACCGAGAACTTTGTCCCACCGTTCGAAGGTGGAGACGGCAAGAGCTCCAAGGCCGCCGACCAGCTGCCGATCAGCCGCCGCAACTTCATCGAACTGTGCGAAACCCTCACCAAAGAAGATGAGAAGCAGTTCGAAGCCCTCTGGCGCACCCTCGGCCTGAGTGTCGACTGGACCCAGACTTACCGCACCATCGGCCAGGAGGCGCTGTTCACCTCGCAGCTCGCTTTTCTTGGCAATGTCGAACGCGGCGAGGCGTACCAGGCGATGGCGCCGACCCTCTGGGACGTCACTTTTCGCACCGCCGTGGCCCAGGCTGAACTCGAAGACAAGGATATGCCCGCCGCGTATCACCGGGTGTCGTTTCTCAAGCCTGACGGCAGCACGATCGAGATCGAAACCACCCGCCCCGAACTTCTCCCGGCATGCGTCGCCCTCGTCGCGCATCCCGATGACGAACGCTACAAGCATCTGTTCGGCACTACCGTGACGACGCCGGTGTTCGGTGTCGAGGTTCCCGTGCTCGCGCACCACCTCGCCCAGAAAGACAAGGGTTCAGGAATCGCCATGATCTGCACCTTCGGCGATGTGACCGACGTGGTCTGGTGGCGCGAACTCGACCTACCCAACCGCGCCATCATGGGTTTCGATGGTCGCATCATCGCTGAAGCCCCGGAGGCGATCACCTCCGTCGTCGGCCGCGACGCGTATGCGCAGCTTGCCGGCAAGACCGTGTTCGGCGCGAAGGCCGCCGTGGTCGAGCTTTTGAAAGCCAGCGGCGACCTGATCGGCGAGCCGAAGCCGATCGTGCACGCGGTCAAGTTCTTCGAAAAGGGTGACAAGCCGCTGGAGATCGTTTCGACTCGCCAGTGGTACATCCGCAACGGTGCCCGCGACGAAAAACTACGCGCGCGACTGCTCGAGCACGGTACCGAGCTGGCGTGGCACCCTGAATTCATGAAGGTGCGCTACGAGAATTGGGTGAATGGTCTCACCGGCGACTGGCTCATCTCCCGCCAGCGCTTCTTCGGCGTGCCTCTGCCCGTTTGGTACCCGCTCGATACCGACGCCAACCCGGTGTTCGACCAGCCGATTGTCGCCACGCGCGACCTGCTTCCGGTTGATCCCTCCTCGGATGCCGCGCCCGGCTACACCGAGAACCAGCGCGGCGAGGCCGGCGGTTTCGTAGGCGAAGTCGACGTCATGGACACCTGGGCCACGTCCTCGCTCACTCCGCAACTTGCCGGTGGCTGGGAGCGAGACCCGGAACTGTTCCAGCTGGTCTTCCCTTACTCGCTGCGCCCGCAGGGCCAGGACATCATTCGCACCTGGTTGTTCTCCACCGTGCTGCGCGCCGAGCAGCAACACGGTGTGTCGCCGTGGCAGCATGCCGCGCTCAGCGGCTTCATCGTCGACCCCGACCGCAAGAAAATGTCGAAGTCGAAGGGCAACGTTGTCACCCCGGCCGATATGCTCGAAAAGCATGGATCCGACGCGGTGCGCTACTGGGCGGCATCCTCGCGCCTGGGCACCGACGCGGCCTTCGACCCACAGAACCCGACGCAGATCAAGATCGGCCGTCGCCTCGCCATCAAGATTCTCAACGCGAGCAAGTTCGTCTCCATGTCGCAGGGCAGCATTACGGCCCCGATCACCGAACCAGTCGACCAGAGCATGCTCGCCGGCCTCACCGCGGTCGTCGCCCAAGCCACGACCGCGTTTGAGAACTACGATCACGCGCGTGCACTGGAGACCACGGAAAGCTTCTTCTGGACCTTCTGCGACGACTACCTCGAACTGGTGAAGGAACGTGCTTACGGCGATCCTGGGCCCGGTCAGGCTTCCGCCGTTGCCGCGCTGCGCACTGCACTGGCTACACTGCTGCGCCTGTTCGCGCCGTTCGTTCCGTTCGCGACCGAAGAAGCCTGGTCCTGGACGAACGACGGCTCGGTGCACACCGCGCCGTGGCCGGTCGCAGCCGATCTGCTCGGCAGTGACGAGGTTGCCACCGGCAATATCGCTCTGCTCGATCTGGCCAGCCGCGCTTTGACGGGAATCCGTCGTGCCAAAACGGATGCGAAGGCGTCGCAAAAGTCCGAGGTGGATTCCGCAGTAATATGCGGTGCTCCCGCCGAGATCGCCCTGCTCACCCTGGCCGCTGCTGATCTCAAAGCTGTTGGTCGCATTCACAATCTGACCTTTGTCGGCGGCAGCGAACTCGCTGTGACCGACATCGTGTTCGCCACCGTGTTGGAAAGTTAGGAAACCAGATGTCAGTGACCGTGCGCCCACTGGGCGACAAGGACTTTTTTGCCTGGCTGGGCCTGTTTGAAGGCTACAGCGCGTTCTACGAAAGAGAACTGACCGATCAGAAAGCCCTGCAGGTGTGGAGCTGGATTATCGACGCGAACAACGCCCTTGTTGGTGCCGTGGCGGTCAACGACGATGGTGACTTTGTCGGCTTTGCCCACTATCGCACCGTTCCGCGCACCCTGAGCGGCGACTTGGCGCTGTTCCTGGACGATCTCTATGTGGCCGAGGACGCACGCAAGAATGGCGTCGGCTCCCTTTTGATGGAATTCACCAAGACCTATGCCCGCCTGCACACGCTGGCGCAGATTCAGCTCGTGACCGCCGCCGACAACGCAACCGCGCAAGTGCTCTACGACCAGCTCGGAACGCGTACCGACTGGGTCACCTACGAGATCGACGTCTAGATCATGCAGTTAGGAACCCGATGGGCCCTGGGCGGCACTCTGCCGGCGGGGCTGCCGCACGTTGTTGAGATCGCCGTGCGATCGGTCGAAGATGACGTCACGGCGCTGGCCGTCGACAGCAGCACCTGGCACTGGACCCTGACCTGGCTGGAGTCCAAACCGGTGGTCGAACTCGACGATGGCACCATTGTCCGATTCAACCCGGTCGACGACAGCGCAACCATCACGCAGCCGTCCACCAACGTCGACGACGATGACGAGGAATGGCTTTAGGGTCTCACGTGTAGCTGCGCGATGATACGCCTGCTAGCCTTTTGTGTATCACCTGAGTGATACACAAAAGGCGGCATGCATGTTGTTTCTCATCTATTTCCTGCTCGTTTTCCTGGTGGTCGGAATTGTTCGGGTGGGCAGCCGAAAAAGCCTGGCCCGTCTCGTCGTGACGGTTCCCGAGATTGGCACGGTGACCGCGCGCAGGTTCGCGCGCTCGATCATGCTTCGCAACGTCGGCACCCTCGCGGCCGTCGCAGTCGCGCTCTGGGCGCTCGACCGGGTCCACCAGGCGCAACCGGGCTGGTACGGTTTGCCGCTGATGCTGGCCCCCGGAGTCGCTGCGGCAATCGGCCTGCTGGTCTTCGCACTGATGCCCACTCGCATCGTGACCGACCGGCCCACACGCCGCTCTGCCGACCTGGTGCCGCGCCGAGTGTGGACGTACGGACCGGCCTGGGGATTTCTGCTGCCGCTTTGTGCTGCAGTCGCCGTGGTCGCCTTCGCGATCATCGCCGGCTTGACCGCAAGCGCGCCGCCTGACGGCGCTTTTCGTTCGATCACCATCGGCTCACGCACAGCGGGCCCCTACCCGGGCTGGTATTACGGTGTGCCGTTGATCGGCTTGACCGTGCTGCTCGCCGCGGCGACACTGTTCGCACTGGGTCGACTCGCCTCGGCAGCGCGCTCAGAACAATTCGACGAGCTCGATCGGGCCGTACGAGTTCTGGCCACGCGCGTAGTCATGCAGCTCAGTTCTGGAGCACTGTTTCTCTACTCCGGCGCTGTGTTGCTCGTCGCCGGCTGGGCCACGAGAAACGCTGCAATCACCTTCCTGCCCGGCGGGACTACCTCCGCTGTGCAGCCAGCCGCCGCCTTCGGTCTCACCGAGCTGGTCGCCGGGCTGGTCGTCGCTCTACTCGGAGGGGTTCTGGTCAGCCTCTCGATCCTGGATGCCACCACGCAGCCACTCGGCCGCGTTTATCCGGCACGCGCCTCGACAGCGAATGCGGCATCCACTCAGCACTCATGAACCGTGGCACATGATCACCATCGACGAAGACCAGGCCACACCGCCGTTTGAGCAGATTCGGTCCCAGTTGGCGGATCAGATCCGGGCCGGATCGCTCGTGGCGGACCAGCGCCTGCCCTCGATGCGCCAGCTCGCGACCGATCTGCGGATAGCGACGGGCACCGTCGCGCGTGCTTATGCCGCGTTGGAGGCGGCGGGGCTCATCTCGACCAGTCGGGGCAGCGGCACCAGGGTGCGCGCCGGTCAGGGCATCGACGACGAGTCTCGTGCGAGTGCGCGACTCTTCGCGCAGGCCCTACATCGACGGGGAGTCAGTCTCGACGATGCGCTCAGCGCCGTGCGCGCCGAGTGGCCTGCAGCAGTAACTCGTAACTCGGGCGGGTGAGCTGCTCGATGTCCGACATCGGCGTCATTACTTCTTCGCGCCGTCGGCCCCAAGGACCGTGTTGGCTAGTGTGGACGCATGGCTTCCACCGCGAACAACCCTTTTTTCACGCGCAGCACGCTGCCCCACCAGCTGCCGCCCTTCGCGTCTATTACCGACGAACACTATCGGCCGGCCTTTCTGCAGGGCATGACCGAGCAGCTCGCCGAAGTCAGCGCCATCACCGGCACAGCGGATGCCCCGAGTTTCGACAACACGCTCGTCGCCCTCGAGCGCAGCGGACAAATGCTCGCCCGGGTCTCCGCGGCCTTCTTCAACAAGAGCTCGTCCGACTCCACCGACTTCACGAACGACCTCGAAGAAGAACTCGCGCCGCTTCTGGCCGCCCACGCTGACGCCATCCGGCTCGATCCCGCTCTCTACGCGCGTCTCGAAACGGTGCACGAGCAGCGCTCCAGCCTCACACTCGACGCCGAGTCACTGTACCTCATCGACCGCTATTTCACCGAGTTCACGCTGGCCGGCGCCGGCTTGAGTGACGATGACAAGCAGTCACTGCGTGATGTCAACTCGCGGCTGTCGACCCTCACCACCCGCTTCGAAAAGAACCTGCTGGCCGACACCAACGCGCTCGCCCTCGTCATTGACGACGTGGCCGAACTCGACGGACTCACGGATGGCGAGATCTCGGCGGCGGCCGAGGCCGCTCGGGAACGCCAGCTCGACGGCAAATACCTGATCAACCTCGTGCTCCCTACCTCGCACCCCTACCTCGCGAGCCTCACCGACCGGGGGGTGCGCGAACGCTTGCTCGCGGCAAGCCGAGCCCGCGGCATCCGCTCCGATGCAACGGGAGCGGCCAACGACAACAGGCCTCTCGTGATCGAGATCACGCACCTGCGCGCCCAGCGCGCCCGCCTGCTCGGGTTTGACAGTCACGCCGCCTACGTGACCGCCGATGAAACCGCCAAGACACCCGGTGCCGTATGGGATTTGCTCGGGCGTCTCGCACCGGCTGCTGCCCGCAATGCCCGCGTCGAACAGGCCGACCTGCAGGCCGTGGTCGATGCCGAGGGCGGCGGTTTCGAGCTGGCTGCCTGGGACTGGGCGTTCTACACCGAAAAGGTGCGGCAGGAAAAGTACGACGTGGACACCGCGGCCATGCGCCCCTACTTCGAGCTCGAAAGCGTACTGGCCAATGGGGTCTTCTACGCGGCCAACCAGCTCTACGGGCTGACCTTCACGGCGAGGCCCGAACTGGTCGGCTGGCACCCCGAAGCGCGCGTCTTCGAGGTCACCACTGAAGAGGGCTCTGCGCTCGGTCTGTACATCGGCGACTTCTACACCCGCGATTCCAAGCGCGGCGGGGCCTGGATGAACGCCCTGGTCTCGCAGTCAGCGCTGCTCGGAACCGATACGACCGTGGTCTGCAATAACCTCAACGTGTCGAAACCTGCTGCCGGGCAGCCGACTCTCCTCACCTACGACCAGGTCACCACGCTGTTCCACGAATTCGGTCATGCCTTGCACGGGCTTCTGGCCCGCGCTACCTTTCCCAAGTTCTCCGGCACCAACGTCTATCGGGACTTTGTGGAATTCCCCAGTCAGGTTAATGAGATGTGGATGCTCTGGCCCGAAATACTTTCCAACTACGCCCGTCACTACCAGACCGGTGAGGCGATGCCGCAGCAACTGGTGGACCGCATCCAAGCATCGTCGGCTTTCAACGAGGGCTTCCTGACCAGCGAGTATCTCGCCGCTGCACTCCTCGAGCAGGCCTGGCACCGCATTGACGCCGACACGATCGTCGCTGACGTTTTCCGGTTCGAAGCGGATACCCTCGCTTCTGTTGGACTGGACAATCCGGCTGTTCCCCCCCGCTACGCGAGCACCTACTTCGCGCACACATTCTCGGGAGGATACGACGCCGGGTACTACTCCTACATCTGGAGCGAGGTACTCGACGCCGACACCGTGGAATGGTTTAGGGAGAATGGCGGCCTGACTCGCGCCAACGGCGATCGTTTTCGTGATCGCCTGCTCGGAGTCAGCGGCACTCAGGATCCGCTCGAGGCCTACCGGCATTGGCGCGGCCGCGACGCCGATCTGCAGCCGCTGCTCGACCGACGTGGCCTTAACGAGGATGCAGGGGGCTCGTAAGCAGTAAGCTGATGCACTTTCCGCGCGGCGCAGCCACGTCTCCGAGACTCGTCCCCCTGCCCCCGACACCTCGCGATTGCGGACGGTGGGACGCGACGCTCGGTAATCCCCCAACATTGGGGGGTGCGCAGCGCGTTGGCTTGTCGTACGGTCCTTGCCCATGGACATTACGACAGATGCAATTCCGGGCAGGAGTCGACGGCGGCTTTTCTGGATCGCCGCCATCGGTTTCACACTCATGCTTGTGGTCGGATTCGTCGCGCACTACCTGCGCGCCAACCTCGACAGCACGACCCCGGGGTGGGACGCGCTCAGCGCCCTGGCGAGCCTGATCTATGCTGACGGTGAAGCGAACCTGTGGGCCTGGGCGTCAGGGCTGCTCTTAGCCACCATTGCGCTCTCCCTCGCCACTATCGGGTTCGCTGTTCGAAATGAGAGAGCAAGTAGCGTGCCCTATTTTTTACTCGCTGCCGTAGCCGTCGTGCTCTCGGCCGACGAAATCGCCCAGCTTCATGAAAAGCTCGCGCGCTTCGATCTCGGCAGCCGATTTACGTACGCTTGGCTAACGGCCGGTGTGCCGTTGGCCGTTATTGCCGGCCTGATCGTTCTCTGGATCGCCAAGAGAATCAATCGACATCTCCGTCGCCGTCTCATCGTCGCTGGCATCATATTCTTACTCGGCGCTGTCGGTTTCGAGGCCATCGGCGGCATCGTGGTCGGCGGACAAGCCAACGATCTCGCGCGCGCCAGCTTGCCGTACCACATAATGGTCGCTCTCGAAGAGGGACTCGAAGTGACGGGCGCTTTCCTCGCGCTGGCCGCAGCGTTGTCCGCGTTGACCATTGAACGCACGACGGCCGGAATCTTGATTCGCACTTCATTCGCCCCCACCGGCGACACGGCCACTGAGCGTACGCTCGCATCTCCGTGAGCGCAGGACCTCCGCGGTCCACATCCACCTACGCCGATTTTACGTCGCGGGACTTGTGCAGCACCATCTCAGCGGGCGCGTTGTTCAACACCGTGTCGCGCGTGATGATGACGCGGTCCACGTCGGTGCTCGACGGCACCTCGAACATGACCGGGCCGAGTACCTCTTCGAGGATGGCTCGCAAGCCTCGGGCCCCGGTCTTTCGGAGCACGGCGAGGTCGGCAATGGCTTCGAGCGCGGGCTGCTCAAACTCGAGCTCGACCCCGTCGAGCTCGAACATGCGCTGGTACTGTCGCACGAGCGCGTTCTTGGGCACGGTCAGAATCTGCATGAGGGCCACTTGATCAAGCTGCGTGACCGTCGTGACGACGGGCAGACGCCCGATGAATTCGGGAATCAGCCCGAATTTGTGCAGGTCTTCGGGCAAAACCTCACTGAACAGGTTGATGTCGTCGCCCTTGACGTGCAGGGGAGCTCCGAAACCGATGCCCTTCTTGCCGGCGCGAGACGAGATGATGTCTTCGAGCCCGGCGAAAGCGCCGGCCACGATGAACAGCACGTTCGTGGTGTCGATCTGAATGAATTCCTGATGCGGATGCTTGCGCCCACCCTGCGGGGGAACCGAGGCGATCGTGCCCTCGAGAATTTTCAGGAGCGCCTGCTGCACGCCCTCGCCCGAAACATCGCGGGTGATCGACGGGTTTTCGGCCTTGCGGGCGATCTTGTCGATCTCATCGATGTAGATAATGCCCGTCTCGGCCCGTTTGACGTCGTAGTCTGCGGCTTGGATGAGCTTGAGCAAAATGTTCTCGACGTCTTCGCCGACGTAGCCGGCCTCGGTGAGGGCCGTCGCATCCGCTACGGCGAAGGGAACGTTGAGGCGCTTGGCAAGGGTTTGGGCGAGATAGGTCTTGCCGCAACCGGTCGGGCCGATGAGCAGAATGTTGGACTTGGCGATCTCGACGTCGTCGTGGATAGCCTCAGCGGCGGTGAGTGTAGCCCGGGACCGGACACGCTTGTAATGGTTGTAAACGGCAACGGCGAGGGCACGTTTGGCAGGTTCCTGGCCAATGACGTATTCCTCAAGGAAGCCGAAGATTTCTTTGGGCTTGGGGAGGTCAAACTCGCCGGTCGTGTCTTCAGAGCCAGCTTCAGCCAGGCGCTCTTCGATGATCTCGTTGCACAACTCGACGCATTCATCACAGATGTACACGCCAGGGCCGGCGATGAGCTGTTGCACCTGCTTCTGGCTCTTTCCGCAGAAGGAACACTTGAGCAGGTCGGCACTTTCACCGATTCGGGCCATGTCAGCCTCCTCCATTGGTCTCGCTGCAATTTAGCCTAGTCCGTGCATCCGACAGTTAGGTGCAGCACGCAATAAACCGAAACGGCGCGCCGCCCGTAGGCGACGCGCCGGTCAGGCCGGTTCAGGCCACAGGCTATTTGACGAGCATTGGAAGGTTCTTCCGGCTGGTCAGAACCTGGTCGATGAGGCCGTATTCGAGGGCCTCTGCTGCGCTCATGATCTTGTCGCGGTCGATGTCCTTATTGACCTGCGTCACGCTCCGGTTGGAGTGGTGGGCGAGGGTCTCTTCGAGCCAGACGCGCATGCGCAAAATCTCAGCCGCCTGAATCTCGATATCCGAGGCCTGGCCGCCGCCCTGGCCGCCAACCGAGGGCTGGTGAATGAGGATGCGCGCGTTCGGCAGAGCGAGACGCTTGCCCGCGGTACCGCCGGCCAGAAGCACGGCCGCAGCGGATGCCGCCTGCCCGAGGCAGACCGTCATCACGTGCGGTCGAATGTACTGCATGGTGTCGTAAATCGCCGTCATGGCGGTGAACGATCCACCGGGTGAGTTGATGTACATGGTGATGTCGCGGTCCGGGTCCTGGCTTTCAAGCACGAGGAGCTGGGCCATCACGTCATCGGCCGAAGCATCGTCAACCTGCACGCCGAGAAAGATGATGCGGTCTTCGAACAGCTTCGCGTAGGGGTCCTGGCGCTTGTACCCGTAGGCGGTGCGCTCTTCGAAGGTGGGAAGGATATAGCGGGATTCGGGCGAATTCTTGGTTGAGCCGCCCATTGAGCTGTAGGCCGTTCCACCGAATGTGGGGATAGTCATGATTTCTTCCTGTTCAGTTTCGGCGGACTACTTGGTGGCGTCGGCGTCGGGATCGGTGCCGCCGCCGCCGATGACATCCGAAGCGGATGCGCGGAGGTGGTCGACGAAACCGTACTCGAGGGCTTCCTGAGCGCTGAACCAGTTGTCGCGGTCACCGTCAGCGTTGATCTGCTCGGGGGTCTTGCCGGTCTGCACGGCTGTGATCTCCGACAGTCGCTGCTTCATATCGAGGATGAGGCGTGCCTGGGTCTGGATATCGGCCGCCGTGCCACCGAATCCGCCGGACGGCTGGTGCAGAAGCACGCGAGCGTTCGGAGTGATGTACCGCTTACCCTTGGTGCCCGAGGTGAGCAGGAACTGGCCCATCGAGGCCGCCATTCCGATGCCGACCGTGACGATGTCATTGGGCACGAACTGCATCGTGTCGTAGATCGCCATACCGGCGGTAATCGAACCACCGGGAGAATTGATGTAGAGGTAGATGTCGCGCTTTGAGTCCTCGGCTGCCAGAAGCAGAATCTTGGCGCAAATCTCGTTGGCATTTTCATCACGGACCTCTGAGCCGAGCCAGATGATGCGGTCCTTCAGCAGTCGGTCAAATACACCGTTAGTGGGTGTCGGGTCGGCCATGTCGTGCTCCGTTTCAGTTGTCGCTTCTCAATGAATCTATCGGAGCGCGCGGCGGAAAACGGCTGTGTTCGCCCTCGGCAGATTACCGGGCGCACGCCCAGGCTCCCACAGCATGCAAAAGGCCGACTGGAGTGAATCCGGCCGGCCCATGCACGCGCTTAGGGAGTATTGCTACGCACGCTACTTCTTAGCAGCGGCTTTCTTCTTCTTCGGCTTCTCGTCGACCTCTGCGTCAGCCTCAGCAACGGGTGCAGCGTCAACGGGTGCAGCGTCAACGGCCGCCTCAGCTGCATCCTCTTCACCAGCACCCTCTTCGTCGACCGGGCCCGTGAACTCGCTCAGGTCGACTGGCTTGCCGTTGGAGTCAACGACCTCAGCCCGACCCAGGGCAATGGCGAGGGCCTTGTTACGGGCAACCTCGGCAACCATCGACGGAATCTGGCCGTTGGTGTTGAGCGTCTGCACGAACTCGCTCGGGTCCATGCCGTACTGGGTTGCACCCTGGATGAGGTACTGGGTGAGCTCGTCCTGGCTGACCTTGACCTGCTCAGCTTCGGCGATCGTGTCGAGCAGGATCTGCTGACGGAACGTCTTCTCGCTGGCTTCGGTGACCTCGGCGCGGTGCGTGTCGTCTTCGAGGCGGCTTTCGCCCTCGAGGTGACGGTTCACCTCGTCGAGGATGATCGCGGCGGGGATCGGAACCTCGACCGAGCCGAGGAGCGTCTCGATGAGGCGCTCGCGGGCCTGGCTGCCCTGACCGAAGGCCTTGGACTTCTCCACCTGAACCTTGAGGCTCTCGGTCAGCTCGGCCATGGTGTCGAACTCGCTCGAGATCTGAGCGAAGTCGTCGTTCGCCTCGGGAAGCTCGCGCTCCTTCACGGCGATCACGGTGATGGTGATCTCAGCCGTCTCACCCGCGTGGTCCCCACCCATGAGGTCGGAGTTGAAAGTCGTGGTCTCGCCGGCGCTGAGCGAGTCGAGCGCTTCGTCGATACCGTCTATGAGGTCGCCGGAGCCGAGCTCGTAGGAGATGCCACTGGCGGTGTCGACCTCTTCGCCGTCGATTGCGGCGTTCAAGTCGATCTGAGCGAAGTCACCGGTTTTGGCGGGACGGTCGACGGTGATGAGCGTACCGAACCGGCTACGCAGCTTGTCGAGTTCTTCGGCAACTTCTTCGTCGGATACCGCGACGGCATCAACGGTGAGCTTGAGGCCGGCGTAGCTGGGCAGGTCGATCTCGGGGCGTACGTCAACCTCGATAGCGAGGAGCAGGTCACCGGAGAAGTCGGTGTTGCTCGGCCATTCGACGATGTCGGCCTCTGGACGACCCAGGGGGCGCAGCTTGTTCTCTTCGACGGCCGCACGGTAGAAACCGTCGAGACCCTCGTTGACGGCGTGTTCCAGGACAGCGGCCTTGCCGACGCGCTGGTCGATGATGGCCGGCGGGATCTTGCCTTTACGAAAACCGGGGATGTTGATGTCCTCGGCGATGTGGCCGTAGGCGTGGGTGATGGCTGGCTTCAGCTCGTCGGGGCTCACCGTGATGGTGAGCTTGGCGCGCGTGGGGCTCAGTTTTTCGACCGTGGACTTCACTCGAGACTCTCCTGTGTATTGAAACGGTGTGCTGCGGATAATGTCGGGGCGACAGGAATTGAACCTGCGACTTCTCGCCCCCAAAACGAGCGCTCTACCAAGCTGAGCTACGCCCCGGATCTACGTCGACCCATCGATACTGCTTTGTTGGGGAACCAATCTGTTGGCGCAGGCGAAAGCTCACGACAGGCGGATTGACCTCGTCCAGTCTAATGCACGCCGTTCGAGCGGATGCGCCCGCACTGGCAAACGCCCCCCGCTTTCCTGTACTACGATGTTCGAGTGCTCAAATTTTGAGCCTGGGGACGTAGCTCAATGGTAGAGCCTGAGTTTTCCAAACTTATGACGCGGGTTCGATTCCCGTCGTCCCCTCCACAGAGTGAATATGCACCCAGCGAAAGCCGTCAGCCCGTAGCTGGCGGCTTTCGTCGGTTAGTCGGATATCCGACGCTAGTGGCCATGGGCCTCCGAGATCACGCGCGGCCCGCTGCCAACGGCCCGGTTTACTTTCGGCACGCTCGCGTCGTGAGCCGTCGGCGGCGTACCGGCCTGCTCACCGGGTTCCACCACGACGAACTGGCCCATCATTCCGGCATCTTCGTGGGCAAGCATGTGGCAGTGGAACATATACGGAAACTCCGGATCGGTATATTCCGCGAACTGCATGATGAGTTCGTAGCGCACGCCCGGCTCGAGATAGATCGTGTCCTTCCAGCCGGAAAGTTCGGGTGGCGGCGATTTCGTCCCCACCCGCAGTACCTGAAACTGCATGGCGTGCACGTGAAAGTTGTGTGGCAACGGCATGGCATTATCGACGGTCCACACCTCGGTGGCACCGGCCTCGACGGTCTCGTCGATGCGTGTCATGTCCATGAGCCGGTTGTTGATCGTGTAGCCGTTGAGGGTGAACGAGCGGTCGACGGAGGCATCCGCTTTCTGGAGTGGCTCGATGTTCGCCAAGGTCGTCGATACGGCGCCGATGCTGCCGAGAGTGTCGGCCGCGCGCAACTCCAGCACGTCGAGCGTGTCATCACCGGCGTTGCGGGTCGCCGCTCGGGCCGAGGTGCCGAGGTTGGGTGGGGTGGACTGCAGTTTCACAGTCTCACCCGGGATCACTGTCACGAGGATCTCGGCGCGCTCCCCCGGTGACAAGCGGATGCCGTCCATCGGTGCCGCCGCAGGGAGCAGTCCCCCATCGGTTCCGATCACGTCAAAAGACCGGCCGTCGCTGAACCCGAAGTCGTACACGCGCGCCGACGATCCGTTGACCAGGCGCAAGCGCACCACCTCGGTCGTCACGTCGAAGTACGGCGCAAGGGTGCCGTTGACCAACAGCTCATCGCCGATCGGACCGATGTAACCGCGGACGTCGCTGATGAATCGGCCCTGAGCGTCGAAGCGGCGATCCTGCACCACAACGGGTATGTCATCGACCCCGTAGCCGCGGGGCAGGTTGAGTGCGGCCTCCTCGTCGTCCTGGATCACGAACAGGCCGGCCAGGCCCATTTCCACCTGATGCTCGGTTGTGCCGTCGGGATGCGGGTGGTACCAGAGGGTTGCGGCGGGCTGGTCGATCGTGAAGTTCGGGCTCCACTTTGCGCCCGGCTCGACCATCTGGTGCGGGCCGCCGTCCATTTTTGCGGGCAGGTTCATGCCGTGCCAGTGCACGCTCGTAGCTTCCTGCAGGTTGTTGGAGACATTGATGCGCACGTTTTCGCCGCGCTCGGCGACGAGGGTCGGACCGAGGTAGCTGCCGTTGTAGCCCCAGGTATTGGTAGTGATGCCCGGCACGAACTCGCTCGTTCCCTCTTGGGCGGTGAGGTCGAAGACTCGCTCACCCGCGGCATTCACGGTCGATTCGGCCAGCGGCGGGATCGCGAGCGGATTGACGAAGTCGATGCTGCCGACGGTGTCGATGACGCCGGCGCCGTTGTCACTCGAGCAGGCGGTCAGTGCGACGGTGAGTACGACCGCTCCGACAATGGCGCCGCTGACGACGGTTGCAACACGCCGGCGCGGCCGGGCAAATCGACGATGGATCATGACTTTATTTTCGCAGCATGCCCGACACCCGAGTACCACGCGTGCTGTCCCCTCACGGGGTGGCAGGAGCGGTTACGCCTGACAGCGCGGGCACCAGTACAGTTTGCGGGCCGCCATTTCTTCGAGCACAATGTGCGTACCGCAGACTCGGCAGGGCAGGCCTTCGCGTTTGTAGACCCAGTGCCGATGGGCCCGACTCCTCATGGCGCGCCGGTACCCGGTGCCCTCGAGCTTGTCCATGGTCATCATCTGGCCAGTGGCAACACCTATATGCAAGAGGTGTGCCCAGTCCTGCCACAGCGCGCGCACGGTTTCGTCACTGAGTGACTTGGCGGGAGTGTGCGGGTTGAGACCGGCACGAAAGAGTATTTCGGCACGATAGACGTTGCCGATTCCGCTGACCACGCTCTGGTCCATCAACAGCCGGCCGATCGGCGTGGGTTTTTTTCGCACGACAGAAACGAAGCGTTCCTCGGCCGCGGGGGTGTTGTCCAGTTCCGGATCGGGTCCGAGCCTGGCGATCACAGCGTCGACCTGAGCCGGGTCGAGCACCTCACACGCCGTCGGTCCACGCAGGTCGGCGCACACCGTGTCGGTGAGCAGCCGCACCCGTACCTGGCCGACCGGTTCGGGGGGAAAGATATCGACGGGCTCGATCTCCTTTTCCTGCTCGGACATACGCACCCGCGTGCGCCGCGGCGCCCCGATACTGAAGATCGAATTTTCACCATCGGCGTCAAAGGTCGCGGCCTCGGCTCCCACCGCGACCTTGGTGCCGTGCTGGTTGGTCTGGCCCATCCGGCCGTTGGCCGACGCCATCGTGGCATCCATGAGAACCTCGCCGCTGAAATCCCAGGCGCCATACAATCCCAAGTGGATGCGTAACCACAATCCGTGATCAAACTCCAGAAACATCTGCTTGCCCACGGCGCGAGCATCTGTGACCGAATGTCCGCTGAGCTGGGTGGCGCCAGTCGCGAACCGGCCCTGCGGCGAGCTGACTGTTACGCGGTGGCCGATGAAATTGCGCTGAAACTGGCGGGTGATGCGATGAACGGAGTGACCCTCTGGCACCTCAGTTCACCTGCCGTCGACGTTTTTCCCGGCGATGGTCCCGGTTCGCTCATACTCGCCGAGCTGACGGATGCGCCGCGTGTGCCGTTCCTCGTCACTGAACGGCTCGGCAACAAAGGCATCGATAAAGCTCGTGGCCGCCGCGATCGTGTGTTCCCTGGCCCCGATTGAAATGACGTTGGCATCGTTGTGCTCACGAGCGAGCCGGGCCGTGCTGAGATTCCAGACGAGGGCTGCTCGGGCTCCGGACACCTTGTTGGCGGCGATCTGTTCGCCATTGCCGGAACCGCCGAATACGACCCCGAGCGCTTCGATGCCGGACTCGCGGTCGTCGACGGTTGCCTGCGCGGCGTTGATGCAGAACGCCGGGTAGTCGTCGAGGGCGTCATAGGTCTGGGGGCCGTGGTCGATGACCTCGTGACCGGCCGCACTCAGGTGCGTGATCAGGTGGTGGCTGAGGTCGAGACCGGCATGGTCCGTGGCGATGTGGATGCGCATGTGATCAGTCTATTTAGTGCTGGCCACTGGGGTGAAAATTGGTTCGCGGGTACGGCTGCGCTTGAGCTCGAAGAACCCGTCGTAACTCGCAAGCGCCACGACGCCGTCCCACAGGGCCAGTGCGGCGTCCCCCATGGGTGCCGGTGAGATGACTGGGCCGAAGAACGCTACACCGTTGACCGCAATAACCGGGGTTCCGACGTCCTGTCCGACCCGATTGATGCCGTCGAAGTGGCTCGCGCGCATTTGGCGGTCATACTCCTCACTGTCGGCGAAGGCCGCGAAGCTGGCGGGCAGTCCCACCTCGGCGAGCGCTGCGGGAATGACCTCGTCGGGATTGTTGCTACCGCCCGGGTGAATCTGGGTGCCGAGCGCGTCGTACAGCGCCTTGATCATCGGCTGGCCGTGAAGTTCGGCAGCGGCGGCGACGAGTCGGGTGTACTTGAGCGCCCGCGGAAAGAACGCCGCATAGTCCGCGCTCACGTCCTGGTCTTCGTTGAGTACGGCGAGGCTCATCACGTGCCAGGTCACGTCGAGATTGCGCAGCCGCGCAACCTCGTCCACCCAGCGCGAAGTCATCCAGGCCCAGGGGCACGAGGGGTCAAACCAGAAATCTACGGAATCAGTCATACCTCCAGCCTAGGCAGAACTTGCGGAGTCTTCCCCAACAACGAGATTTGCTCTTTAGGCAATGCCCCCCTTCGGGGGTATTCTTATGCAACTGAAAAAATCTGCACGACGCAGTACAGCCTTGACTTCGCAGCACAATATCTCCACGGGAGAAATTTCATGCCCACTGACCGAGGTACTTCCAACCCGAATTTCGACGCCACAAACGCCTCGACCGGGAGGAAAAAGCCCGCGAAAACTTTGCGCCGCCGACGCATCGCCGTATCCGACGTGAATGTTGTCGACAAACCCATCATGAAGCGTGCCCTCGGTGGCACCATCGTGGGAAACACCATGGAGTGGTACGACGTCGGTATCTTCGGTTACCTCATCACCACGATGGGTCCGGTCTTTCTGCCGGAGGCGGACGCATCCGTTCAAACCCTGTTCCTGCTCGGAACCTTCGCCGCTACCTTTTTCGCCCGCCCACTCGGCGGCGTGTTCTTCGGCTGGCTGGGTGACCGCATCGGTCGGCAGAAGGTGCTCGCCACGACGCTGAGTCTGATGGCCGCCTCGACCTTTGCCGTGGGCATTCTTCCCGGTTACGCCCAGATCGGCGTCTGGGCGGCGGTTCTGCTGGTGTTCGTCAAGCTCGTACAGGGGTTTTCCACCGGTGGTGAGTACGCGGGGGCGACAACCTTCGTCAGCGAGCACGCGCCCGACACACAACGCGGTTACTTCGCGAGTTTTCTCGATATGGGTAGTTACCTCGGTTTCGCCATCGGTGCCTCACTCGTCTCGGTACTCCAGCTCACGCTTGGGCAGTCGGTCATGGAGGATTGGGGCTGGCGGGTTCCGTTTCTCATCGCCGGGCCGCTCGGCCTGGTCGCAATCTACTTCCGGTTGAAGATCGACGAGTCGCCCGCTTTCCAGGCCACTCTCGACGCCCAGGAGGAAGCGCAGAAGAATCCCATCGGCGCCACGGCGGATACCCCTAAGAACCCGATCGCCATTTTCAAGGCATACTGGCGCAACATCATCATCGCGATGATCCTCGTCGCCGCCGCGAATACGGTGGGCTACGCCCTCACCTCGTACATGCCCACCTATCTCACCGAGAACAAGGGCTACGACGAATTGCACGGCACGGCGTTGACGATTCCTATTCTCGTCGTCATGGCCCTGTGTATCCCGCTGGCCGGTCGTCTGTCCGACCGCATCGGGCGCCGACCGGTGCTGTGGATCGGAGCGATCAGCACGGTCGTACTGGCCTACCCGGCGTTTTTGCTGATCGGTATCGGCGACGTCTGGTCGACTCTGCTCGGCCTGGCATTCATCGCGTTCCCGGTCACGTTTTACGTCTCCAACCTCGCCTCCGCCCTGCCTGCCTTGTTTCCGACGGCGAGCAGGTACGGTGCCATGGGTATTTCGTACAACTTCGCCGTCGCCATATTCGGCGGGACCACACCATTCATCATCGCGGCGCTCATTGTGGGCACCGGCAATGACATGATGCCGGCGTTCTACCTGATGGGCACGTCGTTCATCGGTGCGATCGCCATCTTCTTCTTGCGGGAATCGGCCAACCGTCATCTTCCTGGCTCCATGCCGAGCGTGAACAGCGAAGAGGAAGCGCATGAACTCGTCAAAACGCAAGATGACAATCCCCTGCTCGATACCGACCAGATGCCGTTTGACCACACCTTCGAGCCGCCGACCAGCGCCATTCCGGCTCAGGAATCGACGAAGGTGTAGTGCTTCCCGGTATCTGTTCGCCGGGCCCAGTCGATGATCAGGTGGACGCGCAATAGGCTTTCCGTGTGGGCGCCGTCGTTTCGCTGACACAGATGCTCCCAGTCGGTCCGCGTAGAATCTTCTAATGACTTCTGCGCCCACTACCGCCGCCGAGTCGGCAGCACCGGCCGCCGAGTTCGCCGGAATCGATCCACACGATCTCGCCGTTACCCTGCGCGTGCTCGCCTCCTTGACCGACATCGACCCGGACAGCCCCGACTTCGTCACTGTGCGCCAGGCCACTGCCAAGATGTTCAAGTCGGTCAAGATGGTGCGTCGCATCGAGAAACGCGCGGTTATCGCCGACGCCGATCGCAGCGTCATCGCGGCCACTGCCACCGGCGCGCCCACCCGCATCGACGACGAGACCCGAGGCGCCCAGCTTTCCCTCGGTACCAGCGCGGCGACCGCCGGTGAGCTGCTTGTTGCGCGCGCGTGCTATATCTGCAAGCAGAAGTACACCGTGGTCGACGCGTTCTACCACCAGCTCTGCCCGAGCTGCGCCCTCTCCAGCCACGCCAAGCGTGACGCGCGCACCGACCTCACCGGCAAACGCGCACTGCTCACCGGCGGCCGCGCCAAGATCGGCATGTACATCGCACTCCGTCTGCTGCGCGACGGTGCCCACACCACCGTCACGACCCGGTTTCCGCGCGACGCCGTTCGCCGCTTCGCCGCCATGCCCGACTCCAAGGACTGGCTGCACCGCCTGCGCATCGTCGGAATCGATCTGCGCGACCCGGCCCAGGTGATCGCCCTGGCTGATTCCGTCGCGGCCCAGGGCCCGCTCGACATTCTCATCAACAATGCAGCGCAGACCGTGCGACGCTCGCGCGGCTCGTACTCCCCCCTGGTCGAGGCCGAGGATGCTCCGCTGCCCGACGGTCCCCTGCCCGAGATCGTGTCGTTCGGACACACCAATGATGCGCATCCGCTCGCCCTGGCTGCGTCGGTCTCCGGGCATCCGCTGCTCGCGGCGGCGTCCGGTGCCGGCGCGCTCACAGCGGATGACCTCACCCGGCTGGCTCTCGCCGCCGGGTCTTCGTCACTGGAGCGTCTCGCCGCCGGCACCGCCATCGACGCCGGCGGGCTTGTTCCCGACCTGCACGACGCGAACAGTTGGACGGCCAACGTCGAAGACGTCGATCCGCTCGAGATGCTCGAAGTTCAGCTGTGTAACACGACCGCACCATTTTTGCTGGTGAGCCGTCTGCGGGCCTCGCTGACGGCATCCGCTGCGCGTCGTACCTACATCGTGAACGTGTCGGCGATGGAGGGCGTTTTCGGTCGCGGTTACAAGGGCCCCGGCCACCCGCACACCAATATGGCCAAGGCAGCGCTGAACATGCTCACGCGTACGAGCGCCAAGGAAATGCTCGATGATGGCATTCTTATGACGAGCGTCGACACCGGTTGGATCACCGACGAACGGCCACACCCGACCAAGGTGCGCCTGGCCGAGGAGGGCTTTCACGCGCCGCTCGACCTGGTTGACGGCGCAGCCCGGGTCTACGACCCGATCGTGCGCGGCGAGGCCGGCGAAGACCTCTACGGCGTCTTTCTGAAGGATTACAAGCCCGGCGCCTGGTAGTACCGGGCCGTCGACTACTGGAGTGCGCCTCAGGCGGCCACATAGTTGGACCAGTCCTTTCCTGACCGGATCGAGCCCGTGTCGAGTCACGTACCGTCGCTGTCGCTGTCGCTGTCGCTGGAGCAATCATCGCCCAGGCCCGCTAGGTTCGACAGAGCTGTCACAAGAACAGGAGAACGACATGACCGAGGACACTTTCGACCGAGACGTTGTGCGCGCCTTCAAACACTTCATGGAACGGGTCGTATCTGCGGCGGATGACCGGGCCGGGTCGAGCCTGACACCACTCGGCGACCGCGTCAGCGCCTTTCTCGGCGCCAACGCGTCGACGCTGCCGGTCGTGTCGGAGACCCTGGCCGATCATCGCCTCGTCGACGCGGACATCGCCCTGAGCACGTTGGCCGGCGCGGATCCGGCCGCGCTTCTGGGCGTATCGGGCGGGCAGCAGCGGTTTCACTCGACGCTGTCCGAGCTCGTGGCCAGCCCGTTTCAGGGTTTCGGGCCCGGACCGGTGGACTTCTCGGCCCGGGCGACCGGACCGACGTCGACTCGCCAGGTCGTTTCGTTCGGTTTCCGGCTCATCCGCTTTGACGGGCAGCCGATTGCCGTGCTGCAACGCGCAGCGAACCCGCAATTCGGGCGCAACACGGCCGAGCTCGAAATCATGGCCGAGTCGCCGCGTACGGTCACCGGTTTTCTCGAGCACCTGCGCGCACTCATGATCGAGCACAGCGTGCTGCGCGGACAGGTGCTCTCATTCGTGCAAACCGAATACGGAGCCGGAGCCGGAATCACCTTTCTGGAACGACCCGTCGTACCGACGGCCGCCATCGTGCTGCCGGAGGGTATCCTCGGCACCATCACCGACCACGTCATCGGAATCGGCGAGCAGCGCCAGGTCTTGCTCGCCGCCGGGCAGCATTTGAAGCGCGGCGTGCTGCTCTACGGTGCTCCCGGCACCGGCAAGACCCTCACGGTGCGCCACCTGCTCAGCGAAACACCGGGCATCACCGCCGTGCTGCTCACCGGTGCCAGCATCGTGCACATCGCTGCGGCTGCCGAGATCGCGCGCACCTTTGCGCCGTCCATCGTCGTTATGGAAGATATCGACCTGGTCGCGATGCAACGCAATGCCACTCCGCAGCCGCTGTTGTTCGAGGTGCTCGACGCTCTCGACGGACTCGACGGCGACATGGATGTGGCCTTCGTCATGACCACCAATCGGGTCGAGGTGCTCGAGCGCGCGCTGGCCGAACGGCCAGGGCGGGTCGACCTCGCCGTCGAAGTACCCTTGCCCGCCCTGGCCGAACGCGAGCGCCTGTTCCGACGCTATGCGGGCGGGCTGCCGTTCAGCCCAGCCGCCCTCGACGCCGCTGCCCGCCGTGCAGAAGGCGTGACGGGCTCCTTCGCGAAGGAGCTGATTCGCCGGGCCGTGCTTCACGCTGCCCTCCGCGCCGACACCGTCGATGACAACGACCTGCAGGTCGCCCTCGACGATCTGTTGTCGGCGGGCGAATCCCTCACCCGACGGCTCCTCGGTACCCGCAGTAGCGAAACCCCACGTTGGCAGCCCGATGAGGAACCAAACGATGGGCCGAACGGCGGCAGTTTCGTTTCGATGCACGACGCGGCGGTGATGACGCACCCATCCGCCTCCTTCGGCTGGGCGACCGATAGCGCTGCGCCGTTGCCAGCGGAGCCGTCGGCCGAGCCCCCCGCCGAGTCACCCGAGCCAGTGTAATGACCGACCATGCGGCTGGGTCAAGGCGATCGGCTCGCCGTCCAGGGCCAGAATGAAAGCGGATGCCGGAATCGGATGTGACGGTGCCGGCGCCTCCGCAAGCCGGTCCAACACCCCGGGCACCACACTCTGCCCCTCGTTCGATAGCCAGCTCACCGGCAGTCGGGTCATCTGCGCGGCGAACCGATTGCGGTCCTGCTCGTTCAGGTAGGCGAGCACAGCGGTGTGGAACACGACAACGGTGGCCCCGGCCGGAGCTCGGGCAACGAGCGCCTCGATCTGGTCGCCCAGGTCCCCCGGCACGATCTCGACCGTCTCCTGACGGGCCACGGCAACTGCGGCGCGCAGCCGGGAGCGACGGTCGTCGTGCTCCGGCCAAATCAGCGCCTCGAGCCAGGCCACGTCCGCGTCGCTGTGCACGTCGAGGGGATGAAGGTCGATTCCGGCCCGCCACACGATGTCGGGCATCCGCTCGGGCAATGGCACCGGGCCGGTGACGTTGCAGTCGAGCACCACCGGGCTGGGGCCGTCGGTCGGGTGCAGCATCCACTCGCCACCGGCGCTCTCTGAACCGCCGGCTAACCGATACCGGTAGCTATACCGATCGGGGTGCAGGCAGAGACCGGCGGATGCCCCCACTTCGATTATCGCGAGCGGTCCGGCGAGCGCCGCCAGGGCCGGTAACAGCACAGCGCACCGACCGGGCTCATTCGTCTGGGTCGCATGGGTCAGGCAGGTGACGGCAACGAGCGCCCAGTGCTCGCGCAGCCAGGCCGCGAAAGCCGGGTACTCCCCCGCAACAGCCCCGAGCAACCGGGCCGCGCTGAACACCAGGTTCGGTTGGCGTTTGACCGCGGGCAGCTGGTCGATCAAGGCAACAGTGGCGGGATCGGCCGCAATTCCGGCCGCCCAGCGTTCGTAGCAGGCGCTCATTCCGCGGGCTTCAACCTCGGCGAAGGCCCGGTAACGTTCAGCGGTCGCGACGCCGGGATCGGTGCTCGCTCTCATGCCCACATCCTAATCATGGCTAGGCTTGCGGGGTGCGTTGGCGCCACGAGCGCCGAAGCTGCACCGTTCCAAATGGAATCCGTCGCGAATCGAATCGTGAATCGAATTGGAGAACTAAGTTGCCTGGAGAGAACCTCACCCGCCTTGAAGCGTCCGAGCGCGCCGCGCTCGTCACGGTAGCGAGCTACAGCGTTGTACTCGACCTCACTACCGGCCCCACCACATTCGGCAGCACCACCACGGTGCGCTTCAACGCCACCCCCGGCGGCTCGACCTTCATCGACGCCATCACAGCACAGGTACATGCGGTGACCCTCAACGGTGCCGTGCTCGACCCGGCCGTCGTGAGCGACGGCATCCGCATCCAGCTCGACGGCCTGCAGACCGAGAACGAGCTCGTCGTCGTCGCCGACGCGCTCTATACCAACACCGGTGAGGGCCTGCACCGCTTCGTCGACCCGGTCGACAACGAGGTTTACCTGTACAGCCAGTTCGAGGTACCCGACTCCCGTCGCGTGTTCGCGGTGTTCGAGCAGCCTGACCTGAAGGCAAAATTCTCCTTCACCGTCACGGCGCCGAGCGAGTGGCAGGTCGTCTCCAACTCCACCACGCCCGAACCCATCGATGCCGGCAACGGCGCCAGCACGTGGGCGTTTGCGCCCACCCACACCATCTCGAGCTACATCACCGCGCTCATCGCCGGCCCGTACGCCGTCGTGCGCAGCGAACTCGTCTCAAGCGACGGACGCACCATCCCACTCGGCGTGTTCAGTCGCAAAAGCCTCTCGGAGTACCTCGACGCCGACTACATCCTCGAGAAGACCCGCCAGGGCTTCGCCTACTACGAGGAGAAGTTCGGCTATGCGTACCCCTTCGACAAGTACGACCAGCTGTTCGTGCCGGAGTTCAATGCCGGCGCCATGGAGAACGCGGGCGCCGTCACCTTCACCGAAACCTATATCTTTCGCTCCAAGGTGACCGACGCCGTCAAGGAACGCCGGGTTGTGACGATTCTGCACGAGCTTGCCCACATGTGGTTCGGCGACCTCGTCACGATGACCTGGTGGAACGACCTCTGGCTCAACGAGAGCTTCGCCGAGTGGGCATCGACCATCGCCACCGCCGAAGCCACCGAGTGGCAGGAAGCCTGGACCACCTTCGCCGTGATGGAGAAGAGCTGGGCCTACAAGCAAGATCAACTTCCCTCGACCCACCCGGTCGTCGCCACCATCCGCGACCTCGACGACGTGCTCGTCAACTTCGACGGCATCACCTACGCCAAGGGCGGCTCCGTGCTCAAGCAGCTCGCCGCCTGGGTGGGTATCGAGGCGTTCTTCACCGGCGTCGGCTCCTACTTTCAGAAGCACCAGTGGGGCAACACCGAGCTGCGCGACCTGCTCGTGGAACTCGAAGCGGCGAGCGGCCGGGACCTTCGCGACTGGGCGAAGCTGTGGCTCGAAACCGCCGGCGTCAATACCCTGCGCCCCGAGATCACCGTCGACGACGCCGGAGTCATCACCGGCTTCACGGTGCTACAGAGCGCCGCGGCGGACTACCCCACCATTCGCCCGCACCGCCTGGCCATCGGCTTCTACACCTTCAACGACGCCCACAAGCTCGTGCGCACGCACCGGGTCGAGCTCGACGTAGACGGCTCGCGAACGGATGTCCCCGCCCTCGTCGGTCGCCAGCGTCCCGACCTGATCCTGCTCAACGACGACGACCTCAGCTACGCCAAGGTTCGCCTGGACCCGGCCTCGCAGGCGGTGGCGCTGGAACATCTCTCCGTCATTGAGAGCCCGCTCGCCCGCGCTCTGGTCTGGGGTTCGGTCTGGGACGCCACCCGCGACGCTGAGACCACGGCGCGCGACTTCGTGCGGCTGGTGCTGAACAACGTGGCCACCGAAACCGAGTCGACCACGTTGCGCACCGTGCTCGGCCAGGTCGTCCTCACGGCGAACTACTACGTCGGCCAGCCACACCGCGCTGCCGTCACGACCGAGGTCGCCGACGCACTGTGGACGCTGGCCCAGAATGCTGTGGCCGGCAGCGACGCCCAGTTTCAGTTCGTGAAGTTCTTCGCCGCTGTTGCGACCAACCCGGCCGAGCTCGAGAATGTGGCGGCCCTGCGGTCGGGCAGCACTGTGTTGGAAGGCCTCACGGTCGATACCGACCTGGCCTGGGAGTTGCTCACCGCCCTTGTGGCCGGTGGACGCGCCGACGCCACCGAGATCGACGCGGCACTCACGGCCGACAACACGGCCACCGGCGCCCAGTCGGCCGCCCTGGCCCGCGCCGCTCTCCCCACGACCGACGGCAAGCTCGCCGCCTGGTCGTCACTCATCGACGTTGACACGGCAGCGACGACCATCGTGCGCACGACGGCCGCCGGGTTCCTGCGGGTCAACGACGCGGCCCTACTCGAGCCGTTTGTCGCGACCTACTTCGAGATGCTGCAGCGCGTGTGGGAGTCGCGTAGCTTCTCGATCGGCGAGAAGCTCGTCATCGGTCTCTACCCGGCGCCGCTGAACAACCAGGCCCTGGCCGACGCGACCCGGGCCTGGCTCGATGCGAACCCGGAGCCGGCGGCCCTGCGCCGTCTCGTGGTCGAGAACCTGGCCGGAGTCGAGCGATCGCTGAAGGTACAGGCGCGCGACGCCATCTAGTTCGCTCGTCTCTACGACACCGTGAACCCCGCGGCCGGCCTCAGGCTGGTCACGGGGTTTCTTCTCTCCCCTTCACGTTCACAGCAAACTCCACGCAAACCGAGAGGATGCCGCTGCCTGCGGTGCACACACCGGGTTGCGCAGGCCGCGTGTCGGGGCCGGAGCAGCGCCGCCGTAGCCTCCTCCCGGGCGCTGCCGAGGCCCCTCGGTAGACTTGGTTGGATATGAACTGGGAAACATTCTGGACCGACGTCGGCGCCTACTTTGTAAAAATACCGTGGATCGACTATTGGGAGAAGATCTTCGCCGTTGCAGCGATCATTGTTGTCGCATTCGCGCTGCGTTGGGCCCTGCAATTCGTTATTCGCCGGGTAGTGCAACAAATCGTCTCCGGCGTCAAGAAGAATCAGAAGGTCGACGACACCCAAGCACTGAATGTGTCGCCGCTGGCCGCGGTGCGCGTCGTGCAGCGCTCGCGCACCCTCGGCGCCGTGCTGGCGAACGTGGTGAACGTGTTCATCCTGATCACCGCCCTCCTGCTCATCGTCACCACCCTGAATAAGGACATTCTCGGTTCCTTCGCCTTGCTCACCGCCGCGCTCGGCGCCGGTCTCGGTTTCGGCGCACAGAACATCGTCAAGGACATTCTCAACGGCCTGTTCATGGTCGTGGAAGACCAGATCGGCGTGGGCGACATCGTCGACGTGGGATTCGCCTCCGGTGTCGTCGAAACGGTCGGAATTCGCATCACTCAGGTACGCGACATCGATGGCACGCTGTGGTTCGTGCGTAACGGCGAGATTCTGCGGGTCGGCAACATGTCGCAGGGCTGGGCGCGCGTTATCATCGACCTCGCCATCCCCTACAGTTCCGACGTCGAGGCTGTGCAAGACGAACTCTTGCGCGTGGCCACTGCCCTCGCCTCAAGTCGCAAGTGGCGCGCTTTCATTCTCGAAAAGCCCGAGATCTGGGGCCTCGAGTCGATCAGCGCCGAAGCCCTCGTGACCCGGCTCGTGGTCAAGACCCGGGTCTCGGCCAAGTGGGACTTCGCCCGTGACCTACGCCTGCACATGAAGAAGGCACTCGACGGCATGGGTGTTCCGCTCACACCGCTCAACAGCGTGGTCATGACCACGGGCGATGGCACCATCGACGGCTCGGCCATTGAACCGGCCGAGGGAGCCCTCGACGCCGCCGAAGAGGCCGCTGCGGCCGTACCCGACGCCGTCGCCGGCGTGCGCACCGGCCCGGTCGCGGTACGCAAGCCCCGCGGGCCGCGCAAGCCCAAAAATGTTCCGGCTCCGATGAAGACGCCCGACCCTGAAGTTCGTGGGGATGGCATTGACTGACAGTGAACCAACCCAACAGAAGAAAGCCGCACCACGTGACCACTGAACGACACCCCACCGATCAGCCTGCAGGCCGTGCCGACGTGTACCTGCGCGAGGGTGAGAACGGTCCCGCCGCAGTGCCCACATTCTTCGACGAGGTCGGCGGAACCCCGTTCTTCGAAAAGCTCGTGCACGACTTCTACGTCGGGGTAGCCACCGACCCGGTGCTGAAGCCCATGTATCCCGAAGAAGATCTCGGACCGGCCGAACACCGCCTGGTTATGTTCCTCGAGCAGTTCTGGGGCGGTCCAGGCACCTACAGCGAGCAGCGCGGCCACCCCCGTCTGCGTCAGCGTCACATTCCGTTCAAGGTCAACCCGGATGCCCGCGACCGCTGGCTGGGCCACATGAAAGTCGCCGTGGACGCAGCCAATCTGCCGCCGTTGCAGCGGGGAATTCTCTGGGATTATATGGAACGCGCCGCCTTCGCTATGGTGAACAGCTTCGAAGACTAGGGCGCGGCGGTACCGACAGACATCCGCGTGAGCAGATGATGCCCGCTAATGCACTTCAATCCGCACACTGTGCCCGCTGCTTCGGGCCAATCGTGCGTCGCGGGTGAGCAGCGGGCAACGCAGCGCTTCGGCCAAAGCAATGTAGGCAGCGTCGTAGGCCGAAACAGTGTCGCGCAACTGGAACGCCCGCCGGCGCAGCGGTTCAGCCGAGGGCCACCGTCGGATCGGCAAATCATCGAAGTCGACTAACAAGTCCTGCGCCCGAGCCGCGCTCAGGTGCCCGCCCAGCGTGAGGCCGCGTAAGGCGGAGACGATTTCATAATCGAGCAGGCTCGGCGCATGCAACTCTTCAGCTGCCAGACGGGAACGTAGACCATCGGTGCCAGCGACCGCGGTCAACGCATCAATCACAGCGGCGGCGTCGACAACGATCACGCGCCGGACCGGTCCTGCACCTCGCCAGTGCGCTCCGTTCGTGCGACCGCGAGTGCCTCAAGCGCGGACGCCTGCGCGTGTTCCGTTCGACGGGCTGCGCGTTCGAGTACCTCACTGACCGTCGGACGAGCGACCTCTCGGGAAACGAGATCGAGCAGATACGTGTTGAGGGACTCGCCTTGAGCTGCAGCCCTGGCCTTCAGCGCCCGGCGCGCTTCATCGGGCACGTTCCGAATTTGTAAAAGTGAACCCATGCCCGCATAATACTATTATTTCAATACATTTTGTATATACTTTGGGTGTACCCGTTTAGTCTCGCGAAAAAGCCCGTCAACATCGCTTCTGCGTGTCATCGTCACGGACACGAGAACGAGAGCCCGCACACGCTCCGGGCGACGCGCGCGTCCTTTCCACAGGGCTGCGCGAATTGGCAACAGAGGCACGAAACTAGCTAGGGCGACTCGCGCACGACGCGTGAGGTCGTCGAAGGATTTCTGCACCAGAAAGCGCGCCCGTTCCCGGACGACGCCTCACTATCCCGTACACAATGGAGAAGACCATGGAGATCGGCGCCTACAGCTTCGGCGACACTCAGCTCAACCCCGATGGCAGCTCACGCTCCACCGCGGAAGCGATCAGGAACCTGTTCGACGCCATCGTGCTGGCCGATAAAGCCGGGCTCGACTACTTCGGTGTCGGTGAGCACCACACCGTGTCGATGCCAGCCTCCTCGCCCGGTGCGATCATCGCAGCGGCCGCCGCCGCGACGAGTCAGATCAAACTGGGCAGCGCGGCGAGCATCATCGGAACGGATGATCCGGTGCGGGTCTTCCAGCAGTTCGCCATCGCTGATGCGATCTCGGGCGGTGGCCGCATCGAGATCACCGCCGGCCGCGGCTCCTCGGTGGAGACTTTTCCGCTGTTCGGCTACGACTTGACCGACTACGACGAGCTCTACGCCCAGAAGCTCGACCTGCTGCTCACGCTCAACACCAGCGCCACCGAAAACGTGACCTGGTCGGGCACCGCACGTCCGTCGATCCCCCAGCTCGACGTCGTGCCGCGCCCGGTGCAGGGATCACTCCCCATCTGGATCGCAACCGGCGGCAGCGCGCCGTCGTCGGCCCGCGCCGGACGCCTCGGTCTCCCCCTCGCCTACGCCATCATCGGCGGAGAGCCGCACCGGTTCGCGCCGCTCGCCAACCTTTACCGGCAGTCAGCTGCGCAGGCCGGTCACACCGGCGACAACATCAAGGTCTCGGTCGCGACCTTCGGCCTGGTGGCGCCGACCAAAAAGGAAGCCGTCGAGCGGATGTATCCGGGATGGGTGAACTTGAACGTGGAGATGGGTCGGTTACGGGGCTGGCCGGTGCCGCAGCGCAGTTCCTATCTGGCTCAGGTCGATGCACCCAGCGCCTACTTCGTGGGCGACCCCGACGACGTCGCGGAACGCATTGTCGCGCTGCACGGGCACCTCGGCCACATGCGTCATTTTCTGCAGGGCGACCACGGTGGGCTTCCCCAGGAACACCTGCTCGAGTCCATCACCCTGCTCGCCACCGAGGTCAAGCCCCGCGTTGCGCGCCTGCTCGCCGCCAAGTAAGCGCGCTACGGCCGCTCGTCGAGGGCAATGACGGAGCGATTCGTCGGGTGACTGCTGACCCGGGCGAATCCGCCTGAACGGCCACACTTTCGGTGTCCAGCAGCATCGTGACCTGGATCAGCTCAGCGTGCGCTGCAGACGCTCTTCGAATTCGGCCGGGCGGGTGAGGATCCAGCTGCCGACCGCGATGATCACAGGTAGCCCCAGAACGAGCAGGGCGACCTGGGGCCACGGCGGTGCGAAAGGCAAGAGACCGACCAGCCCGAGCATGGTGGGCCCCAGCAGGCCGAGAATTCCGCCCAGCACCGCGCCGGTGCCGGTCAACAGCACGGCCTGCCAGAAGGCGACGTTGCGGCGCAGCGCCGGATGCGCGCCGACCGCACTCAACGTCACGGCGTCGAGGCGTCCGTCAGCCCAGGCGACGCGCGGCCTGCGTTGCGGACTCGTGCGCCGCGGCCAGCTCTTCGTGTTGCTTGTCCACCTGGTCGGTCGGAGCACCGAACCGTTCGCTGAGAGTGCGGGTGGCTACGATCGTCTCGACGGTCATTCCCAAGGCGTTCGCCAGAATCAGGCTCAGCGCCGGAAGCGCGTGATCGTCGAACTCCGTGGAGGTGCCCGGGTCGTAGACCGCGCCGCGAGTGGAAACGAGTACGGCCGGGCGACCAGCGAGGGGCTGCTGACTGGTCGGGTCGTCGAACGGAGCGGTCACCGTCGGCAGGTGAATGTAATCGATCCACGCCTTCAGGGTCGACGGCATCGAATAGTTGTAGAGCGGAACACCGATCAACAGCACGTCGGCCGCGACAAGTTCCGCAATGAGGAGCTGCTGCAGCGTTTCCTGCTCCGCGCTCGGGCTCGCGCCCTCCGGGCGGAGCCGTGGTGGAAAGTGCAGCGCGGCATCGGTCAGGTGGGGCAACGGTTCCCGGTGCAGATCACGGTGAACGACGGTGTGTTCACTGCTGAGACCGCGCCAGGTATCCGCGAAGGTCGCCGTAATCGCGCGCGAGCGCGAGGTCACGAGGTCGGCGGACGAATCGAGGTGCAACAGTGTGGGCATGCCCCACAGCCTAGAGGCATCGAGGGTTCCCGCCCGTGTCGCTGCTGTGGTGACTTCGAATGCACCGACCTATGCGTGCCGCACGGGCAACCCTCGGCTAGTCCTCGTGCTCACCCCAGAGCAGCGCAGCCGGGCTGAGCGTCTCTCCGCGGAAAAAATCCGGGCGCATCCGCTCTGGCCGGGTAGTGGTGTAGCCGGCCAGAAGCCTCACGCCGTATCCGGAATGCGCAGGGCGATGATCGCCGCGGCCGTGTCCTGTCCGACACGGATGGCACCGTCAACGTGCTGGTAGCCCTTGCCGGCCATATCACTGCAGGAGAAAGAGATTGGGCCGACGGGGCTGCGCAGTTCGGCGCCGTAGCGGGCTAGTCCACCCATGTCGAAGCTCGCCGCGTAGGCGCCGCGGGTCCACTCCTCGGAACCCCAGTCACTTTCGTAGTACACGACCGGGTTCAACGCTTGTTCGCCGTAGTAGTGCGATAGCGACTCGAGGATGCGCGCTTTGCGCTCGTCGGCGGTCAGGGCGAAGACGGCATCCGCTTCTTCATCGGAGACGAAACCCACGAGGGTGCCGCGCGGGTCGTTGAAGTTGGTGTTGTCGTAGGCCTCGTGCACCAGCTCGTAGGGGCTGAACGCGGTGCCGGAGAGGTCATCTTCGCGCCAGAACGGTGTTTCGTAGACGGCGTGCACCTTGATCACACAGCCCATGGAGAGGTGCTGGTGCAGCTGCTGTTGGCGGCGCGGCAGCGGCGGTACAAAGCTGATGCGACTGATCAGGGGCGGCGGAACGGCCACGATGACGTGCCGGGCGGTCACCGTCATGCCGTCGGCGACGACGGTGACACCCGCGTCATTCCAGGCCACGCTGCGCACCGGCTGCCCGAGATACACGTCGCTGCCGAGCTTGTCGGCCAACAACAACGGCACCTGCTGCAGCCCGCCGATTACCCGTTCGTCGAGGATGAAGTCAGAGTCGACCAGGTTGCTGAACGACCCGGCGCTGGCCGCCATGAGCAACGCCTGCAGCGCCGAGAAGGCATGCGCTGGCTTCGTGAGCATGGCCCCGGCAATAAACATGCCGATATTGTCGCGGGCTTCCTGATCGTCAGTCTGGGACTCGAGCCAACGGCTGAACGAGACCTCGTCGAGTTCCTTGGCGAGCGGATGCTCCCACGGGCTGTCCGGGTCGATCTCCGCCACGAGGGCGTCGAGTTTCTCGATCAGACCCACGATCTGTAACTCGGTACTTTCCGGAACCGGAAAGATCTCCCCGTCGAACCGGCTGACGACACCGGAACCGTTGATGTAAACGTTCCTGCCGGAGCGGTAGCGCGGGTAGGTGGCAAGGCCCAGCTCGACCAGAGTGGCTTTGAGGGCGTGCTGGTCAGGCGAGACCCACTGGCCGCCAAGCTCGAGCATGGCGCCCTCGATCTCATCGGTCCACAGGCGCCCACCAACGCGGTCGCGCGCTTCCAGCACGGCCACACTGCGGCCGGCTTTCTGCAGTGCAGTGGCGGCGGTGAGACCGGATGCCCCGGCACCGATGATAACGACGTCACGATCAATCGTGGTCACGGTTGCTCCTCTATCGGTGGATGGGATCAGGACGAGGGAATAAGGGCATCCCTGGTCGCGAGGGTTCGTTGGGACCTGAAGCCGCCGGCCTGTGGAGAATCCATGATGTCGGCCCGTCCGGTGACGGCCGACAGCGCAACCTCTAGCCGGTCAGGCCTTGAGGGTCCACGGCTTACGTCGTACCAAAACGTGGCCGCGACTCGTGCTGAGGCGGGTCCACAGGCCCGACTCGAACAGGTGAACCGGTTCGTCAGCGGCGAGAAAGCCCAGGCTGAAGGCTGCGAAACCGGCCCCGGTCGGGACGAATTCGAGCCCATCGACCTGACGACCCCAGACCTCCGAGCGCACGCGTTCGACGATCAACTCTCCGGTGCCCTCCGGCACGGCGGCGGCAACCTCGTCGATGCCCTCCCGGGCGGCGGCTTCGAGGTGAGATGCCGACGTCTGGCCGTGTGGTTCCCAGCCGCCCTTCGGCGGCGAGATGCCGGTCCAGGTCACGGTATTCACCTCCAGCGGAACGGTCACGATGACCGGCACGGTGGGGTCACTCGTGGTGGATTCGAGGCGTTTGAGGCGTTCCAGCAGGGACCGCACCGGCACGACCTTGTCGAGGTCGACCGGCTCCGTCAGGGCGAAGGTGCGCAGCCCCAGCACGGTCGGGCTCGCGTCGAGCAGACCGCGCGGATAGAAAATGGCGGTGTAGACCGCGAGAACGCCCTCGGACGCCATGAGACGCACGGAACCATCGAGCACGCGGCCGGACCGTGAGAGAAACACGATCAAATCGCTGAGGGACTGGGAATCGGTAAGAGTGAATGACTGGCTCATCACCTCCTAAACTACCAAGATACGAAACATCCGCGTGCCGCGGTCGCGAACTTGCCCGAGGAGACAGCATGCACAAGCCGATGGAAGGCCTTCTGGCCGTTCTCGATCTGACCGACACCGGTGCCCGCACCAGCGAGGACATCTTCACCGGTCCGTCCCAGTGGATGCCGCTTGGCCGCGTGTTCGGCGGGCAGGTTCTGGCCCAATCGCTCGTCGCCGCGATGCGCACCGTACCCGACGAACGCCACGTGCACTCCATGCACGGCTATTTTCTGCGTCCCGGCGATGTCAAAGCGCCGATCACCTTCTCGGTCGAGCGCATTCACGATGGTCGCTCATTCTCCACCCGCCGCACGCAGTGCTACCAGGACGGCGTGCCCATCCTGTCGATGATCGCCTCATTCCAGGACGCCGATGAGGGCTTGGAGCACCACATCGAGATGCCGAAGGATATCCCCGACCCGGAGAGTCTGCCAACGGCATCCGATGCGCTCGCACACATCGATCATTCGGTGGCCCGTTACTGGGCGAGCGAGCGCCCCTTCGATATGCGGCATGTCCCCTCACCGATCTACCTCAAGGTGAACGGTGAGCACACCTCCCGCCAAGCCGTGTGGATGAAGACTTTTTCTCCCTTACCCGACGACCCCGATCTGCACCGCGCCGCCCTGGCCTATGCCAGCGATTATTCAATCATGGAGCCGATCATGCGTCGGCACGGCATTGCCTGGTCCTCCCCCGGCCTCAAGGTCGCGAGCCTTGACCATGCCATGTGGTGGCACCGTTTCGGTCGGGTCGATGAATGGCTGCTCTATGTGCAGGATTCACCGAGCGCTCAGGGCGGTCGTGGCCTGGCCACGGGCAGTATCTTCAGCCGCGACGGCGTGCTCTTGGCCACCGTTGCGCAAGAGGGCATGCTGCGCGTCCCCATCATCCTCGAGTAACTCGAGCACCTACCAGGTCGGTGTGGATTCCAACAGCACCCGCTCGTCGGGCATCCAGCGAATATCCACACTGGCAATATCGTTCTCCGCCACGCTCGTGGTGCCGGTAGCGGTGATCGTGCTTCCGGGACCAGCGATCCAGCTGGCGACGAGGGTGTCATGCCCGTCCCGGTCGGTCACGAACAGGGCGTAGGCCTGCGGACCGAAATCGTTATCGCTCGTGGCATAGCTGCAGTTCGCGTCGATCCGGGTGCCCCAGTCTTCGCCGGTCAGGCGAAAGGATGCGGTGAGCGGGCTGGGAACCACCGCTGCCATGTCCACGGCCGGTTCAGTGACGCTCGCGCCCGGCTGTTCGAGCCACCCCGGTACGACGAGGGCAGCGGATGCCGCGATCGCAGCGGCCGCGAGCACGGCTCCGGCTGCGAGCAAACGAGCGCGCCGGACACTGGCCCGCGCCGCCTGCACCAGGCGGGGCAACCGGGTGGCGGAGTGCGCGGCATCCGCTCTGGTCTCGGTGGGCCTCTCGGTGGACGCCTCGGTGGACAGGTCGAGCTGCAGTGCCTGATCGAGTGGGACTTGGGCCAGCAGCCCCGGCAAGCCGACGAGGTGCGCGACCGCCTGGCTGCAGGCGACGCAGTCTTTGAGATGCCGTTCGTAGTCCCGGCGGTCGCCCGGTGACAGGGCGCCGAGCATATACGCGCCGTCCCAGTCGGCGTACAGATCTGCTGGAGTGTTCATCGCTCCGTCACTCCACGTTCTTGCAGTGCGAGCCGCAGGGCTCGCAGTCCGTAGTGCAGCCGCGATTTCACGGTGCCTTCGGGAATGATGAGGTCGCGCGCAGTCTCGGCCACGGATTGGCCTCGATAATATGCGCAGACAATGACCGCCCGGTGGTCGGGAGAGAGATCGTGCAGGGCGTCCGCGACCAGCCAAGCATCGAGCAAGGCATCGGTTTGGTCGTCGGTGGGCACCTCGGGCAGTTGGTCGGTGGGAATCTCATGGCGGGCACGAGCCGAGCGCCGGTCATCGATCACCAGATTTCGGGCCACAGTGAACAGCCACGCACGAGCAGACACCTCGGTCTGGTCGAGCAGGCGAGGGCGCTGCCAAGCTCGAAGCAGCGTCTCCTGCACTACGTCATCGGCAAAGGCCGGATCCTGCGTCAACCGTACGACATAGCGCCACAAAAGCGGTGCGTGCTCATCGTGCAGGGCCTGCAAGAGTTCGGCGCGCTCATCGGCCATAAGTACCTCCCCTGCTTAACACGCGGTGAACGTGTGTGTGGTTCAGTAGTACCGGTATTACGGGAACTCTAGCCGCAGAGTGCGGCAACTATCACCGCCGCGCGAACTCGATCGGTGCGTCGAGGTACGGCGTCCAAGCCGCGCGCTCCGTGTCGTTGATACGGCGCGGGCGTTCGCTCGTCGCATCGACGAGCACGATGGTGGTGTTCGCCCGGGCGTACAGAACCTCGGGTGTGACGCCCTCCGGGCTGAATACCTCGTAGCAGACATCGAGGCTGGCACCGCCGAGTTTGCCGAGCCAGAGTCTCACGTCGAGGGGATGGCGCAGGTAGGGCACCGGCGCGAGGTATTCGATCTCCTGGCGCGCGATCAACGTCAGGGTCGACGCCCCGGGGCGACCGTCGAGCACGGCCGTACTCGCTCCGATCGCTCCGTCGTCTTCGGTCACCCAGAACGCCAGGATGCGCGCCTCCTCGAGCAGGCGCAGCATCTCAGAATTGTTCACGTGACCGTAAGCGTCGAGGTCTGACCAACGCAGGCGAATCGGTACGTGCAGCTTCACGAGATTTCCCTGTTCTGTTTAGTCGCGGGTGAGCTTGCGATACGCAGAGCGGTGCGGCTTGGCTGCATCCGGGCCGAGCCGCTCGATCTTGTTCTGCTCGTACGACTCGAAGTTTCCCTCGAACCAGTACCAGTTGGCCGGGTTGTCATCCGTTCCTTCATAGGAGAGGATGTGCGTGGCCACCCGGTCGAGGAACCACCGGTCGTGAGTGATCACCACGGCGCAACCGGGAAACTCGAGCAGCGCGTTCTCGAGCGAGCCGAGAGTTTCAACGTCCAGGTCGTTTGTGGGCTCGTCGAGGAGCAGCAGGTTGCCGCCCTGCTTCAGGGTGAGCGCCAGATTCAGGCGGTTCCGTTCACCACCGGAGAGCACACCGGCCTTCTTCTGCTGGTCTGGACCCTTGAACCCGAAGGTCGACACGTAGGCGCGCGACGGAATCTCGGTCTTGCCGACCTGGATATAGTCTTGGCCGTCCGAGACGACCTCCCACAGCGTTTTGTTCGGGTCGATGCCTCCGCGATCCTGATCGACGTACGAGATGTCCACCGTTTCGCCAATTCTCAGATCGCCGCCGTCGAGGGGCTCCTGGCCGACGATGGTTTTGAACAGCGTGGTCTTTCCCACACCGTTCGGGCCGATGATGCCCACGATGCCGTTGCGCGGCAGGGTGAAGCTGAGGTTCTCGATGAGTATGCGCCCGTCGAACCCCTTCTCCAGCTTGGTTGCGTCGATCACCTGAGCGCCGAGGCGCGGGCCGACCGGAATCACGATTTCTTCGAAGTCGAGCTTGCGGGTGCTCTCGGCGGCGGTGACCATCTCTTCGTAGCGCGCCAGTCGCGCTTTCGACTTCACCTGGCGGCCCTTGGCGTTGGAACGCACCCACTCAAGTTCGTCGGCGAGACGACGCGACAGCTTCGCATCCTTCTTACCCTGCACGAGCAGACGTTCCTGCTTCTTCTCGAGGTAGGTGGAGTAGTTGCCCTCGTACGGATACAGGTGTCCGCGGTCGATCTCGGCGATCCACTCGGCCACGTGGTCGAGGAAGTACCGGTCGTGAGTGACGGCGAGCACAGCGCCCGGGTACTTGGCGAGGTGCTGCTCGAGCCAGAGCACGCTCTCGGCGTCGAGGTGGTTGGTGGGCTCGTCGAGAAGCAATAGATCAGGCTTCTGCAGCAGCAGTTTGGTCAAGGCCACCCGGCGCTTCTCACCACCGGACAGGTTGGAGACTTCGGAGTCTCCCGGCGGGGTGCGCAGGGCGTCCATGGCCTGTTCCAGCTGCGAGTCAAGATCCCAGGCATCCGCTGCATCGATGGCTTCCTGCAGCACGCCCATTTCGGCGAGCAGCGTATCGAAATCTGCGTCGGGTTCGCCGAGGGCGAGACTGATCTCGTTGAAGCGGTCGACCTTGGCTTTAATCGGTCCGACGCCCTCCTGCACGTTCTCCAGCACGGTCTTGCTCTCGTCAAGCTGTGGCTCCTGCATCAGGATGCCGACGGTGTAGCCCGGGGAGAGTCTCGCTTCGCCATTACTGGGGGTGTCCAGGCCCGCCATGATCTTGAGAATGGTGGACTTTCCGGCGCCGTTCGGGCCGACCACACCGATCTTGGCGCCGGGAAAAAAGGACATGGTGACGTCGTCAAGAATCAGCTTTTCGCCGATCGCCTTGCGAGCGCGGACCATTGAGTAAATAAATTCGGCCATAGTATTTACCAGTCTATTTGCCGGGTGGACCCAACAAGACACAAACCGGTCGACAAAATTGGCGCGACCACGCTGTGGAAGCCGTTGCTGGCCGGCCCGATCTGGCCGATCAGGCATTCCCCGGCGAAACGCACGGAGAACTGGATGGAGTCGGCGGCCAGATCAGCCTGGGTTCGATCAAAAGTCACCTCCATTGCGGCGCGGTCGAACCCGCCGGCCACGAGCGCATCGATATAGGCGCGTCCGTCAGCTGCGGGGTTGGCTTTGGTGACGGCGGCGGCGAGAAAGTTAAAGTACACCAGGTTCTCGGCCGCGGTTCCGTCGGGCAAGAGCGTTGCATCAGGCGCCGGTGTGGCCGACGGCTCAGGCGCGCCGGAGTTGGACGGCGCCGTGTCGTTAGCGGGGGGTTCTGCAGGGACGCCGGTGCACGCGGTCAGGCCGACCCCGAAGAGCAGCCCAGCGCTCACCATACCCAGCACGAACCGCAGGCGCGGTGCACGTCGCCGCGCTGTTTTCGCGCGCACACTCTGCCATGCTGATTTCGCCACGCCCACGATTCGCCTCCCCCAGTCCACGCACGTGGACGATGCTACGAGTCTAAACGGGCATACGCATCCTGATCAGCGTCGATGTCGATTGGAACAAAGCCGTCGTCGGAACGGTCGATCTGACTACTTTCCGCCTCATACGCGGTGGCTGATGCGGCGGACTCTGCTGGCTCTACCGGTTCTGGCCCGGTCAGCTCGGCAGGGGTTCCAAAGGGAGCGCTACTGCGCACCGGCGTCGTGGTGTACCAAGTTAGGTCGTGGCCGAGAGCGTCGGCGAGGATATCGACATCAATTCCGGATTTTTCGGCGTTGGACCATTTGCGAATAACCAGGCGGCCGCTCACGATGACGTGCTGGCCCTTACTGAGCGACGACGCCGCATTTGTGGCCAGCTGGCGAAACGTCGTGACGGAGTACCAGCTGCTCTCGTCCTCAACCCACTCATCTTTCGTGCGGTCAAGATGACTCTGGCGGGAGGCCAGTCGAAAGGACGTGATCGGGGCGCCGTTTTTGCCCACACTGCGGCGCGGGACGGTGCCGATGATTCCGGATACGGTGATGTGGTCGCTCATAGTTTCTTCCGGCACGGTCATCGCGTGAATACGCTCACGTCAGCCGCCGAGCGAACACCCGGCGCACGCGACCCGGGAACGGCAACTCGTGCCAGTCTTTGCCGTTCCCGGATCGCACACTGTGAGTGTGCTGCGCGGAACGACGCCGCGGCGCACGCTGTGTCCGATCAGTGGAGAACGGGGCAGCGAAACGACTGTGGAGGAGGAACTAGCTGACCAGGTACTCCGAGTAAGACTTGCGGATCTTGTTGACCTTGGGCACTGCGACCGCCATGCAGTAGCCCTGTCCAGGATTCTTGGTGAAGAAATCCTGGTGGTAGTCCTCGGCCTCGTGGTACTCGCCAAGCGGCTCGATCGTGGTCGTGATGCCGGCACCCCACCATTCAGTCGCGCGATCGCGGGCCGTTTCAAACAGCTGCTTTTGCGCGTCGTCGGTGTAGAACATTGCCGACCGGTACTGGGTACCCACATCGTTACCCTGCCGATTGAGCTGGGTGGGGTCGTGCAGGGTGAAAAATACATCAAGAATCACGCTGGCCGGAATGACATCGGGATCGAAGGTCACCGCGACGGCTTCGGCGTGACCGGTATGACCGGTGCAGACCGCTTCATAGCTCGGGTTGGTTGTCGTGCCGCCGGTGTACCCCGACACGACATCGCTTACTCCACGTAAGACCCGATACACAGCATCGAGACACCAAAAACATCCACCTGCGACCACGAAAGTTTGCATCTTATCAGTGTAACTCCTCGCGTACTGCAGCCTCCGGTCGAACCGGCATTCACGCCTCCTGTTCGCCTAAAGCGGATGTCGGTGGTCGCCCGTACGCTGAAAAACACCCAGGGCGGCTGGGATACTGCGGCATTATTACGGAGGCGCACAAATGACCACTCTCATCGCACCGATTCTTCGCTCAGCAATTTCCATCACAGCACGCCCCGCATCGGCACTTCCCACAACAGCGCTTCCCATAGTGCGTGGCCGCAGCTTCATCCTCGTGCGCGACGGGCTGTGGCGCATTGTCGATCCGGCCGGCGTTGTCATCGGGTATATCGAACACCACGTCGGCGTCGACGGCAACCGATACAGCGCCCGGAGAATCGTCTTCGCGACCCGCACCCGAGACCTCGGCGAATTCTGTCGCATCGACGATGCGGTGGACTGCTTTCGCTAGTGCCGAACTAACAAATACACCCTCGTGAGAGGAAGGAGTGCACTTGCCTGAGGGCACGCCGCGTCTGATCCCAGAGAACAGGGTTCGGCACGGATAAAATCCTGCACATGGAATGGTGGAATAACTTCGTAGCCTGGTTTACCGACGTCAGCACCCAACCGATGATTTTCACCGCGGTCGTGTTCATCGGCGCGATCATCATTGCCAGCGTGCTGGCCGCGTTGATCTCGCGCGGGGCCATCAAACGGCTCATTACCCAGCGCGATCGCGAGATCAAGGTGGCTGCTATCGCGACCCTCGTCGACGCCGCCACCGAGGCATCCGTGTGGAATTCGCTCACGCCGCAGGAACAAGTCATGAGCGACCGCGCGGTCGCCCAGGCCGATATTCAGGTACGGCTGCTGCCAATTCGCGGATCGGGAATCGCCGCGAACTGGGCTGCCCACGAACTCTACGAACTCAAGCGCACCTCCGCCACGTTCGGTTACCAGCTGGAGCCGGCGTTGGTGGAGTTTCGTGACCGACTGATCGAATGGCAAAACAAGCCCGCCCGCGCACGCAAGATTTTTCAGGGCGATCTCGACCGATGGAAGTTGCAGAATTCCTCCACCGAGAAGAGCCTGCTGGCAGAGCAGGAAGCGTGGGTGGCCCAGCAACACCACGACCAATACAACCCCACCGATTCGGCGCCCGCTCCGATGCGGGCCGCGCCGCTCACACCGGCGGTCGTCAACCGAACTGCTTCATCCGCGTCGACGGCTTCGGACGCTTCGACCGAGACCCAGCGCCTTTTGGATGACGTGAACAAGCTCGAGGTGCGCGGCACCGACCCGCTCACGCGCTCCTCGGCGGCCCCCACCGTATAGTCGCTCTTCTCAAACAAACAACGAGCCGGTCGGCGCTTTCTCAGCGCTGACCGGCGCGTTGTTTGTTTACCGTGTCGGCGACGAGTGCCACCACGTGTCGAACAGTGACGCAGGTACGCGCCGCTTGTGCTCGGTGCTGAGATAGCGTGCCTCGATGGCCTCGGCCACTTCATCTTCGACCGACCGGCCCTCGAGAAAGTCGTCGATGTGCTCATACTGAAGACCGAGGTTGGCCTCATCGGTCTGGCCAGGAGTGTGGTCGAGCAGGTCAGCGGTGGGGTCCTTCAGATAAAGCTGTTCGGGCGCACCCAGCTCCATCAACAGGGCGCGACCCTGCCGCTTGGTCAGCCCGGTCAAGGGCAGAATATCGGTGCCGCCGTCGCCATACTTGGTGAAGAATCCGGTCACAGCTTCGGCAGCATGGTCGGTTCCGACCACGAGCAGGCCGAGTTGGCCGGCCACGGCATATTGGGCGATCATGCGTGAGCGAGCCTTGATGTTGCCCTTGGTGAAGTCCGTCATAGCTACCTCGAGGCTCGCCAGGAATTCACTTTCGAATCCATCGACGGCGAGTTCAATGTTGAAAGTAGCCTGCGAGGGCGGGCGGATAAATTCCAAAGCAAGTTGAGCGTCCACTTCGTCCCGCTGCACCGCGTACGGCAGGCGCACTGCCACAAAGGTGGCTGGATGCCCTTCCTCGGTCAGTTCGTCGACCGCCAGGGCGCAAAGGCGGCCGGCGAGGGTGGAGTCCTGGCCGCCGCTAATGCCGAGCACGAAGCCCTGGGCACCGGTGCGTTTCAGGTACTCCTTGAGAAATTTCACCCGACGGCGCACTTCGGCGGCCGGATCGATAGTGGGTGACACGTTGAGTTCGGCGATGATTCGCGCCTGGAGTTCTCGCATACCTAAATCTATCAATCCTCGAGAAATGGTGCTCCCGCACAATTCAAGAAATATGGCTGGGCGCACCTGGCCGATGGGCAGCGAAGGCGACGACATTCTGTCGGCACGGTAAACCAAACGACCCCCCTTCCGGCCACTGTTCTCGAGAATGCGAAAGTAGTGGCGTTAGTCCACCACAACGACGAGTTTTGCCTTCTTGAAGATGAGAAGAAACTTCTGATATGGCATCACTTTTATGCTGAGATTTACTCGCTTACATGGTTGATTCGGGCTATAATTGTGGGTGAAGGAGGCACTGACGCCATGACCCTCACCGCTCCGCCTGCTGCAACCGGCTCTGTGCCGGAACCTGAGGGTTCTCGGGTTTGGGTTATCGGTCAGGCTGGTGCATTGCTGGGCTCTGTTCTGGATGGAACACGGTTTGGTCACCTTGATGATGCTGAAGCCGTCGCGGTTATGGCAGCGTTGGAAGAACTTGGTCGCAAGGTTGATGGTGCCAGGCTACGAGCTACCACCGACATCGGCGTGCGCGCTGAGACCGACCGTGGCAACGGGTCCCTCGCCTTCCAGAACGGATGCCGTAACCGGGTTGAATTCATCACCCAACTCGCCGGTATCTCCAGCCGCGAAGCGAAACGTCGTCTAAAGCTGGGCGAAACCGTCGTGGACCGCACGCCGATGGGTCTGCCCGTACCCGCGCGGTACCCCGTCATCGCCGCAGCACTGGTCAGCGGCAACCTCGGCCTGGAAGCGGCAGAGATCATCGCTGGCACCCTCACCGCCCTTCACGGAAAAGTTCTGCAGGATGACCTTGACCATGTGGAACGTGCCCTGGTCGCCTCCGCGACCGGCGCGATCACCCCGGAAACCGTCGGACTGCCCGGGGCCGGCATCCGCTTCGCCCCTGACCTGTTGCGGGCGCAGGCCTTGGAGTGGCAGGGCCGGCTCGATCCCGACGGTACCGCCCCCAACGACGACACCGTCGAAGCAAAGAGCACATTGACGTTCGGGCTGCTGCACCACGGGCTCTACCCGCTGCGCGCCGACGTCACTCCTGAGCTGCGCGGCATCATGGACACCCTCTTCGACACCTACCTGTCAGCCCGGTCTCGCACGCCCCGATTCGAACCCACCGAACCCCTCGACGGCCCCGAATCCGGCACCGGCACCGAACCCGAGTTGGACGGTCTTGACAGCGCAGACCCTGCCAACCCAGACGGTGAGCGATTCAGTGCCGACCGGTTCACCGGCGACGCTCGCTACGACGGCGACTCCCGCACCGCCGGTGAGAAACGCGCCGACATCCTCCGCTTCGTCTTCGAAGCGGCCGCGCGCGATCCGAAGACCCCGACCATGGGCGGCGCCGCCCCCACCGTCATGATCCACATCAACGCCACCGACCTTCAACACGGGCGCGGTGTCGGCTGGATAGACGGCATCGAAGCCCCCATCAGCATGCGCCGGGTGAAGGAAGCCATCTGCGCCGGCGGCGCCCAACACATCATCTTCGGCACCACCGGCACCATCCTCTACCTCGGCGACACCGTCCGCTGCTTCACCACCAAACAACGCACCGCGATCGCCGCCCGCGACGAAGGCTGCATCATCCCCGGCTGCACCATCCCCGCCCGCTGGAGTGAAATCCACCACGTCATCCCCTGGCACAAACACGGCCCCACCAACATCGACAACGGCGTCCTCCTCTGTTGGTTCCACCACCACACCATCACCACCAACGGATGGAACATCCGCATGATCGATGGCAGACCCCAGGTACGCGGCCCACTGCTCTGGGACCCCACCCAAACCTGGCGCCCCGCCCGAAGTCACCGCGCCAACACCCCCAGCCCCGAACCGCCCTGGCGCACCTAAGACGAACCTTGCCACTCATGGTGTGCACGAGACGGCGCTTCCGCATCGGCTAGACTGCAACCATGACATCGGAGTCCCACAGCACGCCATTTTCCAGCCTCGACGACTACATCGCGTTGCCCCGAGTGGAAGGTCTCACCCTCTCACCCGACGGGGTGCGCGTCGTGGACCCAGAGGAGTATCTCCAGAGCGTCTCGCAGTGCCGGCCGAGCCTTCGGTAAGGATGCCGCCATTGCCAGGAGCGTCGCAGGACTGTTCCCTCGGAGTCCGAGCCATTGTTTAAGTGCCGACACGGCGAGGTCGCTCCCCCAGTCGTGGCGCAGACGGAACAAATCGATGATCGTCCGCTCCGCCGAATACAGGCCGATCGATCACACCAGCTCGGGGTGGTGAAGCAGCGATGGCAGAATCTTTGGTCGAGTGGGCATCCGGTGAACACGACGACGCGTTCTGAGCAAGCTCGTTGGACGACCTCGACGGGCCACTCATGGCGGAGCCGCCGCACCCGATCAGCTGGAACCTCCTCTGCGCCGACGACGCCGAGGCCGAATGGATCGAACTCAACCGCTGGGTGAACTGGCTGCGACGCACCTACGGGCTACCGGCATCCGTCGTGCCGCCGTTCTGGCATCGCCACCCCGAACTCGTTTGGGAGCTCTCCGCGCTACACCCCTACACTGGCTCGGCGCCTCCGACCCCGACCAGCACGGCTCCGCCCCGATTGGCTGGCACCGTGACTTTGCGGATGCCCGCCAGTGGCTGCGCGACTGGGTCGCGATCTCCGGCACTCGGCTGGGGCGCGACCGATCGACGCGGCAGACGGCATGGCCAGGAGAACCGCCGGCCTACGCCCTCGAAGACGTCGTCATCGGCGATCGCGACGAGGACTTCGTGCAGTTCGGCGTCGACGATGTCGCGCGTCGCCGCAATGCCGAGGCATCGTTCTACTCTCGCGCTGAATCTAGTTGATATCGCCAAGCCTTGGCTCTTGCGAAGGGCGCAAAAGGGATTGGCTCGCTGTCGCAGTTGACGCCCGCGGGATTCTATTGATCGAAGCAACACCTATTTTTAGGTGGTTTGCAATGTTTCATCGTTCTTCGTCAGCAGCAGGTGTCCGGTTTCTCGCCTCGATCAAGGAGGGTCGCGGTCTCAAACCCTCCGCCCGCGACGCCGGCATAGACAAAGAAGTTGGCTACCGATGGCTGCGCGAGAAATACCTCGAGTTGCGGCGCAGTGGTAAAAGCCCGGCGGACGCGACAGCAGAGCTAGGGTTCACGACCTCGCGTCTCTTGGCCTGGGAAGCGGACGTCGATCGCACTGATGACCGGCACCATTTACGGGTCGACAGGGACGAGGAGGCCAGATTCTGGGCCTCCTTTACCAGCGGTCAGAGTGTCCGTGACGGGGCCCGAAAGGCCGGAGTCGCGCGGTCCATGGCCTACCGATGGATCGAGAAACGCTTCGCCGGCCTTCGACTCGACGGCCACACCGTGCGGCACTGCCAAACCCAATTGCGCCTGAGCGAGGACCAGGCGCGCATGTTCGAGGAACGCAGGCTGAAGGAGCTCCGGCGAGAGGCCAGTACCGCGAGAACGGCCCAGCACGCCGCCACGCTCTCGTCCGAACGCTACGCCGACCGGGTGCTCGTAGCCGAACCCACGGCCCGACAAGAGTGGCTGAGGAATCGCAAGGAAAAGTACTGGCAACTCATGCGCGACGGACTGAGCAATGCCGATGCCTGCAGACTATTGGGCATGAACCGAGCCTCCGGAACCCAACTGCGACAAAACACCGACTTCCAAATCCCACGACACACGGCCCGTCGAGAGTCAGCTGGCCGCTACCTTGAAGCCCGGGAGCGACTTCAAATCGCCGACCTGCTGCGCTTGGGCCAGTCGATGCGCGCGATCGCGGCGGCGCTCGGTCGACAGCCGTCCACCATCTCCCGGGAGCTACGCCGACACCGCCGCGACGGCGGACTTTACCTTCCCAGAACGGCTGATCATGACGCACAGTTGCAACGAGCCCGGCCCAAGGTCCCCAAACTCGTCTCAAACGTTCCGTTACGGCTTTTGGTGCAACGCAAGCTGAACCGCTACTGGTCCCCGGACGAAATCTGCGGGTGGATGAAGAAGGACTACCCCGACGATCAGACAATGCGCCTCAGCCCGGAAACGATCTACCGCGCATTGCTACTCCGCGACGACTACGGCCTCCACAAACGATTTGCCGTGAAGCTGCGAACCGGACGACGCATCCGCAAAACGCGCTGGCGCCGCCGGATCGGACGTGGATCCCGCATCATCAACATGACCATGATCGACAAAAGACCGGCCGAGGTCGAAGACCGCAAACAAGCCGGCCATTGGGAAGGCGATCTCATCGTCGGTCTTGGTTCGGTCTCGGCAATGGTGACCCTGCGAGAACGAACGACCCAATACGGCATCATCGTGAACCTGCCAAAGAATCACACTGCAGCAAGCGTCAACGCCGCCATTATCGACGCGTTCGCGACCCTGCCGCGCCACTTGAAACGCACACTCACCTGGGACCAGGGCATCGAAATGGCTTGGCACGAAGCACTCACGCAAACCACCGGAGTCCCTGTCTTCTTCGCAGAACGCTCCAGTCCCTGGCAGCGCGGCGCGAATGAGAACTTCAACGGACTGGCCCGCCAGTACTTTCCCAAGGCACCAACCTGGCACTGCACAGCGCTGAGCACGTTGACTTCGTCGTCCAGGAGCTCAACGATAGACCTCGGAAAACACTCGGCTACGACACTCCGACCGAGCGGTTCAACGCCGAACGCGACACCCTCGGGCTCGTGACCCGCAGATCCCAGTATCCGTGCGGATGTGCCCGCTCAGCGTCCGTCTTGCGGGCACCTACTGCCCTACTCTTACGCCGTGAAGAAACTGCGGCGAGGCACATATGACCGGTCTGCGGATGCGGCTTACTTCAACATCTCGCCTCGAATAAAAGCTCGGGAGGCTGTTCAGCAAGACGTCCACGGAATCGACGGCCGAGGAGAAGTCATCCTCGACTTCGATAAAGACGGCAAGCTTCTTGGGGTCGAGATCCTCGGCGCCAAGTCCCTACTGCGCCCGTCCACCCTGAAACAAGCCAAGCGAATCGGCTGACACAGTGGTGCTCCTGTCCTATCGCAGTTCACCTCGGTGAGGGCAAATATGGCTCAACAGTTCACTCTAGGCTGAGGCAAATGCCAGCTCCCAACAAACGACCCAACGCGCTCCAGCTCCTCCTTGTCGGTCTCATCGCCCTGATCCTCGCAACGGCGTTAATCGTCACGAGCGGCGTCCTGGCAACGTGGCTGGATCCCGAGCCAGAGACCAATTTCACGTACCACTTACCGTGAATGCAATCCGCGCTGCGGGAGCGTCCCATAGGCGGTCAGGCTTCTGATGGTCACAAAACTTCTGCCTGCGGAATGTCCCACAGCTTGTGGGACATTCGTCCAACGGCCTGTTGGGCAATTGCGCGAGGGCTCGACAGGCACGCCGACAGTACGTTCCCGCTGACCGTTCCCCCTGCGGAAGGGCGGAAAACAGGGGTGGGTGGTACCCGCGATCGGATGCGCGGGTACCACTTGTGTCAGTTCGTCTCTTCTTCCTCCGGAGGAGCGACGGGTGACACGACGGGAGGCAGCTCGATATCGGCGAGGATCCGGCCGACGGCACGCCACTTTGCTGCGGAGGCGGCATCGAGCGGGTGCTCAGGAGTGTCTTCCAGGTCTTTCAATTCTCTGCCCAGAATGGCGCTGGCGATCTTTGTGATGAGTTCGCGCAACGAGTCGGTACGCATATAAGCACCGATGTACTCGCCGTTGGGTACGGGCGCGAGTTGCGTCGTATAGGCGCTCACAAAATTGTCCGCCGCCTCAGCGCGTAGGTAGGGGCTCTCCAAAGTCTGGTACCAGCGGCGAAGGAAAACATCACAGGGCGCCTCGTCATGAAGGTGCCGTTCGTCGTCACGAAAAATACGGTTATAGATCTCATCGGGATTGAGCTGGTTCGCGAGTTCGATCGCCTGATCCATATTTCCTTGGTAGATCAGGTCGGCAAGTTCAGGGCTCGTCTTTTGATCCATCCGTTGCTGAAGTTGCCTCCGAAATCGGCGCGGACGACAGTGGTCTGCCCATGCGGAGCCCCGGCGAAGTCGCCATTCCTCTCTGGCCTTGACGACGTCCGTAGTTGCCGAGATTACCAATGCGGTGACGGCGATCACTTCAAGTGCGGTGGTGATGGGCGATCGTTTCATCTATTGCTCCCTCTTCAGATATCGCAGCACAGCACTGCTGTGCTGGTCAGGCGCAACTTTCGTACCCGGAACCCTGCCGCAGGCCGCCGCGACAAGGGACACCTGAGCAACTGACTCCCACGTAGCTATGGATATTTCTCTACGATGTGTCGGTTATCAGAATAGAGGGCTGCTCCTGGCGTAGCTGACTCGTTGACGTGCCCCATGGTGGTTGGTGAAACGGACAGTTTCGGTGCCAGTGCACCCGTCCACGACGATGGGGGCCAGCGGCATCGACACATCCTCTCGCGGCGGTCTAAACATCCGGCTGGGCCACCCGATATCGTGGACCTGCCGATGGAATGAGACGGAGCGACAGTGACGAGTCTGTTTGAGCGCTGGAAGAAAACCGATCCGCGAGCGTGGACAACGGAGGCCGTTGAAGGTTGGCTGGAAAAGGAATTTCTGGCCTATGAGATCCCGTTGGCAGCGATTTCCAGTGCGGACTACCGCAATGATGAAGAGGTCCGTGAAGACCTGATCTACAAGCTGTACACAATCACTCACCCTGATGTACTTCAACGCCTGTACAGCGCAGAAGAGAAAGCGATGAAAGACTGCGGCCCTGAGGCCTACGAGGACTATTGGAGGAGCCTGTTCCTGAGGCAGAATCATCGCCCGGGAGCCGAAACGTCGCATACGGCATTGACGGATGCGACGTGGCTGGCCTACAACTTGCTGACGATTCAGCACGCGCTGGGGCAGCGCACATCGATTGTTCTTGAACGCGAAGGTGGTCAGGTAACCGGGGCCAAAGTATATGGAATGTCCGATTACCTCAGCACATTCTTGGTCGCGGTGACGGGTTACCGGGAAGCCGGAACCAACGAGCGTAACTACTATTCCATGGTCACTGGTGACGTGAATGATGTCAGCTTCAACTGGTACCTCGACTGCCTGGCGCGCCACGGAATGATCTAACAGCGCCGGCGGCTGCTCAGTAAGTCCTATCCGCAACGGACCCGAAAAACCTCCCGTCCCGCTCAGGGTTCGGCTTACGAGGTGTGTGCCCGCGACCTGATGTACATCAGCGTATAGGAGGCACCTGCGACGAATATAAGGATGCTAATAATCCCACTGAAACCGACGGTTACTGTCGGGCCGAAGTAGATGAAAAACCCTATCCCCGTGAGGACAGCGCCGACTCCCGCGATGATCCCCTGGGTGGCGCGTGGACGCTGCAAACGATGATCGAGTATCCCCAAAGCGAGCGACGCACCAAAAACAGCGGCCACACTGAACAAAAAGGCACCAAATGTGCTGAACATGAGTTCAACGATCAGAGGCGGAGCTGCAACCTGGGGATTGGCCAGTGCGGCAGCGAAATGTGAACCGATGGCCAATACAACTGCTGAGGCCACACCGAGACAAACACCGAGAAACATGGTGAAGACCACCGCTCCGGGATTGCAGACGACCTCATCCTCTTCACTAAGTGTCCTCACGGGAGACAGCCTCGCACATCCTTGCTCTATTGGAAGCAATTCCCACTTGGGGTTCGCCTTGTGGCGAAGCAGGGACACGTTTCAGGTGCCCGGATGACCCGGCGCTCGTCGCGGGCTGGCAGCCTGGTATTGCCCGAGCAACCAGCCGGTACCGAATGCGAGTATTAGCAACCCAATAGGCAACAGTGCGCTCCCAATCTGGCGATGGGGCGAGAGCTGCACGCCGGGCGGGAAGAATGTCGTATCGCTCAGCGGCGCGTAGGCGAACCATCCGAAACTCGCTTGGCCGCTCGGCACCAAAAGGAGAACGAGTCCGATGACGGCTGCCACGGCGCCGAGGACGACCATGGATGCACTCACCCAGCCCGAGCGGTTTGATCTGAAATCTTCGCCTTGCCCAGGTTGCATTTCGCCCATGTGGCTAGGTTAGGCGATCTACCACTTCCACGAGATGAAAGCCCCGTAACGGGCTCCGCCTAGGGGCTCGCGTTGCGCTCCGGCCCTAGCGATGGATGCTCCTACGCGCGATAGTGCTGGGCAACATTCTCTTTAGAGTCCAAGATGATTTCCACGTTGGCTTTCAGGCGATTTTTCGCTCGGTGATATCGGCTTCGCGCGGTGGTGGCGCGCAGCTGAAGGAGTCGTCCCGCTTCGACAAGGGTGAACCCGTCAAAGTGCACGAGCATGATGATTTCGCGATCCGCGTCTGACAATGTGGCCAGCGTACTGAGGACAGCTGCCATCCGAATATCCTCGGGGCTGAAAGCCGCGTCGCTGTCAAATGCAGCGCTCTGGGGATTGACCAGCAATTCCCCACGCAGTCGATCTGCGAGGGCGATTTGGCGCGATAAACCACGGCGATAAGTAGCCAGCACTTTGCGAGCGATCCCGAACATCCACATCCGACCCTCAGCGTCATCCTCCGGGATCGAGTCCGCCCGGCGCCACAGCACCAACAAGGTCTCCCCGAGAAGGTCGGCCGCGTCGGCTTTTCGAGTGACGCGATGAGAGAAAAATGAGAGCAGATTACCTCCTTCTATGCGTGCTAGCGCGTCCACCTTCGCCCGGGTCGCGAGATCACTGTGCGTTGCTGAAGTGGTGCGAGAGTTGACTCTCGGCGCGAACAGCCAGTCCCTGCCCGTGTTCATTCGCTCTGGGCACTGCAGGACATGGAATGTCCATTAAAGATGACCCCGGTGGTGTCGGCGGGGCCATGGACGATGCCGGGAAGGACCTCGCCGGTCTTCTCGAAGAGTGCGGTGTCGATCGCGTCTGCCAGCCGTGAGGAAACCGTGCTCGATGGCGTTGCCTGGGCTTCTGCGGTATCGAAGAGGTCCTGGCCGAATCCAGACCAGTCCTGCGTGCTGATGTAGCTTTCGATCTTCGCCTCGGATGCCGCATCCAACTGCCGGAACTCGATGAAAGCGTTACACGTGACTGCGGTGCCGCCAGCCTCCACATAATTGACGGGGATCGCCGTCGTGGTGCGTTGGAGCCCCGCCTCAAGACTTTGGAATGGCGGGATTCCCATTTGAATCGCTGTGACGCTTGCGCCGGCGGTCACCAGAACCGCAGCAGTAGCAGTAGCAAAAATGCCCCATACGACACCGCGTGGTAGTTTCTTGCGCGCAGGCTCGGGCGGAATCGTGTGCACTCGCGTTGAGTCCACCAGCTCGGCGACGGCACTGGATACGGCGATGTTCCAGCGGTGGCCGGCTCCGTTCAAGATCTGGTCGAGTTCTTTCTCATCCATGGTCATCCTCCAAAGGCTTGTCATACCTAGGTAATGGCCAGGACAAGGCAAAGTGTTGCAGCATCGAGAAGATTCTGCACTTATCTCGCGGCGGCTCCCTCCAGGCCCCAACGCGCCCACGCTGCGGAGTCCTGAGTGTCCCGCAAGGCGTTCCCCATCCGGTGACGGGGAAACTGAGCGAATTGTTTTCGAGGGAACCATTGGATTGCCCGGTCGATATCAGCTTCGATGACTGCCCTAGGATCAGGGAATGATGCCAGCCGACAACGCCACACATCGTGCGCGGCTGCGGACGAGGGCGGGGTCTCCTGCATTGAAGTTCGTGCGGGACCTCGTCGTCATCGTGGTCATTGCGATCCTGATCTCAGCCCTTCTCAAAACGTTTGTTGTTCGTTCGTTCTACATCCCCTCTTCTTCGATGGAGAACACGCTCCTGGTCAATGATCGAATCATCGTGAACGAACTCGTTCCTAACCTGATACCGATCGAACACGGCGATGTCGTCGTCTTCACCGACCCGGGAAATTGGCTACCACCGCAGCAACCCGTGCCGCTGAATCTTCTGAGTGCAATAGACGCCGCGCTCACTGCTGTGGGGCTGAGCACCGGCGACAGCAATAACCACCTCATTAAAAGAGTTATCGGCCTTCCCGGGGAAACCGTGGTCTGTTGCACATCGACCGGACAGCTCACTATTGATGATGTCCCCATCGGCGAGCCGTACATCCAGGTTCCTGACGCCCAATCCCGGGCAACGAAGAGTCCATTTGCGGTCACCGTGCCCGACGGAAAACTTTGGGTAATGGGCGACAACAGATATAACTCGGCCGACTCGGCCTTCCACTATCTCAACGGCTCGCTGGAAGGCGGTTTCGTCCCCATCAGTAGCGTCGTCGGCCGCGCAGTCGTAGTGAGCTGGCCCGCTAAACATTGGGGATGGCTCGGCAACTATCCAGAACCGTTCACTCCTACAGGCCATTGAATTACACGATGAACTCGAAATACGAGGGGTAATTCTTGAGCTCAACTGGTCCCGTACGGGACCGAGATCGCGGGCGTTGAAGTAGCCGTTCCAGTTGAGGCCTCTCATCCTGCCAATCTAGTTGCCGAAGGGCATCCGGTCGGTAGTCGAATAGCGCGGGTATTCCGGCGTCCAAGGGGGCAGTGGCAGTCGTCCCGCAAGGCGTCCATATTCGAGTTTGACTCTTGGGGGTGAAACCTTTGGGGCGTTCCCGGACAATACAGGGTATGAGGGATGACGTCGTGGGGGATTCGGGGCTGTGGTCGCGTGGAGTTGATGGCAGTGGGTCGGCGTTTGGAGAGCTTTTCGACATCCACCATGATCGGGTATTCCGGCACGCGTATCGCTTGGTCGAGAATCGGCATGATGCCGAGGACGTCACGGCGACTGCGTTTCTCGAGCTCTGGCGCCGGCGCGCGGATGTGCGGCTGGTCGATGGTTCGGTTCTCCCGTGGCTTCTTGTGACCACAACCAATGTCGCTCGGAACGTGCGTCGCGCGGCTCGGCGCTACCGTCAGCTGCTCGACGCACTGCCCAGGAGTGAAAACACCATGGACCCAGCAAGAATTTTTCTCGCCGCACACCCGATGGACGCGTTCGATCCTCAGCTCGCGCTCGGCCTGCGTTCGTTGAGTGCGGCGGACCTGCGGTTGGTGTCCCTCGTCATGCTCGAGGGATACACGATCGCGGCGGCGGCACTCGTGCTTGGCCTCACCTCATCAGGGGCAAAGACCCGGCTGCACCGTGCTCGACTCCGACTGCGCGTCGCCATGGGCGAGACGCCTATCCCCAGTTCGCGGACGATCCCCGAGGGAGGACGACCATGAATCGCGTTAGTTTGGATCCAGTCTTCAGCGAGGCGTTCCGCGCAGAGCTGGTTGCGCGGGTTGACGCATCGCCGGCACCCCGTCCGAGGAAGCACCGTCGTTGGTGGCTGGCTGGTGGCGCGTTCGTCGGAGTCGGCATGCTCGGCACGGTCGCCGCCATCGGTGGCGGTCTGCTTCCCCTTCCGGGCGGACAGGAAATCACCGTCCTCTCGGCGCCGATCACGGAAGTACACAGTGGGTCGGCGACCATTGAACTCGGTGCACCGCCCGACGGTGTTACACACGTGGCAATCGAGTACCGCTGCCTCACCCCAGGGGCGTTCACCTTTTCAGACGGTACTAACGGGACGTGCGCCGAGGCGGACGCGAACTCACGAACGGGGATCACGACGGGTAGCCTCCCGCTGGCGCCCGGACAGCATACGGTCACCATCGGCGCCGATCCCGGCGCGCGCTGGCAACTCACGGCAACTTACGTGAATCAGGTGACCACGAGGTGGGGCGTTAATGGCGACGGGAATACCTACGGCGTCCAGAACGAGAACGGGGTACCGGATCTGATCGCGGTATCGGCCACCAACGGTCGGATCGGCTACGCCAAGAAAACCGACCTGAATGAGGCAGATGGAACGACCGCGGCAGAGCATTTCACGACCGCGCAGGAAGCGCTGCGCTGGCAAGAAGAAAACGCCGGCAGGTCAGTGAGCATCCCGGTCTACGAGGAAGACGGCACCACTGTCGTTGGGAGCTTTGTCGTCGAATGAGCATTGGCGAAGTGCCCGAGGCAAAGCACTTGCGCAGTCGCAACCGGGGGAATGCGCACGCATATCGGTTTCCCCAATCTTCGGCCCTAAGCCTGCTCAAAGGAGGCCGAACGGCCTGCGGCACCCGTCCCGTAAGACGTTCCACTGCGACACAGCAGTGGCGCACTCTGGCGCCGGGTGGTTTGGCTCCAGATCCGTCGTGCTAGACGTCCGGCTTCCGGACTTGAATCCTTGCTTCGGAGAGCGCCTGCTGAGACGATCAGGTGTGTTGACGCTAATCCCCACTCGCCACCTGTGGCCGGGGTACGTCTCATCTGCGCTGGCCACTCTGTTCTTTGGTTCCTTGATCGTGGCCCCGCACCTCGCGCCAGGGCCGTGCATGGAGTCGTACCCCGTGCAGTGCAGGATCGTAGAAATCGTGGGCGGCGGGCTCACAATCACCAGCATTATGCTGCTCGTCAGTGTCGCTTCCCTATTTCTCGCCAGCTTGGTGACTCGACCGCGCTTGCGCGCGGTGAGCATCGTCGCCGGGTTCGTTGGACTGGTGATCGTCATGACCATTGGCGTGGACCTGTCGTTGGTAAACGGAATTGAGCTTCGCTACTAACCGTTCCCCCGCGACACAGCGTCGGCGAACGCGGACGCCAGGTGGTTCAGGCGAAGAACTGTCGCGCTCGACGTCCGGCTTCTGACGGTCACAAAACTTCAGCCTGCGGAATGTCCCACAGCTTGTGGGACATTCGTCCAACGGCCTGTTGGACAATTGCGCGAGGGCTCGACAGGCACGCCGACAGTACGTTCCCGCTGACCGTTCCCTATCGGGAACCTACCTAGAGCCAGGGGATCGCAGGAGACTTAGGAGGCCCACTCCTCGGCGACGATCTGCATCGATGCCGAGGCACGGTATGCCTCGATGTCGTCGGCGGCGAGAATAGCGCTGATCAGCTCTTCGGTGCCTGAGACATAAACGCTCGCGCCGTAGAGGTCGTTCCCGACGGCCCAGACACCATCCGCGGGTATCCACCACTGGGCACTTCTGCCGCCGGCCGTCTCCTCGAAGGGTTCCGCGCCGTCGGCGAGGTCGCCGGCGAGAACATGCATGCGACGCTCGGGCATGAGCATGATGCTTGCTGACTTTCGCAGGTCCGCGCGCATGTCGGCGTATCCTTCCCAGACAAGGAAGAAACACTCGGTGGGTGTGGCGGTGTGGTCGCGGAGAAGGCGGGCGAGCGTTGCTGCCACGGCGGGTTCGATGGTCCCGACTCTGACATCTACGTCCGGCTTGTCGTCGAGAAGGTCGGCCCACTTCGACATTGCGTCCACCTCAGACTGCTCCGCAGCAAAGGTACGCCAGGCAAGGGGGCGACCGTTGTCGTCGCGCATGGGGTTCATGACACGCGCATAGGAAACGTGCCCACGAGGCAGGTATTCACCCACGGTCATCGATCCGCCTTGGAGAGATGGCAGCTCAGCAATGACGTGCGGGACGGTTCTGATCGGATGCAATACCATCTCTGCACCTTATCGAGTAGTCGAGGTCAGCCCGATGCCGATCTGTCGGAGAGAGGTTTCCCCTGCGCGCCGCCCCACGCCGGAGCCGCCACGCTAGGAGAACCGGAAGTTGTTTCGTACCGCAAGAGGTTCGGCTTGCGGGCGGCCGGTGCTGCTGGGTGCGTACTCTGTGGAAAGCTGAAAGCGTGGAGTACGACAACGCAATCGACACGCTGATCGCATGGGCGCAGAACAGCGAGAACGTGCGCGCGATGGTGATGACTGGTTCCGCAGCTGCGCACGAGACGCATCCCCTGTCGGATCGCGATATTGAGATCTATGCCACGGATCCGACACCGCTCCTTGCAGACGATTCCTGGTGGGATCAACTTGGGGAGGTGCTCGTTGTCGAACGCTTGGCAACCCCCGGTTGGCACCCGGCCCGCTTGGTTTACTACATCGGGGGCAAGCTGGACCTGACCGCTATCAGGGCTGACGCGCTTTCGATGATCCGCCATGAGCGGCCTTTCACCTTCCTCGTGGATAAAGACGGTCTTTCCGGCTCACTGCACGTGGCTGCGGTGAGGTCGTCATTGCCCGACGAAGCGGCATTTCAGGAGCGACTGAACTGGGGGTACGCGGCTGCACTGATGTGCGCGAAGGCAATCGTCCGAGACGAGCCATGGTCAAACAAGATTCGAGACAGAGACCTGAAAGCGTCACTGCTGACCTTCATCGAGTGGGATCATTACGTGCGCCACGGTCTTGACTACGACGTGCGCTTCCTGGGTTCCCGCATGCGGCAGTGGATGGACGCCGACGTGCAGCAAGCACTTGAACAGTGCTGGGCGCATTTCGACGTCGTGGACTCTGCCAGGGCTCTGCGCGCTTCGATCGCCTTGTTCGCCAGGCTTGGCAGATATATCGCGGACGGCCTTGGCTTCCGGTCTTTCAACCACGAAAGCGTCCACCGCGAGGTCGAAGTCATCCTCGCCATGCATCCGGATGCCCGCTAGAGGATCGGCGAATTCCAGCGGTCGTCGCGACGAAGGGATGAATTCGTCGAACGTGGAATGGGACGCGAGGAGACTCTATAGACCGCGATCGAGGCCACCTCTTCGGTCCCAAATACCTTTCCCAAATGCGAACCCACGCGGGGCTATTGCGGATGGCCGTAGCTGTGTGTTGTCCGCCGTAATTCTTGGCGTGGGGTTTCGGCCGCCTCGTCCTCCCGCTCGACCTTGTCGGTCACACGCGTCAGCGGCTGCGGCCCGACAGGCTGCGGATCGCCCATGCGATGACTGCGCTAACCAGGAGGACGGCGCCTACCCAGAGCAGGAACTGCAAGGCCTGAACGAAACCACCGACCAGCAGCAAGATAATGGCGACGATGACGACGATGACGACGATGACGAAAATATTCATCTAATGCTCTCTTAGCGTGGTGAGAAACAGCGACGCTACCGGGGTCTGCGGCAATAAATGCTTCGTCGAATTTAGCCAGGGAACGATGCGAAAGTCAAAATACCCTGGCGTCAGGTCATCGCAACTAGTCATCAGTCGCCGGACCTTCGAGGCGGGAGAGTAGGGCTGCGAGCGCTCGGGCGATATCCATCGCGATGGATATCGCGGCGCCCATCGACGTCGCCGGAGTGGAGTCCTCTATGTTGTCAAGCTCGGCCATGAGGGACGCAAGCGCATCTGCGGCAGCGGAGTGCGCCGTCAGATCCGTATTTCCTGAATCCCAATCACGCAGCGCCGCAGCCATCGCGTCAAGCGCCAGGCTCACCGACGGGCGCAAGTCCTCTCTCAGTTGTACCTTGATCGGGGTGCCCCACATTGCCCCAGCCAGTACCTCCGTGAGATCCCTCACATGAAAGGCGATGGTTTCGAGCGCAGCAAGGTCCTCGTAGTCGGCGCTCAGGTCTCGGTGGCGGTGGATTCGAGCCCGCGGATTGACTTTGCGGCTTTCGTCGGCCTGCTGCAGCGCAGTTCGCAGCCCGCTGGAAAGTTTGATGAGCGAGTCTTTGCGCGACGCCCAGCCATCCCGCTCCGGTGGCCAGTTCTCGGCCAGGGCTTCGGCGACCTCGGATAGGTGATCGGCCAGCGCCGAGCGATAGTTCGAGAGGTTCTGGCCCACGGCATTGAGGTTCAGCGCGGGAAAGACCAACATGTTGATCAGGAGCCCGATGACGATGCCGAGGCTGATTTGCACGGCATAGCCGATGGAGTAAGAGTCGGCATCGGGCCCACCCACGATCAACACGAACAAGACCGTCACGGGTATGTATTCGCGGTTGTTGCCGAACCACCCTGTCGCGGCGATCAGCGCGCCGATGCCGACGGCGACCGAAATCGTCACCACGTTCGGCTGGCTGAAGACGAGCACAGCCGCGGCGAGCACAATTCCGACTGCGAGACTGCCGAGGGTCTGCAGAGCATTCCGAACCGAACCCATGAGCGTGGGATACATGCTCACGAGGGCACCGAGAGGTGCGTAGTAGGGGTAGTTGTCGGCGACCCCGGGCAAGTACGGAGCGATTGACCATGAAATGCCGACGGCTACTGCGGCCTTGCCGGCCTGCAGCATGCGCGACCTGGTTATCTGCGATTTCAGCTGCCATGCCGTGTGTATAACTGGTGCCAGCGTGGTGCCTGTCATGATTGTTCCATTCGATCACCGTGCCCACCGGGTGTTCGTTGCTTCGTTACCGTACCGACCGAACCGGGGAATTTCCAGGCAGTGCACTCCGTTTGAGTTGCCCGGTCATCGTTCCTTTTGCGGGCCTCGCTGTTCGTTCGGGCCGCAGGCGAAGGTCACGGCGCGCGTTGAAGAGCCTGCGTCCGGGCCAG
>NZ_PJJN01000008.1 GCF_002929825.1 Cryobacterium sp. Y29
CAGATGACCGCCGATACTGCTTTCCGGAGAACGCGGCTCCGTCTCAGCGTCGGTCACGATGCGGGCCCGAACGATCGAATAGTAACTATAGACAAGGGACTCCCTAGACGTGGTGAGTGAATCCACTGACAAGGTCCAGGGCAGCGCTTAAAATCTATGCGATCTCAATGGGAGATGTCAAGACAATTGATAGACAAGAAATCGGTCACATAGCTGTCGAGATAACGTCAATGACCACTGCGACTAAGAAGCCACGGTTTCAGCATCCGCGGAACAGGATTAATTCACGTCGCTTTGGCTTGCGCGCTGATTGTTTGCACCACNCGTTTGCACCACGCAGACCGTCTGACAAACTATGTAACAAATTCTGAATTCCTGGGCGATACGGTCGTAATGTTATGCAATCGTTGCATTGACCGCTTGAAACTGTCGGCACCAACGGACTACTTTTCAACGAGCGTCGACAGTGCCTGGCACCAGTGAATGCGGCCACCATGCGCGCCACTTGGCTTGGAGGATGTGAGTGATCGCGGGCGGCGCTTTGACGGGCGATTCAGTATCGAAGAAGGGTGAATCTGCCGGCCAGAGTTGATCACCCATACCTGTCTGAGCGGCCAGGAGATCCTTGGGGTGTTCCCTTCTGACGACCCATAGATCACCGACGAGGAAAAGGCCAGGCTCCGGGCTGTCTCCGCTTTCGGCGCACGCGGAAGGAGTCGAGACATGGGCGTGAGACGTCTTATATTCCTAGGGTTTGATGTACCCAGTGCTCTCCACTGGCCTAGCCCGCCGAGGTAAAGTCTTGTCTCGTTGGTTCCGCTCTGACAAGCAGGTGACCGATACTTGGAATAAACCCGGTTGTCTACTCCTTCGCGGCATAGGCATAATCAGCCGCTGCTCATGCTTTTAGCTCAGAAGAGACTGGTCGCGCTGATCCACGACACCGTGTAGGTAGCGGGTGTGTTGCACACGGTGACGGGACTTTCCAGCGTTATGGTCCGCGACGAATCCCAGTTGGGTGGACTCACGTAGGCCACATCGGCGACGGCGGTGTCACAGTCGTACGCTCCGGCATTGCTGAAATGGATGGTGCTGTAAGCAGACGCCCCAGGAGCGAGTTGCACCACCTCCGGCATGCCGCTGTCTGCCGCGCGCTTCCCTGCGATCGCTCCCGTAGCGCTGTCCGCGAGGTTGAAGATGGAAGGCGGTCCCTCGACCCAACAGGCGTCGCCGCTGGTGTTAGTTAACGTGATCTCGGAGAAGAATGAACCGGCTCCGCTGGCCATCGGCTGTGCGGCGATGGAAATACCCAGGTTGTCTCCGTCACACTCAGCGGCTCCGGCGGGCATCGGCGTCACGTCCGGATCGATTGCGGGGACCGATGCTCCGCCGGTGGTCTCGGACGCCCCCGGATCAGGTGCTACGGGCGAAGCGGAAGCCGAAGGATAACCGGCACTAGTGGGCGACGGCGTTGAAGACGCTGCCTCACCGCTCACCTGGCCAGCGCAGCCAGTCAAGAAGAAAATGACGGCTATTCCGGAGCAGAGTGCAGAAATTTTCTTCATAATTTTCCTCGGATGGTCATGGTGGTAGTTGATGCATGCACCTGCGGTGTAGGACTGCTGGAGCGGCAGCCTCGGCGATGGGTCTAAAGGTACGAGTCCGTTTGTGCAGAGCATGGCAGCGACTTCGATGGCAGCCTCCGTCAGATCCAAGCCTCCCATGAGGATTAGCTTGCGCTAAATCGCAACTCCGCAACCGGGGTACGCGCCCAACATAAACGTCGACATCATCCGTGGCCGCGCTACGAGCGAATCCCTGCACCGCCGCCGCCCTACGGGCCTGGCCACAGTGAATCGCCATTGCGACCCGTTCCGTCCAGGCCGCTTGCCTGCAGCGCTCGGCTCTGACCGCCTATCAGCAGATAGTGCAGGACGACGACGCGAACAAGCCGGGTTTCGTCGAACGCGGAACCTTGGTCGTACTACAGGACCTGCATAGCGGCGCCCCACGCGCGCGGTATTCATCCTGCAATGCAGAGGGGCGATACGCTCAACATCATGAGACCGCCCGTCCAGGCTTATGCCATCGCTGTCCTTGTCTTGATTCTGGGCACAGGTCTCTCTGGATGCGTGACTCCATCTCAACCCGAGACGAGTACAGAAACCCCATTGGCAAGCTGCAACGAAATCATGCCGGGGAGGGTGGCTCAGAACGTTTTTGGGAAGTCCGCCGAGGTTGTGCAACTTCACGAAAGTGAGGCTGATGCTGTCGACCCTCTGGTCGACAGCATGGTCAACGATGGCATAGCCTGCGGCGGCATTATCGACGATGTCGCGTTCCTCGATGGCGCCGTGCTCATTGGCCAGCTTGCCATGGATGAAGATCAATGGGCGGTGACTCAGTCTGAGTTTGCTGCCGACGGTCACGAGGCGGTCGATGAAATCGTAGAAGGCTGGGTGTACGTGTCTAAGCCCGGTGGTGATCCGACAATTGGCAGTGGTTTTGCTTGGCGAGACGGGGTGCTCTACTACGTGCTGAATCCTTTTGTACTCGGGCTGCTGCCACCCTTCGCTTCGGAATTCACCGAGGGTGCCCCACTGGCATGAACTCCTGAGCGAGGACGGACAGCGGTCCCTGCGAAAGTCATGGTTCAACGCAAGACACGGCAGTGGGACAGCGCAAGGTTCGCTGATACGACGGTGAGATCGGCGCGGCGGATACCCCTGCTGACGCAAGCTGTCGCTAACCCTAGGTGTTTCAAAACCCATGGGATACGAGAGGCTGACTACCCGCTCTGAGCCAACGCACGTAACCAGGTCGATGCGCCGAATAGCGATCACACAGAACGCCGCCACGTAGCACCAAAAAGTCACTGGCCTTGACCCCGTTGTGTGGACACGGGTTAAGCGGCGAGTTGGATCTTTGCGGCCTGTGACGAGTATTGCAGCTCGAAGTCCACAGGCGTGACGTGC
>NZ_PJJN01000029.1 GCF_002929825.1 Cryobacterium sp. Y29
CCACTACGGTTATCAACAGCCAGCATTGGCAGCGTAGAAGAAACCACTAATTCCGCTGTCCGAAATGCCCGCGGCAGGTCAAAATTCGCCGGCGTCGACCTGCACCCCGACCGCGTCAGCAACACTGAGATGGGCCTCATCTTCGAAGAGCTCATCCGCCGCTTCGCAGAAGCCTCTAACGAAACTGCCGGAGAGCACTTCACGCCGCGCGAGGTCGTGCGCCTCATGGTCAGCCTGCTCTTCACCGAGCATCCCGACGAAGACCCCGCCCGCTCCCTCACCGTGCCCGGCGCCGTTCGCACGGTCTACGACCCGGCCGCCGGCACCGGCGGCATGCTCAGCGTCGCCGACGACTACGTACGCGAACACTTTCCCGACGCCTCCCTCACCCTCGTCGGCCAAGAACTCAACGCCGAATCCTTCGCCATCGCCAAAGCCGACATGGTCATCAAAGGCCAAGCCATCGAGAACATCATCTGGGGCGACACCCTCACCCACGACGGCCACCACGGCAAAACCTTTGACTACGGCCTCTCCAACCCACCCTTCGGCGTGGAATGGAAGAAACAGCAAGCCTTCGTGCAGAAAGAGTACGACCTGCAAGGCTTCGACGGACGCTTCGGCCCCGGCTTGCCCCGTGTCTCCGACGGCTCCCTGCTCTTTCTCATGCACCTCGTCAAGAAGATGCGCCCGAAAGCGCAAGGCGGCGGCCGCGTCGGCATCGTCCTCAACGGCAGCCCCCTCTTCACCGGCGGCGCCGGCAGCGGCGAAAGCAACATCCGTAAATACGTCATTGAGAACGACCTGCTCGACGCCATCATCGCCATGCCCACCGACCTGTTCTACAACACCGGCATCGCCACCTACATCTGGATCCTCGACAACGACAAACCGGCCAGCCGCAAGGGCAAGGTCCAGCTCATCGACGCCACCGACCAATGGATCAAAATGCGCAGGAGCCTCGGCTCCAAACGCCGCCAGATCACCCCCGAACAAATCCAGCACATCGTGAAGCTCTACGGACAGTCCTCCAATATTTCCGAAGCGGATGCCGACGCTTCCAAAATTCTCACCATCGCCGACTTCGGCTACACGACGATCACCGTTGAACGACCCCAGCAATTCAATTGGGCGCTCACCACTGGGCGCCTCACCTTGGCGCTGACCGCGAAATCGCTCCTACCAGTGGCGGAGGCCGTAGAAACGGCACTCCTGCCGTTGGTCGAGCGTGCCGAGGACGCCTCAGCCGAACTGGCCGTTTTTGCGAAGCGCATCAAAACGGCCCTAGCAGCCGCCAACATCACCCTGACCGCCCCGCAGCTTAAAGCCCTCCTCGCCGGCCTATCTGAGCGGGACGAAACCGCCCCCATCGTCACGGGAAGCAAAGGCCATCCGGTTCCGGACACCGACCTTCGCGACACAGAGAACGTGCCGCTCGGCGAGGACATTGACGCCTATATTCAGCGTGAAATAGCCCCGCACGTCGAGCATTTCTGGGTCGACCGCACCAAAGACAAGATCGGGTACGAGATCCCCTTCACCCGCCATTTCTACAAATACGTACCGCCGCGCTCCCTTGAAGACATCGATACTGACCTCAACAAACTCGTGGCAGAAATCACTGTCCTTCTCCGGGAAGTTGAGCGCGCGTGAGTGAAAACTCGGCTCTACCGAAGCATGTTAGAAACCTCCCAGACGGGTGGCGTCATCTCCCGATTAAACGTGTTGCCGACACTTTCAGCGGGGCTGGCTTTCCGATAGATCAACAAGGAGTTACCGACGAAGAAATCCCATTTCATAAGGTTGCTTCGCTTTCCGGAGCCGATTCGACGGGCTGGATTCACGGCTCCGACGACACAATTTCCAAATCGACTGCGGCTAACCTTCGCGCCCCTCTGCTTGATTCAGGAACGATTGTGATCGCGAAAATTGGCGCCGCTCTCCTGCTCGGCCGAATTCGCCAACTTGCGCAAAGATCCACCATAGACAACAACATGCTCGGAATTATTGCCTCAGGTTCGCATGCGCGTTTCCTCTACTTCGCCCTACAGACCTTGGATTTCGCGGCTCTAGTAAATCCCGGTGCAGTCCCGTCGCTTTCTGACCGGAACCTGCGAATGTGGCCCATCATGCTGCCGCCGGACGCAGAACAGCAACAGATTGCAGCTTTTCTGGATCGGGAGACCGGGCAGATTGATGCGCTCATCACCAAGCAGGAGCAGCTCGTCGAGACATTGACCGAGCGCCGTCAAGCCGTGATCGCCCAAGCCGTCACCCGTGGCCTAGACCCCACCGTCGAAGTGAAAGCATCCGGCGTTGATTGGCTCGGCGACATCCCGTCGGGTTGGCGGATTCAGCGTCTAAAACGTTTGGGGTCAACCCAAATCGGGTTAACGTACGATCCGGACGACATCGTCGGCGAGGAATCTGGGACGCTTGTACTTCGCTCGGGCAACGTTCAAGGTGGCCAGATTTCGCTTGTGGACAAGGTGTACGTATCCACTCGTATACCCCTTGCTCTAAGGCTACGGGAGGGCGACATCCTCATTTGCGCACGAAATGGCAGTCGGGCTCTCATCGGAAAGAACGCCAAAATTGGCCCCGAGCTGGTCGGAGAGACCTTCGGTGCATTCATGTCCGTGCTGAGGTCTGATGTCGGCGACTACCTTCGCTGGGTTCTGAACTCATCGATATTCCAGTTTCAGATGGGTTCGTTCGTTACCGCCACAATTAACCAGCTAACAAATGGTACTTTGAATAACTTTGAGATTCCCGTTCCTCCTCGCCGCGAACAACTCGAAATCATCGACTATTTGACTGATGAAACCGTACGGCTCGACGCGCTCGTAGTGAAGGCGCGTCAGGTCGTCGAGGTCCTGAAAGAGCGCCGGCAAGCCCTGATCAGCGCCGCGGTGACCGGGAAGATTGACGTGAGGGGTCTCTGATGGCGGACCACAACGAGAAGCCGTTCGAAGATGAACTGGTGCAGCACCTGCACGCCAACGGATGGCTCTACTCCCCCACCAGCACTGGATACGACACGGAACGCGCGCTGTTCCCCGCCGATGTCTTCGGCTGGCTTGAAGATACCCAGCCCGAGGTGTGGGCTCGGGCGGTGAAGCCCATTGATGCGGCTTCCGTTCAGCAAAAATCACGCGATGCACTGTTGGACCGGCTGGTGAAGTCGCTCGACGCGTCATTCGACAGCGTGAACGGGGTGCAGGGCGGCACTCTCTCGGTGCTGCGCCGCGGCTTCAAGGCGACGCCGCTGTCGTTTCGGATGGCGCAGTTTAAGCCGGTCACCGCGCTGAACCCGAAAACCACCGCTGATTACGGCAAGATGCGCCTGCGTGTGATGCGGCAGGTGTTTTACTCCACATCAAGCAAGAAGAGCATCGATCTGGTTCTGTTCATCAATGGGCTGCCGGTCGCGACGATCGAACTGAAAACCGACTTCACACAGAACGTGCAGGACGCGATCTCGCAGTACCGCACCGACCGCAACCCTAAAGGCGAACCGTTGCTCTCATTCGGGCACCGCGCACTGGTGCACTTTGCGGTGAGCAACTCCGAAGTGTTCATGACCACGCACCTGCAGGGCCCGGACACGTTCTTCCTTCCGTTCAACAAGGGCAATGACGGGCGGGCCGGCAACCCGGTCAACCCCACAGGGTCAGAAACGGCGTACCTCTGGGAGCGCGTCCTGCAGAAGGACGCTTGGCTCGGCATCCTCGGGCAGTTCATGCACCTGCAGGTGGAAAAAAACATCGATCCCGTGACGGGCAACCTTGAGAAGAAGGAGACCTTGCTGTTTCCGCGCTTTCAGCAATGGGAATCGGTTACGCGGCTCATCGAGACGGCCCGGGCCGAGGGGCCGGGGCATCGGTATCTGATTCAGCATTCAGCGGGCTCGGGCAAGACGAACTCGATCGCTTGGACCGCGCATCAGTTGTCGACGCTGCACCGCGCCGACGGAAGCAAGGTGTTTAACTCGGTGATTGTGGTCACGGACCGCACCGTTTTGGACACGCAGTTGCAGGATGCGATCAAGCAAATCGATTCTAAGACCGGTGTTGTCGTTGGTATCGATAGCAAGGTCGGCGGGTCGAAGTCGAGCAGGTTGGCGGAAGCCCTCACGCACGGCGCACAGATCATCGTCGTAACCATTCAGACGTTCCCGTTCGCGATGGCGGAGCTGGCCAAGCTGGAGGGTTCCCTCGCGGGACGCAGCTTCGCAATTATCGCCGACGAGGCGCACTCCTCCCAGACGGGAACGACATCGAACAAGGTGAAATCGGTGCTCAACGCTGATGAGCTTGCGGATCTTGCCGATGGTGGTGAGGTCGACATGGAGGCGCTCCTCGCCGCTGACATGGAATCGCGGGCAAACGCCACGAACATCTCTTACTTCGCGTACACGGCCACCCCGAAGGCGAAGACACTGGAACTTTTCGGTCGGTCCGTCGACGGCGGCCTGCCGAAACCCTTCCACCTCTACACAATGCAGCAGGCCATTGAGGAAGGCTTCATCCTCGATGTGCTGCGCAACTACACGCCGTACAAGGTGGCATTTAAGCTCGCACACAACGGTCAAGAGTACGACTCCGACGGCCCCCTCGTCGAAAAGGCGCAGGCGGTGAAGGAGCTCATGCAGTGGGTTCGCCTGCATGACTTCAACATCACTCAGAAGGTCGCGCTCATCATCGAGCACTACCGCGAAAATGTGGCTTGGCGACTGAACGGTAAGGCGAAAGCCATGGTCGTCACCGGGTCACGACGCGAGGTGGTGCGGTACAAACTCGCCTTCGACGCCTACCTCAAGCGCACCGGCCACACGGATGTTCGCGCTCTCGTCGCCTTCTCCGGCGAGGTACTCGATACGGACCTCGGCCCCGAGAAGTTCACGGAGACGAGCATGAACCCCGGCCTTAAAGGCCGCTCCCTTCCCGAGGCGTTCAAGACGGATGGCTACCAAGTGATGCTCGTGGCGAACAAGTACCAGACCGGGTTCGATCAACCGTTACTCGTGGCCATGTACGTCGACAAGAAACTCTCCGGCGTCACGGCGGTGCAGACCCTGTCTCGGCTGAACCGGATGGCGAAGGGCAAAGACAATACCTTTGTGCTCGACTTCGTGAATGACCCCGAGGTCATTCGGGAGTCGTTTGAGCCCTATTTCAAGGACGCTCGGCTGTCGGCGGTGTCGGACCCGAACATCGTGCACGACATCAAGGACAAACTTGACGCCCTGCATCTCTACGAAGAGCACGAAGTGGATGCGGCGGCATCCGTCGAGGTTTTCAAGAAAGGCAACAACGCCCTCGCTGCCGCCGTCGCACCGGGAAAGGACCGGTTCAACAAGCGTTATGACGCCGCGATTGAGGCTGGCGACCATGAAGAAGTCGACCGGTTGGAGCTATTTCGCAGCGACCTGACCTCATTCATCAACGCCTACGACTTTCTGTCGCAGATCATCAACTTTGAGGATGTGTCGATCGAGAAGCACGCGATCTTCTACCGAGCCCTTGCGCGCGTGATCAGCGAAAAAACTCGCCGCAGCGCGATCGACCTAACCGGCGTCGCCATGATCGGGTACGGCATCAAGAAACAGGGCCAGCAGAACATCAGCCTGACCGGTGACAAGGAATTGGACCCACTCAGCGGCTCCGGGTCCAAGAGCCCCGTCGATCCGGTTCTCGCGCGTCTTCTCGAGGCCGTGAATCAACTCAACCAACTCTTCGACGGTGATGGCCTCACGGATGCCGACATGATGGGGTTTTATTCCCACGTGAAGGGCAAAGCATCCGAGAACGAGAGGATCACCATGCAGATCAAGGTGAACAGCGAGCAGCAGTTTCTGGCGAGCCCAGACTTGGGAAGCACGGTCACAAACGCCATCGTTTCGTCGGGCACCAACTTCACCGCGATGGTGGCCGAGGCTCTCACCAGCGACGACAAGCTCGCCAAGATCATCGATATCATCGGCCGCGCCCTCTACCGGGACGAGCGCGAAGCAGCGTAGGTCGATATTGGCATGTGGAATCCCCGTGACGGCGGGCCCCGGTTGCCGCGACATGACCAAATACCAGTGCAATACGGCAATAGTGGCGCGACTAACTTCACCCTGCGCCTTAAGTGCGGAAAGGACCGGCCAACCCGAACTGGTTGGGCTGAACCGTGCCTTCGGTTACGAAGCCGGCGTTGAAAGCTTCACAGCCGACGGCGAAAATGCTCGACCGCCACTCCCAGCGTTATCTGGACCGGTGGCCTCAGCTGGTATCCAACTGTCCTCGTCCGCCAGAATTGCTCGCACTGTTGCGAATCGTTGCGCCCAGTTGACGAGGTCGGCAAGTTGCATGAGGGTCTCTCCGCGTTGGATCCGGACGAGGCGGTCGTACGTCATTCCCGGGGGACGCGGCCTCAAGCCGGTGACGAACGCCTCAAGACTCGGGCCGCGCAGCAGCGCTTCCCGAACTGCGTTTGCCACTCGATGTTGCAGTTGGGCGGCGATGAATCGCGGGTCACTCAGGCTAAATCCCGGCGCCGGGCGGAGCGGTTCACTTGATTTGCCGAATTGTCTGGGGGCGTCTGCCATTGCGCGCGGTTCATATTTGAACCCGCCTGGTGCCGTAGCTGTTCTCACCTAATGATATTAGGGGTGAAGGTTGACTGAATTTGTCTACCTTGACGGAATTATTTTTAATGTAGACATAATTTTGCTCTACTACTAGGGAAATTCCCCGCCTAGGTCTTGAGCCAGAACCCAGCCGATCGTCGGGCTCGCGCATGGAAGGGGTATGACACCATTCTCTGACCGCCCAGCCGCTTTAGTCGACCACGCCGGGCCACAACGAGGCCTTCAGGCCAAGCTCCAGCTTGGCGAGGGTAGCAATGTCCGGCCAAGACAGTCCGTTGAGCAGGGCGCCGATGCTTGCGCGGTCAACGCCGGTCTCGCGGGCGACTTCTCGTATGCTGCGACTACCCATAGCACCGCGGAGGTTCAGCACGAATTGCCGCGCTATTTCGGCGACAGGGTCATTGCTCCGCGTCCCCGGCCAATCGACACACAGCTCGTGTGGGGTGACACGAGATGGGCGCGGACTCATAGAACGAGCCTAACCGCCCACATTGGCACGTTCGCCGATTCTACGAATGCTGACATCTGTGCTTTACTCAGTGGCTGTAGCTACGGCCAAATGAGCGAGAGGGTGCGCGCGACTATGACCAAGTACAAACCCAAGCGCGCGCCCGGTGAATGGGCGCTTATGGAGTCGTTCGTCAAAGACGCGTGCTCTCTCGCCGCACCGCACACCGCCTATACCGCATCGATGCTCCTGACGGTCACGAGCGCCTTTGCACTGTGGTGCGTCACCAATCAGGGATGGCCATTACAGACCGACGTTGTCTTCAGTCGCCTCGCCATCGACTTGTACTGCACCCAGAAGAATTCACCGCTCTCTGAGGGAACGCGGCGCAATTACCGCGCCATCCTGATGCGCGTCTCTGAGGTTGTCGCGCCGGAAGAACACCCGGAGGCAATGACGCCCCTTGCTCGGAAACGCGTCGCACCTCCGTACACGTCAAAGGAAATGGAAGAATTTTCGCATTGGGCGCGCGGTCAAGTCACCGATGAAAAACGTCGTCGCGCCATGCTCATGCTTGTGCTCTGCGCGGGTGCAGGACTCAGGCCGAGCGACGTCAGCACCATCTACCCCGACGACGTTCTCGTCGACGACGCCGGCATCATTCTCACCATCCACGGCACAACCCCCCGCATTGTGCCGCTGCTCCGCCCGTGGGAAGAATGGATGGTCGCCATCCTGCAACAGGTCCCCGATGACGTGCCTCTGTGGGGTCCCACTAATACCGTTCGGGCGAGCAACCTGCTGTCGAATTTCACGCAGTACACGGTGGGCCAGCGCCCCCGCAGTGACCGTCTTCGGGCCACGTGGATTGTTGCCCACCTTCGGGCGGGCACTCGTATCAAAGACCTCACCGCAGCTCTCGGTGTGGAGAAATTCGAAAATCTTCCACGTTACCTCGAACACGTTCCAGCACCCGATATTGCTTCTTATCGCGCGCAACTTCGCGGGGCGGTCAATCAGTGAGCGCCGCCTCGGTCTCGTCGGATGCCGCCCTGCTCGAAGAGCGGATGCAAACCACATTCGGGATGACACGCTTGAAACACGAGACTGAACGCGCCCGCGGACCCGTATCGCGCGCGTATCTCAACAACGCCCTTCGCATCGTTGACAACTCAGCAGTGATAACAAAACTCGAAGACTGGCGGCACGAGCGCCTCAAATCAAACGCTGGCGTCAAACCACTAATTCCATTCCGGGCCGTACTCGTTCTCTTTTTACTGCATGTTCAACTCGGGTACGGCATCAACTACCGCCGCATCGCGGAAACTCTAGACGTTCACTTTAAAGCGGAAGAATTTGCCCTACTCGGGATACTGAATCAGGCGGGAGACCACCGCGATTGGTACCAACGACTGTGGCGTTCAGCCAATCGCATGATGGCCCTCATTGACCCCCACCCGGGCCCGCGCAACCTACGACTCAAGCCAGAGGCCTACGCCATACTGCTCGCGGAACAAGCAACACCGAAGGCGATGAAGAAGTCCGAACGAAACTCGGAGCGCCTCGACTGGCTCTGCGAACAACTCCTGCACACCAGCGTCCGCATGCTCCCCGCGGACATTTGGGCCAAATATCACGGCAACATCGCAGCCGACGCGACCCTCATTCCGGGCACCGGCCGACCCAACCCTACAGACCCGACAATGCGCCGCGGCAATGCCGACCCGCAATCCGGACGATACCGTCGAGAAGGCAGCCACGGTGGTCTCGGCGCCAAGACCGACAAAGCCGGATACGAACTCGAAATGAGCGTCATGGTCTGGAACAAACCCGGGCAAAACACGCTGTTCCCGTCGCTCATCACGGCCGTCGGCTTCCACCGACCCGGAGAAATCATCGGGCACGGAGCGAAGCTCGTTGACTCACATCAGCGGCTGGGATTCACCAGTGGCCTCGTCATCGTCGACCGTGCCTATAACAACGAAAAGCCTCGCAACTTCCAGATTCCTGTGCGCCTCCGTGGCTGCGAACTCGTCATCGACTACAAAGAAACCGACCTTGGTTTGCAGAACCAATGGAAGGACCTCATCCTCGTCGACGGCAACTGGTACGTCTCCGGAATGCCCCAAGACCTCATCGACGCCTCCAAAAATTACAACATCTGGGAAGCGGACCCGCTCGACCCCGATAAGCCGAAACGGAAACTCGACGAGGAGACTTACAAGACATATCTCCAACGGCGGGACGCCTACCGAATGAAGCCTAAGGGCTGCTCAGACAAAGACGGCTTCCAACGATTCATGTATCCCACCAAAAGAATAATGACCGTTGACCGCGCCACCGGCCGCCCAGCAGTCAAACGCTCGACACTGTTAAGCGTCACCATCCCCCTCGACGCGGGAGCGCCCGCCGAAAAAAATCGAGACCCCCGACTAGCGGTGAAGCACCTACAGAAATTCGCCTACAAGTCCCCAGAACACCGCCAGTATTTTGGTATGCGGAGCCTCGTCGAATCCGCCAACGCAACTCTCAAAACCAAGAACTTCGAAGACCTCGCCAATGTCAGCAAACGCTCGGGCCGCGGATTCGCCTTCAACTATCTCGCCGCAACACTCGCCGCGGTCTCATCGAACCTGCGCAAAATATACGACTTCTTCGTAAAAGCAGCCGAGCTCGAACTCGGCGAAAAGCTTCCGCGGGAACGTCGGCGCAAAGAAGCCACCGGGACACCGTTGACCAAGCACAGTGCGCTACCCGCGCTGGCGCCACCGCGCTAACAACCGCGCCCCTGACTCTGGCATGACCCCACCGCACACCGAAAGCTTTAGCCTGCCCACCAGCAGGCATATTTGCATTTAACCGGCCGTCGCCAACGTCACCGAGCCGATCAGCGTCGCACACACCGTTAAAAAACGAAGGCCGGCCGAGTATTTCTACTCGACCGGCCGGTTCGCTTGGATTTCATGAAAACGAATACTGAATTTCCTGAAACACCCGCTGTGCGCGAGAGGGGACTTGAACCCCTACGTCCTTTCGAACACTGGCACCTGAAGCCAGCGCGTCTGCCAATTCCGCCACTCGCGCGAACTTAGGAATGCTAACACTGCGAGGGGGGTCAGCGCCATTCGAGGGCCCGTCGCTCGCCCTGCGGGCCGTATCCGGCGTGAGCGCGCCCGATGCCGGTGGCCGCTCCACCCACACGTGGCGCCCCTGCCCGTAGCTGGCGCGCCGACACCATCGCCGCCAACGGATGCCCGTGTGGCCACGCTCCCCTACAAAAAAGTCCCACGGAATGCCCCGAACACGCGCGGAATTCGGTCAGGGACGCTCCGCGGGTAGTATGACTGTTCGTGCCGTTTGCGCCCCCAAGGTGGGTTGCCACGCGAGACAAGTAACATGCTCATAGCCAAACGGACCGGATCGGGAGACCTGTGGGCATACTGGATAACTTTGAAAAGGGCTTGGAACGCGCCGTCAACGGAGCATTCGCCAAGACCTTTCGATCGGGCTTGCAGCCGGTGGAAATCACCTCCGCGCTGCGTCGTGAGCTCGACACCAAGGCCGCAGTAGTCTCGCGGGATCGCATCCTCGCGCCTAATCGCTTCACCGTGCGCATGTCCCACGCGGACTACGCCCGCATGAGCGCGCTCGGCGTCACCCTCCTCGACGAACTCACCGCCCTTGTGCAAAAACACGGTGCCGAACAGCGCTACCAATTCACCGGCGGCATCACGATCACCCTGCAAGACGACCGCACCCTCAGCGAGGGCATGGTGCAGATCGACTCCAGCTCGGTCAAGAGCAACGTCGCCTGGACCCCGGTGCTCGATATCAACGGCACCAGGCACCCGCTGGTCAAGTCCCGAACCGTGATCGGGCGCGGCTCTGACGCCGACATCACCGTGGAGGATACCGGCACCTCGCGCCGCCACGTCGAAATCCTCTGGGACGGCGCCACCGCCCAGGTGCGCGACCTCGGCTCCACCAACGGTTCCCAGCTCAACGGCGCTCCCGTCAGCCAAGCCATTCTCGAGCCCGACTCGATCGTCACGATCGGTCGCACCCGCATCGTGTTCCGCGTCCTCGCCCAGGCCTCGCCAGACTCTCACGAATACCCGCGCGCCGCACCACCGGTCGATCCGGCCACCGAACGCCACGACATGGGCGGATTCTGGGGGCCGACGGCATGAACGTCAGTGAACTCACCCTGCTGGTGCTGCGCTTCGGCTTCCTCCTGCTGCTCTGGATGTTTATCTTCGGCATCGTCTACGCCCTGCGCAGCGACCTATTCGGGCAGCGCGTGCGCAAGTTGAAAACGGATGCCACCCCCGCGCCTGCTTTCCCGCTATCCGCTGTTCCCGCTGCAGTCCCCGCCGCCGCCGCCTTCGCGGCTCCGGTAGCGCGCGCCAGTCCGGCTACCGACGCTGAAATGGCTACCGCACACAACACCACCCGTCTGGTGATCACGAGCGGCCCGAAAGCCGGTACCGAGTTTCCGCTGGGCACCGACACTGTCACGATCGGGCGTTCGAGCGACTCCAGCCTGGTCATCCGCGATGACTACACCTCCACACACCACGCGCGCCTCATGCTCTGGAACGATGAGTGGATGTTGCAAGACCTCGACTCCACCAATGGCACCTTCCTGGCCGGCTCCCGCGTCACCGTGCCGACCAAAATTCCCCTGAACGCCACCGTGAAGATCGGCGCCACCAGCTTCGAGCTTCGGCGGTAGGTCATGGCGACGGTAAGTCATAGCGCAGCCGCGTCCCACGTCGGCAAGGTTCGCTCCAACAACCAGGACTCCGGCTACGCCGGACGCTCCCTGTTCGTAGTCGCTGACGGCATGGGCGGCCATGCCGGCGGTGACGTCGCGTCGGCGATCGCCACCAAGCGCATCATCGAGGCCGACAAGCCATACACGAGCGCCCAGGATGCCGAGTTCGCCCTGCAGGCCGCCCTCATCGGCGCCAACGCCCAGCTGGCTGAGACCGTGTTCGAGCACGCCGAACTCACCGGCATGGGCACCACCGTCAGCGCTATCGTCGTACTCGAAAACGAGGTCGCGATCGCGCACATCGGCGACTCGCGCATCTATCTGCTGCGCGATAACGAGTTGTCCCAGATCACCGTCGATCACACCTTCGTGCAGCGTCTGGTCGACAGCGGACGCATCACCGAGGCTGAAGCCATGGTGCACCCACGCCGCTCCGTGCTCATGCGTGTTCTCGGCGACGTGGAGGCGAGCCCCGAGATCGACACGTCCATCCTCGCCACCATCGCCGGCGACCGCTGGATGCTGTGCTCCGACGGTCTCACCGGCGTCGTCTCCCACAACGCCATGGCCTCAGCTCTGGCGAGCGGGGCGAATGCGCAGGATGTCGCCGATCTTCTCGTCAAAGAAAGCCTCGACGGCGGCGCGCCCGACAATGTGACCGTCGTCATCGTCGACATCGGTGCGGGCGTCGCTCGCACCGACAGCCCGGTCGTTGTGGGCTCCGCGGCGAATCCGCTCGCGTTCGGTGAGGAGCCCAGCCGCAATCGGGCCCTGCGCATCCCGGCCCTCCGCCTCCACCCGGTGCGTGAAACGCATTTCGAACCCGATTCTCAGGACTACCTGTCCGAGCTGATCGAAGAGGATGCCCGCCGCGCCCGCCGCCGCAAGGTCACCTGGCTGGTCGCTGTCATTCTGCTGGTGCTCAGCATCGTCACGACCACCGTTCTCGGCTACCAATGGACCCAGACCCGCTACTTCGTGGGCGCTGACGGTTCCAACGTCGCTATCTATCAGGGCGTGCAGCAGGATATCGGCCCGATCAAACTGTCTGGTGTCTACGAACATACCGACCTCAATCTCTCTGACCTGCGCGTCTACGACCGCCAGCAGGTCGAGCAAACCATCAACGCCGGCTCCCTGGCCGACGCCCTGGACATCATCGAACGATTGAAGGGTGCAATCGTTGAGTAAGGCATCCGCTCTTTCGGCACAACCGGCAACCGAGCCGGTTCGTCGCCTGCGCCTGCCGCAGAAGCTGCGCAACCTTGAACTGTTTCTACTCCTGATCGCGTGCTTCATCAACGCGAGCGCGGTCGTGCTCGTGCAACTCGGCGCGCTCGGCGAACTCGACCCGACCCTCGTGCTGCTCGGCGCGGGCCTGTCCGTTCTGGTGATCAGCCTGCACGTCGTGCTGCGGTTCGTCGCCCGCGATGCCGACCCGTTCATTTTGCCGATCGCAACGGTGCTCAACGGCATCGGCATTGCCATGATCTATCGCATCGACATTGCCGACCAGCAGGGCGGCTGGGAGAGTGCCGCCGTACGCCAGACGGTGTGGAGCGCCCTGGCTATTTTCAGCGCCATCGTCGTGCTGCTGGTCATTCGAAACCACCGAGTGCTGTTTCGGTACACCTACATCGCCGGCCTCGTCGGTGTGCTCCTTCTTTTTCTGCCGCTCATTCCCGGCCTCGGCCAGGAGATCAGCGGTGCCCGGGTGTGGATCCGCTTCGGCAGTTTCGCTACCTTCCAGCCCGGTGAGATCGCCAAGATCGCCCTCGCCGTGTTCTTCGCCGGCTACCTCGTGCGCAACCGCGACAGTCTCTCAATGGTTGGCAAGAAGATTCTTGGTGCCCGCTTTCCCCGCTTCCGTGACCTCGGCCCGATTCTCGTCGTCTGGGCCCTGTCGATGTCGGTCATCATCTTTCAGCGCGACCTCGGCACCGCCCTGCTCTACTTCGGCCTGTTCCTGGTCATGCTCTACCTTGCCACCGGCCGCCTCAGCTGGGTCATCATTGGTATGAGCCTGTTCCTGGGTGGCGCCCTCATTGCCAGCCAGACCCTGAACTACGTCAATGGACGCTTCACCAACTGGCTCGACGCGCTCAACCCGGATGTCTATAACGCCAAGGGCGGCAGCTTCCAGCTGGTGCAGGGCCTGTTCGGCCTCGCCAAGGGCGGCCTGCTCGGCACCGGTTGGGGCCAGGGTCGCCCGGAGCTCACCCCGGTACCTCAGAGTGACTACATCATCGCGAGCCTCGGCGAGGAGCTTGGGCTCGCCGGCCTGTTTGCCATCCTCGCCCTGTACCTGATGTTCGTCGCCCGAGGGTTCCGCATCGGCTTCGCCGGACAGGATGACTTCGGCAAGCTGCTCGCTGTCGGGCTCGCCTTCGTCGTGGCCCTCCAGTGCTTCATTGTCATCGGCGGTGTCACCCGGGTCATTCCCCTCACCGGCCTGACCACCCCGTTCCTGGCCGCCGGCGGCTCATCGCTCGTAGCCAACTGGATCATCGCGGCTCTGTTGCTGCGACTCTCTGACACCGTGCGCAATCAACCCAGGCTGGTGGTCTAAGTGAACCGTGAACTCAAGCGCGTCAGCATCGTCGTGATGCTGATGTTTGTCGCCCTTCTCGGCTCGACCTCGGTCGTGCAGGCTTTCCAGGCCGACAACCTGTCGGCCGACCCACGCAACAGCCGCACGCTCTACGACAGCTATCAGGTCGAGCGCGGTGCCATCCTCGTCAAAGGTAAGCCGATCGCCCAGTCGATGCCGGTCGACGATGATTTCAAGTTTCTGCGGACCTATACCAACCCCGAGCTCTACGCGCCGATCACCGGGTATATTCCGATCAATGGCGAACCGACCGGGCTCGAGTTCGCCCTCAATAGCGAGCTCACCGGCACGTCAAACTCCCAATTCTTCGACAAGATCAGCGCCCTCGTCACCGGCCAGGACCCGAAGGGTGCCGCCGTCGAGGTGACCATCGATCCGGTCGCCCAGCAGGCGGCGTGGGATGCCCTCGGCGATTACACCGGATCCGTCGTCGTCACCGAGCCCGCCACCGGTCGCATCCTGGCGATGGTCTCCAAACCGGGTTTCAACCCGAACCTGCTCACGGTGCACAACAACGCCGAGGTCACTGCGAGCTACGACGCCCTGGTGGCCGACCCGAACGATCCGCTGATCAACCGGGCGATCAATTCGCTCAACCCTCCCGGTTCAATATTCAAACTCGTCGTCACCACGGCCGCGCTCGAATCGGGCAACTACACCCCGGAGAGTACTTTTTTGAACCCATCCGTCTACATGGCCCCCGGTACAACGAGTGCGATCGAGAACTCCAGCGGAGGAACCTGCGGCGCCGGCGAGACGGTTACCCTCGCGACCGCACTGCGGCTGTCCTGCAACATTCCCTTCGCTGAACTCGGTGTCGAGCTGGGCGACACGACCATTCGTGAGACCGCCGAGAAATTCGGTTTCAACAGCACCTACAGCATTCCCATGACCGTCTCCGAGAGCACGTACCCGCGCGGGCTCGATGACCCTCAGACCGCGCAGTCGGCGTTTGGCCAGTTCGACGTGCAGGCGACACCGCTGCAAATGGCCATGGTCAGCGGCGCCATCGCCAATGGCGGTGTTGTGATGGCGCCCAACCTGGTGCAGGAGATTCTCGCCCCCAACCTCAGCGCCATCCAAACCTTTGAAGCAACCGAACTTGGGCGGGTGATGAGCGAAGAAACCGCCGCGACGATCACCGCGATGATGGTCAACGGCGTTCAGGATGGTGCGGCAAGCAATGCAAGAATAGATGGGGTTGACGTGGCGGGGAAAACAGGCACGGCGCAAAACGGGTCAACGGATCCGTTCACACTGTGGTTCACCGGTTTCGCACCGGCGAACGACCCGCGATACGCCATCACCGTTCTCATAGAGAACGGCGGGGGAGAAGGACAAACGGGGTTCGGCAACAAACTTGCCGCACCTGTCGCACAGAAAGTACTAGAGGCGGTGCTTAACAAATGAGACCCACAGCAGGCCTCACCTTCGGGGGACGATACGAGCTGCAGTCGCGCATTGCGATTGGCGGCATGGGCGAGGTGTGGAAGTCCACCGACCTCGTCATCGGACGAAGCGTCGCCATCAAGATTTTGAAAGACGAGTACCTCGGTGACCCCGGTTTTCTGGAGCGTTTCCGCGCCGAAGCCCGCCACGCCGCGCTCGTCAACCACGAGGGCATTGCGAATGTCTTCGACTACGGCGAGGAAGACGGCAGCGCCTTCCTCGTCATGGAACTCGTTCCCGGCGAAGCCCTCTCCACCATTCTCGAACGCGAACACGTATTGCCGACCGACAAGGTGCTCGACATTGTCGCGCAGACCTCGGCCGCACTGCACGCCGCCCACGCCGCGGGACTCGTGCACCGCGACATCAAGCCCGGCAACCTGCTCATCACGCCAGAGGGACGGGTGAAGATCACCGACTTCGGTATCGCCCGCATCGCTGACCAGGTGCCGCTCACCGCGACCGGCCAGGTCATGGGTACCGTGCAGTACCTCTCTCCCGAGCAGGCCAGCGGCCACCCGGCTTCGCCGACCACCGACATCTACTCGATCGGTATCGTCGCGTACGAGTCCCTCGCCGGCCGACGTCCGTTCACGGGCGAGTCGCAGGTCGCCATCGCCATGGCACAGATCAATGAGATCGCGCCGGACCTGCCGATAACCGTGTCCGAACCGGTGCGCAACCTGGTCTTCGCCTGCCTGGCCAAGAACCCGGCCGACCGACCGGCGTCGGCGGCCCACCTGGCGCGCGCGGCATCCGCTCTGCGTCGTGGTGATGTGGCCGCCGCCGCCGTGGCCGTGCCCTCAATTTTGGGCGGCCTCACGGCCACCAGTGCCACCATGCTCATGCCCGGTGCCGGCGCTGATTCGGCCACGTCCATTCTTCCGGCCAACGGTGCCCCCACCACCCGCGCCTCCGCTGCTGCAGCGGCAGAGGCACAGGAGAAGAAGCGCAGCAAGTGGACCTGGCCGCTCATTGCGCTCGTCGCGCTGCTGGTGATCGTACTCACCGGCACGCTCATCGCCCTGTTCACCCAGAACAATGACACCCCGGTTCCTGCCGAGACGTCGGCGACGCCGTCGACCACACCTACGCCATCGCCCACACCGACACCGAACCCAACGCCGACACCGACGCCGACGCCGACACCGACCAATACGTCGGTCAATCCCGACGACTTCATCGGAAAGCCGAGCGCCGAGGCCGCCGCCTTGCTCGTCGACATGGGATTTGCAGCTGACGTCGAACCCGGCAACGCTGCTGCGACCGGGGAAGACGTTGACCGGGTGTACCTGGTCAACCCCAGAGGCCCCGTTCCGGCCGGCTCAACGATCACCCTCACCACCTACGGGCCGGTTGCCACACCGAGCACGCCAACAGCAGCTCCGACCGCCACACCGTCACCGGCGGCTCCGGCAGGTACCGTCACTGTGACCTGGAACGCCCAGACCTGCCCGACCGGCCAAACACTGGCCGGCTATGAGGTAGCCACGGAGGGCGGTGCCGCCGTGATCACCTCAGCAAACCCGTCCAACGCTCAAACGACTACGGCCACGATCACCGCTGGTACAGAAAACTTCACGGTAAAGTTCCGCTATTTCTGCGGCCAGATCAGTTCTGCATTCTCCCCGGCTGCCGAAGTACTCGTCACTGGCGACACTGCTCTCGGAGAGTAACTCCCCAATTCCGTGCGGTAAAGTAACGGTCACTGTGTCCAACCCGAATACGGTGTCTGATTGTGGGGGAGTGCGTACGTGGCTGACTCTGGTCGTTTGATCGCCGGTCGCTATCGTGTCGGGGCCCTGTTGGGCCGTGGCGGAATGTCCGATGTGCACATCGGCACCGATTCCCGGCTCGGTCGCACGGTAGCGATCAAACTGCTCAAGTCGACCCTCGCGGCTGATCCGGCGTTTCGCACCCGCTTCCGTCAGGAAGCGCAAGCCGCCGCACGGATGGCGCACCCCACGATTGTGCGCGTGTTCGATGCCGGTGAGGAGACCGTCACCGATGAGTCGGGCCACGACTCGCAGATTCCGTTCATCGTCATGGAACACGTCGACGGCCGGCTGCTCAAGGACATCATCCGTGAGGGTGCGATTGAACCCGCAGAGGCTGTACGCATCATCGACGGGGTTCTGACCGCTCTCGAATACTCGCACCGGGCGGGCGTCGTACACCGCGATATCAAACCAGGCAACATCATGATCACCAAGTCCGGTCAAGTGAAGGTGATGGACTTCGGCATCGCCCGCGCTATCTCCGACTCGGCCACGACGGTCGCCCAGACCACGGCAATCCTTGGCACCGCTGCCTATTTCTCCCCCGAGCAGGCCAAGGGTGAGTCCGTCGATGCGCGCACCGACCTGTATTCGACCGGTGTGGTGCTGTTCGAAATGCTCACCGGTCGACCGCCGTTTCGCGGTGACACGCCCGTCGCAGTCGCCTACCAGCACGTCAGTGAGATGCCGGTCAAACCGTCTGCGCTCAACCCGAGAGTGTCGCCGGCCCTCGACTCGGTCGTGCTGCACGCCCTGGCCAAGGACCGATTCGCCCGATATCAGAGCGCCGTCGAATTTCGGGGCGATGTCGAGACCGCCGGATCCGGCCAGATTCCTCTCCATCACGCCGGCGAAGAGGTTGGCGCCGGACTCTTCGGCGCCGCGCCCACCGCCGTCACCGGCTCGGCCCTCGCCCTCAAGCAGCTCTCCGAAGATCCGACTATGGTGCGCACGCAGCGGCGCCCTCCGGTGATCTGGGTGTGGGCTGGAATCGTCTGCGTCGTCGTCATCGTCGTAGCGGTCATGATCTGGGTGGCGAACCTGCAACCGTCGGTGGAACTGCCCGACAGCTCACGAAAGGTGCCCTCACTCACTGGCCAGACCTTCGATGAGGCCCAAAACACGCTTCTCGACCTGGATCTCGCTGCCACCCGTGCCGGGGAGTCGAGTACCACGGTACCCGCCGATCAGGTGATTCGCACCGACCCTCCGGCCGACACCATCGTCAACCCCTCGGACGTGATCAAGATCTTCGTCTCCACCGGCCCGGTACCCGTTGTAGTTCCTGACGTCACCAACCAACCCATAGCAGACGCCCAGGCCGCGATCGAAGGGCTCGGTTTCGTTTCCGGATCGGTCACCGCTGAGAATTCGCCGACCGTGGCCGTCGACGTGGTCATCCGCACCGATCCGGCCGCCGCCGCATCCGAGTTCTCCGGCGTCATCGTGAACTACACCGTCTCAAGCGGGCTCGTCACCCTCGGCGACCTGACCGGCCAGTCCCTCGTGGCCGCGATCGACCTCGTCAACAATGAAAGCCTCATGCCGGATTCGCAGGCGGATTACACCTGCGCCCAGCAATCCGGTTCCCCGATCAAAGCCCAGTCGCTGGCGCCCGGTGACGTCCCGCAACGTTCCGAGATCACCCTGACCTACTGCGCCGGCACCTAGCATCGTGTGGACGGGGCCCGGGCCCCGTCCGTGGGCCCAGTTTATAAACTGGGCCCACGGCTACAGGGTGGGCCCCGCAGCCTGGTCCGTCGCCGATACCACTGTCGGCCTCCAGCGTCTTTCCTGCCCTAGTCAGGGCCAAAACGCACGAGTGCCCGGGTACAGGGCTAAAACGCGCCGAGTGGACTCAGCTGAGGCGTAACAGCGGATGCAGAGACTTCGCGGTCTCCCGCGCACCCTCCAGGCCAGCCAAGGCCAGCCAGTTGCCGAGCATGAGGTAGCCGCCCTCGGTGAGCACCGACTCCGGGTGAAATTGCACGCCCAGAATGGGAGCGGATGCATGCCGCAGCCCCATAATGACGCCGCCCTGCGTGCGTGACGTCACGATGAGGTCACTCGGAACGGTCGACGCGACGACGGCGAGCGAGTGGTACCGGGTGGCCGTGAATGGCTGCGGTACACCGCCGTAGAAGTCGCTGTCGTCGTGCGTGATGAGCGATGTTTTGCCGTGCATGAGTTCTTCGGCATTGGTCACCGTGGCCCCGAATGCTTCAGCGATGGCCTGATGGCCAAGGCACACGCCGAACAGGGGCAGATCGGTGGTCAGTGCCGCTTCGACGACGGCAATGGACACACCAGCGTCCGAAGGCTTACCGGGACCCGGCGAGATCAACACACCGTCAAAGTCGGCGAGGCGGGAGACGGCATCCGCTTTTTCGAAGGAGTCGTTGCGCACGACTTCGGTATCCGCGCCGAGTTCCATCAGATAACCGTTGAGCGTATAGACAAAACTGTCGTAGTTGTCGATCACGAGAATACGGGTCATGAGCCGCCCACTGTCGCTTCCTGATTGTTGAGAATGCCGTCGATCCACGGGTACGTCCAGGTGGCGAGTACGGCGAGTACGGCCATCAGCAGGATCAGAACAAGAATAATGCGCACCCAGATTGGTCCGGGAAGAACACGCCATAGTGCTGCGTAGATGGAAGCCTCCTAGCCCTGTGCTGCGATGATCGGTGCGAGTTCGGCGGGAGCGCCGGACGCGAGCGGCTGCCACGATTCGAGCACGCCGTAAGCGATGATACGTTCCGCGGTGGAGTAGAGCGGGTTGCAGCTGGTCAGGGTGATGATGCGGTCGACGGCGGTCGCGTCGGGCCGGTTCGGAACGGATGCCAGCACCTGTACCTGCGAAGGTGCCACGTACTCGGTATCGCGATACCGGTACGTGTAGTAACCGTCGGCAGTCTGAACGTATATGGCATCCCCGAGCTGCAATTCATGGATCAGATGCATACCACCGCCGAAAGCGCTGCGGTGGGCGGCAAGGGCGAAGTTGCCCACCTCCCCCGGCATTTGCGTGCCCTTATAGTGCCCAATGCCCAGTCGATTGCTGTTCAAGACGTCGTGGCCGGTGCCCTCGGCAATGGTGCGGTGATAGTCAGCTCCGAAACGGGGAACGTACAGCACCGCGAAAGCTGTGGCGTTAGCTGGAACGGCAGGCACGACCGGATCTCCGTTGTCGACGGAGACCGGTACGGTACCCGGCTTGGCCGGATCGACGATGGGAACGGGTTTGGCTGTTGACGTGTTCTGCTCGATCCAGTCCTGGCTGACCTCACTTGCAGCCGAGGTCTGTGAGTTCGCCATGACCATGTCATTCCACCACAGCTGCCAGCCCAGAAAGAGCAACACGAGGATGCCTGCGGTGATGAGAAGTTCGCCCAGCACGCCGGTGACGGTGATCTTGCCCGATTTCGCCCGCCGTGGGCGCTTGCTGACGATCTCGATGGGATCATCTGCCTGGGGACACATGCAACGAGTCTACCGACCTGATTGACTTCCAGCCCCCGCATCATGTCCACTCAAACAGGCGAAGACGCTAGGATCACAGAATGGCACGTAAGAATTCTCGCACCCGGTCCGTCCGCACCGATGTTGCCCGCTCGAACGAGGACGCTCCCAACGCCGTCTGGTTCAAGCCGGTCATGTTCGGTTTCATGCTGCTCGGTCTGGCCTGGATCATCGTGTTCTACGTCAGTGGCAGCCAGCTTCCCATCGCGGGGCTCGGTGCCATGAACATCCTGGTCGGGTTTGGAATTGCCTTCATAGGCTTCCTCATGACCACCCGCTGGCGCTAACTCTTCGGCTCGATCGAGCGCCGTTCGCAAACTGTTCATTGAACGCTAATCGCTCGGTCACCGAGGCGCTGTATCGGCGGTAATGACACCGGTGTAATTATCCCCATGTGGATAAACCTGTGGATAACTCAAGGTGGACCCGGCGAGCTCCCGCCGCCAGCTAGCCCACCGGTGCGAGCAGACTCAGAATCCTGAGTACGGCAATAGCCACAAAGAGAACGGCAACTGCCGCGATCAAAACGATCTGCACGACCTTTTGCTTCGGTCGACGGGTACGCATGAGCACGAAACCGATCAGCGCACCCCCGACGATGCCGCCGAGGTGGGCTTGCCATGCGATACCGGGAATGAAGCTCACGACAACGTTGATTCCGAGGAGCACCAGCAGTTGCTTCGAATTTCCACCCAGACCGCGTTGAATGATCAGGAACGCACCCATGAGCCCGAATAGAGCCCCTGATGCCCCAACGACGGAGGTGTACGGCGCCAAAACGAGAACGCCGACCGAACCCGCGAACCCGCTGATCAGATACAGGGCCAGAAAACGTCCGCGGCCGAGCATTCCCTCCAGCATCGGACCGAATAACCACAGCGCATACATGTTCAGCAGCACGTGAAACGGCAGTCCGCCCTGCGAATGCAGAAAGACACTGGTCAACATGCGCCAGGGCTCAATGATGGTGAGGGCTGGTACGTATGCGAATCGCTGCGTGATCCCGAGGCCCGGGATCCATTGCAGCACGAACATGAATACGGTCAGCGCGATGAGGGCATAGGTGACCGTCGGCTGGCCACTGCCGGTCAATCTGGTGAGCACGGCTGGTTTGATGCGGGGAGCGTTCTTACGCTGGATTTTCATGCACTCAGGGCAGATAACCCCGACAGCAGCCTGAGTTTGGCACTCGGTACAGATGGTGCGGCCGCAACGTTGACACAGAATGAAGCTCTGCCGCCCCGGATGGCGGTAACAAAAATTCGCCGCCGAGACCGGCAGATCACTCATTCTCTGTACGGGGATACTGGTTAGACGGACTCGACAGAAACGCTCTGAATGGAAACATCTTCGAGGGGACGGTCGCGCCCATCCGTGGCGACGGTGGCGAGCTTGGCAACGATTGCGCGACTGTCTTCGTCTTCGACAGCACCAAAGATGGTGTGCTTACCCTGCAGCCACGTGGTCGGAACGACGGTGATGAAGAACTGCGAGCCGTTCGTGCCATGGCCCCCCTGAATTCCAGCGTTTGCCATGGCGAGCACGTAGGGCTGGGTGAAGTCGAGGTCGGGGCTGATTTCGTCATCGAACTGGTAGCCCGGGCCACCGGTGCCCTGGCCGAGCGGGTCACCGGCCTGGATCATAAAGTCTTTGATAATGCGGTGAAAGATGGTTCCGTCGTAGAGCGGCGCAGAGGAAGCGGCGCCCGTTGCGGGGTGCTTCCACTCGATTTCGCCGGTCGCAAGGCCGACGAAATTCTTCACCGTCTTCGGCGCGTGGTTGCCGAAGAGGTTGACCTTGATGGGTCCGAGGGTGGTATTCAGGGTGGCGACAGCGGTGTGCTTAGACATACCCCCGATTCTCGCACAGCAATCTCCACCGAATCTGACTCCCAGCGTGCGCTCCCAGTGCATTCGCTGGTAAGACGAAGATTGAGTAGCATGATGGGCACTCAGTGGCAAGATGGATATACATTCGCCACACGACATCGATGGAGGGTCTAGATGAGCCTGTCACGCAAGCGCCGCAAGGAACTCACTCGGCTGCGCAAAAGCGCAGACGAATTATGGAGCCACCAACAAGAGGTTTTAGAGCGGGCCAATGTTCTTGCTCGCCAGGCCGGTCACCACGCCGGCGTCCTCGCTCGCGAAGAAGTAGGTCCGCGCGTTCGCGAGGGCTATGACCACTACGTTCGCCCGGGCGTGAACGCTACCCACGACGTCGCCGACGGGGTACGACGCCGCGTGGTCAACGACGTCCTACCCGGAATCGGAAGCGCGATCGGAACGGTCATGTCCGTCGGGGACGTCGCACGCGACGCCCGCGTCCGGGCTGCACTGGGCCGCATCCGCTTTCAGAAGCCCGTTGTGGTCGAACCGAAGGGCCCTGGCGCCGGGACGTACTTCGCCCTCGGCCTGGCCGTGGTCGCCGCCGTAGGCGTCGCGTACGCCGTCTGGCAGACTTTTCGCGCCGACGACGAGCTCTGGGTCACCGATGATGAAGTCGAACCGAGCACGCAGGAAGACTAAGCGAAGGCCACCAGCTCAAGCAGAGCCCGCATCCATCGGATGTGGGCTCTGCCGCGTTAAGCGCTCTATCACCCAACACTGCTCCGCTGGGAGCTTGAGAGGAGCACTACAGGAGGCTGCCGACCGTCGGTGAACGACACGGCGACACGGAACGGTACACGAAAGGCCCGTCCGAAGACGAGCCTTGTGCCTGAACTGTGGAGCCACGGGGAATCGAACCCCGGACCTCCTGCTTGCAAAGCAGGCGCTCTACCAATTGAGCTATGGCCCCGATTTCTCAGGCCGAACATTCAGCGCAAGCGCTGGATTCGGAGTGAATCTGGTACTGCGTGGGGATACCGGGATTTGAACCTGGGACCTCTTCATTATCAGTGAAGCGCTCTAACCAACTGAGCTATATCCCCCTCGTGAGCAGATTGAAGACTACCGGAATCTGGCCGGAACTTGAAATCGAGTCATCCTCCTGAAGAAGAAACGACGTGAATTCGGCATACGAGGGCTGTTTTACGGTAAAAACAGCCCTCAATCGCGCAAAATAACCGATTAGTTATTGGTGAAGCCGACGAGGAGCCCGCCGGTGATTTTGACACTCAAGTTGTACAGAACAGCGTAGATGGCACCGAGAGCAGTGATCACGACAATATTCAGCACGGCCACGACGACCGCAAAGCCCATGACATTGCCGATCGAGAGGATGGCGGCCAGATCGGCCGATTCTCCCGCGACGGTTGCGTACAACTCGTCAACCGTGGTCAGCACCTCGGTCTGCACCAGAACGGTGTAGGTGAGGAAGGTCGCCACGATCGTAACGATGGCGAGGCAGACCGCCACCAAGAATGACAGTTTTACGCTCGACCAGAAATCAACGTAGACCAGTTTGAGGCGAACCTGCTTGCTCGCGGTCTTGCGAGTGGATTTTTTTGCGAGTTTTTCGGCAACGCTACTCATTCGGTGTCTCTACTTTCCCTGAATCCGCGTTTGGAACAGCGTCCTCCGCAGCAGTGGTGTCGATGGCACCAGCTGGTGCGTCGGCATCCGTAACGCCTTCTTCGTCGGTGGCGACCAGATTACGTTCGATGTTTTTCGCGATGGAAATGATTCGGTCGTCATCCGCGAACTTCGCGAATACAACGCCCATCGTGTCCCGACCCTTGGCCGGAACCTCAGCGACGTGAGAGCGTACCACCTTGCCACTGGCAAGAACCACAAGAACCTCATCCTCGGAGTTGACAATCAACGAACCGACCAGGTCACCACGATCGTCGTTGAGCTTTGCCACCTTGATCCCGAGGCCTCCACGATTCTGCAGCCGGTATTGGTCAGCCGCGGTGCGCTTGGCGTAACCACCCTCTGTCACCACGAAGACATAGCCATCGTCGTTGATAACGGATGCGTCCAGCAGGTTGTCCTCACCGCGAAAGTGCATTCCGATCACGCCGGACGTGCTGCGCCCCATCGGGCGCAACGCCTCGTCGGTCGCGGTGAAGCGAATCGACATGCCCTTACGAGAGACCAGCAGTAGGTCGGAGTCATCTTCGACGAGCAGGGCGGACACGAGTTCGTCGCCTTCGCGCAGCTTGATCGCGATGATGCCGCCGGTGCGGTTGGTGTCGTACTCACTGAGCGCAGTCTTCTTGATCAAGCCGTCGCGGGTAGCGAGGGTCAGATACTGGGCCACCTCGTAGTCGCGAATATCGAGGATCTGCGCGATTTCCTCCCCTGGCTGCAACGCGAGCAGATTGGCCACGTGCTGGCCTTTAGCGTCGCGGCCGGATTCCTGGGCCTCATAGGCCTTGGCCCGGTAAACCCGACCGGTGTTGGTGAAGAACAACAGCCAGTGGTGCGTAGTGGTGACGAAAAAGTGTTCGACCACGTCGTCCGCGCGCAACTGGGCACCCTTGACTCCCTTGCCGCCGCGGTGCTGGTTGCGGTAGTTGTCGCTACGGGTGCGCTTGATGTAGCCGCCGCGCGTGACGGTGACCACCATTTCCTCTTCAGGGATGAGGTCTTCGACCGACATATCGCCGTCGAAACCGAACATGATCTCGGTGCGGCGGTCGTCTCCGAACTTTGCGGTGATCTCGGCGAGTTCTTCACTGATGATCGTTCGTTGACGCTCGGGGCTGGCCAGGATCGACTTGAATTCCGCGATCTGCAATTCGAGCTCGGCAGCCTGGTCGATGATCTTCTGGCGCTCGAGGGCGGCGAGGCGACGCAACTGCATGGTGAGAATCGCGTCGGCCTGCAACTTGTCGACGTCGAGCAGGGCCATGAGGCCTTCTCGGGCGTCGTCGACCGTGTTCGAGCGACGGATGAGCGCGATCACCTCGTCGAGGGCGTCCAGTGCCTTGAGGTAGCCGCGCAGAATGTGCGCATCCGCCTCGGCTTTGTTCAGGCGGAACTGGGTGCGCCGAACGATAACCTCGACCTGGTGAGCGACCCAGGCCGAGATGAAACCATCGAGGGCGAGGGTACGCGGTACGCCGTCGACGATGGCGAGCATATTCGCACCGAAATTCTCCTGCAACTGCGTGTGCTTGTAGAGGTTGTTCAGCACGACCTTGGCGACGGCATCGCGCTTGAGCACGATGACAAGGCGCTGGCCGGTGCGACCACTGGTCTCATCGCGGATGTCCGCAATGCCGGTGACTTTGGCGTCCTTGACCAGGTCCGCGATCTTGATCGCGAGGTTGTCAGGGTTCACTTGGTAGGGCAGTTCGGTGATGACGAGGCAGGTTCGGCCCTGCAACTCTTCAATACTCACAACCGCCCGCATGGTGATCGAGCCACGCCCGGTGCGATAGGCGTCCTGAATACCCTTGACTCCCAGAATCTGGGCGCCGGTGGGAAAGTCAGGTCCCTTGATGCGGGAAATCAGCGCTTCGAGCAACTCATCGCGCGTAGCGTCGGGATTCTCGAGATACCACTGGGCGCCGGCGGCAACCTCACGCAGGTTGTGCGGTGGAATGTTGGTGGCCATACCGACCGCGATTCCGACCGAGCCGTTGACCAACAGGTTCGGAAAGCGGGCCGGCAGCACGGTCGGCTCGAGGGTTCGACCGTCGTAGTTGTCCTGAAAATCGACGGTGTCCTCGTCGATGTCCCGAACCATTTCCATGGCCAGCGGGGCCATTTTGGTCTCGGTGTATCGCGGGGCTGCCGCACCATCGTTGCCGGGGGAACCGAAGTTGCCCTGGCCGAGGGCGAGCGGATACCGCAGGCTCCACGGCTGAACGAGACGCACAAGCGCGTCATAAATCGACGAGTCACCGTGCGGATGGAATTGTCCCATCACGTCTCCGACGACGCGGGCGCACTTGGAGAAGGCCTTGTCCGGTCGATAGCCGCCGTCGAACATGGCGTAAATCACACGTCGGTGCACGGGCTTCATACCGTCGCGCACGTCGGGCAGCGCACGCCCGACGATGACGCTCATCGCATAATCGAGGTAGGAACGCTGCATTTCCAGCTGAAGGTCGACCTGGTCGATCTTGCCGTGCTGCACGAGGTGGGCTGCCGCAGCGGCCGCGGTTGCAGCCGCCTCGTCCGGGTTAGTTGAACCGGAGTTGCCCGTGGTGTCGTCAGATGTCAAGGAAACGCACGTCCTTCGCGTTTTTCTGAATGAAGTTACGTCGTGATTCGACGTCTTCACCCATCAGGGTGGAGAAGATCTCGTCGGCAGATGCCGCGTCGTCCAGGGTGACCTGCAGCAGGGTGCGGGATTCGGGAGCCATGGTGGTTTCCCACAGTTCCTTGTAGTCCATCTCGCCGAGGCCCTTGTAGCGCTGGATTCCGTTGTCTTTCGGGATGCGCTTGCCGGACGCTGCTCCGTCGGCCAGGAGCGCATCGCGCTCCACGTCGGAGTACACGTACTGGTGCGCAGAGTTGCTCCATTTAAGACGGTACAGCGGCGGTTGAGCGAGGTACACATAACCCAGGTCGATCAGCGGGCGCATGTAGCGAAACAGCAGGGTCAGAAGCAGGGTGGTGATGTGCTGGCCGTCGACATCGGCGTCGGCCATCAAAACAATCTTGTGGTACCGAACCTTATCGGGGTTGAATTCTTCCCCCATGCCGGCGCCGAAGGCCGTGATCATCGCTTGAACCTCATTGTTACCGAGGGCACGGTCGAGGCGCGCCTTCTCCACGTTGAGGATCTTGCCGCGAAGGGGCAGGATGGCCTGGAATTCGGGGTTACGTCCCTGCACGGCCGAGCCGCCGGCCGAGTCTCCCTCCACGATGAAAATTTCGGAGAGCGACGGGTCCTTACTCTGGCAGTCCTTGAGCTTGCCTGGCATACCCCCACCCTCGAGCAACCCTTTGCGGCGCGCGGTTTCGCGAGCCTTTCGGGCTGCCATTCGAGCGTTTGAGGCCTGCAGGGACTTGCGGATGATTTCGCGGGCCGGGTTCGGATTGCGGTTGAACCAGTCGGTGAGTTGATCGTTGGCGACCTTCTGCACAAACGATTTCGCCTCGGTGTTGCCGAGCTTGGTCTTGGTCTGGCCTTCGAACTGTGGTTCGGCGAGCTTGATCGATACGACCGCTGTCAAACCCTCGCGGACATCATCGCCGGTGAGGTTGTCATCCTTCTCTTTCAGGATGCCTTTCTCACGGGCGTACTTGTTCACCAGCGTGGTCAGTGCGGCGCGGAAACCCTCTTCGTGCGTTCCACCCTCGTGCGTGTTGATCGTGTTTGCATAGGTGTGCACGCTCTCGGTGTAGGCAGTGGTCCACTGCATGGCCACTTCAAGGGCCATCTTGCGTTCCTGGTCTTCCCACTCGAAGGAGATGATCTCATCGTTGACAAGGTCGGCCTTCTTGGCGCGATTGAGGTATTCGACGTAGTCGACGAGCCCCTGGTCGTACTTGAAGGTGTTACTGACGGCTGTGCCATCATCGGCCTGGTGGTCTTCACGCTCGTCGGTGAGGGTGAGTCGCAGGCCTTTATTGAGAAAGCCCATCTGCTGAAAACGCGCGCGCAGGGTTTCGTAGTCGAACTCGATCGTCTCGAAAGTTTCAGCACTCGGCCAGAACGTGATGGTCGTGCCAGTTTCGTCGTTGGCTTCGCCCTGTTCGAGGGGAGCGTTCGGAACACCGTTAGCGAAGCTTTGACGCCAGATATATCCCTGGCGGCGCACCTCGACCTCGAGACGGCTTGACAGGGCATTGACGACGGAGCTTCCCACGCCGTGCAGACCACCGGAGACGGAATATCCACCGCCGCCGAACTTACCGCCAGCGTGAAGCACGGTGAGTACTACCTCGACGGTCGAGCGTCCCTCTGCCTTATGGATGTCGACTGGAATGCCGCGACCGTTGTCCTCGACGCGAATCGCGCCATCGGCCAGGATTCGAATGTCGATAGTGTCACAGTGGCCCGCAAGAGCTTCATCGACGGAGTTGTCGACGATCTCATACACGAGATGGTGTAGTCCGCGTGGTCCAGTGGACCCGATGTACATTCCGGGTCGCTTACGAACGGCCTCCAGGCCTTCAAGCACCTGGATATCATCGGCACCGTATTCATGCTCCGTTTCCCGCTCCCCCTGTTGCTGGGAAATGACTGGGGATATATCTGGGGACGGACGTTCGGGCGTCGGTTCAACTGTCATCTGAAATTAGGCTCCTGACCATCGCACGGGCGACCCCTCAGTCTACCAAACAGGGGAAGATGAACAGGCCATAATCGCTGTTTGACGCGTTTTGTTCAAGGGGTTGACCTTAAATGTGGGGTTACCCGTAGGTATCGCGTGGACCACGCCCTGGAATTGATCTGGGGCCCTTTTTCCAGGACGGCGCGTTGGGCCCTTGGAAACGAATTGATTGAATACCAGCATCCGGGTACCGATTTGCAATATGTTCCATGATCACATTGCGCATGAGTCGCAATTGGGTCGCCCAAGCGGTGGATTCACAGCGCACCGTGAGCACACCGTCGTCGATGCCGGCCGGGGTCGAATGATTGGCAGTTTCTTCGCCCGCAAGCTCTGCCCACGTCGCGAGAAGTTCAGACTGGGCCAACGGTGAGTTCCACCCCAACTGCAGGGTCAGCGAATTGATCGTGTCGCCGAGACCGCGCGGGTCGCGTCCTATCCCGAACGGAACACTCGAGCCAGCAACCGGCGCAATTCGCTTACGACCGCGCGCACGCCTGGCGTTGGGATCACCGAAAATGCTCTTGAAGCGCAGGTAGACGTTGGTAGCTTCACTGGTACTAAATTCCACCGAATCGTCTGCTTCGGTTGTTTCACGTGGAACATTTTCGTCAACCATTGGTGACGACTCCGGCATGAATGTGGATGGTGTGTGCCACAAGCGCAGCGGGGACGTCTTCGAGAACCGCGGCCGTAATCAAAACCTGTTCGTACGTCTCGATCGCGGCGGCCAACCTGGCCCGGCGGTCCAGATCCAGCTCGGCAAAAACGTCATCGAGGATCAAAACCGGGTCTCCGCTGGCTGACTCTTGCCGCAACAGCGAAGCGGATGCAAGTTTCAACGACAGCGCGAACGACCACGATTCTCCATGGCTGGCATAGCCTTTGGCCGGCAAGGCGTTGAGCATGAACACCAGGTCGTCGCGGTGCGGTCCCGCCAGGGTGATGCCTCGTTCCAACTCGCGCTTTCGCAGGCCGACCAGCGCTGCGCGAAAAATCTCATTGGTAGAGGACTCTACCGACGCCGCCGGTTGAGAGGCGATAGGCATGACCACGCCGAGTTCGGCGTCTTCATCAGCACCGAGGATGCTCAAGCTCGCGACTAGGGCCGGACCATGGTCTTCATTGACGACGGCTCGATACGCCGCACGCAACGGTTCACCGAGCTGCCGTACAAGTTTGGCGCGTTCGTCGATAATTTCAGAACCGAATTCCACGAGCCTTTCATCCCAGATTTCGAGGGTCGAGAGCTGGTTACCACGCACTCCCGATGCTCGGGCCGATTTGAGTAAGGTATTGCGCTGCTTGAGCACACGATCATAATCGCTGAGCACTGCGGCCAGGCGCGGATTACGCAGCACCAAAAGCTGGTCGAGAAACTTACGACGCCCCGATGGATCGCCTCGGACGAGGGCCAGATCCTCCGGTGCAAAGACCACACTCGAAAAATACCGGGGCAGATCACGGGTCTTGATAACCGACCGATTAACTTGAGCCCGGTTTTGACCGGATCGATTGAGCTGCACCTCGGCCAGGATATCGCGGCCGTTGTATTCGAGTCTGGCTCGGATTATGCCGGCATCCTGGCCGGCGCGAATCATCGCCTTATCCGTGGAGACTCGGTGCGACCCTAGTGTGCTGAGAAAGCCGAGTGCCTCGACCAGGTTGGTTTTGCCTTGTCCATTGCGCCCGACGATGAGGTTCGGACCCGGGACAAAAGCAACCTCGGCGTTCGAATAGTTTCGAAAGTCGGTTAGTGAGAGGTGGGTAACCCGCACCGGCGTTAGCGCAGCAGCAGGTTGGGCTGGAGCAGATACTTGTAGCTGTCCACTCCGGCTTGCTCGCGCGAGGTCTGGCTGGTGATCAACACCGGCCCGGGCTTATTCGGATTCTCTGTTTTCGTGAACGAGATCCGCACAAATTCGGAGCGGACAGCGCTGAGCCCGTCCAGAAGAAACTGCGGCTTGAGTGAGACGACGGTTTCGGTCCCGGACAGGATGGCATCAATAGTTTCCGAGGCCTGTGCCTGCTCGGAGCCCACGGCTTCCAAGGTGACCCCGTCAGTGGCAAAGGTGAAACGTAAGGCGGCTTCACGTTCCAGTACAAGTTGCACGCGCCGGGTGGCTTCGATGAGGTCAGCCGTGTTCATCACCGCATAGTTGTCAACGGTGGCCGGGAACAACCGGCGAACTGGCGGGAAATTGCCTTTGATCAGCAACGAGGTCACGGTTTTCTTATTCGCGGTGAACGCGATCAGCTCGCGATCGTCGCTGTTGGTGATCGAGACCGAAATGGTTCCGCTGTGGCCGAAAGTCTTACCGACTTCCTGCAGGGTACGGGCCGGTACGAGGGCCGTGACGGTGCCTTGCGCGTTGTCCGCCGTGTTACTGCCCGCGTCCCAGTCAATTTCTCGAACCGCAACGCGGTACCGGTCGGTGGCGACCAGGCTCAGGCTGTTTTCGGTGACCTCAAGCTGTACGCCGGTGATAACAGGGGTGACGTCATCTCGCGACGCCGCTACAGCGACCTGGGCAACAGCCGCCGCGAATTCCTCAGCCGGAACGAGTCCCGATTGGGTCGTGACGATAGGAATACTGGGGTATTCCTCAACGGGCATAGACAGGAGGGTGAAGCTTGCGGAGCCGCAGCTGACCTTGATGCGGGAATCTTCCGTGGAAAAACGTACCGGTGCGTTGGGCAGACGACTGGCGATTTCAGCGAGCAAACGCCCCGACACGAGAACCTTGCCGGTCTCCTCAACCTCGGCCAGAATCTCCGTTTGAGCAGAAACCTCATAGTCGAACGAGGAGAGAATCAAACCGGTGGCGGTGGCTTCAATGAGGACGCCACTGAGGATTGGCAAGGTGGTGCGCTGAGGCAGAAGTTTGACCGCGAAGGACACTGCTTCGCTGAAGACATCCCGATTGGCCTGAAATCTCACGAAACATTCCTTGCGTTCGACGGGCGAGTGGGTGGTCCTCAATGCTAGCTGTGTTCACGGGCTGGTTCGTTACCGTCGTGGTTGAGCGGCGCCGGCCGTCAAGGTTGTCGGCTAGATCAAGGTTAAGAAATTCTTGTTAATCTTCTTAACCGTTGTGGAAACTGTGGATAACTCTGTGAAAACAGCTCAGGCATTGGGAATTACACGTTTGTAAGTTGTGAGCGAGCTGTGGAAGTTTGTCATTCGTTTGGGCAAGCGCGCGGCGGAAGAATTACACGTTTCCACAGGGTGCCCCCGAGTTTCTACAGGCGATGACCGGTTGTGTGAGTTAATTCCACAGGGTTATCCACAGGTGTGAAAACTAAAAAAAATTCGGTCCCTCCGGGCCTAAGCAAGGCGTACCTGCCTAAACCGTCCGAAGGGACCGCTCAAATTTTCGCGCCACAGCGGTGGTTCTGACCTGCAGCGAAGCTTGTGACCTACTTGTACCGATGATCCTGCTTGATGCGGTTGGTCAGCTCGGTCACCTGGTTGTAAATTGAGCGACGTTCCTTCATCAGTTCACTGATCTTCTTGTTGGCGTACATCACGGTCGTGTGATCCCGATTACCGAACAGTTGACCGATTTTGGGCAGGGAAAGATTCGTGAGTTCGCGGCACAGGTACATGGCAATTTGACGGGCGGTAGCTATTGCCTGAGACCGGCTGGATCCATAGAGGTCATCAACGGACAGTTTGAAGTAGTTGGCCGTATTCGTAATGATGTCAACTGGAGCGATGACGTTGTCCTCGTCCAGGGTGATCAGGTCTTTCAAAACTGTCTGTACCAGATCCATATCCACCGGCGTGCGATTCAGGCTAGCGAAGGCGGTGACCCGAATCAAAGTGCCTTCGAGCTCACGAATGTTAGACGAGACCTTCGACGCCATGAACTCGAGAATGTCGTGTGGGACTTGCAGTTTCTCGCTCTGCGCCTTTTTTCGCAGGATAGCGATGCGGGTTTCCAGGTCCGGAGCCTGGACATCCGTGATCAGGCCCCACTCAAAGCGGCTGCGCATGCGGTCTTCAAAGCCGGTGAGGTGTTTGGGAGGCAGGTCACTTGTGATCACAACCTGCTTGTTGTGGTCGTGCAGAGTGTTGAAGGTGTGAAAAAAAGCTTCCTGGGTTTCCGCTTTGTTTTGAAGAAACTGGATGTCATCGATCATGAGGATGTCGATGTTTCGATATCGAGCCTGGAAAGCCGAGCCGCGGTTGTTCGCGATGGAGTTGATGAAGTCGTTAGTGAACTCCTCCGAACTGACGTAACGAACACGAATTCCGGGGTAAAGGCTCATCGCGTAGTGGCCGATTGCGTGCAAAAGGTGTGTCTTGCCGAGGCCCGATGATCCGTAGATGAAAAGCGGGTTGTATGCCTTGGCCGGTGCTTCGGCGACTGCAACGGCGGCAGCATGGGCGAATCTGTTTGATTGCCCGATCACGAAGTTGTCGAAACTGTATTTGGGGTTGAGCCGGGTTTCGTGGGGTTGTGCCGCGACTGAACCCTCAAAAACCGATTGCGCGGGGGCGGGAGTGATGACGTCCGGCGGGGTCATCGTTTGTTGCACCGGTCGCAACGCTTCCTGCTCGAGTTCGGGGTTGACGACCACATAGAAGGTTGAGACGGCAGTCGCCTCATCGAGCTGGCCCATCGCAGTCAGCAGGGGAACCCTCATCCGCTGGTTGAGCATGCTGGCCGTGAACTCGTTCGGGACCTCGAGATAGAACGTGCCAGCCGCGATGCCCTTCGGCTCGACCAGGCTGAGAAATCCGTACAGCATGGGTGTGATGGTGGCGTCGGATTCCAACGTCGTCAGTACAGACCGCCATGTTTCAGCTATCGGCGCTTCTACGTCTGCCATTGTTCCTACAATCTGTGCATTTCGAGTTTTCACTGTTGGGCGACCGGCGGATGCGGGTGGCTTTAATGCCGGGCACCGGCCGCCGGCCTTATCGGTCCGCGTGAGCCCGTTTCGGAGGCCCGTGTGAGTTCTTGGACCGAACTCATCGTTAAAGTTATCCACCGCCTGTGTACAAAATCAGCTGAATTCTCAGGTTGGTGCGACCAACCTGTGGATAACTTGACTTTACGGTACTCAATGCCGCGCAGCGAGGCGAATTCATCGGGCGCTACGCAACCTCCCTTCAGTATTTACGTTGGGGTCATTATTGTGCAGAATCCCCCGATTCGGAGTCTGAGTTTGACCAGACGTGGCCGAGGCCGTAGTTTTAATCAGTTGACCCCATCCCGCGGGCTTCCATACTCTGTGCGCGCTGTTGTTTTGGCCGAGGGGAATTGGCCAGCGGTGATTCAAATACGTGGAGATTGAATTATGAGCAAAAGAACTTTCCAGCCGAACAACCGCCGTCGCGCCAAGGTGCACGGCTTCCGCCTGCGGATGCGCACCCGTGCGGGCCGCGCCATCCTCGGTGCTCGCCGTCGCAAGGGTCGCACCGAACTCTCAGCGTAGGTTTTCATGCTCGCCAGGTTCTCGTGCTCGCTCACATAAATCGCATTACGAGCGGCAGTGACTATCAGGGCGTCGTTCGGCGTGGTCAGCGGATCAGTGGTGCGCATACCGTTCTTTATGTGCGAAAAAACGCTGGAGTCCAATCTGATGTCGCCGGTGCTCCGGTTCGGTTCGGCTTTATCGTCGCAAAGAATGTGGGTGACGCTGTGAAGCGCAATCTCGTTCGGCGCCGCCTCAAGGCGGTCACGTTCGAACTGCTCCCACTGGTTCCGGCAGGAACGGATGTTGTCATCCGTGCTTTGCCGGGAGCGAGCAATGTCGCGTGGCAGGCGCTGCGCGATGAAGTTCACCAGTCCCTCTCCCGCCCGCAGTCCGCGCGGAAGAAGAGTGTGGGCCGATGAATCCGGTACTCGCGACGATTATCTTGATACCCCGCAACGTTGGTGTCGTGGTTCTTCGCGTGTATCGCGCCGTGATCTCTCCACTGTATGGAGATGTGTGCCGGTATTACCCGTCTTGTTCGGCCTACGCACTGGGGGCCGTTCAGGAACACGGACTAGCGTGGGGTTGTGCTCTTGCGGCGCGCAGGCTGAGCCATTGTCATCCGTGGTCACCAGGCGGCATTGACGATGTTCCACTCAAAAGCAAGCGTCGCTTTCGTCTGACGTCGTTCGGTTTTGTTGTCGCACCTAGCCACGGAAAGGGCTAACCCACAGTATGGACCTCATAGGTACGATCCTCTGGCCTCTGAAATGGGTGGTCGAGCTGCTGCTCGTAGCCTTCCACTGGCTCTTTTCCAACTTGGGGATGGGCTACAACGACGGCATCACGTGGGTGCTGTCCATCGTCGGCCTCGTCTTGGTCGTGCGCGCCGCCCTGATTCCTATCTTCGTACGGCAAATCAAGAGCCAGCGCAAGATGCTCGAAGTCGCGCCGCAGCTCAAGAAGATCCAGGACAAGTACAAGGGGAAGAAAGACCAGTTCTCGCGCGAGGCGATGTCCCGCGAGACCATGGCCATGTACAAAAAGACCGGGACCAACCCGCTGGCTTCGTGCCTGCCACTGCTCTTGCAGATGCCCATTTTCTTTGCACTCTTCTCGGTCCTCAACGACGCCCAGCGTTCTAATGCCGGTGTCGGTCCGCTGGACCAAAGTCTCGCGGAGAGTTTCGGTAATGCCACGCTCTTTGGTAACGCTCCCCTGCACGACACATTCGCCTCGCAGTGGACTCGCTGGATTGCCGGGACCGACTTCAACCTCGCCGTCATGCTCATCGCCGCCACCATGGTCATTCTTATGACCGCTTCGCAGTTCATCACGCAGTTGCAGATCGTTTCCAAGAACATGTCGCCGGAAACCAAGGCGAGTCCGATGTTCAAGCAGCAGCGCATCATGCTCTACCTTCTCCCCCTCGTCTTCGCCTTCTCCGGTGTCGCGTTCCCGCTCGGCGTGATGTTCTACTGGCTCACCTCTAATATCTGGACCATGATTCAGCAGTTCCTGGTCATTCGAAACATGCCGACCCCTGGCAGCGAAGCCGCCAAGGCCCGCGAAGAACGTTTGGCGCGTAAGGGCAAGCTCATCGCGACCGATGGTGACATCATTGTGGTGGAGGAGCCTGCCAAGCCCGTTCAGCGCCAGCAGCCGGTCGGCAAGGCCCGCGCCAAAAAACAAACCGGCCCGAAGAAGTAGTGGAGATCATCGTGACGGACAAAACCGGCCTCACTGAAATGGGCACTGTCACTGCTGACAATGCCGATGTAACTGCTCACCCAACGGATCCCTCATCCGGCGCTCCCGAAACCGGGAGCGTTACCGAGGCCCCCCTTACGACCGATCAGCTTGAGCGTGAGGGTGATATTGCCGCGGACTACATCGAGGAATTTCTCGATATTTGCGACCTCGATGGCGATATTGACATCGATGCCCGCAATGGACGGGCCTACCTAGCGGTCAAAGCGTCGGACGCCGACAATCTGCGAGTGCTTTCCAAACCAGATACGGTCAACGCCCTGCAGGAGCTGACTCGCCTCGCGGTGCAAAATAAGACGGGTTCTTTCTCGCGTCTGATCTTGGACATCGGTGGGTCTCGCGAGACGCGCGAAGCTGAGCTCGCGACCCTCGTAGCACACGCCATTGAGCGGATTGAGGGCGGGGCGACCGCGGCCGACCTGCCGGCCATGTCCTCCTACGAGCGCAAACTCGTGCACGACATCGTCGCAGCCAATGGTGGGTACCGCTCGGAGTCGTCCGGTGAAGGCCGCGACCGCCACACCGTTATCACCGCAGCGTAACCTCGTTGGTCATGTCGCAATCTGTTACGCCGGACCCGCTCCGAGCTGCTTCGAAGATGCCGGGATCCACGCCCGCGTCAGGGAGCGCGCTCGATCCGGTCACACTGGAGATTGAGCCGTTATCGGCGATAGAACTTTTGGGTCCCCAAATTGATCTCATGCGGGCGTTTACCAATAATTTAGCTGATCAGGGCGAAATTCTGGGGCTAATTGGTCCACTGGAACTTCCGCGTCTGTGGTCACGGCACATTCTCAATTGCGCCATTGTGGCGCCGCTTTTACGTCCCGGTCTCGTGGGGGACGTTGGTTCCGGTGCTGGTCTTCCCGGTGTCGTGCTGGCCATCGCCCGGCCCGACGTGAACTTCGTGCTGATCGAACCGATGGAACGTCGGGTTGCCTGGCTGAATGACCAGGTTGCTGCCCTGCACTTGCCGAATGTGACCGTAGTGCGTGCTCGTGCCGAAGACGCACGCCTGACGCACCCACTTGATCAGGTGACTGCTCGCGCTGTGAGTGCGTTCAGCAAGCTGATTCCGCTGACTGCCCCCCTACTGCGCAGTGGTGGTGAGCTCATTCTTATGAAAGGCGAGGGGGCGGAGCGTGAGATTGAAGCGGCGGCGAAGCCGATTCGCAAGTATCGCCTGCGCAAGGTTGAGGTAATTACCCTCGGCGCGGGCGTGCTGCCTGAGGTAACCCGGGTCATCAGAGCTACAGTGGAGTAGTTCCGAATGGTACTGGATTTGGTGTTCGGGGGTCCCTTTCGGGTGGCTCATCAACCGTCGAGCGTAAAGGTTTCACGTGAAACATCCTGCTGAAGATCAGCACACCGGCAAGGCGGCAGGCTTCGATGCGACAACACCGCTGGCCCGTGAAATTGCGGAACTGACGCGTCGCCGCCAGGTAATTGCCGCTGGCGAGTTGCCAAAACCGGATCAGACCCGGGTGTTGACGATTTCCAACCAAAAAGGTGGCGTGGGCAAGACAACAACCGCGGTCAACCTCGCCGCAGCCCTCGCTCGCCAGGGCGCGCGTGTGTTGGTCATCGACCTGGATCCGCAGGGCAACGCTTCTACTGCCCTCGGTGTTGAGCACCGTGCCGAGACGCCAAGCGTCTACGACGTCATCATCAACGATATGCCCATGGCTGAGGTCGTACAGAAGAGCCCCGAATTCGGTGCCTTGTTTTGTGTTCCCGCTACGATCCATCTGGCTGGTGCCGAGATTGAACTGGTGTCGCTCGTTGCGCGCGAGCAACGACTCCGCCGTGCTCTTGATCTGTACCTTGCCGAGGCGGTCGAACCGTACGATTACGTTTTCATCGACTGTCCACCGTCGCTCGGTCTCCTGACTATCAATGCTTTCGTCGCCGCTCGCGAAGTTCTCATCCCCATTCAGTGCGAGTACTACGCACTCGAGGGACTGAGTCAGCTGCTCAAAAACATCGCTCTAATCGAAAAGCATCTCAACCCCGAGCTCGTCGTCTCGACCATTCTGCTCACCATGTACGATAGCCGGACCAATCTGGCCACCCAGGTTGCCAAAGAGGTGCGCGATCACTTTCCGGAACAGGTCCTCAACACCGCTATTCCGCGCTCTGTGCGCGTTTCTGAGGCGCCGAGCTACGGCCAGAGCGTTGTGAGTTACGATCTCAACTCGGCAGGATCGCTTTCATACCTTGAAGCAGCAGCTGAAATGGCCCATCGTGGGGCGCCGCGAACAGAAAATAAGCCCCAAACGAAAGAAAAGCACTAATGGCGAAAAGAACCGGCCTCGGCCGCGGTATCGGCGCACTCATCCCGGTGCAAGACGACACGTCTGCGCCCCGCCCGGTCGATGTATTTTTTCCGCGCAGTGCAACCGCTCTGACGGATGCCTCCCCCGAAGTTCCTTCCGACGTCCCGCTGATAGCGGGCGCCCGGTTGGCGCAGCTGAATCCTCACGACATTGTTCCCAACCGGGCCCAGCCGCGAACTATTTTCGACGAGGATGACCTTGCTGAACTGGTGCACAGCATTCGCGAGGTCGGGGTACTCCAGCCAATCGTTGTGAGGCCATTGGCTGATGAACCGGGCAAATATGAGCTTGTTATGGGTGAGCGTCGACTGCGCGCCACCAAGGAGGTCGGGCTCGACACCATTCCAGCTGTCGTTCGTGAAACCGCCGACGTCGACATGCTGCGCGACGCGTTGCTGGAGAATCTGCACCGCGCCCAGCTGAATCCGCTGGAAGAAGCGTCTGCATATCAGCAGTTGCTTGCCGACTTCGGCATTACTCAGGAGGAACTGGCAAAACGCATCGGTCGATCGCGTCCGCAGATCACCAACACCTTGCGTCTCTTGAAACTGCCGGAATCGGTGCAGGTGCGTGTCGCCGCTGGTGTTTTGTCTGCCGGTCACGCGCGAGCGATTCTGTCGGTGGGTGACCCGGCCGGCATGCTACGCCTCGCCGACAAGATCGTCGAAGAAGACTTGTCCGTTCGCGCCGCTGAGGCCGCGGCAGTTGCGGTTCCCCGGGCAACAAAAGCGAAACCACTGCCGGGTCGACGCCAAGGGCACCTTGACGAGATCGCAGAGCATCTTGGAGATCGCCTTGATACCCGCGTCAAGATCAATCTGGGGCTAAGGAAAGGCCAGATCACAGTCGATTTCGCGACCATTGGTGATCTGAATCGCATTCTGACGGTTCTCGGCGAACCGGGTTTTAGCGCGAGCTGACGAGAGGCTTCCTCGGCGTCACGTTTCACGTGAAACGGTGTACTGAGGTGGCTGCACATCGTTTTACCGGACTCCCGGCGCCGGTGGTCCTCCCGAAAGGTGCGCCTTGTGCTTGGGTGTGTTTTGGCACCGTGGATATTAGTTTGCCCTGTTTGCCCTGTTTGCCCTGTTTGCCCTGTTTGCCCTGTTTGCCCGTACGCGACGGGTTTGGCGTGTTTCACGTGAAACATGCTGATCGTGCTGGCCGGCACGACGGTGTTTCACGTGAAACACGAGGATCGCTGTACGACAGTGTTTCACGTGAAACGGCACACTACTGAGTGGCTAGGGCGTTTGCTGCCAGGGCCGAGTAGGTGGCACCGAGAGTACGGCGGTCGGCTTCGATGGCCTGCGGAACCAGGGATGTTTCGGTCAGGCCGGGGAGTACGTTGGCCTCGAGAAACCAGGGGGTGCCGGCGGCGTCGACAATGAGGTCGATTCGACTGAGGTGGCGCAGCCCCAGGAGAGTGTGGATGGCGACTGCGGCCGCGGCGACGGTCGCGGAGATAGCGTCAGCAAGGCGGGCGGGGGTGTAAAAGTCCGTCTCACCTGCGTTATAACGGGCCTCGAAGCTGTACACGCCGTCGAGGGGGACGATTTCCACGATTGGCAGAGCCACGGGGCCATCCCCGGTGTCGAGTACGGCGACCGTAACTTCGGTCCCGTCAATGTAGGCCTCGACCAGGGCGGTGTCGGCGTAGGTGTACGCGTCGACCATGGCACGGGGAAGGTCGGCGGGAGTGCGCACGATCGTGACGCCCTGAGATGACCCGCCCTGGGCTGGCTTGACGACGAGCGGCAGGCCGATGGCGCTCACCAGGTGCTCGAGCACGCTCGCGGCGCCGAGGTCACGAAAGGTTTCGGTCGATAGGGCAATCGCTGGGGGAGTAGCGAAACCAGCCCGCAAGACCAGCTCTTTAGCGATGGCTTTGTTCCAGGCGAGGGCTGCTGCGGGGCCGCGCGAGCCAAGAAAAGGAATTCCGGTGGTTTCCAGAAGGGACAGGAGCGCGCCATCCTCTCCGGTGGCGCCGTGCAGGGTGGGCCAGATGAGGTCAGGAACCTGCTCTGCCAGCGTGCCCAGCAAGTTGGCGCCAGGGTCGAGCACGGTGACGGAATGGCCTTCGTCGGTGAGGGCATCCGCTATACGCCGGCCAGAACGCAGCGATACGTCACGCTCGTGGGAGATGCCACCGGCCAGCACAATGATTTTAAGTGCGGAGAATTCGCTCATGATCAGGTTTTTTCCTAGCTGGGTGTGGGTGGTAAAGCGAATTTAGGAGATATTTGCTGGCGGGCCGCCGAAACGCGGATTCTGGGTCCCCGGCCGATCTGGGGCAGCGCCGAGTGATCCTGTGCCCGCGAAGGTATCGAGTAGGTCGAGTTCGCCGCGAATAACAGTAGCCAGACGGCGTATGCCAAGTCGGATGTTGTCGGGGGTGGGATAGCAGAACGCGAGACGTAAGTTCTGGCGTCCATCACCGTCGGCGTAGAACGCGGTCCCGGGAGTGTATGCGACAAGTTCTCTGACCGCACGAGGAAGCATGGCTTTGGAATCGAGTTGTTCGGGCAGGGTCACCCACACGTAGAAACCACCGGTTGGATTGGTCCAGCTCAGGTCGGGGAGATATTCATCCAGGGCAGCCAGCATGGCATTCTTGCGTTCGTGGTACACACCACGAAACGTGTTGATTTGCGCTTTCCAGTCGGCCGTAGAGAGGTATTCCGAGATGACCATCTGGGTGAAGGCGCTGGGAGAAAGCACGGCCGCCTCGTTGGCGAGCACGAGTTTCTCGCGGATCGCGTGCGGGGCGAGTGCCCAGCCCACCCGAAAGCCGGGGGCGAGTGTCTTGGAAAAGGTGCCCAGGTAGACGACGCCGTCGCGCTCGAGCGAGCGGATGGCATCTGGCGCAGGCTGGTCGAAATAGAGCAGCCCGTATGGGTTGTCCTCGAGCACCAAGATGTTGTTCGAGCGGCAGATCTGTAGAATTTCCAGGCGTCGTGCCCAACTGAGCGTCACGCCCGCCGGATTGTGAAAGCTGGGAATGGTATACAGAAACTTGATGGTGCGTCCGGCTGCCTTGAGGGCCGCAATGTGCTCGATCAGCGCGGCGGGGATCAGGCCGTTCTCGTCCATCGGCACGTGGTCGATCTCGGCTTGATACGACTTGAAGATCACCATGGCGGTGACGTAGCTGGGGCCTTCGGAGATGACGACATCGCCGGGGTTCAGGAACAATTTGCTCACCAATTCCAGGGCGTGCTGGGAGCCGGTCGTGACGACCACGTCGTCGGCGTTGGCCTTGATGCCTTCGAGTGCCATGACGTCGAGAATTTGCTCTCGTAGCAAGGGAACTCCCTGACCAGAGCCATATTGCAGGGCGGTGGCACCCTTCTCCCGCATGACCCGGTCCATGGCGTTGATGACGAGGTCCTGTGGCAGGGCGGCGACGTACGGCATGCCGCCGGCGAGTGAGACCACCTCGGGGCGGGAAGCCACGGCAAAGAGTGCACGCACTTCGGATGCCTTGAGCCCGGCGGCTCGGTCGGCGTAGTGGTGGTACCACGGGTCGAGGTTATTGCCGCCCTGCGCAGTACTTGTCTGCACAGGGCCGGCCTGAGGGGAACCCTGAATTGTCACGTCACATCCGTTCTACTGTGTTCTTTATCGTATGGGGTGGTGCCGGGCAGGAAAAAACCCGCCCGGTCGATGCCGGACGGGTCTAATCGTGGGGAGACTGGTTTAGACGAGGAAGTCGGCCAGGTCCTTCTCGAGCTGCGGCTTCGGCTTGGCGCCGATGACGGTCTTGACGACCTCACCCTTCTGGAAGACCTTCATCGCGGGGATGGAGGTGATCTGGTACTTCGCGGCCAAGGCGGGGTGCTCGTCGACATTGAGTTTGACGATGTCGAGCTTGTCGGCGTTCTCGGTGGCAATCTGGTCGAGGATCGGGCTGACGGCGCGGCAAGGGCCACACCACTCGGCCCAGAAATCCACCAGAACGGTCTTCTCGTTGTTGATGACTTCTTGCTCGAAGTTGGCTTCGGTAACGGATCGTGCGGACATGTAATACTCCTTAGATAACTGATGCGAGTTCGGTGTCGCCGGCTTGGGCCAGCAAGGCAGGGGGAAGGGTGCTGAGGTAATGCTCTGCGTCGAGAGCGGCCGCGCAGCCGGAGCCAGCCGCAGTGATCGCCTGACGGTAGCTGGAGTCGATCACGTCGCCAGCCGCAAACACGCCGGCCTGGCTGGTGAGCGAGGATCGGCCCGCGACGGCGATGGTGCCTTCTGGCGTGAGATCGAGCTGCTTGTGCACGAGGTGCGTGCGTGGATCGTTGCCGATCGCCACGAACACGCCACCAACAGGCAGGCTGGTCTCGGTTCCAGAAACCGTGTCGCGCAGGGTGAGACCGTCGACAGCGTCGGTGCCGGTGATGCCGACGACCTCGGAGTTCCAGGTGAATTCGATCTTGTCGTTTGCGAAGGCACGTTCCTGCATGATCTTCGACGCACGCAATTCACCCTTGCGGTGGATGACGTGCACCTTGGAGGCGAACCGGGTGAGGAACGTGGCTTCTTCCATGGCGGAGTCGCCACCGCCGATCACGGCGATTTCTTTGCCCTTGAAGAAGAAACCGTCACAGGTGGCGCACCAGGAGACGCCGCGGCCGGAGAGACGTTCTTCATCACTGAGGCCCAGCTTGCGGTAAGCGGAACCGGTAGCAAAAATGACCGTGAGCGCCTGCTCAACGTCACCGTTGCCGAGGGTGACCGTCTTGATCGGTCCCGACAGGTCAACAGATTCGACGTCGTCGTAGAGGACCTCGGTGCCGAAGCGTTCCGCCTGCTCCTGCATTTTGGTCATCAGGTCGGGTCCCTGTACGCCTTCCGGGAAGCCGGGAAAGTTCTCGACGTCGGTCGTGTTCATCAATTCACCGCCGGCCTCCACCGAACTGGCAATCAGAAGCGGTTTGAGGTTGGCCCTGGCGGCGTAAATCGCCGCCGTGTAGCCGGCCGGTCCGGAACCGATGATGATGATCTGACGCACGCGCACGCTCCTTGCAGTAATGGGCAAGACGGGCAATATCCCGCCTCACGCTTCGATACAACACATCCTAATCGGCTGCTATTCCATGGCCTCCCAGCTTGGAGGCGCTGCACCGGCACGGGTTAGGGAAAACCGGGTGCAGCCTTCACCTCGGCGCTGCGGCGACTGCGGCCATCGTGGTACCTAGCGGCGCAACCGTTCACGCAAGGGCGTCAGGAACGCTGTGAGCTCGTCGCTGCGCATGAGCAGCAGCAGGCCGAAGTAGCTCGCGGCCATGACCATACCGATGAGAACCATGGAGACCATGGCCGTAAGCCGTGAGGACACTGCGAAGCCATTCTCAACACTGCCCCCCAGGATCACCATGAGGGTCAGACCCGCAGCCAGGGGAATGATGACGGCGACCAGGTATTTCACTAGGCTGCGCAGAATACGGTGCCCGTCGATACCGTGCATTCGACGGCGCAGAAGCAGCACGGCCAGAATGGCCTGCAGTGTGCCGGTCACAGTGATCGAACCGGCGATGCCCACAGCAATCCAGTCTGTCGGCAGCCACGCGCATGCCACCACGGCGCAGACGAGCAAAACGACCTGGAACAGGGTGAAAAAAAACGGTGTCCGTGTGTCGCCGAGGGCGTAAAAGGTTCGTTGTACAACGAACAATACGCAGAACGGGACGAGCCCCAGAATAAACGCAATGATGACGTTGCCGATGGATTGAACCTGGTCGAATGGTGTCACGAAAACGGCAGCGAAAGGATAGGCGCAGACCGCAATAATGGCCGCAGCGAGCACGATCACCAGCGACGTTCCCCGAATCGCGCTCGAGGCATCCGTTTTCACCAGAGTCCAATTACCGAGTGAGGCATGTTCGCTCATCCGGGTGAAGTACGCCGTCGCGACCGACACTGTGATCACTGAGTGCGGCAGCATGAAGATCAGCCAGGCGGTGGCAAGAACGGCAACGGATGCTTTACCGTGTGCCAGCGTCACGACTTGCGTTTCGACGATGCCCGCGAAAGTGGTGAGCAGCAGCATGCCGAAGGTCCAGCTCGCCATTTTTCCTGCGGCCCCGAGACCGACGCCGCGAAAGTGGAAGTCCGGGCGAAAGCGCAAACCGATGCGGTGCCAGAAATAGAACAGCACGACGGCTTGGGTAATCACGCCGAGGGTGGCACTGCCTCCCAGCACAGCGACCATGGCCGATGTGATCTCGGTAGCCGAACGATCACCGAATGGGTCGGGGCGAAACAGCGTCGCGAAAACGACCAGGCCGGCGATGGCTACGAGGTTGTTGAGTACCGGCACCCACGTGAATGGTCCGAAGGATTTGCGAGCATTGAGGACTTCGCCCAGCAGCGTGTAGAGGCCATAGAAGAACATTTGCGGAAGGCACCAGTAGGCGAATGCCACGGCCAGCGCCTTCTCGTTCTGTGGCAGGTTCAAGCCGATGAACCCGGTGATGATGGGAGCCAACAGGGTAGCCGCGAGGGTCGCCGCAGACAGCACGACCAGAGCCAGCGTGAGCAGTTTGTTGATATAGGCCGTGCCGCCGTCGGCGTGCAGGCTGGCACGAACAATTTGCGGAACCAGAACGGCCGTCAGGATTCCGCCGGCCACGATCACATAGATCGTATTCGGCAGCTGATTGGCGATCGCGAAAGTATCGGCAGCGGCTCCGAACTGGCCGATTATGGCGGCGAGCACGATGACCTTGACGAAGCCGAGAATGCGCGACACGATCGTGCCAGAGGCCAGGAACGCGCTCGCTCGACCGATTCCACCGGTGCCGGTCACGGTATTAGACATCGGACTTTGCCTCCGGCAACACCTTGTCGCCTGCAGTAGCTGATTCCGCACCGGCGCGTTCCCGGCGCCGGCGCACGATGTTACGCCAGATGCCGAAACCAAAGAAGCCGACCACGAGGATCGCGAAAATGCTGGCGCCGACTCCTTCCCAGTCGGCGCGCACGCTGACATCGATGGGGGCCGGCTGGCCCAGCGGAGTGCCGTTCAGGGTGAATAAAGTGACTCGCAAGACGACGTCGCCATTACCGACGGCAGCGCTGACCGGCACGGAAACCGCCTGTGCGGAGTTGGGCTGAATAATGGTCTCGAGAGTGTCACCGACAACGAGTCGACCGTTGGAGGGCACAATCTCGGCACGCACGGTGACGGCTTGGTCTAAAGCGTTATTGAGCGTGATGCGGAGGTCGACCTTGCTGCCGACCACAATAATCGGTCCACGGGTGGTGACGGTCACGGCGTGAATCAGGTCGAAGGAGGCAGCCAGGCTCGCCTGGACCTGCATATCCCAGGCCGCTGCCTGCGAAGCCCAGGTCGTGTCCAGAAGGGCCAACACATTCAGTCGTGCCGGCGCGGTGAACGCAATAGGGTCGGCCAAAATGGTGGCGAATTCAGCGATCGCCCCCTCACGCTGCAACAGGGATCGGGCGAGCGTGACCCGGCTGCTGTCAATGGCCTGGTCGTGAAACGTCACCGTGGTGGCCGGGGCGGAGTTCACGGCTGACTGCAGCGGAGCCGCGTTCGACCAAGCCGTAGAATCGAGCGCCGCGAGGGTCTGCGCGATCCGGGTGGCACTCGCCGGGCTGCTGCGATCGAAAGTGACCAACATCGTGCGTGCCGCGTTGGGGTTCTCCGCAGACACGATCGCCAAGAGCGAAGCCGCTTCGGCGACGTTGACCCGCCACTCGTCCTCGGTCGTTGCCTCGGCGGCGGCACGGACGGCGGTCGAGAGCACGGAGTCACTGACGAGGGCCAGCCCGCCCGGAAGAGTGAATGCGGCATTAGGGGTGAAGACGTCGGATTGTTCGACGTTGCCGCTGGAGAGGATGGTCGTGGTTTGGCCGCTCGCGGCAAACACGCCGAGGTCGGTGCGCGCAACGTGCCCGGCGACCGGCCACCCGATCGCGGTGCTCGTGTAATCCCACGCCAACAGGTCACTGGTCGAGGGGATGACCGTTGCACCGGGTTCCAGCGTGGGAGTCGGGGTGGGCGTTGGGGAGGGGGCAGTTGTGGCCCTGGTCCGGGACGTGATGCTGGGCACATCGGTCGGTCTAATCGTGGGTTCAAGGATTGGTGTGGCCGGGGGCACGACAAACAGACTGGCGTCAATCGCCGACAGGAAAGACGTTGGCGCGAGCAGCGTCGTGGCTCCGGCCTGCGCTTGCAACGCGATGTCAGCATCCGCGTAGCCGAGGGGAAAGATCTCATTGCTCGCCCCGGCCAGGCGATCGAGCCAGGCCACGGCCGAGGCCGGAGCTGCGGTGCCGAGCACCCGAATCGAGGCGATGATCTGCGGATCAAGGGCGATCGTTGCCGTGGGGGTATCTATGGCGGCATCCAGTTGGCGAGAGAGCAGACCGACCGAGCTTGTGTACGCTTCGAGCGCCTTCGTCGTGATCAGGCCGGTCGCGCTCTCCGGGGTCGTGATCGGCAAGATGGAAGCCAGCTCGACCGGGGTGATGGCGCTGCCCTGCGACCAGACAAATGTGCCGCGGCCCTGCGCCTGAATCGCGTCATCCACACTGAGGGTCGCGGCGAGCCCACGGGATCCCCATGCGTTTCGGTCGGTCAATCCAACGGCCTCGGCCGGAACCGTGATGCTGAGGTTCGTGCTGGTACGAGCCGGAATAACTTCCGTCGTCGGCACGCCCACCAGCTGGTCGCCGGAGTTTGTGTCCTCATCGGGCCGCAGCCAGCTATCGAGCGCAGCTCGTGTGGTGAGCGCGAGTTGCGCGAGGTACACATCGATGCGGCCGGTCGGAATGTCAGCGTCCGTGTTGTTGTGCACGGTCACCGTCAGAATCAAATCCTGGCCAGGCGATAATTGCGTTGAATTGGTCGGAGATACGGTGACGCTGATGGTGTTTTCGAGGGTTGCGGCGCTCATGACCGTGCTGTTCTCCGTGTTGGCCCCGGCCAATGGGAAAGAAAATATTGGTGCCAAAATCAGTGAAGCCAAGGTGAGCAATCCGGCCAGAAACGCCATGATCGGACGCAATCCCCGATGACCTGACCCGCGTCCGGCCGGGCGCACGGCAGCGCACGCGGCAACCGGGAGCGCGGGCCGATGCGCGGGATCTGACTCGGCCACCATAAGGGGATTCTACGGCGTACGGGCCTAGAGCCGCCTGCACCGCGACTGCGCGCCTCAGGATGCCAACTAATATGGGCTTATGCAGAGCGTCGCGGCAGCCCTCGCACGACTGGGCGACCTGGCTGCCACTCCCACGGTATCCCGTCTGGCGAACGCATTTGCGGCGGCCGGCCATGAACTCGCCCTGGTCGGTGGCCCGGTGCGCGATGCGTTCCTAGATCGTCCACTGCACGACCTGGATTTCACCACGGATGCGACCCCCGACCAGATCCTCGCGCTCGTCAAGCCACTGTCAGAAGCGCAGTGGGACATCGGCCGGGCATATGGCACGATCGGTGCCAGCCTGGCCGGCGAGACCGTGGAAATCACCACCTATCGAGCCGACAGCTACGACGGCACCACCCGCAAGCCCGACGTCGTGTTCGGACGCCACCTGGAACCCGACTTGCTGCGCCGCGACTTCACCGTCAACGCGATGGCACTGCGCCTGCCCCAGTTGACACTCGTTGATCCGGCCGGCGGAATCGACGACCTGCTGGCCAAACGACTGCGCACCCCGAGCACTCCGGAGGTTTCATTCGGAGACGACCCGCTGCGGATGCTGCGCGCGGCTCGGTTCACCGGGCAGCTGGGTTTTACGCTGGACCTCGACACTGCACTGGCCATGGAGAAGATGCGGGACAGTATTCGTATCGTGTCGGCCGAACGCATCGGTGACGAACTGTCGAAACTGTTGGTCGCCAAGGACCCACGCGCCGGCATCGAAGTGCTCATGGAGTCGGGCCTGGCCGAGATCGTGCTCCCCGAGATTCCCGGCCTGCAATTGGAGATCGACGAGCACCACCATCACAAGGACGTGTACCAGCACAGCCTCACCGTGCTGGAGCAGGCCATGGGCTATGAGAAATCACGCGGCAACCTTGAGTCTCCCGACCTGATTGTGCGCCTCGCCGCCCTGCTGCACGACATCGGCAAGCCGGCCACCCGCAAACTCGAACCGGGCGGAGTGGTGAGCTTCTATCACCACGACGTGGTCGGGGCGAAGCTGGCGAAGAAACGACTGCGCGCCCTGCGCTTCGACAATGACACCATCAACGCTGTCGCTCGCCTGATCGAGTTGCACCTGCGCTTCTTCGGCTACACCGAGGGAGCCTGGACCGACTCTGCCGTACGCCGGTATGTGCGGGACGCGGGGGATCAGCTGGAACGGTTGCATATTCTCACCCGCGCCGACGTCACGACCCGCAACCGGCGCAAGGCAGACCGGCTCGGTTTCGCGTACGACGACTTGGAACAGCGTATTGCCGCGCTGAACGAGCAGGAAGAGCTCGGCGCCGTGCGCCCCGACCTCGATGGTGAACAGATCATGGTCGTGCTTGGCGTGAAACCGGGGCGGGAGGTGGGCGAGGCCTATCGTTATCTGCTCGAGCAACGACTTGATGACGGCCCGCTGGGCGAGGAAGAAGCCACCCGCCGTTTGACTCACTGGTGGGCGGAGCGTGTCCAGTAAAGACAGCCTGCGTCGACGCAGTGCGATCACCGGCTATGCCCTGCTCGCGCCCAGTCTGTTCGGCGTGGTCTGCTTTCTCCTGCTCCCGGTGCTCGTTGTGCTGTGGCTCAGCTTTCAGAGCTGGGACCTGATCGGCCCGATCACCTTCGTCGGTCTCGACAACTACCGATCCGTTCTCAGTGACGGTGTCTTTGGCAATTCACTGCTGGTAACGCTCATCTTTGTCGCGCTCGTGGTCCCGATTCAGACCCTGATCGGACTCGCCGCGGCCACTCTGCTTACGCGCGGGCTGCCGGGGTCGGCCTGGTTTCGCACCGTCTATGTATTGCCGTGGATTTGTGCACCACTCGCTCTCGGAGTGGTGTGGAAATGGATCCTCGCGCCCACCGACGGGGCACTCAACACCCTGCTCGGGCAGCGCGTCGAGTGGCTCAGTGACCCCGCACTGGCACTGCCGGCCGTGGCTGCAGTGGTGATCTGGACCAACGTCGGCTACGTCACCCTGTTCTTCATGGCCGGGCTGCTCAACATTCCCGGGCAGATTCTCGAGGCGGCCCGCATCGACGGGGCCGGCGCGGTCAAGATGTTCTGGCACATCAAGCTGCCCCTGTTGCGTCCAACGATGTTCTTTGTCTTGGTCACCACCGTTATTTCGGCCTTCCAGGTCTTCGACCAGGTGTACGCGCTCACCCAGGGTGGCCCGGCACGATCGACGGATGTTGTCGCCGCGCGCATCTACTACGAAGCTTTCGACGCCTTCGACCTCGGCCGCGCGGCCGTCATGGCCGTCGTCCTGTTAGTCATCCTGGTTGTCATCACCCTCGCCCAGCAGCTCTATTTTCGCCGGAGGGTCACCTATGAGATGGACTAAATTCTCCACCACGGCCGCTGTCTACCTGGTGCTGCTCCTTGGCGCCGTATTCACCCTCGGCCCGTTCCTGCTGAGTATCCTGACCGCGTTCAAGACGCGTGAGCAGTTCGCGCAGCAGTCGGCGCTGAGCTGGCCTGACCCGTTCACCCTGGAGAATTTTGCGCTGCTGCTGAACGGTCCGGCTCAATTCGGGCGCGCCATCCTGATCACGGTACTGGCGGCGGTGCTGATTCTGGTGGGGCAGTTGGTCTGCTCGATCCTCGCCGCCTATGCCTTCGCCCGGGTCGACTTCCCCGGTCGCCAGGTGCTGTTCTGGGTGTATCTGTCGACCCTGATGATCCCGCCGGTCGTGATTGTCGTTCCGCTGTACCTCATGATGACCGAGGCCGGGCTGCGCAACTCGTTTTGGAGTCTTGTACTGCCATTCGCGTTCGCCTCCCCCTATGCGATTTTTTTGCTGCGCGAATATTTTCGCGGAATTCCCCAGGAACTCATCGATGCTGCCCGGCTCGATGGGGCGAACACCCTCGACGTGTTGGTCGAGATCGTCGTGCCACTGTCCCACCCGATCATCGCCACCCTGGCCCTCATCACAATCGTGAGCCACTGGAACAGTTTCATGTGGCCGCTCGTGGTCACGACCGGCACCGAGTGGCGCGTCGTTACCGTGGCCACAGCGAGCCTGCAAAGCCAGTTCAACGGCAACTGGACACTCGTGATGGCGGCCACGACGCTCGCGCTCGTTCCGCTCCTTGCACTGTTCCTGATGTTCCAGCGCAGCTTCGTGCGGTCGATCGCCATCACGGGATCTGCGTAGGCTGGTCCACTGGGGAAGGTTCGATCCGTCAACAAAGGACATCATGGCCAAGCGTTCCACCATCATTGCTGCCGGCGCGCTCGCCGTGCTGCTTGTCATCACCGGGGTTGTCGCCGTACTGAATTCCTTCGACTCCGACACGGGAGACACGGCGACCACGGTGACTGTGCGCTTGTGGGATGAACAGGTCGCTGCCGCCTACGAGGAGTCTTTCACCGCCTTCGAACAGGACAACCCCGACATCCATGTCGACGTCGAGATCGTGCCGTGGGACGACTATTTCGAGAAGCTGCGCACCGACGTCGCCGGTGACAGTGCCCCCGACGTGTTCTGGGTCGATGGAGGCAGTTATCCCGCCTATGCCGACGCGGGCGCACTGCTCGACATTACGACTGCTATTGGAGCGGATGCCCAGGCCGGCTGGGTTCCAGCCGTCGTCGCCCAATACACCCGGGATGCCACGCTGTGGGGAGTACCGCAGCTGGCCGACCCCGGCATCGCGGTGTACTACAACGCCGACCTGCTCGGTGATGCCGGGCTGAGCGCCGAAGACGTATCTGCGCTCACTTGGGATCCCACCGGGAACAATGACACCCTCATCAGCGTGCTGCAGAAACTCACCAAGGACTACAACGGGAATACGGCCGACAGTGCAGAGTTCGACGGCTCCAACCTCAGCCAATACGGCTACAACGCTGGCTACGACCTGCAGGCGATGGTGCTGAACTATCTGGCCTCCGGTGGCGCCCAGTTCCAGAATGAATCGAATCAGTATGCCTTTGCGTCTGACCCGGGCCTCACGTCATTCCAGTACCTCGTCGACCTCATGAACAAATGGCACGTCGCTCCGTCGGCCGCCGATACAAACACCAACGGCGATTTCAGCCGCGAGCAGTTTCTGCAGGGCAAGATGGCCCTGTTCCAGAGCGGGGTGTATAACCTCGCCAACGTGAATGCAGGGGCGAATTTCGACTGGGGCATCGTGCGACTTCCCAGCGGTCCCGCCGGCTCGATCAGCGGGGTCGATGGCATTGCTGCTGCCGGAAATGCTTCATCGGAGCACCCGGTGGAAACTCAGCGGGTGTTGGAATGGCTCGGGAGCGCTGCCGGCTCCGAATTCATCGGAGCGTCCGGCGCAGCGTCTCCGGCCGTGCTGGCCGCGCAGCCTGCATACGCTGCTTACTGGGCCGCCGAAAAGGTCGACATCAGCCCGTTCTACGACGTTTTGGCTGCCGGAACGGCGCCGGCGCCGCGCGGGGCTGGCTGGCCGGCCGCCGAGAACGCCATGCGGCCACTGCTGGACGAGGTCTTCCTCGGTCGCATTCCGGTGCACCAGGGCGTGCTCGCCGCCCAGAACGCGGCAAACGAGACTCTGACCGAGTAGACCGGCCGATCAACTGGCGTAACGAGTCGGTATCCGGTAGTCTGGGCAGGTTGCCTGCGTGCCGGATTCCTGGCCTCCGCGTTCAGCACATGCACAACCCTCCTGTTACAGAAAGTCTGTAGCCGTTTTAGTCCGAAGGAGGTGGGTTAGTCATGCATCAGTACGAACTAATGGTTATCCTCGATCCCGAGATCGATGAGCGCACCGTAGCTCCCAGCCTTGACAAGTTCCTCAACGTTGTTCGCAACGATGGCGGAACCATTGACAAGGTTGATGTCTGGGGTCGTCGTCGTCTCGCATACGAGATCAACAAGAAGACCGAAGGCATTTATGCCGTCGTCGACTTCACCGCGAACGCCTCAGCCACGGTCGAGCTCGACCGCCAGCTGAGCCTGTCCGAGGCAGTCATGCGCACCAAGGTGCTCCGCGCCGAAGAGGGCATTGCCCAGGTCGTTGTCGCGACCAAGCTGGCCGCAGAGAAGGCTGCCCGCAAGGCTGCCAACCCCAAGGTCATCGCGGCCAAGGCTGAAGCTGCTGCTGCTGCCGCTGCCGCTCCGGCGGCCAAGGTTGCCGCTGCTGCGAAGCCTGTCGTCGCCGATGCAGTCGAGGCTCCGGCCGCTGCTGCTCCGGTTGCCGCCAAGGTCGACGCATCCACTCCGGTTGCTGCCGCTTCCACCGCGGTCCCCTCCGCGAAGGTTGCTGCCGCCAAGCCTGCTGCTGCCAAGGCCACTCCGGCTCCGGCCGCTGTTGCCGACAAGGCAAGCGACAAGTAGCCCATGGCTGGCGAGACCGTAATCACCGTGGTGGGAAACCTCACCAGCGACCCGGAACTGCGTTATACGCAGAACGGGCTGGCGGTTGCCAACTTCACCATCGCTTCCACTCCGCGCACATTCGATCGCGCGGCTAACGAGTGGAAAGATGGCGACGCGCTGTTTTTGCGTGCGAGCGTTTGGCGTGAATTCGCCGAGCACGTGGCGGGTTCACTGACCAAGGGGTCGCGTGTCATCGCTTCCGGGCGTCTCAAGCAGCGTTCGTATGAGACGAAGGAAGGTGAAAAGCGCACGAGCATGGAGCTCGAGATCGACGAAATTGGTCCCTCGCTGCGCTACGCCACCGCTTCCCTCACTCGCGCGCAGTCGTCCGGCCCCCGCAGCGGCGCTCCCGCTGTCGGCGGTCAGGGCAATGATGAGCCGTGGGCACCCAGCGCCCCCGCCAAGGCCGCTGCGCCCGCAGCGTCCGGTGGAGACGTCTGGAACAGTCCAGGCAACTTCAGCGACGAGACTCCCTTCTAAGCCACGCCTGGCGCGTAGCTAACACCTTTTTGAGAAAGTAAGGAAATCATGGCTGGAAAGTCGAGCGGCGACCGCCGCAAGCCGCTTCGCGGAGCTAAGGGTGGCAAGAACGCCGCCCCCGCGAAGTCGATTCGGGTTGGTGTCATTGATTACAAAGATGTCCCCACCCTGCGCAAGTTCATCTCCGAGCGTGGAAAAATCCGCGCCCGCCGCATCACAGGCGTCTCCGTCCAGGAACAGCGCCTCATCGCCCGTGCCGTCAAGAACGCTCGCGAAATGGCTTTGCTGCCCTACGCAGGCTCAGGCCGGTAAGGAAACCAAATGTCGAAATTGATTCTGACGCATGAGGTCTCCGGCCTCGGTGCACCCGGCGACGTCGTAGACGTCAAGAACGGGTTTGCTCGTAACTATCTCGTTCCCAAGGGTTTCGCTGTTGCGTGGACCCGTGGTGGCGAGAAGCAGATCGAGCAGATCAAGGCCGCCCGCGCAGCGCGCGAGCACGCCACCTTCGAAGAGGCCGAGGCACTCAAGGTCAAGCTTGAGAACACCAAGGTCACCCTGGTCGTCAAGGCCGGCGCCGGCGGGCGCCTGTTCGGTTCGGTCAAGACCACGGATGTGGCTAACGCCGTTGCAGCCGCTGGCCTCGGTACGGTTGACAAGCGCAAGATCGAACTCACCGCGATCAAGCTGACCGGTGAGCACACGGCAACGGTTCGTCTTCGTGACGAGCTCAGCGCCACGATCACCCTCGTGGTCGTCGCCGCCAAGTAACAACGCACCTCGGTGGGTCCGGTGCGGTACGACCGGCAGCTTCCACCTACTCCCGTAGCGGGGGATTCCTCAGGGAATCCCCCGCTACGTGACGTTAACGATCGTTTTGGGGGATTGACCCGGTGCTTTTGTGCACAGGTGAGCATTCGTATCGGCAAGGTTCAACGGTTTATTGAAGGTACTTTACTCACAACCATGTTGATAATTTAAAAGCCTGATCAAAGTGGTTTTATTCGTCTAATTTTAATATCTGTCCACAGGTGAGTGCACAGGTTCTGCACAATCTCCACGGCGTTTCGCGCAGATTATCCACAGGGTTATCCACAGGGGGGTTTGTGGCGGGTGCTGCTCGCTCTTTAGGGTGATCCAGTGTCGGCATCTCGCTCAGGCTGGTGTGTCCCGTCTTGTGTCGGTGGGCCCTGATACACCTATGAGAACGACAGAGAAAGAGGTGCCGAGTGTCAATCGCTCACCTGGGCCTGGCAAATCAGCCAGCGTCAAATGAGTACGGTTTGTCCGCGAGTGGTGGACCCGGTCGCAACGAGCGGCCAGCTGAAGCCTGGAAATCGGAGCGAGCACTGCCCCACGATCTCCTCGCAGAACAAAGCGCCCTCGGTGGCATGATGCTCAGCAAAGACGCTGTCGCCGACGTTGTCGAGACCGTGCGGGGCGGCGATTTCTACATCCCCAAGCACGAGATCATCTTCGACGCCATTCTCTCGCTCTACGCCCAAGGCGAGCCGACCGACGTGATCACCGTCACCGATGAGCTCACCAAAGTCGGTGAACTGTCGCGGGCCGGCGGTGCGGACTACCTGCACACCCTGACGAGCCTGGTGCCCACCGCTGCCAACGCGGGGTTCTACTCGACCATCGTGGCCGAACGCGCGCTGCTGCGCCGTCTGGTCGAGGCTGGCACCCGTATCGCCCAAATGGGCTACGCCGCAGAAGGGGAGGTTCTCGACCTCGTCAACACCGCGCAGGCCGAAATCTATGCCGTCACCGGGGGGACTCAGACGGAGGACTATGTTCCGCTCACCGATGCTGTGACGGCGGCGATCGAGGAAATCGAGGCCGCCAAGCTCAAAGACGGCCAAATGAGCGGCGTCCCCACGGGATTTGCAGACCTCGATGAACTGACCAACGGATTCCACGGTGGCCAGCTCATCATCGTGGCGGCTCGTCCGGCGTTGGGTAAGTCCACCCTCGCCCTCGACTTCGCACGCTCGGCGTCCATCCACCACAACATGCCGAGCATCTTCTTCTCGCTTGAAATGGGGCGCAGCGAAATTGCGATGCGCCTGCTTGCGGCGGAGGCTTCCGTTCCTCTCCAGAGCATGCGCAAGGGAACCGTTGAGGCGCGCGATTGGACCACGATTGCCGCTACCCGCGGCCGCATCAACGACGCACCGCTCTACATCGACGACAGCCCGAACATGACCCTGGTTGAGATCCGCGCCAAATGCCGCAGACTCAAGCAGCGGGTCGGCCTCAAGATGGTCATCATCGACTACCTGCAGCTGATGACCAGTGGCAAGAAAGTCGAGTCACGCCAGCAAGAGGTCAGCGAGTTCTCGCGCGCTCTCAAGCTGCTCGCCAAAGAGCTGCAGGTTCCGGTGATCGCGTTATCCCAGCTCAACCGTGGGCCAGAGCAGCGCGCTGACAAGATGCCGGCTATTTCCGACCTTCGTGAGTCGGGTTCACTCGAGCAGGATGCCGACATGGTTATTTTGCTCCACCGCGAGAGCGCCTACGAGAAAGAAAACCCGCGCGCCGGCGAGGCCGACCTCATCGTGGCCAAGCACCGTAACGGCCCGACGCGCACCGTCACGGTTGCCTTTCACGGCCACTACTCGCGCTTCGCCGACATGGTGGCGGGCGGGTAGTTGTGAACGTTCCAAATAAAGTGTCGCCTGGCCAAATAAAATGTCGCCGGTCGCTCGGAGCGACACTTTATTTGGCACAGAGGACTTCCGACCGATGCTAGCCAGCGTCCGTGAAGATCTTCGAGGTGGCTCACCAGCTGTCCGAGACCCGAGTCGGGGTCCGTAAAACTTAGGGGCGCCGCTCGACGCACAGCAAGCATGAGCCGGGACACGAAACGCGAATTGAGTGAACTGGCTTCTTTCGCGGATCTTGGCCGACTCCGCTCTAGATCTGAGTCGGCACTGGGCCTCCTTCTCCTCTGATTGTCAGGGCTGGATGTGTTGAGTGCATTGCTGGTCCGATTCGGGCGGCCGCCCGTTCAGTAGCAGTACCGCGACCTCCCGGCTCCCTCAGCGAAATCCTTTGTCGGTGGTCTTAGGGATAATGATGTGAGTGCCAAGCGTTGGGGTCCCGCTGTCGAACGTAACGATGATTGGGGAGCGGCTGGCACGGTCAAGGGGGCAGTCAATGGCAGACATCGGTACGGCATACTCTGACGCCGAAAGTGCCCTTGGGCGGCCTGCACTGGCCTTGTTGACGCGGAAAGCAGCACCGGCGATCCTGACGATCTTCACAACCGTGTTCACCGCCGGCCCCATTCCTGCCGACCGTTTCCTTGCTGTCGTGGGCAATCATTTCCAAGCCCTCCGTGAGCAGGGACGATCGGGCGTCCCAGAGAACCTATCGACCCGGGCCGTCGTCAATACCTGGGTGAACGAAGGCTGGTTGCTTTACGCCACCACGCCTGACGGAGATGAGCAGTACGCGCTCACATCGCATTCCCAAACCGCATTGGACTATGTCGGCCGGGCGGGGAAGGGCAGGGCAATGGTGTCACAGTCGCGTATTCGCTCGATCCTTGAAGCCGCTCGGGAATGTGCCGACGCAGCGAACCCCGACCGGCCTCAACGCATCGCTCGGCTCGATGCCGATATTGCCTCTTTCACGAAAGAGCGGGAACGGCTTGCTTCGGGCGGGGACATTGTCCAGACCAGCGACGAAAGAGTCCTTGAGGCCTACTTGAACCTCAAGGAACTGCTCGAGCAGCTTCCGGCTGACTTCCTACGCGTGACAGAGTCCGTGGAGTCAGAGCAGAGAATAATCCTCGCTGACTTCCACGCCGAGGCGGTGTCCACCGGAACGGTCGTGTCCGATTACCCGGACCGAGCCGCTGCGTCACTTCTGCAGACGCAGGAGGGGAGAGCCTTTCAAGGTGCACAAGAACTGCTCCGGGACCCCAGCCTGATGGATCAGCTCCGACGAGACGTGGACACTACGCTTGCCCACCCGATTGCCGAGACACTGACCCTGGATGAGCGGAAGGCGTTTCGGGGAACCCCTACGCTTCTGGAATCAAACGTTGGCTCGGTGTTGTCGAAACGGCATCAGAACACCCGAACGATTCAGCAATACGTGAGCAGGCGTGCGGCAAGCACGGACAAGGAAGTTGATTCCCTCGTGACTCAACTCAAGGCAGCTCTCCTGGATTGGGCCCCGGTCGGCAAAGCACGCGACGGTGTTCCCGCTGCGGTGCAGATCGCGCAAGTTGACATCGGCCACCTGCAACAAAAACTGTACGATCCCTCGGATCATCGACCCCCGCCTCCACTTGTAACAGTCTCCACCGAGGGAGGCGGCCTCGATCTAGCGGAACTTCTGCAGCAGGGCGGACCCCGACTAGAAGCACTCAAGGCAGTCCTTTCCCAGGCCCTCACCGCCGCTGATGCCGTGCCGGCAGCCGCTGCATTCAACGGCTCTCCCACCGACCTTCGCCGTCCGGTGGAAATCCTCGGATACCTCCAACTCGCCGAACGCGCAGGTGCCATGACCACAACGGGCGAAACAGATGTCTACGAGGCAGTCCGACCCGATGGAAGCCGCAAGGCTTTCCGGGCGGCACGGGCAGTCTTCAGCCGCAGTCACCTTCCCCACCTGGAACCCGCCACACCATCTCGGAGCCGCACATCATGAACGAGGACGCCGCCGCCTTCTACGATCCCGAGGGATCCAGTCCGGACGCTTTGGGCCAAGTGACCTTATTTCAGGGGGATGTCGGGTCCTTGAATCCTGAGCAACGGCGGACGTTCGTCACATTGCTCAAGCGGCGCTACATATCGGCCGATACGCACCCGGCCGAATGGGCGGAACTGCTCGCAGCCCCGCACGTGTTCCGGACCCGCTTCAACGACATGTATCTCACCTTGGAAATCAACACCGTTTACCAGGTCGCCTACACGGCGAGCCTGGTGCGACGGTGCCAGACCCGCGGAAACAGTGGGGTCACGAACGCGAAATGGCGTCAGCTTCGATGGAATCTCACAGTCAGTGTGAGATTCGCTTGGACGCGACGCATGTTTCATCCGACTTTCTTCACCGGCATCAATAACACCATTGGACCTGACCAGCGCCTCTTGGAGCTGTTGACTAAGTACAACCAGCCGTTCATTCTGTGGGTAGCCTGATCCCATGCTGACTTTGATGAGCGCCTCGAAAGAGGAAATAGCGCGAGCGCACCACGCGTATCTGGACGGTTTCGATGATGCCCGGGCGCGAATCCGAGAGCACCTCCGGGCGACCGGCGGCCCCGACCCGGACGGCAGCATCGAGAGCCTCCCTGGTATAGGCGTCTGGTTCTTCGAGCACCTGCCGGAAAGAGATGAGGCAGCGCCCACGGGCTGGATTCCTGCCTGGTGGAATCCCCAGGTTCCACCTGCGGGAGAAGGCGTCGAAACTCACGCGCCCCTCACCCGGCAGCAGCTGAGGCTCATTGATGAGGTCCATGCCTACGTCGCGGAAGTCGTCATGACCCACGCCAGCGGGGCGAAATGGGTGGTGTACAAGGGGAGCAAGAAGGATATACGTCATGGAACGACGGTCATTCAGCTGGACAAGCGGCGGCAGTTCTATCCGCTATCCCTAGTTTACAAAGCAGCTCTCAATGTTGTGCTGCTCGACAAATTCGTGAGGCCCACGATCTTTTATGACGTCGTGGGGCGAGACATCGGTGATGCGGATTGACAGAACCGCGTTCTCCGACGATCTGGCCGAACTTTCCGCTGCTTGCCAGCAGTTGATCGCGGATGCGACGAGTGAGGTCACCGAAACCACGGTCGACCGCTATTACGGCAGCCGGGTCGAAAACCAACGTCTTCAAGGTCGCGGATTGGGCCATCGCCGGCCGCAACGGCGAGGCGCTGGTCACGCTGNCCGCGCCTCTGTTCAGGTTGGCCGGCCTGGCCGGCCGCCTCGGGCCAGCCCTCGTGGCAATGCTCACGTCGGCCCGGCCGCTACCGGCCGGCCAGGGCCGCCGGCCACCTTGTTAGGCGTTCAGCGCCATCGCGGCCTGGATGCGTCGGTCAAGATCATCCAGCTCGGCCAGCGCCTCTGACGCAGCCCACACACGGTTCTTTTTGCGGCCGGTGATTTCCTGGATGTACCCGGCTCGGGTGAGCTGGTCGATGGCCCGGTAGGCCTGGGAAGCCACGGACCCGGACCGTGCCTCGATCTCGGCCGCACTCATCACTGGGTGGTCATAGAACGCCTGGATCAGTGCGGCGGCCGCGGATCCGGCGCGAGGGCGCAGCTCTGCTACCCACGCATCGGGCATCGCCTTCAGGCGAGCGATGGTGCCGCGCGAGCACTCGGCGGCAGCACGGGCTGAGTGCGCGAACAAGCTAATTAGCGGCCCGGGATCGCCGCGGCGGTAGGCGCCGAGCGCTGCAAAATAGTCCTCGCGGCGGGCGAGGAGACCACTGGCCAGAGGTACAACAGCGTTGCGGGTGACGCCGCGGCGACGCAGAACAGCGGATACCAGCGCACGTCCGATGCGACCGTTGCCGTCGGTGAAGGCGTGGATCGACTCGAACTGCGCGTGGCCGATCGCGGCCTGCACCATCACTGGGACGTCGTCGCGGTTGAGGTACGCCACCAGGTCCGTCATTAGCTCAGCGACTCGCGCAGGCGCCGGCGGCACGTGGAGGGCGTCTCGGGGTGAGTAGTCGCTTCCGCCGATCCAGTTCTGCATGTCCCGTAGACGTCCTGCGTAGCTCGCTTCGCCGGGATCGTCCAGCATTAGCGCGCGGTGCGCGCTCTCGATGTGCTCCAGCTCAAAACGGCCGTGCTGCTCGACGGTGGTGATGAGTTCGTGCAGCGCAGCCGAGGCGGCGACCATGCTCATCGCCGAGGCATTGCCGCGGTTGCCTGCAACAGCTTGGGCGTAGTCCAGCGCCGAGGCAGAGATGTGCTCGATCTTCGAGGAAGCCACAGATTCCGAACGCACCATGAAACGGCTCAGCGCCGCTGAATGGCCTTCCGCGTCGGTGTCAGCCTGCGCGACGGCGAGAAGGGCTTTCTCGGTTTCCAGTAGCACTGCCAGGGGCGGCATGTAGTCGAGCGTCTGGATCAGTGGCGGGATCGTCGCGTCGACCGAACTCAGCACCCGGTCTTCACGCGTGCCACTGCGTATCTGCTGACGCCAGGGCAGAGTCTCAACCTCGTGTGGAGGCCAGGCGGTGTTGGTGACTTTAGCGTGCATAACCACAACTTTACCGCCCATAGATGGTGTTTGTCATTGCTAAACACGAATTAGGGCGCGAATCGTGGTGACTAGCTCGTGCCGGCGCCTAGACGTCGTCGACCAGGGCCTGCGCCGGTTGATCGGGCTGGAGAGCGCGTTGGGTTGCCAAATAAAATGTCGCCTGCCAAAGCGGCTTGCTCGGGGCGACAAGTTATTTGGACAACGACGGCGACACTTTATTTGGCAGCCCGCTCGAGCGCTGGGGTACCGGCGACACTTTGCACGGCCGTTCACAGTAGTTTGCGCTGTGCTCTCGGCATCAGCGCGTGCAGCCCGCTCGCAGATCCGGCCGGTGTCGCCGCGTAGACTAAGCCTGTCCAACCTTGCAACGAAAGAGGTCGTGCGTGGCAAACGCGCAGGTACCATCCAGCGTCGGGCCCCGCTATTGGGCCGTGCCCGTCGGGCGCGCCATGATCGCAGTCATCCCAGCCATCATCATCACATTCAACCGGGATCACTCCGCGCAGCTGGGTCTAATCGTTTTCGGCGCATTCGCCCTGGCTAGCGGACTCCTTCTCGTGCTGGTCGGGCCTCGCTCCCTGACCGTCACCACCGACCGCAGCCTGTTTCTCATTCATGGAGTCGTGAGCATGATCGCTGGGGCGCTGGCCCTCGGTTTCCACACCGGTGGACACGGGCTCTTTCTCTTCGTCGTGAGCGTCTGGGGAGCCGTCACTGGTCTGCTCGAAATCTATGCCGGCATCCGAGTGCGCTCACGTCCTCTGCCCGCCAAGGACTGGCTTTTCACCGGCATTGGCGCAGCGGTACTCGCCCTGCTCCTTCTGCTGCTTCCGCCCAACCCGGTTGTCTCGGTCGGGTTGTTCGGCGCCTACCTGGTCTTTCTCGTTGTATTCCTGCCGATTGCCGGGCTGTCCCTCAAAGGGGAATCTCCGCGACAGCGTTCTGGTGCCACAGCACCAGCGGACACCGCCCCCGCGAACACCGCAACCAATGATTTGGATTCCCTGTGACCAAAAAGACTCCTGGTACCCCCGACCCGGCGCACCAGCCGAGCCGTTCTGATCGGTTGAAGCCGGTCGAATTGCTCGCGATCTCTGCCGGGATGGCCCTGTTCGTCGGGTTGACCATTCTCGGGACCACACGCGAACTCATGCTCTCCGTGATCGGGCTCGGTGTGACGTTTATCGTGGCGCTCGTGGTGATCGCGATGCTCGTGCTCGGTATGAAACCGAACGCGTCAGAGCAAAGTGACCTTGATGAGCAAAACGGCCACTAGCCAACGTCCAATTACACAAGAGCACCGTCATCGGTTTCGATGACGGTGCTCTTGTGTAATTAGCGGCTGGTCAGGGCAGATAATCAACCAAGGCGTCGGAGAGACCGACGTAGCTGGCCGGGGTCAGGGCCAGGAGCCGGGCCTTGGCGGCGGCGCCGATGTCGAGGGCTGACACGAACTCGGCCAGGTCAACGTTCGTGATGCGCTTACCGCGGGTCAGCTCCTTGAGCAGCGCGTATGGGTCTTCAATCGATGAGCGCCCCGCCGAGACCTCGGCACGAATCACGGTCTGAATCGCCTCTCCCAGAATTTCCCAGTTGGAGTCGAGGTCGCTCGCGAGAAGCGCACGGTCAATATCAATCTCGCCGAGGCCCCGCAGAATATTATCGAGCGCGAGCAACGAATGCCCAAAGCCGACACCGATATTGCGCTGGGTGGTCGAGTCGGTGAGGTCACGCTGCAGACGGCTGGTCACGAGAGTTGCCGCGAGCGAGTCCAGGATGGCGCAGGACAGTTCGAGGTTGGCCTCCGCGTTTTCGAATCGAATCGGATTGATCTTGTGCGGCATCGTGGAAGAACCGGTGGCGCCAACCTGGGGGATCTGGCGGAAGTAGCCAATGGAAATATAGGTCCAGATATCGGTGGCCAGGTTGTGCAGAATGCGGTTCGCGTGGGACGTGCGCGAATACAGCTCGGCCTGCCAGTCGTGCGATTCGATCTGGGTAGTGAGCGGGTTCCACCCAAGGCCAAGACCCTCGACGAACTGGCGCGACACCGCAGGCCAGTCGACAGAGGGCTCAGCAGTTACGTGAGCGGCGAAGGTTCCAGTAGCACCGCTGAACTTGCCCAAATACTCACCGGCATTGATCTGACGCACGATGCGCTCGAGCCGGTAAACGAACACAGCGAGTTCTTTTCCCATGGTTGTCGGCGTAGCGGGCTGTCCATGGGTGCGCGCCAGCATTGCATCCGATCGAAATTCCAGCGCGTTTCTGCGCAGCGCATCAATGACCAAGCCCAGCTTAGGTAGCCAGACGGTCTGGACGGCGTCACGAACGGTCAGGGCGTAGGAGAGGTTATTGATGTCTTCGCTGGTGGCGGCAAAATGGGTGAGTTCGCTGATATGGCCGAGGCCCAGCGTCTCCAGGCGTCGCCGAACGAGGTATTCGACGGCCTTGACGTCGTGACGGGTGGTGGCCTCAAGCGTGGCCAGTTCGTCAATCTCGGCCTGACCGAAATCGGTCACGAGGGAGCGCAGGGCGAGCTTCTGTTGGGTGTTGAGGGGCGCAGAACCAAACAAACTGCGGTCGGTGAGGGTGATCAGCCACTCCACCTCGACGCGCACACGGGCACGGTTGAGACCGGCCTCGGACAGGAACTCGCCCAGATCGGAAACGGCGGCTCGGTAGCGGCCATCTAGTGGGCTCAGAACCTGTACGGGTAGGTGACTCATTGGACTCCCTGTCGAATTGCGGGTGCAAGTTGTTTCACAAGTGCGTGACTTGCCCTCTCAATCATGCCCAATACGGCGTCAAACAACGCATCGTCGGCATAGTACGGGTCTGGCACGTCGAACAGGGTGGCTTGCTCGGCGTCAAAGCTCAGCAGCAGGCGCACCTTGGCGCGATCGCGATCCTCCAGTGCCCAGTTACGCAGGATGCGCTCCTGGCTGCGGTCGAGGACGACGACAAGGTCGTGCTCAGCGAACCACAGCGGGTCAAACTGACGGGCCCGATGGTGACTGCCGTCATAGCCGCGCTTGGCCAGGGCCGTGATCGTGCGACCGTCGGCTTGCTCCCCCACGTGCCAGTCTCCGGTCCCAGCTGAACTGCTCGCGATGAGACGACCAAGACCAAGCTTCGTGACGAGGTCGCGAAGCACGACCTCGGCCATGGGTGATCGGCAGATGTTACCCGTGCAGACGAAAATGATTCGAAACGGCGTCGACTCATCGGGGGTGAGAGGCGCGAAGGGCATGCCGTCCATTGTGGAGCAGTTTCGTCTTCTCCACACGCCCAGTTCTTGGTGTCTGTGCACAGATTGCGCGCGGGTCAGCCAGCAGAATCGCTCATTCTGCGACGATCGTCCCTGACGAGGAGGTGTCGTGGACGGTGTGGAGATGCTGTTGCACGGTCAGAATCGTTCTGAACGTCTGGCCATGTTGCGCACCCAGCGGAATCTTCTTTTTACGCTGCACGCAGATATAACAGCGGGCCGTCGGCACTTGAGCATGCTTGACCCGAGTGAGGTCTGGAGTTCGCGCTCGCAGCGCGAATACTCGTGCCGTGTGGCCGAAATGCTCGGAGACATCGACGTGGTTTTGCACTATCTCGATGAGGCGCTCGCCAGTGTCCGAAGTCACATTCACGAGGAGGAGCAGATGTGTCGAGCGTGAGTGATGGCTTGGAAGACGGTGACCTGGTTGTCTCGGTGGGGGGCTCCGCCATCGTGGCAACGGATGCCATTCTGGCTCAGTCCCAATTCGTAGATGCACTCCACGACGATGCCGCCGATTGGGCTGGCCGCGCCTATCGCATTCGAAATTTGGATCCGATGTGGCCGGCGAACTGGCTTGGACAGGATCCCTGGCCGGATCTTCTGCAGGCGGCCGGCAGACTGCATCAACTCGCGACGCTGTGTTCGGAAGTCGCGAGTTATCTTCGGGCAGCAGCCCGAAATTATGGCTATGCGGAGCGGCTGGTGCAAAAACTCGCGCTACTTAGTGCCGCTGACATGGCTCATAATCTGGGCAGTCTTGTTCGTGCTTGTTTGTTGGCTCTGTACAGCACGCCGGTCGGTGTCACCCTGACTGGGATTCTCGCCCTCGAACTGATGCGCCGTTACAGAACCACGCAATCTCCGTCAGCGGTGCAGAACGGTTCAGCCGGTGGAGTGCGGATCAGTCCTCGCTTGCTCACCAACCCGGCTGTGGTGCTGCTCGTTCGGATAGCGACCTCATCAATCGACGATGCCGCCGCTGGTCTTGGAGGAATGCCGCGAATTGTTGGTCGTACATTCGGCGACGAGGGATTAGGACTGATCGGCGTTTCCCAGACCGCCCTCGGGGTTGTGGTTGCGGCGCGCGCCCTGGGTCTGCTTCAGGAAGGTCCGGTGACGGCTGCGGCCGTGGGAGCACCAACGCGAGCGACTCCACCAACAGGGGTCGGTGACCTGGCGGCGCGCATACCGAAAGCCGTCCCGGGCAAGCCGCAGGTGCGCATCGAGAAATACGGCACGCTCGAAAACCCTTCCTGGGCGGTCTACATCGGCGGAACGGTCGATTGGGACCCTGTCGCGACGACTGAACCGTGGGACCTCACGGCCAACATTGCTGCGGTTGCCCGCCAGAATGCGGGCTCCTTCTCGGCTGTCATCGACGCTATGAAAGCGGCTGGAATTGCACCGTCCGATCCGGTTGTCCTTGCCGGCCATTCTCAGGGCGGGCTGGTCGCGACCCAGGTTGCGGCGTATACCTGGTTCAATGTGCAGGCGGTCGCAACCTTTGGGGCACCCGAATCGAGAGTTCCGGTGCCACCTGGCGTGGCCACGATGACGGTAGAACACACCGATGACGTCGTGACCGCTATAGGCGGCGCCAGCTTGATCGATTCCGACGATCGACTCCTCGTTCGGCGCGAAGCGTTTGCTGTGCAGGAGCCGCTACCCGGGACTGTGCTGCCTGCTCACGATCTCGATACTTATCAGGAGACGGCGCACATCATTGACGCCTCGCCGGAAGACAACCTCAGCGGCTTTCGGTCCACTGTGACCGGAATCATCGGGAGCGAACCGGGTGAGGCTGTGTTGTGGCGCGGTATCCGCTTGCCGGGAGGACCTGCGCAACAGTAGATCGCGTAGCGGGTACGGCCCGATCAGTTACGCGCGGTGACCGGGCGCAGAATGAGGCTGAGCAGCCAGGAAACAATGCCGAGAACCAGTGCGCCAAGCACGCCCCACCAGAAGCCGTCGACGATAAGGCCGAAGCCCAGAAACCCGGAGAGCCATGCCACCAGCAACAGGAGCAGTCCGTTGACGATGAGTGAGAACAGACCCAGCGTCAAAACGTACAGCGGAAAAGCCACGACACGCAGCACACCGCCGACCACCGTATTCACGAATCCAAAGATCAGCGCAAGGAGCAGATACGTGAGCACGCTGGCACCGACATCCGGCGCGTAGGGCGTGACGTGCACGCCGGTCACGAGCAGTGCGGTGAACCACAGGGCTACCGCGTTGACGATCAGTTGGATCAGAAATCTGGCCATGCCCCACTATCTCACCCGCTCGCGGCGGGCGAAAGTCCGACAAACATTCATTCGTCATCGCGAATATATCCGGGCGTAGACTCACCAAGTGAGCCTCTCAGACCGACCCTCCGTCCGCCTGCGCCCGGAGATTGTCGCCCTCCCGGCCTACAAGCAAGGCAAACCGGCCGATGCCAGTGCCTTCAAGCTTTCCAGCAACGAGAACCCGTTCGACCCGCTGCCCGGGGTTATCGCTGCGGTTACGGCCGAAACGGCCTACAACCGGTACCCGGATTCCTCGGCGCTGCTTCTGCGCGAGCACCTCGCCGCCAAGTACAGCATCGGCGTCGGTCAGGTGCACATCGGTTCCGGGTCGGTGGCCCTGCTGGCTCAGCTCATTCTCGCTGCTGCTGGTCCGGATGATGAAGTGCTTTACTCCTGGCGGTCGTTTGAGGCCTATCCCTCGCTCGTAACCGTTGCCGGTGCTGTCAGTGTGCGCGTGCCCAACCGCCCCGATCACGCCCATGACCTGCCCGAAATGGCCGCCGCGATCAGCGACAACACCCGGGTCGTAATCGTGTGCTCGCCGAACAACCCCACCGGCACGATCGTGACCAAGGATGAATTCGAGGCTTTCATGGCCGTCGTCCCGACCGACCTGCTGGTCATTCTCGATGAGGCATATATCGAGTTCGTCACCCAAGGGGATGCCGTCAGCGGCCCGCCATTGCTGGCCCGCTACCCCAACCTTGTCGTCCTTCGCACCTTTTCAAAGGCCTACGGCCTCGCCGGGCTGCGAGTCGGTTACGCGCTCGGCCCCGTGGACATTCTGAACGCCGCCCGGTCGACTGCGATCCCCCTCTCGGTTACCGCGCAGGCTGCCGCTGCCGCGATCGCCTCCCTCAAGGCCGAGAAAGAGCTGCTTGACCGGGTTCGAGTCATTGCCGCGCGTCGCGATGCGACTTGGCAGGCGCTGATCGACCAGGGCTGGAACATCCCGGTGCCCCAAGGCAACTTTCTCTGGCTGCCCACCGGCGCCGAAACAATCAGTATCGCCGAGGCGCTCAGCGAAGCTGGCCTGGTGGTGCGTCCCTTCGCGCTCGAAGGAATTCGGATCTCGATCGGTGAGGAGCAGGCTGTAGCGACACTCCTAGTAATGAGCGCGGATCTTGTCGCCGCGCTTCCCGTCGACCACCCGGCTCGGAAGATAGGTTAGTACGGTGCCAGCCACCCGAAACGAAGCGATTGCATCACGCATTGCTGCAGCGCCCACACCATTTGGTCTCGATGGGACCGAGACGTGCGTGCGCATGATTTCCCCGACCGGGGTGTTCGAACCGAACGCCGCCGCCGAAGAGTTTCTGCCCTACCTCGACCGCCTCACCGAGGCTGACTACCGACGTTTCTATCGGGACATGGTCGTGGTGCGGAAATTCGACACCGAGGCCGCCAACCTGCAGCGTCAGGGCCAGCTCGCTCTCTGGGTTCCAAGCCACGGCCAAGAGGCCGCACAGGTGGGATCCGCCTACGCCACTCGGCCGCAGGACCATGTGTTTCCCTCTTACCGGGAGCACGTGGTCGGCATGATCCGTGGCCTTGACGTCGTGGATATTCTGCGGATGCTGCGCGGCGTCACCCTCGGCGGCTGGGTCCCCGAAGAGCACGGAAACTTTCACCTCTATACCCTCGTGCTCGCCTCGCAGACCCTGCACTCCACCGGCTACGCCATGGGCATGCAGCTCGACGGTTCGACCGCGACCGGCAACGCAGAGACCGATCAGGCCGTCATCGTCTACTACGGCGACGGAGCATCATCGCAGGGCGACGCCAACGAGGCGCTCGTTTTCGCGGCGAGCTACCAGACGCCGCAGGTGTTCTTTCTGCAGAACAACCACTGGGCTATCTCGGTGCCCGTCGCCCGGCAGTCCCGCACGCCGCTGTACCTGCGTGCCGCCGGGTTCGGCATGCCGGGCACCCAGATCGACGGCAATGACGTGCTCGCGAGCTTCGCCGTCACGGCAAAGTCGATGGACGACGCTCGCGCCGGCCACGGCCCCTCGCTGATCGAGGCACTCACCTACCGGGTCGGCGCCCACACGACCGCCGATGATCCGACCAAATACCGTGACCCAGAGGAACTCGCCTACTGGGTGGCCCGCGACCCGATCGTGCGCTTTCGCAGTTATCTGAAGGGCTTGGGCGTCGAGCAGCAATTCCTCGACGACGTCGATGACGAAGCGGCCGATTTCGCCGCCGGCGCCCGTCGTCGTGCTCTCGAGATCACCGGTCCGGAGCAATCGGTGATCTTCGACAACGTCTACGCCGAACCGCATCCGCTCGTGGCTGAGCAAAAAGCCTGGCTGGAACGCTACGAAGCATCCTTCGACGAGGGCAAGAACTGATGACCGCTGCACTAGACACCAGCGTGGCATCCGCTTCGCTACCGATGACCAAGGCTCTGAACGCCGGGCTGCGTCGCGCAATGCTCGACGACCCCAAAGTTCTGCTGATGGGCGAGGACATCGGCCCCCTCGGTGGAGTATTCCGGGTCACCGAGGGCCTCATCGCCGAATTCGGTGACAAGCGGGTGCTCGATACGCCGCTCGCCGAATCCGGCATCATCGGTACGGCAATCGGCCTGGCCATGCGCGGGTTTCGCCCGGTCTGCGAGATTCAGTTCGACGGATTCGTTTTTCCCGGCTTCGACCAGATCACCAGCCAGCTCGCACGCATGCGCAACCGCCACGAGGGCGGGCTCATCATGCCGGTGGTCATCCGTATTCCCTACGGCGGACACATCGGCTCGATTGAGCACCACCAGGAGAGCCCGGAAGCCTACTTCGCGCACACTCCCGGCTTGCGTGTGGTCAGCCCCTCCAATCCGCACGATGCCTACTGGATGATGCAGGAGGCCATCGCCAGTGACGACCCGGTGATCTTCTTCGAGCCGAAGAGCCGCTACTGGCCTAAGGGTGAGGTGCGCTTTGATGAAAGCGGAACACCGCTGCACGCCAGTCGCATCGTTCGGGCCGGCACCGACGTCACCGTCGTCGGTCACGGCGCAATGGTCAGCGTGCTGCTCCAGGCGGCTGAACTCGCCACCGCGGAGGGCATCAGCCTTGAGGTCATCGACCTGCGTTCCATCTCCCCGATTGACTATCGACCGATTCTGGGTTCCGTGCAGAAAACTGGCCGCCTCGTAGTCACCCAGGAAGCCCCCGGCTTTGTGAGTGTCGGCAGTGAGATTGCCGCCACGGTCGCCGAGCGATCGTTCTACACACTCGAAGCGCCCGTGTTGCGGGTCTCTGGCTTTGACACACCGTTTCCGCCGGCCGCCGTCGAGACGCACTTTCTGCCCAGCCCCGATCGGGTGCTGGAAGCCGTCGACCGCGTTCTCGCCTACTGATCATGCTCACTTTTACCAGCAGCAGGAAAGGCACAGTATGAGCGTGTCGAAGTTCACTCTCCCCGATGTTGGCGAAGGCCTGACCGAGGCTGAAATCGTTGAGTGGAAGGTCGCGCCCGGCGACGCCGTGACGATCAACCAGGTTCTGGTCGAGATCGAAACGGCCAAGTCCCTGGTCGAGCTGCCGTCGCCGTTCGTCGGCGTGGTCGCGGAGATCCTGGTTGCGGCCGGCACGACCGTCGACGTGGGTACCCTCATCATCACGATCAATCCCGATGCCAGTTCAGCGGCAGCGGATGCCGCCGACACTGGTTCCGCTGACCGTATGACCGTGGACGCGAGCACCAGCATCATCGACGACGCCCCGGAACCGGTGCTCGTCGGCCGCGGCGCCGCCGCTACCATGCCGACCCGTCGGCGTCGGCACACCGCCGCGAGCGTCGCCCACGAGACACTCGCGCCAGAAGCCCCGGCGCGCACGCGCGGCGAGGCGCTGGAACCGACCCGGCGCGCGCCATCCGTTGGACCGGTAATGGCCAAGCCGCCCATTCGTAAACTCGCCAAGGACCTCGGTGTCGACCTCTCCCTCGTCGAAGCGACCGGGCCGGTCGGCGACGTGACTCGCGAGGACGTGCTGCGCGGCGCGACCCAGGCCAGAGTGTTCCGCAACATCCAGACGCCGGAATGGCCGGTTGATCGCGACGAACACATTCCCGTGAAGGGTGTGCGTAAAGCCATCGCGCAGGCAATGGTGAAGAGCGCTTTCACCGCCCCGCATGTGAGCCTGTTTGTTGACGTCGATGCCACCCGCACCATGGAATTCGTCAAGCGACTCAAGGCGTCCACGGACTTCGCCGGCATTCGCGTGTCGCCCCTGTTGATCATGGCCAAGGCCATGATCTGGGCCGTGCGCCGCAACCCCACGGTGAACTCGACCTTCACCGATGAGGAAATCATCGTGCGGCACTACGTGAATCTCGGGATCGCGGCAGCGACCCCGCGCGGGTTGATCGTGCCGAACATCAAAGAAGCGCAGGACATGAGCCTGCTCGAGCTCGCGGCGTCCCTTGAAAAACTCACCATGACCGCGCGCGACGGTAAGACCAGCCCGGCCGAGATGAGCAATGGCACGATCACGATCACCAATATCGGCGTGTTCGGCATGGACACCGGTACTCCCATTCTCAACTCGCCGGAGGCCGGAATCGTGGCCCTCGGCACGATCAAGCAGAAGCCGTGGGTCGTCGATGGTGAGGTGCGAGTTCGGTATGTGACCACGATCGGCGCGAGCTTCGACCATCGTGTCGTCGACGGTGACGTTGCGAGTCGTTTTCTGGCCGACGTCGCGAGCATCATCGAGGAGCCGGCACTGCTGCTCGAATAGAGAGCTCACCCGCTAATGATTTTGACAATCATTATCAGCAAGGCTAGTGTCGAGGAATGCACACGAGACATTTCGCCGTTCCCGCACTCCTCGCGTCAGCCGCACTCGCCCTCTCGGGATGCTCGGCAGAGACGACCGCGAACGCCGACGGCGCAGCCAGCGACCTCAAGATCGTCGCCACAACCACCCAGGTCGCCGATTTCACCCGCAACGTGGTCGGCGATGCCGGGGGCGTCGACCTGACCCAACTCATCCAGCCGAACCAGAGCGCGCACAGCTATGACCCGTCCGCGGCCGACCTGACCGCGCTCGGCGCCGCCGACGTGCTCGTGATCAACGGCGTCGGACTTGAAAAATGGCTCGATGACGCCATCGCCGCATCCGGCTTTGACGGCGTCACCATCGATGCCGATGAGGGCATCACGATCTCCGAGGTCGGGGCGGACGAGGATCAGACGAACGACCAGCACGCCGACGAAGAAGCCGATGCCCACGCCGACGTGGCCGCGGATGAGCATGCCCACGAGGGCGGCGATCCGCACATCTGGACGAACGTGCAGAACGCGAAGACAATCGTCGCGACGATCGTCGACGGTCTCACCTCCGCCGACGCAGGCAACGCGGTGACTTTCGAATCCAATGCAACGGCGTACACGGCGCGACTTAATGACCTCGACGAATGGATCCGCACCAACGTCGACACGGTGCCGGAGAGCGAGCGGCTGCTGGTGAGCAACCACGACTCCCTCGGCTACTTCACCGCGGCTTACCACATCGATTATGTCGGTTCGGTGATTCCAAGCTTCGACGACAACGCCGAGCCGAGCGCTGCCGAGATCGACTCCCTCGTCGCGGCCATCACGGCGACCGGCGTCACGTCCGTCTTCTCCGAGGCATCCCTCAGCCCCAAAACCGCCGAGACGATTGCGACCGAAGCTGGTGTGACCGTCTACTCCGGCGATGATGCGCTCTACGTCGACTCGCTTGGTCCGAACGGAAGCGCTGGCGATACCTACATCAAGGCGCAGCTGCACAATGCCACGCTCATGCTCGACTCGTGGGGAGTCACGCCCTCTGCACTGCCCGCTGACCTGCAATAGTTAACACGTGATCGAGAACACTTCTCAAGTAACACCCACAGCGAACGCTGCCGCCGCTCTTCGTGTGGCGATGGCGTCGTTTGCTTACGGCGCGGACCCCACGCTGACCGGCATCGACTTCACGGTGCTGCCCGGTCAGGCTGTTGCCCTGATCGGCCCGAACGGATCGGGCAAGTCCACCCTGCTCAAAGGTGTCCTCGGGCTCATCACCCGCACGTCCGGTACCATCGAGGTGCTGGGACAGTGGCCGGCGCCGGCCGGCTACATCGGCTACGTGCCCCAGACCGACCAGCTCGACCCGCACTTTCCGATCTCACTCGAGCAGGTCGTCATGATGGGCCGTTACCGCTCTCTCGGCTGGTGGCGCATGCCGACCAAGGCCGATCGCCGAGCCGTGGCCGAGGCACTGGAAACCGTGAGCCTGGGCGATCGTGCCAAGACACGCTTCGGTGAGCTCTCGGGCGGGCAGCAGCAACGTGGTCTGCTCGCGCGCGCCGTCGCATCTGCCCCGCGCTTGCTTCTGCTCGATGAGCCCTTCAATGGACTCGATCAGGTCAACCGGGATGCACTCATCGAAACCGTGAAGCGGCTCAAGAAGCAGGGCGTCGCGGTGCTCGTGTCGACCCACGACCTTGACCTCGCGCGGGCCGTCTGTGAGTGTGTGCTGCTGCTCAACGGCGCTCAGGTGGCGTTCGGACCGCGCGATGCGGTGCTGACGCTCGCCAACGTGCAGCAGGCATTCGGCTCCGTCGGTGTGGAAATGGACGAGCACACCATTGTGGTTCCCGGTCACGGAGGTCACTGAGTGGGTGTCTTCACGCCGCTGATCACCGCCTTCGACCTGCCGTTCATGGCCAGGGCGTTGCTCGTGCTCGTCGTTTTGAGCCTCGTGGCCGGACTCGTCGGTGTGCTCGTCAACCTGCGTGGGCTGGAGTTCATCAGTGACGGACTTACCCACGCGGTCTTTCCCGGTGTGGCCATCGGATTCGTTTGGGGTGGCCGCGACGGGCTATTCGTGGGAGCCATGGTGGCGGCGCTCATCGCGGCCGTCGTGCTCACCGTGATCGTCAAGCGCGCGGTCACGTCGGACGCCGCGATCGCTATCGTCTTCACGGCCATGTTCAGCGTGGGGATCATAGTAGTTTCACGGGAAACAGATTATGTCGGTCAGTTGGACGCCCTGCTGTTCGGACGCCTGCTCACTGTCGGCCCGGCCGAGGTCAACCAAACCGTTGTGGTCTGCCTGATCGCCCTGGTCATGGTGGGGTTCACCTTGAAAGAGCAGGTCTTTCTGGCTTTCGATCATGAAGGCGCGGCGGCGGCCGGCTACCGGCCGCTCCTGCTCGACATTGTGCTCAATGTCGCCATTGCCCTCGTTGTGGTGGCCGCAAGCAGCGCTGTGGGCAACCTGCTCGTCCTCGCCGTGCTGATCGTGCCGGGCGCAGTCGCCCGCCTGGTGACCAATCGACTGTGGCTGCTCTTTCCGGTAGCGTCAGGCTTTGCGGCCCTGGCCGCCTGGGTGGGGTTGACGCTCGGCTACGAAGCATCGGTCAACGGCGGCGTCGACCTGCCGAGCGGAGCCACTGTTGTGCTCGTGCTCGTCGCGGGTTACGTGCTGGCACTGGTCGTGCGGCTCGCACTGGAGCGAATCGGCGGCCCGCGTCGACCTGGCCGTACCGTACCGGTGGAGCACTGATGGGCTACTTCGAACAGGCCCTCCTGGCGGCATTGCTGATCGGGGCGCTCAGCGGCCTCGTCGGCACCCTGGTAGTGCTGCGCCAGCGCACCTTCTTCGCTCAGGCACTCACCCACGCTACCTTTCCGGGAGCGGTCGGCGCGGCGATTCTCGGAGTGAGCATTCCGCTCGGCGCCGCAGTGGCGAGCGTCTTCATCGTGGGCGTCATGACGATGATCGGGCGGGTCAAGCGCCAGGGAAAACAGGTGGCGTCTGGCATTTTGCTCACCGCCGGATTTGCACTCGGCGTTCTGCTGCAGGGGCTCAATCCGTCCCTGCCGGTCAAAGTCGACTCGTACCTGGTGGGTTCGATTCTCACGGTGAGCGGCACTGATGTGGCGCTCGTGACCATCGTGCTGGCGTGCGCCGTACTGGCCATTGTCTTTCTGGGCAAGCAGATCATGTTCTCGACCTTCGACGTGAACGGCTTTCGCGCGGCCGGCTATCGAGAATGGCCGATCGAAGTGTTGACTCTGATACTCATCACCGCCACCGTCGTCACCGCGATGCCCGCAGTGGGGGCCATCCTCGCCATCGCCCTGATCGCTGCCCCCGCAGCCGCCGCCCGGCTCGTCTCGCGGACGACCACTCAGATGTTCATCATCGCCCCCCTGCTCGGCGCCCTGGCCGGACTGGCCGGCGTGCTGCTTTCCCGTTCACTCGACGTGGCGGCCGGTCCGGCAATTGCCCTCACGGCAGTGGCCCTGTTCCTGCTTGCCCTGCTGTTGCGGCGGTTGGTCGGTACACGGCGACCCCGCGAAGCGGATGCGCGCCAACCACAGCGAACATCGCTACGGTTGATGTCATGAAGCGAAACACCTGGCAGCGCGAGGCCGTTCGGGGCGCCCTCGACGCGAACGACGGCTTCGTCAGCGCCCAGGCGCTGCATTCCGCCCTGCACTCGACCGGATCCCCGATCGGACTGGCGACGGTCTATCGCGCTCTGGCCGATTTGGCCGATACGGGTGATGCCGACTCGCTCCAGTCGCCCGAGGGTGAAAGCCTCTATCGCGCGTGCAGCACCAACGACCACCACCACCACCTGATCTGCCGTAACTGCGGTCTCACGGTCGAGATCGAAGCGGATGCCGTCGAAACCTGGGCCAAGGACGTCGCCGCGAAGAACGGTTTCACCGCTGCCGCCCACGTCGTCGACGTCTTTGGCCTGTGCGCCGATTGCACGGCGACAGCCGCAGCATCCGCTAAGTGACTTGAATTGACAAGGCGGCACGCTGAAGTGCTGGCTAGCGGAAGCGCCGTGGCCGCAATTTCGACGAAGATTCGCGGAGGAATTTGCACTGCGCCTGGGAAGCCCGTAACGTGGAGAGCTGTTGCGCCTCTGCGCGCGCATTGCAGGTCGTTCATTTACGAGCAGCCTGCCGACAAGGGATCTTGGGAAGGGCATTCGCCCTTCGGTAATGGAGGAAACTATGGCATCTGTTTGCCAGGTGACCGGAGCTGTTCCCGGCTTCGGACACAACATTTCGCACTCGCACCGACGCACCAAGCGTCGTTTCGACCCGAACGTTCAGAAGAAGACGTACTACGTGCCGTCGCTTCGTCGCAAGGTCACCTTGACCTTGTCCGCAAAGGGCATCAAGGTTATTGATGCTCGTGGTATCGAGAATGTCGTCAAAGACGTTCTCGCTCGTGGGGTGAAGATCTAATGGCTAAGGCTCATGACGTACGTCCGATCATCAAACTTCGTTCCACGGCTGGAACCGGCTACACCTATGTGACCAAAAAGAACCGCCGTAACGACCCCGACCGTCTCGTGCTCAAGAAGTACGACCCGGTTATCCGCAAGCACGTTGATTTCCGTGAGGAGCGCTAAACATGGCGAAGAAGAGCATGATTGCCAAGAACAACCAGCGCAAGGTCATCGTCGAGCGGTATGCCGTCAAGCGCCTGGAGCTCAAGAAGGCCTTGGTTGACCCTGCCGGCACCGACGAGTCGCGTGAAGCCGCTCGCAAGGGCCTGCAGAAGCTGCCGCGCAACGCGAGCCCGGTGCGCCTGCGCAACCGTGACGCCGTTGACGGTCGTCCGCGCGGCCACCTCTCCAAGTTCGGCATCTCGCGTGTTCGTTTTCGCGATATGGCGCACCGCGGCGAGCTGCCCGGCATCACCAAGTCCAGCTGGTAACTCCTTCTGGCACCGTTGAAGCTTGTCTTCATCGGCTTCTGAAACATCCAAACGGGATGTCGACTCTGGGTCGGCATCCCGTTTAGTTTTAATCCTCGCTCTGGCGCCGTGTTTCGCGCAGAGCGAAAATCGGGCGCTCGAGCGGGTGAAAGTGCACTGAAATGATCGAAAATCGCCGTAAATCCGGGGTTTTTGGCGGATCAATGCTAGATTTCAACTCGGTCGAACCGACCAGCGGGGCTTCTCTTCGAGGAGCATCCGTATTACGAATATCGCTGTGTATACAGACGAAGGTCCGAGGAGGACACTCAATGGCTGACAAGTCGCTGAACAAGACCGAGCTCGTTGCCAAGGTTGCCGCTGACTCAGGACAGAGCCAGGCCGCCGTTGACGGCGTTCTGAACGCATTCTTCGCAACCCTGGCCGAGACCGTTGCCGCTGATGGCAAGGTCACCATCCCGGGATGGCTGGGAGTCGAGCGCACCGCTACGGCCGCCCGCACCGGCCGCAACCCGCAGACCGGCGAAGAAATCGCCATCGCAGCCGGCCACCGCGTCAAGCTGACCGCCGGAAGCAAGCTCAAGGCTGCCGCCAAGTAGCTTGTAGTGAGAAAAGGGGCGTCGACGCGAGTCGGTGCCCCTTTCTGGTTTCCCGGGCACTTTACGCGACGAATGTTCAGGGCTGGGCGAATAAGCTGGGCAGGTGCCCCGTATAGTCCGCATTCTCGGACCGGCAGTCCTGCTGCTGGTCGCTGTATTGTCTACCCTTGTCGCGTTGGCCTACGGTGGTGGCGCTTCAGCCCAGCTCCTCGCCGACCCGGGGCCGGTGGTGCGCTGGGGCCTCCCCCTGGCCAAGCTCGTGGTCAACATCGCGGCGGCAGGCACTATCGGTGCACTGGTGCTCACGCTGTTCGCGCTGAGCCCCAGGGAACGTGAATACAGCACAGCCCTGGACTTCGCCGCAGCGTCGTCGGCATTGTTCGCCGTCGCATCCGCTGTCACGGGCTTTCTGACCTTTCTGCAGGTTACCAATGTGCCACTCGGCATCAGCGATAAGTTCAGCGCCACGGTCGGCCAATTCTTCAGCCAGATCGAAATAGGGCAGGCCTGGCTCGCGACGACATTGATCGCCGCCGGTGTCACCGTACTGTGCTTCGCCGTGCGTAATCAGACCGCACTGGTCTTTGTGACCGTGCTGGCCCTGACCGCGCTGCTGCCCATGGCTCAGCAAGGCCACTCGGCGGGCGCGTCGGGACACAACGCCGCGATCACGGCCCTCGGGCTGCACCTCGTCTTCGCAGCGATCTGGCTGGGTGGCCTGCTCACCATTGTCGTGCTGCGTACCCAGCTGGGAGGCGAACGCATCCGCCAGGTGATCGGGCGGTATTCCTCGCTCGCGCTGGTCTCGTTCATCGTGGTCGCCGCGTCGGGCTATGCCAGCGCTGAACTGCGCATCGGCAGCTGGGATAACCTGCTCAGTCCCTACGGCCTGCTCGTGCTCGTGAAGGTCACCGCTCTCGTCGCACTCGGCGGGTTCGGCATTGCGCAACGCCGGTTCTTCATCAAACGGATGCAGCGGAGCGGGCCGGCGAACGGTCGCTGGTTCTGGTGGCTCGTCGTGACCGAGCTCGGCTTCATGGGCCTCGCGTCCGGTGTGGCCGCCGCGCTCGCCCGCACGGCGACGCCCGTCGCCCAGGTGGTCGCAACCGAGGTTCCCCAGTCAACCCCGGCGCAGATTCTCACCGGTGAACTCTTGCCGCCGGAACTCACTTTCTCGCGCTATTTCACCGAGTGGAACCTCGACCTCGCCTGGATTCTGTTCTGTGCATTCGGCATCTTTTTCTACCTCGCCGGCGTTTGGCGGTTGCACCGCCGCGGTGATGCGTGGCCGATCTACCGCAGCGTGCTCTGGATTCTGGGAATGCTCACCCTGTTCTACATCACCAACGGTGGAGTGAATGTGTACGAGAAGTACTTGTTCTCCACCCACATGCTCGTGCACATGGTGCTGACCATGCTCGTGCCCTTGTTGCTTGTGCCGGGCGCCCCGGTAACCCTCGCCGCGCGTTCGATCGCCAAGCGGCAAGACGGCAGTCGGGGTGCGCGCGAGTGGATCCTCACCGCGGTGCACTCGCGCTTTGCCGGCATCGTCGCCAACCCGATTGTCGCGGCCGTGCTGTTCGGTGTCTCACTGTGGGTGTTCTACTACACCTCGATCTTCAGTTGGGCCACCACCGACCACATCGGCCACCTGTGGATGATCGTGCACTTTCTCATTACCGGCTACCTGTTCGTGCAGTCCCTGATCGGCATCGACCCGGTACCGTACCGCCTGCCGCACGCCTTCCGACTGCTGTTGCTGTTGGTGACGATGGCCTTCCACGCGTTTTTCGGCCTCGCCCTGATGAGCGGCACGGGGCTGCTCCTGGCCGACTGGTACGGAGCGATGGGCCGCACCTGGGGAGTGTCCGCCATTGCCGACCAGCAGCTGGGTGGCGGCGTCGCTTGGGGAATCGGCGAACTGCCGACCTTTGTGCTGGCCGTTGTCGTCGCGATTATGTGGAGCCGCGACGACACAAAAGTGTCGAAACGGCTGGATCGCACGGCGGACCGTACCGAGGACGCTGAACTCATCGAGTACAACGCGAACCTGGCCCGTATCGCCGTGCGCGACGCGCGGACCCCCAGCTAGCCGTGCCTAGTGCAGTTGGATGGCGAGGGCACCGCTCGGCTGCACGACTGCACTGAGCCCCATCGTGAACGGGACGTCTTCGTCGCGGGTACTGATGTCGCCGTCGAACAGTGACTGCACCTTCACCACGATATGGGCCTGTCCGGGGGTAGCGACCATCTCAAACGCCAGTTCGCCCGCGGTGAGCGCGACAGTGGGGTACGCGGTGATCGACCAGGCCGGAGTGCTCTCGATGCGGTCGTCGATCTGGATACCCCAGGGGCAGCTGGTCGGTTGAAGCACCGTTTGGGTGGCGCACGCGTCGAGGAACTTGTTCAGCTCCGACTGCACCTGGTCCACCATGGCCTGGTTCGGTAAGGCGTTGACCTCCACGGCGGTGGGACCGTCTTTCGTCACACGCACGGTGTTCTTCTGAGCGGTCAGCATGGCCGACTCGTGTTCGAACGTGTAACGGTTCGGGGCGAACGCAAGATACGCGGCGGACGTGGAAAACGTTGCGGGGGCATCCGCTGCACTGTGGGCGCGCGTGTCCAGGGTGAGGCCGTTGACCGTGAACGATCGTTCGTGCATCACCGAGACCTGCAGTACGGCAAGGGGGCTGGTGCTGAACGTCCAGGCGTTGAAAGCGCCGGCGAACGAGCCCGCCCGCTCGACAGTGAACGCCATGCGCGACGCGATGCCGTTCAGATCGAAATCGAACACCACGGTCTGGGCGGTTCCATCGTCGGTGGCGGGCGTAGCGGTCGCGCTCGCGAGGTCGATATTGTCGAGGCCGCTCAGAACAGATGCCCGCAGCAGGGTCTCGGGCAGACTTTTCACGACCTCGTCGGTGAGACCCCAGGCAGCCAGGTCGGTTGTGCTGGGCATGACGCCACCGAGAGCGAGGGCGCCGACGGTGTCGCCCCGGGCCAGGGCGTCGAGGTATTGCCCGACAAAGCCGCCGGCGCTGTAGACCGTGCGATTGAGAGCATTGATGGTGCCCGCGAGGCCGGCCGCGAGCAGTCCGGCGACCACCACGATGACGAGAACGGCCCGGAGCAAACTGCCGCGGCGCCCGCTCGCCCGATGCTGTTCGGCCGGAATGGTCACTCCAATATTGTATGGGGAGGTGAGCTGGCAGCGCGGCCAAAGCTCCGTTCGTGCCCTGTGCGCTGCTGGAGGCTACAGTGGAATGTTGCCTGTAACGATTACCCCGTGCAGCGTTCGCCTGCCAGAGAAAGTGTGCCGTGTCCGAGATTCCGCTCAGTCGTGAACAGGCGCTGGTCTTCGCGGCAATCGAAGGCACCAAGCAGAACGTGTTCGTCACCGGCCGGGCCGGAACCGGTAAGTCCACCCTGCTGAACCACCTCTCATGGAACACGAGCAAGCAGATCGTGATTGCCGCGCCCACCGGTGTCGCGGCGCTGAACGTGGGCGGTCAGACCATCCACTCGCTCTTTCGGCTGCCGATCGGTGTGATTGCCGACAGCCCGATCGATCAGAACGACCAGGTGCGCAAGCTTCTCAACACCATCGACACCCTCGTCATCGACGAGGTCTCGATGGTCAATGCCGACCTCATGGACGCGATCGACCGCAGCTTGCGCCAGGCCAGGCAACGCCCGTTCGACGTATTCGGCGGAGTGCAGATCGTGCTGTTCGGTGACCCGTACCAGCTGGCCCCGGTGCCGGGCGGACCGGATGAGCGTGCCTATTTTGCCGACCACTACCGCTCGATGTGGTTCTTCGACGCGAAGGTGTGGCGTGATGCAGAGTTGCGCATCTTCGAGCTCACCGAAATTCACCGGCAGCGTGACAACGATTTCAAGCTCATGCTCAATGCCGTTCGGCACGGCCAGGTCACTCCCGAGATCGGTGGAGCTCTCAACGGTGCGGGGGCGCGAACGCCGCCGAGCGAGGGCGTGATCACCCTCGCGACCCGCAATGACGCTGTGAACCGCATCAACGCATCCGCTTTGAAGAAGCTGTCGGGTAAATCGCTCACCGCGAAGGCCGACATCACCGGGGATTTCGGCGGCAAGCAGTTTCCGGCCGACGAGGTGCTTGAACTCAAGGTGGGCGCGCAGGTGATGTTCCTGCGCAACGATTCTCCGCTTGACGGGGGGCCGCGTTGGGTGAACGGCAGCATTGGAACGGTGACGAAGGTCACCTCGACCGTGTTCGTGGACATCGACGGCGACGTGTTCGAGGTCGAGCCGACGGTGTGGGAAAAGTACAAGTACACCTACAACGCTGCGACCAAGAAACTGAGTCGGGATGTCGTGGCGGAATTCACGCAGTTTCCGCTGCGGTTGGCCTGGGCGGTCACCATCCACAAATCGCAGGGTGCCACTTACGCGCGGGCCATTGTCGATCTTGGTGCGCGGGTATTCAGTCCCGGCCAGACTTATGTAGCCCTGAGCCGGCTGACCAGTCTGGACGGGCTCTACCTCACCCGCCCGCTGCGGCCGAGCGATATCATCGTCGATGAGAATGTCAAGCGTTTCATGAGCATCGAGGTTGTGCCGCCGGTAGCTGACCTGGCGGGGCTGGATGCGTCGGGCCGTGATTCTTCAGGGTCGGGACACGGCGAACCCTGAAACGAGCTATCCGTTTGCTGTTCAGGCCGGCGGAGCTCGTTTCACGCTCTGCGAAGGGCGTCAGTGCCATCCGTATGATCAGTGCGATCCGTGGTCGACCGATTCCGGCATGATGACCGCGGTCACTCCGTGCGACCCGTGGGGCGCGGCGTGGGAGCCGACCTCGGTGGCAGCGAGGGCCGGGGTAGCGAGCGCCGAAAGCAGAAAGCCGCCTCCGACGACGCCGGTGAGGAAACGCCACCCGCGTGGCGCGGCGTTTCCGTGCAGAGCGGCGCCGACGGGGGTAGGGATGCCCGGTGCGTGCCGCTGTGCGATGGCCACCGAAGCGGCCAAGAATATGTTGAACAGTGACGCTACGGCCATCGGGTAAAGCGGAAGACCGGTCTGGGCGCTCGTGACACCGAGACCACTGCCGAGGGCAGCGGTTGCTCCCCAGACGAAAACCGGTATGAGGGCTGCTCCCACGATGATGCGGGGAACAATTATGCGGTCCCGAGCAAGGGTAGCGATTCCCCAGCCGAGTTCAGCAATGCCGAACCCGACCAGAAGAACCGACAGGGGAAACGGAGCGGTTACGCCCACAGCCAAGTGGATCAGAGCGGCGCCAAGAGCGGCGAAACCGATCCAGATACGAGTGACCGGGGACATGATTCTCCTTGGGTGAATCTGCTGCGAAGGGATGGAGTGATGCTGGATGCTGGTCGTTACGCCGTGGCGTGGCTGCGGACCATCTTGTCGGCGGTGAGGCCAACCCCGAGGAGAACGATCGCGCTGGCCAGGTGGAGAAAGTGGTCAGCGGTGTTGAGCGCCAGAATGTTTAGCGAGGTGCTCGCGATGAAGAATCCAACGATGCCAAGGAGCAAATACACGGCGCCGATGGTGCTGTTGGTTGCCTTGGCGGCCGTGACGTTAGAAAGGCCGGCAATGAGCAGTGCCGCACCGATCAGAAGGTGCGCAACGTTGTGCAAAGGATTGACCTCGAAGATTCCGAGAAGCAACTCGCCTTGAGTGGCGATGAAGCCGACTCCGCCGGTAACGGCGAAGCCGAGTAATCCAACGAGAACGTAGACCGCGCCGAAGACGGTGGCGATCAGACGATTAGGTGAAGTGCGCATTTCAGGTGCCTCCTGTTTGTTGCACGGCTAACCCGTGCTTGCTGTGAGTTCGGAGCTCCATCAACTTCGGATTGGTGCCAATTGTGCCCCTAATCTCCCCTTTTGGGTGTCGGTTCATCAACTGATCGCAAAACGCCACAGGCGTGGCACCCAGATCGGGTGCCACGCTTGTGGAAACGGTTAGAAAGCTCTGGCAGTTGTATTACGACTCGACCCTGCGGAACGAGCACATCACCGTTCGAGTGAACTTCCCCGTGTGTGCTCATCGTCAATGCTGCAGGGGTATCGATTCAAACGGATTCACCGAACGGATGCCCTCGGCGTTCGAGAAGAAAAAAACCTGCGTAATACGATTCAATCCAGCCAGTAGTCATCATCGATGTACGAGTGGCCCAGGGGGGGAGTTGTCTCAATGGGGTCGGGAAGATCGTCGGCACAAATGGCTTCCAGCTTCACGATCGAATGTGCCGTGATCAGAAGGGAGGTCTGCGAACGCAGGGAACTGAATATGTCGACGAAGCCGCCGCCGCTGTGGACTGCTGCCGTCATCGCTGCTTTGAGAGCCGAAACGTTGTAATCGCCGGAAAGGTAGAACCAGTCGTCGTTGATCGTCAGGCGGTAGCTCTGCATTACATGGTCCGTTTCGTTAGTGCAGGGTGATGGCCGCGCTTGAGGCAGCTTGTCGGCGGCTCAATATCGGCCGGTCGCTAGAACCCGGCTGACCCCAAGAAGCACGCCGCACCGCGAGTGCGTTTTTCAATATACGGGAAATAATTCAAAGAACAAACTACTCACTCGTGAAGAAACTCCGAAATTGAACTACCCGCTACACTGGCAGAACAGATCGGCTGGGACGGGCCGTTTTGCGGGCCTGCAGCGCGGGCGAAACAGACAGACCAGAGGTCGGAGAACGTATGAAACTCGATACCTTGAGAGGCACCGGGGATGGTCTCTCAGCATCCGCTCTTGCGTTTCTTCGGGGAATGGATCGCAACCGCAATCGGGTGGCGGCGGAAACCAACTTGACGGGGAGTGAGCTGCGAGCACTGGCGCGTGTCGCTGAAGCCGGAAGCATTACTCCTAAGCTGCTCGCGGAATCGATGGAAATTACGACGGGTGCCGTGACCGCGATTTCAAATCGCCTGGTGGCATTGGAGCTGGTCACTCGGGTGGCCCACCCGCACGATCGACGCAGCCTGCTCTTGGTATTGACCCCCGCCGCGGAACAGATCACCCAGAAGCTCTACAGCGACTTCTCGGCATTGATCGCTCGTGCCGCGCGGGACGTCAGCCCGGATGACCAGGTGCGTCTGGGAGAGCTCCTGACCTCGATGGCTCTCGTGGTGGATGCGGATGCGGATCTGATCCAGGCCGGGCCAACCAGGTAGCAACCTACGGGTGGAGTGTTCCGGCTCCCGCCAGGAGTGCGCGGTAGCCCTCGCGGTAGGTGGGGTAGGTGAAGGTGAAGTCGGTATCTCGCAGCAAGCGGTTGCTAAGGAGCTTGTCCCCGCCACGCTGACTTTCCCGGGTGGAGGCTGGCGCTGCTGACGGGTCCAGAGCTAATTCGGGCAGGTCGAGCTCGGCGGCTAGAAAGACCAGCACCTCGTTGCTTGGGACCGGGGCGTTGTCGACACCAAGATACAGGGGCGCCGGCTGTTCCGGGCGCAGCAACAGGTGCACGATCGCGGCTGCTGCGTCGTCCCGGTGGATGCGGTTAGTGTGGCGTGACTCGGCGGAGAGAGCGGCACCAGCTCGTACCTGCGTGATCAGTCGTTCCCGACCGGGGCCGTAGATGCCGGCCAGGCGCAACACGGTGGCTCTGGGGATGCGGGCGTGCAACATTTGCTCGGCGTCGAACACGATGGAATCGGTACCTGGTTTTGGGTTCGCGGGGGTCTGCTCGTCGACTCGGCTGCCGTCGTTGATGTCGTAGACGGCCGTTGATGAGACGAGCAGCACGCGGCGGGGCGTGACGCGGGCGTCATCGAGCGCATCGAGTAGGTTGCGCAGGCCGTCCAGGTACGCGGCTCGGTAGGCATCGACCGTTGGGCTTCCAGCGGAGATCGCCATAACGACGAACTCGGTATCGAACGGAATGACGGGCTTCTCACGGCTCAGATCGATCGACTGACCGGCGATTTCCTTAGGGAGCACGCTCGCGTCGCGGCGCAGCCCGACCACAGCGTGCCCCAAGTCGGCGAAGCGCAAGCCGACCTCGGTGCCGAGGTCACCGCATCCGGCAATCAATATCGTCATCTGTCTCCTTGCTTATTTCCACGGTATCGGGCGCACGTGACATGAGAACTGACAACCGACACCGGATAAAACTCTGGAGCGGATGACGGGAATCGAACCCGCGCTATCAGCTTGGGAAGCTGAAGTTCTACCATTGAACTACATCCGCGTGCCCGCTGTGAGTGAACAACAACCGGAACGCTGCCAGCATATCAACCCCGCGCGGCTAGGCTGGCACCGTGCTGCTCTCCGATCGTGATATCAAAGCTGAACTGAACGCTGGACGAATCGGTTTGGAGCCGCTCGACCCCGAGATGATCCAGCCGTCAAGCATTGATGTGCGTCTCGACCGCCTGTTTCGGCTGTTCGACAACCACAAGTACGCCTACATCGATCCGGCCGAGGACCAGCCCGAGCTGACCCACTTGATCGAGACCAAGCCCGACGAGCCGTTCATCCTGCACCCGGGTGAGTTCGTGCTCGGCGCCACCTACGAGCAGGTCACCCTGCCAGACAACGTGGCTGCCAGGCTCGAAGGTAAGAGCTCCCTCGGTCGCCTCGGCCTGCTCACCCACTCGACGGCCGGGTTCATCGACCCGGGCTTCTCCGGCCACGTCACGCTCGAGCTCAGCAACGTCGCGACGCTGCCGATCAAACTCTGGCCCGGAATGAAGATCGGCCAGCTGTGTTTCTTCCAACTCAGCTCTCCGGCTGAAAAACCCTACGGCTCCAGTGAATACGGCTCCCGGTACCAGGGCCAGCGCGGCCCGACTGCCTCGCGCTCGTTTCAAAACTTTCACCGCACCGCCACCGGGCGCTGAAAGAACCGGTCGGACGCCGGCGGTAATCCGAACGTAACCTCGCGTCGGGTAAAATTTGGGCATGACCTCCATGCCGACCCGATTCGACGAGGCGCTCATCGCGCACGGCCCAACGCCGGAGTACCCTGGACGCATGCACCTCTTCGGCCAGATGGTTGGATCCTGGGCTGCTCAAGGGTCACGCCTGGACGAAACCACCAATGAATGGATCGCACGCGACTTCATCTGGATGGTCGAATTCGTCCTCGACGGCCGGGCTGTGCAAGACGTCGAGATCGTCGCAAGCACGACGCATCCGTCTGGATATGAAACCGTCGCCACCGCGCTGCGCATCTACGACCCGTTCGCCGGAGCCTGGCGCGTGAGCTACTTCGCCCCGGCGCTGGGCGAATACTGCCAACTCGTCGCCACCTCGTACCGGCACGGCGTGCGGCAGGAAGGCACCCGCACCGACGGTCGCCCGATCCGGTGGAACTTCACTGCCATCACCCCCGACAGCTACAAATGGGAAGGATGGGTCTCCGCCGACGAGGGCGCCACCTGGCAACTCATCAGCCACAACGAGGCCACCCGCATCCGCTGAGAAACGGATGCTGACGGCCTCGGTGCTCAGGCGGACTACAGTGCGAACTTGAACCCGAGGTCGTCGGGGTAATCACCGAGGGCGGTCAGGTTTGTGGCGGCGGCCTGCAGCGCGGCGAGGGTCAGGCCGAGGGTGCCGGGGCCGAAGCTGACTCGGCTGATGCCGAGCTCGGCGAGGCGTTTGAGCGGAACAAGTCCGGGCGCGCCGATCACCGAGATCTTGCCGTTGACCTGCTCGATCGCGCGGGCCACCTTGTCTTCGTCGGTCAAGCCGAGGAAGAAGATGACGTCGGCTCCGGCGCCGAGGTAGGCGTTGGCGCGGGCGACGGCTTCATCCCAGTCTCCGCCACCGGCGAGGGTGTCGACGCGGGCGTTGATCACCAGCGGAATGCCGCTCTGGTCGGCTCCGGCTCTGGCCGCGGCCACGCGGGCGGCGGCGGTTTCGATGTCGAACTGCGGGGCCTTTGCCGCGCCGACGGAGTCCTCGATGTTGATGCCGACAATGCCGGATTCCTCGATGAGGCGACGCACGTTGCGGGTCACGCCAACGGCATCCGGTGCGTACCCCTTTTCGAAGTCGGCCGAGACGGGCACGTCGACAGCGCTGGCGATGATCGTGGCTGCGATGATGGCCTCATCGAGCGAGAGGCCCTCGCCGTCTGGCAGGCCACGCACGTTCGAGATGGAGTGGCTCGCCGTGGCGAGGGCTTTGACTCCGGGGGCGTCGGCCACGATCTTCGCGGTGATGGCATCCCACACGTTGGTCACGATGAGAGGCTCGCCCGGTACGTGCAGCGAGAGCAGGAGTTCGGCTTTCTGGAGCTGGGTATGTGTCATACCATTCAGTCTGACCGGCCTGTGTCCACTAAGCGAGGGAACAGCCCTATTTCAGCGGATGCTCAGGGAGCGACGGCCTGGCTCCCACCGACACTGTCCAGCATGGGCGTGAGCTGGGCTAACGGATCTGCTGCTGCCGTGCCGTGACCGGGATCAGCAGGAGCAGGCCGAGGAGCAGCACCATCATGATGCCCAGGATGCCCCAGTGGGTGGCGCCGAAGATCGACACGAAGACCGCGAAGGCAGTCGGGGCTAGAAAGCTGACGGCGCGACCGGTCGTCGCGTACAGCCCGAAGACTTCGCCCTCGCGGCCGATGGGAATGAGACGTGCCAGAAAGGTGCGGCTGGCCGATTGGGCCGGGCCGACGAACAGGCAGAGGGCGAGGCCAGCGGTCCAAAAGACGATCTGGCCGCCGTCGTGCAGCAGAAACACGAGCATCCCGCTCACCAAGAGCCCAACGAGTGCGGTCACGATCACCGGTTTCGCACCGAGACGATCATCGAGCACCCCCACCGCCATGGTGGCAACGCCGGCGACCACATTGGCGGCGATGGCGAAGAGGATCACCTCGCCCGGCGAGAATCCGAAAACGGATGCCGCGAGCACCCCCCCAAAAGTGAAGACGCCGGCCAGGCCATCACGAAAAACGGCACTCGCCAACAGAAAGCAAACGATAGGGCGGCTGGTGTTCCAGAGGCGCTTGACGTCGCGAGCGAGAACGACATAGCTGCGAAAGAAACCGATCTTCTCGCGGCGGATGGTCGCGGGAACCCGATATTCAGGCACCCGCAGCAGCACCGGCAGCGCAAAGAGCGCGAACCAGGCGGCGGCAACGAGCATCGTGACGCGCACGGCCAGGCCGTTCTCGCTGGTCACACCGAATAAACCCACCTCGGGAGCGATGAAACCGAAGTAGACGATGAGTAGCAGCACGATCCCACCCAGGTAGCCCATGCCCCAGCCGAACCCGCTGACCTTGCCGATGCTGCGGGGAGTGGACACCTGGCTGAGCATCGCATTGTAATTGACGCCCGCGAATTCGAAGAAGACGTTGCCGGCAGCGAGCAGAACGAGTCCGAGCATCAGATAGCTGGGGCTTGCCTCGACGAAGAACATGGCCGTGGTGAGGCCGACGACCACGAAGGTATTGGCACCCAGCCAGAATTTACGCCTCCCCGAGGTATCAGATCGTTGCCCGGTGACCGGGGCGAGTACCGCCACCAGCAGTCCGGCAATGGCGAGCGCCCAACCCAACTGCGCGGAAACGACGTTTTCATCGCCGAACGACGAGCCGGTGAGGTAGACACTGAACACGAACGTCGTGACGACCGCGTTGAACGCTGCCGATCCCCAGTCCCAGAACGCCCAAGCCACCACCCGACCACGCGTTGGAGGGGCACCCGCGTCGACGGCGACAGTCTCGGTCATATCCACAATCTACTGCCCGGCGGTAAACATCTGGATGAGCCGCGTTAGAGCGTCTTTTTCTTAAAGTTGAGTCACGCACACTCAACTTTCAGCCACAGAAATTGACAGGGACGCGACAGCGCTGGAATACTTGAGTCATCGAGGCTCAAGTCTTGAGATTACTTAGTAGTTCGTTTCGCACATGATTGAAGGAGAACAACCCACATGGCTCGTGCAGTAGGTATTGACCTCGGAACCACCAACTCTGTGGTGGCCGTGCTCGAAGGTGGAGAACCCACCGTCATCGCCAACGCTGAAGGCTTGCGCACTACCCCCTCGGTGGTCGCGTTCACCAAGGACGGCGAGGTTCTCGTCGGAGAAACCGCCAAGCGCCAGAACGTCACCAACGTCGACCGCACCATCTCCAGCGTCAAGCGCCACATGGGCACCGGCTGGAACGTCGCCATCGACGACAAAAAGTACACCCCGCAGGAGATTTCGGCGCGTATCCTCGCCAAGCTCAAGCGTGACGCCGAGCAGTACCTGGGCGAGAAGGTCACCGACGCCGTCGTGACCGTGCCCGCATACTTCAACGACGCCGAGCGTCAGGCCACCAAGGAGGCCGGCGAGATCGCTGGCCTCAACGTGCTGCGCATCATCAACGAGCCCACTGCCGCCGCGCTGGCCTACGGCCTCGACAAGGGCAAGGAAGACGAGCTCATCCTGGTCTTCGACCTCGGAGGCGGAACCTTCGACGTGTCCCTGCTCGAGGTGGGCAAGGATGACGACTTCTCCACCATCCAGGTGCGCTCGACCGCCGGTGACAACCGCCTCGGCGGCGACGACTGGGACCAGCGCATCGTTGATCACCTGATCAAGCGCTTCAAGGAGACCACGGGCGTTGACGTGTCCAAGGACAAGATCGCCAAGCAGCGTCTGAAGGAAGCCGCCGAGCAGGCCAAGAAGGAACTCTCGTCGAGCATGTCGACGAGCATCCAGCTGCCCTACCTGTCGTTGACCGAAAACGGCCCGGCCAACCTTGACGAGACGCTCACCCGCGCCCAGTTCGAGAAGATGACCGAGGACCTGCTCGACCGCACCAAGAAGCCCTTCCAGGACGTCATCCGTGAGGCCGGCGTCAAGGTCGGCGACATCGCTCACGTCGTTCTCGTCGGTGGCTCCACGCGTATGCCCGCCGTCTACGAGCTCGTCAAGAGCGAGACCGGCGGCAAGGACCCGAACAAGGGCGTCAACCCGGACGAGGTCGTCGCCGTTGGCGCTGCCCTCCAGGCTGGCGTGCTGAAGGGCGAGCGCAAGGACGTTCTGCTCATCGACGTCACCCCGCTGAGCCTGGGCATCGAGACCAAGGGCGGCATCATGACCCGCCTGATCGAGCGCAACACGGCCATCCCGACCAAGCGCAGCGAAACCTTCACGACGGCCGACGACAACCAGCCGTCCGTTGCGATCCAGGTGTTCCAGGGTGAGCGCGAGTTCACCCGCGACAACAAAAACCTCGGAACCTTCGAGCTCACCGGCATCGCCCCGGCGCCGCGCGGAATTCCGCAGGTTGAGGTCACCTTCGACATCGACGCCAACGGCATCGTGCACGTGTCCGCCAAGGACAAGGGCACCGGAACGGAGCAGTCGATGACCATCACGGGCGGATCCTCGCTCGCGAAGGAAGACATCGAGCGCATGGTGCGCGAGGGCGAAGAGCACGCCGCCGAAGACAAGCGCCTGCGCGAAGTCGCCGAGACCCGCAACACGGCCGAGCAGCTCGCCTACTCGATCGAGAAGCTGATCAAGGACAACGTCGACAAGCTGCCCGAAGACGTGAAGAATGAGGTGCAGGCTGATGTCGACGCCCTCAAGTCCGCTCTCGTCGGCGACGACGACGATGCGGTGAAGACCGCGTTCGACAAGCTCAACGAAAGCCAAGGCAAGCTCGGCGAAGCCATCTACAAGTCCAGCCAGGCGGATGCCGCAGCCGGCTCTGACGAAGCGGGTGCCGACCAGGCTCCCGCCGAGGAGAACAAAGACGAAGACGTTGTCGACGCCGAGGTTGTTGACGACGACGAAGACGACAAGACAAAGAAGTAGGCCGCAACCATGGCTGACAAGAAAAATCCCGACAACGACGCTGCGGGGGTGCCGGATGACGGCACCGCCGCGGCGGGCGCGGGCGTCCCTGCAGAATCGATACCTGACTCGGCATCCGTAGCTGATGGCGAGGCTGCGGCCTCGGCCGACGGAATCGAAGAAGACGAGTTGACCGTTCAGGACATCCTAGACGCGGCAGAGCGCGAAGTTGCCGAGCCGACGAGTGAACACCTCGCCGACCTCAAGCGCGTGACGGCGGAGTACGCCAACTACCGTCGGCGCACAGAGGCCAACCGTGCCATTGAGAAAGAGCGTGTGACCGGGGATATCGTCAAGATACTGATTCCGGTACTCGACGATATCTACCGGGCTGAGAAGCACGGCGACCTCGTGCCCGACTCGGCCTTCGCCACGATTGCGGCCAAGCTGCGATTGAGCGTTGAGCGTCTTGGACTCACCTCGTTCGGCGCGGTCGGCGACCCCTTCGACCCGACCATGCACGAGGCGATCTTCCAGCAGCCCAGTGCGGTCGTCGACACCGAAACCGTTGGCGACGTCGCGGAGACGGGGTATTACCTCGGTTCCACGCTGTTGCGTGCGGCCAAGGTTGTCGTTCAGGTACCGAGCGATGGCTAGCCAGGACTGGTTCGACAAAGACTTCTACAAGGTTCTCGGGGTATCGAAAGATGTCACGCCGGCCGAGTTGAAGAAGGCGTACCGAAAACTCGCTCGAAAATACCACCCGGACTCCAACCCGGGGAACCCTGCCGCTGAGGCGAAGTTCAAGGAACTGAGCGAGGCGCACTCGGTGCTGAATGATGCCGCCCAGCGCAAGGAATATGACGCCGTGCGGGCAATGGGGAGTGGGGCGCGGTTCGCCGCGCCCCGCGGCCGGGCCCAGGGTGGCGGCTTCGAGGACGCTTTCGGAGGCATGTTCGGCGGCGGAAGCCGTCAGCAGAGTTACACCTTCGAGCAGGGCGGTTTCGACGATATCCTCGGGGGTATGTTCGGACGAGGTGGTCAAGGTGGGGGCGGTTTCGGCAACCCCACCGGTGGCTACCGCGGCTCGGGCGCACCGACGCGCGGGCGCGACGTGATCGCCTCGACGACCATCGACTTCATCACAGCCACCCAGGGCGACCAGATCAGCCTGCAAACCCAGGACGGTCGACCGATCAAGGTCAAGGTTCCGGCCGGAGTCGCCGATGGGCAGAAGATTCGCCTGCGTGGCAAGGGGCAGCCGAGCCCAGATGGGGGAGAAACCGGCGACATCGTGCTGACGATCACCGTGCGCAAGCACCCGGTGTTTGAGCGCGACGGACTCAATCTGCGGGTAACCGTACCGGTCACTTTCGTCGAGGCCAGCCTCGGCGCGACGATCGAGGTACCCACCCTCGGCGGCAGCCCCGTCAAGTTGCGCGTTGCCCCCGGTACTCCTGGTGGCCGGGTGCTGCGGGTCAAGGGTCGCGGCGTCACCACGACCAAGGGCACGGGCGACCTGCTCGCCGTCGTGCAGGTCGCTGTGCCTTCACACCTGTCGAAGGATGCGGAAGAGAAACTTGCCGCGTTCGCCGAAGCGCTGCCCAAGGAAAACCCGCGCGATGAATTGATTGCTCGGGCCAAGGGCTGATTATGGACGAGACCACCCGGGTTTTCGTGATTTCGACGGCGGCCGAGCTTGCGGGAATGCACCCGCAAACCCTGCGCCAATACGATCGCCTGGGCCTCGTCAGCCCAGAACGTACCCCCGGCAAGAGCCGACGGTACTCCATGCTCGACGTGGCAAAGCTCCGTGAAATTGCGGAACTGGGCTCTGAAGGCGTGAGTTTGGAAGGCATCCGTCGTATCCTCGAACTCGAGGATCACGTGCGCGGGCTCGAAAATCGCCTGCGCGAGTTGGAATCGACGCTCGCCGACGAACTACTGAACCGACCGGGCCGCCGCGTTTTCGCGGCTGGCTCGGCTGGCGATGTTATTTCAATGAAGGCGGGCACCCGCACCAGGCGCAGCAACCAGGTTGTCATCTGGCGGCAGCCCAGACCATAGTCAGTTATCTGTAACACGCTTCACGTTTCTGCCCCACAGCACGAACTGGTTGCACCAGCACTACTCTCAGGGGGAACCATGTCCAAATCGGACGCGTATGACCAGTCCGCGCTGCGGAACGCAAACACTTCGTCGAAAAGCGCCATGTCGGACGAAAATGAGGCCGTATCCAATAACAGCATGAATGGGTTCGATTTCGACCGCCTGCGTCGTCGCCCCGACATTGAGGCGGAGAACCTGTTCGCCGTCGACGCGAGTGACCGCCTCATTCTCGATGAGGCCGCGGGCGCACTCGCGGCATATCGTTCCGGTGGCGTAGTCGTGCTCGAGGATCGCTATGGCGCCCTGACCCTCGGCGCCGCTGCTCTGCACAACGCCCGCGGCATCCGTGTCTATCAGGACGCGCTCTCGGGCGAATACGCGCTCGACAGCAATGCCTCCGGCGTCAACCTGACGGATGCCTACCGCTCACTGCCGCTCGGCGAAGAGCTGCTGAAAGACGCCCACGTCGTGCTGCTGCAATTGCCGAAGAGCCTCGATGCGCTCGACGAGATCGCCGGTGCCATCGCCAAATACGCCGCCCCCGACGTGATCGTCTTTGCCGGCGGCCGCATCAAGCACATGACCGTGAGCATGAATGAGGTGCTGCGCCGCCACTTCGGGGCCCTCAATGTGCGCCCGGCCCGCCAGAAGTCCCGCGTGCTCATCGCTTCCGCACCGTTGGCCACGTCGACGAGCGACTGGCCACGCAGCGAAAAGCACGACGACTTCGACCTCACCGTGCGCGGCCACGGTGGCGTGTTCGCCGGAACCAGCATCGACATCGGCACCCGGGCGCTGCTCGAGGTGCTCGACCGGATGAAGCCCGACGCCGAGCGCGCCATCGACCTCGGCTGCGGCACCGGAGTGCTCGCCGCGGCCCTGGCTGCCCAGCGCCCGCTGCTGCAGGTACTCGCGACGGATCAGTCGGCTGTGGCCGTCGCATCCGCTCGCGCAACCGTCGACGCCAACGCGCTCGCCGATCGGGTCACCGTGGTGCGCGCCGATGGCCTGTCTGGCCAGCCGGATAACTCGGGTGATCTGATTCTGCTCAACCCACCGTTTCATATCGGAGCGTCGGTGCATGCGGGCCTCGCTGAGAAACTCTTCATCGACGCGGCGCGCGTGCTCGCACCCGGCGGCGAACTGTGGACCGTGTGGAACACCCACCTCGGTTACCGTCCGATGCTCACCCGCATCGTCGGTTCGACCCGCCAGGTTGGCCGTAACACCAAGTTCACGGTGACGGTGTCGACCGGCCGCTGACGTTTCGCCGTGGTCAGGCGCGCACGAGCAGCTCGCCGTTGAGCACCTCGAGCTGCCATTCGGTCGCGCCATCCGCGTGGTCGTAGTGGTGGTGCACGAGGTTGATCGAGGCATTGTTGATGCTGCCGATGGACTGGTCCAGGGCGTTTTCGAGGCTCAGCCGAATGAGCGTGCCATGCGCGACGACGATGATGCGCTCTCCGGGGTGATTGCGAGCGAGCTCGCACAGGGCGTCGATGCCGCGCGCGGCGACGGCTTCCTCGGTCTCGGCACCGTGGAATCCGCCCGGAAAACGCAGGGCGTCGAGCTGGGCGCCGGCGCTCAGGCCCTCGGCTGGTCCGTAATCGCGCTCGATCAGACCCGGAATACGACGGGCCGCGTCGAGGCCTAGCTCTTCGCCGATCAGGTCAGCGGTTTCGGCCGCACGAGAAAGCGGCGACGAAACAATGAAATCCCAGTCATACCGGGAGAGTGGGGCGACGGCATCCGTTGCTTGGCCGCGCCCCACCTCGTTGAGCGGAATGTCGGTGGCGCCCTGGATGCGCGCGGCGGCGTTCCAATCGGTCTGGCCGTGGCGGATGAGGGCAAAGGTTGTCGTCGTGGTCACTGGTCTATTCTGCCTTGGCCGACTGGGAGTGCGCGGCGGGCCACAATGCGCGCTTCTTGTTTCGGCAGAGCCCAAGCCAAACGGGCCAGGTCTGTGATCGCCCAGACCAGCAGTACGACGAGCAGCGCGTTGCGCGCCGTCAGCAGCAGGAGGGAGAACAGATCGCCGTCGATGAGCGGCAAGTAGAAAATGGGAAAGACGAGCGTCGTCAGGCCGGAGATAGCCAGCGTCAGCGTGGCAGGCACCCGCCACTCAGCCCAGCTGCGGCCGACACCGACCGCAACCACCGGCACCAGCCACAATATGTATTGCGGTGAACCGACCTTGTTGAAGACTATGAACGCGCTGACCAGGGCAAGGGCTCCGAGCAGCAGCAGTTGGCCGGCATCCGCTCGCCGATGCTGGGCAATGAGCATCAGCACGAAAATCACCGCGATGGCACCGAACATGACCGGCGTCATCAGGGAAGCGACCACGTCGGTACCGGGCCCGCTCACCTCACGGGTGGCGATGGCAAAATTCTCGTAGATGACCGTGCTGTGGTGACCGAGTGTGGCCAGCCACACCCACACAGTGGTGATGGGCGCCTCGAGTTGCAGGGCGCGGTCAGATTGTTCGGTGACGAAACTGGTGAGAAATTGCAGGCCCCCCACAAGCCAGACAAATGCCGCCACCCCCGCCGAGACGGCCGCACCGATAAGCACCACCGTGCGACGGCGCGGCGATACGGTGACCACCGCGAGGAACACGGCCGCTGGCCACACCTTGATCCAGGTGGCGAGGGTCAGCACGACCGCGGCGACGACCGGCCGACGCGCGAGCAGCACGAGTCCGACGATGACGAGCGGTGCTGTGAGTCCTTCCAGTCGCAGTAGCCCGACCGGGCTCAGCAGAAACGACGCGAACAGCCAGTACCAGGCCGATTTGAAGCCGCCGCGGCGACGTCCCCAGTCGGTGAGCGCTCCGACCGCGACGGCATTCAACGCGGTGGTCAGCAGGTACCACAGGAGTTGGTACAGGAGCGGACCGGCGATACCCGCGAACGCGATCGGCAGCATGGCGCCGATCGGGTACACCCACCCGGTATCGATACCCTGCCAGATGCCGTGCTCCAGGCCGAGTTCGGCCCAGGTTCGGTACAGCGGAAGGTCGCCGAGTACCTGGCCGGTCAGGATGGTGGGCAGCAGGGCGAACAGGAACACCGCGTGCAGACCGAGAAAACCGAGCGCGAGGGTGCGTGGGCGTTGCAGCGTGAGGCGGCGAGCCGGGGTGAGTGTACGAGCCAGGCGAGCGTCGACCCGATCAAAAATGGTGGACATAGGACCGTTTCTGCAGTGTGCGACGTGGTGCCGTCGCGTGCAGTCTAGGGGGGCTGAATGAACTGTTGGTGTCGCCTCAGGCCAGGAGTTCGCGAATGTCGGCCGCGGTCAGGGCGGTGCCCTGCGGCGCTCCGTCGGTCATGACGCTTTCGAACAGGCGCGCTTTGGTGGCTTTGAGGGCCATGACTTTTTCTTCGATGGTGTCCTTGGAAACCAGGCGATAGACCATGACATTCTTTGTTTGTCCGATGCGGTGCACGCGGTCGACGGCCTGGGCTTCCGTCGCCGGGTTCCACCACGGGTCGAGCAGAATGACGTAGTCGGCCTCGGTGAGGTTGAGGCCGAATCCGCCGGCCTTGAGGCTGATCAGAAAGACGGAGCTCGAGCCCTCTTTGAAGTCGCTGATGGCCTTGGCCCGGTTGCGGGTCTTGCCGTCGAGGTAGGAGTAGCTGATGCCGGCAGCGTCGAGCCGGTCCCGTGCCTTGCCGAGGTACTGGGTGAACTGGCTGAAGATCAGGGTTCGGTGACCCTCGGCGACGGTATCTTCCAGAAGTTCCAGCAGGGCGTCGAGCTTGGTCGAGGGAATACTGTCGTACTTCGCGTCATACAGGCTTGCGTCGAGACTGAGCTGGCGCAGCATGGTGAGAGAGCGAAAAATCTCGAACCGGTTGGCGTTCATGTCCTCGATCAGGCCGAGCACCTTCTGCCGTTCGCGGGCAAGGTGCATGTCGTAGACCTTGCGGTGCCTCGGGTGCAGGTCGAGTTCGAGCACCTGCTCCTGCTTCTCGGGCAGGTCGCTGGCTACCTCCGCCTTGGTGCGCCGCAGCATGAAAGGACGGATGCGGCGGCGCAGCTGCGCGAGCCGGTCGGCGTCGGCATCCGTTTCAATGGGTTTGCGGTAGTAGTCGGCGAAGCGGCTGGGGCTCGGGAACAGGCCGGGCGCCGTAATGGAGAGCAGTGACCACAGTTCCATGAGGTTGTTTTCCATCGGCGTGCCGGTGATGGCGAGCTTGAACGGGGTGCGCAGGCGGCGGGCGCAGACGTGCGCCTTGCTCTGGTGGTTCTTCACGAACTGGGCCTCGTCGAGCAGCAGCCCGGCCCAGTCGTGAGCGTTGTACTCCTCGAAGTCGAGGCGGAAGAGTGTGTAGGAGGTGATCACGACATCCGCTTCCCCCATCACGTCAGGCAGGCTGGAGCCGCGTTTGCCGGTGGTCTGGGTGATGGCTGTTGTCGTCAGGTCGGGCGCGAACCGAGCGCATTCGGTGGCCCAGTTGGAGACGACGCTTGTGGGAGCGACCACGAGAAAGGGCTTGCGAGTGGAGCCTTCCGCAGCGCGCTGGCAGTCGCGGGCGTGGGCGATGAGGGCGATGGCCTGCAACGTCTTGCCGAGTCCCATGTCGTCGGCGAGCACGCCACCAAGCTGGTGGTCGTAGAGAAAGCTGAGCCAGTCGAATCCGGTCTGTTGGTAGGCACGCAGGGTGGCGTGCACGGCCGGCGGGAGCGGGCGTTCGGCGATGGGTGCGGCCTCAGCCGAGCCGTGCAGGGCGGCGAGACCCTCGACGGCGCTGCGCCAGGACGCGGCCTGCTCGGCGACGACACCGAGCAATTGCAGTTCGTCCCACAGGTCGGCCTGAAAACGGCTGAGACCAAGCGTGCCTGCGTTGCTCTCCTGCAGGCCGCGCGCTTCTTCGATCAGCCGCCGCAGCTGCTGCAGTTCGGGCCGGTCGAGACTGAAGTACGTGCCGCTGTCGAGGATCATCAGGTCTTGATCGGTGGCCAGCGCCCGAAACAAGTCGTCGAAGGGGATATTTTCGCCCTCGATCGTCACGGTGACGGCGAGATCGAACCAGTCTCGGGTGTCCGTGCTTTCGGTGGTGGCGAGGCTGATCACCGGCGCTTCGTCGGCTTCACGGTAGCTCGGGGCGTCGGCCGAGACCTGCACGGCGATGCCGGCGGCCTCGAGTTTCGGCACGGCCTCGCCGAGAAACGTGATCATGATGGCGCTGCGCAGTTCCGACTGCTCAAGGAGTCGGGCCGGGCTGATCGGTGTGGCAGGTTGCCAGAGCCCCGTGAACGAGGCGATTTCGCGGCTGACCGCTTGCAGCGTGTCGTGTTCGCGGGTGAGGTCGCGAAAGCGGGTGTCGCCGGGTGTCGGGCGCAGGGGGTGGCGGTATAGCACGGGGGCCGGTTCGACCGCGTCTGTCCCGATTGACTCCGGGACCGATTCGGTGGGCGCGACGTAGTGCCATTCCCACGCGATGGTGATGCGGGCATCCGTTTGGTGGGTGATCGTCAGCGCCAGCTGGGGGCGGGCCGTTCTGGGCAGCTCGAATGAGGCGTCATGACTGGTCAGGGTCAATTTTTGCTGCAGAAACGGGTAGTAATCAGCCAGGAATGAGGGTTCGTCGTCGGCGGGAATGTCAAAGCCCCCGGTGACAGCGAGCGCGCGGATCTCTGAGCTGACCTGCACATTCAGTGGTGCGAGAACGAGCTGCCTGCCGGTTGCAAGCGGGTCAGCGGGGCTCGTGAATGTGTAGGCGCCGTGCGCCGGGTCGCCAATGAATCCGAATTCGGCGCCGCGGTGCAGCTGTTCGCCCAGCATGAGCAACGGGGTCAATTGCAGGCCCTCGTCATCGCGGCGAATGTTCAACTCGAGCGCGGCCGGCGTGGGCGAGAGCAGAACGGGATTCTGGGCATCCGTTGCGCAGACCATCGGCAGCCCACTCAACTGTGCTTCGTGAAGCAGGTCCCAGAGGGCCTTGTTCTCGAAGTTGTCGAGGTAGAGCCAGTGGTCGGTATAGCTGTAATAGCGCTGGCCGGTGGCCGAGAGGGCGTAGAGGGCGTTCAGTATTTTGCGGTGGCCGCGGTTATAGGTGCCGGGGGTCCAGGACAGGTTGTCCCAGGTGAGGGAGCCTCGAATCCATTTGCCCTTCTTGCCCATGACCATGGGGCGTGCGCCGAGACGGCGGGGGGCCGGGCGTCTGTTCGGGCTGTAGGCCGGGTCGAGCAGATCGAATTGCAGCGCGAGGGCCGTGCTTGTGACGGTGTCGCCGGCCGTCGGCTTGGCGATCGGCGCCAGGGCGGCGCGCCAGGCGGGCACTGGCGGGCGAATGGGAATGACCGGTGCCGGGGTGGTCGGCTGGTGTGCGCCGGGCATGAAGGTCGATTCGAACACCGGCGTGCGACGGTCGCCGATGGCGCGCACGTTCGAGGCGGCGCGCTCAGCGTTCAGTTCCGCGGGCGTGCTGCGGCTGGCCAGGAGCAGGGCGGCGACGTGCTTGCAGTTGCTGCCCATGGGGCAGGTGCAGGTTCCGCTGGCCCGCACAGCCTGGCCGGCAGCATTGAGCGTGAACGAAACGAGCACGGTGTACGGCTGCGGGCTGGTGCCACTCACTCGACCGGTGAGGTGTGTTCCCGACGAGGCCCAGGACTGCTCGGTGACGTGCCCGTTGCGGGCGTACCGTTCACCGCGCGAGAACGACTGGCTGCCAACGATGCGGGCGATCTCGTGGGTGCTGAGGGAATGAGCCATAGGTGGGGGAGCTCCGTAAGAAAATGGGACCAACCTGTATTGTCTCACGGGAGGCTGCCCGGCCTCGCGCTGATTCCGCCGCTTTCGCGGCACTTGTCGGTGGCGGTGGCACTCCTAACTCGGGGTGCCCGGAACTCTGACGAGTGCCGCGACACCGGCGGATGACTGGTGTCAGACGCATGTGAGAGATGAGATGTTCAGCCCTCGAATATTCGACGCCGGGGAGATGGTCGGGGTACTAAACTTGAGCCAGCAAGGCTCAAGTTTAGAGGAGACAGCGATGCAAGCCGGTCAGCGACCACCGCAGCAAGACGCCAAGACGGCCCTCGAGTTGTATGGGGTGAACCTCACCGACATCGCCCGCAGTGGCAAGCTTGACCCGGTGATCGGGCGTGACGCCGAAATTCGCCGGATCAGCCAGGTGCTCACCCGGCGCACCAAGAACAACCCCGTGCTGATCGGAGAACCCGGCGTCGGCAAGACGGCCGTGGTCGAGGGGCTGGCCCAGCGCATCGTGGCCGGAGACGTCGCCGACTCACTCAAAGACAAGCAACTGGTCTCCCTCGACCTCGCGGCCCTCGTAGCCGGCGCCAAATATCGCGGTGAGTTCGAGGAACGGCTGAAGGCCGTCCTCAAGCAGATCAACGACGCCGACGGGCAGATCATCACCTTCGTCGACGAACTGCACACTCTGATGGGTGCTGGTGGCGGCGAAGGCTCCGTTGCGGCCAGCAACATGCTCAAGCCAATGCTCGCCCGCGGCGAACTTCGCCTGATCGGCGCCACGACCCTCAATGAGTATCGCGAATTCATCGAAAAGGATGCCGCGCTCGAGCGCCGCTTCCAGCCGGTACTCGTCGACGAACCGTCGGTTGAGGACACCGTGGCCATCCTCCGCGGGCTCAAGGAACGCTATGAAGCCCACCACAAGGTGACCATCGCCGATTCTGCCCTCGTGGCCGCGGCATCCCTCTCCAATCGCTATATCACCGCCCGTCAGCTGCCCGACAAGGCCATCGACCTCATCGACGAGGCGGCGAGCCGGCTGCGCATGGAGATCGATTCCTCGCCGGTAGAGATCGACGAACTGCGGCGCAGCGTCGATCGGCTCAAGCTCGAAGAGCTCGCTCTCAAGAAGGAGAAGGACGATGCCTCGAAGGCACGTCTGGTAAAGCTGCGTAGCGATCTGGTGGAGCGCCAGGCCAACCTCAAAGAGTTGCAGGCGCGCTGGGACAACGAGCGGGCCTCGCTGAACCGGGTCGGCGAGCTGCGTGAGCGGCTCGACGCCGCCCGCATTGAATCCGACCGGGCGCAGCGTGAGGGAGACCTCGAGAAGGCGTCCCGGCTGCTTTACGGTGACATTCCGGTGATGGAGCGCGCGCTCGCCGACGCCGAACAGGAAGAATCCGTCGGCCCGCGCATGGTGAACGACCAGGTCGCGAGTGAGGATATCGCTGCCGTGGTCGCCGCGTGGACGGGCATTCCGGTCGGCCGGCTACTGCAGGGTGAAACCGACAAACTGCTCAACCTCGAAAACGAGCTCGGCCACCGCTTGATCGGACAGAAGCGCGCCGTGAGCGCGGTCGCCGACGCCGTGCGGCGTTCGCGTGCCGGCATCTCCGACCCCGACCGGCCGACCGGATCCTTTCTCTTCCTCGGCCCCACCGGCGTCGGCAAGACCGAGCTGGCCAAAGCGCTCGCCGAGTTTCTGTTCGACGATGAAAAAGCCATGGTGCGCATCGACATGAGTGAGTACGGTGAGAAGTTCTCGGTGTCCCGCCTGGTCGGAGCGCCTCCGGGCTATGTCGGCTACGAGCAGGGCGGCCAGCTCACCGAGGCCGTGCGGCGTCGCCCATACTCGGTGATTCTGTTCGATGAGGTCGAGAAAGCGCACCCCGAGGTGTTCGACGTGCTGTTGCAGGTGCTCGACGACGGCCGCCTCACCGACGGTCAGGGGCGCACGGTGGATTTTCGCAACACCATTCTCGTGCTCACCTCGAACCTCGGTTCGCAGTTTCTGACCGACCCGACCCTGTCGGTGGAACAGAAAGAGGCGGCAGTGCAGGGCCTCGTGCGACAGGCTTTCAAGCCGGAGTTCGTCAACCGGCTCGACGACATCGTGGTTTTCTCCTCGCTGACAACCGACGAGCTCGGCGAAATCGTCGAACTCGACGTCGACCGATTGCAGAAGCGCCTCGCCGAACGCCGGCTGGACCTCGCCGTAACACCGGATGCCCGCCGGTGGCTAGCCGAACGTGGTTACGACCCGATCTACGGTGCGCGCCCGTTGCGGCGTCTCATGCAGCGCGAGATCGACGACCGCCTGGCGCGGGCGCTGCTGGCCGGCGATATTCGTGACGGCGACACGGTGCTGGTGGCGCTGGCGACCGACGGTGACGCGCTCACCGTGGCATCCGCTCCGTCGCTCGCAGCGACAATGTGACCCGAAAGGGGGGTATATCCGGGTTGGGCGGGTTAGGGTTTATCAATGAAAGCAACTGTGATTTATGGTGAACGAGATATTCGCCTCGAAGAAGTTCCTGACCCTGTACTTTCGACAGGTGGCGACGCCATCGTTCGGGTGGTCGCGGCCTGCGTCTGTGGGTCTGACCTGTGGCCCTATCGCGGCGTGACCGCCACCAAAGAGCCACACCGCATTGGCCACGAGTTTGTGGGCATCGTCGAGGAAATCGGCCCAGACGTTTCCACCGTCAAGGTCGGAGACTTCGTCATTGCGCCCTTCTACGACTGCGACAACACCTGCGTCAACTGCCGCAATGGCGTCAGTTTTTCCTGCCTCCACCTTGTTCCGTGGGGCGAGAAAGACGACATGGGCGGCTTCGCCGACGGCGCCCAGGGCGAGCGGGTACGCGTTCCCCATGCTGATGGAACGCTCGTGGCAACCGCCGAGGTGCCGGACGACGCTCTGATTCCAGGACTGTTGACCCTCTCGGACGTCTTAGGCACCGGACACCACGCGGCCGTGTCTGCCGGCGTGACCGCCGGCAGTACCGTTGTCGTCGTCGGTGACGGAGCCGTCGGGCTCTGCGCCGTACTCGCGAGCAAGCGACTCGGCGCGAGCCGCATCGTCGCCATGTCTCGTCACGCTGATCGCCAGGCCGTGGCCCGAGAATTCGGTGCGACGGACATCATCGAGGAACGGGGTGATGAGGGTGTTGCCGCGGTGCAGGCACTGTTCGATGGAATCGGCGCCGATTGCGTGCTGGAGTGCGTCGGCACCAAGGAATCCATGGATCAGGCCATCCGGTCTACCCGGCCCGGTGGGATGGTCGGCTACGTCGGCGTGCCCAACGGCGGCGCCGAGCTGCCCATCCGCTCGCTCTTTGGACGCAACGTGGGCGTGAACGGCGGCGTGGCATCCGTTCGTGGCTATATCGAGGAATTACTGCCCGAGGTTCTTTCGGGCCAAATCAACCCCGGTCGGGTCTTCGACCTGGAGCTTCCCTTGTCCGAGGTGGCCGAAGCCTACGCCGCGATGGATGAACGCCGAGCCATCAAGGTGCTGCTGCGACCATAACCCGCCCGCGCTAGTGAAAAAATGCCCGTTTGGCTGAGGCCAACGGGCATTTCGCTTGCGCCGGAGCAATCTAATTCGGCGCGCGTACTATTCCACCTAAGGTTTCACGGTCGATCGCGCAGCCTACTTGCCTTGCAGGCGGTTACGCACCTCGCGGCGCAGCACTTTGCCGAGCAGACTGCGCGGCAGGTCGTCGACCTCGACGATGCGCCGCGGTACCTTGTAGGACGACAGCCGGGTGCGGCAGTACTCACGCACCGCAGTCACATCGAGGTCGACGCCGGGCCGCAGCACCACGACCGCCACGACGTCTTCGCCGCCGGTCGGGCTCGGCAGCCCGACCGCGGCCGCGTCGTCGATGTCGGGGTGCGACAACAGCGTCTCTTCAACCTCGGACGGCGACACGTTGAAACCGCCGGTGATGATGAGTTCCTTCAGGCGGTCGACGATGGTGATGAACCCGTCGGCCGAGACTCGCACGATGTCGCCGGTGCGCAGCCAGCCGCCGGGGAGCAGCACTTCGGCGCTCTCGCTCGGGCGGTCCCAATAGCCGGAGAACACCTGCGGGCCGGCTACGAGCAGCTCGCCCTCCTCGTCGAAGCCGCGCTCGATCGTGGGGTCTTCCGGGTCGACCACACGAATGTCGGTGCTCGGAAACGGCACACCGACCGTTCCGGGGCGACGGCTCGGGCCGATCGGGTTGCCGGCGACGATCGGTGACGCCTCGGTCATGCCGTAACCCTCGACCAATAGCCCGCCGGTGGCGTTCTCCCAGCGTTCCACGATGGACACCGGCAGGTTCATCGCGCCCGAAATAGCAAAGCGGACGCCCGCAAGGCTCACCTTTTTCTTCGCTGCGGCCGTGACTAAGCGGTCGTAGATCGGCGGTACCGCCGGCAAAAAAGTGGGCGGTGCGTGCTTGGCCGCGTCGAGCACGAGCTTCTCGTCGAACTTGGGAAACAGTACGAGACGGGCGCCGATGCTCATCGCGAAGGTGAGGCAGAGGGTGAGGCCGTAAGCATGGAACATCGGAAGAACGCCGTAGACGGTCTCGTCGCCGGGGCGGAGGCCTGCTACCCAAGCGGAACCCTGCGCGGCGTTGGCGCGCAGGTTGTAATGGCTCAGGATGGCGCCCTTCGGGGTGCCGGTCGTGCCGCTCGTGTACTGCAGCACGGCCGTATCCGTGAGCAAGGGCCGCTGGTGTGACGGGTGCAGTTTGCGGGCGCCCACGATCGACTCCCAGCTGATCGCGCCCTTTCCGGGCCCGGCGGTCAGAGAAGCACGAGCGTCCTGCGCTTTTTTGATCGGCAGTTTGAGGGCCAGCCGTTTCGAGAACGGCATCGCACGCGTGAGGTCGACGGTGACGATATCCGCTACGCCCATGTCTTTAGGGAACATGCGCACCGACTCGTAGACCTTGTCCCAGACGATCGCGACGCGCGCGCCATGATCTTCGAACTGATGGCGCAGCTCTCGGTCGGTGTAGAGCGGATTGTGCTCGACCGCGATGGCGCCGAGGCGCAGTACAGCATAAAAAGCGACGACGTGCTGCGGACAGTTCGGCAGCACGAGGGCAACGCGGTCGCCCGGGCTCACGCCGAGTTTGCGCAGGCCGTTCGCGGCCCGGGAGATCTGTTCTCCGAGCTCGGCGTAGGTGGTGCTGGAGCCGAAGAAGTCCAGTGCGATCGCCGGCGCAAACCGTTCAGCCGAGGTCTCCATCATGTCGGTGAGGGTTTCGGTGGTCTCGGCGATCGTGCCGGGAACGCCGGGCGCGTACGAGGCGAGCCAAGGCTGATCCTTGAAGGTCACGACAGCTCCCGGGTGATCGCGGCCACGAACTGATCGATGTCGTCTTCGGTGGTGTCGAAGCCGCACATCCAGCGCACCTCGTTTTTGGTGGCGTCCCAGTCGTAGAAGCGAAAATGTTCGCGCAGCCGGTCGGCGACGCCGGCGGGCAGGGTGGCGAAAATGGCATTGGCCTGCGTGGTCTGGCTGAAGGCCAGCCCGGTGATGGTGCCCTGGGCGATTGCGCTTTCGAGCGCGTCGCGCAGACGGGTGGCCATCGCATTGGAGTGGGAGGCGTTGTGTAACCACAGGTCCCCGTCGAGCAGCGCGATGAGCTGCGCCGAGATGAAACGCATCTTGCTGGAGAGCTGCATGTTCGACTTGCGCAAGAACTTCAAACCAGTGGATGCAGCCGGGTTCAATACCACGATGCACTCACCGAGCATCATGCCGTTCTTGGTGCCGCCGAAGCTGAGCACGTCGACCCCGGCATCGCGGGTGAAGGCACGCAACGGAACGCCGAGGCTGGCGGCTGCGTTGGAAATGCGAGCACCGTCCATGTGCAGCGTCATTCCCTTGGAGTGGGCGTGATCGGCGATCGCGCGCACCTCGTCGACCGTGTACGCGGTGCCGAGCTCGGTGGTCTGCGTGATGGCCACGACGAGCGGCTGCGCGCGGTGCTCATCGCCCCAGCCCCACGCCTCCTGGTCGATGAGTTCGGGGGTGAGTTTGCCGTCGGGGGTGACTACCGGCAGCAGCTTGAAGCCGCCGACGTGCTCGGGAGCACCGCCCTCGTCGTTGTGAATGTGCGCGGTGGCTGTACAGATCACAGCGCCCCAGCGCGGCAGCATGGACTGGAGGCCGGTGACGTTGGCGCCGGTGCCGTTGAACACCGGAAAAGCTTCGACGCCCTCGCCGAACTGTCGGGCGAAGACCTCCTGCAGCCGGGTCGTGTAGACGTCTTCGCCGTAGGCGATCTGGTGGGCACCGTTGGCCTCTACAATCGCCTCCAGAATTTTCGGATGGATTCCGGAGTAGTTGTCGGAGGCGAAACTGCGGGAAGACAGATCATGGAGTTGGGTCACTCTTCCATCCTCCCGCATTCGGCTGGCCGTCCGCCCACGGTCTTACTTGTGCAGGGCGTCGCGCAGCGACACGCGGGCGCCCATGCGCAGCAGCGCGTTGGAGTAGATGCGCGACCCGATCAAAATCACCACCATTGTCGACAGTGCCAGCACGACCAAGGAGAGCACGGGTTCCCACCATTCGGCCTGGCCGAGGAAGATGCGCACCGGCATCCCGACCGGCGCCGAGAACGGCACATACGACATGATTGCCAGCACGAGCGGGTTGTCGTTGAAGAAGACCACCATGAAATAAGGAATCATGACGAGGAACAGCACGGGCGAGGTCGCTGAGCCCACGTCTTCCTGCCGGGACACCATCGACGCCGTTGCCGCGTAGAGCGCGGCGAGCAACACGAATCCGAAGGCGAAGAACACGGCGAACCAGATGATGGCCGGGCCGACGTCAGCCAGGAGCAGCCGTTGCCCGGTCACCGCCAGGCCGATTGACACTAGCAGGCCGATGGATACGATCTGTCCGAACGCCATCAAGCTGTTGCCGAGCACTTTGCCGGCCAGCAGCGCCCGCACCGAGATGGTCGACATGAGGATCTCGACGATGCGGGTCTGCTTCTCTTCGACCACACTCTGGGCGATGGTGGCGCCAAAGGTGGTCGCCGACATGAGAAAGATGATGCCAAAGCCGATGGCAACGAGGTAGGCGAGAAAACCGTTTTGCGAGGCCGGCTGGAGAATTTTCACATCGGGGCTCACGCTGAGCGTGCCGAGAACATCGAGCGGCGCCGAATCCAGGGCGATCACCGTGATGCCGAGCAGCGAATCGGCGCTGTCCGAGGGCACTACGGCCGCGTCGACGGTGCCGTCGCGCACGAGCGCTTCGGCGCCTGTGACAGTGTCGGATTCGACGATATCGAAGGCGTTGGTTTGTTCGACGACGCTGGTGGCCGTGCCGACCACGGCCACCTTGGCGAGGCTTTCATTCTGGCTGGCCAGACTGCCGACGATGACCGATGCCACGGAGATGAGCAGCAGAATGCCGGTCGCGATGAGAAAGGATTTGCTGCGGAGGCGTGCCGTGATCTCGCGGTTGGAAACCAGCCAGACGCTCTGGGCGAAGGTGGGCGCGGTGTGCAGCGGACGTGTCACGTTGCTCATGCGATGACTTCCTTGAAGATGGTGGCGAGCGAAGGTCGCTGCTGGCTGAAGGTGTGTACCGCTCCGAGCGCGATCGCACGGTGCAGAACGGCTTGGCTGGCGGCATCCGTTTCGCTTTCGAAGACGGCGAAGTCGCCGTCGCAGTCGATGACGGTGATGCCGGGTTGCGAGCGGATCCAGCCGGTGTTGCCCGCGGTGCGAATCTCGAAGCGAGGGCTGCTGTGCTGCTCGCGCAGGGCCTCGCGGGAGCCGTTCGCGCGAATCTCGCCGTCGGCGATGATGACGAGGTCGTCGCAGAGCCTCTCGACGATATCGAGCTGGTGTGAGGAGAACAGCACGGGCGCGCCCTGCGCGGCGTAGCCGGTGAGCACGCTCATCACCACTTCCACCGCGAGGGGGTCGAGGCCGGAGAACGGTTCGTCGAGTACGAGAAACTCGGGGTCGTGCACGAGAGCAGCGGCGATCTGGGCGCGCTGCTGGTTGCCGAGTGAGAGTGATTCGACGGTGTCGCCGGCGCGTTCGGTGAGGTCGAGGCGCTCCAGCAGATCGTCGGTATTGCGCCGGGCGGATGCTGGTGCCAGCCCGTGCAAGCGCGCCAGGTACACCAGCTGTTCGGCGACCTTCATCTTCGGGTAGAGGCCGCGCTCTTCGGGCATGTACCCGAACCGGCGGCGGTCGCTCGCCGTCACCGGCACTCCGTCGATGAGTACGGTGCCCGAGTCCGGCGACAGCACGCCGAGAATGATGCGCATAGTGGTGGTCTTACCGGCGCCGTTCGCGCCGACAAAGCCGGTCATGCGGCCGTCCCCGACCGTGAAACTCACGTCGGTGAGCACCGCTCTTGTGCCATAGCGCTTGGTGACTCCCCTGATGTCGAGCATTCGCGCCCTTTCGTTGTGCGTGTCTTCACGGTAGCGCGGACCGGAGGGAGCCGGGCTCTGCCGACGAGGGGCGAGCCGCAAGGTGCGACGGTGCCGGCGGGCGAGTATGTATCAGGTTGCGGGAACCTTTCGAGCCAGCACAACCCGGCTGGCATTGACGGATGCCGCCGCCTCATTCCACAGACTCGTCACGCCGGTAGCCAGCTCTATTTCCAGGCCGTCCAGGGAACGTACGATGAAAATCACTGCCGCGGCGGTGTCGCCGGCTTTCTCGAATCCCGCCGCGACCGCGCGCACCCACGTTTCGGCCGCGGACTTCGCCGCCGCATAATTCGCGCCGCCGGTGGAGGGCTGGTCGACCGACACGCTCGACACGATCGCGAGCCGCCCGGCCGAAGAGGCCAGCAGATCGGCGTTGAACGCCCGGGTGGTGTTTCGCAGCGTGGTGACCACGTGCGAGTGCAGAAAAGCCCAGTCTTCGTCGCTCTGGCCGGCCAGGCCGCCGCCGCCGCGCCAGCCGCCGACCAGGTGGATGAGCCCGTCAATGGGCGAGAGCTGAGCCGCCAAAGCGGTCACAGCGGCAAAATCCGTCAGGTCGCATTCGTAGAGCGCCGCCTCCGGTGCCACGGCCAGCACCGACTGGAGGCGTTTGAGATTAGAGCCGACGGCGACGACGCGCGCGCCCGCCTCCGCTAGTGAAGCGGCGACGGCCAGACCGGCCGTGCTGGTCGCCCCGGCGATCAGCACGGTGCGGCCAGTGACGGCCGGACGGGCACCCATTAGTCGACCGCGCTGCCGGTGATACCGGCCGTGGACTCGATGACCGTGCGCATCTTCTTCTCGAGCGCCTCGAAGAACATCGACAGCGGAAATTCGTCGTCAAGAACCTGGTCGGTGTAGCCCTTGGGCGCCCCGGCGAGCACCTCGAGCGGCAGCCCGCGGGCCCAGGTCGAGGCCGGATTCGGCGTGAGGGTCTTCGAGATCATCTCGTAGGCCGCGAGCCAGTGCGCCTTCTTCGGCCGGTCGATCGACGCCCAGTACAGCTCGTCAATCTGCGCTCCGAGCGCGATGACCACGTCGGGCACGGCCTCCCAGTCGAAGGTGAGCCGGGTGTCGGTCCAGTGCAGCACGCCGTGCTGGTGCATCCAGGCGAACAACAGCTGACCGCTGAGGCCGTCATAGTTACGCACCCGGTTGCCGGTGATTGCGAACCGAAAGATGCGGTCGAAGATGACCGCGTACTGCACCAGTTTCGCGTGCCGACGAGCCTCGGGGCTCGCCAGCTCACTGCGCTCGATCGTGACCGATTCGCGAAAAGCGGTCAGGTCGCAGCGTAATTCCTCGAGCGAGTAGAGAAAGAACGGCATGCGTTGCTTGATCATGAACGGGTCGAACGGCAGATCCCCGCGCATGTGCGTGCGGTCGTGGATGAGGTCCCACATCACGAAGGTTTCTTCAGTGAGATGCTGGTCGCCCAGTAGTAGGGCCGCATCGGCGGGCAGCTCGAGCCGCGTGATCTCGGCGGCCGCGCGCACGACCCGGCGAAAACGGGCGGCTTCGCGGTCGGCGAAGATCGCCCCCCAGGTGAACGTGGGAATCTCGCGCATCGCGACCGTCTCGGGAAACAACACGGCCGAGTTGGTGTCGTAGCCAGGGGTGAAATCGAGAAAACGAATCGGCACGAACAGCTTGTTCGTGTAGCCGGCTTCGAGCTCGCCGATGAATTCCGGCCAGATGACCTCGATCAGCACGGCTTCGACCAGGCGATTGGCGCTGCCGTTTTGCGTGTACATCGGGAACACCACGAGGTGACGCAGTCCGTTTACGCGGTGTTGCTGCGGCTGGAAGGCCAGCAGGGAGTCGTAGAAGTCGGGTACACCGAACCCGTCTGACGTCCAGCGATCGAAGTCCACAACCAGAGCGGCCAGATACGCGGCGTCGTGCGCAAAGTGCGGGGCGAGGTCGGTGACGGCCATGGTGATGCGCGCAACGGATGCCGCGGCATCCGCGTGCCGGCCCGCGTCGGTAATCGACCCGTCTTGCGACTGCACAGCCTGCAGCGAGGTCGCCGCTGCCTTGAGGCTGAGCCAGGAGGGGTGTTGCGCGAGGTTGCCGCCGTCTTCGAGAACCTCGGGCTCTCCGACCAGAGCGTTAGCTACGTGTGTTTTTTCAACAGATATCGACATGGGAACCTCCGATTCGAATGAGTGTCGCGGTTGCAACGGGCGTGCCACTTCAGAATATCGGGCGATGCCCGGCGTTTTCTTGCGATTTCTCGCAACGAATCGTCGCTTGAGGGGCGCAGTGGCGCTCGAATTGATCGCGGCCCATCGAATGGCGAGCCGAGACACGACGACGCTATTCGATTGTGACCAGCTATCAGGGCAACGGGTCAGTTTCCGAGCGTGCTCACCAGCACATTTGAGCGGGCAAGGTTTTTACAAGGCCGCCACTTCATTCTTATCTGCGACCTCACATCGATGCACCGCTCTGGAGTGATCATGACTACACGTAGGGAAGTACTGCAGTTGGGCGCAGTGGGCGCCGTCGGTGCGATGAGCGCCGTCGGCATGGCGAAGATGGCAGACCCGGTCCCTGGCGTGCTGGCGCCAGCAAATACTCCGGTCCCGTATCGGGGTGTATTCCGTCGCCCGCCCGAGCTGGTGCCGTACGCCACGGGCTTCGATGAGGGTGACCCGGCTCGGCCATTCGCCAAATTCGCCCTCACTGAGAAGGTAGGACAGGCCCAGATCCTTCCGGGGCTCTCCACCACCTTGGCAGGGTACAACGGAGTTTTTCCCGGCCCGACCATTCGAGTGCGGCAGGGAACCCGATCCGAGATACGCATCCGCAACGCTTTGCCGGCTACGGGGCTCCTACACCCGGCGGCGTTCAACACCGTCACCCACCTGCACGGCTCAGCGTCGTTGCCCCAGTACGACGGCTATGCCAACGACTTCACTGCTCCGGGCAAAGTCAAGAACTACCAGTACCCCAACTGGCAGTCCGCGCGCACGCTCTGGTACCACGACCACGACCACCTGGTCACGAGCCAGAACGTGTATTCCGGGCTCGCGGGTTTCTACCCGATGTCGGACCAGTACGAGCAGGCGCAGCTGCCTCAGGGCGAGTTCGACGTGCCGCTGATGATTTCGGACGCAACGTTCAATGCCGACGGCTCTTTAGGATTCAACGACAATGGCCACGCGGGTTTGTGGGGTGACGTGATCATGGTCAATGGGGTGCCGTGGCCGACAATGAAGGTCAAGCCGCGCATCTATCGCTTCCGCGTGCTCGTGGCCTCGATCACACGCTCCTATCGACCCACACTGTCCACCGGTGACCCGTTCTACATCGTCGGCACAGACGGCGGCATGACGCCCAAGGTGGAAACGGTGCGGTCCTGGCGGCAGGGCACGGCGGAGCGCTACGAGATCCTGATCGACTTTCGCAAGTACAAGGTCGGCCAGATGATCGAGATGCGCAATCTGAGTAACAAGAACAACGTCAACTTCGCCAACACGGACAAGATCATGCGGTTCCAGGTGGTGGCCGACTCAGGTTCCACGGCCGGATCGATCTCCGCCATCCCGACCACTCTCGACGACGGCGGCTCGCCAAACCCCGAGCTCGGCGGCCTTGACGTGATGAAGCTGACCCCGGACATGGCGGTGGCGAAGCGGATACTTCGGGTGAAGCGCCAGAACGGAGAGTGGACAGTCAACGATGAGACCTGGGAGGACGTGGAGGCCTCCGGGTTCTCCCGGTGCTTTGCCAGCACTCAGCCATACTCCGTTGAGCAGTGGACCATCACTAACGAGTCTGGAGGTTGGTTTCACCCACTACACATTCACCTGATCGACGGCAAGATCATTGCCCGAAACACCAACGGCGGCAAGCCGTTCCCTTGGGAAGGTGGGCCGAAAGACGTCTTCTACGCGGGAGAGAACGAATCCGTAACCGTGCTGATGCAGTTCAACACCGGTGCGCACACTGGCGGGCGGTACATGGTGCACTGCCACAACCTGGTGCACGAAGATCACGACATGATGGTGCAGTTCTCGGTGGGCGACTGGCGAAACAACGACCCGGTCAGCTCGGACTATCCGGTCGTGGACACCACCCCCATGACTTCGTATCCGCCGGTGTACCGGCCGGGGTTTGCAGCGGGAACCTGAGATGAACAGCGCCACCAGAATGGTCACGGCGGTACTCATCGCGTTCGCACTGAGCGGATGCACCGCCGTGGCTACGCCCCTGGCCGGCACTCCCGTCTCGACCGGATTGGTCGGCTCCGCTGAGAGGGGTACCGATGCGGGCAACGACCGACCTATCGTGACCTACGACGGGCTGATGGTTCGACGTCGGGTAGTGATCGCAATCCACTCGACTCCCGACGCCGATGTGACCGCGCTCCGCGCGGTGCTGGACAAAGCGGCGGACCAGAGCCAGGCGAACCTGTCGGATATCTCCCCGGACGTGCTCGACCCCGCCTCGCTCGAGCACTTCGTGCCGGAGTTGATCGTGGTTCTGCCGGCGGGGGGTACCGTTGCCGAAGCTGGGGAACTGGTCGATCGTGCCTACTTCCAAGACCCAGCGGTTTCCGGGGTGGACCACTACCACGTCGCCGAGGTCCTGGTGCACGATCTTCGGTTCGCGGTTCGAACGACCAGCCCTGCCGCACTGGAGGAGGCCATTGCCAGGGAGGGCATCTTGTCGGACGCGCTCGGCAATTACTCAACCACCCTGCGCACCGGTGAGTTCGACGTTACCTACACCGGCCCGCTGCTGAGCGATGAACTGATAAATTCGGTGCAAAACGGCATGGCACGCGCGGCGCACACCAAGCCGGAAGCAGTCACCGTTTCCTCCCGCTCGACTGCCGGGGTTGGCGTGGACATGGCAAACGAGCCGGCACCTTCGCCCGGAGCCACCGAAGGTCCTTCGGATCATAGCCACGACGCCGCGGATGATGACGTGCACGATGACGTGCACGACCCCGCGCACGACATCAACGACGCTCCGGATGACAGCGACGGAGGACGGTAGTGGCGGCTCTGGCAACGGAAGCGGACGCAACGTCGCCTAGTGTCGGTTAACGCCGAAATGCACCAGAGCGGGCTATCGACTCAGACGAGGCGGTAGCTCGTTCTGCGTTCCGGCTTGGGGCGCGCTGTCCCGCGCGGGGTTTACAGAACTCCCACATAGACAATCGCCTTCCCGACTGGACAGACCATTGTGAATGCCCACGCTCGGATGGCCGCTCGGATGGCCGCTTGGACGTTCAGGAACCGGAGAGCACGACGCCGCTGGTGACGTGCACTGGAATCTTTTCCAATGGCGAGGGCGCGGGGCCATCGAGTACTTCGCCGGTGGCCGTGTTGAAGCGTGACTGATGGCACGGGCAATCGAATTCGCCCTTCCCGGGTTTGACGACACAGCCCTGGTGCGTGCAGATGGCGCTAAAGGCAATGACGCTGCCCTCTTTCGGCTGGGAAACCAGGATCGGTTTCCCATCCAGGGTGGCTGAAATGGAGCCGCCGACCGGGATATCGGCAAGTTTGGCGACCTCTTGGGGCGCACTCCCGCCCGCGGGCGTCGCCGTCGGGCTGCCAGCATCCACTCCGGCGGAGGCGTCGGTCGAGCAACCGGCAAGCGCAGCAGCGGTACCCGCGCTTCCGATCAAAATAACGGCGCGGCGGGAGAGATCGGTGGCCGGTGTCATGGTCGTCCTCGAATTCGGCATAGTGATGAGATGAAGAATGCTCGATAAAGCAACAAGGTGGATCATATAGCCGGTACCGGCAGTATTACCCGGAGTTGCCCAAACATGGCTTGCTTCTGCTCCACGGCTTGCTTCTGCTTGGCGGTGGAGCAGCCGGAGCAAACCGTATCCTTCGCTCCGCGTCGCGCGCCGGTCTGGTCGCCCCCGCGTTGGCGACCGCAGTGACCGGGGGCTGACCGAGGTGCGCGGCGGCCTACTCGCCGATCAGCCGTAGTCCGTTGTACCAGCAGACGGCGCGCAGCCAGTCGTCGTCGAGTCGCGGCTCCCGGTCGCGCAGGCGTTCGAGCGACTCCAGCTGGTGCGCATACGGGTATGGGATGTTGGGAAAATCGCTGCCGAGCACCACGCGGTCGGGCAGGTCCGCCAGTCGCGACAGCAAGGCGGGGTCGAACGGTGCGAGCCGCTCGAAGAACTCGGTGAACGCCATTGTGGTGTCGAGGTGCACCCAGGGATACTGTTCGGCGAGATCGAGAAACTCCCCGTATTCCGGGGCGCCCAAATGGGCGACGACGGCCGTCAACAGCGGATGCCGCGCCAAGACCCCCGCAAGCTTGTCCGGACCGGTGATCCCCGGCCGCGACACCGGCCCGCTGCCGACATGGATCACGACCGGAATCCCGGCGTCTGCGAGCAACCCCCAGACCGGATCGAGCAGGGGTTCGCGCAGGTCGAACGCGCCGATCTGCGCGTGAATCTTAAACACCCGCGCGCCTCGGTCGAGGGCGGATTGAACCTGCTCGAGCACGCCCTCTTCCGGGTAAAAAGTGGCACTTGGCACGCAATCGGCGTTTTCGGCGGCCAGACCGAGCGAGAAATCGGTCAGGGAAGCCGCCATGCCCGGTCGATGCGCATAGGACAGCGCGGTGAATCGGCGCACGCCCAGCCGGCGCATCGTCACCAGCCGCGACTGTTGATCGTCTCGGTACTGGATCGGCCACTCGTGACCGATCAATGGTTCGATCTCGTCGAAGTGGGCCCACACGCGCCGCAGCATCCGTTCGGGTAAAAAGTGGGTGTGCAGGTCGATTAGTCCGGGCAGGCCGAGGCGACGCCACCAGGCTGGGACATCTTGGTCGGTGAGCATCATTTCATCCAGTCTGTCAGAACGCCTCATGACGAGCGGATGCCCGCGGCTATCTTCCCGCGCCACTCGATCTTTTTGGGCCTGGGGCAGAGGCATGCGACCGGCTCGATGCGGGACTCGCCCAACTCCTGGTGACCCGCTAGCTCAGGGCGGGCATGACCTCCCGCTCGAACAATTCAATCCCCGACCGGTCGTAGGCGGCCTCCGGAAAGTAGTGGATCGCGTAACCGAGGCCACGCTTCTTCATCGCGGTCAGGCGCTCTACGATCTGTTCCGGGGTGCCAACACCCTGTGCGTCACCGTCACGATACTCGGCCATGAACGCGGCGGCCCCCTCAGCCCCGAGATAAGGGGTCACCCGGGCCTCAATGGCGTCGAGCCGCTCGGCAACCTCGGCCTCGGTCGAACCGATCACCGTGTTGTAGTTCGCCGAGCGCACAATGCGACCGAAGTCGGTGCCCTGGGCCGAGCAGTGCTCGGCCAACAGCGCACTCTTGTGCGAGAAGCCCTCGGGTGAGCCGTCAAAGTTGGTGTAGTCGGCGTATTGCGCGGCAATGCGCAGGGTGACCTTTTCGCCGCCGCCGGCGATCCAGATGGGAATGCCACCCTCTTGCAATGGGAGCGGCTGAAAGATGGCGCCGTCCATCTGGTAGTGCGCACCGTCGAGGGTAGCTGTGCCCGTGGTCCAGGCCTGTTTCATGATTTGCACGCCCTCGTCGAGGCGGGCCAGGCGCTCGCCGGCACGGGGATAACCATAGCCATAGGCGCGCCACTCGTGCTCGTACCAACCGGCGCCGATGCCCATCTCGATGCGCCCGCCCGAGATGATGTCGGCGGTTGTGGCGACCTTCGCCAGATATCCCGGGTTGCGGTAGCTCATACAGGTGCACATCTGTCCGAGGCGCACCCGTTTCGTCGTCGCCGCGAAAGCGGACATGAGCGACCAGGCCTCGTGGGTGGCCTGCTCGCTCGGCACCGGAACGGTGTGAAAGTGGTCGTAGACCCAGATCGATTCCCACGCACCGGCATCAGCGTGGGCGGCCAGGCCACTCATTGTCGCCCACTGCGCGGCCGGTTCGATTCCGACCAGATCGTGTCGCCAGCCCTGAGGTACAAAAAGTCCAAATCGCATGGATTCAGCCTAGAGGCCCGCCGGTGCGAAGCTAAACGATACGCTTTAGCCATCGGGGTAAGCGCCGCGAGCAGACGATAGACAACGGACGGCGGTGGCAGTGCACGCTCTCGACTTCGCCGGTATTATGAGCGAGATTCTCACTTTCGTCGGCCTCATCATCGGAGCGCTCCTTTATATGGTCGGCCTGTCCGTGCGCGGCATCAGTGGCCGCTGGACTCGCTCGACCGCCGTGATTGCCGCGTCGAGAACGGCCGCATCGAGTACGGCCGCATCGAGTATGGCCGCATCGGGGCCCGCCACGGTCATCCGCTGGTTTGATAGCGACGGCGATGTGCACGAGTGCCCGGCCGACACCCACGAGACGCAGCATCTGGTGGCGGGCGATGACGTGCGCGTCTGGTTTCGCAATCGCCGGCCGGAGAAGTGCCGCACGCACGACCCCGACCTCGATGGCAAGGGACTGCGCCTGATCGGCCTGGTACTGCTGGGCATTGGCGTTCTCGCCGGTGTGGCCGGCATCGTGCTCATGTTTCTCTAGCCGCCCGTCGGCCCAGAAACGGATGCCACGCGCGGCTTGGCCCATCCGCTCGCCACCGCGGTCACCGCGATGGTCACGAGCGCTCCGAGGAGCAGGGCCGCTGCCTCCCCGGGGGCGAGCACCTGCAGCTTGGTGCCGATGGTCGCGGCCGCTATCGGAATGCCAAGCTGGGCGGCGGAGAGCATTCCCAACGACAGCGGGAGGCCCAGCACGCGCGTGGTCGCGTGGGTGAGCAGGGTGGCGACGCCGAGCACGAGGCCGAGGCTGATCATCTGCGGGTGGTCGGCGAGGTCGCCCAGGGCAAGGGAGGCGCCCAACCAGACGAAGAAAAGGGGTCCGAAGAATCCGTCGGCGAGGGCGAAGAGCTGCCGGGCGAGGCGGCGCGGTTCGCCGACGGCCGCGACGGCGAGGCCGAAAGCGAACCCGGCGAGCATGACCGAAACGCGGCTGAACACGGCGACCGCTGACAGGGCGAACAGAATGGCCAGCTGGATGCGCAGCTCGAGCGCGAATTTGCGGTTCGCCGACAACTTGTGCAGCCGCAGGCGGTAGCCGTTTCGTTCCAACCAGGCCAGCACAACGTAGAGCGCCACGGCCAGCAGCGCGACGAGCGCGGCCCCGAGCGCGGCGCGGCCGGCATTCGGCGGGTCAATGGCCAGCGGCAGCGCCACGATCGCAGCAATATCGGCGATCGCGACCTGCGCGGTGAGCTCGAGCATCGATCGGCCACGCAAGCCCAGCGAATGAATAAGAGGCAGCACGAGCGCGGCCGACGAGGAGGCGAGCAAGACCATATATAGGAGTGCATGATTTGTGCCAAAGATCAACGCGATGGCCACGCCGAGGGCGATCGCCGAGAGGGTCACCAGAATTGCCCGCACCAGGCCGGTCGCCAGTGCTGCGCGAATTGCGCCGGAGCGAACAGGCACGTGCGTGCCGGCCACGAACATGATCAACGCGAAGCCGATATCCGCTAGAAGGGTCAGTGTGGGGTCGCTTGCGTCGACAAAGCCGAAACCGGTGCGGCCGACGATCACGCCGGCGCCGAGCTGACCGATCACGACGGGAATGTTCCACCGGCGCGGTGTCGCCAGCAGCGGCCCGAGCAGTGCGATCACGGAGATGATCGCGAGGGTCTGAAAGTCCATAGGCACCTCACCGATTCTGCTGCTAGCCCGAGCGTAGTCCCGCAAGAGAAGGCGCAGGCGGCATGATGGAGGTATGAGTCGAACCGTAGCCGGAGCCCGCGTGCTGATTACCGGAGCCGCCAGGGGAATGGGCCGCTTGTATGCCGAACGCTGCGTCGCCGAGGGGGCGAAAACCGTCATCTTGTGGGACCGCGACGGTTCCGCGCTCGCCGCGACCGCCGCCATCCTGACTGAACGTTCCCACGGACGCACGCGGGTCGCCCCCTACGTCGTCGATATCGCCGACCTCGGCGCCATCGCGCAGACCGCGCAGCGGGTGCGTACGGAGATCGGCGATCCCGACGTGGTCATCAACAACGCCGGCATCGTGCGTGGCAAGTATTTCTGGGAGCACGACAACGGTGCAGACACCCGCCCGACCATGCAGATCAATGCGCTTGCGCCTATGTACATCGCGCGCGAGTTTCTGCCGGCGATGATTGCGAGCGGATGGCGCGAGTCACGTATCGTGAACATCGCGTCGGCCGCCGGCACCCTCAGCACCCCGCGTATGAGCGTCTATGCCGCCTCGAAAGCGGCCATGATCGGCTGGAGCGATTCGCTGCGGCTCGAACTGGTGCAGCAGGGACACGGCTATGTCAAGGTGACCACGGTGTGCCCGAGCTACATCGACACCGGCATGTTCACGGGGGCCAGCGGGCCGCTGCTCACCCCGCTGATGACGCCGGAATACGTCGTTGATCGGGTCTGGCGGGCGATGCTCGCCGGCAAGCCGCAACTGCTGTTGCCGTGGACGGTGAACCTGTCGAAGGTGCTTCGCGGCGTACTGCCGTTGGCCGCCTGGGACGCCGTGGCGGCCCGCGTTTTCGGTGTCTACCGGTCAATGGACCGCTGGGTCGGTCGCGGGTAGCTGCCGAGTTTCGGTGAGGGTGACAGGCTCCAGGTGGACCAGCACCGGTGCCGAACCGATTTGTTCGTCGCCGACGCATCGTCCGGCGTCGCTTCAGCGTTGACGCAAGCCGAAACAAATGGGGACTTTGAGTTGACCGCCGTCGGCCTGCGCCAGTCGGCCCGCTCGAGTCGGCCTGCTCGAGTCTGCGGTTGCCGCCGTCGGTCGAGTCTGTCGAGGCACCGTCAACGAAGGCGAAACGGTCTCAAAACGCGAATGATGTCCCGAATATAACTTCGCACTGAAATCTAAAGAATACTGAGACTTCCTCGACTTACAGCCTTGATTTTGGTAGAATTCAAGCATGAGCCAGAGCGGCGAGACCCCCCAAGCGGGCTCAGTCGATTCCGATTCCAACTTCGACGGCGTGTCCGAGGGAGAATTCGCCGAGTGGTCGTTCTCGGCTGAAGACCGCGCATTCTTCGACGCGTTTCGGCTGCAGTGCCGGTCCGAATGGCAGGCCGAAGACGAAGTCGAGGCACAAGCCGGCGCGACAGTTGCGGTAAAGATCCGGCAGGACTTGCAGCTCGCCGATGGTCCGACCATCCCAGCCGACCTCGACCTGGCTGAAGTGTTCGCCGCCGTCCCGCCCGAGCAGCTGTTCGACGAGAACCTCCGCGAGGAGTTTCTTTACGCCGAGTACACCGCTCACCAGCTTTGCGCTGACCCGCCCGCGCAGGACTTCTCCGCGCAGGACTTGCCCGCGCAGGACTTGCCAGAGCAGGACTTGCCAGAGCAGGACTTACCCACGCAGGACTTGCCCAGTGACGTGAACCCGTTCCAGCGCCGGCAGGCGAAGTTCGTCGACCGGGTGCTCTATCTCGAGAGGGTCATCGCCTGGGCGCAAGCAAGCAAGGCAGAGGTTCTTACCGAGGCGTGGGATTACACCACCAATAGCGCCGAGACCGGCCGACCGCAGCCTGGGCTGCAACACGAGCACGACTGGGACGCCACCTTCGCCGCCCAGCAGGGCTTGGTCGCGGAGATGGCGTGTGCGCTGCGCATCCCGGCCGGCACAGCGTCCGGTCTTTTGCACGAGAGCCGGGTGTTGGTCGAATCGCGTCCGCAGACCCTTGACGCGCTCCGCGCGGGGAAAATCTCCCTGCGCCATGCGCGGCGGGTGCTCGACCAACTCGACTCCGTGCCACAGCCCGCCCGGACCGAACTGGAGGCGGTGTTACTGCCGCACGCCTGCACGCTCACTCCGGCACAGTTCGACGGTAAGGCCCGAAAACTGCGTGAACGGTTTCACCCCGACAGCATCACCGTTCGCCGGACCAAGTGCCTGGCCGACCGCAAAGTCATGTTCTTTCCGGACAAAGACGGCATGGCCACGCTCTGGCTGCGCGCCGCCGGTGAAGACCTCCACGGCATCTACACCCGCGTCACCGACGCCGCCATCAGCTTGCAGGGCCCCGACGAGCCCCGCACGCTCAGCCAACTCCGCGCCGATGTCGCCGTCGACCTGCTCACCCAAGGGGTCACCAGCACCGGCCTCGGCGCCGGCCTGACGGCCAACGTCAACATCACCGTACCGGTCCTCACACTGATGGGAAAGAGCGAAGAGCCGGGCGAACTCGAAGGGTACGGGCCGATCGAACCGGAGACCGCCCGCCGGCTGGCGGGAACCGCGACAAGCTTTCTGCGCATCCTCACGCATCCGCACACCGGCATCGTGCTCGACGTCAGCGCAGAACCGTTCCGAGTGCCAGCCAGCCTGAAGAAATACCTGCGCCTGCGTGATGGAACGTGCCGGTTTCCCGGCTGCAACCGCTCCGCCGCGCATAGCGACCTCGACCACACCCGCGACAAACAATTCGGCGGCCCCACCACCGCCACCAACCTGCACTTCCTCTCTCCCGCCCACCACAACCTCAAGCACTACTCCGCGTGGACCGTCATCGCCGACCCCGACGGCACCCTGAATTGGACCAGTCCGGCTGGCAAGCACTACGCCACCGATCCCGCCACCCGCATCAGTCCACCGCGACAACAGACCGACACATCACCACCGCGACCCGGGCCCACCACACCCGGCCCGAACGCACACGGCCCGACCCCGCCCGAGTCGACCCCGCCCAATTCGACAGCCTCTGCTTGGGACATAGTCGACCCCGACCCGCAGCCGTTCTAGGCGCGGGGTTCGTGGCCCCCGCCCGTTTGGAAGACCGGTCCGATCGTGAACCACGTGCTGGGCGCAATCGCTCGGCACCATGCGGCATCACTCCGCACCGAAGGTGCACGGTCCGACAGGGCGCTGCGCAGCACAACAGCACAACAGCACAGCACGGCACTGCCCGGCACAGTACCGCCCGGCACAGCATTGCGCTGCGCATCCGCCCGGCTACCGCAGCGCACTGATGCGCAGGGCAACCGACTTGAGGTTCGCGATGCGCTGTTCGTAGCGTGCAGCGAGCACGATGAGCAGAATACCGCCACCACCGAGCCAGAGGAACCACGGAATCACACTGTAGGCGAGGGCGATCCACGGCCAGAGCTGGGCGACACCGTGGATGAGCAGCACGACAGTACCGATCACGAACGGCGCTTGCAGTTTTCGCGTGCTACCGATCACAAGCACAATGATCGCTGCAATTCCGAGGCTGACGATTCGCCACAGGTCGTTGTACGTGAGATCGAGCAGCAGCGACGGCACCAGTAGCAACGACAGTCCCGGACCAAACCAGGGCCAACTGCGCGCTCGTGGATCGCCGTGCAGGCGCAGCCAGCCCGACCCGATCAGCGCCAACGCTACCGGTACAGTGACGAGTTCAAACGGGTCGACCTTGCCAGAGCTGGCCACCGTGATAGCGGTCAAGCCGGCCAGCCCGAGTAAGCTCCAGGCGGTGATTGCCCCCAACGGCGCTCGCGGCTGCGCGAGGGCAATCACATGCACCGCAGAGAGAGCGAGCACGAGCAGAACGGCCCGGGGCGTTGACAGCCCGGCATCGGCGGGGGCGCTGACAACGGTGAGTTCGACCCAGGTCAGAACGGATGCCCACACCAGCACAAGCGCGATGCCCGTGCCGCGTCGAAGCGCCGTGGTGTCAGCATCCGTTTGGCGCACCAGTAAAACCGCGGTCATGCTCGCCGCCATGGTGGGAAGTACCAGCCAGAGCTCGAGTCGCCCATCGGGGGCGCCGGGCGCCCCGACCAGACGCTGCGTCTGTGCGAAGGCTGTGACGACGAGGGATATCGCGCCGGCCAGACCGGCCGCAGCCAGATAGGTTGACGACGGCGGAGCCCATCGCACCAGTGCGGCGCCGATCATGAGGGTCACAGACACGAGGGCCAGCACGATGGGGCGCACCAGCGACCCCGACTCGGACGACACGGCGAGCGGTACCAGGGCAATGAGCAGCCCGGCGAAAGTCAGCACGCCGGCTACCGGACTTGCTTCGCTCGAGCGATCGGTTGTGCCATAGCGGCGAATCAGTGCGGCCGTGGTGAGCACGATACCGGCGACCGGCAGCACATACGGTTCGAGTGCCACGATACCTGCATGATCGAGGCCGAGCCAGAGGCCAACCGTGCCAAGCAACAGGGCAAGCCAGCCAAAGTGGCGGCGATTCGACCGGGAGCCGAACAGCCCGTCGGCCGCGATCGCCATGATGAGCGCCACGATGCCGGCGAACACGATCACGAGCCAGCCGAGAGAGCGGAGCGTGCCTGCGGTGCCTAACGTGCCTGCCGTGCCTACCGCGGCGAACACGCCAGGCACGAGCACAATCGCAGCGCCGATTTCGAGGGCAATCCGGTCGCGGCGGGCCGTCGAATCCACATCCAGGGAGCCGGTTGCACCGCTGGCCGCGGCGCTGGCCGTGACGCGGCCAGCGCCGCCGTTACGGTTTGTACCGCGCAACAGCGCGAGTGAGCAGACTACGAGGGCGACAGCCGGTGCGGCGAGTGTGAAAACGGATGTGACGGCAGCCGTTATGAATAGAACCTCGCGTAGCAGTAAATACACCGCCGGGGCCAAGGCGATGGCAGCGATTGCACGTTCCAAGTGCAGCCCGCCATGGTTGGCGCGCAGAAAGACCCACGAAGCGCACGCGGCGACCAGAATACTGGCGCGCAGGATGGATCCGAGAGGTTCGGGCTGTAGCAGGGATTCGCCGGCGGCAAGCGACCACGTTCGCATCGGAAGGACGAAGACAACCACGCTCGGAACGAGGAGAGTGAAGAATGCCCAGCGCCGATCGAGAAGAGAGAGCACCGTTGGCCGAAGTGCTGCCGCAGCGACGAGCAGGTGCAGGAGGGCCGTTGCGAGGGCGATGGCTGCCGTGACGTTGGCCAGATTGATCGCGTCAAACCACTGCTGTTCCGGCGCGAGGGCCAGAGGAACGTGACCAACCCCGACCAAGGTGATCACGATCGCCGCGGCCAACAGTGCTTCGCGGGTGTGAGCGTGGGAGGCGCCCGCGAGTGCTGGGCTGGTGAGCGCGGGGCTTGCAGCCCTGTGCGTGACCAATAGGCGGGCAAACCAGAGCGCGAGTACGAGCGATACCGTGCCGAACCACCAAGTTGTGGGGTGTGCCCAACTGATGACATAGCCCAACGTCTCGCCGGCGATCAGGAACACGATGGTGGCCGGTGCCAGAAAGCCGAGCGAGAACCGACCGGCGTCATTCACTGTGGGCGGCACCGAAGTTGGCTCAGGCGATCGAGCGAGGAGCAGGCTGATGAGTGCGCCGGCGCCCAGCAGCAGGTAGAGCGCGACGATAACCCCGATGGAGGGGGAGAGCGGCACAGCGAGAATGACGACGGCCAGTGCGAGCGCAGTCACGATCTGGCGCCGGGCGCGCAGCAAACCGCCCAAGGCCCAGCCGATGAGCAGTATTGCGCCGACTCCGGCCAGCGCGAGTAATGCCCAGACGTTGTCGGCGTTGGCAAGGTCACGGACGACCTCATGGCCGCGTAGTCCGCTTGTTATGGCTTGGATGAGTGGCCAGGCCGCATACCCGGCAGTGAGGAGCAGCGGAATGGCCGCGACGGTGGTGGCCGAAAGGGCTGCCACCAACCCGGCCGTGCGTGCGGCTGAGGACGCAGCAAGGTGACGTGCGAACAGTTCGAGTGCCACGGCCAAAGCGGTGGCGACGAGCAGGGGCACGGTGAGTGAAAATGGCAGACTGTCGGAGCGACCGGCAACGACCGGCGCGATGCCAGCCGCCGCGAACGCGGCCAGAGACGCCGCCAGATAGGCGAAAGCTCGGTATTCCCCCATGAGTCGGGCCGGCTGCGCCACGTCGACGCTCTCAACGATCAGCGCGGACCGCGGCGCACGCAGTACGAGCACGGCGTGGGCCGTGGCAACAAGCGCGACCGCGCCGAGGCACCAGACCGGCGCGATCAGGCTGTCGGACTCTACGAAGACCGCGACGACGGCCGCCGTGACCAGGGCCAGCGCGCCCAGCGCGAGCAGCAGTATCCGCTCGGGGAATCGATCGAAGGCCGGCCACCGGCGTCCATCCGCGGGCCGGGACAACGTTGCACGATGCAGCAGGGCTGCGATGGCGGCACCGAGAAAGCCGACGAAAACGCGAGTGAGCGTGTTCTGGCCCTGCAAGAGACCGGCCGCGAAGAGCCCGACACCGGGAACCGCGACGACGAAACCGGCGATACTGCCCACGCGCAGGTTCGATCGGTTGTGCCAGCCGAGAAAGAGCGTCGCGCAGACTGTCAGGGCGACTCCCCAGTAGAGCGCCCCATCTCCGGCGGCGAGGCCGAAGAGGTTGTTCTGCCGCATGCCCCAGACGTCGAGAAGCACAAGCACCACTGCGAAGCTTCCGATTCCCTCGGCGGTGGACGTCAGCCGCGAACGACGCATCCGTGCGGCGACTACGAGAGCCGCCACGGTCAGCAGCGCGACGACAACAAAGCGGAACCCCAGCCCAGCGACGATCCACGCAACGGTGAGAAAGAAGATCGCAGCAACCGAGACCAACAGCACACCGATGGACAAAAGCACGACCTGCACGCTGGGACGCCGGGGCTTTGTGGGCAGGGCCGGCAGAACCGGTGACGCCAACGTCGTGGCGACCGTATTGATGGAGCTCGAATTTGCAGTGACCGAATCAGCAGTGACCGAATATGTACTGAAAGGACGGGGTACGGCGACCCGGCCGGTCTTCGTTTCGTAGCGGATGCGCCCGATCAGCTCGGCGCGACGCTGCAGCGCTGCTGCGGCATCCGCTGAACTGGCCAGTAACTCGGTTGCGGCCCCGTGCTGCAGGTCGAGTCGGCAACTGGAACAGACCGGCGACCTCAGCGGTGTGTGGCAGGCCGGGCACAGCGCCGAGTCGATAAGGTCCCTGGCATTGCGCGGCCAAATAATGCGACCGGCATGCCGGAGGTAGAATTCTCCGCTCTGGACTGGCTCGTGCTCTGACATCGATCTCCCCGCGGTCGGTCACTCTGCCCACAGGCTACCGGGCATAGAAAACCTGGGCAGACCCCACCGCAGGGTGTGGACAATTGTCGCAGGGGAAGGCGGGGGAGGAGACGGAAGGATCAGAGGCTGTTGGTCGCGAGCCAGCTGACCAGCACGCGCTGGAATTCCAGCGGATGCTCGACGCTCGGCAGGTGAGCGGTGTCGCGGAACGTGCAGCCGCTGGCCTGCGGCAGCATCTCCAACAAAAATTCGTAGTGGGCCAGCGACGACGTGACGTCGAGCTCGCCCACGGTCACCAGCGCCGGAACGTCGATGTCACTGACCCGGTCGAGCGCGGCTGGCTCGAGCGGAATCGGTATCGGCGCTTCCGTGGCGTGGATGACGTTGCGCAAATTGAGCTCCTGCGCGAGGGCCAGAAAAGCGGGGTCGACGTCGGCTGCCTTGCGGGTCGGCCCGACCGCCCACAGTGCAACCTCGAGCCGCGCCAGCCGCGGCCATTGGCGGCCGGTGAAGGCCGCATCCAGCTTGTCGAACAGTGCGTCTTCACGTTCGGTGAGCTCCACATCGGGAAATCCGCTGGGTCCTGACCCGATCGTGACCAGTCCCGCGACGCGCTCGGGGCTTTCCACGGCAAGATCGATCGCAATCGTGCCTCCGCGCGAGCACCCGATCAGGGTGGCCCGGGCTACGCCGAGATGGTCGAGCAATGCCGTGGCATCTGCTCGGTTGGAGAATTCAACATTCTTGGTCGTTGTCTGGCCAAAACCACGGGTATCGAAGCGGATGACGTAGTGGTGGGCCGAGAGGGCGGCGATCTGTGGGTCCCACATGCGCAGGGTCGCGATGCCCGAGTGGAACAGGAGCAGGGCTGGCGAGTCGGGGTCTCCGTGGGTCTCGTAGTAGAGGGAAGCGCCAGGAACGTCGAGTCGGGGCATGCGTTGAGCGTAGCAACGTCGATCGCGCGGCCGAAAGGGCCGCGCCGATTATCGGCTGCGCAAAAACACAGGCTCAACTACATGGACGATGTTTGGTCGGGCTTGCGATTACCGGAATTGTGATCTCGGTTGGGTGCTTCGTCGAGCGGTTCGGCTTCGAGGGTGTCTGGCGAGTCGACGACAGGATTTTGCAGAATGCCAATCCCGGGGATGCGGCATTCCGCAACATCTCCGGGTCGGATGTGAACCGCTCCGGGCGTTCCGGTAGAAATGATATCGCCGGGAAAGAGCGGCATGACCTTACTGTGAAAGCTGATGAGGAAAGCCGGGTCGTAGCGCATGTTGGAGACGGTGTTGCTGCGATGAACGTCTCCGTTGATGACTGTTGAGACCGTGACGTCGGCCAAAGAATCGTAGGACTCGTACACCTCCGACAACGGCACAATGCTCGGACCGAAAGCGAAGAATCCGGGAAAATTCTTCGACCTAGTCAGAAACCGCGGATTTCTCTGAAGGATATCTTCGGCGGTCTGGTCGAGGAGCGGAACAACGCCAGCCACATAGGACAATGCGTCTTCCGGTTCAACGTTGCGGCAGTATTGCCCAATCACAATTCCCAATTCGGCCTCAGCGGTCGTTCGGGTGCTCTGCCACGGGATCGGGATATTTTCGCCCGGGCCGATGATGGTGTGGTCGCCCTTGATGAACGATGCCGGCTCGTCAGGAACGCCCTCGGCGAGATCCGAAGCATGTTCCACATAGTTCAAGCCAATGCCCCACAGCATGCGTGGATGCCGATAGGGCGCACCGAACGTCACCGAATCTGCCGGGCGGAAGACCGCCGCTGGAGCAGCGAGGGCGACCGCCTCAATCGCATCGACTGTGCCCTCGGTGAGCACCTCGAGTACATCACCGGTGAAACCGGGAACGAGATCGCGAATGAGGGCGACGCCGCGATCACCGACGATGACAGCTGCGAATTCAAACGAGTCTTCGCGGACAGAACACAAACGCATGGGAAGCCTTTCAAGGGGCGTGACTGGGTTTATCCAGAGAGGGATGGACGGGACAGCCGGGGCGGCGGAGCGCGCGAATTGGCGCGAGTGTCGAATCATTCGTCGACCGATTCGGAAGGTGAGAGCTGCTGCGATGGCGACGACGCCGGCGGCGAGCCACGCGGTCTGGTAGGACGTCGCTTCGACCAGAATCCCAAACGAGAAAGGTCCTAGTGCTGAACCCAGCGACAGGCCGGTTTGAACAATTCCGGTAGCGGATGCCGCGTCTCGCCGGTTGTCGCGCACCACGGCGAAATGCAGCAGACCGGGCCAGGTCCACCCACCGGTATAGGCGAGCAGCGCCCCCACGACGAAAACGGCAGGGGCGCCGACAGCCAGCAAGGTGTAGCCTACGGTGCCGACCAGCAGCAGGTTGGAAATCAGGACGTACGGGCTCCGCGTGGGAAAGGCGTCCATCGCGGCACCGAGAGCCACCCGAATTACCAGCCCGATGAGAGCAGCCCCGGCAAAGAGGAGACCGGCAGCACCGGGACTCGTACCGGATTGAACCGCCGAATCGACGAGGAATACTCCGATTGACGTTGCCGCGGCGGAAGCGAGCCCGGCGCCGAGCGTGAGAACCCAGAGACCGCCACGCGGTGTACCGCGATCCGGTGCATTCCCGCTCGCGCGGGCCGGCGTCGTCTCCCGCGCGTTGCTGCGCAGAGCCCAAATGGCCAGGGCGACGGCGGCCAGTGCGCCGATCAGGAATGCCCAGCGCCAACCGTAGACCAGGGCGATGGCTGGCACGGCGAGACCACCGAACAGGCTCGCCGCCGGAATCGATGACTGTTTTATGCCGAAGGCCAACCCGAGCCTGTTCGTGCTGATACCGCGGGAGATACTCAGATTTGCTGAGGGCTGAGCCATAGCATTTGCAACGCCGCCGACTGCGAGCGAGAGCACGAGTGTCATAAATGATCCGGCGCTTCCGACACCGACGAGCGCAATCGCTGCGAGCAGAGCCGACAGAACCATGCCGCGCCGGGCACCGATTCGCTGAACCACTCGGCTCAACGGTCGCGCCAACACCCCGGCGACCGCAAACAGAGTTGCCGCCGCCATCCCGATTTCGGCGGGACCGAGTCCGAGGTCGGCGCGAATCTGCACGGCCAGCGCTCCGAGCAGGAACGTCGGCAGCACGCCGGTCGTGGTGACGGAGACGGCTTTCACCATCGTCGCTGCAACCTGCCCGGAGGGTGCCCGCATCATGCTGCCGGAACGCTCACCTTCGGCTGTTTTCTGTCTGCTCTACGTCGACGATCCACGAGGTGCACGGCGATTCCCAACAGAATCATCCCGATTCCAACTGCCATCGACACGGGAGAAAGCGTCACAAGTGGGAGTGCGCCGCACCCAATCAATATCCGTTCCGGCAATCGAGCCGGACCCCAGAGCCACCCTCCGGTTGCGACGGCAAGAGCGGCTACGGCGATAGCGGAAGCCACTAAGGCGAGCAGGATAGACCAGAAGCCGCCTTGGAGAAGTAGCCCGATCCCCGCTTCGGAGAGTACGAAAACGAACGGCACCAGGAATGCAGTCAGAGTGTACTTCCAGGTCAGCCACATCGTCGTGATGGGTTTTCCGCCGGTAATAGCGGATGCGGCGAATGGTGACAGCGCCGTCGGTGGGGACACCTCACTGAGCACGGAATAGTAGAAGATGAACATCGCCGCGGCGAACGCTGGAACACCGACGTCCTGAAGAGCCGGACCGATGATCACCCAGGAAATGATGAAGCTGGCCGTGACCGGAACCGCGAGCCCGAGCAGAGTCACGGCGATAGCCGAGAGGATGGCCGTCAGCAGCAGGTTGCCCCCGGCGGCGGACACGATGATAGTGGCCAGCTTGAGACCGAGACCGGTGAGGGTCAGAACCCCGACGATGAGGCCGGCTGCGGCCATCACGGGAATGATCGACATGGCGCCGGCCGCTCCCGCAGCCAGTGCATCCCAGATACGACGCGGCGTCATCCACGATTCACGGTCGAGGAAACTCAGCACGAGAGCGAGTACCGTCGCATAAACGACGGCACGAAACGGTGTCATTCCCAGCGACATGAAGACAACGATGGCCGCCAGGGAACTGAAATGGTAACCAAAACGCAGCAGTAGCTTGCCGATCGGCTTGACGTCCATTTTCACGTCCGTGGTTTTGAACCGGCGCGAATCCATTTCAATCGACAGGATGAGTCCGAAGTAGTACAGAATCGTCGGAATGATCGCCCATATGAGAACCTGCAGGTAGGAGACGCCGAGCAGGGCGGCGATGATGAAAGCCGCCGCTCCCATCATGGGCGGTGCCATGATGGCGCCGATACCGGCAGCCGCGAGCAGGGCGCCGCCGTGTTCCTTCGGGTAGCCGGCCCGGCGCAGGAGTGGCCAGGAGATTCCACCGAGGGTCACGGTCGTCGCCACGCCGGAGCCGGACACCGTGCCGAGCAGGAATCCCGCCAGCGTCACGGTACGCCCGGGGCCGGCAGCGGATCTGCCAAACGCGGCGAACGACAGATCGATGAAGAATTTGCTCGCACCAGAGCCGGTCAAGACGGCCCCGTAAAGTGTGAACAGAATGACGAAGGTGGCCGCGACATTCGTGGGAACGCCGAATAGACCCTGAGTGCCCATGATGTTGTGACCGACGAGGCGGGACCAATCGAACGAGGACGTTCCGAACACTCCCGGAATGTAGGAACCCCAGTGGGCGTAAGCAAAGAATACGACTACGGCGATGGGGATCATCAGGCCTACGGTGCGCCGCGCAGCTTCGAGCGTCACGAGAATGGCGAGCGTGCCCATGATGACGTCGAGGTCGGTGGGAATGATCGCCCGGCGAAAGTACGCGTCCCAATCCGAGATGATGTACGCGAACGGCACCACGGCGACGACGGCGAGCAGCCAGTCGGCGATACGAGGATTATCCTTCGCTCCGGCGATTTTGCCCTTCTTCTTGCTGCCCCAGCCGCGGTAGGCGAGGAACGTCGCCGAGAGCGCGAGCATCAGGAAGGCGGGAAGGTAGAACTGTGAGGCCATCGGGTTGAAGACCCAGTACACGCCAAAGAGGGAGAGGGCTACGCCCATGATCTTGACCACGAGCTGGGGAATACCGCTGAGCTTACGGGCGGGAATTTCGGCGTCGAACTCGGCGAGGAGGGCTTCCTCGTCAATCTTCGGGTCCAGGTCGAGCGATTCCGATCCGGCGTCGCTCGGGGGTGACTTCGTTCCGACGGCTGCGCTGCCGCCCGATTTCTGGGTCATGGTATCTCCTTGATCTCGAGTACTAGATAGGGGGTGGCATCGTCAACGAGCTGCCAGAGTGCGAAGGGGGCTGACCCGGGAATATGAATGGTTCGTTCGCCCAGGTCTGTTGCCGCGATCGACAGTGCATCGAACACGGCGGGATGGTTCGGGTCTGGCGGCACAACATAGGCGCGGCGATCCCCGGCCGGAGCGGGGGAGGGCGCGCCGGGCACGGCGTAATACTCTTCGATGACGGCCAGCTGGTCGGCCGCTATTTCGACCAATTGGTAGCTTTCGTCGGCGCCAACGAGATAGCGTTCCTCGGCCAGGGTCTGGTAAATCGAATTGCGGTAGCTCACCGAGAACGTGTCACCGTTCAGCGGCAGGCTGGCCAGCTCGTCGCCAGCGCGGTCTCTGACCACGATCATCCGTTCGGCACCGGCACCGGCACCGGTACCGGCCTCGCCCGGACCGAAGGCGGTGGCGGTGGCGAAGCCGAGAATTCCGGCGGTGAGCGTGATCAGCACCACCGCGATGGCAACGGCTGGCTTGCGCATGGCGGCTTAGTTGGCCTGATCGAAGTACGTCTGGGCGCCGGCGCAGGTCGTGATGTACGGCACGTTTCCGGCCGTTGCTGCATCGAGTTCCTCGGCGGCCGGGTGCACCTGGATCAGGGCGTCCTTGTTATCGAAGATTGCGGCCGTGATCTGCTCCTGCAGGGTCTCGTCCATGGAGTTGCTGGCGACGAGCAGGTTCGGCGAGACGATCACCGAAACGGCTTCGGACTGACCTTCATAGGTGTTGGCGGCAATTTCCTGCTCTACGTAGTACTCACCGAATTCGGTCGCGAGCGCTTCGGCGTACTCTCCGAAGTTCACCAGCACCATGTCGCCGGTGCTGGCGTAGTCGACCAGCGCGCCGGTCGGAAGCCCACCGGACCAGAAGCCAGCGTCAATGGTGCCATCGCGCAGGGCGTCGGCTGTCTCGGCGGCGCCGAGCTGACGGCGATCGATGTCAGTCTCGACATTGATGCCGGCACTCTCGAGAATACGAACTGCTCCCACTTCGGTCGCCGACGAGGGGGACCCGACCGAGACCCGCATGCCCTTCATGTCCTCAACACTTTCGATGCCGGAACCGGCCGAGGTGACCAGCTGCATATAGTTGTTGTAGAGGTTTCCAAGAGAGCAGATGTCGACCGGGTTGTCGGCGAAGGAGCCGGCCCCCTCCACCGCGTCGGACACGACGTCGCCGACCACGAGCGCGAGGTCGGCCGCCTTCGTCTGGATCAGCAAGAGATTATCTACCGATGCGTTCGTCTCCTGAACGGTGGCGCTGTAGCCCTCGATGTCGTTGCTGATCATGGTGGCGATACCGCCCCCGAGTGGATAGTAGACCCCGCCGGTGCCGCCCGTGGCAATGGACAGGGCTGTTGAGCCGCCAGCCGCAGCGCCTCCGCCACCCTCGCTGCAGGCAGTCAGGAACAGTGCGGGTACAGCGAGGGCAGCAATGGCGATGCGCACGGTGCGGCGTTGTGCGGTCGAACGAGAGCGGATGGTCATGGGCGGTTTCCCTTGCAGATTGCGGTGTGTCGTGCGTGAGTTGCAGGATTCGACGTGGCTGTAGCCGAGTTCATGCGCTTAGCCCCCGAGAATGGGGTGCATCCCAGTGGGTGCTAGCTGCCGGCCGATGAATTACCGGGGCTGCCCGAAAAACCGGGTCAGGGCGAAGAACGGCGCCGACAGCGGGGATGGTGAAACGTCACACTGTGCTCCAAACTTCATTGGTTCGAGCGTCAGAAGCCGGGTTCAAAAAACAAACCGTTGGCTTGGGGAAGGTGAGTGTCCTTCCCTACATTTATACATTCCTTGTACCATCCGCGTCAACCAACCCGAATTATTGGCACGAATTGGCGCATTCTTGACACGATTGTATAAATTTCGTACAGTCAGGTCGTGCGGTCAATTCGACTGATAGGAAACCAATGAAGCTTGCCATTATCGGTTGCGGCGAGGTGGGGCGGCTCTATGCGGCGGCCGCTGCGTCGGCCTTCGACGTGATTATGTGCGATACCTTTCCTTCGCAGCCGGCCCGCGATTGCGCCCGAAGCCTCACCGTTGAGCTGAAGGAAGACATCGGTGAGTGGCTCAGCGAGATGGACCGGATCTGGGCGTGTGTGCCCGGCGAGGCAGCAGACGCGGCCACTGAGGCGGCTCTGCCGTTTTTGCGCCGAGATGCGGTTTATGTGGACCTGAGCACCGCCACCGCCGCGGGCAAGAAGGTGATGGGGGAGCGGATGTCCGCGCGCGGTGTTGCCTATGTCGACGCAGCCATCATGGGTGCTGTCGCGCTCACGGGGTTGCAGACCCCGATTCTGTTGTCCGGCCGCGAAGCGGAGGCCGCCGTGGCTGACTTCGCGAACATCACGGCCCGGGCGCGCGCCCTCAGTGACGGAGAACCCGGTGATGCCATGACGCTCAAGTTGCTGCGCACACTTCTCACCAAGGGGATCGAGGCTCTCGGCGTGGAATGCCTGATTGCGGCGGAGAGCCAGGGGGTGCGGGACGAGTTGTATCTCGTGCTCGACGACATCAACCAGGCCGGATTTACGCAATTTCTCAATGCCGTCGTGCGCACACACGTGGTGCACGCCGAGCGACGCTCGCACGAGGTGCAGCGCGCCGTGGCCCAGCTGACTCAGATCGGACTGCCCGGAACGGTGCTGGCTGGCACGTCTGCCCGCTATGAGCAGACCGTGCAAGCCCTGCGGGAGAGCCCGCCAGCTCCAGGCGCGGCAGATCACATTGATTCTGCCGTCGATTGGCTGCTGAAGACAACGCTGCAGACTCCGCTCCCGGCACCGCTGTCAGCTTTGCCCGCCAACTGAGCAGGACCCGCGGGTCACCACGCTTCATCGAAAGGATCGCCATGGACTTGGGAATCGGAACGAAAACCGCACTCGTGTTGGGTGCGGGCGGTGGCCTGGGAGGAGCCATCGCCCGAGTGCTGGCAGCCGAGGGAGCCGCCGTCGCTGTCGTGAGCAGAACCCTGGTCGGGGCCACTCTGACGTCGACCGAAATCGTCGAGGCGGGAGGCCGATCCGAGGCATTCGCCTGGGATCTCGCTGATCTCGCTGAAATGAACCGGCAGGTCGACCTGATCGAGGCGCGCCTGGGTTCGATCGACATCCTGATCAATGTCACTGGCGGACCCAAACCCACGCTCGTGTCCGGGCTCCCGGCCACGGAGTGGACCAGGTATTTCCAATCGATGGTGCTCCCGGTCATCGCCCTCACCGATCGGGTGCTTCCCGGAATGCGCGAACGCCAATGGGGTCGGATCATCACGAGCACAAGCTCGGGGGTGATCGCTCCGATTCCCAATCTGGGACTGTCGAATGCCCTGCGGTCGACCCTGGTCGGCTGGTCGAAGACGCTGGCGCGCGAGGTCGGCGGCGACGGCATCACCTCGAATATCGTGCTGCCTGGTCGCATTGCCACCCCACGCATCGCCTTTCTGGACGAGGCGAAAGCCAAGCGTGAGAATCGCCCGCTGTCAGACGTGTCGGCCGAAAGCGCTGCAGCCATTCCGCTCGGCCGGTACGGCAATCCGAGTGAGTACGGCCAAGCAGTGGCCTTCCTTGCAAGCACGGCGGCGTCGTACATCACCGGTTCCATTCTCCGGGTCGACGGGGGGCTGATCGCCAATGTCTGAGCTGTTCTCGCGATCGACGGCCGGTGTCTACGCCATCGCTCCGACCCCCTTTCTGGCCGACGGGGCGGTGGACTACGTCTCGCTCGACCGACTCATCGAGTTCTACAACGAGTCGGGAGTTGACGGGCTGACCGTGCTGGGCCAGCTTGGGGAGGCGCCGAAATTGTCGTCCGAAGAAGCGGTGCGCATTGCCACGCGTTTCGTGAAGCGCACCACCTTTCCTATTATTGTCGGCGCTTCGTCATCCGGGTTTGCGGGGATGCGCGCCCTGACTGCAGCGGTGATGGATGCCGGAGCGGCCGGAGTGATGATTGCCCCGCCTGTGTCGCTGCGCACCGACGATCAGGTTGTCGGTTACTACGCGGGGGCCAGTGCCGCCATCGGCAGCAAAACACCCTTCGTCATTCAGGATTACCCTCTCACCTTCTCGGTCGTAATGACGCCGCAGGTGATTCGGCGCATTGCCCTCGAGAATGACAACGCCCTTATGCTCAAGCACGAGGATTGGCCAGGGCTGGACAAGATCACGACCCTGCGGGAATACGAGGCTGACGGCAGTATGCCGCGGCTGTCGATCCTGTGCGGCAATGGTGGCCTCTTTCTGGACTTCGAAATCGAACGCGGCGCCGACGGCGCCATGACGGGATACTGCTTTCCGGAAATGCTCGTCGACACGGTCGCCCTGGCCGCCGCTGGGTCACGGGACGCGGCCCACGACCTCTTCGATGCCCACCTGCCGCTGATTCGCTATGAGCAGCAGCCCGGAATCGGGCTGGGAGTGCGCAAGTACGTCTTGCAGCGACGCGGTGTCCTTGCTTCGGCCACCCAACGGTCGCCGGCCGGCCGGATGACCGAGGCTACCAGGGCCGAGGTCGACTATCTGCTGGAACGTTTATCGCACCACGACTCGCGAGCCGCAGTACTGCGCAAGCAGCAACGCTAGGCTACAGCTGCTGCACAGGCAGACGTTCAACTGAGAGCAGGAACAGCAATGGCAGGTGCAGACGATAGCGTGTACGCCGTCGTGCGCAGTCGCATCGTATCCGGGGCCTACCCGCCGGGCTACCACCTGTTGGAGTCGGTGCTCACCGCCGAACTCGGGGTGAGCCGTTCTCCTGTGCGGGCGGCATTGCGCAGACTGACCGAGGAAAGTCTGGTGATCACGGAGCCTCACCGCGGCGCCTTTGTGGCTGAGCTAACCCGCTCGGACATCGACGAAGTCTTCGATCTGCGTCAAACCCTGGAACCCAAGGCTGCGGGGCTCGCGGCGTTGACCCGGTCGGATGATGAAGCTGACGCGCTGTTCGAATCCGTGCGGCTGATGGAGGCGATCATCGAGTCGCGTTCATCGCTCTATCGTGCGGAACTCCTGCTCAACAATCAGGAGTTCCACGATCTTATTCTGGCGGCGGCCAGGGCGCCCCGCCTGCTCCAGATCGTGAAGACGCTCACGGCTTCGTCATTGACGCTGGGCACTTTCCACTACTACTCCGACGCGGATATCGCCCGCAGCGTGATTTTTCATCGAGATCTCGCCGTTGCCATCCTCAAACAGCAGCCCGAGGTGGCGGCGGCCCTCATGGCCGCCCACCTCGGTATCGCCCATCACGCCTTCGTGGACCGTAGGTTCGGCGACTCACGCGGGTGAGGCACAAAAAGAGGTTCGTGGGTGTCAACGGCGGTGTTCTCCGTCGATGCGGCCGGTGACGCCCGTTGCCACGATGGTTCGGGTCGCGTCGACGGATCCGTAGGTCCAGAGGATACGCATCGGGTCGACCGCCGATGCGTTGCGAAAATGATGCGGAATATCGGCGGGAACAAACGTGGTGTCGAAGGTCGACAACGGTGTTTCCACGCCGTCGATGTTGACGATGGCGTCGCCCTGCACGACGACGACGCTCTCGATGCAGTTATGGGTGTGGTGACCGATGGCCGCGCCCGGTTCGAAGGTCGTGATGCCGTTGAGAAAGCTAACAGCGCCGATGGCCTTGGTCACGAGGGCTACCGTGGAGGCCCCGTTGCCGCGGTCGAGCGCTGGCAGCGCGGCCGGAACCAGAACGCGCGGAAGCACGACGCCCGGCATTGTCAGGCCGGAGTTCGTGTAGGCGATTCGGGCCAAGCCTCCGGTTAGAAAGGTCAGCAATTGCTGCGCTTCCGGCTCGTTGTAGGCCGCGGTTCCAAGAGCGACCGAGAATTCGCTGTAGAGCTGCACGGGTTCGGGCAGGGTTCCGACAACGTCGACCCCCGCGACAAACCGGAGTTCACTCACCTGCTGCACGGCGAGATCGGCGCGTTTGTCGACCAGTGCCACGCCAGTGAAGCCCTTCTCGAGCACGGTAGCGGTGGTATTGATCTGGTCGGCAATGCCCAGTTCCTCGAGCAGGCGACTGAAGTGGATGCCGCTCTGCCCCGCCCGTGAATAAGCGACCGATCGAGCGTTGAGCAGGGTCGTGACCAGCGCCTCGACGGTGCTTACGTCGGGGTGCGGGGAGCCGTGAAGAACGCCAAGGCCGATGCCGGAGCGCACAAGGGGGGTGATGGATGCCGACACTACGTGTCCAGCGGCGGCCAGGGAATCGATGGCACTCGTTGTAGCGATCACAACATCGGGCTGATACCCGGCGTTGATCCGGGCGACGAAAACGGTCGTCGGCTCGAATTCTGCCTCTACGACAACCCCGAACGCCGCCTCGAAGGACCGGAGAATACCGGAATCAAGGGCGGTGCGCACGGCCAGGGTGCTGGCCAGAATGATGGGTCGGGTTTCGATGATCATCGCAGGGCCGCCAGTTCGTCGGCGACGGCGCGGCCGATTTCCAGCCCCGCCGTCGCAGCGGGAGACGGGGCATTCAACACATGGATCTGCCGCGGGGCCCGTTCGAAGTAGAAATCATCGACGAGGCTGCCATCCCGGCGCATGGCTTGGGCGCGGACACCGGCATGTGTGGGGATGAGGCAGTCGTCGGCCAGGGTGGGAACGAGTTCACGCAGGCTGGCCAGGAATCGCTTCTGCGAGAGCGACCGCGCGACCTCATCGAGTCCGTTTCGCCAGAACTTTTTTCCCAGCTTCCACAGGCCAGGCCAACGGGCGCTCTCCCACGTGTCGCGGGGGTTGATCTGTAGCCAGGTATACCCTTCACGGGCCAGGGCGAAAACAGCATTGGGTCCGGCGTGCACGCCTCCCTTCACCATGCGGGTCAGGTGCACGCCGAGAAAGGGGAATGCCGGGTCGGGAACCGGATAGATGAGGCCATTGACCAGGTGGTTCGACTCCGGTGTCAGCTCAAAATACTCGCCGCGAAAGGGAATGATCTGAACGTCCGGCCGCAGGCCGGCCAGACGGGCGACCCGATCGCTGTGAAGCCCGGCGCAGTTGACGAATTCGTCGGCGCGAAACTCGGCCACCCTGGTGGTGACCGTAACCGCGTCGGGATGTGTCGTGACGCCGACGATCTTCTGGTCGAAGCGCACTTCGCCGCCAGCCTGCTCGATCAGCCTGCGCAAGGCGGCGCAGACACCGCGATAGTCCACTATGCCGGTCGAATCTACCTTCAGTGCCGCCACGGCGTTGACGTGCGGTTCCACCTCCCGCGCCTCTGACGCACTCACGATGCGGCAACTCACCCCGTTGGCCTGACCGCGCTCGTGTAGCCGCTCCAGTGCCGGCACCTGCGCGGCCGTTGTGGCGACGACGAGCTTTCCACAGATATCCACGGCCACTCCGTGATCCTTCGCGAAGCGCTCCATCGAGATTGCCCCGGCCTGGCCGAGCTTCGCCTTTAGGCTTCCCGGCGTGTAATAGAGGCCCGAGTGGATGACACCGGAATTATTTCCCGTCTGGTGTTTCGCCACGTCACGTTCCTTTTCCAGCACTGTGACACGATGACCGCGACGAGTCAGCTCATAGGCTGTGGAGAGTCCGACGATACCCGCTCCGGCGACAATGACGTGAGTCTTCATTGATCCATTCCCATCTGGTCCTGCCGCGTGCGCGGCAGGACTAAACTATAGTTTTCCTACCGGAACCATACTATAGTGCCGACGCCTACTATAGTGAGGGGATGCACCGAACCGGCCCCCAGCTGCGACTGGCCGCGAACCTCAAGTGGCTCTTCACCGAGCTCCCCTTTCGCGAGCGATTCGATGCGGCCGCTGCGGCTGGCTTCACCGCGGTGGAGTATGCCTCGCCCTATAGCTACGCGCCCGAAACGGTGCGCGGCTGGCTCGACCAGGCGGGGCTGCAGCAGATTCTCATCAATACGCCGACCGATCCGTTCGGGCTTGAGCGATTCGGGTTGGCGTGCCGGCCGGATCGGGTGGTCGAGTATCGCGACGGCATTCATCGGGCACTGGAATACGCCCATGCCCTCGACGCTTCATTCGTGCACGTGCTCGGCGGGCTCCGGCCGGTTGACGGAACGGGGTATGACCGGGCCTTCGCAACGTACACGGCGAACATCCGCTGGGCCGCCGAGCAAGCAGCGACGCTCGGGGTCACCATTTTGCTTGAGGCCCTGAACCGGCGTGATGCGCCGGGATACATTCTGAATTCGGTAGAACAGGCAGCCGACGTTGCCGTAGCGGTCGGTGGTTGCCGCGTCGGTGTATTGTTCGACGTCTACCATTGCCAGGTGGACCAGGGGGACATTACCCGGCGGCTCGAGACCCTGTTTCCAGTCATCCGGCACGTGCAGATCGCGGACGCTCCTTCTCGCACTGAGCCCGGCACCGGCGAGCTGAACTGGGCGCACATCTTTGCCGTGCTGCGCAGACTTGAATACAGCGGCTGGATCGGCTGTGAGTACGCGCCAATCGCGGGAACCCTTTCAGGATTGGAGTGGCGGGACCGCTTCGCTCTCAACCCCTGATCGGCCAACCTTTGAAAGGAACGCAATGTCTACTGCCTCCACGCCGCTTGCCCCACCGGCGATGCCCACCCCGCCCAGCCTGCCAATCGCGAACTCGAGCGAGCGATACCACCTGCGCCGGGTGTACTGCGTGGGGCGCAATTACGCCGATCACGCCCGGGAGATGGGCAACGACCCCGACCGGGAGCCGCCCTTCTTTTTCGCCAAACCGGCCGACGCCGTGTTTGCCGTTGACGAGGGTGTTTCGGAGTTCGCCATCGCACCCCATCAGGTGCCGTACCCCCCACAAACCGAGAACCTGCACTTTGAGATGGAACTCATCGTGGCGATCGGCGTTGCGGGGGCCAACATCGCGGTAGCGGATGCCCTCGACCACGTCTGGGGCTACGGCGCCGGGGTCGACCTCACGCGGCGTGACCTCCAGGACCAGGCCAAGGCGCTGCGACGTCCGTGGGAGCTGTCCAAGGGCTTCGATTTTTCGGCACCGTGCACCCCGCTGGTCGCGGCTGCCACAATCGGGCATCCGTCCGCCGCGCCCGTATGGTTGAGTGTGAACGGCCACACCCGGCAGCAGGGCGACCTCTTCGACCAGATCTGGACCGTTCCCGAGGTGATCTCGTCACTGTCCCACTCCGTCACTCTCCGGCCGGGGGACCTCATCTTGACCGGGACGCCCGCCGGCGTCGGGGCAATCGTGCCCGGCGACGAGGTTCGCGGCGGCATCGAGGGGGTCGGTGAGCTCCGCTTTCGCGTCGGCTGACCGGTTCAACGGCCCCCGGGCGGCGATTCGTCGGCATGGATGGCCTGGCGATCGCTCCGCGCGCGCAGCCGGGCGCTATCGATATGGTGGCGCATCTGATCCGCGGCGGCCTCTGGGGCCCTGGCGACGAAGGCGTCGTAGATCTGCCGGTGTTCCGCGGCGGCGAATCGGGCATCCGCTGAACCAAGTTTCACGAACAAACGAAAGCGTTGCACCTGCCCGCCGAGCGAGCGATAGGCCCCATCCAAAAAAGGGTTCGCCGACTGCTCAGCGATGAGGCGGTGAAACTCCTCATCGGCCGACCAGTAATCCCGAAATGAGCGGATGACCTGAGACTCGGACATGCGCAGCAGGTTATCAATCGGTACCACGAGTCTGGCGAGGAACTCGGGGGTCACGCGTCGGCCGGCCTCCAGCGCCAGCGCAGGCTCAAGCACCAGCCGGGCCTCCATGAGCTTGTCCAGTTCCACTTCACTGAACAGCGGTGCCACGAAGTAGCCCCGCAGCGCCTCACGGCGAACGAGCCCCGTGTGCTCGAGACGCGCGAGTGCCTCGCGAATCGGTGTCTGGCTCACGTCGAACTCACGTGCCAACGTGGGGATGTTGAGGGCAGCCCCCGGGCTGAAGGTGCCGTTCATCAGCTGCCCGAGCAGTAGATCGTAGACCGTGTCGGCGTGCGTCTTGCGTGGGTCATCCTTCGCCATAGTAATTGCCTCCCAGCTATAGTATCCCACTGCCGGGTGGCGGATTCGATCAGGCAGGCGCGTCGAGGGTCACGGGAGCAGCGCCTTGAGGGCGTTCGTGGCATGCCGCCGGTGGTCGTCCAGCAACCCGATCAGGCGATCGGTCTCACCGGCGGCAAATGCCTCCACCATCTGGGCGTGCTCCTGCTCCACGCGCTGTCGGTTACTAGGGGTTTCGTAGTACAGCAGTCGGTACGCTTCGGTGGAATCCCAGAGCGCGCCGACGATACGCTCCAGCCGTGGCAGTCCGGCGGCAGCTACCAGCACGAAGTGAAACCGTCGGTTGGCCTCGGTCATGGCCAGCAGATCGCCGCCATTGCTGGCGCGCTCGACTGCGCGGGCAGCCTCGCGAAATTCGTTCAGCACTTCGCTCCGAGGATTGGCCATCGCCGTACGCACGGCTTCGGTCTCGAGCAGCTGCCGAATTCGGTAGACCTCCAATAGGTCGGCCAGGGACAACCGCGCTACCCGATAGCCGCGGTGCGGCTCGTGAACGACCCGACCCTCGGATTCCAGGGTGTTCAGCGCCTCCCGCACGGGTACCCGGCTCACTCCAAGCCGTTCGGCGAGCGTGTCCTGGCGCAATGGCTGGCCGGGAACCAGGTCGCCGACTACAATCAACCGGCGCAACTCCTTGAGCACAAATTCGGGTGCCGTCGATGGTCGGGTGCCGGTCGCCGAGGAGGAAGTTAGTCGCGTCACGATCATGACTCTAACTCACCCGGTTGTGCCGTCTCGTTCGTGATGTCTGCTCAGCGAAAAGCCGCGATACCGGTGATGTACTGCCCGAGGATGAGGGTGTGCACCTCGTCGGTGCCCTCATAGGTACGTACGCTTTCCAGGTTGTTCGCGTGGCGCATCGGTGAATAGTCCAGAGTGATGCCGTTCCCCCCGAGCATGGCCCGCGCTTCCCGGCAAATTTCGATGGCTTCCCGGCAGTTGTTCAACTTGCCCACCGATATTTGATGCGTTGACAGCGTGCCGAGGTCTTTGAGGCGGCCGATCTGCAGGGCGAGCAGGGTCCCCTTGTTGATTTCGAGAGCCATGTTGACGAGCTTCTGCTGGGTCAGTTGGTAGCCAGCAAGAGGCTTACCGAATTGCATCCGCTCCCGCGAAAAGTCGAGTGCGGTGAGATAGCTGTCCCGGGCAGCGCCCATAGCGCCCCAGATGATGCCGTAACGCGCTTCATTGAGGCACTCGAACGGCCCACGAAGGCCGCGGGCTTTCGGCAGCATCGCCGACTCCGGCAGCCGCAGGTCAGTGAGCGCGATTTCACACTGGATGGACGCCCGCATCGACAGCTTCGGCTCGATGGGGGTCGCAATGAAACCGGGAGTGTCGGTCGGCACGACAAAACCACGGATGCCGTCTCCGGTCATCGCCCAAATGATGGCTACCTGCGCGACCGAGGCCAGCCCGATCCATCGTTTCGTGCCGTTGAGTACCCAGTCGGAGCCATCGCGATGAGCGAAGGTTGTCATGCTGCCCGGGTCGGAGCCGGCCGTTGGCTCGGTCAAACCGAAGCAGCCGATCAGTTCGCCGGTTGCCATGCGCGGCAGCCACTCGGTCTTCTGTTCCTCTGAGCCGTGCTTGTGGATCGCACTCATCGCGAGGGAGCCCTGCACGCTGACGAAGGTGCGCAGCCCGGAATCGCCCGCCTCCAGCTCCATGGCCGCCAGGCCGTACTCGACTGAGGTGCGTCCCGGACAGCCGTATCCCGACAGGTGCATACCCAAAAGCCCCATCTTGGCCATTTCCGGCACGATCTCCAGCGGAAAAACCGCCTTCTCATACCAACCAGCGATATGGGGCTTGATCGACGAGTCGACGAAGGAACGAACCTCGTCGCGCAGGGCGATTTCGGTGTCGGTGAGGAGTGATTCGATGCCGATGAGATCTGAGGTGTCAAGCATGGGAATTCCTTCTGGTCGTGTGCAGTGCGGGGATGGTGGTGGCTTCGAGCGGGGGTGTCGGGGCCGCGAAGGTGGCGCCGGCGTGTTCACCAAGCAACGGTGGTGGGCGCAGATATCGCACAGGGGTGTGCGAGAGCCGGATTGGGTTCGCGATCTGTCGACTGGTCCTCGACCCGTCCGTCACATTCACGACCGGATCGAGGCCGAGCATGGTGGCCAGCTCGAGCGCCTCCGCGATGGAGTTCACTTTGCCGGCCGGCACCCCCTCGAGCAGTAGCGTGGCGGACCATTCGGCGGCAGATCGGTGCTGCAAGCTGGCTTCCAGCAGTTCCTTGAGCTGCACCCGGTTCGCCAGGCGATCGGCGTTGCAGCTGAACCGCTCGTCGTCGGCGAGCTCCGGCCGTCCGAGTACGCGAACCAGGTTGGCGAACTGCCGATCGGTGCCGACGGCCACGGCGATCGGGCCGTCCTCAGTGCGAAAGGTCTCATAGGGCGCAATGCTTGGGTGGGCATTTCCCATCCGGCGCGGAGCTGTGCCGGTGGCGAGCGTGCTCGAGGTCTGGTTGACCATGCCCGCGAGTAGGGACGAGAGCAGGTTTACCTCGACGCGTTGCCCAGCGCCGGTGCTGTCGCGTACCCGCAGGGCGGCCAGGATACCGACCACGGCATTCTGGCCGGTGATCACATCGACCAGGGCGACGCCTACCTTGCTGGGCTCGGAATCCGGGGATCCGGTAACACTCATGAGGCCGCCGACAGCCTGCACGAGCAGGTCGTAGCCGGGAAGGTGAGCGCCGGCATCCGTTCCAAAGCCGGTGATGGAACAATAGACGAGGTGCGGTCGCTCGGCTCGCAGGGCGGCATGATCGAGCCCGTAGCGCTCCATGACTCCCGGGCGAAAGTTCTCGATCACCACGTCGGCGGCGAGGGCAATGTTGCGGGCTTCGGCCAGCCCCAACGCGGTGCGCAGGTCGCAGACCACTGACCGTTTGTTGCGGTTGACACTCGAAAAGTAGGAGCCCATGCCGTTGTCATCGACGGGCGGAACCCAGGCCCTGGTGTCATCTCCCGCCGGGTGCTCGATCTTGATGACGTCGGCTCCGAAATCGGCGAGCATCATCGAGGCAAACGGTCCAGCCAGCACTCGAGAGAAATCGGCGACCTTGATGCCGGCCAGCGGCGAGGCCCCTTCACCGAGGCTCACGAGGTGGCTTCGCGCGCGCCAGACGGAGCGGGAATCTCGAAGGCGATCAGCAGGCCCGCCAATAGCTGGTAATACCCGACCAGCATCGTGATCTCGACGAGGCCCTCATGGCCGTGCTGCCGTTGCGCGCGTGCGTGGGTGGCCGAATCCACGGCCCGGTCACGTACCAGCGCCACGACGAAAGCGAGAGCGGATCTTTCTCCCTCGGTGGCCGTGTCGGGCGCTATCCCCCGGGCGAGCGCCTGCAGTTCGCTCGGTGTGATGCCGATTGTCGCCGCCACCCGGCTATGGGCGTACCACTCGTAGTCACAGCCGTACTCGGCGGCGATCAGACACACCACCAGTTCCCTCGTGCGGGGGTCGAGCGTGCCTGCGAAGCGCAGCGCGGTACCGAGGGCTGACACCGCCCGGCCGACGGTCGGGGAATATAGCAGCGCGTTGAACGGCCCCGCCAGCAGCCCAGCGCTGTCGACGACGAGAAAGGGGCCGTCGCCGCGCGGGGGAGCGATGATGTCGTTGTAGAGCAGGCGTTGGGCCGGGTTTTGCCCGGTCGGAGGGAGGAGGGGGAGCCGCCCGCCCTGCGCGTGTTCAGACAAGGGTTCGGCCGCCGTCGACGAGCAGCACGTGACCGGTGACGAAGGCCGCCCGGCGTGATGCCAGGAAGAGCACTGATCCGGTGAGGTCATCGACCGTACCCAGCCGGCCAGCTGGCACGAGCTCGGTGTAATAGTCCCGAATTCCCGGCAGGTCCAGGTGCGCGCGGGTCAGCTCGGTCTCGACGTAGCCCGGCGCTATGGCATTGACCGTGACACCTGAAGCGGCCCATTCACGCGCCATGACCCGCAAGAGCTGGTTAAGGCCGCCCTTGCTGGCCGCGTACGGCGCATGGTCGGCGTGGGCGAGGGTGCTCGAGACCGAGGAGCAATACACCTGACGCCCGTAGCCCGCGTCGATCATGATTCGGCCAGCCGCCTTACCGAGACGAAAAGCGGTCGAGAGATTGACGTCGAGGATGCGCTGCCAATCGTCGTCGTGCAGGTCGAGCAGGGGTACCCGATGGTTGATGCCGACGGCGTGTACGAGCACATCCAACCCGCCGAGTTTCTGCACCACCGCGGCGACCGCACCCTCGCACCCGGCCGTGGTTGTCAGATCTGCCTGCACGGTGATAATTCTCGGATCAAGCTCGGCGAGCCGCTCGGGGCTGAGATCGACAACGACAACCTGGGCGCCGACCTCCAGGAAGGCGAGAGCGCAGGCGGTGCCGATTCCGCCGGCACCAGCCACGAGAACGCGCTGGGCGTCCAGCCCGAGCCAATCATTCGTGGCGCCGGTCATCGGGTACGCCGGTAGTGGCGGACGGCCGGAGTGGGCGAATTGGTCGGCTGGATTGCATCGTTGCACAGACTCATTTGGATACTGTATCCAATTTGACGCCGGAGTCAAAGAGCTTGCCACACTACATTTTTGGCGTGCATTGTGCTCGATACACCGCCGGTAGCATTGCTACCCATGCACACCGTCGTCGCACATCCGCAATCTTTGGCCACCGCTCTGCGTTCCCGGGGGGTCAGGCATGTGCGCGATGACGACACCACGAGATTCGCCTATTCCTCGGACGCGTCGCTCTATCGCGTCGTTCCGTCGGCCGTCGTGCTGCCGCGGGATGCGGACGAGGTGGCCACGACCCTGGAACTCTGCCGAGACCGTGGCATTCCGATCACGTCGCGCGGCGCCGGCACGTCGGTGGCCGGAAACGCTATCGGTAGCGGGGTCATCCTTGATTTCAGTCGATATCTAAATCAGGTGGTGTCGATTGATGCCGAGGCCCGCAGTGCGGTGGTGCAACCTGGAACGGTGCACGCCACCCTGCAGAAGGCGGCCCTGGCACTCGGGTTGCGCTTTGGCCCTGACCCGTCGACGCACACCCGCTGCACCATTGGCGGCATGATCGGAAACAATGCCTGCGGTTCGCGTACCCTGGCCTACGGCCGAACCGCAGACAACGTTACCCATCTCGACGTGCTGACCGGAACCGGTGAACGACTCTTCCTCGGCCCGGGCGGCACCCCGGCCTCGCTTCAAACCGACGCGCTACGCCAGCTCGTGCGCGGTGAGCTCGGCACCATTCGCACTGAACTGGGTCGATTCGGTCGCCAAGTCTCTGGTTACGCCCTCGAACACTTGCTTCCCGAACGGGACTTCGACCTGCGGCGTGCGCTGGTCGGTAGTGAGGGCAGCCTCGCAATCGTGCTGGAGGCAGGCGTCAGCCTGGTCGCTGACGCGGCTTACAAGCAAATGGTCGTGCTCGGCTTCCCCGACATCGGTTCGGCCGGCGACGCGGTCATGGCCGTGCTTCCACTGCAGCCCACGGCCTGTGAAGGGCTCGACTCGCGCATCGTCGACGTCGTGCGCACCCGAAAAGGGCCCGGCGCCGTGCCCGAGCTGCCGGCCGGCACCGCCTGGCTGTTCATCGAGGTGTCGGGCGATGACCTGCAGGAGGTCACCGACCGCGTCCTGCGCGTGAGCCAGATCGGTGCGGCCATCGATTCGAAAGTGATCACCGACCCGCGCCAGGCCGCCCAACTGTGGAAGATCAGGGAAGACGGTGCCGGACTCGCCGGCCGGTCGCCGGTCGGGGCCCCGGCCCACTCCGGCTGGGAGGACGCTGCCGTGCCGCCGGAGCGGCTGGGCGCCTATCTGCGTGACTTCGACGACCTCCTCAGCGGGCACGACCTGGTCGGTTTTCCCTACGGGCACTTTGGCGACGGCTGCGTGCACGTGCGTCTTGACATTCCCTTCGGCCGCGCCGACGGACCGGCCCGATTCCGGGCGTTCATGACCGCTGCGGCCAGGCTGGTGACGAGCTACGGGGGGTCACTCTCCGGCGAGCACGGTGACGGCCGGGCCCGAAGCGAGTTACTGCCGATCATGTATTCCGCGAACGCGCTCGCCCTGTTCGGCTCGGTGAAAGCAATCATGGATCCGGACAATGTACTGAACCCGGGCATCATCGTTGATCCGCGCCCACTGGATGCGGACATCCGCTCGGCGCAGGTGTCGTCGTTACACGCCGGGCTGGCACTGTCCTATTCCGCAGACGGGGGCGACTTTAGCCAGGCCGTGCATCGGTGTACCGGGGTAGGCCTCTGCCGAGCCGAGAACACAGGCGACAGTGTGATGTGCCCCTCCTATCTGGCCACTCGGGAGGAGAAGGACTCCACCCGGGGCCGGGCGCGGGTGCTGCAGGAGATGATCAATCAGGGCGGTACGAACTGGCGTTCCCCGGAGGTGCACGACGCACTCGATCTGTGTTTGTCGTGTAAGGGCTGCGCTTCGGATTGTCCGACCGGTGTGGACATGGCGGCCTATAAAGCTGAGGTGCTGCACCAGAGCTATCGGGGTCGCCTGCGCCCGATCACCCACTATTCGCTCGGCTGGCTGCCTCGCTGGGCGCGGTTGGCCGCCGTCGCCCCGAAACTACTCAATCGGCTCGTGCGACTTCCCTTGCTGAGCAAGCTCGCGCTTCGGCTGGCAGGCATCGACCACCGTCGCTCGATTCCCGAATTCGCCGAACAGACCTTCACCGACTGGTTTCACGCCCGCGAGCCTCGCGGGAGCGTCGAAAATGAGCGTCCGGTGCTGCTCTGGGCTGACTCGTTCACGAACTATTTCACTCCCGAGGTGGGTCGTGCCGCGGTGCGGGTGCTCGAAGCCGCCGGGTGCACGGTGCAGATTCCCGAGGCGCCGCTGTGCTGCGGCCTCACCTGGATCTCAACCGGTCAGCTCGCTGCCGCCCGCACCATCCTGGGCAAAACGGTCGGCCAGCTTTCTGCTGCCGCTGCCAACAAAATCCCGATCGTCGGGCTGGAGCCCTCCTGCACCGGGGTTCTCCGCTCTGATGCCCTCGAACTGCTCGGGCATGAGGTGGCGCAGCCCGTGGCGGAGGCCACCCACACGCTCGCCGAATTTCTGACGACGCTTCCCGACTACCTACCGCCGGTCTTGGCGGGGACTACGGTCGTGGCCCAGCCGCACTGCCATCACCACGCCGTGATGGGGTGGAGCCCCGACGCCGCGCTGGTGCAGGGGGCCGGCGCCGAACTGTCCCAACTGGGCGGATGCTGCGGCCTGGCCGGCAATTTCGGCGTCGAACGCGGCCACTACGACGTGTCGATCGCCGTGGCCGAGCAGCAACTACTCCCGGCGGTGCGCGACGCCGCGGCCGACACGGTGATACTGGCCGATGGATTCTCCTGCCGCACCCAGCTGCAGGATCTCAGTGACCGCCGGGGCATCCACCTGGCACAGCTGCTCGACCCTGGAGTTGGGTAAGCCCGTCAGCGCAGAAAATCGAGATCCGCACCCGCCGGAGCCTGCATCACCGTCGACGCGTGCAGTCGGCTCCAGCCTCGAGCAGGCAGCGCCGGCAACTTCAGTTCGGCACGCCGGCGCATAAGTTCCTGGTCATCGACGAGCAGGTCAACGGTGCGCCCTGGCACGTCGAGCCGGATGCGGTCGCCGTCGCGAACGAGGGCGAGCGGCCCTCCGATCGCGGCTTCCGGAGCACAGTGCAGCACGATCGTTCCATAGGCGGTGCCACTCATCCGCCCATCCGAGATGCGCACCATGTCGCGAACGCCCTGCCGTGCCAGATAGCGGGGGATGGGGATGGACCCGGCCTCTGGCATGCCCGCTCCCACCGGGCCGATGTTGCGCATGACCAGAACGTGATCCGGGGTCAGCCCGAGACTCTCATCATTTAGCCGCGCGTCGACATCATCAAGGGAGTCGAAGACGGCGGCGATCCCCTCGTGTACGAGCAGATGAGGGGATGCGGCGGCCACCTTGATCACGGCGCCATCCGGCGCGAGCGACCCGGTCAACGTCACCAGTGCGCCCGTCGGTCCGAGCGGATCATCGAGCGCATGCACGGTGCTCTGCCAGGCTTGCGGGGCTTTGGCGCCATCGAGGACCTCTCCCAGAGTTTGGCCGGTGATGGTGAGCACGTCCAGGTCGAGCAGCGGGGAGAGGGTTTTGAGCAGGGCTGGTACTCCGCCGTCCCGATGCATGTCCGGCAGGTAATTTTGACCGGCGGGTTTGCAGTCGACCAGCAACGGCGTGCGTGCCGCGATCTCGTGAAAATCGTTGAGGTTCAGCTCAATTCCGAGGCGGCGGGCAATCGCGGTCAGGTGAATAATCGCGTTCGTTGAGCCGGAGACCGCCGCGAGCACCGTCACCGCATTGCGAAATGCCCCCTCGGTCATAATTTGAGACGGTCGGCGGTCGGCGGCAGCGATCTCGACGGCCCGGCGCCCGGTTTGCACCCCAAGGCGCAGCCGATGGGCCGACACTGCCGGCGCGGTGCCGGCGAAGGGAAGTGACATTCCCATCGCTTCAACGACGCAGGCCATGGTCGAGGCCGTCCCCATCACCATGCAGGTGCCGGCGGTCGGCGCGAGCTCCTGGTTGATCTCACCGATGGTGGCCTCGTCGATGGTGCCGGCGCGAAACTCCGACCACAGTCGTCGACAATCGGTACAGGCGCCGAGGCGCTCGCCCCGGTAACTTCCAACGGACATCGGGCCGACGACGAGCGAAATCGCCGGGATATCGGCCGATGCCGCGGCCATGAGTTCGGCCGGCACGGTTTTGTCGCATCCGCCCAGCAGAACGACCGAATCCATCGGCTGGCTGCCGAGCTGTTCTTCGAGTTCCATGGCCATGAGATTACGAAAAAGCATGCTCGTGGGCGTGGTCAGAATTTCACCGATCGACATGACCGGAAAGACGAAGGGAAGGCCACCCGCCTCCAGTACACCGCGTTTCACACTCTCGATGAGCTGTGGCATCTCGCGGTGGCAGGTCGTGAAATCGGAGGAAGTGTTGACGATCCCCACGACCGGTCGCTCGAGGTCGTCAGTGTCCAAACCCGCCGAAGAGAGAAAGGCGCGTCGAATGAATTTGCTGAACCCTGGATCGGCATAATTGGTCAATTTACGGTCAACACCGACCGCTCTGTCATTTGTGTGCATGGAAAATTATGCTCGCACAGTTTGGCCGTGCATCGCAGGTAAATGGAGATCGTCTGGCCAAAAATACCGGTATATCTGCAAGACTGGAGTTTTTACCTTGCCCGTACTCCGGGCATTCACGTCCTGTAAGTCGGGCATCCCAACAAAGGAATCCCATTGACGGATCAAACATTTCAGATAATCGCGATCGTTCTCTATCTCGCTGGCATGGTGGCCATCGGGTATTTCGCCTTTCGGCAGACCAAAGATCTTGACGACTATATGCTCGCTGGCCGAGGCCTCAAACCCGGTACCGCTGCGCTGAGTGCCGGCGCTTCCGATATGTCCGGCTGGCTGCTGCTCGGACTTCCCGGAGCCATCTACGTGTCCGGCCTCGTCGAGGCCTGGATCGCGATCGGCCTCACCATCGGTGCCTGGCTGAACTGGAAGTTCGTGGCCCCGCGGTTGCGTTCATACACCTTCGTGTCAAAGAACTCGATCACCATTCCGAGCTTCTTCGAGAACCGGCTGAAAGACACGTCGCGCCTGCTACGCGTTGTCTCCGGCGTGATCATCCTGGTGTTCTTCACGTTCTATGTCTCCTCCGGCATGGTTGCCGGCGGTGTTTTCTTCGAGGAGTCCTTCGGCTCCACGTTCGTCACCGGCATGCTGATCGTTGCCGGCGTCACCCTGCTCTACACGCTGTTCGGCGGCTTCCTCGGAGCGACGCTCACCGACGTCGCCCAGGGCGTCCTCATGCTCATCGCGCTGATCGCGGTTCCGCTGGTGGCGCTCAACGCCACTGGCGGCATCACCGCCACCCTCGACTCCATCCGCGAAGTTGACCCGAACCTGCTCTCCCTCACCGCTGGTGGGTCCGTGCTGGGCGTTATCTCGGCTGCCGCCTGGGGCCTCGGCTACGTCGGCCAGCCGCACATCATCGTGCGTTTCATGGCCATGCGCACCCCGCAGGACGCCAAGGCCGGTCGCCGCATCGGCATCGGCTGGATGATTCTCACCGCCCTCGGTGCTGTTGCGACCGCCCTGATCGGGAAAGCGTACTTCGTGCAGAACCCCGACCTGGATCTCGCAAACCCGGAGACTGTCTTCCTGCTGCTGTCGCAGACGCTGTTCCACCCGTTCATCGCCGGTCTCGTGCTGGCTGCGGTGCTGGCCGCCATCATGAGCACTATCTCCTCACAGCTCATCGTCTCGTCGTCGGCGCTCGTGGAAGACCTCTACAAGATTGTGGGAAAGGATGCCGCGCCCAAGCAGCTGGTCATGCTCGGACGCGTCGGCGTGCTGCTCGTCGCCGTCATTGCCGGACTGATCGCGCTGCAGCAGAACTCGACCATTCTCGCTTTGGTCGGCTTTGCTTGGGCTGGCTTCGGTGCCGCCTTCGGCCCCGTGGTCATCCTCTCGCTGTACTGGAAGAAGTTGTCCACTTGGGGCGCCCTGGCCTCCATGGTCACCGGTGCCGTCGTCGTCTTCGTCTGGAAAAGCGTTGGCTTGGGCAGCGTCATGTACGAGATCGTGCCCGGATTTGCGGCCAGTATGATCGTGGCCGTCGTGGTCTCTTTCGCAACATACAAGCCGAACGCCGAGATCGATGCCGAATTCGACCTTGCTGCTGGGCAGGCACACCCGAAGTACAAGGCTCCCGAGAAGGTCGCGGTCTAACCACCGGCACCTCGCACTGTACTTTTTACTGCGACGACAGCTGCCCCCGGCCGAAAAGCCGGGGGCAGCTGTCGTTAACGCATCTTTTTGCTAGAAGATCATCGGGCGATCGTCGTCATCGCCGCCCAGGTCGAGGTCGACGAGCACCGGCACGTGGTCGCTCGGGGCGTCGCCCTTGCGTTCGTTGCGGTGGATGCTGGCATCCGTCACGAGGTCGGCAAAGGCTGGCGAGCCGAGGATGAAGTCGATGCGCATGCCCTCGTTGCGCGGAAACCGTAGCTGCTTGTAGTCCCAGAAGGTGAAGCCCTCCGGCACGATCGGCCGCACGACATCGGCCAGGCCGGCCTGCTCGAAGGCGTCGAAAGCCTCGCGCTCAAGCGGCGAAACGTGAGTAGAAATGCCGGGTACGAAGCTCGGGTCGCCCATATCTTCGTCGCGCGGGGCGACGTTCCAGTCGCCCATCATGGCCAGCGCGAGCGCGGGATGGGCCTCGAGTTCCGCGGCCGCGTGGGCCTCGAGGGCCTTCAGCCAGGCCAGCTTGTAGTCGTAGTGCGGGTCGCCGAGCGCGCGCCCGTTCGGCACGTACAGGCTCCACAGGCGCAGGTCGTTCACGGTCACGCCGAGCGCGCGCGCCTCCAGCGGCTGATTTGGACCGACCGCACCTTTTTGGAAGCCGGGCATATTCGGAAAAGCGGTGACGACATCCGTCATCGGTTCGCGGCTGGCAAACGCCACGCCATTCCACTGGCTCAGACCGTGAATGGCGAGGTCGTAGCCGGCGTCTTCGAACACCTGGAACGGAAACTGTTCGGGCTTGCACTTGATCTCCTGCATGGCGAGAACGTCGATGTCCTCGCGTTCCAGCCAGTCGACGATACGCCCGGAACGAGCACGAACGGAGTTGACGTTCCAGGTGGCAATGCGCATGCTTCCAGCCTATAAGGCGCCGAGCGGATGCCGCCCCCGCGGTATCGAATGCACTTCTCCTCAGGGTGCGATTGAATAGGGTGCGATTGAATGGGTAGAAAATCTTGAGGCGCAGGAAGGGCACAATGACGCAGTTGCAGATTGGCTACGCGGCCATGTTGGAGCAGTTCGCACCGGCTGAGGCGGTCGCGCTCTCGGCGTACGCCGAGGAGCATGGTTTCACCGGTGTCATGGCGGCCGATCACTTTCAACCGTGGGTACCGGCCCAGGGCCAGTCGAGTTTCGTCTGGAGCGTACTCGCCGCCATCGCCGAGCGCACCAAGGGCGACTTCGGTCCCGGCGTGACCGCCCCGACTTTTCGCTGGCACCCGGCGATGGTTGCCCAGGCCTCCGCGACCCTCGCCTCGATGTATCCCGGCCGGCACTGGCTCGGTCTCGGCAGCGGCGAGGCCCTGAACGAGCACATCGTTGGTGGATACTGGCCGGAAGCGCCCGAGCGCATCAACCGCATGTTCGAGGCAATCGAAATCATCTCGAAGCTGTTCGCCGGGTCGATCGCGGGCAAGGATGTCAAGCACTCCGGCCAGTTCTTCAAGCTCGAGTCGACTCGGCTGTGGACCATGCCCGAGGTGGCCCCCGAGATTTTGGTCGCCACCGCCGGCCCGGTCACCGCCAAGCGTGCCGGTAGGCTCGCCGACGGCCTCATCACGGTCGGTGCCCCACTGGAGAAGATCTCGATGCTGTTCGGCAAGTTCGACGACGGTGCCCGCGAAGCCGGCAAGGACCCCTCGATCATGCCCAAGGTGCTGCAGCTCCACATGAGCTGGGCCGAGACCGACGAAGAGGCCATGGCCAGCGCCCTGCACGAGTGGCCGAACGGTGGCATGAAGTTTCCCAAGGGCGACATCCGTTCGCCGTTCGAGTTCGAGCAGATGGCCAAGCTGGTACGCCCGGAAGACTTCGAGGGTCGCATGATCATCTCGGCCGATCCCGACGAGCACCGCAAGTACATCCAAAAGTTCGTCGACCTCGGCTTTGATCGCATCTACCTGCACAACGTGGGCCGCAACCAGAAGCAGTGGATCGACGTCTTTGGGGCATCCGTTCTGCCGAAGCTCGTTCGATAGATGGCGCACGATTCGCAGCCCGACGCTGCCGTCGCCGAAGTGGGCGCTATGGAGCTGTTCGGCCTCAAGGTGTTCACGCTCGGTGGATTCGGCGAGATTCAGGCCGGCGACGACCTGGTCGGCCTGATCGCGGAGGCGGCGCAGTCGCGCCTGCTCGATGGCGACATTGTGGCAGTTACCAGTAAAATCGTCTCAAAAGCCGAGGGTCGCGTCGTCGCGGCGATGGACCGGGAGCAGGCGATCACCGACGAGACGGTGCGCGTCGTGGCGTCGCGGGCGTACCCCGGCGGGGTCACTCGCATCGTCGAAAACCGCCAGGGCCTGGTCATGGCCGCAGCGGGCGTCGACACCAGCAACGCGCCCGATGGCGTGGTGCTGCTACTGCCAGTTGATCCGGATTCATCTGCGCGCATCATCTGCGCGGCCCTCCGTGAGCGCACTGGGCTGCGGCTCGGCGTGCTGGTGACCGATACCGCCGGGCGCCCCTGGAGGGAAGGCCAGACCGACCTGGCCATTGGCGCAGCCGGGTTCGCGGTACTCGACGACCTGCGCGGCACAACGGATACCTCCGGCCGCCGCCTCGACGTCACCGTCGCGGCCGTCGCCGACGAGATCGCTGCCGCTGCCGATCTGGTCAAGGGCAAGACCAGCGGCAACCCGGTCGCCGTGGTACGCGGACTGGGCCGGCTCGTCGGTGACCTGGCGCTCCCCGGCGCTCGGGCGCTGCAGCGCCCGAGCGACAGCGACATGTTCCGTCTCGGCACGGCGGAGGCCTGTGCCGAGGGGTACGCCGAGGGGTACGCCGAGGGGTACGCCGAGGGACATGCCGAGGGGTATGCCGCCGGGCTCGCGGCTGGAAGGGCCTAGATCGAGATCGTGAGGGCCTCGATCAGGCCGCTTTCGGCGTGCAGCGTGAAACGGTAGTTCAGGTCGACGCTGCGGCCCGGGACGTTGCCCGCGACGCGGGTGACGGCGGTCGACGTAGGGTTGCAGTCGACCCTTGAGGCTACCGCGCGCCGAGTGTGCACGACGCTGCTAGCGTTTTGCTATGGACCAGACCCGCGGCGCAGTCGGCCGAACGCCGTCCCCGCTTTCGGGCACGGCGAGCTGGGTGGTCGTCGTTCCCATAAAAGGAAGCCCGGAGGCGAAGAGCCGACTCGGGGCTGGGCCCCAACGGGCAGCGCTCGCCGATGCGTTCGCGCTCGACACGGTGGCGGCACTGGTGGCAGCATCAGCTGTGGAGCGCGTGTTCGTGGTGACCCCGAGTGCGCGTGTGGGCGCGCTGCTCGCCGGGCTCGGCGCGGTCATCGTGCTCGAGGCGCCGGGAGCTGAAACGGGGCATGCCCGGTTGAATACTGCGATCATGCAGGGCATCACTGCCGCCCGACTCAGCCAGCCTGACGCGCACCTGGCTGTGCTGACCGGGGACCTGCCCGCCCTGCGCCCGGCCGACCTGGACGACGCTTTCGCGCTCGCCGCCCAGCACGTGCGGTCCGTCGTGCCCGACGCCGAAGGCGTGGGAACGACGAGTCTGTTCGCCCGTGCTGGCATTTCGTTCACGCCGCAGTTCGGTGTCGGCTCTCGCGCCGCGCATCAGGCCGCCGGGCACGTTGTGCTCGACCTGTCGCCCACATCGACGCTGCGCCACGATGTCGATACCGTTGTCGACCTCGACGTGGCCCGGGCGTTCGGGTTCGGCCCGCACACGAGAGCGCTGCTCGCCGGGCTCTAGTTCGCCGGGCTCTAGTTCGCAGGGCTCTAGTTCGCAGGGCTCTAGTTCACAGGGCGAGTACGGCGGCGGCCATCGCGGTCGTGGCGGCCAGGTCTCTCATCCACAGTGGCGCGGCAGTAGAGCGGATGCCGGCGGCCGCCAGCGCGGGCAGCGCCGCGGCATCCGTTTCATCGATGAGCCAGGCGTCGAGCAGCCCACCTCGATTGCGGGAGCCGTAGTGCAGTCCGACGGCGAGGGCGCTCGTTTCGACTCCGATCGTGCGCAGGCAGGCATCGGCCATACCGCGCACGGCTGCGCCGCCGATGATCGGGGAGACCCCGACCACCCGGGCGGTCGTGGAGCGCAGGGCGTCGCGAACGCCGGGCACGGCCAGAATTGTGCCGATCGACACGACCGGGTTTGAGGGCGGAAGCACGATGAGGTCGGCCGTTCGGATGGCTTCACGTACGCCGGGGGCTGCGATCGCGTCGGCCAGCCCGCGCTGTTCGAAACCGGTTACGGCCACCCGTGCCCGGTAACGCACCCACCATTCCTCAAAATGAATATAGTCACCGACCGCGTGCTCATCTACATTCTCAGCGAGGCATACGTAAGTCTCGACGGGTTGGTCGCTCATCGGCAGCAACTGCACTCCGGGCTGCCAGCGTCGGCAGAGGAACGCGGTCGCTTCGCTGAGGGTCGACCCGTTTCGCAGCAGATCGGTACGCACGATATGCGTGGCGAGGTCGAGATCGCCGAGCGTGAACCACGACCAGCCCCGGCCGTAGGCGGCAATCTCCGAGGAAGCCCGCCGGGTTTCCTCGGGACGGCCCCAACCCTGCTCCTCGTTGATGCCGCCGCCGAGGGTGTACATGACGGTATCGAGGTCGGGGCAGATGCGCAGCCCGTCGAGCCACATGTCGTCGCCGGTGTTCACGATCACCGTCACGGCTGCGTCGGGGGCCGTCACGGCTGCGTCGGGGGCCGCCGCGGCGAGGTGGGCCAGCAGCCCGCGGGTGAAGCGGGCACCGCCGACGCCGCCGGCCAGCACGGTCACGTTCCTCATGAGTTGCCCTTCGACGTGGCGGCGGAGTACACGATGACCGGATGCCCGCCGCGCGGGTGTTGCAAAATGAAGCAGTCCACGCCGTAGACCTCGCCGATGATCTCGGGGGTGAGTACCTCGTCGGGGGTGCCCGTGGCAACGAGCCGGCCGCCATCGAGCAGCAGAAGTTGGTCGCAGTACGCTGCCGCGAGGTTGAGGTCGTGTAGGGCCATGATCGCCGTCACTGTGAGCTCACGCACCTGCCCCAGCAGAGCGAGTTGGGCGCTGACGTCGAGGTGGTTGGTCGGTTCGTCGAGTAGCAGCAGGCTCGGCTGCTGCGCCATGGCCCGGGCAATCTGCACGCGCTGCTGCTGGCCGCCGCTCAGGGTCTGCCAATACCGGTCGGCCAACGTTGCAGCGCCGACGGCCTCGAGTGCGCTGAAGGCGACGGCGCGGTCGTCGATACCGCCGAACGACCCCATCAGCTTGGTACGGTGCGGGATGCGACCGAGAAGCACGACGTCGAGCACGGTCAGTTCCACGCTCGGCGCCGCATTCTGTTCGAGCAGCGCGATACGGCGGGCTGCTTCGCGGCGGGACAAGGACCCGACCAAGGCGCCGTCGAGGGAGACGGTGCCGGTATCCGCTTTGTCGATGCCGGCGATGAGCCGCAGCAGGGTGGATTTGCCGGCACCGTTCGGCCCGAGCAGACCGGTGACGCTGCCGGTGGGCAGTGACGCCGAAACATCCCGCAGAATTCTGGTGTCGTCGATGGCGAACGACAGCTGGTCGAGGTCTACGCCCACAGGTGCGACTTCTTTCTCTTGATCAGCAGAATAAAGACCGGCACGCCAATGAACGCGGTGATGATGCCCACCGGCAGTTCGCGCGGATCGAACACCGTGCGCGCGAGCGTGTCGGCGATGACCAGAAACAGCGCGCCACAGACCGCTACCAGTGGCAGGAGCCTGCGGTGCCCCGGGCCGCTGACGCCGCGCACGAGGTGCGGCAGAATAAGCCCGACGAATCCGATCGACCCGCTGACGGCCACCATCGCCCCGGTCAGCAGCGCGACCGATCCGAGCAGCGCCCAGCGGGTGCGGTTCACGTTGATGCCGAGGCTTGCCGCCGAGGTATCACCGAAGGCGAAGGCGTCCAGCCGGGTCGCCGACAGCAGGATGCCCGTGCCCACGACGGCCACGGCCGTCGCGGCGATCGCAACGCTCTGCCAGGTGGCGCCAGCCACCGAGCCGAGCAGCCAGTTGAGGATCTCGCGGTAAGAGTCGCCCTTGGCGGCCCAGAAGATGATGAATGACGTCAGGGCGCCAGCGAGCTGCGCGATGGCAAGCCCCGCCAATACGGCTCGCACCGGGGTGATAGTGCCACCGACCCTGGCGATGCTCAGCGTCGCGACGAGGGCGAGTAGAGCGCCGGCAAAAGCCGCCGCCGGTAGAAAAAAGCCGATTCCGAGAATCACAACGCAGACCGCGCCGACGGATGCCCCGCTCGAAAGCCCGAGCAGGTACGGGTCAGCGAGGGGGTTGCGCGTCACGCTCTGCATCACGGCGCCGCTCAGCGCAAGACCGGCGCCGACCAGCGCAGCCGTGAGCACGCGCGGCAGCCGCAGCTGCCAGACGATGGAGTCGATGAGGATCGGAACCGATTCCGTCGCAAAGCCGAGGTGGGCGCCGATGCTGCCCATTACCTGTGCAAGGGACACGGCGGCCGGTCCAGTGGTCACCGCGACCCCGCACCCCAGAATCAAAGTGATGGTGGCCGTGAGGAACCACCCGAGGTATCTGCTCCGGGTCACCGCAGTTCCCGACTGGACCAGATCACTCGTTCAGGTCGGCTAGCTGGGTGATCGCGGAGGACGCCGCTTCTACATTGCGGATGCCGGCCTCGGTCGAGGCGAACGGCAGGATGATGTAGCGCTGGTTCTTCACGGCGTCAAGCACCTGGGTGGCCGGGTCCGATTCGAGGTGGGCGATCTTCGAGGCGGCCGTGTTCCACGTGGCGTCGACCACCACAATGACACTCGGGTTGGCCTCGATGACCGATTCCCAGCCCACCGAGGTCCAGGTGTCGCTCACATCAGCGAAGATATTGCTCAGGCCGGCAGCCTGCATGATCATTTCCGGTGAGCCGATGCCGGCGCCGACGTAGGGCGTGGTGGTGCCGCTGGAGTACCAGAGGGCGGAGGTGTCCGTGGAGGTCGGTTCGAGCGCGGCCAATTCATCCTGCAGGGTGCTGACCAGATCGGCAGCGACGGGCGCTGCCCCAAAGATTGCGCCGGCCTCCTCAATTTCGGTGAACACGGTGTCGAAGGTGAGTGGGTTCGGCATCCGCTCGCCCTTGCAGGCCGCGGGGGAGACGTAGGTGCTCACGCCGAGCGCCGTGAGGGCGTCACGTTCCCCCGCGCCGTCCGCAGTGAAGTTGGATTCCCAGCCCCCGTAGATGAAGTCGGGGTTCAGCCCGAGCACGGCCTCCTGACCTGGCAGAAAGTCGCTGATCACGTTGAGGTCAGCGCCTGTCGTTTCGAGCGACTCGGGCAGCGGGCCATCGAGAAAGGCTGAACCCACGATGCGGTCACCGACGCCCAGGGCCAGCAGCAGTTCAGTCGTCGACGATTTGATCGACACGATGCGTTCGGGGGCGGCCGTGACGGTGACGCTCGTGCCGCAATTGTCGACGGTGATCGGGTACTTCGCGCTGGCTGCCGGCACCTCAGTGCTGGTGGCGGCGGGGGCGACCGTGGCGGCGCATCCGCTGAGCAACAGGGATGCAGCGGCCAGCGCGGCGAGGCGCGCAACAATTCGTGGCATGAGGTTTCTTTCGACTCTGTGCGGCCCCATGCTCCAGGCAAATCAGGCGCAAACTGGCACGCTGTTGGTAACACAGCAGTGGTGGACCTCAGCCCAAATCCAGGCCAGCAGAACCGGTCAAAGCAAACCGGTGGTCTGCCTCAACCCTAGGCCCCCACCAGGGCTACGACCAGCGCGCAGCGACCGGGTGCTCAGCGCCATCACGCGGATGCGCCGCGGCAAAGAGGGCCTCGGCAATAGGTCGTATGTCGTCGGGCAGGGCGCCGGCGGTCACTCGAATGAACTCGGGGCCACCGGTGTTCGCCAGGAATGGCGAGCCACCGGCCGCGCGAATGCCCGACGCGGCCAGACGCACCATGGCGTCACGTTCGCTGAGCACCGGCAGCCAGGTGTTGATACCGTCGGCCTGCACCACGTCGAGCCCGAACTCGACCAGGGCGTCGGCGAGGGCACGCTGGCGGGCGAAGTAGATGCGGCGGGCCTCGCTGACCTGCGCCATGCTCTCGCCGTTGGTGAGCAGGTCATGCAAAATAGTCTGCAGCATGCGGCTGGTCCAGCCGGGGCCGAGCATTCGCCGTGACACGATCGGGTCGATGAGCGCGGTCGGTCCGCCGAGGGCAGCAATGCGCAGGTCGGGGCCGTGCGATTTAGAAAAGCTGCGCACGTGCAGCGTGCGCTCCGGCAGCCAGACGCCGAGACTCACGTCGGGTGCGATGCTGATCTCGGCGGAATGGTCGTCTTCGATCACTATGGTGTCTGCGCTCGCCGCAGTCGTGCGCAGCAGCCGGGTCAGCTCTTCGGCCCGATGCGCCGTCATCGACGCTCCGGTGGGGTTGTGTGCGCGCGGCTGCAACAGCACAACCGTCGGGCCGAGCTTCAGTGCTGCAGCGAAGCCAGCCGGAACGATGCCGTGCTCGTCTACGGCGACCGGCAGCCGCTCGAGCCCGAGCTGGTCGAGCAGGTCGAAGAACGGCGGAAACGACGGGTTCTCCACGATGACCCGGTCACCGAAGTGGGTCACCGCGTCGAGGCTGCGCGAGATGGCGTCGAGGGCGCCGTCGACGATGGTGATGGTCTCGACCGGGTAGGGCCACGAAACCCGCAGCACGTCGAGCAGCTCGGGAATAATCGGCAGATCCTGATAGCTCGGCGTCACCGCCCGCTGGGAAACCCGGGAGAGCGCCGGCCCCAGTTTCGGCAACAACTGTGGGTCGGGTGTGCCGCGCGAGAGATCGAGGCGAATCGCACCAACCGCGCCAATCATGGACTGGCTGCGGGCCGGCAGCCACTTGGGTGCGGTGTCCGTCACGAAGGTGCCGCCGCGCCCGCGTGACGTGATCAGGCCGACCGCGGAAAGCGCCTGCCAGGCGTGGCTGACCGTGGCGGGGCTCACGCCGAGCTCGCCGGCCAGCACTCGAACGGTGGGCAAGCGGTCGCCCGGTGCGAGCCGACCGGAGGCAATCAGCCGGCCGATGGCCGCGGCAATCCCTGCGGGGGAGCGTTGCTCGATCTCGCCGATAAAGTTCTGCATTGCCCTTGCCTCCGGGTGCGCTGGCCGACAGGATAACTAATGCGTGCACTACACAGAAAAACACATTTGAAATGTTTACGTCAATGAATAACAACACGAACAGCGCGGTTCGTATTGCCCCTTGACTAACGAAAGCAAGTGGAAGGCACAGCATGAGTGTTGACAGTGGAAATATCGTTCGAACAGCGATCACCCAGGCCACCTGGACCGGCGACGAAGAATCCATGATCCAAAAGCACGAGGGTTTCGTGCGTACTGCGGCTGCCCAGGGCGTGCAGGTCATCTGCTTTCAGGAGCTCTTTCATGGCCCCTATTTCGGCATCGTGCAGGACGCTAAGTACTACGACTACGCTCAGGCCGTGCCGGGCCCTATCGTCGAGCGCTTTCAAAAGCTCGCCGCCGAATTCACGATGGTCATCGTCGTGCCGATATACGAAGAAGAACAGCCCGGCGTGCTCTATAACACCGCAGCGGTCATCGACGCCGACGGAACCTACCTCGGCAAATACCGCAAGCACCACATCCCCCACCTGCCGCAGTTCTGGGAAAAGTTCTACTTTCGCCCCGGCAACACCGACTACCCAGTCTTCGACACGAAGTACGGCAAGATCGGCGTTTACATCTGCTACGACCGCCACTTTCCCGAGGGCTGGCGCGCACTCGGCTTGAACGGCGCCGAGATCGTGTTCAACCCCTCGGCCACCAAGCCCGGCCTGTCCAACCGCCTGTGGGAGCTCGAGCAGCCGGCCGCCGCCGTGGCCAACCAGTACTTCATCGGCGCCAACAATCGCATCGGCACCGAAGAGGCCGAGTTCGGCGACGAGGCCGTGACCTTCTATGGCAGCTCCTACTTCGTCGATCCCACGGGCAACTACGTGGGCGCGATCGCGTCCACTGACACCGAGGAGATCGTCGTGCGCGACCTCGACCTCGGCGTGATCCGTGAGGTGCGCAACTCCTGGCAGTTCTACCGCGACCGCCGCCCCGACTCCTACGAGCCCCTCGTCGCGCCCTAGCTGCCACTGATTAGAGCGGATGCCATGAAGACTTTGATCAAGAACGGCATCGTGGTCAACGCCACGGGCCGAGGGCTCGCCGATGTGCTGATCGACGGTGAGAAAATCGTCGCGGTGCTCGCGCCCGGCGCGAACCTGCTCGGCTTCGATCTGGCGGGCAATGTCGACCTCGTCATCGACGCCGGCGGCAAGTACGTCATTCCCGGGGGCATCGACGCCCACACCCACATGGAGATGCCGTTCGGCGGCACCCAGGCCAGCGACACCTTTGAAACCGGCACACGCGCCGCCGCCTGGGGCGGTACCACGAGCATCGTCGACTTCGTCGTGCAGTACGCCGGCGAGAACGTACTCGATCAGTACCAGAAATGGCAGGAGAAGGCCTCCGGCCAGTGTGCCATCGACTATGGTTTTCACCAGATTCTCTCCGACGTGCAGGACAGCTCCCTCACCGCTATGGACGAACTCGTGAACGAGGGCGTCTCGAGCTTCAAACTGTTCATGGCCTACAAGGGAGTGTTCCTCAGCGACGATGGCCAGATCGTCAAGGCCATGCAGCGGGCCGCCCAGAACGGCAGCATGATCATGATGCACGCCGAGAACGGCAGCGTCATCGACCTGCTCGTGCAGCAGGCGGTCGCTGCCGGCAATACGAGTCCGCTCTACCACGGGCTCACCCGACCCTGGCAGGCCGAGGAAGAAGCCACGCACCGGGCGATCATGCTCGCCGACCTCACCGGAGCACCCCTGTATATAGTGCACGTCTCAGCCAAGCAGGCCGTGGCCCAAATCGCGTCGGCCAGGGACAACGGTCAGAACGTGTTCGGCGAGACCTGCCCGCAGTACCTCTACCTCTCGCTCGAGGACAACCTGGGTGCCGAGAGCGACGAGTGGGGCCGTTTCGAGGGCGCCAAGTGGGTCTGCTCCACACCGCTGCGCGCCAAGGCCGAGGGGCACCAGCACCACATGTGGCAGAGCCTGCGCACCAACGATATCCAGATGGTCTCCACCGACCACTGCCCGTTTTGTATGAAGGGTCAGAAAGACCTGGGACTGACCGACTTCTCCAAGATTCCCAACGGCATCGGCTCGGTCGAACACCGCATGGACCTCCTGTACCAGGGCGTCGTCGATGGCAAGATCTCGCTCGAACGCTGGGTCGAGGTGTGCTCAACCACCCCGGCGCGCATGTTCGGCATGTACGGCCAGAAGGGTGTCATCGCGCCCGGCGCCGACGGCGACGTGGTGATCTACGACCCGAACGGGCACACGTCCATCGGTGTGGAAAAGACACACCACATGAACATGGACTATTCGGCCTGGGAGGGCTACGAGATCGACGGCCACGTCGACACCGTGATCTCCCGAGGCAAGGTCATCATCAACGATTCCGCCTACCTCGGTACCAAGGGTGACGGTCGCTATATCAAGCGCGGCCTGAGCCAGTATTTGATCTAGTGACAGTCTGATCTGAGGCGATGACATGGATTTTGGAGCAGTGCTACAGACCAACCCGCCGTCGGCGCGCACCGTGCAACTGGCCAAACTGGCCGAGGCACACGGCTTCAGCCACGTCTGGACCTTCGACTCGCACCTGCTCTGGCAGGAACCCTATGTGATCTACAGCCGTATCCTGGCCGAGACCAGCAGGATCATCGTCGGTCCCATGGTCACCAACCCGGCCACGCGCGACTGGACGGTGACGGCGTCGACCTATGCAACCCTCAACGAGATGTACGGAAACCGCACCATCTGCGGCATCGGCCGCGGAGACTCGGCCGTGCGCACCACCAATGGCACCCCGACCACACTGAAGACCCTGCGCGAGTCGATCCACGTCATTCGGGAGCTCGCCAACTCCCGCCCGGTCGAATACAACGGCGCCACGGTGCAGTTTCCGTGGAGCCGCGGCTCCAGCCTCGACGTGTGGGTCGCCGCTTACGGTCCGCTCGCGCTCAAGCTCGCCGGAGAGGTCGGCGACGGCTTCATCCTGCAGATGGCCGACCTCGATGTCGCCGAGTGGATGATAGCGAGCGTGCGCACCGCCGCCTCCAATGCCGGCCGGGACCCCCTGTCGATCAAGTTCTGCGTCGCCGCCCCCGCCTACATCGGAGAGGACTGGGAGCACATGCGCAACCAGTGCCGCTGGTTCGGCGGCATGGTCGGCAACCATGTGGCCGACATCGTGGCCAAGTACGGCGCCGATTCGACCGTGCCGAAGGCGCTCACCGACTACATCAAGGACCGTGAGGGCTACGACTACAACGAGCATGGCAAGGCCGGCAATGAGCACGCCGCTTTCGTGCCGGACGAGATCGTCGACCGGTTCTGCCTACTCGGCACCGCAAAAAACCACATCGAGAAGCTCGAGGCGCTCAAAGAACTCGGTGTCGACCAGTTTGCCGGGTACCTGCAGCACGACAATAAAGAAGAAACGATGCGCGTCTACGGTGAAACCGTGATTCCGGGCCTGACCGACACCATTACGGCCAGAAAATAGCATTCTTCATCTCCACCACCAATACAGAAAGCCAGCGATATACGTGACTGACACCAGCACCAAAAGCCTCAATGCGCACACCAGCGAACTCGACCGCGCGCACGTTTTCCACTCCTGGTCGGCGCAGGCGGCGCTGAAGCCGCTCGTCATCGCCGGTGGGCTCGGCTGCCGAGTCTGGGATCACGACGGACGAACGTATCTCGATTTCTCCAGTCAGCTGGTGAACGTGAATATCGGCCACCAGCATCCGGCTGTCGTGAAAGCCATCACCGAGCAGGCCGCCCTGCTGACGACCATCGCGCCGTCCACCGCCAATCTCACCCGCGGCGAAGCGGCCCGGCGCATCACCGACCGCGCCCCGGCCGGGTTCAACAAAGTCTTCTTCACCAGCGGCGGAGCGGATGCCAATGAGAACGCCATACGCATGGCCCGCCTCCACACCGGCCGCGACAAGGTGCTCTCGCTCTACAGGTCTTACCACGGCAACACCGGAGCAGCCATCGTCGCCACCGGCGACTGGCGCCGCGTTCGCAACGAGTATTCGCGCGGCCACGTGCACTTCTTCGGCCCGTTCCTCTATCGCAGCGAATTCTGGGCGACCAGCGAGGCCGAGGAGTGCGCGCGCGCCCTGCACCACCTCGAACGCGTCATCCAGAGCGAGGGCGTCGCCTCGATCGCCGCCATTCTGCTCGAGTCCATTCCCGGCACCGCCGGCATCATGATGCCGCCGGCCGGCTACCTGCCCGGCGTACGCGCGCTCTGCGACAAATTCGGCATCATGCTCATCCTCGACGAGGTCATGTGCGGCTTCGGTCGCACCGGCCACTGGTTCGCCTTCCAGGCCTACGACGTCGTACCCGACCTGATCACCTTCGCGAAGGGCGTCAACTCCGGTTACGTACCCACCGGTGGTGTGATCATCTCCGATGCCATCGCGGCCACCTTCGACGAGACGGTCTTTCCCGGCGGACTCACCTACAGCGGGCATCCGCTCGCCATGGCGTCGATCGTCGGCGCGCTCGACGCGATGGAGGCCGAGGGCATCGTCGAGAACGCCGCCCGCATCGGCCGCGACGTGCTCGAGCCGGGCCTGAAGGCGCTGCAGGCAAAACACCCGATTATCGGCGAAGTGCGCGGTGTCGGCGTCTTCTGGGCGCTCGAACTCGTGGCCGACCCGGCGACCCGCGAGCCGGTGAGCGCCGCCGTCATGACCCGGGTGAAGGGCGAACTGCTCGGCCGCGGCCTGCTGCCGTTCCTCGTGGAGAACCGCATCCACGTTGTGCCGCCCTGCGTCGTCACTGACGCTGACGTTGCCGAGGCGCTCGCCATTTACGACGAGGTGCTCAGCCTCGACCTGCTTTCCTAACCGATCCACGGAAAGGCTCAACCATGACCGACGTCCCCACCATTTCGCACTACATCAACGGCGCAGCAGCCGTCGGTACCTCTTCGCGCACCGCGCCGGTGTTCAACCCGGCCACCGGCACAGTCGCCAAGAACGTGTTGCTTGCGAGCACTCGCGACCTCGACGCCGCCGTCGCGGTCGCCCAGGCGGCCTACCCGGCCTGGCGCGATATGAGCCAGGCCCGACGCCAGAGCATCATGTACAACTTTCGTGAGCTGCTCAATGCGCGCAAGGGTGACCTGGCCGACATCCTCACCGCCGAACACGGCAAGGTGACCTCCGACGCGCTCGGTGAGATCATTCGCGGGCTCGAGGTCGTCGAATTCGCGCTCGGCATGCCGCACCTGTCCAAGGGCGAGTATTCCGAGAACGTCTCGACCGGCGTCGACGTCTACACACTGCGCCAGCCGCTCGGCGTTGTGGGCATAATCAGCCCGTTCAACTTTCCGGCGATGGTGCCGCTCTGGTATTTTCCGATCGCCATCGCGGCCGGCAACACCGTCGTGCTCAAGCCGAGCGAAAAAGACCCATCCGCGTCGAACTGGCTCGCCGAGCTGTTCACCGAAGCCGGGTTGCCCAAGGGAGTGCTCAACGTCGTGCACGGTGACAAGGAAGCTGTCGACGCGCTGCTCGTGCACCCCGACGTGCAGGCGATCTCCTTCGTTGGCTCGACGCCCATTGCCCGCTATATCTACGAGACGGCGGCCAAGCACGGCAAGCGTGTGCAGTCCCTCGGCGGCGCGAAGAACCACATGCTCGTGCTGCCAGACGCAGACCTCGACCTCACTGCGGATGCCGCCGTCAACGCCGGTTTCGGATCCGCTGGTGAGCGCTGCATGGCCATCAGCGTGATCGTGGCGGTCGAGCCAGTCGCCGACGACCTCATCGCGAAGATCGCCGAACGGGTCAAGGACCTCACGGTCGGAGACGGCACCCGCGGCTGCGACATGGGCCCGCTGATCACGAAGGTGCACCGCGACAAAGTTGCCGGGTACATCGACATCGCCCAGAATGACGGAGCTGACGTCGTCATCGACGGTCGGGATATCACAGTTAACGGTGACCCCAACGGTTTCTGGCTTGGCCCGACCCTGTTCGACAAGGTCAGCGTCGACTCGGCCGTCTACCTCGACGAGATCTTCGGACCCGTGCTGTCGATCGTGCGCGTGGCGACCTACCAGGAGGGCCTCGACCTCATCAACGCCAGCCAGTACGGAAACGGCACCGCGATCTTCACCAACGACGGCGGCGCCGCTCGCCGGTTTCAGAACGAGGTGCAGGTGGGCATGATCGGCATCAACGTGCCCATTCCCGTGCCGGTCGCGTACCACTCCTTCGGAGGCTGGAAGAACTCGCTGTTCGGTGACGCCAAGGCTTACGGCCCCGCCGGGGTCAACTTCTTCACGCGCGAGAAGGCCGTGACGAGCCGTTGGCTCGACCCGAGCCACGGCGGTATCAACCTGGGCTTCCCTCAGAACCAGTAACGCCGAGGTAGCCGACCTATTTCACCGTGTGAGAATGTTGCACCTGCAACGCTTGGGCTCGAAGGGCGTCAAGTACGGTGCGCACCGCTAAGCGCTCCGCTCGGTCGGGGCGCATGAGCGCCACGATCTGGCGCTGGGATTCGATGCCCCGCAGGGGCTTCAACACGAGTCGACCGGGCTGGCCCCCGCTGGAGGTGTAGCGCGGCACGAGGGCGATGCCGAGCCCGGCAATCACAAACGACTCGATCAAGGCGAGGTCGGCGAAGCGTTGCGCCATCGACAAGTGAGCGCCGGCTTCCTGCTCGATCGCGTGCAGAATACGCTCGAACGGGTAACCGTCGCTTACCCCGATCCAGGTCTCCCCGATCAGGTCGCTCGGGCGTACCCAGGCGCGATCAGCAAGCGGATGCCCCACCGGCAGTCCCACATCCAGCGGCTCGGTCATCAGTGGAACGACCGTGAGGCCCCGGCCGGCCCAGGACAGCTGCCCGCTCATCGAGTGGGCCAGCACAATGTCATATTCGGCGGTGAGGGCGGGAAAGTCGCTCAGTTCGGGGTCTTCGTCGGCGCAGTTGAGTACGAGCCCGGGCCCCAGGTTTTTAATGACACCGGGCAACAGCATCTGACCGGCCGTTGGAAAGGTGACGAGGCTCACTTCGCCGGTGGCGTTGTTGCGAAATTCGTCCCAGAGCGCGGTTGCTTTCGCGAGCGACACCGCGACATCCGTTGCACTGCGCGCCAGGGCGCGGCCAGCATCGGTGAGTACGAGGCCACGCCCGTGCCGCTGGGTGAGCGGCAGGCCAGCTTCGCGCTCGAGCACCTTGAGTTGCTGGGAGACGGCCGAGGGTGTGCGGTGCGTGGCGAGGGCGACGGCCGTGATGCTGCCGCGGTCGGCGAGTTCACGGAGCAGTTCGAGTCGCTGCACGTCCATGTAGCTAGTCTAAATAATTCATGCAGAAAAAAGCGATTGTGCTGCACGGTCAGGGGTGGTCGAATAAGAGAGTCTTACACGAGCAGTGTCGCCTCCGTGCCGGGCCAGTCCACTTCTTGTGAAAGGCACCTCGTGTTCATTCTTACCGCCATCGTGCTCGTTGCCGTTGTTTCAATCATTGCCCTCGTCGTCGAGGTACACCGCGATGGCTACCGCCAGGTCGAGCGTCGCAACCTCGTTCGCATCTTCTAGCAGAAGCCTCCGGCATCGAGGCCTGGCCCCTCGGCTGTACCCCGTCACGGGGCGGGAGTTCTACCCGCGCACGGCCGAGTCGTAGCCCAAGCGACGACTCGCCTCGATCGACGCCCGGGCCACAAGCGGGCCGAGTCGGTCGACGTCGTCGGGCGTGACCCTCTGGGTGGGAAAGCCCAGGCCGATAGCCCCGGCTAGCTCGCCCATGTGTGTAAAGACGGGTGCGCTGATGGAGCCCACGCCGGGGTTGCGCTCGCCGAAGGCGGCGTAGTAGCCCTGTGCGCGCGCGCTCGTGACCTGGGCATCGAGGAGTGCCAAATCGGTTGGCGTGGAACCCGTGAATGCCTCGAGATCAGACCTCTCGATGGCGGCGCGGGCGTCCGGATCGAAGGCGAGAAATATTTTTCCAGGAGCGCCGGCGTGCAGCGGCATGACCATGCCGACCATGAACGGCCGGATCACCACATGCCGCGTCTCGGCTACGGCCACGATGGTGCGGAAGGCACCGTCGCGAACGTAGAAGCATGCCGTCTCGCCGGTCTCGTCGCGCAGGTCCTGCAGCACCGGCTTCACGAGCTGCACTGCGTCGAGGCCGAGCGTGCCGGGCGCAGCCCAGCGCACCACTGCGATTCCAATGCGGTACCGATCCTGATCGCGATCAAGTAGTCCCTCATGCACCATGTCCTGCACGAGGCGCTGGCAGGTGCTCGATGGCAGGCCGGTTTTCTTGATCACCTGCTGCAGGGTGAGTTCGGGGGCATCCACCCGGAAACAGTTGAGAATCTCGGTGATTTTGTGCAGCACCAGCGTGGGTGACCGACGATTCACCTGCTCCGTTGACACGATTGTTGCTCCTACTTAGCTGCTCTAGGCATCGACTCCAGAATAGGGCCGTGCCGGCTCCGACGGTTTGCAGCGCCTTGACAGAATCAAACGTAACCCACATGATGGGACTGCGACCTATCTGATGGGTTGCAACTTCAGCTCAGCTCAGCCCAGCACACAACGACGTGGAGACAGCAATGACACAGTCCAACCTCACAACGGACCCCATGATGACTGCGAGCCGGCTCGGCTCCTCGCGAATCGGCCTGATCGTCCCGAGTTCCAACACGACCATGGAGACTGAGCTGCCGGAGCTCTTTCGCCGTCAGACCGCGGCAACCGGCCACACCTACACCTTTCACTCCGCCCGTGCCGCACTGAAAAACGTGACGACGGAGGAATTGCTCGCTATGGCCGCGAAGGCTGCTGACTGCGCCACGGCCGTCTCCGACGCCGACGTGGACGCGATCGCGTATGCCTGCCTCGTGGCCGTCATGGCGCAGGGCCCCGGCGCGCACGAGCCGGCCGAGAACGTTATCCGCCAGGCGGCCCTGGACAACGGTCACCCGGCCGAGGTGACGAGTAGTGCCGGCGCTCTCGTGCGCACCCTGCAGCAGCTCGGCGCCCGCCGCGTGGTGATGGTCGCCCCGTACATGGAACCGCTCACCCAAATGGTGAGCGACTACATCGAGGGAGCGGGTATCGAGGTGCTCGACACTGTGAGCCTGGGCGTGGACGACAACCTGGCCGTGGGTTGTCTCAATCCGCTCAATCTGCCCGAGTTCGCGCGCAACTTGAAGCATGAGGGAGCCGACGTTATCGTGCTCTCAGCCTGCGTACAGATGCCCTCGCTTCCCGCCGTGCAGGCCGTCGAAGACGAGCTGGGTCTACCCGTGATCACCGCGGCGACCGCGACCACCTGGGAAATCCTCCAACTGCTCGGCCACACCCCGGCGATCCCGAACGCCGGCGGGCTGCTGGCTGGCACCCTCGCATCCCTGGTTCGTCGCGTTCGCACCGACGCGTAGGGCAGGGCCATGTCCATCGCACTTATCGCTTTCCTCGTGTTGATCGCGGCCTTCGCCATCGGCTCGTTCACCAAGATCAACGCCGGGCTCATCGCGCTCGTGGCGGCCTTCGGCGTCGGCACGCTCGTGGCTGGCCTGCCCATCACCGAGGTGATTAGCGAGTTCCCATCTGGCTTGTTCTTCGTTCTCGTGGGAGCGACGCTGCTCTTTGCCATCGTGCGTATCAACGGCACGATCGACCTGCTCGCCTACTGGGCCGAACGCCTCGCGGGTGACCGCAAGCTACTGGTACCCGTGCTCATGTTCCTGCTCACGGCCGTGCTCGCCACGGCGGGTGCCTTCACCCCGGCCGCGATCGCTATCGTGGCCCCGGTAGCGCTTGCGCTCGGTAGCCGCTTTGGAATCAGCACGCTGGCCATGGGCCTCGTTGTGGTGCAGGGCGCAAATGCCGGCGCGTTCTCGCCGGTCAACCCGTTCGGCGTGCTCGCGAACGTGATGCTGGACGATGCCGGCGCCAGCGCCGACTCACTCAAGCTCTTCATATATTGCTTCGTGTTCAATGCGCTTCTCGCCCTCGTCGCTTACGCGGCAGCGCAGAAGATCATGGGCGGGCGTCTTCGCCGTGCGGCCGCGCTGTCGGGCGAAGGTGCCCGCGAGATCGTGACGGGCGCCGGCGTCAGCGGCTCCGCCCCCGCGAAACGGGCGGGGGCATCCGTTCTCACCCGACCGGTGACGGTGACACCCCGAAAGACAGCAGCGGTGAAGGTCGCCGCAACGCCGATTCGGGTGCTCACGCTCATCGGCCTCGGGGCGTTGCTCCTACTCACTACCGTGCTCGGCATCGATGTGGGGGTGGCCTCGTTCGTGATCGCCCTCGCGCTCATCGTGGTGAACTCGAGCGTGCAGAAAACGGCCGTGGAGAGCATGCCGTGGTCGGCCATTCTGCTGGTCACCGGGATCGTCACCTATGTCGGCATGCTCGAAGCCATCGGCGCGCTCGAGGAACTGCAGAACGGTATCGCCGGGCTCGGTAACAGCTCGCTCGCGGCCCTCGTGACGAGCTATGTCGTAGCGATTGTTTCGGCGTTCGCGTCGACCACCGGCACCCTGAGCGTGATCAGTCCGCTCGTCACGCCTATCGCCGTTGACCCGCTGCTCAGCCCCATCGGCGTCATTACGGCAATCGCTATCAGCGCATCCGTGGTGGATGTCAGCCCCATGTCCACGAGTGGGGCACTGCTCATGGCCAGCGCCCCGCCCAAGGACGAGCGGCTGTTCTTCCGCGCCCTGCTGGTCTGGGCTGTCGTCATGATCGCCGTCGTGCCCGTGCTCGTGTGGCTCTGCTTCGTGCAGCTCGGCATCGGCTAATCAGCACTCCTCTCTCGAAAGGTTTTCTCATCACTCACTCCACCGTTCTCGCACCCACCACCCTCGCGTGGATCGCCCGCTTGATCTCTTTCGACACCACCAGCCGCAATTCCAACCGGGAACTGATCGACGTGATCGACGCGGAATTGCGGGTGCATGGGCTGGAGCCGGTGCTCGTACCCAACTCCGATGGTACGAAGGCCAACCTCGTGGTCACGATCCCGGCTCACGATGGGTCCACGACGGGTGGCGTGATGCTCGCTGGCCACACCGATGTGGTTCCCGTGGACGGGCAGGCGTGGAGCAGCGACCCGTTCACCGCCGAGGTGCGCGAGAACCGGCTGTATGGCCGGGGCGCCGCCGACATGAAGGCGTTCAGCGGTGTCATTCTGGCGTTGTTGCCCGAGCTTCTGTCACGGCCGCTTGCGACACCGCTGCACCTCGCGTGGACCTATGACGAAGAGGTGGGATGCCACGGGGCCATCACCCTGCTGGCCGACCTGGCCGCGCGGGGCATCCGACCGGAGATCTGCATAGTGGGGGAGCCGACCAGCATGCGGGCGGTTTCGGCGCATAAGAGCAGCCACCTGTATCGGGTGAGTTTCACCGGGCTCGCCTCGCACTCCTCCAACACACCCAATGGCGTCAACGCTATCGAGTACGCGGCGCGGGCCATAGCGTTTATCCGCTCGATCGCCGACGAGCACCGAGTGAACGGCCCCTTCGATCCCAGCTTCGAGGTACCGTACACAACTATTAATGTGGGCACGATTTCGGGCGGGGCGGCCGTGAACACGGTCGCCGAGCGATGCGATTTCGAATTCGAATTTCGCGCGATTCCGGGAGTGTCCTCCTCCGCGATCTTCTCCCGCATCGAAGACTTCGTACTCGGGGAACTACGCCCCGCGATGCGGGCCGAACATGCAACCGCCGACGTGTCGTTCGCCCCGATCGGCGCCGTTCCCGCCCTGAGCGCGGCCGGAACCGGCGCCGCGCTGCAACTGGTGCACGAGCTCACCGGAACAAGCTCTGAAGAGACTGTCGGCTATGGAACCGAGGGTGGCCTGTTTCAGCTGGCGGGGATCGACACCGTGGTCTGCGGTCCGGGCAGTATCCGCCAGGGGCACACCGCCAACGAGTACATCGACCTGGCGCAAATCAGCGCCTGTGAAGATTTCCTGCGCGCACTCGCCGGGCGCCTCGCGCACCAGCATTGACCTGATCGCACCTCTTTTCGCACAGAAAGAAACCCATGACCAACGCGTCAGCAGTCCCCGCCGTTACCGGCACGTCCCAAACGGATGGCCCCGCCCTCGCCGAGAAGCGGCGACAGGCCCGCAAGGCGGTCGTGGCCGCATCCATTGGCAACGGACTGGAATGGTTCGACGTGATCGTCTATGGCACCTTCGCCGTGACCATCGCGAAGTTGTTCTTTCCGACGGCCGACGAGACGGCGTCGCTGCTGCTCGCCTTCGCGTCGTTCGGCGTCTCCTTCATCATGCGGCCGCTCGGCGGAATCCTGATCGGACGCTACGCCGACCGCGCCGGGCGCAAAGCGGGCATGCTCGTGTCGATCTCGGTGATGTTCGTCGGCACGCTCTTGATCGTGCTGGCACCCACGGCCGCCACGATCGGGGTGACCGCGGCCGCGATCATTCTCGTGGCCCGGTTGCTGACCGGCTTCGCCGCCGGCGGGGAATTCGGCACCGCCACCGCGTTCCTCATCGAGTACGCACCGCACCGCAAGGCGTTCTACGGAAGCTGGCAGGTAGCCACGCAGGGCGCCGCGATCCTGCTGGCCGGGCTGTTCGGTTTCGTTTTGAACAACTACCTGAGCCAGCAGAGCCTCGAAAGCTGGGGCTGGCGCGTGCCATTCATCTTCGCGCTCCTGATCGGGCCGGTGGGTTGGTACATCCGCTCCAAAATGCAGGACACCCCGGAATTTCTGACCATGACGCCGTCGACGTCACCGCTGAAGGAGACCTTCATCGCGAACGCCGGACGCCTCTGGACGATGGTGGGTGTCGTAGCGCTCGGATCGGTGGGTGTGTACACCGCACTGTTCATGCCCACCTACGCCATCGTGAATCTGGGCATGCCCACCGCGGCGGCGTTCGTGTCCACACTGGTGTTCGGCGTGATCATGAGCGTCGGCTCGCCATTCATCGGTAAGCTCGCCGACCGGGTAGGGCCGGCCCGAGTGATGACCTGGGCCGCTGCCGGAACCCTCGTACTCGGCGTTCCGCTGTTCATACTGCTGAACCTATCGCCCAACCTCCTGACCATGATCGGCATCGAGCTGGTGCTCGGCGTGCTGGCCACGGCGTACTTCGCGCCGCTGCCGGCGATCATGTCGGCAATGTTCCCCGTGCAGATCCGCACCACGGGGTTGTCTCTCGGTTACAACATCGGCGTGACCGTGTTCGGTGGATTCGCACCATTCATTCTCACGTTCCTGATCAGCACCACCGGTTCACTGCTCGTTCCGGGGTACTACCTCGTGGCGATCGCGGCACTGTCGCTTGGGAGCATCGTAATCTCGCGACGAGTGTTCCAGCAGCGGTAGTCGGAGGCTGGCCCGGTTGCGCCCGAAAACTCGGACACCACGTGAAAAATCCCTCTCCCGTCGCGACTGCTGGCGACCACGTTCGGCCTGCTGGGCATGCCCTAAACTGAGAATTGTGACTGATACACGGCAGAAACTCATCGACTTCATCTCGGCCGAGGCCGTTTTTCACGGAGATTTCGTTCTCACCAGCGGGAAGAAGGCCACGTACTACGTGGACCTGCGCCGGGTGAGCCTCGACCACCGGGTTGCCCCGTTGATCGGTCAGGTCATGCTCGACCTCATCAAGGATGTTCCGGATGTGGTTGCCATTGGAGGCATGACCATGGGCGCCGACCCGATCGCCGCTGCGGTCATGCACCAGGGTGCTGCCCGCGGCGCGACCTATGACGCGTTCGTTGTGCGCAAGGAGCCCAAGGACCACGGTCGCGGCCGCCAGGTTGAGGGCCCCGACCTCGCTGGCAAGCGTGTGATCGTGCTCGAAGACACCTCGACCACCGGTGGCTCTCCCCTCGCCGCCATCGAAGCCTTGCTCAAGGTCGGTGCCGAGATTGCTGGCGTCGCCGTCGTGGTCGACCGCAACACTGGTGCCCGCGAAGTGATTGAGGCTGCCGGCTACCCCTACTTCGCCGCGATCTCCCTTGAGGATCTGGGGCTCAACTAGTGGCACCAGACGACGACGAGCGCGGAATTGACTGGCTCGCGTCGCAATTGGGGCACAGCTCCGATGACTCAGCTGACGAAGACTCGGCTGACGAAGACTCAGCTGACGAAGACTCAGCTGACGAAGACTCAGCTGACGATGACTCGGCTACTGAAGACTCAGCTGACGAGATGTCGGTTACTGACGCAGTGGATGCCGCCCCGCTGGTGACCAGGTTCGGCCGCCGCTCCCGTCGCGGCAAGCCGGTGCAGGCGCAACCGGAAGTCACTGAGCTTCCGGAACCGCCCATTTCGGCAGCGCCGGCTGGACCAGCGCCGGCTGGACCAGCGCCGGCTGGACCAGCTCCCTGGTGGACGACACCGCTGCCGCAACCGGCCGACGCCCCGGTCCCTGAGGCTCTGCCCTCTGCGCACTCGGAGTCATCAGATTCTGTCGTGTCGGTCGCTGACGTCGGGCACGAAGTTGTCCCGTCCGACGTGGTTGAGCCAGAATTTGCCGCGACGCCCGGTGCCGAGATCGCGCCCGCCCCGGCGTCGAGCGACCGCTTAGCAGAAGCAGAAGCAGAAGCAGAAGCAGAAGTAGAAGTAGAAGCAGAAGCAGAAGCAGACGCAGACGCAGAAGCAGACGCAGACCGGCCGACGGAGCTTGTGCCGGTAGCAGTAAAGCTCGCCTCACCGAACAGCACCGAGGCAACCACTGCCGAGGATGCCAGCACGGAGGTAACCAGCGCCGAGCCACCGAGCCGCCACCGGTCCGGGAGCAGTGTTCCCGGGAGAACGCAGGCTGCTTTGGTCTGGACCGTCGTCGGATTACTCGCACTCATCGTGCTCGCGGGATTGTTCTATCTCGGCCAGCGGCTGGTCGTGAGCCCGGTGGCGGCGCCAGCACCGACCCAATCCGCGACGCCGACACCAACGCCGACGCAAACACCCACACCAACGCCGACCCCGGAGATCACGGCGGCGCAGCCTGCCGGGGTGAACGAGTGGAACGCCCTGTTCGGTGGCGAGTGCCTCGAACCGTACGAGTCCCCGTGGGCGGAGGACTTCACGGTCTTCGATTGTGCCGCCGCGCATACGGCCCAGCTGGTGTATCGCGGCAATTTTGGCGGCGACGCGACCACAGCCTTCCCGGGGGAGGCCGCGCTGGCCGCCCAGATCAACCTGCTCTGCACGGCGCCCGGCATCCTCGACTTGAACGCGGCCGGCGCCTACCCGAATCTGCAGATGCAGGGGAGCTATCCGATCAGCGAAGAACAGTGGACCGATGAGCCGCGCTACTACTACTGCTTCGCAAGCCGAGCTGCGGCCGAGCCGCTCACGGCGAGCATCATGGGCGCCGGTCCGACCGCCTGAAGCCGGCGCGAGCCGGGCGCATAGACGGACCGCTCGACAACCGGCTGGGAGAAGTCAGCTAGATCTCGTCACTTTCGATCGGATCAGTCGAAAGCAGCTCGTGCACGCCGGCCACGATCTCGTCGGGACGAAACGGGTACCGGTTGATCTCGGCCTCGTCGCTGATGCCGGTCATCACGAGAATCGTGTGCAGCCCGGCCTCGATGCCAGCAACGATGTCGGTGTCCATGCGGTCACCGATCATGCCTGTGTTCTCGGAGTGCGCACCGATCTTGTTCATCGCCGAGCGGAACATCATCGGGTTGGGCTTGCCGACGACGTAAGGCTCCATGCCGGTGGCCTTGGTGATCAGCGCCGAAATAGCGCCGGTCGCCGGCATCGGGCCGTCCTTGCTCGGTCCGGTCGCATCCGGGTTGGTCGAGATGAACCGCGCTCCGCCGAGGATCAGCCGGATCGCCTTGGTGATCGCCTCGAACGAATAGTTGCGGGTCTCGCCGACCACCACATAGTCGGGGTTGGTCTCGGTCATAATGAACCCGGCCTCGTGCAGCGCTGTCGTGATGCCGACTTCCCCGATCACGAACGCCGTGCCGTTGGAGACCTGAGACTTCAGAAAGTCTGCTGTTGCGAGGGCGGAGGTCCAGATGCGGTCCTCGGGCACGTTGAGCCCGCTTGCGCGCAGCCGGGCGCTCAGATCGCGCGGCGTGAAAATAGAGTTATTGGTGAGCACCAGAAACGGCGTGCCCGCGTCGGTCCACTGCTGCAGCAGTTCGGCCGCCCCCGGGAGGGCCTGGTTCTCGTGCACGAGCACACCGTCCATGTCGGTGAGCCAGCATTCGATTTCGTCGCGTCGTGCCATCAGGCGCTCCTTTTCGTCGTGTTCAGCCTAGCCGCGCCAAGTTTCGCCACGGTAACCGGCAGCACACAAATAAGCGGATGCCGCACTCACTCAAGCGGTCACCCAGATCGACGCTGCCGCAGCCGTCGTCAGCAGCCGGTTCTGGCCATCCGCTAGAACGATGGTCAGCGCCGCTGCCAGAGTGAACTCGGTGCCGGGTCCGATCAGGTCCGCGGCGAGTTCGCGCAGCACGGCCGGGTCGCGGTCGCTGATGCGCAATACAGTGCCCGTATACCCGACCGTGACCCCCGCCAACAGCACGGCCGGCGGTCGAAGCACGGTGCCATCGGCGGACGGAATCGGATCGCCGTGCGGATCGTGCGCCGGAAACCCGAGCCGCGCATTGATTGCCTCGAGCAACCGGTCTGAGATGGAGTGCTCGAGAATCTCGGCCTCGTCGTGCACCTGGTCCCAGTCGTAGCCCATCTCGCCGACCAGCCAGGTCTCGATCAGGCGATGCCGCCGCACGACGGCGGTTGCGCGCAGCCGGCCGGCATCCGTCAGCGCCAGCGGACCGTAGGGAACGTGGGTGATGAGCCCGCTTGCGGCGAGCTTCTTCACCATTTCCGTGACGGATGACGGCGCCAACCCCAGCCGGAGGGCGAGCGCCGAGGGAGTGATCAGGTCGGACTGCCACTCGGTGTGGGCATAGATGGTCTTGAGGTAGTCCTCGGCCGCGCCGGTCGTGTGCGTCATGTCAATTTCAGGCTACCGGTCAAGCCCCGGTGAAAACGAGTATGAGCAGCACGACGTTCAGAGTGACGAGGGCGAGGGAACAGACGACCCCGGCGGCGGTCGTGAACCAGCGGTTGGTGAAGGTGCCGAGGAGGCCATGCTGCGCGGTGAGCCAGACCAGCGGAATCAGGGCGAACGGAATACCAAAGGACAAAACCACCTGGCTGAGCACGAGCGCCTGAGTCGGGTCGAACCCCACACCGAGAATGAACAGCGCCGGAATCAGCGTGACCAATCGGCGCAACAGTAGAGGGATGCGCACGTGCAGCAGGCCGTGCATGATCTCGGCTCCGGCGTACGCACCGACCGAGGTCGACGCCAGACCCGAGGCGAGCAGCCCAATAGCGAACGTCGTCGCAATCGCTGGCCCGAGCGTGTCTTTCAGGGCGGCGTAGGCCCCCTGCAGGGTGTCGGTTCCGTCCACACCCTGCAAAGCGGATGCCGCCAACAACAAGATCGCCAGGTTCACCGTTCCGGCAATCGCCATGGCAATCGTGACGTCCCACTTCGTGGCCCAGAGCAGTCGGCGAGTAGCGACGACGCCTTGCCACTCTGGAAACCGGTCGCGGGCGAGCGACGAATGCGCGTAGATGGCGTGCGGCATGATCGTGGCGCCCAAAATCGATGCGGCGAGCAGCACCGAGTTGGAGCCCTCGAACCGCGGTACCAGTCCGGAGAGCACCCCGCCGGCCTCGGGCGGCGAGAAGAATACCCCAGCGGTGAAACCCACGGTGATGATGAGCATGAGTGCGATGATGACCCGTTCGAAAATGCGGGGGCCGCGACGGGTGTGCACCATGAGCACGATCATCGAGATCGTGCCGGTGATCACGCCGCCCCAGATCAGCGGCAGGTTGAACAAGAGGTTGAGCGCAACGGCACCGCCGATGATCTCGGCCAGGTCGGTGGCCATGGCGACGAGTTCGGCCTGAATCCAGTACAGACGCCGCGCCGTGGGCCGCTTCATGCGCACCCCGAGAATCTCGGGCAGGCTCGCCCCGGTGACAATGCCGAGTTTGGCGGACAGATATTGGATGAGCCAGGCCATGACGTTGCCGGCCACGACCACCCAGACCAGCAGATAGCCGTAGCGGGCGCCCGCGGTCATATTGCTCGCGACGTTTCCCGGGTCGAGGTAGGCGACCCCGGCAACGAGAGCCGGGCCCAGAAGCCAGAGCAGCCGGCTGGAGGCGACCGTGGTGGGAGCTTGGGAGAGCAGGCGATCGGTAGCGGCAGCATCCGTTTTAGTCATGCCGAAACCATAGCCAGACTTTCGGCGAACCGAAAGCCCAAATGTGAGGGCTGTGGGCAGGTTACGGTTGGGTAGTGACCGAGCCAGCCGCCCCAACCTTCGCCGCCGACAACTCCACGCCCGAGCGATCCACCTACGGCGTCGGCCCGTGGCTGGGGGAGTGGCCGAGCGAGGAGCGCTACGACGCCGACCTGCTCGAGCACGGTGACACCCGCAACGTGATCGACCGTTACCGCTACTGGAACATGGCGGCGATCGTGGCTGACCTGGACGAGCACCGGCATCCGTTTCACGTGGCCATTGAGAACTGGCAGCACGACATGAACATCGGCTCCATCGTGCGCAGCGCCAACGCGTTCGGCGCCGACACCGTGCACATCATCGGGCGTAAACGGTGGAATAAACGCGGCGCCATGGTCACCGACCGCTACCAACACGTTTTGCACCACAGTGATGTCGCTGCCTTCGTCGGGTGGTGTGCCACTGAATCGCTGCCGGTGATCGCTATCGACAACGTGCCCGGCAGTGTCATCATCGAGACCTTCACCTTTCCGGAACGCTGCGTTCTGCTGTTCGGCCAGGAAGGCCCTGGACTGTCGGAGGAGGCTATCGCCGCCGCTGATTCCATCGTCGAAATAAGCCAGTTCGGGTCGACCCGGTCGATCAACGCTTCGGCCGCCGCGGCCGTCACCATGCATTCCTGGGTGGTTCAGAACCGGTTCTGACCTTTTCTGCATTCGGTGACGGTTTGGGGCTAGCGTGACGGTATGACTGCGATCACTGACGATCTTCCCGCCCGGCTCCTTCACGAAGAAAACGCCGGCTGGCAGGCCATTCTGGGTGGGCAGGGCGGCGCGTACTATCAGCGCGAAATGACCGACGACGCCCTGATGATCGTGCCCGGCGCAGTCATCACTCGCGACCAGGTCACCGCATACTTCGACCAGGCGGCTCCGTGGGAGAGCTACGGCATTCACGAACCCGCCATCATCCGCCTCGGTGAGCACGCCGGTGTCGTCGTCTACAAGGCGATCGCCCGCCGGGGCGAGGTGGTCGCCGAGTTGAACATGTCGACGACCTACCTGTTCGTGAACGGCGGCTGGCGCGTCGCAGCCCGGCAGCAAAGCCCGGCCTAACGTTTTGGGCCCACCGGGCCCGTCGCCGGGGTGAGGGCACCTGGGCCTTGGTAGGATTCAGTGTGACTGGCGACAATTTGATTTCTGAGCCCGAGACCCTTCTTCCCGCAGAACCGGAGGTGCTCGAGGCCCTGCGCCGTACCGCGAGGAGCGAGATCGCTGCGGTAGCGCAGGTGCACCCGACCTCTCCGCTGGCCTGGGCTGAACTGGCCGATGCCACCCACGCTGAGGGTCGACTCCTGGAGTCGTACGCCTACGCCCGGGTCGGGTACCACCGCGGACTCGATGCCCTGCGCAAGGCCGGCTGGCGCGGCCACGGTCCGATTCCGTGGCGCCACGAACCCAACCGCGGCGTGCTGCGCGCCCTGTTCGCGTTGCGCCGGGGCGCCGAAGAGATCGGTGAGTCCGACGAGGTCTCCCGCCTGACGGCTTTTCTGACGGATGCCGATGCGAGCGCTATCTCCATCATCGCCACGCTGTACACCGGCAGCCCGGGGTTCGACCCGGCGCCGCCCACCGAAGCTTTCGTTATTCGAGGAGAAGACTAGATGCCCGCGATCGTACTCATCGGAGCCCAGTGGGGCGACGAGGGCAAGGGTAAGGCCACCGACCTGCTCGGCAGCCGGGTCGACTATGTCGTCAAGTTCAACGGCGGCAACAACGCTGGCCACACCGTCGTCGTCGGCGACGAGAAGTACGCGCTGCACCTGCTGCCGTCGGGCATCCTGAGCCCCGGAGTCACCCCGGTCATCGCCAACGGCGTCGTCGTCGACGTCGAGGTGTTGTTTGAAGAACTCGATGCATTGTCGGAGCGCGGCGTCGATGTCTCGCGGCTCAAGGTCAGCCTCAACGCGCACGTCATCACCGCATACCACCGCACCCTCGACAAGGTCACCGAGCGTTTTCTCGGCAAGCGCCAGATCGGCACCACCGGGCGCGGCATCGGCCCCGCCTACGCCGACAAGATCAACCGTGTCGGCATCCGCGTGCAAGACCTGTTCGACGAGAACATTCTGCGCCAAAAAGTGGAGGGTGCCCTCGACCAGAAGAATCACATGCTGGTCAAGGTCTACAACCGTCGCGCCATCGAGGTCGAGGAGATCGTCACCGAACTGCTCAGCTACGCTGACCGTCTGCGCCCCATGGTCACCGACACCGCCCTGCTCCTGCACCAGGCCTTGAATGCCGGCAAGACCGTATTGTTCGAAGGTGGCCAGGCCACCATGCTCGACGTCGACCATGGCACATACCCTTTCGTCACGTCGTCGAACGCTACCTCGGGCGGTGCGGTCACCGGTTCGGGTATCGCTCCGAACCGCATCGACCGGGTCATCGCCGTCGTCAAGGCCTACACGACCCGAGTGGGCAGCGGTCCGTTCCCCACCGAACTGTTCGACGAGTCGGGCGATTACCTGCGCGCGAACGGGTTTGAGTTCGGCACCACCACTGGGCGCCCACGCCGTTGTGGCTGGTACGACGCTCCGATCGCCCGCTATACCGCGCGCATCAACGGCGTCACCGACTTCGTGCTGACCAAGCTCGATGTGCTCACCGGTCTGGCCGAGATCCCGGTTTGCGTGGCCTACTCGGTTGATGGTGTGCGCGTCGACGAAGTGCCGGTCTCGCAGAGCGACTTTCACCACGCCGTTCCAATTTACGAGAACTTCCCCGGCTGGACCGAGGACATCACCGGTGTGCGCACGTTTGACAAGCTGCCGCAGGCCGCGCAGAACTATGTGCTCGCGCTCGAGAGCATGAGCGGATCGCGCATTTCGGCGATCGGCGTCGGCCCCGACCGTGAAGCTATCGTGGTGCGTCACGACCTGATCGAATAGATCTGAATCGTCAACCGGGCCCATAATGTGCCCGGTTGGCGCGGTGAGTGTAAAGTTCCTCACTTTGACCTGTCACACTGGTCGTGTGAACGCCGTGAGACCCCATTCCCTGACCCTGACCGGTCGTTTTGTGCAGCTTCAACCGCTCGGCAGTGCGGTGTTGCCCGACCTCGCGCGCGCTATCGCGCACCCCGAAGTGTTCGCCGCCGGCTACGGTGGCGGCCCGGCCGCCTTGCGGCGCGATGTTGACGGCTTCATCAAGTGGGCGCACGATTACTTTCAGTGGGAGGCTCTGCCCTACGTGGTCCGACTGCTCGGCGGCCCGAACGACGGTGACGTCGTGGGAACGACCACCCTCGGCGACATCGACGTCGTCAAAGAAGCCATCCACCTCGGCTGGACCGCCTACGACCCGCGCGTCTGGGGCACCCCTGTCAACGCCGAAACCAAATTGCTCGTGCTCGGTACCGCCTTCGACAACGGCTTCGGCCGGGTCAAGATTCAGGCGGATGCCCGCAACGAGCGTTCGCGCACCGCCATCCTGGGCATCGGCGCCACGTTCGAGGGCATCGTGCGCCGTGATTGCCGGCGGGCCGACGGCACCTGGCGGGACAGCGCCGTGTACTCGATCCTCGCTGACGAATGGCCGGCCGTGCGCGCCGGGCTGCAAGCTCGCCTCGACGCCTTCGCGGGCCGGTTCGTGACCTATCGCGACCTGCGTCCCGCCGTGCCGAGCGGCACAATCCTGGGCGGCGGGCCACGCGGCGGCTTTGGTCAGGCCACCGGGAATGCGCCGGATGTGCCTGATGTGCCTGATGTGCCGGATGTGCCTGATGCGCCTGATGTGCCGGATGTGCCTGGTACGCCTGGTACGCCTGATACGCCGGATGCCGAGCGCAACGCCGGGGCCGACGCGTCTTCGTAGGAGGCGGAATCCGCTCCTGTCAGTGGACGATGATTCTGGTGGCGAAGTCAGGAAAACCTGGTGGTCAGGTGCCTGCGTCCCCGAACCCAGCGACTTTCCGGCGGCCTGCCGGTCGGATTTTCTGAAACGGCCACGGCCAGGGCGCGCCGGTGTGAGCATCCGCTGCCATTGTTCGGCGCTTTTGTGACGTTGAGCCCCGGCGAGCCCGTGCTGGTTCGTGGCCGCTATAGGCTCGGGGAGTGCCCTCGACGACTGCCGCCAGTAAAAGCCTCATCGTGCTGCAGTTTCTCGGCATGGGAATGATCTGGGGCTCGAGCTTTCTCTTCATGAAGGTTGCGCTCGATGGCGTCAGTTTCGGGCAGATCGCCTGGTCGCGACTCGTGCTCGGCGGGCTGACCCTCGGGCTGATCGTGCTCGTGACCCGTCCGCGCATCAGGAGCGGGCCGGTGCTGCCGCGGGAGGGCGTGGTCTGGCTGCATTTTCTGGTCATCGCGATCAGCGGATGCGTGATTCCGCACCTGCTCTTCGCCTGGGCCGAACAATACGTCTCATCGAGCCTGGCGAGCATCTATAACGCGGTCACCCCGATCATGACAGCGTTGATGGCGACGCTCGCCTTTCGAGTGGAGAAACTCGTGCGTGCGCAGGTCGCGGGCGTCGTGGTCGGCATCGTCGGTGTTGTCGTGATCATCGGCCCGTGGCAGTATTCCTCGCTCACGGGCGATCTCTGGGGCCAGCTTGCCTGCCTGGGCGCGGCCGTCTGCTACGGCTTCACCTTCGGCTACACCCGCCGCTTTCTGAGTGGGCGGCCGATCGCAGCATCGACGTTCGCTTTTCTGAACATCGGCATTGCCGGTGGCATCATGCTGCTTCTGACGCCGGCGCTGGCCTGGAGCCCGGTGGCGCTGACCGTGCCGATCGTGCTGTGCCTGTTTGCGCTCGGTGCGCTCGGCACCGGCCTCGCCTACATCTGGAACATCAACGTGTTGCGCGCCTGGGGTCCGACCAATGCGTCCACGGTGACCTACGTGACGCCCGTGGTCGGCGTGGCGTTGGGGGTACTCGTGCTCGCGGAAACATTCTCCTGGCACGAGCCGACCGGGGCGCTGTTGGTGCTGCTTGGCATACTCCTGACGCAGAAACGATTGCGGCTGCGGTCGTTCGGGGCGCGCAGCCGGGCGGCGGCGGCATCCGCTTGACCGTGTAGGCATGCATTATCGTAAAAGGATGGCCGTACACGAGGAATTACCCGCCGACGCCGACGCGGCTGCGACGCTGCAGCTGCACAGCATTCGCGAGAGCATCGACAACATTGACGCCGCGCTCATTCACCTGCTGGCCGAGCGGTTCAAGTTCACCCAGCAGGTCGGGCGGCTCAAAGCGGCCCACGGGCTGCCGGCCGCCGACCCGGCGCGTGAACTCATGCAGATCGACCGCCTGCGCGGCCTCGCCGAGGAAGCCCATCTCGACCCGGCCTTCGCCGAGAAGTTTCTCAACTTCATCATCGCCGAGGTGATCCACCACCACGTTCGAATCGCCGGCGGCGAGCCGGTGGAGCCGGGGCGCTCTGCCGGGGCGGAACCAACATCGTCGCCGATTTCAGCGTCGTAGCCGGGTGAGCTGGAACCCGCGTTCGCTGCCAGACCAGTCCGGCAAGACCTTCGTCGTGACCGGCGCCAACGCCGGACTCGGTTACTTCACGAGCGAGCAGCTCGCCGGCACGGGTGCCCACGTTGTGCTTGCCTGCCGCAACCTCGCCAAAGCGGATGCCGCGGCGGCGGCCATCCGCGCCCGCGTCCCGGAAGCATCCGTTTCTGTGTTGCAGCTCGACGTGGCCGACCTACAGTCCGTTCGAGAGGTGAGCGAGACCTTACGCGCGCTGCCGCGCCTCGACGGTCTGATTCTCAACGCCGGAATCGTGCATCCGTCCAGGGACCGCCAGGTGAGCCTCGACGGCAACGAGTTGATCTTCGCCACGAATTTTCTCGGGCACTTCGCGCTCACCGCTGGCAGCCTCATGGCGCTCCGCCGCACGCCCGGTAGCCGGGTGGTGTCGCTCGGGTCGGTGATCTCCCGGCTGATGGACTCCTCGCTCGATGATCTGCAACTGGCGACCACGTACAACGGGTGGAAAGCCTACGCGCAGTCCAAGATTGCCATGCAGGTGTTCGGGTTCGAACTCGACCGGCGCCTGCGGGCGAACGGTGCCGGAATGGTGCAGTCGTTGGTGGCGCATCCGGGATATTCCATTTCGGGGCTGACCCCTGGCATCCGTTCGATCAACGATGTCTCGCGCGGCAAACGCGTGATCGACGGCCTGCAAACCGTGATCGGAGCCCAGGGCAAGCACCACGGCGCCTGGTCGACCGTGCGCGCGGCTATCGACCCGGATGCCCACGGCGGCGACTACTTCGGCCCGCGCCTGCTCACCCGCGGCACCCCAACCCGCCAGTCGGCCACCCGAACCTCCCGCGACCGCGCGGTGGCCGCCCGCCTCTGGGAGCGAGCCGAGACCCTGATCGCCGAACCGTTCCTCTAACCATTTCCATCTGCTCGACCTGCCTCCCGGCGCATAACTCCTGCAATTTGCGCGCCGACGGTGACAGTGCCGCATGTTTCCGGGACCGAACTTGGTGCGCTGCAGAAATTGCAGGAGTTATGCCCGGGTCGACGCCTCGAAAACCGAAAACCGAAAACCGGGGAGGGTTAGGCGAAGGCGGCGGGGAGGGTGGTGCGGTGTCGATTGTGCATCTCCGGCAGCGAGGCCGCGAAGACGTCCTGAATCTCGAGGGCGTGTAGCGTGGCGTCGGTCACGCCGATGCGCAGCACCGGAATGTAGCGGCCGGCACACAGGCCGAGAAACTTCACGTCGTCTTCGCGCGGCACGCTTACGATGACGCGACCAGCTGACTCCGAGAACAGGGCAGTGGATGCATCCACCCCGTCCCGATCCAGAATGTCACCGAGCCAGACCCGAGCGCCCACACCGAAACGCATCACGGCTTCGGCGAGGGCCTGGGCGAGCCCACCCTCGCTGAGGTCATGGGCGCTGTCGATGAGGGCTTCCTTCGACGCGGCGTGCAGCAGCCCGGCGAGGGCCTTCTCCCGGCCGAGATCCACGACCGGCGGACGACCACCGAGGTGGTTGTGCACGACACCGGCCCAGGCCGAGCCGTCCAGTTCGAGGCGGGTGTCGCCGAGTAGGTAGATGTTGTGCCCGTCGTCCTGCCAGCCGCTCGGGATGCGGCGTGCAACGTTATCGATCACGCCAAGCACCGCCACGACCGGGGTGGGGTGAATCGGCTGGTCGCCGGTCTGGTTGTAGAACGAGACGTTGCCGCCGGTGACGGGAATCTCGAGCTCCAAGCATCCGTCCGCGAGGGCCGTCACGGCCTCACGGAACTGCCACATGACCTCGGGGTTCTCGGGGGAGCCGAAATTGAGGCAGTCGCTGACGCCGGCCGGGATCGCGCCGGTCGTGGCGACGTTGCGATAAGCCTCGGCAAGGGCGAGTTGCGCGCCGCGGTACGGGTCGAGCTGGCAGTAGCGGCCGTTCGCGTCGGTGGCGATACTAAAGCCGAGGCCGCTCTCTTCGTCGACACGGATCATGCCGCCGTCGTCGGGAAAAGCCAGCGCCGTGTTGCCCTGCACGTAGTGGTCGTACTGGTCGGTGATCCAGCTCGGGTCGGCGAGATTGGGCGAGCCGAGCAGGTCGAGAAACTGCTCGCGCAGGGTCTCGCCGTCGAGCGCGCGCGGCAGCACGGAGGCGGTGTCGGCCTGCAAGGCGTCGATCCAGGTCGGGTAGGCGAGCGGGCGCTCGTAGACCGGGCCGTCGACGGCGACGGTGCGCGGCAGTACGTTGACGATCTCTTCGCCGTGCCAGTTGATGATCAACCGGCCGGTGTCGGTGACCTCGCCGAGCACGCTGGTCTCGACGTCCCACTTCTTGGTGACGGCGAGAAAGCCCTCGAGCTTTTCGGGCGTAACGATCGCCATCATGCGCTCCTGGCTCTCGCTCATGAGAATCTCTTCGGCGGTGAGCGTGGGGTCGCGCAGCAGCACCTTTTCGAGTTCGATGAACATGCCACCGTCGCCGTTGGAGGCGAGTTCGCTGGTCGCGCACGAGATGCCCGCCGCCCCGAGGTCCTGGATTCCCTCGACGAGCTTGCCCGCAAACAGTTCGAGGCAGCACTCGATGAGCACCTTCTCGGCGAACGGGTCGCCGACCTGCACCGCGGGGCGCTTGGTGGGGCCACCGGCGCTGAACGTGTCCGAGGCGAGAATGGATGCCCCGCCGATGCCGTCGCCGCCGGTGCGGGCTCCAAACAACACGACCTGGTTGCCGACGCCGCGGGCGTTGGCAAGGTGCAGGTCTTCGTGGCGCAGCACGCCAACCGAGAGAGCGTTGACGAGCGGGTTGCCCTGGTAGACCCGGTCGAACACGGTTTCGCCGCCAATGTTGGGCAGGCCGAGGCAGTTGCCGTAGAAGCTGATGCCCGAGACCACACCGTGCACGACGCGGGCGGTATCAGGGTCGTTGATGTCGCCGAATCGCAGGGCATCCATCACGGCGACCGGGCGGGCGCCCATCGAGATAATGTCGCGCACAATGCCGCCGACGCCGGTCGCGGCGCCCTGGAATGGTTCGATGTATGAGGGATGGTTGTGCGATTCGATCTTGAACGTGACCGCCCAGCCTTCGCCGACGTCGAGCACACCGGCATTTTCGCCCATGCCGACCATGAGGTTTTTCTTCATGGCGGGGGTCACTTTATCGCCAAACTGGCGCAGGTACATCTTCGAGCTTTTATAGGAGCAGTGCTCGCTCCACATCACCGAGTACATTGCCAGCTCGCCCGACGTTGGGCGGCGGCCCAAAATTTCGCGGATCTTCGCGTACTCGTCGGCTTTGAGTCCGAGCGCCCCGTAGGGCTGCTCCTTTTCGGGCGTCGCAATAGCGTTGGAAACGGTGTCAGCGACGCCGCGGGAAGAGGTTTTGGAAACAGCGGTCACGTGTGGAATTCTCCCCGAGATAGCGGATGCTTGACCCGGCAAGTCTACCGGTCGCCCCGACCCCGCCTGCAGGCAGTGAATTAACGTGTGTATTTGAGTGAATGAGGTCGTGGTGTCGCCGACACACTGGCTGCCGCGGTAACCCGTGAACCTGGCGGCGTGGAAAAGTTCAGTGGTTCGGAAGCGTTTTTTGGGCGGTGAGGTCGCGGTTGTGTGCAATTCGCGTGCGTAGCCCTCTGCATCCGGCCGTGCTTCTGAAGTGCACCGTATGTCCCCCGTTCACCGGGCATTTTCTCGGGCGGGGCATACGGGAATGGGGCGGCCTCGATACGCTGCGGATCATCGTTGGTTTTCCTCACACGTTCCGATGTCCCGCTCACCGTCCGGCTTGCGGGACGATGCGGTGGCAGGGTCAGGTCGTGCAGCTGGGAAGGCCAGGCAGCGTTGCGCCCTCAGTACCCGGGGGTCCACGGGACGAATACCTTAGGGAAGCGTTATCTCCCGAAGCTGCTGGACTACTACCTTCCAGTCGCCCAGTTGCTGCTTAGTGATAGGACGTTCCGGGCTCGTAGTCCAGTCTTCGATGTCCCTTCCGCCGATAGATTCCGCCAAATACCTTATGACGCCCTTCTTAGACTCGGTGGACATCGCAGCACCCGTCTGCTCAGCGCCCGGAACGTCGGCGATTTCCGTGAGGTACGCCTGGGCGAACCAGTCAGCGGCGTCAGCACGTAAGTACGCGCTCGTCAGTGAGGTGTACCAGCGAGAGATGAATTCTCCGTAGGGTGCTGAATTGGTCATGAAACCGTCGCCGCTGAAGAGGAGTTCCCGGACTCTTTCAGGGGTTAGACCTCTCGCTGCAAGGAGGGCGCCGTCGATATCTCCTCGGTCTACGAGTTTACCAAGTTCGTTGCTCATCACACCCATCCGTTACTGATACGGCCACCCGAAGACGTCGGCACGGCGACGGTCCCCCTTGTCTACCCGCGTGAGTTGCTGCGGGCATTTCGGACAGCGGAATTAGTGGATTCTTCTGCGTTACTATTGTTGGCTGTTGATAACCATAGTGGACGTCACTAAAGTCGGTGGTAACCCGGCTCGGAGTGCCGGCGTTGGCTGTTGTGGAAGCCTTCTACATACCGGATGACATCGCTGCGGGCTTGTGATTCCGTCGCGTATGCGGTGCGGTACACGCGTTCGTTCTTTAGCATCGAGAAAAGCTTTCGGCCAAACTGTTCTGCCAACACGCCGGGCGGCCCATCGATGAGCGCAACCAGAGGCTGGTCACCAGCTCCCGGAACTCGGTCGACGTGAAAACGCTGCCGCGGTCCTGACCGCGTCGGCAATTTCCGTATCTACGGTGCGGCGCTGCGGCTGCGGCTGCGGCTGCGGCTGCGGGAGAGCTTCTGGACCGCGACAGGAATTGTGCCCCGCGACCCCAACAAATCCACCCGAGGGGGCATCTATCACGCGATTCCGTAGGACGTTCGCGTTACGGGCGGTGTTCTGCGCCGCGCGCCGGTGCCTGGCGGTCAGGGCGTAAGCCGAGCAGCGCGCCTCAGTACCGCATCCTGATCAAGCTCGGTATAGGTCGTTGGAATCTCGATCGACGTAGTGCCGGTCAGTTCGACGGCGGCGGGGTCGACCGTCTTGTGGAGTCTCATTGAATGAGCTCGACCTGGCTGCCCAGAACGTGGGCTAATTCCCGCTTCGCGCGATGGTACCGACTGCGGACCGTCGACGCCGGCAACCCCAGATACTGGCTAATCTCCGCCAAGCTAAACCCGTCCCAGTGGACTGCGCGAATGACTTCCGCGAGGTCCGGGTCGAGGCGTTGGATCGCGTCCAGAACGTCGAGACCGGCAGCGGCATCGTTGTTGGCAGGCAGCACACCCACTGACTCGCGTAGGCGCTCGGCGAGGCGCGAACGGCGCCGTTCTCCACGTGAGTGGTTGAGGACGACATTGCGTGCGATCCCGAACATCCACATTCGTGCCTCGACGGGATTGGTCGGGACTCTCGCCGCGCCTTTCCACGCGGCGATCATGGTGTCCGAAAGGGCGTCCGGCGCGTCGTTGCTCCCGACGCGGCGTTCGAGGTACCGCAGCAAGTCTCTCGCGTTCTGGTCCAGTGCGTTGGTGAGGCGTTCGTCGCGTGCCCTACGAACAGCGCTCACTGATTCGTGCCCTCGCAGGTGATGACGCCCTCGAAATAAGGTCGCTGAGCGCTGTCGAACCCGTGCTGTTGGAGGTCGGCGTCCAGCTCGTCGGCCATCACACCCACCACCCCCGAGGAGTATCGGCGGTCGCGGTCGCCTTCAGGAGTCTGTGCCAGTGTTTCCCCGTGGACGGCAACGACTCGTGCGTCGACCTGCGCAGTCGTCGGAACGGGTGCAGAGGCAAAGAAGGCGCGGGCCGCGTCCATGATCTCGGGATCTGCGTTCTGCAGGTTCCCGATCAGGTACTCGCACTGCGCGCCGCTGGGAAGTGTGATCTGCATCGCCGCGTCCGGCTGTTGCGCCCAGGAAGGCCACTCAAAGTTCGTGACGGCGGCCGCGACCCCGGTACCCCCGAGGACCAGTGCGAGCGCGACGCCGGAAATGGCAAGCCGCCGGCCCAGACGACTCTTGACATCCCGAGCGGCTTCAAAACGGGCAGCTCGAGTGGCTTCCTGCAAGGCTGCGTCTGTCATCAGCGCCGAGAGTGGCGCCGGCGCCGCGGCGCGATCGAGCAGATCGTTGAGTGCATCGTCGCGAAAACTCGAGGACGGATCCATAGGAACTCCTTACATCGGTGATGTCTACACACTGAATATGTCCACCTGGCGCCGAAACGACGACGGCCCACACTCAATTGGACCGCGACTGGTGCCCGCCACGATTTTTCCGTACTGCTCAGCGCGCAAGCGAGCCGATCACGTCCGTCCCGGTGAGGGTTCCCCTGTGACACAGCGTCTTCGCGTAATGCCGGTGGGTGGATTGGCCGCAGACCTGTCGCGCTGGAGGTCCGGCTAACGGGCACTCGTGAAGATCTCCGGCGACTCGATCCACGCAGGACACGTTTGACCGCTGTCCCTGCCCGTTGGTGTATCGCGTGTAGCTTCCGGACATGATGGGTGGGAGCGGAGCGCCAACCGGGGAAAGTCGCCTGCCCTCGTGGGCACTGGAAACGATCGGTGCCTAGGTGGCGGTAGTCGCCGGGCTCGTGGCTGCGGTGTCCGTGATGCGCGCCTTTGAGATGAAGCGCGGGCCGGGAGCATCCGAAGTGCTGGTTCTTGTCATCGTCATTCTGACGTCGCCACTGTCAACTGCCTACTCTGTCTTCGGTTCAATGGGTTCTTCGCAAGGGTCGGGCCAAGGAGGATTTGCAGTTGCGGTGCTGGCCGTGAGCGCGGCACTGAATTACCTGGGGTTCTTCCTCGTGGCTGTGATCAATGCTGCTGCCGTCTTCAGATTGATAGTACTGGGAAATCGTCGCCGGCGGGCGGCAGCTCAGTCCGATTCCTGACCTTGAACCGCCCCGCTAGGGCCCGTTGCCCCAAGGCGCAGCAGTGGTCGGGCGAGGACAAGACCGCAAATTAGGCCAGCGAGGGCAACTGGGAATGCCACCAGAGCGCTGAGGTGCGGGAGTAAAGAACTTCCGAAAAACAGAGTGAGGCCGCCGACGAGGATTGCCGGGGTTGCAACGAGGGCGCATGCCCAGATCGGGGTATGCATCAGTCGAGCCCAGACCGCAGCCAGGAAGAGGGCGACCGAACCAAGAAAGAAGAGAATCTTCCCAACACGATCGCGTTCAATAGCCTCCCCGGTCGGCTCGAACAAGAATGTTTTGTCGAGACCCGTGCCGAACAAGAGAAGTCCGACGACAATGAGTGCGGACCATGCAACCAGGGCGATAACCCAGAGTAAAAGACGTACCCACCTGACTGTCATAGCTCCACTTATCTTGGTAGTCGTCAGGTGCGGAACCTGAATTGCGCTTCATGAATGCTGCCGTCGTCGAGTTTCAGGTGGAATGTTCGGCAGGTTCCCGCCCAATCGGACGCCGTTTTCCACACATAGCTGTAGGTGTCTGTAGCTTGATCGTATGACAGGCTGCTGGCCCCGGCAGTAGTAGTGGTTTCGACTTCATCAACGTTCGCGCCCGTAGTGCAATCAACCCGAACCGACGTTGGGGAGCCCGCCGAGACAATTCCGAGGCCGAAGTTGCCGCCGAGGCGGAACTTCATCGGTACGGCATGACCCGCTTTCATGGCGTTGACGACAGGGGCTGCGTCAACGGGTGCCAGAAAGCCCTCGAACTGGTACTGCGGGATGTCGACGATGTGGTCTGCCGACGTAAATGCCTCGCCGCCCTGATCGTCGCGGATTGCCAAGGTCGTCAGGTATGTGCCAGCGGTCGTGTATGTGTGGCTCACCCGACTGCCGGTAGCGGTGCTGCCATCTCCGAATTCCCAGAGGTATTCGACCACGGTCCCGTCGGCGTCAGCGCTCGCGCCGCCATCGACCGTGATGGTCCGCCCGACGGTGGCCAAAGACATCTGCGCTTTCGGATCCTGGTTAGGGGTGGGAGCCTGCCAGATGTCTAGGCTGGTCTGTTCTCCTTGGGCGGCTACCTGTGCACCGTAGAGGCTTGCCGTCCACTCGCCCGCCTCAGCAACAGCGATGTGGTAGCTCTCGAACGTTGGCCCAACCTCAGCTCCACGTCCGAAGCGCTCGTACTGCGGGTGATCGTGCGCCCTGATGGTGAAGTTTTAGCCGGCTCGGCATCCCCTTCACCCTTTGGGTAGCCTGAGTCCATGTGGGATACCATGAACGCCAGCCGCGAGAAGGTCGCGGAGCTGCACGAGGCGTACCTGCGGAGTTTGGGGCCGGCGCAGGCCCGGTTC
>NZ_PJJN01000010.1 GCF_002929825.1 Cryobacterium sp. Y29
CAGATGACCGCCGATACTGCTTTCCGGAGAACGCGGCTCCGTCTCAGCGTCGGTCACGATGCGGGCCCGAACGATCGAATAATAAGTGTAGACAAGGGACTCCCTAGACGTGGTGAGTGAATCCACTGACAAGGTCCAGGGCAGCGCTTAAAATCTATGCGATCTCAATGGGAGATGTCAAGACAATTGATAGACAAGAAATCGGTCACATAGCTGTCGAGATAACGTCAATGACCACTGCGACTAAGAAGCCACGGTTTCAGCATCCGCGGAACAGGATTAATTCACGTCNTGTTTGCACCACGCAGACCGTCTGACAAACTATGTAACAAATTCTGAATTCCTGGGCGATACGGTCGTAATGTTATGCAATCGTTGCATTGACCACTTGAAACTATTGGCAATACTGGTTCTCTTCTCGGTCGGCGTTGATAGCACCGGGGCCGGTTGGTGGCAGTAAGTTCGTTTCTTCTCTTGCTGCTCGGAGTCGCAGTGGTCATTGTTCTCTCCATCAGCAGGACGGAGCTCCGCACGCCGCTGGGAGTATCTGTGGTCACTGCTGATGGGGGCGTGGCGCGCATTATCGACGTGGACTCATTGGTGGGTCACGGTTGGATGCTGGCCGAGCCTGCAGCGGAGTTGCGTGGAAAGATTCCCCGGTAATCCACCGGGTGCGGGTGGTCATCGGGGTGACGGCGCTGGAGCCTCAAGGCCTGAAATTTGCCGCTCGGCAGTACTCGATCGAGGGTTTGGGCCTAGCTATTCCCACGGCACCACGGTCGTCCCCGGTCAGGCAGACCGCCGCACAGGGCGAAACTATCCGAGCCACCTGTTCATCTGAATTTCATGATGAAGCTATTGCCTTGGCACCAGATAACAGCCATAATTCCTGATTTTCCCCCGGATCCAGACGTCACACTTCTGTAAGAAAAGATCCATATCCACCCGCCGCGATGCGTTATACCGTGCCTAATCCAACAGCATATAAAAGGATTAGCAGCATGACTATTTCACGGCGACAAGTTTTATTATTAGGTGGTGCAGGCGCGGTGGGAGTGGGTTTGTTGACACTCCCCCTGCGGAAGGCGGAAGCAGGAGCCGCGAGCGCTCTTGATCCAAGTGAATTGCCCAGGCCCTTTCAAACACCATTCGTTCAGGCGCCCATATTGCGCCCGGATCGAACGGGTATTGATCCCGTTGACGGGGCGCCCGTCCAGTATTACACCGTCGCGGAGGTGGCGGCCAGCGCTGCTATTCTTCCCCGATTAAAGACGCCAATTCTTGGGTATAACGGTATTTTTCCTGGCCCCACCATCAGCGTCGATCAGGGGACGAAGGCTGTGGTGCGCGTGCGTAATCAGTTACCCGCCAAGCACCCGCTCGACGGTCACCCGCTCTTCACATCCACGCACCTGCATGGATCGGCCTCGCTGCCACAATACGACGGCTACGCAAACGACATTACGAATCCGGGATTTCGCAAGGACTACTTGTACCCGAATTTTCAAGCGGCCCGCTCCGTGTGGTACCACGATCATGCGGTGCATAACACCGCGCTCAACGTCTACTCCGGCCTAGTCGCGCAGTATCACATGCATGATCCGCTTGAACGGGCGCTCCTTCCCCAGGGAGAATTCGACGTCGCCCTGACCATCAATGACGCCATGTTCGCAGTCGACGGATCACTTGGTTATGACAGTAATGACCACTCCGGGCTCTGGGGCGATGTGATCATGGTCAACGGCAGGCCGTGGCCGGTCATGAAAGTCAAGAAGCGCGTTTACCGGTTCCGCGTCCTCAACGCCTGCCTTTCCCGATCACTGCGTCCGACCCTCAGCACGGGTGATCCTGTGACGATGGTCGCCACCGACGGCGGGCTGATGCCGGTATCCCAGTCCGTGGCGAGCTGGCGCCACGCACCGGCCGAACGCTATGAAATCCTCATCGATTTCCGTAAATACACACCGGGCCAGCGGATCGAGCTGCGCAACCTGTCTAACAAAAACAATGTCGACTACGAGTTCACGAATTCGATTATGGCTTTTGACGTCGTTCCGGACACGGTGAACACGAACGATCCCACCTGGAATACGATTCCCGTGCAACTGGCCCCCTGCGAGGTCATGTCGCTCAAGCCTTCCGCAGCGACGGTTCAGCGCTCCTTCCGGGTCAACCGCAATAACGGTTTGTGGACCGTGAACGGCAGCACGTGGGAGCAAGTCGTTGCCAGCAACTTCCGTGAAGTGCTGGCGAATCCAGAACTGAACTCGGTAGAGGTCTGGGAATTTGCCAACAACGCCGGCGGCTGGTTTCACCCCATGCACCTACACCTGATCGACTTTCAAATTCTCAGCCGGAACGGTCGGGCTCCATTCGCATATGAGAAGGGTCCGAAAGACGTTGTCTACGTCGGCGAGAATGAAAACGTGAAGCTCCTGATGAAGTTCGGGCCACATCGTGGCCGGTACATGATTCACTGTCACAACACCGTGCATGAGGATCACGACATGATGGTTCAATATCGGGTTGGACCCGAGGACGCAGTAGATACCATCACGAACAACCCGATAACAGCGGCCCCAGCACAATGGGACAACGGATTAGCTTGACCGGGCTGGAAGTCGGGCAGAGGCTGAAGCTTGGCTACTGTGGTGCGAGCGCGAACTCTGTCGCGACCACATCACCCGTAACCAGTGCATCAGGGTCAAATGGACAGGGCGTTTTGAAAAAAGTGGTCTTCTTCTTCGCCCAGGAAGCGGGGCGCGCAGAGCAAGACCGGAGGGTCTTCTGCGCGCCCGCGTTCTCGCCACATCTTCTTATCAGAGGGACCCCCGGCCGCTTAGGCATTCGTTTGCGAGGCGCTGAGGAAGGATGAAGCACCGACCACGCTTCGGACAGTCGTCGTCCTTGGTCACAGCACGGATCAGGTCGTTGAGATCGAAGCCGTCGCGGTCTGGGCTTAGTTCAGCGCTGCCGCTTGCAGGTGCCGATTCTCAGCGCTGATCATCCAGGCGTACTGCTCCAACTTCTCGATGAAAAGGTGCAAAATATCCGCGCTGGTGGGATCTCCCTCGTCGACGTCATCATGCACGGCCCGCACGGTGCCTCGACGAGGTTCAGGCGTTCCGTGATGAAGTTGACCGCGTCCGTGGTGAGAACCTCGCCGGCGAAAAAGCTCAGCAAATACATGGTCACGGCGACGGTTTCAATGCGTCCGTCGGGCTGCAGGTCAAGGGCCGAAAGCATTCAGCCGATTGCTCAGACGATTTCATCGACCTGCATATGCAGCGCGATCAGGTCGACAAGAATCGACTGCAAATTCGTGCCAAGTATCTCAGAGGCGTTCGCGGTGTCTTTTCATGATGCGCGGATGGGCCTCAAAGTGCGATGTGACCGCTAAGCACGCGCCTGACATCAGGATCGGCTGGCCAGCACGTCAACCCGGAAAAAGTAAGCCCAAAATTGGGGCGAAAACGCTCCTATTTGGAGGTCTTGCTGAGTTTGTCTCGTTATCATCGGATAACCCAGTGCATTAATACGAACGCCTGGGGAAGAAATTTTTAGTTCTCGCGATTCGGCTTGCGCTTGTCAATGACGATGACCGATCAAGGGCAGGATCTTGGGCAAATTTACGTATGATTCGAGTGTCACCGTCGATTTCGAGGATCGGTTGCTCGCGCATATTCAGATCGTGATCGGAACCAAGCTGCGACGCGGGGAAGCGTTCTACTTCTCGTGGCGTAACGACTCTTTCGTTGGGGCAGGCCGCAGTGCTGTCTGGGTGCATCCGGGTATTTCTCTTGCCTTTAAGTACTTCGGCAGTAAGAGCCCGGTGGTCAACCGCGACTGGATCGAAATACTGTTGCTATCAGCCAACTCGGCTCATGGGCTGCAGATTCTCGCCGAGCCACCGCCGCGCGCACTATTGCGGCCGGCTCCGGCATAGTGGGCGTCATCGCTTGGGTGCAGGGCCGGGCCGGATCGTTCCGTGAGCCAGAGGTGCCGGTCGGCGGGAGCGTGGAGCGCTTCTTATGTCTCAACGTTGTGTCCGACGTCGCTTATGTAACCGAAAGCGACGCTCAATGAGCGTCGGCCAGCACGCCATCGTCGATTTTCGGAGGGATCAGCCAGACGACGCTGCTGGGCGCCGAACTCACGGCTCGTTCTTACGCGCGGAACGTAAGGCATATTTATATAGACACCGCCGCGAAAAAGTTCATCGAATATCTGAGCGATCCGGTGTGAGCAGTCTCAGGAGCTTTAGCCTGAGTAATCCAGCCTAAATGGTCATTGCGCTGGTGCGCTGGGCGATCGTCGTAATCAGCGCCCGCGTTCGAGCTGCCAACGCAGCCTCGACGTCGGCAGGCGTGAAGTGACGCACACGCTGTGGCATATCGCTGTTCTAACCGGTCTAAAGCGGTAAAAATCAACGGTGCGCGCTCGTCGAGCGCAAACGATCATTACCGGCTGGGCGCTGCGCGGCGTCTCCGATAGGGCGGCATAGTCATCTGGTCGGTGAACGGGGACCGATAGGTCCGCGGCAGCTCACTAGAGCATGATGCGGCTGTTAATGACATTGGCGGCACTGGTATGCATCGGTTCCTGATGCGAACGAGCATGTTCTCGAAGGCGAATGAATGCCTCGTCCATATTGATGCTGTTGCGCTCGGCGATGACACCCTTGGCCTGCTCGATGAAGACCCGACTGTTTAGCGCACGCTGGAGTTGTTCGTTTACCGTCGCACTCTCCCGAGCCGCGCGTTCGTGCAGGAGACTAATGCTCGCCACATCAGCCAACGCCTGCCCGATGATGGCGTCTTCATCGCTCAACACCCCTTTGTCCCGTCGGAACAGACTCAAAGCACCGATGGTATGCGGGCGAAAACGCAGCGGAATGGCATGAACGGAATGAAAACCCTGAGATAGCGCAGCGACCCGAAAATCAGGGTACCGACCTTCCTCCGCTTCGATGTCGCTCAACGTCACAACGTTCCCGGACCGATACGCGTCAACGCAAGGACCTGCTCCGGCTTCGCGCTGCAAGACCTCAACGACGTGGCTCTCCTCACTGGTAGACGCCAGGACCTGCAAGTTGCCGTGAGAGTCGGCCAGAAGTATGCCCGCTGCGCTGGCGTCAAGCAACACAACACATTGATCGACCAAGGTGCGCAACAGATCGAGCACGTCATACTCTCCGACAAGAGCATCAGCTAGTTCAACAAAAGCGCCGCTCACCAGCGCAGCCCGGGACATGCTCGTCATGCTCGTCATGCTCGTCATGCTCGTCATGCGTGCAAGTGTCACCCTCAACTCCCCTCGCGGGAACGGGTCAGACCCCAAAACACAGCGTTTTGGTAGAGTCCACGGTCACGCTGCCGCAGGGCACATTCAGATTTCGCGCATTTCAGCCAAGAACCGGCCCTCACACCCGTACAACAGCGATCACCGGACTCAACCGTGCCTGACACATATGAGATTGTGCTTCTGTAGAAGTCATACGGCCGGACCAATGCGCGTGCATCCCGGGGCGAGGCGGGCTTTGGCGAGACAACCGTCCCGTCGCTGATGCGGACGCAACCTGCTCCCCGCGACGAGCTCACCCAAGGTGTAAGCAGGGCATGCCGAATGACCGAATTAATCATGGCTACCCCGAGGTTAGGACAACGTAGTCTGCTCAAACATCAAGCGAAGTTCCATGGCTGTTGTTGTAGATCTTGCCGTCTTTCGGGTGCGTGAACTTCAACTCTGCACGAACCGTCATCGACGCGCACACATGTGCTCTCCACGAGTCCACAGCTGTATCCGATCTCGATGACCTTCGCCAGACGCAGAGCTGAGCCTCGCTTTCTCGCTTCCATAAATATACCACCGGGGGGTATATGCCTAATGCATGGGTGGGGCGGATACCTACTGCGCATGCCAGCGCCCACGCGAAAGGAACGAGAAGATCACGAACGAAAGCACCGACGTAACGGGCACAGCACATAGTTGGCCACACGGCTATATCTCCAATAAGAACGTCTACCGGAGGCGCCTGCGGCGCATCGAAGGACAGACTCGCGGCATCCAGGGAATGGTCACGGAGGAGAAATACTGCATCGACATCCTCACGCAAATTTCGGCCTCGACAAACGCTTTCCAATCCGTGGTCTTTGCCTTTCTTGACGACCACTTGAATCATTGTGTCTTGGAGGCAGCCTCAGCTGGCGGCCCCCTACGTGCCAGGGTTGGGTGAGGCCAGTAGCTAACAGCAAGTCCGCCGTTTGACGTAGGGCGAGAATCAGGAATCATCA
>NZ_PJJN01000027.1 GCF_002929825.1 Cryobacterium sp. Y29
GCTGCGGTCATGCTGATCTCGACTTTCAGTGATCCCTCATTTTAAGAGGGCCCACTGTCCGAGATATCCGCGGCAGGTCATTTCTGTACGACGAGGTAGAGCAGGTCGTTTTCGTCGAGGCGGGCGATCTGGGCGGGGAAGTCGTAGCGGTCGAAGATGTCGCGCACGTTGGCGGAGAAGCCGTCGATGTAGTTGAGGAGGTTTGCGCGCACGTTGGCGGGGTCACCGCCGAGCTTGTCGACGGTGTAAAGGCTGGTGTTGTAGAAGTCATGCTGGGAGATGCTGGGCAGAAGCTTCTCGACGGGGATGCTGCCATCTTTACGTTTCTCGTACTCGGCGAGCACCGCGTCTTTGGTGGGTTCGAGTACGGCGTCGAGGCGGCGCAGGATGGTGAAGGGGAGCACGACCTTGCCGTAATCGGCCTGCTTGTAGACGCCGCGGAGCAGATTTGCGATCGACCAGATGAATGCCCCGTTGTTGTTGTCAGCCATGTTTGTAGAGCTCCCCAATTCCGTATTAGGTTCAGCCTATTCGTGACGAGTGACGTCCACTCCGTGCGGGCGGTACTCTGAGATCGAATCAACGGGGGAACGATGAGTAATGAAATAGCAGCGACGCCGCAACAGCCACCAGCAGGTTGGTACACGAGCCCAGACAATTCGACGGTGAACCGCTGGTGGGACGGCTCCGGATGGACGGAACACGCCACCCCCAAGGTCGCCGCGCCGGGCGCGCCGCCGCAGGTCGTATACCTGTCCGCGCGACCCGGCGAAAAGACGAGCGGGATTGCGTACTTGTTCTTCTGGTTCTTGGGCGGTTTCTCGGCGCACAACTTCTATCTGGGCCGCGTTGGACCGGCCATCGGCTTCCTCGCTTTGTACTGGGGTGGGTGGGCGCTGACGGGCGTTGGTGTTGGAGTTGTCATGCTGGTCGCAGCAGTCATCTGGTTCATTGTCGACGTGTTCTGTATCCGTCAATATGTGGACGTGGCTAACGCGAAGCTTTGAGGCGAGAGAAGTGGTAGCAGTTGTCGTCGGGCCTTCACGGCCGAGCTGAGGTTCGAAGAGCAGGCGCAGAGAGTCCGCGTCAGTAGGCCCTTCGGCTTGCCGCTACACCCTGAGCTTAGGGTCGTCGAGCCATGACCACCGCAGGGAAGTCAGGTCGAGAGTTGCAAGATTTCGAGTTTGGAAGTCCATGCCCATCGAATACACGCGCCGTTCACGGTCTAGCTGGATCTCATCCGGTGCGTGCCAGTGCCCATGGACGTGAATTGTTGGTCGGATCGCTTCGGCCGCTTCAGTGAGACGATTTGTCCCCGCCTGAACGTATGCCAAGGCGTCAGTGGAGAGCACGTTCGGGTTCTCGTGGCGAAGGCGTGCTACTGCCGACGTTCCTTCGAGTGGGGCGTCGTGGGAGATCATGACTTCCGCGTGCCCGCCACTGATCGTTCGAGCAACGTCTTCGGGACGGATCTCTTCTTGCTGCCACCATGTCTTACCGGGGATTCGGCCGCTGACGTCGGTCGACGCGGCCCCGCCCAGTGATACGAATGATCGGCCGGCGTGGGTCCAGCGATGGCCGCGGGGCAGAACCCAGACGTGCTCAGACAGCTGCTGAGGCTTGTATGGATTACCGGCGAAGAGAGCATCGATCTGGTCGTAGTCGTCATGGTTGCCCGGGGTGACCCAAATTGTGAGTGCAGCCAGCTTCGCCCAATATTCGACGGTGGAGATAAATGCGGTTTCACCGGGCCAAATGCCGAAATCACCCACGTGGTACAGGGTGGTCACGCCGGCGCGTCGAAGCGCCGGTATCGCGCGGCCGATCCAACTGATATTCCCGTGCCAGTCGCCCGCGAATCCGACCACGGTGCTCTCTTGATGCTCCACCATGCCTCGGACTCCTCTTTGTCATCAATGAACCAAAGGCCAGTGTTGCAGTGCCCACCGACAGTCGTGATGACGGAGTACTGCGCTGTCAGCTCGTCGAGCTGCGCGCTCAGCCTTTCTCGCACATGGTTCGAAGCCGAAAAGTATACGGATTACGACAAGGAGATAATCTCCTAGCGTTGGCCGTGCCGGCGCTCGACCAAAGCGTCTAACGCGCATCCCAGGTGCAGTTCTCATGCACCCTCACCGCGGTGATGTAGACGATAGACCCGTTCACCATTCGACGTCGTTCTCGAGCAAATCGAGCACAGCGCTCGGATCGTGATGTTCGGCGAGCCACGCCCAGGGCGTCATTGGTACTCCATCGCTCTTGGCCAAATCCGGCTGTGGCGTATTCATAATAAGTGCGAGATCGCCATTCGTTCGCCAAGCGAAGCTCGCCCCCGTGACGTGGAGGATTTCGCCGAGTGCTTTCACGGTGACAGGCTGCGCGGCCGCGGAGGCGCGGCGCGCACGGTCAACTGCCGCCGCATACTCCACGCCACCATCAGAACTGCCATCCCAGTTCAAGCCACCGTAGGTTCGGACAAAAGCGGTATCGGCCATGTTCAACTCGCCGGGCATCTGCCGGATTGACATTACGGGACTGCTCACCGCCCACAGCTCGATGCTGGACGATCCCGCTTCGGTGTCAAACCGGGCGCTCTCCCCAACTCGGCATTCCAGCCGAGCGATCGGACCGCCGAGGTCCAGCCACAATGGTTCCGCGTCAGGACCCGGCAGTCGTTTGACCCACCACGCGTCCGAGACGATGGCCCGGCTGACCACATACGCCGTGCCGGATTGCGTCTCCACGCGGAAGATTCCAACGGCGTGATGAACGTCTAATTCAATGAGCGATTCCATAAATGCATCCTTCACCTCTCCACCGACACCGGGCTGCATAGCGTGTCACGTTGTTCGCATCCACTTGTCACAGCCTGAACGTACGCCAAGGACATCCCCGTTCGCTCCTTGACGCTGGCGGATTCCGACCCCAACAACACTCCTAATTGCGAAGAGCCGATGAACGGCGACGTCGGGTGGAGCTCCACGCGGACCACGATCCTGCCACCGGAGGCACTCCCGAACTCCAACCACGTTCCATCCCGTCCGAGGAACGCCAGATGAGGAGTTAGCCGAACGTCCGTCATCGTCGCGATGAAAGCGTTCGCTAGCTCTCGATTGTGGTCCGTCACCCAGAGATCAACGTGAAGGTTCCGCTCGGTAACGAACCATGTGTCGACCATCGACGGCTGGAGAATTTCGAGTGCTCGGACGCGTCGCAACAGAATGCTAACTAGATCATCCCCGCGCGCGTTACGGTACTCGTCCCAACGGTCGGACTCTGCCTGCGTCACGTCTGCCGGTGACTGAGACCAGAGATGAAGGCGGGGGTCTAGATCGACAAACGCGTTAGACACGGCGCGCCGCCATGCTCTCTCAGAGACCCGATTGAGGACCATATGAGCGTTGGTGCCGGGAACGTACAGGGACAGTCCTCGGGGGTGCATGCGGAAACGAAGGCCCGGGATTCCATGGATGTACCCGGACCGTTCGTCCACCGCAGGAAGGACCCGCGCCGCAAGGTAGGAGAGTTCCCGCGCAGGATCGAGTTTGATGACGAGGTGATCCGCGTGGGGCTCCACTCGAAGCAGCTCGTAATCATCGGCACGCTTCCGCCCCCGCCCCACGAATTTCAGGCTGGAAAGTGCCCACAGGAACTGTCCCTCCAACCAGAGCTGGTCCGGGGACGCCGGGGGAAGGACGGACAAGCCGCTGTTCCAGCAGGCGCGAGCATGTCGGTCGGCGGCAGTGAAGTTTTCGCCGGTCACCGACTGGCGCAAGCGAGAGTTGTCAGGAGATAAGCGGTTTTTGAACACGATTTCCTTCGAAGCTCGCTGACTCGAGTCGGGATGATCGTGGGCTGGCTGGATAAAACTATGAGTTCACTGGAGCGAGAGTTATGTTCCTTGACCCGCTCATTTCAGGATGACGAGTCAGCGTCTCCGTCGGGGGTGGTGCTCCGTACCTCAAAAAGGTTACGAATTCTTCTCGTGATAGTCAATTTGGGAAGTCACAGTCGTGACGATGTAGCGCAGCTCGGAGCCGCGCCATCAAACGTGGAGATGGCTGCCCGCCGCCCGCGCATGGGATGCGGCCTTCCGGTGCACGCGGTCGATCGGACTGAACCGGACATAATCGAACGTTATCGGCCACCGGCCGACCATAGGTGGGACATGGAGGGCAGCAATCCGCAGGAAGAAAGCGGCAGAGAATCCGGGACGGTTCGTGATGCACCTCCGCCTCGGCATCGAGGCCATCTCTGACCGTGTCCGCCACCACGAGGAACGCCTCCGCCACCACGAGGAACGCCTCCGCCACCTCGAACGAGAACGCAGGACCGGGACCAACTCCTAACCATCAAAAGATCGTTCGCCAGAGAATTGACCTCGATTAGCCGGTTAATGTGGCTACAACAGCATGGCCGAAAGTTTTTTCTCGATGCTCAAGAACGAGCGTGTTCATCGCACCGCATACGCTACAAAATCACAAGCTCGCAACGACGTCATCCGATATATCGAAGGGTTCTATAACAGCCGCCGCCGGCACTCCGCACTCGGATGTCGCCGGCCCAACGAAGTCCACTATGGTTATCAACAGCCAGCACTGGCAGCGTAGAAAAATCCACCAATTCCGCTGTCCAAAATACACGCAGCAGGTCAGTGTCGCCGGAACGGGCGAAGGCCAGTAGCTGTTGCATGCCTGACCGAATCCGAGCTTCTTTGCTACCCGAGACGACGTCTGGAAAGAGGTGTTCGGGGTGGACGCCGGCAGCCAGGAGGGCGTCAGTCTGAAGTTGCGCGTCCTGGTGGGCAGTGCTCATGCGCGTGTAGCCGAGGAGTGCCATGACCACAGTGCGCCGATGCATTTTGCACACCGAGATTCGGCCGTCCGAGAACGTCCGTGAGACCGCCTGTCTCATTTGGCCCACGGGGCGAATCCGAGACGTCTGAAGGATGGGATGACTTGTCGAGACATTCGAAGTTGCCGCTCTGATTGGCAATGATGCCAATGAAGGTCGGGCGCCCGTTTGTCTTGAAAATCAGTAGTTTTCTGAAGAATCCTAGTATCAGACACAAGGCCATGATCACGCCGTGCGGAACTCACCCGGGGGTCACAAGGTTTCAAGCTCTTCCCTAATGTCATCCAAGTGGACCACGATGATGACGGATTACCTCCTGACACCGTGGAGCAGCATTTCCATGACCGAACCAATCAATTCCTGCGATGACTTGCCTCCCTCTGCCCAAACAAAGGTGTAGACGTACACGCCGAGAAGTGACTCGACGAAAGCTAGGTCCATTTCACGAAACTCGCCATTGGCCTGACCATCACGAATGATTGCGTACCAAAGCTCCAGATACTCTCGCCGGCGCTCCAGCACGCGGAACTTTGATTCGTCGCTGAGTGCGCTGTACTCGCGCAGAAAGGCCATCCATGAGTCAAGGTCGTCGTCGACTGACGATCCTAGGTCGTTTCCCAGAGCTATGAGTCGATCGGCTGCAGGCCCGTCATGGGCCACAATCTTCTGCCCCGTGTCGAGAACCCGCTCGATCGGGGCCAGCATCACTTCAAGGAGCAGCTGCTCTTTGCTGGCGAAATGATAGTAGAAACCTCCCTTTCCGATTCCGGTCATTCGAAGGAGTTCAGAAAGGCTAGTTCCGTGGTAGCTCTCCTTCGCAATCCACGATGCACTGAGCTTGAGTATCCCTGCTCGAGTGTCGTCGAACATTCGTTTCTTTTTCGCCAGCGGGATCCCCTCCAAATAATCTTAAATAAGTTCCGTCACAAAGCTAGCGCTCCCGGCAAGCCCTGGGCTACAGTCTGAAGTATTCGAACGGACCGCATGGTCCGTTACCAGAAGTGGGGGGCTGGCAAGGTGCAATCTTCTGTGGAAAAGCTGGCGCAGCGTCTGAGATGCGGGCCCAGGTGCACTGGTCTCGATACGCGCATCCTTGTGCACGAAGGGCAGAACCTTTTAACCTCAGATTCGCCAAATGCGAAACGACTGAATGACGCCGGCGCGTCTTGGGACTGGGTTGCGCTTTCTATTGACGCAATTGATTTCTGGGACTGCCACGTAGGAATGCTCGCCGATCTTGAAAAGGCTGATCATTTCCGAGTGGGACTTCATTGGAGCCGGAGCGCTGACAAGATCGTGCGGCCAATGGCCGCCGCGATCCTGGGTCCTGCTGTCCCTGACTTTTCCCCGGCCGCTGGCGAATTCCAACTTTGCGCCTTATCTGAGGGCAAGCCCGTTTCGGTCCCAACAGTGAATGCGGCGGATATCGCGCTCGACATTGCCGCTGCTTTCCTAGATCTATACCAAACCCAGTAATCACATCAGAAGGGCAAATAAATGGCACATTCACCTCTCTTCACGGGCGCACGCGCGCTTGCGGGTATTGCCGCAGTCGGGTTGTTGTTGACCGGATGCGCTGCAACCGCTTCCGGTTCTGGCTCGAATCTGGCCGTCAGTGGAGTTTGCGTACCTACGGAGGTCGGGCCTGGCGTGACTGACTCGGTGATCAAGGTCGGAACGACCATGCCGCTAAGTGGATCCGGTGCGGCGACAGGTATGGCCACTCGGGACGGCCAGCAGGCGTACTACGACATGGTTAACGCTGACGGTGGAGTGCAGGGACGACAGATCGAACTGATGGTTCTCGATGACGAATACGACCCCTCGACAGCACAGAGCCGCATGCGTCAGCTGGTTGAACAGGAGGAGATCTTTGTTGTATCCGGGGGCGAAGGAACACCTAACTTCCTTGGGGCAGTCCCCTATCTCGAGCGCAACAAGGTTCCGGCGATCGCACCGTATGCCCCCAGTGACGAACTGGGAAATATGAAGAACCCTCATATCTTTATGGCTGCCGTCGACTACATCACCGAATTTGAATCGGTAACAAACTACATTTTGCAGAACGATTCCCCGAGTAGGGTCGCCCTTGTTGCAGTCGCTGGCAACGTCGGTGAGAACTCTGAGGCGGGTATCAAGAAGGCGATTGGCGACAAGGAAATCGACTTGCTCTACATCCCTGAGACACCCGGGACGACCGATTTCACGCCGATTGTGACGCAGCTGACCCAGGCCGGTGCGGAGTACGTCTATCTGGTCCTGACCAACGCCGACACAGGTGGCCTACTAAAGGCGATGGACAGAGTCGGATACACCCCAACGACGGTAGCGTGGGGCGGAATGAGCGACGAGTCATACATCGAAGAGTATGGCGATGTGTCGCAAGGGATGCTCGTTGCACTGGAGACCGCGAACTTGTCGACCGAAGACCCGACAGCGGCTGACTTCATTGCAACGTATACAGACCTGACGGGCAAGGCCCCGACCAAGTTCAACCAGCAGGGTTGGGTGCAAGCAATGATCACGACCGAGGCTTTGAAGAAGGCGAAGGGACTTTCCCGTCCCTGCGTCATCGAATCCTTGGAGAGCTTCAATGGTTTCGAGACTGGCATTTATCCCCCTATCACCTGGGGGGCTGACCGCCGCGACGGCGTCAAGTCTGTCGGCGTGGCCGTCATTGAAGGAACCACGCTCAGGGTTCTTCAGGACGTCAAGTAGTCGCCGGCACGGTGGCCCTCGGGGCTTCCTCTCGGCCAGCCGTCAACTTCAGCGCGACTCACCCTTGAATCGCTCGTGGCCGGGTAAGGAAGGTTCCTGACCAATCCTGCTCGGCCGCGAATGAAGAGTACCAATCGAAAGGAACGGTGGATCACGGTGGAATCAAGCAATCCGTTCGGGCAGCTCATATTGGGAGGTCTAACCTCGGGCTTGCTGTACGCCCTCCTGCTTCTTGGCTTTATGGTCGTATTTCAGGTCAGTAAGACCGTGAACTTCGCCTTTGGCCAAGTGGGAATGGTTGCCGCATTCTCAGCGTGGTTCTTCTGGTCATCACTCGGACTGCCGCTTCCTGTCGCGATTGGGATAGGGGCAATTCTGGCCGTGGTTGTCAACAGTGCGATCGGGATAATCGTTATCACCAAGATTCCTGCTGGACGACCAGGTCTTGACCTAGTGGTCACCCTGGGTATCTTTCTCTTTCTCACGGCCGTAATGCAGCTACTCATTGACGCAAATGCTCACGCCTTCCCTTCTTTAGGGGGAGATAAACGGACGGTACTTGGCGGCGTTGTTGTCAATGCCAACGACGTGGCGATCATGGTTTTGGGGGTTTTTGTCATAGGGGGCGTCTACGTACTTTTCAGCCGCACAACCCTTGGTATGGAACTACGTGCGAGCGCGGAGAACGCGGACATCGCCGCCTCAGCAGGGGTAAACGTACGTCTCCTGCGGCTCGGTACTTGGACGTTTGCTGGTTTGCTCGCGGCGTTGGTAGCCGTCCTTGTTGCCAGCCGGCTTTCCGTCGATGCGTTCTACATGACTCCGGTACTCATCAAGGCATTTGTTGCCGGGATGATCGGCGGGATGGATCGGTTCTTTGCCCCACTCGTGATCGCCATCGGGATCGGGGTCTACGAGGCGCTCGCGATCTTCATCTGGGGATCGAGCGCCGGAACGCCGGCGGTCTTCCTTCTCATCATTATTGCGTTGGCAGTAATGCCCAAGCGATTCACTGCGGCCCGCCACGAGGTTCGAGCATGACCACTCAAATTCGACAACTGCCCGCGACCCCATCCATGATGAGCCCGCCACCTGCCCGGTGGCCTCACCTGTCGACAGTAGTAATTGTCGGTCTCATTGCGGCTGTTCCTCTCGTTTTTTTCGGGGACTACTGGATGTTCGTCGCCGCTAAAATCCTCGCCTTTGGTATTGCGGCTATGGGGCTCCAGATTCTCTACGGGCGGGCCGGACTGATGTCTTTGGCACAAGGCGCGTTCATGGGTGTAGGCGCCTACGCCGGCTATCTAGTAGCCCAAAGCGGCCTAGGACCGGGAATACAATTGCTGGCGGTGATCGGGGCTGCTTCTCTTGTGGCTCTCATTGTCGGTCTGCCGACGCTTAGATTGTCCCCGCTTCGGCTCGCGATTGTCACTCTTGCATTTGGCGAGCTCTTCAACTGGCTGCTCATAAATTCCACGGAATGGACTGGCGGCAGTCAAGGGGCGCCTGTAGAGCCCTTGATCATCTTTGGTTTCGACACGAGCTATCCCCTGGATGCTTACTTGGTGGCACTCGCCTTTGCGGTGCCACTGACGCTTTTTGCACTCAACCTTGGGCAAACCCACCTTGGACGACGGATGATGGCAATTCGCGACAGCGAGATGGCAGCCGTTTCTGTCGGGGTGTTCATACCTAAGACAAAAATCATCGCCTTCGTGCTGAGCGCCGTGTTCGGCGGCATCGGCGGCTGGCTCTACTCCGCCACGACGGGCTTTATCGCCCCGCCAGATTTCGATCTCTTCGCTTCCGTATTCCTTCTTGCGGCAGTGGTCATCGGTGGATCACGGAGCGTGGCGGGTGCCTGGATGGGCACTGCCTTCATCGTGCTGCTGCCAGAAGGCTTCAATCTGATCGGACAGCCGAACTTGTATGCCCTTGCGGGCGGATTGCTGTTGGCCACAACGGCATTGCTGCTTCCCGATGGTTTTTCTGGAGTCTTCGCCCATATCAAGTCCCTGATTACCCGCATGCGAGCACAGGAGGACCGAGCATGAACGCGACTGGTTATGCGATGCGGACGGATCAGCTCACTGTGCGTTACGGCTCCTTCACGGCACTTAGTGAGGTGAGTGTTGGGCTTCGGGCCGGCGCCATTACTGGATTGATTGGTCCAAATGGGGCTGGGAAGACTACTCTGCTCAACGCGCTCAGCGGCTTTACGGACGTGCACAGCGGCGTCGTGTACCTCGAGGAGAAGGACGTGACTACACTCGCTGCGCACCGACGAGCGCGGGCGGGGGTAATCCGGGGCTTCCAGACAGTGCGTCTACTGGAGCGGGAAAGCGTTCTAGATAACGTCCTCCTCGGCGCTGAACGGTTGCATCAACCGTCAGATTGCTCGCAGATACTTGGCCTCCCTGCACATTGGAAATGGCGAACGGTAGCTCGAAGTAAGGCCGCCGACGTGCTTGAGCTCCTCGGGCTGAGCTCGGACTCTCACCGGTCCGTGGACTCTCTTCCGTTCGCTAGCAGACGGCTGGTTGAAGTTGCGCGAGTGCTTATCAGCGCACCACCAGTTGTGCTCTTGGACGAACCGGCTGCCGGTCTCGACCAACGTGGGCGGATTGAGCTGGCGGGAGCATTGGTCCGAGTGCACGAACAAACCGGGCTGACAATGGCGGTAGTTGAGCACGATATTGATTTTGTCACGCGACTTTGCGGGAGCGTGATCGCCATGGATTCGGGTAGTCACGTCATGACCGGGACGCCGCAAGAGGTCTTTTCGGACGCGCGGGTTCAGATCGCCTATTTCGGAAGGGCAGCTAATGCTCACGCTTGAATCTGTAAAGGCGTGGTACGGCACAACTCAGGTTCTCTTTGGCGTAAACCTCAGCGTTGCGCGCGGGGAAACACTCGCATTACTCGGGACCAATGGGGCAGGTAAGACAACGACGCTCCGCGCCATTGCTGGCCTGGTGACCACTACGGGGTTGATCAGCATCGATGGGCGTGATATTCGTAGGCTGCCCACTCATCGACGCGTGCGTGCAAACGGAATCGCTGTCGTTCACGAGGGACGAGGATTGCTCGCGGATCTGACGGTAAAAGAAAATATCGTTCTGGGGACAACGCGGGCCCAACGCAAGCAGCTCGACGACATTCTGGATTTGTTTCCGGCGCTGAAGGGCCGCACGGGTGAAGCGGCATCACTTCTGAGTGGTGGCCAGCAACAGATGGTTGCCCTTGCTAGGGCGCTGTTGCGTCAACCGGATTACCTGTTACTCGATGAGCCTGCGCTTGGCTTGGCCCCATCGGTAATCGATGAGATCTACGGCCACGTCTCGCGCCTGTGCACGCAAGGAATGGGTGTTGTGCTGGTGGAGCAGAGCGTTACCCGCGCCGCCCAAGTGGCCGACCGGATGGCACTGCTGCGAGTTGGTGAAATCGCCCGAGTTATAGACCCGTCGAACTCGACGGACATTGATTTCTTCATGGAAGAAACTTTTGGCCTTCACAAGAAGCAGGTCTAATGCAGTTGTTCTGCGCAGCCAATAACGCACAAAAAGGAGTGAAATGCCTACTACTACTCTCGCGACCGCAAACGTCCGCATAGAGCAAGACAAAGGTCGCAACCTGGGGAAGTTTGTTGAAATGATCGATGAGGCTGCGGCCAAGGGGGCGGACATTCTCGTGTTGCCTGAGGTGGGGCTCCAAGGCTACGCCGACTTAGCATTTGCTTTAGGGAGCACCAGCAGCGTAGCCCAAAAGCAGTACTACTACCGAAACGCCGAAACCGTTCCAGGACCAGCGACGGATGTCATCGCTGCTAAGGCGGCAGAGCATGGCATGTACATCCAGCTCGGCTTGGCTGAGAGGGCTGTTCGGGGTGACGTGATTCTAAATGCGGCGGCCGTCATCGGACCTGAAGGTGTCGTGAATGTGTACCGCAAAACCCACAACCAGTTCGAGTTCCCGTACTTCAATCCTGGACAGGAGCTACCGGTCTTTGATCTTCCGTTCGCCCGGACCGGAAGCTTGATTTGCTATGACCTAGCGTTCCCGGAGGTGATGCGAACTTTTGCCCTGAAGGGTGCCAATCTCGCGCTGAAGTCCACGGCATGGCCGATGAAAGGACACGACCGAGAAACGGACTATCACGGGTATTCCCATGACCTTGCTGCCCGAGCGAATGCATTTTTCAACCAGATGTGGTTGGTTACGTCCAACCACTGCGAGAAGGGGGCTTACAGTACGGGACTGGACTACTGGGGTCGTTCGCAGATCGTGGACCCGTTCGGCAACGTTGTTGCTGCGCTCGACGATGAGGAGGGGGTTGTTGTTCACACGGCAGACCTTGAGGCCGAGGTCGTTCGGAGCAGGACGAACGGCTTCTTCGGGCTCAACTTGGTGCAGGACCGTCGGCCCGATCTCTATGAAGAATTGGTGCGAACGGACCTCTACGGACAGTCGGACTCGATGCGGATCAACGGTCCTCATCCCGCTTAGCCCGTTGCTTTCGAGCCCCACCATCCAGCCCACCGCGACATCCAAAGAGGGAATCTTCCGCTGTGAACGCGTTTCTTGATGAAATCCAGCTGGCCTATGTAGCCACCGGAAAACCGCACAAAAGACTAATCCTCCGTGGAGTGATAGTCATCGACGGCACTGGAGGACCACCCTTTGGGCCGGCCGACATTGTCATAGAGATGGACACGATCACACGGATCGTGCAATATGGCACGTCACCCTGGCAGAACCAGTCACCCGTCAGACTGGTGCCCGGTCCGGAAGATGCCGTCTTGGATCTTGACGGCTGCTATATCCTGCCTGGCCTCGTAGATGCGCACGCGCATATTGGCGGCCCCGCGCAGGTGCCAAGTGCCGAATATGTGCACAAGCTATGGCTGGGTCATGGGGTCACCACAGTGCGGGAACTTGGCTCGATCTACAACGGCCTTGACTTCACACTGGAACAGGCCCGGCTCAGCAACCGATACGAGATTGCTGCGCCAGACATCGTTCCATATGTGTATTTTGGGTGGGGCGCAGATCATTGGATCTCTGATCCAGACGAAGCGCGCGCCTGGGTCAGAACCGTTGCTGCTCATGGCGCGAAAGGTATCAAGCTCTTCGGCCTGGCCCCCAACGTAATGAAAGCAACGCTTGAGGAAGCCCAGGCCCATAACCTTCAGACAGCATGCCACCACGCCCAGCAGTATGTGTCCGGCGCGAATGCACTCGATACCGCGCGATGGGGACTCAAGAGTGTAGAACATTGGTACGGAATTCCCGAGGCTATGTTTACCGATCGACGAGTGCAGGACTACCCGAGCGATTACAACTACGTGAACGAGGCCGACCGGTTCGCCGCAGCTGGGCGTTTGTGGGAGGCGGCGGCGCCGCCCGGTAGTGCACGGTGGAACGATACGATCGACGAATTCGTTTCCCTCGGTACCGCATTGGTCCCTACATTCAATGTCTACATTGGTGCCAGAGACGCCGCCCGAGTTAGGACCTCGGAGTGGCACCCGCGTTATACGGCCCGTGAGCTGAAAGCATTCTTCTCCCCTAACTCAGGAGAGCATGGTTCATTCTTTGAGAATTGGGGAACCGAGGAGGAAGTCTCATGGCGTCGCTCCTACTCATTGTGGATGAGTTTCATTCGAGACTTCTATGACAGGGGCGGACTCCTTGGCGCAGGCAGTGACTCTGGCTTCATCTACAAGGTGTATGGATTTGGCCTCATCGAAGAGTTGGAGCTTCTACGTGAAGCAGGTGTCTCCGCACTTGAGGTCATCGGGATTGCAACGCTTGGTGGTGCCAAAATTGCAGGCATCGACACCGTCACGGGAAGTATAGAAGTGGGTAAGCGAGCGGACCTCCTCATCGTCCAAGAAAACCCTCTGAAGAACTTGAAGGTGCTGTACGGGCACGGTCACAGCGCAGAAGAAGCCGATGGCGGTAGGAGTGCCGTCGGCGGTGTCACTTTGACGATGAAGGCGGGTGCTGTCTTCAATGCTCGGGACATGCTTTCCGATGTGCGTGACATCGTCGCCGAGCAGAGCGCCAATGGTGCGATATTCGAAACCGTTCACGACCACTGAACATCGGTGGCGGCGCGCTGCACTCCGGACTCATGGCGAAGCCTGGTGGCAGGGAACCTTCTGATCGCCCACATGTCTCGACAATCAGGAGCTTTCAGGGACATGAATCCCTTCGGCGGGTTAGTGATGGCGTCGGGCTCGCGTCGTCATTTAGCTCGCTGGCCACGCTTCCCTCCAGGTTCTGGTGTGATCTCAAATGACTGAGGTGATGCGGTCCAAGCCAGCCTTCGATTCCACGTGCGTATCCCGCCCGCTCTGTGATCGTTGGTGGGCATAGGTGAACCGTCCCGGGTTTCATGTAATGACCACGTTCGCCATCACTTATGGCGTGAGCGTTCTGGAACTGGATCGGGCTCTGCTCGTGAACGCCACCCTGATCGCGGCAGTCGTACAGATCGGCGTCATTTTGATGATGGGGCGCGTGGCAGAGCGCTTCGGTGCCGGACGAGTCACGATGTGGGGCGGCATCGCCACAGCCGTCGCAGCCTTACCGGATCTTCTGGCTCATCGACACCGGCCACCCCCTAGCCGTGATCTTCGCGATCACGCTCGGTATAGCGCTGCTCTCCACCGCCTATGCGGTGTCGGGCACCCTGCTGACCGAGCTCTTTCCACCCCGGCTGCGATACAGCGGCGTGGCCCTCGGCTACAACATTGCCGGCGCTCTCAGTGGGTTTCTGCCGTTCCTCGCCCTCGCCATGCTCAGCTTCTCGGATGGAGCCTCGTGGCCCGCGGCGGCCATCCTCGCCGTCGTCGCCCTGATCACCTCGGTGGGCGGCTACTTCGGTGGGCGCCTGAAGATAAAGGACATGGACATAATCGAGTAGCTGCTACTGGGCGGTACCCCTCTGGCTTCCGTTTGTTGATGGCGGCCGTCACCGCGTGTGTGGCGGCCGTCATGGTCTCATCGGATTTGATCGCTGAAGCTGGGTCTGCAGCCGCCAGGCCGTTCCATCTCTTTGCTGGCTGGTCGGCACCCACGGCCTCGGGTACGTCAAGGCTGTGTCTTGTTGCCGGACCGGCACTGGGCGCTGCATCTGGTTGTCAGGGCGAGCACCACTATGTCTTGGAGGTGGGTGAGGGCAGTCCTCTTGCGGTCTCAGCTCCGCTCGACCGACGGATTGGGAATTTTCGTCGGCGGCGCAGGCGGCCATCATCACAATCCGCGTGATCCCGGATGACCGATGGGAGGTTCCTTGGGCTCGACATCGCCGACAGTGAGAACGCGGGCTCCTCGATCAGCCTGTATCAGGCTTTCACACGCGAACGGGCCTGCAGCTGGGCACGATGAAGCTTTCGGTGCGCGGGGGTTGAATGAATCGCTGCTGTGCGCGGATCAATGGATTACGGACTTTCAGGAGTTTGCGATAAAGCCCGGAATGCGTGCGCTTATCATGAAAGAAAATGTTGCAACTCTATTGGAATTGAACTAGCAAAGACGCAGGGAAATGAGATTGGAAGCCCCAGTCGGCGACAATTTCTCAAGTAACATATTTCAGATTTGCAGCTAAATGCAGTCTTTCTGAGCGCATGTCGATTATTTTGCTCTGTTGGCAATAAATGGATTAGTGTCGAATTTGGGCAGGCGGAACGCTATTGTTTCGCATTATATTCGAATGAATCAATGTTGATTCGTTAGAGGATAACTCCACGAAGCAAGCCTTCGATATAAGAACCGAGTAAGGACAAGGTCCATGAATACGAAAGCCTCACATGCACGGCCTCGCAAAGCTGCTTTCGCCGCACTCGCCGGCACGAGCATCGAGTGGTACGACTTCTTCATCTATGCCACCGCAGCAGCGTTGGTTTTCAGACAAGTCTTCTTCCCACCGGATATGGATCCGGTTATCGGCACGATCGTTGCTTTCGGAACGACATCGTTTGGTTATCTCGGGCGCCCAATCGGTGCATTCATCTTTGGCCACCTCGGTGACCGGATCGGCCGTAAGCCAGTGCTGGTCGCCACACTCATGCTCATGGGGCTCGGCACCGTCGGAATAGGCCTATTGCCGAGCTACGAGACAGTTGGCCCACTCGCTCCTCTCCTCCTGATCACTTTGCGACTGCTGCAGGGAGTTGCCATGGGCGGAGAATGGGGCGGCGCTGCCCTTTTGGCTGTCGAGCATGCCCCCGCAAATCGTCGTACGTTCTTCGGTTCGTTCGTACAGCTTGGATCAGCCGTCGGAGCGACGCTCTCAGCCGCCATGTTCGCCCTTTCAGAGATGATCGGAGATGGCCTGGTCGCGGGTTCATGGAGAATTCCTTTCGTTGCTTCTGCGGTCCTGCTCATCATCGGACTGGTCATTCGTCTTCAGGTCGGCGAGTCCCCTGAGTTCGTGCGCGCAGTCGTGAAAGGCGAGATCACAAAGGCGCCGGCTCGCGTGGTGCTCACTAAAATGCCCAAGAGACTCCTCATTGGCATCGGTGCCATGCTTGTGGCCACGGGCGGGTACTACGTGACGTCATCGTTCTTCCTCGCCTACGCCACGGAGCAGGCTGGCGTTCCAGTGGCGCTTGTCCTGAATGCTCTGATCGTTGCGGGCCTGTTCGAAATGGCGTTCATGCCACTGGCCGGCCTTCTGGGCGACAAGTGGAAACCCCAATACGTCGTCATCGTCGGATTGGTCGGAATCACATTGATCGCCGTTCCGCTGTACCTGCTGTCGCACACCGGCTCAATGCTCGTCATCACGGTCATGCTGTCAATGACCGCCCTGTTCACGGCATGCAACTATGGCCCGATGGCGAGCATTCTGTCGTCTATCTTCCCGGTCAACGTGCGCTACACCGGCACTTCATTTGCCTACCAGGGTGCGGCGCTGACCGCTGGAGTGCTGACACCGATTGTTCTTCCCACTCTCCTGGGCATCGCTGGTGGTTCACCCTGGCTGATCTTCTGCTACCTCGCGGTGTTCTCTGGTGTCGCTGCAGGCTGTGTGTTGGCGACGAGAAAACTGACTGTCGCTCTCCCCGTAGCGGACAGCATTGTTACAGGCACCCCTGTGGCAGAGCTGCGATAACACGCACCGCACGGTCAGGAGCGGCTCACCGCCCGAGACCGAGTCGCCACTGGCCGCGACCACGGTAAGACAGGGCGGCACGAAAATCGGAGCACGCCTCGGACCCCGAGTTCGCACCCTCACGATCCAATGAACGCTTCAGTCGGTGATCTGAACACTGTCATCGTCACGACAACCGGGGTGAACAGTGCCCCGCATACGAATCGAGTCTTCTAGTATGAACAAAATCATCGGTCAGGTAAATGGGCAGGAATCCCCGCGATACGCCGGGCTGACCACCTTCGCCCGACTCCCTCGACGCGAGGATGTCGAGAACTTTGACATCGCAGTCGTGGGGATCCCCTTCGATGCCGGGGTCACATTTCGGCCCGGAGCGAGATTCGGACCGTCCGCGATCCGGGAAGCATCGCGACTGCTGCGTCCCTACAACCCTGCCCTGGAAAACAGACCTTTCTCTGATTCACAGGTGGTGGACGCCGGAGACATTGACTGCAACCCGTTCGACATACCCAAGGCACTGTCACAAATCGAGGCGGGGCTGGCTGAACTCATGTCAAACGGAGCCCCCGTGGTTTCACTCGGCGGTGACCACACGATCGCCTTGCCCGCTCTCCGCGCTGCCCACCGCGAGCACGGTCCGCTCGCCTTGGTCCATTTCGACGCGCACCTTGACACGTGGGACACCTACTTCGAAATGCCGTACACACATGGCTCTCCTTTTCGTCGTGCGTCCGAAGAGGGCCTCATTCGCAAGGACCGCTCGGTTCATGTTGGCGTGCGTGGCTCGCTCTACGATGAAAAAGACCTCATCGATGACAAGGAATTGGGTTTCACGATCGTCAGTTGCCGTGATTTCGACCGTATCGGAGTGGATGGCATCCTCGAACGTGTCCTCGAACGGGTAGGCGACACCCCTCTTTACGTCTCCGTGGATATCGACGTCCTCGACCCGGCACACGCGCCGGGGACAGGAACACCGGAAGCAGGTGGGATGACCAGTCGTGAACTCTTGGCCGTCGTGCGTGGTCTTCGGCACAACAAGATCGTCGCGGCAGACATCGTGGAAGTGGCACCAGCCTATGATCACGCAGCGATCACCTCGGTGGCAGCGGCAAATCTCGCCTACGAGTTCATCAGCATCATGGCCGAGCAACAGGAGACGCGTCCATCCCGATCGAAATAGCCGTGACGAGGAAACAGAACCGTCTGACCGCCCGGGAATCAGATCGCTCACGAGTAATGGCAGGCGAGAAGAACTGGCACGAATCTGGCCAGTCGGCCGGCTCGGGCCGATCAAAAGAATGAACCGTTGAACCGGCTCGGTGTTCATGCAGCAGCGAAGCAGCGTGCGTGGTGAGCGGTCAACACTTTTCGGGATGGGCGGGTAGCTGTATTCATTGGCGGCGGCGATGAACTTCTGGGGCGTCCAGGTGGCTCACTACCTGCCGGCGACGAGGATATGGCCGCCCAGTGGGTTCGGACCGTCGCCGGCGCGGACGTGCACGTCGGCGGTTTCCACGGCGCGGAACGGAATCATCGGTGTAGCACGAGCCCGTTCCCCTTGGAAAAAAACGACGGAAATTCGTCTCCGACGGGCGTTCAGGGTCGACTTAGTACGCAGAAAATAGTGCAGTGTGATAGAAAAGATCCAGCACATATGAGTGCCCACCAGTGAGCAGTGGAGTTCCGTGTCCAATCGCAAGAAAAACACAGCTGTGACGAGCGCGGTTGCACGAGTGAATCAAACCGCAATCATTGAGGAGTTACGGAAATCAGGCGCACTTTCCCGGCAGCAACTCTCAGTCCGGACAGGTCTGAGTTCCGCGACGATCAATAGGCTCACGGCAGTGCTGATCGAGGAGGGCAGCGTTCGCGCGGCAGGACACGAGCCTTCCACGGGTGGTCGGCCATCCATTCTGTTGAGTTACGCCGGGGGATCGAAGCTGGTCGCAGCCATACAGCTGCATCCGGACCGCGCCGCGGGGCTCCTCATGGATTTTGACGGGAAAGTCGTCTATCGTCGCGAAGCGCTCTTCAGGCCACGGCAGTTCCCGCTCGGTGGCGACGCAACCGATGACGCAACGGCGATCCCGGCTGATCGCGAAGCGCATCTCAAGTCGACCCTCGACCTCTTCGATCATCTGATCGCCACCTCCAAAAGCATGGGTTCTCCATGCCTTGCCGTTGGTGTGGCCGTACCGGGAGTTGTCTCCGGACCTCACGGTACGGTCGGGCACACAACGGAGCTCGGCTGGTCTGACGTGCCATTGGGGCGCTTGTTGCGTGAACGATCAGCAGTACCGGTGGTCGTCGAGAATGATGCCAACGCGTTGGCATTCGGGGAACTCCACCGGGGAGCCGGCCGAGGATTGCAAAGTCTTGTCGCTCTCTTTCTTGAAAATGGCCTTGGCGCCGGAATCATCACAAACGGTGAGCTGCACCGGGGTGCCCTCGGCGAAGCCGGTGAAATCGGATACCTGCTGATGGATCGAGCGTCCCTGACGCATTCGAAGGCCCACCCCGAGTTGGGCGATCTCGAGGATCGAATCGGCCCACGCGCGCTCACCCGAAGAGCACGTGACAAGGGCATACCGATACCTCCCACGGGCCTGATGACGGCCGACGACATCTTCGGGATTGCCGATGACGGCAACGTTGCCGCTCGGGAGATCGCCGAGGAGATCCTCGACATGGTGGCAATAGCGATTGCCGCGATCGTCATCATTCTTGACCCGGAACTGGTGGTCGTCGGCGGCGGACTGGTCGGCGTGACGAACCGTGTGATCCCCGGCATCCAGGAACGACTCACCGGGCGAATCATCCGCGTTCCGCGGCTGGAGGCGGCGACCAGACGGGAAGATTCCGTCATTCTCGGTGCGGCCGAGCTGGCAGCTGCTGAAGTCAACGGGTTTGCCTACCTGGCGGGTTAGCCGTTCGCGATCACTGCTGCCATTCCGGAGCCAGACGGGGCGCGATTGCGCATGGGCTCATAATGCCGCCGGCTTCAGTCCGGGTGCTATCGGGAGGATTCGCTTGACAGGCGAGGGCGGTTGTGGATAAGTTCTAAACAACTTCTTATCACTATGATATGAAAGTTGTCGACGGGCCAGCACATCGGCTCACTTCACGCGGGGGTGGGGGAAGAATGTACGTTGGCATCGACATCGGTGGAACCAAAACGCACACCCGCGTCGAGGCCAACGGTGAAACCGTGTTGGACACCACCGTGCTCACGAGTTCCTGGCGACGGGGCGGCTTGCTCGATGACGTGGGCAACGCCACGAGACTTCTCGGGTTGTTCGCCACAGTTCCTCAGTCCGATACCGCGCCTCTGGCCCTGGGCGCCCACGGGCTGGACAGCGCCTGGCAGTGCGCTGAGTTTGAGGCGCGTTTGACCTGCGAACGGCCTGGTCCGGTACGTGCAGTCAATGACGTGGAGCTGGTTGGCCCGGCAGCGGGCTACGACACGGCAATTGCAGTGATCGCCGGAACCGGCTCTCGGATTGTCGCGCACGATGTCACCGGCGCGGTGGTCTCGGCGGGGGGATATGGTCACTTTCTGGGCGACCCGGGAAGCGCCCCGGCCTTGGCGCGCGATGCTGTGCGGGCCGTGCTCTGGGCACGCGATGAAGGCTGCGCTCCTGGCCTGCTGAGCCACGCTCTCATGGAACATTTCGGCGTCGACGATGAAGTTGCGATGTCCTACGAGTTTGCCGCCGATTCTCGGCTCACCACTTGGGGAGCGCTTGCGCCCTTGCTGTTCACGGCCGCCGATGCGGGAAGCCGCCTGGCGGCAACCGTGGTTGATGAAGCGGCGCGGGAACTCGCCACGGCGGTTGGCCTGGTGCGATCGAGAGGCGCCGTGGGCACCGACATCGTCTGTGCCGGCGGGGTCATCTCGAACCAGCCACGCCTGTTTGGCGCCCTTGAGCGGCACATCGCGAATCTTGACCGCACCTTGACCCTGCGCCTGCTTCAGGTTGCTCCCGTTGCCGGCGCCATTGCGATCGCACGGCGGATGCACCCCTTACAGATCCCAATCACAAATCAGCTCGGCGAAACACGGAGGAACACATGATCATCAAGAACGCACGCACTAACCGTCTCACCGTTGGCATCGGTCTCCTCTCGTTGGGCGCGCTTCTCCTCAGCGGCTGCAGCCTCACCGGAGCGAGCACGTCGAATGAGTCGAAGGAAGGGGACGGAACCGGCGCCATCAACGCCCTCTTCATGAAGCAGGCGGGCTACTCCGAAGACAACGTCAATGCCATGATCGCTGACTTTGAGTCCAAGAACCCGGACATCACCGTGGAACCGACTTTCGTAGCCTATGAGGCGTTGCACGACAAGATCGTCACCTCGGCCCCGGCCGGAACCTATGACGTCGTTCACCTCGACGTGATCTGGCCCGCCGATTTCGCCTCCAAGGGCCTAATCACCGACGTTACGGACAGATTCCCGGCTACGTGGACCGACGAGATGCTGGGCGGGGCACTCACGTCCGCTGAATATCAGGGGAAGTACTACGGCGCTCCGTGGGGGCCCTCGACCAAGCTCTTCTACTTCAACAAAGAGATGGTTGCCGCCGTTGGGGCGACCGAGGCCGACCTCACAACCTGGGACGGCGCCCTCGCCGTGGCCACCAAGATCAAGGCTGCCGGACTGGCTGAGTACCCCTTCTCATGGAGCTGGTCACAGGCTGAAGCTCTCATCTGCGATTATGCGCAGCTTCTCGGCGCCTTCGGGGGAGCCTTCACCGATGCGGATGGCAAGCTCGTTGTCAACGACGCGGCCGGGGTAGAAGCACTCACCTGGATGAAGAAGACCATCGACGACGGCTTGACCGATCCCGCTTCCATCACGTTCCTGGAAGATGACGTCAGCAAGTCCCTTTCCGCGGGAAAGACCGCGATGGCACTCAACTGGGAGTCGACCTTTCGCGACTCAAACGACGCGTCGATCTCGACCGTTGTCGGCAAGGTCGGCGTTCTTCCGACCCCCGCAGGTCCGACGGGCGAGCACCCTGGCGTGAATGGTTCGATGGCGCTCTCAATCGGAGCCCAATCCACGAACCAAGCGGCAGCTTGGAAGTTCATCGAGTACATGACCAGCCAAAGCGTGCAGGAACAGTATGTGACGAGCTCGATGACGAACTGGAAGTCGAGCTACACCAAGACTGACCTCGCCGCTTCAAACCCTGAGGTGTTCGCCGCCGCCGGCGTCGCGTACGACACGATGATCCTGCGCCCGACGGTGGCCAACTACAACTCGGTGTCGCAGATTCTGCAGGTCGAGATCCAGAATGCGCTGCTCGGCAAGAAGACGCCGCAGCAGGCGATGGACGACGCAGTCGAGGCCGCTAACGCGACCATCGGCTAGTGAACATGTCAGTCGCCAACGCCAAAACACCCCCAAGCCCTCCGGCCGCACCGTTGCGACGGGTTCGCATGGTACGGTCGAAGCGAGAGAACCAGGCACGACTAGCTTTCTGGTTACTCATTCCGGCGGGCGTGGCAGTTTTCGGGGTGATCGTTTACCCGATCCTTCGAACCCTGTTAATCTCCTTTTTCGAGGTCACCTCGGCGTTGGCGACTGACACCCCGTTCGTGGGGTTCAATAACTATCTGGAGGTTCTCTCCAACAGCACGTTTTGGGCGTCAATGGGGCGCACGCTCTATTTCACTTTGATATCGACGTCACTGGAGTTGTGCCTCGGCCTCCTTCTGGCCGGGCTGCTCAACGCGAAGCTTCGTGCCCGCTGGCTGTTTCGTGCCATCGTGGTCATCCCATGGGCCATCCCCACGATCGTCAGTGCGGCCATGTGGAAGGGTGTTTTCAACGCCCAGTACGGCCCCCTCAACGCGATGCTCAGCCAACTCGGAATCATCGACCAGTACCAGGCCTGGTTGGGCGATCCGACAACCGCCCTCAACATGGTGATTCTGGCGGATGTCTGGAAATCCACTCCGCTCGTTGCCTTCTTTTTGCTCGCCGGACTCACGGCCATCCCGAATGAACTGTATGAAGCGGCAAAGCTCGATCGGGCAAGTTGGCCGCGCATCTTTCGATCGATCGTGTTGCCGATGCTCATCCCGTCAATTTCTATTGTGCTGGTGCTGCGCACAGTTGAAGCCTTCAAAGTGTTCGACATCATTTATGTCATGACAAGAGGTGGCCCGGTCAACGGAACCCAGACCATCGCCTACTACGCCTATACAACGGCGTTCTCAGATCAGAACTTCGGGGTGGGGTCGGCCTTGTCCTACGTGATCGTGATCGTCATCCTCGCACTGAGCGCAATCTATCTTCGACTGCTTCGCCGGTCGGAAATGAGTCTCCTGTGAAGCGGGCCCAGCGCAATTCTGTTCTGGTGCATGTGGCGGCCATCGTCACCTCAGTCGTCATTCTTGCCCCGTTCCTCTGGATGGTCATGGCGAGCATCACGCCACAGCGAATCCTCATCACAACTCCGCTGCAGTGGATTCCAGACGAATTAGACCTCAGTCGTTACGTGCAAATCTTTACCGGCGGCTCTGAGGGCGTCGGGGCAACGTTTCGTGCCGCCATGTTGAACTCCATCATTGTGGCCGTGGGAACCGTCACAATCTCGATGATCGTCGGCATTCTGGGCGCTTACGCATTCGCCCGCTTGAAGTTTCGCTTTCGGCGCGCCATTCTCATGACATTTCTGGCGTCGTACATGCTGCCGCAGATTGCCCTACTGATTCCGCTGTATCTCATCCTCAACACCGCAGGCCTCTTGAACACGAAGACGGGTCTGATCCTGGTGGATTGCGCGATCGTAATTCCCTTTGTGCTTTGGGTGCTGAGCAACTACTTCATGACCATCCCCGAGGAGTTGGAAGAAGCTGCGCGGATCGACGGCACGACCCGGCTGGGGGCGTTGTTCTGGGTGGTCCTGCCCGCCGCCAAGCCCGGATTGTTTGCCGCAATCATGTTCGCTTTCCTTCTGGCGTGGGACGAGTTCATGTACGCACTCATCTTCACGTCGTCGGATGTCGCCAAAACGCTGCCCGTCGCGCTCAGCGAATTCGCCGGTCGTTACACCACAGACTTCGGGCTGGTCGCAGCGGGCGGCATTCTTGCGGCACTTCCGCCACTGATCGTGGCCGTGATTTTTCAGCGTTATATCGTCAGTGGCATGGCCTCCGGCGCCGTCAAAGGATAGGAAACTGCATGTCAGGCAAAGCACCATTCGTCGACGCAATGATGAAGCAACCCACAACCCTGCAACTCGCGTATGACACTCTCATCGCCGACCTAGAACAGGGCAACCTGTCCCGTTGGCACGCGGACGAAACCATAGCGGTGATCGCGATGGGTGCTTCCGGCCATTCCGGTCAGGCAGTCGTGTCGCTCCTGTCCCAGGCTGGTTACCGTGCGGTGAGTTTGACAGCTTCAGACGTGCTCCGGGGGGCGGTTGGCTTTCAGCCGGCAGAGCACTACATCATCGTGTCGGAGTCTGGGCGAAGCCCCGAAACGATCGAAGCGGCTCGCCGTCTGACACCGGGATCACGAGTCGGAATCAGCAACTTTCCCAAGGCTCAAATTGCCGAGGTCATCGACGTGGCGCTCGGCCTTGGCGGCTTCGAGGACTCCCCGGTGTACACCGCTGGTTACACAGCGACGCTCATGGCGTATGCATTACTCTTCGAAAAGGTCGGGGTACTCCCCGCCGACCCCAACGTGCCGCGCATTCCTGAGATCGTTAAGGACGCGCTCTTGGAACTGGCACCCGTGGCCCGAGCCATCTCGAGCCTGGTGGCCGAAGCGACCGCCATTGACGTGATCGGCCAGGGCACTTCGTTTGCGTCGGCCCTAGAGACCGCGCTCATGATTCGCGAGGGCTTGCGAATTCCCACGGGATCTTTTGAAACGTACGAATTCCTTCACGGACCGATGGAATCTGCCTCCGCGGGAACGGTCGTGCTCATCTTCGGAGACGAACGCGAACTGGCCATCCCTGGTTCAATCCTCGATGCCGGCGTTCACGTCGTCGTTATTACGACAGCACATGAGGTGCCGAACGAGGGGCACCCGAACCTCACGATAGTTCGTTTGAGCAGCAACTTGACTGGGTTTGTACGCCCCATTATTGAAGTCGTCTTCGCCCAGCTGCTACTCGCGGAAGCGATCGTGCACAAACCGTTTGCAATTGAAAAGTTCATATATGAACAGCCGGATACCAAGATCCCGATTGCTGGCTGGGCAAGCGCCGACGACAAGACAGTGCCTCACGGGTAGTAGGCGATTGGAACGATTTCGTCCCTAGCCTGGAACGGCCCAGATGAAGACCGGAAAGTCCCCAGTCGTAACAAGGCCTCCCAAATAAGCTGAAACACCCACAGCGGATGGGTGCGGATAGCTGCACAATCCATGCGAACAGTCAGGGCCTTCGAGAAATCGGAGGCCCTGAGTCGTTAAGGAACCAGGCGGTCCGCATGCAAAGAGCCCTCGTCGCCGACAATATGACCTACCGCGTCAGTGATCGACACCGGAGGCAGACTGGCCAGTAACCTTACGGGGACGCTGTGGGAATCCGCCCGAGCGCGGAACGGATCACCATGACGACGGGTGCCTCTCGGCTGAGCCTGGTTCGGCCGAACCGGTGGTTTTGGCTCGCCTGGGTTGTGCCTGCCGTGCTCGTCACTCTGGCACTCGTTGTGCTCGCGGCAAATGGGATTCGGGGCCTTCCGCAAGTCGAATCGTTTCTGCGTAGCTACCCTGGAGTCTCGACGCACCTCGCCGCCACCCCGGTGGGAATACCGGCCTGGCTGGCCTGGCAACACGGTCTCAATGCCTTCTTCATTCTGTTCGTCATTCGTACCGGCTGGCAGGTGCGTACGACGAAACGTCCGTCCATTTTTTGGACGCGTACGAACACCGGGTTGTTCCGCACGAAGAATCCCCCGATTCGAATCACCCTCAACCTCTGGCAGCACATCGTCTTCGACACCCTCTGGGCTGTCAACGGCATAGTCTTCTATGTTCTGCTGTTTGCGACCGGTCAATGGCTGCGCCTGGTGCCCACCAACTGGGACGTCTTCCCCAACGCGGTGTCGGCCGGCCTGCAGTATGCCTCGCTCAATTGGCCGACCGGCACCGGCTGGGTGTACTACAACGCCCTCCAGCTGCTCAGCTACTTCGTCGTGGTGTTCCTTGCGGCGCCGATCGCGCTCGTGACCGGCCTGCGCATGTCACCGGGCCTGTCCGCCCGGTTTCGCCGCCTGGATCGCGTCTTTCCCTTGCCCGTTGCGCGCAAACTGCACTTTGCGGTGCTGATCTTCTTCGTGGCGTTCATTGCCATTCACGTGACGCTCGTACTCACGACCGGTGCCCGCGCAAACCTCAACCACATGTATGCCGCGCGCAATGATGACGGATGGACCGGCGTCTGGATCGTCGTTGCCGCCCTGCTGGTCACGGCCGGAATTTGGGTGGGCGCGCGTCCGGCGGTCGTGCGTGCAATCGCGGCTCGCAGCGGCCGCATCATTCACCGGAAGCGCTAACCCGCGGCACGTTTCGACGCGAGCAGGTCCCGGCTGAGCATGGCCGCGCCGGCCGCCGCTGCGGGCATCACGATGACGGCCGCGCCGGGAATCAGGAACAACAGGTAGGTGAGCACCCCAAAACCGAGGCTGCGGGGGCGGCGGGCGCGAAGCATCCGTCGTCGTTGTTTCAAGGTGAAACCGCGCGCATCGAAGGCGAAACCGGTGAGTTCGAGACAGAGGATCCAGCCGCCAAACAGCGCCCCGAGAACGAGCGCGAGCAGTTGGCCGAGTCCGGGGATGAGGCCGCAGAGCAGCAGTACGAGAGCGCCCAGAACGGCGAGGCCGACCAGTTTCAGGGCGTCGACCACGGAACGCAGTAGGCCGCGCGGGGTTTCGACCGGCGCGTCGCCGAGGTTGGTTTCGACCGCGCGCCAGATGCGCTCGTAGAACGGGTCGCCGACGACGAGGGTCACGGCCACGAACGTGTACGCCAACAAGAGGATGCCGGCGGCCGTGACCGCCGCGGCGGCTACGACCCGCATACCCGTGCGCCACGGCTCCCCCCAGCTGCTTGCGAACGGACTGATGGCCACGGCGATGGCTTCGAGGTTGATGAGCAGCACCACGATGCCGGCGAGGTAAGCAATGCCGACGATGAACGCCGGAAGTGCGCCGAGCAGCATGAGGCGTGGTGACGTGACCCACAGTTTGAGGCCGCGACCGAGAAAACCGGCCCCGGCGAAGAACTCGCGTGAGGCGCTGGGACTCGTCGAAGGCGGCACCCTAAAACCCTAGCGCGAGGTCTGCCGGGCCGGGCTGCCGTGAACCGCCCGTTTCGCCCCGGGGTGTCGGTGATTTCGGCGGCCCACGCGGCGAGCCGGCGGCGGGACGGAGCGACCGTAGCGATTCGATGTTCCGGTGCGTGCCTCGGTTCCGTGCCCTGTACCCGGTATTCTCGAGGGAACAACAGTGAAAGGGGGCAGTCGTGACGCACGCGCATCGGCTGCATGTCGACCTCGAGGTGCCGTGCCTGTGCTGCCTCGCGCCGCAGCTCTTTCACTTCACCTCGCTGAGTGACCAGGTGGTCTGCGCGCTGTGCGTCCACCACCTGGGGGCCGAGAAATCAGAACGTCGCGATCTCGAGCACGTGCGGTTGTGGGCCGCTCGGTGGGCGGCGTCCGAGACCGGCCACGCCGGCTACGTCACCGAAACGGATGCCCTGCTCGTCGCCCGCGACGTCGATCTGACTGCACTGCGCGATCAGGTCGCTGAGCTCAGCGCCGTTGTGGCGGGCCAGTTCACGGCCGGCATCGACGGGGTGCGCGGTCTGCTGCAGAACGACCTGGTCAAGCGGGCTGAACGCAACACCGCCCTGGCCCGGCGCCAGATCGATTGGGCCATGGCCGGCATCTGGCGCATCGAAACGCTGCACCACGACTCAGCAATGCAGAAGTGTTCCTGCGGGCGCACGGCCGGCAGCTGCGCCGAGAGCGCCGCGATTGACCCCCTGCGCCAAGCGCTGGGCGACTGGGAGACGAAGAACGTGGCGCTGTTACAGAGCGGACGGCGGCACGGCCTGCCGGAGGACCATCCCGCGGCGCTGGCCCAGCGCATCCGCTGAACCGGCGTGCTGTGCCGTGCAGGTGCGCGAGCTAGTGCCCGAGGGGTGCCGGCGCACCGATCGGTGGACGCCGTACCAAAAACGCCGCTGGAATCGCGAACAGCGAGATGATCGCGCCGCACAGGAACGCATCGTGAATACCGGATGCCGTCGCCGAGACCTCGGAAGCACCCTGGGTCATGAGAGCGGCCGACCGTGAGGTCATCACGGCGATGAACAGTGCGGTGCCGACGGCGCCGGCCAGCTGCTGGATGGTGCCGACAACGGCGCTGCCGTGGGAATACAGGTTTGGCGGGAGCGATCCGAGGCCCGACGTGAAAAGCGGCGTAAACAGCAGCGACAGGCCGATGCTCATGCCGATGTGGCTGACCATGAGCATCCACGGTTGTGTGGTCTGGCCCATCATGGTCATCGCCCAGAAGGCGCCGCTGACGATGATCGACCCGGGAACGAGCAGAACGGTCGGGCCGCGGCGGTCGTAGATGCGGCCGACGAACGGCGCGAGCAGCCCCATGGTCAGCCCTCCCGGAAGCAGCAACAGCCCGGTGGAGAGTGCGGTCAGGCCGAGCACGTTCTGCATGTAGAGCGGCAGCAGAATGATGGTGCCGAACAGGGCGATCATGCTGATGCCGAGCATCGAGATCGAGAGGGTGAACGTGCGCGCGGTGAACACGCGCAGATCGAGGAGGGCCCGATCGGTGCGCTGCAACTGGAGTTGGCGCAACACGAAAACGATCAGGGCGAACAGGCCGATGCCAAGCGGCAGCCATCCGGCCGAAGAAGCAGCGCCGAGGTTGCTGAGTCCGTAGACGAAGCCGCCAAAGCCGAAGGCCGAGAGGATGACGGAGAGCACGTCGAGGGGAACCGTGCGCGGCGTTGTCACGTTCTGCATGCGCGAGGCACCGAGAATGAGCGCGCCGACAGCGATCGGCAGCACGATAAGGAACATCCAGCGCCAGTCCAGCAGGCTCAGGATGATGCCGGAGATGGTGGGGCCGATGGCTGGGGCAACCGAGATGACGATGGAGATGTTTCCCATGGTCTTGCCGCGGGAAGCGGGTGCGACGAGCGTCATGACGGTGGTCATGAGCAGCGGCATCATGATGGCCGTTCCGGTAGCCTGCACGATGCGACCAACCAGAAGCACCTCAAAGCCGGGCGCGACAGCGGCGATCAGGGTGCCGGTGCTGAACAGAGTCATCGCGGCGATGAAGATCGGCCGCGTGTTGAAGCGCTGAATCAGAAAACCGGTGATCGGAATAACGACGGCCATCGTGAGCATGAATGCTGTGGTCAGCCACTGCGCCGCGATCGCCGTGATGTTGAGGTCGTCCATGAGGTGCGGTAGCGCCACGCCCATGATGGTCTCGTTCAAAATTACAACGAAGGCCGAGACCAACAGAAGCCGGATCACCAGCTGGGTGCGCTTGGCGTCCGGGTGCACGTCGGCCTTGGTGGTGGGCGCGCTTGCTGTTGTGGTCATAACTGATCCTGACGGTCGTGCGAAAATGAGCGGATCGCCCGCCTCGTGAGCCCCCGCGATGGCACGCTGTGGGCGCCTCCAGGTGCAGCGTTTTGCCGGGTGTGAATTATTCCGCCGCACCAGAATTGACCGTTCGCCGCTCGTTCAGGCACTATTCATCGGAATTAGCCTCGGGAAAACCAATGAGGTGTGGAGATGTCAGGCGAGGCGGCGGGCCAGGTAGGGGGCGGTGCGGCTGGTGGGATGGGCCGCTACCGTCGCCGGAGTGCCGGCGGAGATGATGCGGCCGCCCTGGTCACCACCGGAGGGGCCGAGGTCGATCACCCAGTCGGCGGCGGCGATCACGTCCATCTCGTGTTCGACCACGACGACGGTGTTGCCTGCGTCGACCAGGCGCCCGAGCTGCTGCATGAGCAATTCCACGTCGGCCGGATGCAGCCCGGTTGTCGGCTCGTCGAGCAGGTAGAGCGTGTGGCCGCGCCGTGCGCGTTGCAGTTCGGTCGCAAGCTTGATGCGCTGCGCCTCGCCGCCGGAAAGCTCGGTGGCCGGTTGGCCGAGACGCAGATAGCCCAGTCCTACCTCGCGCAGGGTCTCGAGGCTGCGCGCGGCGACGGCGACGTCGGCGAGGAAGACCAGCGCGGCATCCACTGTGAGGCCGAGCACCTCGGCGACGTTCTTGCCATGGTAGGTAACCTGGAGGGTTTCGAGGTTGTAGCGTGACCCGCCGCAGGTGGGGCAGGGGGCGTAGCTTCCCGGTAGAAACAGCAACCCGACGGCTACGAAGCCCTCACCGAGGCAGGTTTCACAGCGACCGCCAGCGACATTGAAGGAAAATCGACCGGCGTTGAAACCGCGCTGACGTGCTTCGTCCGTGGCTGCAAAGGTTGCCCGAACGGCATCGAACAGCCCGGTGTAGGTGGCGAGGTTTGAGCGCGGTGTGCGCCCGATCGGCTTTTGATCGACCTGGACCAAACGGTCGATGGTCTCCAGTCCGGTGACCTGAGCGATGGAAATTCGCTCGCCGGACGCCGCATCAGCAGCCGCTTCTGCTGCGGCTTCTCCAGCGGCATCCGGGTCGCCGAGGTCGAGCGCGGGCTCATCGTCGAGAGCCGGATGCAAATGCAGGCCCACGGCCTCGGCGAGCACGTGGCTGACCAGGGTCGACTTGCCTGACCCCGAAACGCCGGTAACGGCAGTGAGTACCCCGAGCGGAATTTGCGCGTCCAGCCCTCGCAGATTGTGCCGGGTGATATTGGTCAGGCCCAGCCACCCCAGCGGATGCCGCAACTTTCCTCGCGGCGCCAGATTGCGGTGGTCCGCAAACAGGTACCGCCGCGTCACAGAAGTCTCCACCTCGGCCAGGCCAGCGGTCGGCCCGCTATAGAGCACGTCGCCGCCACCTTCACCGGCCCGTGGTCCCACGTCGACGACCCAGTCGGCGCGGCTGACCACGTCCATATTGTGTTCGACGACGAAGACCGAGTTGCCCGACAGCTTGAGCTGTTCGAGCACGAGAAGCAGGGGCTCCGCGTCGGCCGGGTGCAAGCCGGCGGAGGGCTCATCGAGCACGTAGATGACGCCGAACAGCCCCGAGCGCAGTTGTGTGGCGATGCGCAGCCGCTGCATCTCTCCCGGAGAGAGCGTGGGGGTCGAACGGCCGAGGGCCAAGTAGCCAAGACCGAGCTCGAGCAGCACGTCGATGCGGCGCAGCAGGTCGCTGGCCAGGGTCATGGCCACCTCCGACGCCGTGCCACCCGCTACGATCGGCCGCAGAACGTCGGCGAGGGCAGTCATTGGCAGGGCGTTCAGAACGGCAATGGAGTGCCCGGCCACTGTCACGGCGAGAGCGTCGGGCTTCAGCCCGCTGCCGCCGCAGACCGGGCAGGGGCCGGTGTCGACGAAGCGCAACACACGTTGCCGTACGTTTGGGCTTTTGCTGTCGGCGAGCGTGTGCAGCACGAAGCTCTTCGCACTCCAGAATCGGCCCTGATAGGGCTTGGCGATGCGATCGCGCTGCGGTACCACCTCGACTACCGGCTGCTCTTCAGTGAACAGAATCCAGTCCCGGTCGGCGCGGGACAGTTCCTGCCACGGCACATCGATGTCGTAGCCGAGCACGGCGACGATGTCACGCAGGTTCTTGCCCTGCCAGGCGCCTGGCCAGGCAGTGATTGCGCCCTCGCGAATACTCAGCGTGGCATCAAGCACCATCGACTCCTCGCTGACGGTGTGGGCCATACCCAGGCCGTGGCACCGCGGGCAGGCTCCCATGGCTGTATTGGGTGAGAACGAGTCGGATTCGAGGCGACCGTCTGCATCCGCCGGGTATATGCCGGCACGAGAATACATCATGCGCAGGGAATTGGAGAGCGTCGTGACTGTGCCGACGCTCGAGCGCGAACTCGGCGTTCCGCGGCGTTGCTGCAGGGCAACGGCCGGTGGCAGCCCGGTGATCTCGTCGACGTGCGGGGTGTGCCCCTGTTGAATCAACCGCCGTGCGTATGGCGCGACCGACTCGAAGAAACGGCGCTGCGCCTCCGCGAAAATGGTGCCAAAGGCGAGCGAGGACTTGCCCGAACCCGAGACCCCGGTGAAAGCCACGATGGCGTCCCGCGGTACGTCGACGTTCACATTGCGCAGGTTGTTCTCGCGGGCCCCGCGCACGCGCACGAAAGCATTTCCGGGCCGGGCGGCTGGAGCGGGATCATTCGTCTCTTCCATCAGCATCCAAGTAACAGTAGTTCGTTCGGTGCTGCGCCGCTTGGGTATCGGAGAATCGAATTCAGGTCAGGTTCTCGTCCCGCCTGTCGTCCTACAGACGGAGTGCGTCAGGCGCCGTGCCACAAACTTGCAAAAGGGGCCCGGCGTGATGCGTCAACGAATGGCGGGAAGCAGCTCCTCGGCTGCCTGCGCGAACTCGCGGTAGATGTAGCGACGAGCGCCATAGACGATCGTATTCTTATACGAGAATATTTCGGCGCTGTGCTCTGAAAACCACTTCGGCGTCAGCGGTGAGTTGTTGGGTGAGCCGGTCGGTATGTTCGTCGTTTCAGTCACCTGGGACTGCTCTGTCCAAAGAAATTTCTCTGAAAGCGTGTCGGGTATAGCGAAAACACGTCGAATCTAGTGGAAGGCGCTGAACCCAGTCAGATCGCGACCGATGAGCAGAGACTGGATACTCTCTGTGCCCTCGTAAGTGTGGATGGATTCGATATCGGCCAGGTGTCGAATGACGTGGTTTTCGAGCAGGATTCCGTTGCCGCCGAGCATGTCGCGGGCGAGAGAGGCGAGAGAACGGGCCGCGCGGGTGTTGTGAAATTTGGCGAGGCTGGCTTGGATGGGCCTCAGGGTTCCGGCCGCGTCGAGTTCGGCCAGGCGCATGCAGTGCAACTGCATCGACGTGAGCTCAGAAAGCATGAGGGTGAGGCGTTCCTGCACGATCTGAAAACCGGCGATCGGCTTGCCGAACTGCACACGTTGCTGCGCGTAGTTGAGGGCAGCTTCGAAGACCGCGGTGGCGTGTCCAAGTGCCGACCAGGCCACACCGAGCCGGGTGGCGAACAGAATGGCGGCCGTGTCTTTGAACGTGTGGGTGCCGGGTAGTACAGCATCGAGCGGAATCCGTACGTCCGTCAACGTGATGCGGGCCTGATGAACCGCGCGCAGGGAGCCCTTGCCCAGCATTGTCTCGCCGTGGTACCCCGGCAGGGACTGGTCCACCAAAAAGCCGCGCACGTTGTCGTCGTCGTCGCGTGCCCAGACTACGGTCAGGTCGCCGACCGAGCCGTTGCCGATCCACTTTTTCTCGCCGTTGATGACCCATTCGTCGCCGTCGCGATGGGCGGTGGTCTCGAGGCCCACCGAATCCGAGCCGTGATCGGGTTCGGTCAGGGCGAAGGCGCCGAGTTTCTCGGCGCGGGCTAGCGGCACCAGCCAGGTGGCTTTCTGCTCATCGCTGCCGAACATGGCGATGCTGCGCAGGGCGAGTCCGCCCTGCACGGCGACGACGGTGCCCATTGAACCGTCACCGCGGGAGATCTCCATGTTCACCAGGCCGGCGGCGAGCGGTGACATAGGGGTGAGCCCTGGCCCCTCGACGCCGTCGGTGAGTAGGTCGAGTTCGCCCAACCGGCGAGCCAGGTGCAGCGGGTACTCCGCTTTGTCCCAGGCTTCGCTCAGCTCGTCGAGGGTCTCCACTGCAAAAGTACGTGCCCGGCTCCAGAACGCTCGATCAGTTTCGGGCACATCGGCAAAAACGCCGTAGTAATCGGTGTCGAGCGGGGCCGAGACATCGTAATCGGGCATCAGTGCCTTTCGCGGTAGCGTGGGTGGTATCAGTTCTATCTGACACTGAGTCTCAGGTCAAGTGACACAAGGTGTCAGCTTGCTGCGGAGCGGTGCCGGTTCTCGATCGCCCGAGCTACATCTGCGGGCAGGGTCGAGGCGGGAAACACCGCCACCAGCAACTCGCTGGCGGGCGCGGATGCACGGTGCGCACCGGTAGGAGCAAACCGCTGGCGCACCGCGTGCAGCTGGGCCGCCAGGCCTGCCGAATCGAGCAGCTCGGTCGATTTGGTGGCGCGGATCATGCGGCGAAGCGCATAGTTGTGTGTGGCCGTCACGGCCGCGGCGAACTGAATCGCAAGAACCGGGTCGACCCCGGGCAGCTGAAGCCGCAGGTATGCCGCAAAGGTCTTTTCGTAGCGCGAGACCATCACCGTTTCGCGGTCACGAAGAACGGATGTCTGGCGCACGACCAGATCTCGCACCCGCACGATCTCGAGGCGCTCCTGAAACCGTGCGAACACGAGTGTGGCCGCTTCGCACACGGCCAGCCACGGATCATCGTGCCTGGCGGTGAAATAGTCGGTGATCTGCTCGAGCAATTCATCGTGGTCGGCGAAGATCACGTCGTCCTTCGACCTGAATTGACGAAAAAAGGTGCTGCGGGACACCCCCGCAGCGGCGGCGATCTGGGCGGTGCTCGTGGCTTCGTAGCCCTGGGCCTGAAACAGGCGAACGGCGATGTCAGCGACGTCGACGCGGCTGCGGGCCTCCGCCTGCCGAGCAGCCAGCGGGAGGGTGAAATCGGGTCGCGCGGAGACTGCAGACGGATCAGACATGGTCTGGCGAAATTAGCACGGAATCAGCGGAAGGAATCGAGGAACGGCCGACTGGCCAAGGCACAAGGTTTCCCCAAGGCACGCGTCGCACGCTTACAGCATTCGCTCACCCTGAAGAGATAGGTCCGTCATGAGCAGGTTCGAAGGCAAAGGAATCGTTCGCAGCAACAGCACTGCCAGCGGAATGCGAGGTAGTCCACCTCCCCAGGACGGTGGAAGACCCCCGCACGTCTTTGGAAAACCCATGCGCGTGCTCGCCGCAGGCATGGCCGCCGTGCTTTACGCCGGGCTCGGCCTATCGGCCGCACTACCAGCCCAGGCCGCCGTTGCCCCGGTCGGCCAGGGTTTCAACGTTGATGCCCGTGACCTGAGCTTCATCCTCAAGCAGATCAAGATTGCCGAGCGGCACGCCGCGACAGCGACGGCGGCGAACCCGTGCGGGACCTTGCTGGGCAGCGGACCCGACCAGATTCCTGGCACCGGGCAGGGCGTCGAGCTCCCCTGGGGCCTGCGCAGCGTGGACGGTTCCTGCAATAACCTCCTCGCCGGCCAGGAATATTTCGGCACGGCCGGCAAGGCCTTCCCGCGCCTGGCCGCCCCGGTGTTCAAGCCGGCCGAGTCCGGCGATCCCGACGGCCCCGGCCCGGCACCCAGCGGCGCGACCAGCTACGCCCAGAACAGCGGAGTCGTCTTCGACAGCCAGCCGCGAATCATCAGCAACCTCGTCGTTGACCAGACGGCAGGCAACCCGGCGGCCGTCGAGGCAGCCGGTGAGAACCCGACGGTGACTCCGTCCGGGGCCTTCGGCATCCCCAACGTGGCGCCCGACGTCGGACTGTCCGCGCCGTACAACTCCTGGTTCACCCTATTTGGCCAGTTCTTCGACCATGGCCTCGACTTGACCAGCAAGGGCGGTCGGGGCAGCGTCTTCGTTCCGCTCAAGACGGACGACCCCCTGTTCAACGACGGCGCGGACAATATCGCCGGCAACGCCGACGATGGCCCCAACTTCATGGTGCTCACCCGCGCGACGACCGACGGGTCCGGAAATATCATCAACCAGACGTCCTCGTTCGTCGACCAGAGCCAGACCTACAGCTCGCACCCGTCGCACCAGGTCTTCCTGCGCGACTACGCGAACGACGGAGCGAGCAAGCCCCAAGCAACCGGCAAGCTGATCACCGGCCCGGGGGGCGGCATGGCTGACTGGACCACCGTCAAGGCACAGGCGCTGACCGAACTGGGTATCGCCCTCACCGACGCGGACGTCCTTAGCGTTCCGCTCCTGGCGACCGACACCTACGGAAAGTTCACCCGCGGTCCCAACGGCTACCCGCAGATGGTCAAGACCGGCAACGTGCTGGTCGAGGGCAACCCACTCGCTCCGATCACCACGGCGAACGCCGTGCCGACGGGCACCGCGTTCCTCGACGACATCGCGCACACCGCCGTTCCCGTCGGTGACCCCGATGGCCACGGCCCGCTGCCCAGGGGCCCGCTGACCGCCGACTCCGACCCGGGCACAACGAACGACAATAACCCGGCGACCTACGACGACGAGATGCTCGGGGCCCACTTCATCGCCGGAGACGGACGAGTCAACGAGAACATCGGACTGACCTCGGTGCACCACGTCTTCCACGCCGAGCACAACCGACTGCTCAACGAGGCCGACACCGATGACCAGAGCGACCTCAAGACCGTCATTCGGGACTATGCGGCATCGGGCGCCACTAACCCGATGTTCGCGCTTTCCGACTGGCAGCGCGCCGACGGAGAGTGGAACGGCGAGCGCCTGTTCCAGGCGGCCCGGTTCGTGACCGAAATGGAGTACCAGCACCTGGCCTTCGAGGAGTTCACTCGCAAGGTCCAGCCGATGGTGAACCTCTTCGGCGAGGGCGGTACCGGATACAACACCAGCATCAACCCGTCGATCCGCGGAGAGTTCGCCAACGCGGTATACCGTTTTGGGCACTCGATGCTGAACGAGTCCGTCGACCGGATCAGCGCGACCGGCGCTCGCAGGGATATCCCCTTGCTGGACGCGTTCCTCAACCCGCCGTCGTTCATGACGGGGGGCCAGACTGCGGAGCAAGCGGCGGGCGACGTCGTCCGTGGAATGACCCGGCAGGTTGGCAACGAGATCGATGAATTCGTCACCGAGGCGGTGCGTAACGAGCTGCTGGGGCTGCCCCTCGATCTTCCAGCACTCAACATAGCGCGTGCGCGTGACACCGGCACCCCGAGCCTGAACGCGGCTCGGCGGCTGTTCTACGCGTCGACGAACAACTCCGCCCTGACGCCCTACGAAAGCTGGGTTGACTTCAACTTCAACCTCAAGAACAAGTCGTCGCTGGTCAACTTCGTTGCGGCCTATGGCACGCACGACCTGATCACGGCCCAGTCGACCCTGGCCGGCAAGCGGAACGCGGCGGTCGCGCTGGTGCACGGCGACGTCGGCGCAGACGGAGTGCTGGTGGATAATCCGGTCACACCCAAAAATGAGGAAGCCGACAATCCCACCGGGACTATCCCGACGGACCGTGAGGACTTCCTCAACAGCATCGGCGCTTTCGCCAGCGGTGCCAACGGTGTGACCACCACGGGCGTTGACACGATCGACCTCTGGACGGGCGGTTTGGCCGAGAAACAGATGGTCTTCGGCGGCCTCCTGGGCTCAACCTTCAACCACGTGTTTGAGCAGCAGATGGAGGACTTGCAGAACGGTGACCGGTTCTACTACCTGTCGCGCACCGTGAGCCTGAACATGCTGACCCAGCTCGAGGGCAACTCGTTTTCTGAGTTGATCCAGCGCAACACGGACGTGAGTGGCCTGCCGGCCGACTCGTTCTCCCGGCCGGACCTCGTCTTCGACGTCGGTGCGCTCGGGACCAGCGGTCCGATACTGGACGACCCTGCCACGACGGAATACAACGAATCGACACTGCTCATCCGGATGTCGAACGGGACCATTCGTTACGGCGGGCCGGCGCACGTCGTCTTCAACGGCACCGCGGATAACAACCGCGTGTGGTCGAGCGAGGGTGACGACACCGTCAGAGGTAACGACGGCAGCGACTGGATGCAGGGCGGTGACGGCAACGACAACCTGATTGGAGGACTCGGCGACGACACCCTTCTCGATTCGGCCGGTGACGACACCCTTAAGGGCGGCGATGGAAACGACGTCCTGTCGTCCGGTCAGGGCTTTGGCGGGGACCTCAACCAGGGTGGCCGTGGCAACGACTTCATCGCCGGGGGCAACGACATCACCGAGACGTTCGCGGGGCACGGCGATGACTTCGTCTTTGCTGGCGATGCGGACGACACCGTGTTCGGGGATGAAGGCAACGACTGGCTCGAAGCCGGCCGCGGCAACTTCAACCTGCTCCAGGGCGATAACGGCGCGCCGTTCCAGGACGACGCAACGGGAGGCCACGACGTGCTGATTGGCTACGGCGGTGAGCAGGATTACGACTCAGAGGGTGGCGACGACATCATGCTCGCCGGTCCGGGCCTCCAGCGCAACGAGGGCATGCTCGGCTTCGACTGGGTCACTCACAAGGCCGACCCGACGGCGGCGGACTCCGACATGTTGGTCACCGGTCTGCTCCCCCCGAGCGTGGAGACCAACAGGGACCGGTTCGACGTCGTGGAGAGCCTGTCCGGCTGGGACAAGAATGACGTCCTGCGCGGCGACTCGCGTGACGCTGGTGCGATGGTCGGCCACGAACTCAATGCGGCCGGTATTGCACGGGTCGACGGCGCGGCTGGTTTGCTCCCTTCTGGTGCCACGTCGTTCACCGGCGGCAACATCATCATGGGTGGTGCCGGCAGCGACCTGATCGAGGGTCGCGGCGGCGATGACATCATCGACGGCGATGCTTACCTGAACGTACGCATCAGCGTGCGCGACGCGGCCAACAGCGCCGTCGAGATCGAAAGCGTCGACACCATGGCGGGAGTTCAGGCACGTGTCCTCGCGGGCACGATCAAGCCGGGGCAGCTCCGCATCGTCCGGGAGATTCTCACCCCGGCTAACGGGTCGGCCGTCGATACCGCGCAGTTCACCGATATCGCGGCGAACTACACGGTCACGACGACCCCGGTCGGCGCCGCTCTGGGCTCGTCCGGATCGACGACGACGGTCGTACACAACGGTGCCGGCATCGACGGAACCGACACCCTGCGCAACATCGATCGCCTGCAGTTCAGTGACACCGTGGCCCCGGGAACCCCGACCATCGGTGCTGCCACTGCCGGTGACGGGCAGGCGACGGTGAACTGGAACCCGGCAGCTGGCGGCACCGTTACCAATTTCTCGGTGAAGGTGCTCGACGCGGCGGGAAACCAGGTGGGCGCACTGCGTTCCGCGGCCGGAACAGCGGTCACCCTGATTGTGACCGGGCTGACCAACGGATCCAGCTACACCTTCCAAGTGTCGGCGACCAACGCGGAAGGAACAAGTGCATTCTCGGCTTCGTCCAACGCAGTGACACCGTCGGCTCCGGTCGTGCCGGTCGTGCCCGGCGCACCAACGATCGGTACCTCGGTCGCTGGCAATGCCGAGGTCACCGTGAACTGGCTGGCACCGGGCGCGGTTCCCAACGCCCCGCCGGTCACCGGCTACGTCGTTCGTACCTTCATCGGAGCGGGCGCGACGGCTACCGGCACCACGACCGTGGCTGATGTCACGAGCACGGTGATCGGGTCGCTAACCAACGGAACCGGCTACACCTTCGATGTCGCCGCGATCAACGCGGTCGGTACCGGAGCGCCCTCAGCTCGGTCGGTGGTCGTCACGCCAACCGCGCCGGTTGTCCAAGTGGTCGCCGGAGCTCCGACGATCGGAAGTTCGGTCGCGGGGAATGCGTCGGTCACCGTGGACTGGGCTGCCCCGGCACCGGTCGCCAATGCGGAACCGATCACGGGCTACGAGGTGCGCACCTTCATCGGCGCCGGCGCCACTGCCACGGGCACCACAACGGTGGCGAACGTGACCACCGCGGTGATCGGGTCACTGGCCAATGGAACCGGGTACACCTTCGATGTCGCCGCGATCAACGCGGTCGGTACCGGAGCTGCCTCGGCTCGCTCGATTGTCGCCACGCCGCGCACGGAGTTCGTGCTGCCGACCGTGACAACGCGCACCCCGGCATCGGATACTCGTTCGGTCAGCCAGACCGGCAACCTGACGGCAACGTTCAGTGAACCGGTCACGGGCGTCAGCCGCACGACGTTCGTTCTTCGGCTTGGCGCCACGGCGGTCTCCGCCTCGGTGTCGTACAACGCCACGACTCAGGTCGCGACGCTGAACCCGAGCGCGACCCTGCTCGCCGACCGCACCTACACGGCCACCCTCTCGGGTATCCGTGACGTGGCGGGCAACACGATGGTGGCTAGCTCGTGGACCTTCATCACAGGCCCGGCTCCGAGGATCCTTAATAGGACTCCCGCACCCGGAGCTGTCGCGGTACGACGAAACGCCAACGTCATCACAACCTTCAGTGAAGACATCACCGGAGTCAACGCCACCACGGTTCGTATTACGCGGGTCTCCACCGGGGCGGTCGTCACATCGGCGGCAGCGTTCAATGCCACCACCAACGTGTTGACGATCAATCCCTCGGTGAGCCTCAGCTCCAACGTTCAATACCGCGTGACAATTACCGGCGGCAACACGGGCGTTCGGGACCTGGCGGGTAACCCCCTGGTGACGAGTACGTGGACCTTCACGACCGGCGCAGCGCTCTAACCGACCACCAGTAACAACTCGAAGCCGGCCGGCGATTGGATCTCAGTCGCCGGCCGGCTTTCCCCATGTTCTGCAGTACAACGAACATCAGTGGAAAGCCTTGAGGAGATGTCATGACATCAGGCAGGGACGCTCTCCAGCGGGGCGCATTCCGTATGCTTGGTCTGGTCGGAATGGATGATCTCGGTGACTATGGCAGTTTGATCGGTGCCGGAACGCCGGGTGGAGGCGGCGTGGACATGGCCACAGAGCCCGAGCCGCTCGAGGTAGCCGTCGCTGGTCGGGGTCACGCTTTCTACGAGCCAGCGCCGGGCAGTCGACTAACGCGCGCGAACCGGAACTGCACGATCGAGAGTAGCCATGACGGAGGTACCGCGGCCTGCCCAGGAGCGAACCTCAAGCGAGCCGCCGGCAACATGGACGGTGTCGCGCATGATGCGCAGGCCCAGATGGTTGCCTGGGGGATCGGCACTCAAATCAAAGCCGCAGCCGTTGTCATGAATGAGCAAGATGGTGCGATCATCGTCTTGCATCAGGGTGAGCTCGAGAATGCCGGCCTTGGCATGTTTAACAGTGTTGGCGAGCACCTCCCTGGCCACCCGATAGAACATCGCTGACCGGTCGCGGTCAAGGTTACAACTGGAGGGCACGTGTAGCTTCACCTGAATTCCCTGCTCGAGCAGCGGGGCGGTGAGGCGGGCCAGTGCTTCGGGCAGCCCAAGTTCTTCCAGGTCGGGGGGATAAAGTTCGGTCGTCATGGCCCGGAGGGTGCGCACGTTCTTCTGGAGGATAGCTCTAGCCTGGCTGAACAATGGACGATTCTCGGGCGAGCAGTGCATCTCCTCGGCCTCGAGGGCATAAGACAAACCGGCCAGATCTTGGATGACTTCGTCGTGCAGGTCGCGCGCGATACGCTGGCGTTCGAGATCGGAAGCGTCGATCGCGTGCTGCAACAATTCACGCTTGGTCGATTGATGCTTTTGGATGCGGCGAGCCAGTTGCACCGCCGGAACGAGCTGGGCAAGTTGCAGGGCACCCAGCGCAAGCAGGAACGCCGGGATGAGCCCGAACAGAACGGAATCCTGTTCCTGACGCACGCCATCGTCGTTGAAGTAAGCCTCAAGAATGAACGTTTCGCCGGTGGCGGCGATTGTCCGCACGTAGACCTCGACGAGTTCGCCCGAATTGGATTCATACCGGTCATCAGGAGCTGTCTGCGTCTCCAGAGTGGCCCGCCCCTTGCCATCGGCCAGTAATTCGGGGGCCCAGCTGGGCAGGGAGAAGGTCTGACCGATCAACAACGGCAGATCGGAATAGACGATGGTGCCGCTGGTATTCCACACCTTGACGCGCACCATAGAACCGTCGGCGATGCGCGGGGCCAGCCGTTCGTCGAGCTGCCGACGCGCACCGGGGTCGCCGGCAATGACGGCATCGGTGATGAGCGGCCCGATCGAATAGTCGGCCAGCCGCTGGGTGAGCAGCACCGCATTGACCATGGCGTTGTGTGCGGACTGCGCGCGTACCCAGAGCGACACCGGCACAGCGACCAGCACCATCGCGATGAGCCCCATGAGCAGAAATCGCTGAACCGCGGCGCGAACCCCGGAGCGTTCGGCGGCCTGAGCGTCGTCGTGCCAATTGAGCAGCGACGAGCCCGGCCGCCGTTTAGACATGCTGGGCCGGTACCAATCCGAGTCTGGTCGCGATCACAACGGCCTCCAACTGCGAGTGTGCGCCGAGCTTGCCCAGGATTGCCTTGACATAGCCACGGCAGGTGTTCTCCGAGATGCCCAGAACTTTGGCGTTGGCGCGCACGTCGGAGCCCTCGCCCATGAGCCGAAGCACGGCGAACTCGCGCTTGGTCAGCTCGGGAAAGGGGATCTCTTCGCTGCGCTGGCGGCGCCGGGCGCTGAGCAGCCCGACGAGGGACGGATGCACGATGAAGCCACCGTTGCGCGCGTGCCGCAGGGTGTCAAGAACCGTCGCGAGCGATCCGTCCTTGGGCAGGAACGCGCACACTCCGATCGCGGCGGACTGCTCAAGGGCCTCGAGGGCAGGGTCGCCTGTGAGGATGACAATGCGGGTACTCGGCGCGCGGGCAAGAATGGCGGCGGCCGCGACGAGGCCACTGCCGTCGGGCAGGTGGTAGTCCATGACGACGACGTCGGGGAGCAGCTCTAAACAGGCGGCGATGCCGCTGGCTACGCTGTTGGCCGAACCTACGCTGCACAAATCGGTTTCGCGATTGAGGGACCCGATGAACAGCTCGGCGAACGTAGTGTGGTCATCGACGATGAGTATACGGATTTGTCCTGTCGTCGTTTCAACCACCGGGATGGATCCCGTCAGCGATGCGGTAGCGGTAGTCCCCTGCGCGCTGGGTTCGATCGGGGACATCTGCGCGGTCATTTGCGGAGACCTCTCTGCCCGTTCGTACGCTTCCGTGCTGTGGGAAGACGCCGTGCTTTTCCAATTGACGAAATTAGTATCAGGAGAAGCGCAGTTTTTGTCGAGGGCTTACTCTTTGCCCCCCCATATGGTAGGTCGACGCACGCAGGCGCGGCCAGCTCAAGCGTGAGCGACGGCGCGTCGCAGAAATGACGTGACAACATCAGTAGCCTCTCGGAGGGAATCCTCGACCGGCTCTAGGCGAGGATGATTAGTGGTGGCACGGCGTAAGGCCGAGCCGCTGTCGGATGACACTCGGAGTTGGTCGTGCAACGTGATCAGGGCGGAGAGCACGTTGGCCAGGTCGCCGTCCCCATCGGCTGTCGCATGCAGTAGCCGCAACTGGGCGGCGCGCAGAATCGGGCCAGGAGCGCAGCCCAACTCATCTTGCATGGCACGGCGACACCGCTCATAGGCCTGAAGCCCTTCGGCGTGACGCCCGCTGGTCTCTAATCCCAGGATGAGGGCCGTCCATGCCCGCTCGTTCAGTGGTTCGTCGAACAGCGCGAGATTCGCGAAAACGAGGGTGTCATCGATGCGGTGCAGGACGGCGGCGATTTCCGAGGTGAGAATGCGAGCGCTGGTTAGGCGAGCGGCGTGCAGGTTGCGGGCTTCTGACGCCCAGGCCGGAACGAGTTCGTCGCCGAGAAGCGGTGCGTCGGCGAGGTCCAACGCCCGCAACAATAGAGGGTACGCGAGGGTGGGGTCGGCCCTCTGCGCTCGCTGCAACAGTACGTCGAACTGGTCCAGGTCGACGTCGACCAGGTCCCGGTCCAATACGTAGCCGCCAGTCGTGGTTTTTAGCGGACCAAATTTTCCCGCGCCCGGCTGCAGATGCCGACGCAAAACACTCACGTAGCTTTCGAGGGTGGGCAGCGCCTCGACCGGAGCATTCGCGCCCCAGAGCATTTCAATCAGGCGGTCTTTGGAAACTGGCAGCCCAAGGTGAACGAGCAGAATTTCGAAGATTTGGCGGGGCTTGGGTCCGCCCAGCTGGTGAGCGTGTAGCACGGTCGGCCCCCGTCGAACGCTGAGGTTTCCAAACACGTGCACGTTCAGGTGGATCATGGTTGTCGCGGTTGGTTGTTTTCGTATGTCGAATCTGGTTGTCATTACGACCTCCACTGTTGGAATACGACCATGGTGCCCGCGTGTCGATGGGCGGGGTAGCCGCGTGTGGAGTAGACGTTTACCCCCAATTTGAGGGAGGCCCTCTCAGAGGGCCGTGTGGTGCCCGGCTCCAAGAGATAAACGTGCTCCCGGTGAGCCCGAGCAGCACGCGCACGCGCAGGCGGAGGCGGATGCGCGTGCTCTTGCTTTCGCGATCAGCCTTTAGCCAGCATCAGGGTTCGTGCGTCGTGAGCACCCGGAGTGGCAGGTAGACCGACCTGCTCAATCGGGCAAACTCGGCCGATTTCTGGGCGGCCTTGGCCGGGCCAGCCGGAAGCGTTTCGTCGTGGAAGCTCTGCGCGGTGTCTGGGTCGAGAGAGAGCGCGAACGGGTCGGTCCAACGAAACTCGAACCGGGCCCGGCAGAGGGCGTCATCGCGTTCCTGGGCACGCGGATGCTGTTTGGCCGGGTCCCTCGATCATCACCTGTACGCCATGGGATTTCGCGACCTCGGTCAGCTCGCCCAGAGTGCATAGTTCGGCGAATTGGGCCGCGTCGTTGGCGTCGGCGTCGGCGATGGAGCCGGGTCGCAGGCCGTCGCCGAGCGAGAAGGTCACGTCGTAGCGGCGCAGAATCTCGCATAGCTCAACGAAGTGGGTGTTGAGAAAGGTCACCTGGTGGTGGGCGAGGCACCAGGCGGCCAGGATTGAGCCGCCACGCGAGACGATTCCGGTGACTCGGTTGGCGGTGAGTGGCATGTAGCGCAGCAACAGGCCGGCGTGCCACTTCGTGACGCACGAGCTCAACTGAAACGCCCTCGCGGGCGGCGATGTAGGCCATTTCACGCGTGATACTACCCGCGGGAGCCCAGACCAGCTGGGTCGCCGCTTCATCGATGGGCAGCGGATGCTTCCATCCGGCCCGGGTCGTCGGCCCTGGCCGTTCTCTCAGCTCGCTGGTGCGTGCTCCCGTGGTGATGTGTGTCTTCTGAATCGATCACCATAGCGCGGAGCACGGGTCGCGGCGCCAGATACGGGTGGGCGCGCCAGTTTCAGAGGGCGCGAGCAGTGATAGCTGGCGCGGTGAACGAGCGCGGGGTATCGCTCAGCGCGCGAGAGCGGCCAACTCGGCGCGGGTCGAGGCGCCCACCTTACGCAGCAGATTGGCTACGTGAAATTTCACGGTGTTCTCGCTGATGGTCAGCGCCTCGGCGATCGCTTTGTTGCGTGCGCCCGACGCCACGAGCTCGAGCACGCCGCGTTCGCGCGGGCTGAGCCCCCAGGTCGCAGCGGCAGAAACGGATGCCGTGGGCGCGTCGAGTGGAAGTGACACCGCCAGCTCGGACCCCCAGCCGGCGGTCGCCTCGACGTTCAGGGTGCCGCTGAGCGCGACGACACGAGCGGCGAGCTGGCGCACACTGGGAACCTCCCCCGTGAGGTCGCCCGGTCCGTCGTCGCGAATGTGAATGAGCAGGTTGCTGCCGTCGCAGTCCCATTGCACACGCACTCGGGCGACCCCGGCCTGTTCGACCAGGGCGAGCACGGCGCCGCGCACGATGGCGCGGGCTTCGTGGGCGACCTCACCGGGAAGGGCGCGCCCATTCACCGGTGGCTCGATGAACTGCACGTCGAGATCGCCGAAACGTACGAGCGGGCGTAGATCGTCGCGCAGGCGTTCGAAGGCCTGGGCGACGGGTTCCTCGGTAAGGCTGCGATCCAGGTCACTCACCGCGCGCAGTGCGACCATCGCCGCGGCGGCTAGCTCGGTGGCTTTCTGGCGGGCGGCCGTGTCGCTCGTGCTTTTCGAGCGCAGCACGGCCAGCAGGGTTTCCAGCGTGGTTGCGTGCGCGTCGGTTAGGTCGGCGATGAGTTTGGAGCGTTCGGCCGCCGCGGTTCGTGAGGTCTGCGAGGTCTGTGCGGTCTGTGCGGAGGAACCGGCAGGGTGGGTGCCGGGCTCTCGGGAGGTTGCAAAGATCGTCATAAATCCAGCCTACCCGGGCCATCCCTGATGCCCGCTCGTAGCTATCCGTTTGGATAGTTAAACCGTCCTTTTGGTGGGCAGCGCTCCCGCTCGAAGGAGTGGAGTATTGATCCATGACCGAATCGACAACCACCCCCTCTGCAGCGGATGCTCTTGGCCTCATTTTTGCCGAGAACAGTCACGTCGTGAACGCGCTGCGGTCTGCATCCGCTTCCTCGCTCGACGAGGCGGCCACCGCGCTCGCTGCGGCTCCCCGCATATTCGTGCTGGGCGCTGGTCGCTCCGGACTGGCGCTGAAGATGACCGCGATGCGGCTGATGCACCTCGGACTCGACGTGCACGTTGTCGGCGATGTGACCAGCCCGGCGATCGCTTCTGGCGACCTGTTGCTGGTCGCCAGTGGCTCCGGGACGACGGGCGCCATTGTGCGAGCCGCCGAGACCGCGCAGAGTGTGGGCGCGAACATTCTCGCGCTCACCACCGCTCCCGAGTCGCCGCTCGGGCGGCTTGCTGCGGTGATCGTGGTCATTCCGGCCGCGGCCAAGCAGGACCATGCCGGACAGGTGTCGGCCCAGTATTCGGGCGGTCTGTTTGAGCAGGCCGTGTTGCTCGTTGGCGATTCCCTGTTTCACACGCTCTGGCAAGCGAGCGGGGCCACGGCGGAACAGCTCTGGCCGCGTCACGCCAACCTCGAATAGGGCGCGCACCCTTCCAAAAACTTTCCATCCTTAGTTACTAAAAGAAAGCAGAAACCCATGAAGCTCCAGGTAGCAATGGACGTATTGACCACCGAAGCGGCTCTCACGCTGGCTGCTCAGGTCGCCCCGTACGTCGACATCATCGAGCTCGGCACCCCGCTGATCAAGGCAGAGGGCCTGCGCGCCGTCACCGCGATCAAGGCCGCGCACCCCGACAAGATCGTCTTTGCCGACCTCAAGACGATGGATGCCGGCGAGCTTGAAGCCGACATCGCGTTCGTCGCCGGCGCCGACCTCGTGACCGTGCTCGGCACGGCTGGTGACAGCACCATCATCGGAGCCGTCGCCGCTGCAACCAAGCACGGCAAGGGCATCGTCGTCGACCTCATTGGCGTCGCCGACAAGGTCACCCGTGCCCGCGAGGTCACCGCGCTCGGCGCGCAGTTCGTGGAGATGCACGCCGGTCTCGACGAGCAGGCCGAGCCCGGCTTCTCGCTCGCAACACTGCTCAACCAGGGCGAGACCGCCAAGGTTCCCTTCTCCCTCGCGGGTGGCGTGAACCTGTCGACCATCTCTTCAGTGCAGCGCGCCGGAGCAACGGTTGCCGTTGCCGGCGGAGCAATCTACGGCGCCGAGGACCCGGCCGCTGCCGCTGCCGCCCTGCGCGCCGCGATCATCTAGTCCCAGCGTTTAATCTGGTGCCGTCCCGCTTCTGCGGGGCGGCACTGTCGCGTTAAACGGATGCCCACACCCGCCTGCAAACACGGACGGGGCCCGGGCCCCGTCCGTGGGCCCAGTTTATAAACTGGGCCCGTGGACGGGGCCCGGGCCCCGTCCAGAGACGAACCTGCGCACCGGCTTACCTGCGCAATGCACTCATGCGCGAAACGGATGCCGGCGCGCCGCCGGTCGGTGGGCGCAGCTAGGCTGGTGGCACCCGAGACAGTCGGCGGCACCGTTGCCGCGAGAGGACTCCAGCATGACGAGCCGCCACGCATGAGCAGCACGATTTTCGACCGCGCCCGGCCCGCAGCATCCATCATCGGCGATTCGTTCGTCGGTACCCGGCAGGGCTCCTTCTGGCTCGATGACCTCGCTCCGCGCGCGAATCATCCGCCTCTCTCGGGCTCCCTCAGCTGCGACCTCGCGGTCGTCGGCGGCGGCTACCTGGGCCTGTGGAGCGCGGTGCTGGCCAAGCAGCAGAATCCGGCGGCGCGGGTCGTACTACTGGAGGCGCGCACGGTTGGCTGGGCAGCATCCGGCCGCAATGGTGGTTTCTGCGAGGCGAGTCTCACGCACGGCGAAGAGAACGGGCGCCGCCGTTGGCCGCTGGAGATCGACCGGCTGATCGAACTCGGTCAGAAAAACCTCGACGACATTGAGCGGGCGGTGGCCGACCTCGAACTCGACTGCCAGTTCGAACGCACCGGAACCATCGACCTGGCCATCGAGGAACACCAGGTTCAGTGGCTGCACGAGGAGAGCACCGACGAGAATACGGTGTTTCTCGATGCGACGGCCGTGCAGGCCGAGGTAGCCTCGCCAACCTATCTCGCCGGGGTCTGGCATCGTCGCAGCAGTGCCCTCGTGCATCCGGGCAAGCTGGCCGCCGAACTGGCGCGGGTGGCCACCAACCTCGGGGTCGAGATTTTCGAGCATTCGCTCGTACAGGCTCTCGACACGGCCGGGCGCAGCGCGGCGCAGGGCACCCGGGTCGTGACGGCCGGCGGCGCCGTGACCGCCCACAAGACGGTCCTCGCCACAAACGTGTTTCCCTCTCTGCTCCGGCGCAACAAGCTCGCCACAGTGCCGGTCTATGACTATGTGCTCATGACCGAGCCGCTTGATGCCGGCCAGCTCGCGTCGATCGGCTGGCAGCACCGGCAGGGACTCGCCGACCTGGCCAACCACTTTCACTATTACCGGTTGAGTGCCGACAACCGCATTCTGTTCGGCGGCTACGACGCCGTCTATCACTACGGCCGCCGGGTGCGCAGTGCCTACGAGAACCGACCCGAAAGCTTCGAAAAGCTCGCGAGTCATTTCTTCACGACCTTTCCGCAGCTGGCCGGGGTGCGGTTCAGTCACAAATGGGCTGGCGCCATCGACACCTCAACCCGGTTTTGCGCTTTTTTCGGGCAGGCTCGCGGCGGGCGCATCAGCTACGCCGCCGGATTCACCGGTCTGGGCGTCGGCGCGACGCACTTCGCCGCCCGGGTAGTACTCGACCAGCTGGCTGGCCGCACCACGGAACGCACTGAACTGGCCATGGTGCGGGGGCGTCCACTTTCGTTTCCGCCGGAGCCGATCGCATCCGCTGGAATTCAGGCCACCCGGTGGGCGCTCAACCGCGCCGACCACGACCGCGGCAAGCGCAACGCCCTGCTCAAGACCCTCGACGCGTTGGGCCTCGGCTTCGACTCCTAGGCGCCAGGCTCAGCCGAGCAGTAACCGACCCAGCTGGTCGGACGAGTACACCACGGCTGTCGCGGCTGCGGCTTCGGCGGGAGAGCCGTAGCCCCACTCCACGAGAATGGCGGGAATGCCGTTGGCCTGGGCGCCGATGGCGTCGTAGCTGCGGTCGCCGACCATGACGGCGCCGCTGGTGTCGACGCCGGTCGCAGCGAGACGGGCCAGGGCCTCGGCGACGATGTCGGACTTGTGGCTGCGGGTCTCGTCAGCGGAGGCACCGACCGTCGCCGTGAAGTACTTCGCAAGATCGAAGTGCGTGAGAATGGCGATCGCGCTCAGCTCGGGCTTGCTGGTGGCCAGGGCGAGGGGGATGCCCGCCGCATGGATACGCTCGAGCAGGCCGGCGACGCCGGGAAAGACAGCTGTATCCAGTGCGGCGGCACCGTGGTACTCGGCGCGGTAGACCGCGATGGCCTCGTGGGCTTCGTCGGGGGTCATGCCCGCGTATTCTTGAAAGGCATCGAGCATGGGCGGGCCCACGTAGGCGAGCAGTTCGGCAGCCGAGGGAACGGGGCGGCCGAGCAACGTAAAGGTGCGGGCCAGAGAGCTGGTGATTGCCGGGGCGGAATCGGTGATGGTTCCGTCGAGGTCGAAGAGGATGGCGCTCCAGGTGCGCGTTAAGGTGGGATTCACTTAAAAGAGCCTAGGCGATCACCACGTAGTTCCCCCATTTGCCCATTTTTTCTCAGCTTTTGCCCGGTTAGTGTGTGCCCGCTTGGGCTGCGCGGCGGGTTAGAAGAGCTTCGAGGCCGTGTCGTCGAGTCCGCGCATGGCGTCGTAGTCGAGCAGCAGGCAGCGAATACCGCGATCTTCGGCCAGCCTGCGGGCCTGCGGCTTGATCGTTTGCGCGGCAAAAACCCCGCTGACCGGCGCCAAATGCGGGTCACGGTTCATCAATTCGAGGTAGCGGGTGAGCTGTTCGACGCCGTCGATGTCACCGTTGCGCTTGAGTTCGACCGCGACCGATCGGCCGCTCGCGTCCTGCGCGAGAATATCGACCGGCCCGATCGCCGTCATGTATTCGCGGCGCACACAGGTGAAGCCCTCACCGAGCAGATGGATATGCTCGGCCAGCAACTTCTGCAGGTGCGATTCGGCGCCGTCCTTGATCAGCCCGGGGTCGATGCCGAGCTCGTGCGCGGAGTCATGCTGAACGTCATAGACGCTGACCACGAGTTGGTCGGCGGTCTTGGCGTGGGTGACCGTCCAGAGGGCGGTGATGCCGGCATCCGCTTGATCACTGTCGGGTTCGGAGATGGTGACCGAACAGGGCGGGCTCATCCAGTTGAGCGGCTTGTAGGAGCCACCGTCGGAGTGCACGAGCACACTCCCGTCGGACTTGATCATCAGCAGGCGGGTGGCCAGCGGCAGATGCGCACTGAGACGCCCGGCATAGTCAACGGAGCATTTCGCAATTACAAGGCGCACTGGTCGAGTTTACGGCCTCAGGTCGTTCGTGACAGTCAGGATCTCGCCATCGGTCCAGCTTGGTGACCCGCACGCGCGGCCGCCAACTGGTTTATTTGGAGACGTTCGGTCAAACCGGGGTGGATGCCGCCGGCCGCGCAGCCGGGGCCGCCAGCCCGGCCAGCACCATCAGCGCCAAGATCAGGTACAGGGCATTGAGGATGCCCCAGGCCTCGCCGAGCAGGCCGAGCACGGGAGGCCCGACCAGAAAGGCGAAGTAGCCGATGATGGCAACGGCACTCACCCGGGCCGCGGCGTTCTTGGTGTCGTCGGCGGCCGCGGACATGCCCACCGGAAAACCGAGCGACGCGCCGATGCCCCAGAGGATCGTGCCCGCGATCACGAGCGGAGTGTTCGGCGCGAGGATGAACAGCGCGAGCCCCGCGATGCCGATTCCCGCGCAGGCGCGTAGTACCAGAACCCGGCCAAAGCGATCAAGCACGGGCCCGCCGATGACGCGGCCCACGGTCATTGCAGCCACGAACACGCCGAAGACGATTGCACCGTCGGTGTTGCTGAGGCCGTGACCATCGACCGAGGCGAGGGCGAGCCAGTCGTTGGCCGAGCCCTCGGCAAAGGTCATGCCGAGCACGATGACGCCGATCAGAAGCAGTTTACGGTCACGCCAAACGGCGAGACTATCTCGCAGGCGGTTGCGCCAGGCTGGTGTGGGGGCATCCGCTTCAGTGTTGGTGACGGGCGCCGGAAGAAAGCGCACGGCCACGACGATCGTGCTCAGAACGAGCACCGCCACGATCATCAGGTGCCAGAACACCGACACCTGCCCAGCGGATGCGGCGGCGCCACCGAGTGCGCCGACCACCGTGCCGAGGCTGAAGCAGGCGTGCATGAGCGGCATGAGCGTGCGACCGATGGCGCGTTCAGCTGCGGCGCCCTCGACGTTCATCATGACGTCGACGGATCCCATGCCGATTCCGAAAACGGCGAGGGCGGCGAACACGAACGGTGCCGAGGGCACGACGCTGACACCGACGCCCATGAGCACGAGCCCGGAGGCCGACAACGAGACGCTGAGCAGCATGGCCCGGCGGGCGCCGAGGCGATTGAGCAGGCCCGCGGCGATCAACAGGCCGATGACCGAGCCGGCGGAGAGTCCAAAGATGAGCAGGCCGACCTGAGCAGTGTCGAGCCCGAGACCGTCGCGCACGGCGGGAACCCGCGACATCCAGCTCGCGAGGCCGAGGCCCGACACAAAGAACGCCGCGAATACGGCATTGCGCCAGCCGAGCAGGGCGGGGCGCGCACTGCCGACGGCGTCAAGAGCGACGCTGGAGTCAGCGGGGTTAGCCACAATTGGCCTCACGGTTCCTGAACGGGGGCGGACGGCCTCGACTCGAGACGGGCGGACAGGTCAAAGGTACAACGAGTGCGACCCGAACGATTTGCCTAGATGCTGCGGTGGTCTCGGACCGCGGATTCCAAATCTGCGAGCCCGGGGGCCATCGCGGCATCGACGGCCAGGGGGTCGGAGATGTTGAGCTCCTGCATGCCGCGCCGGTCTTCGGGGGCCGTGTTGATTTCGTGGTCGCCAGCCTCTAGCCCGGCCAGCACATCGGCAATGACGTCGTCGAGGGATCGACGCTCCCAGCCCAAGTCGGCGCCGGCGTTCTGAGATGACATCATGTCGGTATCCGTCGCGCCCGGGTAGACAGTCGTCACGTGCACTCCCAATCCGGTCAATTCGCGCCGCAGGGATTCTCCGAAACGAGCGAGGCCAGCCTTAGTCGCGGCGTAGACCGAATAAAATGGCATGCCGACGAGGGCGATTCCGCTGGATATGTTCAAGACAATGCTGTCTCGGTCGGCGCCGGCACGAAGACGCGGCAGCAGGGCCCGGGTCAGGAGCACGGGGGCAACGAGGTTGAGTTCGATCATGGATCGAATGTCGGCCTCGCTGGTCAATTCGAGCCGCCCGGCGCGCACGTTGCCGGCATTGTTCACGAGCAGGTCCACGGTGGCCCACGACTCTACGGCCTCAGCAACGCGGTCAACACTATTGAGCAGGGTGAGATCCTGCGTAAGAACTTCGGCCGTGCCGCCGGCGGCTTCGACCAGCCGAGCTGTCGCGACGAGCGTTGACTCTTTCCGGCCGACCAGGAGCAGGTGGGCGCCTCTCGATCCGAATTCGACAGCCAGGGCACGCCCTATTCCCTGCCCTGCGCCGGTGATAATGCCGTATCGGTTAGTTAGATCCACAATGGTCATTCCTTCGAATTAGGCGAGACGGGCAGCGAGCACTCGACTCGCAGTGATCATTGGGGCCAACGGCCTGCTGACGCGGGCTATTCCCCGCGTGCTGCGCCATGCATCGGGCGTCGTGGCCAGCTAGGCCTCGGTTTGCCCTTGTCGAATGGACACACGATTCGCCCCGTCGACAAAGTTAGCGTAGCCTTACCTTAGCAATCGTTCGCCACGTCTCTGGAGTCCCATGCGCATTCCCTTCTCTGTCGCCGCACTCGTTGCCGGCGCCACCGTTTTCGCCCTCGCCGGGTGCACGCAGGCCGCCGAGCCGGCAGCAAGCTCCGCAGACGGCGCCTTCACCCTCTACTCGGGGCGTGACGAAGCGCTCATCCAGCCGCTCATCGACCAGTTCGAGGAGCAAAGCGGCATCAGCGTCGAGGTGCGCTACGGCAACACCGCCGAGCTCGGCGCCCTGCTGCTCGAAGAGGGCGAGGCCACTCCAGCCCAGGTGTTTCTCGCGCAAGACGCCGGAGCGCTCGGAGCGCTGAGCAACGCCGACCTGTTCGCGACGTTGCCCGCAACAACCACCGACAAGGTCCCAGACGGATTCACCTCGACCGACGACACCTGGGTTGGCGTCACCGGCCGTGCTCGCGTGATCACCTATGACAGCGAAGTGATGAGTGCGGCCGAGGTGCCTTCAAGCGTTGATGCATTCGCCGACCCCGCGTGGTCTGGAAAGTTCGGCATCGCGCCGGCCAACGCGAGCTTTCAAGCCTTCGTCACCGCCTATCGGGTGCTGAACGGCGAAGAGGCCGCAGACAAGTGGGTCGCCGCCGTCGCCGCCAACGACCCGGTCATCTTCGACAACAACCGCGCGATCCTCGCCGCCGTCAACGACGGGGTCATCGAGGCCGGACTCATCAACCACTATTACTGGTTTGCTCAGGCCGCCGAAACCGGCGAGGCCAACATGCGCGCGCAGCTCTCCTATCCCGAGGCTGGCGATGCCGGATCGATCGTGAACGTCACGGGGGCCGGACTGCTCGCAGGTGCCACAGCGGATGCCGACGCGCTCGAGTTCATCGACTATCTCGTCGGCACCGATGCCCAGCAGTATTTCGTCGATGAGACCTACGAGTACCCGCTCATCGCCGGCATCGACGCCCCGGCCGGACTGCCCGCGCTCGACTCACTCGTCAACCCCGACCTCGACCTGGCCGACCTGGACACCCTCGCCGATACCCAGGCCCTGCTCGGCAAGCACGGCCTGATCTAACATTGCAGTAGTGAAGGCGCGGTTGTGGGCTCGGGTCGGTGGCCGTGCCCTACCCTGCGCCGGGAGTCTCTCGTGACCGAGCTGCTCATTCCACCGCTCGAAACGGATGCGCCACTGCCACCGCGCGCGCCCGGCCGACACCGCTTCGGCGCGCCACCCTGGCTGCTGGTGCTCGCCGCGCTCTGCGCGGCGACTGCCGCCATACCGCTGGTCTACCTCGTGGCGCGCACGACCGAGGCAGGGCTCACCGAATTGCTCGATACCCTGATGCGCCAGCGCGTGCTGCAGCTCACGATCAACACGGTGCTGCTCGCTTCGGCCGTCACCCTGTCGTGCCTCGTGCTCGGCACGGTCTGCGCGTGGGTTCTCACGCGCATCCGCTTGCCTCTGCAGCGCACGTTATTGCTGGTTTCCGCGCTGCCACTGGCGGTTCCAAGCTACCTGGCCGCTTACGGCTGGCTGGTCTGGTTTCCCCACCTCAACGGGTTTTGGGCCAGCTGGTTCGTCATGACCGTGGTCTGCACCCCCTACGTGACGCTGCCGGTCGCGGCGGCGCTGCGCGGCGCATCCGCAGATTTGGAATCGGTGGCCCGCACCCTCGGTCGTGGCCCGTTTCGCGCGTTCGCGGCCGCGACCTGGCCGCAGATTCGCCCGGCCGCGATCGCCGGGGCGCTACTGGTATGCCTCTACTCGCTGAGCGATTTCGGGCTCGTCGCGATGCTACGGTTTCAGACGCTCACCTGGGGAATCAATGCCGCGTATGGTGCGAGTTTCGACCGCAACCAGGCCGCGCTGCTTGCCCTCGTGCTGGTCGTGCTCGCGCTCGTGGTCGTGGCCGGCGAACGTCGTAGCCGCCGCCAAGTCTCCAGTGTTCCCGGTCGCAGTACCATGCCGATGCGCTCGCCCGGCCGTATCTGGCCCGTCTATGTCGCGCTGCTCCTCGCCGCGCCGCTCGCCGGGGTCGTGGTTCCGGTGGTCGGATTGCTCAGTCGCCTGCTCGAGGCTGAAACGCTGCGCGCAATCGACGTGTCGCGTTTGGTCGAGGCGATCGGCGCGACCCTCGGGCTGGCCCTAACGGCTGCCGTGATCGCGGTGCTCGTGGCACTGCCGATCGCCGCGCTCGCCGCCCGATACCGCGGAAGGCTCGTCGCGGCAATCGAGGCCGTCGGCTTTCTCGGCCATGCCCTGCCCGGTATCGTCGTGGGCCTCTCCCTCGTGTTCTTCGCGCTCGCTGCGGTTCCGATGTTCTACCAAACCTCGCTCGTGCTCGTTTTCGCCTACGTTGTCCTGTTCATGCCGCGCGCCATCGGCAGCGTGCGCAGCGGCATCGCGGCGGTACCGACCAGCCTCGGCGACGTGTCGCGCATGCTCGGCCTATCACCGTTTCAGGCCTGGTGGCGGGTGACCGCACGCCTCGCCCTGCCGGGCATCGCGATCGGCGCACTGCTCGTTGCCATCTCAGCCATGAAAGAATTGCCAGCGACGCTGCTGCTGCGGCCGACGGGCATTTCGACGCTCGCGACCGAGCTGTGGAGTCGCACGGCCCTGTTCGAGTTCGGCGCTGCGGCGCCATACGCGGCGGCGCTCGTGCTCGTGGCGATGGTGCCCGCGGTGCTGCTGTCCGGCATTCGCGGCACGGCAAGGGAGAACTAGTGGGCTGGGTAACGATCGAGGCGCTGAGCGTCTCCTATGGTGACACGCGTGTGCTCGACGACGTCAGCCTGCACATTCCGCGCGGCTCGCTCGTGGCCGTCCTCGGTCCCAGCGGATGCGGCAAGACCACGCTCCTGCGCGCGGTTGCGGGTCTGTTGCCGGTCGACTCGGGCACGATCACCGTCGGTGGGCGCCTCGTGACCGGCCCCGGCGTGCTGCGAGCTCCGGAGAAGCGCGGCATGGGCTGGGTTCCGCAAGATGCCTCCCTGTTTCCGCACCTGTCGGTGGGCGAAAACATCGGCTTCGGTCTGCCACGCACGAGGCAGAACGACGACCTCTACTGCGAACCCGGCGAGACTTCCGGCGGAGTCGGCGGACTGCTGGCCGGACTCACCCGGCGTGGTCGCGCCAACCGCGCTCGACCGGTGTCCGTTCTGGCCGGTACAGCGGCGCACGCGAGCCCCCTCACTGCAGTACCGATCAGCCCCGACCGCGGACGCCAGACCAGCCGCGCGGCCCGCATCGCGGAGCTCGCTACCCTTGTGGGCCTAGCCGAACTCGTGGATCGCGCCCCCTCGCAGCTCTCCGGTGGCCAGGCCCAGCGGGTGTCGCTGGCCCGGGCGCTCGCTCCTCGCCCCGACCTCATACTGCTCGACGAACCGTTCGCGGCCCTCGACCCGCTGCTGCGTTCGGCCCTGCGTACCGAGGTCGCTGCCCTGCTGCGCGGCCAGCACAACACGAGCGTGATCGTGACGCACGACCAGGAAGAGGCGCTCTCCCTTGCCGACTTCGTGGCCGTGATGCGCGGCGGAAAGATTTTGCAATTCGGCACCCCAGCGGATGTCTATGAGCGCCCGGTCGACCCCTGGGTCGCTGGATTCGTCGGCGACACCGTCGAACTCGACGGCCAGTGGAGGGACGGCAAGGTGGAGTGCGCCCTCGGCGCTCTCCCGGCGGACTGGATGGGCGCGGCATCCGCCCCCGCCGACGGAACGCCGGTGCTCGTGCTGCTTCGCCCGGAATGGCTGACCCTGGCTCTGCCATCGACCGAGCGACAAACGGGTGCCGTCACCACGGCCATCGCCTACGCCGGCCACGACGCCCTGGTGAGCTTCGCCCTCCCGGCAGGCCTCACCGTGCGAGCCCGAGTGGCGGCCCCCGACCTGCCCCGCATCGGCGACCGGCTAACCCTCGGGGTGCGCCAGAATGCTCTCGCCTACCCGCTGGGCGCGTGATTTGGCCGCGGTCCCGAGTTCCTACCGGCAGGTCTGAAAGCCTCTCACTTGCCGCACTGCTGCATCCGCTGACCCGTGCGGCAGTCAGTCCGCTAAATTACTCTTTGCGCGAGTTGCATGACGTTAGCTCACGCATGTGCCACCCTTAGGACTGGTGAGAGCTCCGGGCCGTGCGCACGGAGCCCGCTCGAAACTAGGCGCAAGCGCGCATAAAACGGTCGAAGCCAAGCCAATGGAGGCTAAATGAACGAGCGCAATTCCAATTCGGTCATGAGGCGCAAACCCATTACCGACATCGGCGACGAGACCGCCAAGAACGGTCTCTTCAAGAGCCTCGGACTCTGGCAGCTCACCGCGATCGGCGTCGGCGGCATCATCGGAATCGGTATTTTCACTCTCGCTGGACTCGTTGCAAACGGCGGTCCCGACGGCGAAGGCGCCGGTCCGGCCGTGCTCATCTCATTTCTCATCGCCGGACTCGCGAGCGCGGCCGCCGCCCTCAGCTACGCAGAGTTCGCCGGGATGATCCCCCGCGCGGGCTCGGCGTACACCTACGGTTATGTCGCCCTCGGTGAGATTATTGGCTGGTTCATCGGCTGGGACCTGCTGCTGGAGTACATCGCGATCGTCGCCGTTGTCGCGATCGGCATCTCGGGGTACTTCACCGAGTTCATGAGCGGCATCGGCATCGACGTTCCGACCTGGATGCAGGGCACCCCCGACACTCTCGACGGTGGCCTGATCAACCTGCCCGCCATCGTGGTCTGCGTGCTCGTGACCTTCATCCTCAGCCGCGGAACGCAGACCTTCGGCCGCTTTGAGCTCGTCGCCGTCGGGCTCAAGGTGTTGCTGATCCTTGCAATCATCGTTCTTGGATTCTTTTACATCAACACCCAGAACTACGTTCCATTCGTGCCGAATGGGTTCGGCGCGGTCTTCACCGGCGCGGCCACGGTCTTCTTCGCCGTCTTTGGTTATGACGCTATGAGCACCGCCGCCGAAGAGGCCAAAGATGGCAAGAAACACATGCCGAAGGCGATTTTGCTCTCGCTCGCCATCGCCATGGTGCTCTACGTGCTGGCCACTCTCGTGCTCACCGGCATGCAGAATTGGCAGGATATCGACCCGACCGCCGCCTTCGCCGTCGCATTCCAGTCCGTCGGGCTTCCGATCGTCGCGACCGTGCTCTCGGCCTTCGCCGTTATCTCGATCCTCACCGTTATGCTGACCTTCCTCCTCGGCGTCAGCCGGGTCTGGTTCTCGATGAGCCGCGACGGTCTGCTTCCCAAGTGGTTCTCCGGCACCGACCGGAGGGGAACTCCCGCCCGGGTCACATGGATTGCCGGCCTTGCCGCGGCGCTACTGGCCGGGGTCTTCCCGATCCGGCTGATTGCCGACCTCACCAATATCGGAATCCTCGCCGCCTTCGTCGTGGTGTGCGTCGCCGTGATTGTGTTGCGACGCACCCGCCCCGATGTTCCCCGCACCTTCAAGCTGCCCTTCATGCCCTGGGTGCCCGTGTTCGGGGTGCTGTCTTCTGCCTTTCTCATCACGCAGCTGCACTGGGAGACCTGGCTGCGTTTCGGCATCTGGCTCGTCATCGGCCTGGTCATCTACTTCTTCTATGGTCGTCGCAACTCCATCATGAACCCGAAAAGCCCCCGCTACATCGAGCATCCGGTCGATCCGCACTAGTGCCGTTCAGGCAGTGGATGCCGGTGCGCGGCCTGTCCTGCATCTGCGGCGCGAAGTCAGCGCGCGCCGACGATCATCCAGGCCAAACTGCGGGCGCGCACGCTCAGCGTCAGCGCGCGGGCGCCGAGGTAGCCGAGGGCGAACGCCGCCATGAGCAGTGCGAGACCAACGGGGCCCGCCGGAGCAAAGACCAACACGGCAGCGGCCAGCGGCACAAAGGCTGCGAAGTTGAGCAGCCCGGTCAGGGCCAGGTAGCGAGCGTCGCCCGCGCCGATGAGCACGCCGTCGAGGACGAACACCACCGCGCCGAGGGGGACGGATGCCCCCAGCACGATCACCGTCAGCGGCAGCAGTGAGGTCACCGCGTCAGAGTTCGTGAACGCTTGCCCGAGCACGCCGCTCGTGCCGATCACGACCACGGCGAGCACGAGGCCGGCCAGTACGCCCCACTCCAGGCAGCGGCGCAGCACGGCGCGCACGTGCGCCACGTCTCCGGCACCGAGGCCGCGACCGACGAGAGCCTGGGCGGCGATCGCGAGGGCGTCGAGGGCAAAGGCGAGCGTCGCGAACAGGGTCATGGCAATCTGAAAGGCCGCGAGTTCGGGGGAGCCGAGCTGGGCTGCCACGAACACGGCGAGGAGCATGGCAGCGCGCAGGCTGAGCGTGCGCACAAACAGCCAGCCGCCGCTGCGGGCGCCGAGTAGTAATCCGGCTCGGTGCGGGCGCAGCGGAGCGCTCTGGCGCCTGGCATGTATGGCGACCACCACGAGGTAGACCAGGGCCATGCCCCACTGCGCCACGACCGTGCCGACGGCCGATCCGGCAATGCCCCAGCCGAGCAGGTAGATGAAGACATAGTTGAGCGCAATGTTCGCGCCGAAGCCGATTCCGGCGACGTAGAGCGGGGTACGGGTGTCTTGCAGGCCGCGCAGCAGTCCGGTGGCGGCGAACACCAGCAGCATGGCGGGCAGGCCGAGCATTGAGATGCTGAGGTAGGTGGCGGCATCCGCTGTCACGGCCGGTTCGGCGCCGAACGCGCCGACGAGCACCGGGACGGCGAGCAGGCCGCCGGCCGCGAGAACGATTCCGAGGCCGACGGCGAGCCAGAGCCCGTCAATGCCGACGGAGACTGCCTTGCGCGTATCGCCGGCGCCGAGCCGGCGGGCTACTGCCGGGGTGGTGCTGTAGGCGAGGAACACCATGAGGCCGATGATGGTTTGCAGCACTGCGCTCGCCAGGCCGAGTCCGGCCAGAGGGGTGGTGCCGAGGTGGCCGACCATGGCCGAATCCGCCAGCAGAAACAGCGGTTCGGCCATGAGGGCGCCGAGCGCGGGCACGGCAAGCCGCAGAATGTCGCGGTCGATGGGCTGTGTGCGCAAAATATTGATGGTTTGACTCTACGGGGGGCCGCTGGTCAGTTTTGAGCCGTGCTGCTGCCTGACTTATTCAGCGTTGCGTTGAGCCGGAGACTGGCAGCGTTCCTGTGCGTTCGCGCCGATTCCGGGAGTTGGTGGATTTGGGGGTGTTGAATCCGGAGAATCGGTGGCGGTACCTCGGAGATGCCGCCTAACCAGCAGGTGCCGGCCATGAGGTTTCTGTTCATTGTGAGTAGGGTTTCATTATGTACCGCATCAGAATTGTCAGCGCGTTCGTCGGTCGTTGGTTTGCCGTTATTGTTTTGGCTGCGGGGGCGTTGGCGCTTGCTGTCCCCGACGCATTTTCAGGCCTGACCGTGGCGATCCCGTGGTTACTGGCCGTGATCATGCTGGGAATGGGTATGACGCTGCGTCCCGTTGACTTCGCGATTATTGCCAGGCGGCCGTGGGCGCTTCTGCTCGGCGTTGCGGTCCAGTTTTTTGTGATGCCGTTGCTGGGCTTTGGGATTGCCGTCGCGCTCGGGCTTTCGCCGATGCTGACGGCCGGCATGATCTTGGTCGGTTCGGTGCCTGGAGGTACAGCGTCCAACGTGATGGTTTACCTCTCTAAGGGCGATACCGCGTTGTCTGTGGCGATGACATCCGTTTCGACGTTGTTGGCGCCTGTGCTGACGCCGTTGCTGGTCTTGGTGCTCGTGGGAGAGTCCTTGCCCGTTAATGCTGGCGCCTTGTTCGTGTCGATTGTGCAGATCGTGCTGGTTCCGGTGGTGCTCGGGCTCGTGCTGCGCATGATCGTGCCGCGCCTAGTGGAGCGTTTCCTCGATGTTTTGCCGCTGCTGTCGGTGGCCGGCATCACCGTCGTGGTTGCGGCCGTCATCGCCGCGAGTGCCTCTACGCTGTTATCGATTGGCGTGCTTGTGGTCGTCGCCGTGATCTTGCACAACTCCCTCGGGCTGACGCTGGGGTATTACATCGGGCGCCTGTTCGGGCTTCCCGTCGCTAGTCGCCGAGCTCTCAGCTTTGAGGTGGGCATGCAGAACTCCGGCCTGGCCGCCGCCCTGGCCGTGGCGCATTTCAACCCGGTGGCTGCGCTGCCAGCGGCGATTTTCTCGGTCTGGCACAACGTATCGGGTTCTGTGCTCGCCGGCTATTGGGCGCGCAAAGATCTACCGTCCGATGAGGTTTCCGAATCTGTGCCGGTCACCACCCGGGGCTGATCTGACCGGTAGTCAGAATGCAGTGACCACGCGCTGACCACTCCCGGCTAACGGGCAGCTGTGTCACGTTTCGTTAGTTCTCCTCTGGTGGCGGGCGGGTGCGTTTCCTCCAGTTTGTGAGCGTCGACGAGTTCTTGTGCCATGGTGCTTGCTTCGCGAACGAGAGCAGCGTCGCGGCCGACTTTCGCTTCGGTGATGGCCGCGTCGTAGAGCAAGACCAGGCGGGATACTGCCGTGGAAGTAGTGTCTGCACCGAGGAGGCTGGCCAGGTGTGTGCGAACGACGGCGCGGTAGTCTTGCGCGACCGTGCGTACTGCCGCGCATTCCGGCAGTTCAATCACGGCGTTGGTGAATGGGCAGCCGTGGAACGTGTTCAATTCGACTGAGCGGGCGAGGGCCTCGAATAGAGCGGCGATCCGCTGCCAGCGTGGCGAGAGCGGGTTGTCCAGTGCGTGGGCGTTTCGGATCCAGCCGTCTAGTTCCTGCTCCAGGTAAGCCACGACGAGAGCTTCTTTGTTAGCGAAGTTGTTATAGAGGCTGGCTTTGGCGACGCCCGCGTTACGCACGACGAGGTCGATTCCCGTTGCATTGATGCCGTGTTCGTGGAACAGGCGGCCCGCGGAAGCGAGTAGGCGCTCTTTGGCGCTCACTATCGGGGTGATGGTCGACGAATGCATACTGTGATATTACCAGACCGATCGGTATAGTTAGGGGTGGCCAGATCGGTCTAACTAGGAGGTAAATATTCATGTCTGAATCTAAGATCGCCGTCGTTATTTATGAGCCCATTGGCTCCGACACCTCACGCGTCTATCGCGGTCTCAAAACCGCCCTCGAATTCAAGGATGCTGGCGATGACGTTGTCGTCGTTTTCGATGGATCGGGTGTCGAATCCCTCGCCGCCATCTCAGACCCTAAGCACAAGATGAACCCTCTCGCCGTCGCCCTGCACGACAACATCCGGGGCGCCTGCGCATTCTGCGTCGCATCCCACGGGGTTACCGAAGCTGTCGAGTCCGGCGGGTGGCCGCTACTTGCGGAGTACAAAGGCGAAGCGAGTATCCGTTCTCTCGTTGTCGAGGGCTATCAAATCCTCAACTTCTAAACACCACGTCCGCCCCGTTCCCTTGCATGAATTGGAGTTTTCATGGCCCTGGCAGTTCTTCGTGACCTTCGCTTGAAACCGGAAGCCGTTCTCGGTGCGCCGGCCATGCTGCGCGGTCGACGCGGAAGTAGCGGGTGAAGTCAGTGCCGATTCGGTCAGAGGAATCAACTGGAGGCTTATTCTGTATGGAATCAGCCGCGGCTTGCTCGGCGGCGGGCGCGGCGCGTCGCGGCTCCGCTGCGCCCGTAGACGAGGTACATCGCTAGGCCCATGATGATCATCAGGAGCACGGTGTACACGAAGGTGATTGACATCGAGTCCAGGTTGTTTTCGCCCTCGGTGCTGGCCTTGATGGCGATTCCCAGTGGTTGGTATAGCGGGTGGTACAAGAACACGGCCGCGTCGTAGTCGTCGAGCAGGCTGTTGAAGTTGAGCGCCGTGATCGCGGCTGCGGTCGGGATTACGAGGGGAAAGAGTACCTTGCGCAGGGTGAACATTGATCCCGCTCCGAGAATGCGTGCGGCGTCTTCCAGCGACTCCGGCACCGACGCGAATGCCGCTTTCAGCAGCCGTAGGGTGAAGGGGATCTTCACAATGATGTAGGCCACCAAGAGCAGGCTGGTGGTGCCGGTGAGTACCTGGCCGCCGACGAGCGCTTGCGGCCGGTCAAACGTCATGACCAGCGCAAGCGCGATCAGGATCGTGGGTAGGATCCACGGGATATGCAGCAGGTATTCGAGCAATCCGGTCACCGGGTTGCGATATTTCTGTAACACCCTGGCGACGAACAACATGCCGATTACCACGATCGCCGAAGCCAGCGCGCTGTAGACGACGCTCACCACGAACGGGCGCAGCACCGACGGGGTGCCGAAAACGGTTGCGTAATTGTCGAGGGTCAACGCATCCCAGGTGATCATGCCGCGCAGGATGGCGGTCGAGTCGAGAAATGAGAACAGCACGATGAGCAGTACCGGCGTCGCGTAGACCACGAACAATGCATAGGCAAGCACGTGCACGACGCCGTTGGTGACCTGATTGGGAATTTTCTGCTTCTGGAGAGGCGTGGCCACCTTGGCCACAGAAAAATACACCCCGGACTTCTCGGCCCGGTTCATCATGGCCAGCAGCACGATCGTGGCCAGGCCCAGGATGATGGCGAGCAGCGCAGCCAGATCTTGCGAACTGCTGCTCTTCGAGAACGTCAGAATCATCGGGGCAATCGTCTGAAAGTCGGTACCGCCCAGCACGATCGGGGCGGTCAGCGCGCCAAGTCCAGTGAGGAACGTGAGCACCGTCACCGCGAAGATCATCGGGCGCAGGGCCGGCAGCACGATCCTCCACAGAATGCGCAGGGTTCCCGCCCCCATATTCCGGGCCGCCTCGATCGTCTGGTAATCGATCTTGGCGAGGGACGAACCGAGAAAAAGCATGTGGTTGGTGGTCGTGGCGAGGGTCATCACGACCACGACAGCGAAATATCCCGAAAACCAGTCACGGTCAATGTCGGGAAACCAGTTGCCCACCGCGTTCGTGACGAAGCCGTAACGACCGTAGATGAAGTTGTACCCGGCGGCGAGCACGATGCCGCCGTAGATAAGGGTCGTCGCGTAGCCGAGCCACAGTACCCGGGCACCTCGAATGGCGAAATAGTCGGTGACGAGCACGATGAAAATACCCACCACGTTCACCGTGACGGCGAGCGTGCCGGCCAGCAGGAAGCTGTGCCACAGGCTGTTCATGGCCCGCTCTGAGCTGGCCAATTTCTCGAACGCGCGAAAGCTGAGCTGGCCGTCGGGGAAGAACGTGCCGATCAGAAGGGTGGCGTTGGGAAAGATTAGGAACGTGGCAATGAACCACACCGTTACCAGGGCCACGATCACCACGAGCGGCGAACGCAGCATGGAGCGCCAGGAAGAGGTGCGCATGTTAGTACTGCAGGATCGACGAGGGGTCAATGTGCAGCTCGGCCCGTGACCCGGGTGGTAGCGGTGCCGCGCCGCCCTCGGGTACGAGCGCGCGGATCATGCTGCCGGAACAGTCGATCGTGTAGGTGCTGTGCGCACCGTGGTATGAGCGTTCAGTGACGATTCCCTCCAGACGGATGCTGCCGGCAGCGTTTGTAGGAGGCTGTAGCGACACCTTCTCGAGCCTCAGATACGATGCCTTGTTTGGGTGCAGAGCGGTGCCGCCACCATGCTGCAGCCGCTGCACCAACTCGCTCGACAACTTGTTCATGGCGCCGACGAAGGTGCACACGAACTCTGTGCTCGAGCGGTTGTAGATCTCCTCCGGGGTTCCCACCTGTTCCACCACGCCATGATTGAAGACGGCGATGCGATCGCTCATCGTCAGGGCTTCCTCCTGGTCGTGGGTCACGTAGACCGTCGTGATGCCGAGCTCGCGCTGCAGGTTCTTGAGCTGTTCGCGCAGCTGCACCCGCAACTTGGCATCGAGGTTGGAGAGGGGTTCGTCGAGTAGCAGGATGCGCGGCTTGAGCACGAGCGCGCGTGCGATGGCTACGCGTTGCTGCTGGCCGCCGGACAGTTCGGACACGTTCTTGCTGAGCTGCTCCGATGTGAGCTCCACCTGCCCGGCTATTTCCGCGACGAGGGCACCCGTCTGTATTTTCTTTGTCTTGCGTACCTTCAGGCCGAAGGCGATGTTTTCGTACACGCTCATACTCGGGAACAGGGCGTAGTTCTGAAACACCATTCCCACGCTGCGCTTCTCGCTCGGCAGCTTCGTCGCGGCCTGGCCGTCGATGTAGATCTCGCCCTTCGTCGGTTCGATGAAGCCGGCAAGTGTGCGCAGTGCGGTGGTTTTCCCGCATCCGGACGGCCCGAGCAGGGTGAAGAACTCGCCCTGCTTCACCTCCAAATTGAGTTTGGGAATGGCGGTGTGTTCGCCGAAACGCACTTCGATGTGGTCGAACCTAATCATGTGAACTCCCACCGGGCGCGGCCGTTGTTGAGGCCACACCCGGCGTTTTGTAGCGGATGATGGTGGGCGGCACCCTGCGGCGCAAGACGGTTAGGGCAGGTACTCCAGCTCGGTCTTCTCGACCCACTCGCCGATGTGCTCCCGGGTCAGTGCCCAGTCAATGTCTTGCTTGGGCAGTGATTCGATCAGCTCGACGACCGCGGGCAGAGCCTGGGAGCGGGCCTCGGTGTTGACCGGGTAAGCGGCGAATTCGGCCGCGAACTGGCCCTGCACGGCGGAGCTACCGAACCAGTCAATAAACTCTTCGGCCTGGTCTTGGCGCGGTGTGCCGTTGATCACGGCGATCTGCTCCGTGACGTACGGAACACCGTCTTCGGGGCTGATGACTCCGGTGACCGTGCCGTACTCGGCATCACGACTCGTGATTCCGCTGCTCGGAATCACGCCGAAGTCGACCTCGCCACGGGTCAGTCGGGCATACAGGTCGGTGCCCTCGACAGCGGGGGAACCGTGCTCGAAGTACGCCTGCACCTGGTCCCAGCCATCGTCGGATATACCCAGGTCGCCGTCCTCGTCCGCGTAGGGCGCGAGAAGGCCCGCAAGCACCAGCTGCGGTGTCGCCTGGCCGAGGGCAATATTCACTTCGTAGTTACCGGTGTACTGGTCCCCGTCCCAGAGGTCAGCTATCTCGGTGGGGGCATCCGCTGCGCTGACCGTGTTGGTGTCGTAGACCGTAACGATGGCCTGTTCCACCAACGGCCAAAATGCGCCGTCCGCCGCGTCGCCAGCGGTGCTGTCGACCTCGCTGGACCAGGCCGGCGTGTAAGCGGAGACGGCCTCCTCGGCCTTGAGCGTTTCGAAGAACATGTTGTTCAGCCCGAAGACCACGTCGCCCACGGGGTTATTCTTCTCAGCCACGATCCGGTTGGCGAGGTCGGCGCCGCCGAGGCCCACAATCTCGATATTGAGGCCGGCAGCGTCGGCCTGCTCCGTGATCCACTCGCCACGCCCATCGGAGTTGGAGTTCGTATAGACGATGAGCGTTCCGGTGGCTTCGCCGGAAGCGGCGGTATCGGTCGCGGCACTACACGAGGTCAGTATCACGGTGCTCAACAAGACGAGCGCGAAGGAGCTCGCTGTGATGGTGCGCTTATGCAATTGGTTGTCCTTTTCCGGGCCCGGTACAACCCAAAAAGTCGCCCCCGAGCCAAACCTGTGATTTCGACATTGACGACACCACGCTACGGCTGGAACTCACCCGACCCTCTCGTTATGACACAAATTTGGCCCACTGTTCACTCGATGTGCATATACCTGCAGCACGGTAGGCGGCTCATAGGCCCAGAAATAAGGGCCGGGATAGTAAGGGCGCGGCGAGAATCCAGTACCGGTGAGGCCAGACATAGCCACCTTGGCTATCGTCAATATGCGAAATCTTCTCGACGTGACATACAAGACGCGGTTCGCCGTTTCGTTCGCAACGTTCGAATCCAGATGCTTATTCGAAGTGATGCTGCGTTGGCGGGCAGCGCTCTTAGTATTGAATATTGATTCGCACACCCGGCTACCACCGACTCCGCCCCGATAGGCTGGTCCCATGACTGAGCTGGCGAGTGCATCCGGAATCAACCAGAACGAACTTGACCCGGAGGTGCGCCCACAAGACGATCTCTTTCGGCACGTGAACAGCAAATGGATCGCACGTAGCGAGATCCCCGCCGACAAGGCCCGCTGGGGTTCCTTCACGATGCTTGCCGAAGACGCCGAGAAGGCCGTGCGTGAGATCATCGTCGAGGCGCAGGCCGCGCCAGTGGGTAGCCTGGAGCGCAAGTTCGGCGACCTCTACACGAGCTTTCTCGACGAAGAGCGCATCGAAGCGCTCGGGTCCACCCCGCTGCGCGACGACCTCGCCGCGGTCGACGCGGTCACCAGCATCTCCGAACTCCTCTCGACCCTCGGCCGTCTCGAGCGCGGTGGCGTCGCCGGAGCCTTCCACCTCTACGTCGACAACGACCCAGGCAACCCCGAACGCTACCTGGTCTTCATCGCGCAGGGTGGTATCGGCTTGCCAGACGAGTCCTATTACCGCGAAGAAAAGTTCGCCGAGATTCGCACCAAGTATCAGGGATTTCTCGAGCGGATGTTCACCCTCGCCGGTTTCGACGGCGCCGCCGAACGCGCAGCGCGCGTCTTCGACCTCGAAACCGAACTCGCCTCGCACCACTGGGACAAGGTAGCCACCCGCGACAGTGAGAAAACCTACAACCTGCGCACCTGGGGCCAGGTCTCCGCGCTCGCAGCGGGTGCCGACGTCGACCTCTGGCTTGCGGGCCTCGACGCCCCGGCCGGCGGCTTCGAGGAGGTCGTCGTGCGTGAACCCAGCTTCATTGCAGGACTCGCGACCGCCCTGTCAGACGACCGCCTCGAATCGTGGCAGGACTGGCTGCGCTGGCAGGTCATCCGCTCGAGCGCTGCGTACCTGTCGGGTGAATTCGTGGAGGCGAACTTTGACTTCTACGGGCGCACCCTGAGTGGCACGCCGCAGCTGCGTGACCGCTGGAAGCGCGGCGTCTCACTCGTGGAGGGCGCTCTCGGCGAGGCCGTCGGCCGCATCTACGTGGAGCGTCACTTCAAGCCGAGCGCCAAGGAGAGCATGGACGTGCTCGTGGCCAACCTCGTGCAAGCCTACGAAAACAGCATCAGCACCCTCGACTGGATGACCGAGGAGACACGTACGAGAGCCCTCGAAAAGCTGTGCAAATTCACACCGAAGATCGGCTACCCGGTGAAGTGGCGCGACTATTCCAGCCTCGAGATCGCAGCTGACGACCTCATCAGCAACGTCAAGGCCGCTGGCGAGTTCGAGTTTCAGCGCGAGCTCGGCAAGATCGGCAAGCCGCTCGATCGCGACGAATGGTTCATGACGCCGCAGACCATCAACGCCTACTACAACCCCGGATTCAACGAAATCGTCTTTCCGGCCGCCATCTTGCAGTTTCCGTTCTTCGACGATGCGCGTGACCCGGCCGCCAATTACGGCGCGATCGGTGCGGTCATCGGCCACGAGATCGGACACGGCTTCGACGACCAAGGCTCCAAGTACGATGGCGATGGCCGCCTCACCGACTGGTGGACCGCCGAGGACAAGGCCGCGTTCGAGCTGCGCACGACCGCGCTCATCGCGCAATTCGAGGGCCTTACGCCGCAGGCCATCCCCGGCCACACCGTCAACGGCGCACTCACGATCGGCGAGAACATCGGTGACCTCGGCGGGCTCTCCATCGCCTGGAAGGCCTATCTGCTCTCGCTGAACGGTGCAGAAAGCCCCGTCATCGACGGACTCACCGGTGCCGAACGATTCTTTCTCTCCTGGGCCCAGGCCTGGCAGATGAAATTGCGCGACGCTGAGGCCATCCGCTTGCTGGCTATCGACCCGCACTCCCCGAACGAGTTTCGCTGCAACCAGATCGTCAGCAACATTCCCGCGTTCTATGAGGCGTTCGAGGTCGGCGAAGCGGATGCCCTCTACCTCGCCCCCGACCAGCGCGTCACCATCTGGTAGCGCGATCGTCCCCCCGTCCGGGTTACTGTAGGAACAAGCTCTTCTGAGCTGGGGATGAGGCGGGCGCGGGGCGTGAGCCGAGGAAAGGATCGAACCGAGTGATCGTTTCCGGGCGCGGCGCCGACGGCGCCAGTGCTGCTTCCAGCCGAGCGGATGCCGCCTTCGGCCATTCCCGCCACGCGGCGCTGCCCGCTGGCAAACACCGCGTGGCGGACTCGCCCGAGAATTTCGCCCGTGGCTTTGCGTGCCTCGGCGAACTCGCCCTCAACGGTGTGCAGGTCTCGGCCCGGGCAACCGATCTTTCGACCGGACGCGTGCTCTTCTCGGTCGACGACCACGTGTCGATGCCAACGGCAAGCGTTGGCAAGGTGCTGCTGCTGATCGAGGTGGCAGCGCGCCTGAACGACGCCGAATTCGGGCTGGCCACGATGCTCGAACGGTCCGGCGCGGATGCCGTGAGTGATTCTGGTGTCTGGCAGCACCTGCAGACTTCACGTCTCGGTGTCGCTGATCTTGCCGCCCTCGTTGGCGCGACGAGTGACAACCTCGCTACGAACGTGCTCATTCGTGCCGTAGGCCTGCACTCGGTGCGCGCCCGTACCGAGCAGCTCGGACTCAGCCGCACGGCGCTGCTCGATCTGGTGCGCGACACACGCGGCCCCGACGACGCGCCGCAGCTCTCGGTGGGCAGCGCGAAGGAACTCACCTGGCTGTTCACGGCGCTCGCCCGCGGCGAGATCGTGAATGCTGAGACCAGCGCGCGGGTGATCGGCTGGCTGTCGCTCAACACCGACCTGTCGCTCGTGGCCAGCGCCTTCGGCCTGGATCCGCTCGCGCACCGGGAAAGCGACCACGGTCTGCTCATGGTCAACAAGACGGGAACGACTACGGGCGTTCGCAGCGAGGTGGGCATCCTCCGCGGTCCGCGGGCCGGCGTGACGTACGCGGTGTCGATGCTGTTCGACGATGCTCGGCTCATGACCCGGCTCGCGGTGCTCGACGGTATGCGCTCGGTGGGGGCCGACCTGCTGGAGTACGTGCACTAGCTGGCGGTAAGTTGTGCCATCGTGGACGTGACGGGCAGTGACGCCCGTCACCGACGCGAAGGAGCTACGCCATGGCTGTCATCGGATGGATTGGGCTGGGCCACATGGGCGGGCCCATGACGGCAAACCTGGTGAAAGCCGGGCACAGCGTGCGCGGCTTCGACCTGAGCGTCGAAGCCCTCGACGCTGCGGTGGCCGCCGGCGTCACGCGCGCGACGAGCATCCAAGAGGCCGTAGAAGGCGCCGACGTGGTTTTCACCATACTGCCCAAGGGTGAGCATGCCCGCGCGGTGTACTTCGGTGACGAAGGAGTGTTCGCCCACGCCGACCCGAAAACCCTGCTCGTGGAGTCCTCGACGATCGACATTGAATCGTCCCAGGCCCTGCACGATGCCGCGGCGGCGGCGGGCTTTCGCCTGGTAGACGCCCCGGTCTCTGGCGGCATCACCGGTGCAGAGAAAGGCACGCTCACCTTCATGATCGGAGGCGCTGCGGATGCCGTCGGCGACGCCACCGAATACATCAAGCCGATGGCCGCGAATATCATTCCAACCGGTGGTGCAACGACCGGCCAGGCCGCGAAGATCTGCAATAACCTGATGCTGTTCATCAGCCTCGCCGCGACCGCCGAAGGGGCGGTTCTGGCGGCTCGGTTGGGGCTGGACGCGCAGGTGTTCTGGGATATCGCATCCGTTTCGTCGGGCGATAGCTGGGCGCTGCGCACCTGGTATCCAATTGCGGGCGTCGTACCATCGGCGGCCGTGAACCGCGACTTCGCGCCGACCTTTACGACCGACCTCGCCAATAAGGACATCGGCCTGGCGGTCGCCGCTGCCGCTGCCACCGACACGCCGCTGGAGATTGGCCAGCACGTGCAGCAGCTGTTCCAGCGTCTGATCGACCAGGGCCAGGGCGGTAAGGACTGCTCCATGATCGTGAAACTGGTCGACGGTACCCTGGCCTGACGCGGCTGGATTCGACGAGACCGGGATGAAATCCCGAGTAGACAGTTTGTCTAACTAGTGTGACTATGTAGTCATGCAATCAAAACCCTGGCCAGCTGATTGGATGCGCGCGGCCCTGAGCCTGTGCGTGCTGCGCGCGCTCGCGCCGGGCCCGACCTACGGCTATGCGATCGCGTCGACGCTCGAGGCGGCGGGCTTGGGTGCCATCAAGGGTGGCACGCTCTATCCGCTGCTCACCCGCTTCGAGGCGGCCGGCTGGATCGCCGGCGAATGGCGACCGGGCGCCGGGGGACCGGGGCGCAAATACTTCTCGCTCACCGACGATGGGCAACGCGAACTGGCTGACCAGGTCGCCCACTGGCAACTTTTTTCCATCACCGTGCACGACCACTTACAGAAAGGCCCGGTCGAATCATGATGACCAGCAACCCGCATGATCACGACACCAGCGATTCTCGTACGCCCGGTTTGGGCGGCGCTATTGCCGGCAGTCTCGACTCGGTCGACGACCGGGCCAGCGGCCGCGCGGCTGAAACTGCTCGGGACGCCGAAAATGCGGTGTGGCTCGACGATCTCACGGTCGAACTGCGCCTGCTCGATGTCAGTGGCAGCGACATCGGTGATGCCGTCGCCAGCACGCGGGAGTTTCTTGCCGATTCGGGTGCGCGAGCCGACGAATCATTCGGCAGTCCCCAGCGCTACGCCGCAGAGCTCGACCTGCCAGCCCTTCCCCAATCCAAGAAGTCAATTAACGAGGTCTTGCTGACCAGTGGAATCGGGATTATCGGGCTGGTCGTGCTCGGCCAAACGGCATACTCCCTCGCGAGCGGTGACGACGGCCTTGACGTGCGGGTGTGGATGGTCGTATCCCTGGGCGCGACGGTCCTTCTATTGGGCCTGATACCCAAAGTCATTCCGGTCTTGTTTCGCGCGCGCTCACGCCCCCGAACGGCGGGGCTGATCGTGGCGGGAGTAACATTCGGCGGTTTCGGCCCGGTCCTGCTCAGCGTGTGGTGGGGGCAGGCGGTGCTGTTCAATGTTCCCGCACTGCCGGTCGCCATCGGGGCTGGCATCCTGTTGCTCGCGCCAGCCATCTGGAACCAGGTGCGCCACACGTTGGGCGAGGACCCGATCGTTGATCCGGGCACCGGCGCCGAGCCGGTCCCACCTAAAGGCGCGCGCTTTCTGGCCGGGGTCGGCAACTGGATCATGGTGGTCTACGGTGCCGTCAGCTTCGTGTTGACCCTCGCCCTCTACCCCAACACTTGATGTCCGATCCAACAGACGGGGCCGAATCATGACGACCAACCCGTTTGATTCTGACAGCAGCGCAGGCATCCGCTCGGCGAAAATGGACGATGCCACCTGGTTCGACGAATTCACGATTGAGCTGCGACTGCTCGCGGTTCCCGGTAGTGACATCGGCGATGCCCTGGCCAGCGCCCGGGAGTTTCTCGCCGACGCTGGCACGAGTGCACAGGAGTGTTTCGGCAGCCCCAGGAGCTACGCGGCCGAGCTCCGCCTCTCGACTATTCCGCAACCGGCCGTGAACGGCGTGGGCTTGCGGGCCGGTCTCGGACTGCTCGGTCTCATCGGGTTCATGGTGTCAGCGCTGCCGCTCGTGCAAGGCGCGGCGGTGCGCGTTGACCTGCCCACAATTTCCCTGTTCGTCGTCGTGATCGTCGGCGCAGTGCTGATGCCCACCTTCCTGCGGTCACTCGCCAGGGTGCGCCCGCGTGCCTGGATGTTCGTGGTCGCCGCTGTGCTGGGCATCGCTCTCCCGCTCGGCTTGAATGTATGGACCGACTTCGCGACGGTACTCTTCACCGTTTCCGCGTTGCCTATCGTGATCGCCTCTGCCCTGCTCGTGCTCGTGTCGGCGATCTGGAGCCAGGCGCGCCACTCGCTGCGCGACGACCCGATCGTCGCCCCGGGCGGCGCACCAGACGCACGCACCTCGCTCTCGACCCGACTGTTCCTCGGCGCGATCACCTGGTCGATGGTGATCCTGTCGATTGTGATCTGGCTGTTCGCGCTGTTTGGTGAGCCGCTCGGGCGCTAGTTGAATGGAGTTGCGCGGGTAGCCGACTTCGGTACTCGAGGATGCTGCTGGCGATTAGGCTGATCAAACGTAAGTTTCAAAGGAGATACGTTGGCTCTGAATCGTCGCGTGGTTGTCGGAGTAGATTCCTCGACCCAAAGTTGCAAGGTAGTCAGCGTCGACGCCGACACCGGAGAGCTGTTGCAGCTGCGCAGCGCACCCCACCCCGATGGCACGAGCATCAACCCCGAGCGCTGGCAGGAGGCCTTCGAGCAAGCCGGCGGTACCGCAGCCGCTGAGGGTGCAGGCAATGTGCTCGCCCTCGGCGTGAGCGCGCAGCAGCACGGCATGGTCGCCCTCGACCGCGAAGACACGCCCGTTCATGACGCCCTGCTCTGGAACGATGTGCGCAGCGCCCCGCAGGCTGCAGCGCTCACCGAGAAGTATGGCGCCTCGATGTGGGCCGAGGAGGTCGGTGTCGTACCGGTCGCCTCGTTCACTATTACGAAGCTGGCCTGGCTGCACGAACACCGGCCCGAACTCGCCGCGCGCGTCGAGCAGGTGATGTTGCCGCACGACTGGCTCACCTGGAACATTCTCGGGCGGCCCGCCGAAGCCACGACCGACCGCAGCGACGCCTCCGGCACCGGGTATTTCTCGGTGCAGAGCAATGAGTACCGTCTCGACCTGCTTGAGGCCGCCCTCGGCCGTGCCACCCGGGTACCGCGCGTGCTCGAGCCGTCGGAGCGAGCTGGACTGACTCAAAGCGGCGTCATCGTGTCGGCCGGCGCCGGCGACAACGCAGCGGCAGCCCTCGGCCTCGGCGCCGAGGAGGGCGACGTTGTTGTATCGATCGGTACGAGCGGCACCGTATTCGCCAGCACTGCTGCCCGCATAGTGGATCCCTCCGGCTCGGTCGCCGGGTTCGCCGACGCTGCCGGCGGCCAGCTTCCACTGCTCGCGACCATCAACGGTGCCCGCACCCTCGTGGCGACGGCCGGCTTGCTCGGCGTCGACATCGCGCGGTTCGGCGCGCTCGCCCTTGCCGCCCCGATCGACGCCGACGGCCTGCTCCTGCTGCCCTACCTCGATGGCGAACGCACCCCGAACCTGCCGGATGCCACCGGTTCGCTCACCGGAATGCGCCGGGCCAATATGCGCCCCGAAAACCTGGCCCAGGCATCCGTTCTGGGTCTGGTCTGCAGCCTCGCTGACGCGCTCGACTCGTTGCGCGGCCAGGGCGTGCCCGTGCGGCAGGTCATTTTGATCGGTGGTGGCTCGCAGTCGCCCGCCGTGCAGAAGATTGCCGCGGATGTTTTCGGTGTGCCGGTCGTGCTGCCAGCCCCCGGCGAATACGTCGCCCTCGGGGCTGCCCGGCAGGCCGCCTGGGCGCTTGACGGTAACTTTCCGCTGTGGAAGCGCGAGATCGCCACCGAACTCGAGCCCTCGGCCACGAGAGACTGGGCCATCGACGTGCGCGCACGCTACGCGGAGCAGCGCGGACTCATCTACGGGGTCTGACAGGCGCGCGTCAGGGGTATCCGATGAACCAGAGCAGCACAATGGCGACCGGCTGCAACGCGATCGATCCCGCGAGCAGCCCACGGCGCAGCTGCTTCGACCGCGCGATGGCCGGGTCACCGAGCAGCGGCGCGAGCGGCAGCAGCAAGCGAAACAGGCTCTGCTGCGGAAGAAACACGGCGACCAGATAGAGTCCGTAGCTTGCCGAGTAGGCCACCACCTCCGGCCGAAGCGGATGCAGCGCTCGCCGCGACAACCACCACCCAAAACCTGCCGCGAGCACGAGCACGAGAGTGATGCCGGCCAGGCCCAGGTACTTTCCGGCCATCAGAAACCACGGGGCGAGCGGAACGAACGAAACTCGACCGACGAAGCCGGTCCACCAGGACAGCTCAGTGGCCAGGTAGGCGTCGTGAACGCCCGTGACAGCGCCAGCCACGAGCGGCCAGGCCAGACCGGCCGCCGCAATGGCCAGCCCGGCGGTCACGATGGCCCAGCGACGTAGAATTCGAGGCCGGTCAGGGCAGACACACCGCGCACAAGCCACGGAAACACCGGCAGAAAGGCCCAGGCATTCGGCAGGGTGTTGCCAGCTAAGTCTGTTGGAAGTTCGGTCGGGTAGCCTCGCAGTGCGATCTGCCGGTAGAACGAGCTGTCCCACGATCCCGAGAAGGTGAAGAAGTTCGGGTCGCTGCGGTGGCTCGCAAAGTTCCAGTCGAGTCGGGTCGCGACGATGAACAGGCTCGCCAGCAGGGTCGTTGTGAGCAGTCGCGACGCCGCCCAGATCACCAGCACCAGGCCCCACGGCGGCAGGCGACCGAGGTGGGAGCGGAGCGCGCTCAACCGTTCCGCCCCGCCCCCGTTCGTCATCGCCCCAGACTAGCTGCCCGTGACTGAGCTAGCAGCAGCGCCCCTGCGGGTTCTTATCCTGGCGGTCGGTCTGGTCCCGCCAGAATTCGCGCTCGGTGAGTAGCGGATGCGGCGCGCGGTCGAGGCCGGCAGTATCCGTTTCGCAGGAGGCCGCGTGGTGCGCCACGTACTTCTCGTAGGCATCCTCGCCGAGGAGGCCTTTGAGGTACCAGATCACGCCGCGGGCGCCCGCGCGGACGCCCGCCCACAGGGTCATCAGTGGCCCGTGACCTTGATTTTTTTCTCGGCCGGCAGGGCATCCCACTGCGCCTGCAGCACCTTCTCGGGTGGGGTCATGATGAACCCGGCCGGGGCATAGGTCTGCGACTGCACGGCGTCATCTTCACTCGTCGCGCTCGAGTTCTTGCGGTACGCGTTCCAGGTGGCCTGAATAGCCGTGAGGATCACGATGATCGCGAGCACGACGAAGACGATCGACAGCACACCCTGCACCATCGTGTTGCGCACGACGGCCTCCATGGCTAGAACGCTCGGCGCGGTGCCGAAACTCGTCTCGCCCGCGGCGAGGGCCTCGGAGAACGCGCGGTTCTGAGCGAAGTAGCCGATGCCAGGGGTGGTCGAGAAGATCTTCAGGAACGAGGCCGAAATGGTGACCACGGATGCGAAACCCAGCGGTAGCGCCACCACCCAGAGGTATTTGAACAGACCACGCTTGGCGACAATGGCCATACACACGGCCAGGGCGATGGCCGCGAGCAGTTGGTTGGCGATGCCGAACAGCGGGAACAGAGTGTTGATGCCCCCGAGCGGATCGGTCACTCCCATCAGCAGCACGGCTCCCCAGGCGGCGACCATGATGGCCGTGGCAGCCCAGGCGCCGGGGCGCCAGGAGGTGTTCTTGAACTTCGGGAAGAAGTTGCCGAGGCTGTCCTGCAGCATGAAGCGGGCGACGCGGGTGCCGGCATCCACTGCGGTGAGAATGAACAGGGCCTCGAACATGATGGCGAAGTGATACCAGAAGCTCATCATCGATGTACCGCCGACGAGCTGCTGCATGATGTGCGAGAGCCCGACGGCCAGCGTGGGTGCGCCGCCGGTGCGGGAGACGATCGACTCTTCACCGACGTTGGTCGCCATGTCGGTGAGCATGCTGGGCGTGAGGTTGACGCCGGTCAGGCCGAGGCCGTTCACGAACGCGACCGCGCCCTGCACGGTACCACCGGTGAGGGCGGGCGAGGCGTTCATGGCGAAATAGATACCGCGGTCAATCGACAGCGCGGCGACGAGGGCCATGATCGCCACGAGCGACTCCATCAGCATGCCGCCGTAGCCGATGAACCGGGTCTGGCGTTCCTTCTGGATGAGCTTGGGCGTGGTGCCCGAGGCGATGAGGGCGTGGAAGCCGCTGAGGGCGCCGCAGGCGATCGTGACGAACAGGAACGGAAAGAGCGTTCCGGCCACGACGGGGCCGGTGCCGGTGGTGGCGAAGCCGCTGACCGCCGGCACGTTGATCTCCGGGCGGATGATGACGATCGCCACGGCGAGCATGCCGATCGTGCCGATCTTCATGAAGGTCGACAGGTAGTCGCGCGGTGCGAGCAGTAGCCAGACGGGCAGGATTGCGGCGATGAAGCCGTAGATGATGATGCCCCAGGCGATGGTGACCTTGTCGAGCAGCAGGTAGGTCTGGCCCCATTCGGTGCCGTTGACCATGCCGCCGCCGACGATGGCGGCGATGAGCAGCACGAAGCCGATGATGGAGATCTCGGTGATCTTGCCCGGGCGGAAGAAGCGCAGGTAGCAGCCCATGAATAGCGCGATCGGGATGGTCATTCCGACCGAGAAGACGCCCCACGGGCTTTCGGCGAGGGCGTTCGTGACGACGAGGGCGAGAATGGCCACGATGATGACCATGATTACCAGGGTTGCGATGAGTGCAGCGGTACCGCCGATCACGCCGAGTTCGTCACGGGCCATCTGGCCGAGCGAGCGGCCGCCGCGGCGCATGGAGAAGTGCAAAATGAGGTAGTCCTGCACCGCGCCGGCGAGAACGACACCGACGATGATCCAGATCGTGCCCGGCAGATAGCCCATCTGCGCGGCCAGCACGGGGCCGACCAGCGGACCGGCGCCGGCAATGGCGGCGAAGTGGTGGCCGAACAATACGCGGCGATCGGTGGCGGCAAAGTCCTTGCCGTCTGCCTTGTACTCGGCGGGCGTGGCCCGGCGGTCGTCGGGGCGAACGATGTGCTTCTCGATGAACTTTGAGTAGAAGCGGTAGCCGATGAGGTAGGTGCAAATCGCGGCGAAGACGAACCAGATGGCGTTGACGGTCTCGCCGCGCACCACGGCGAGCATGACCCAGCTGAGGCCACCGAGCAGCGAAATGGCCGACCAGATGATGATTTTGAGGGGTGTCCACTGGCGATCGTGGGCGTCATGCGCCTCGGGATCCAGGGCGACCGCGAGGTCGTGCGGAATCCGTTTCAGAGCGGTCGGTTCTTGGGTCGTGCCTTCTGACATGGTGGACGGGGCGCCCATTTCTCCTCCTTGAGCCAAGGCAGATGCTGTGAACCTGCTTCTGTACGTTACCGCGACGCGAGAATGGCTCAAACCCCGAGCGGGAACGGGGCACGGATCGAGCACGTAAAATAGACAATCGGGCACTCGCCCGAATTTTGCGCCCTCGACCATTGGAGCCACCGTGGCGACGCCCACTCATCTTGATTCCGTTATTGCCCTCGCCCGCCACCGTGGCTTTGTGTTTCAGGCCGGTGAGATCTACGGCGGCTCCCGCTCCGCCTGGGACTATGGCCCCCTCGGCGTCGAGCTTAAAGAGAACATCAAGAAGCAGTGGTGGCGTTCGATGGTCACGAGCCGCGACGACGTCGTCGGCCTCGACTCGTCCGTGATTCTGCCGCGGCAGGTCTGGGAGGCATCCGGTCACGTCGAGGTCTTCAGCGACCCGCTGATCGAGTGCACGAGCTGCCATAAGCGTTTTCGCGCCGACCACCTCGAAGAGCAGTATGAGGAGAAGAAGGGCCGCCCGCCCGAGAACGGACTCGACGACATTGCCTGCCCTAACTGCGGCAACCGTCACATCTGGACCGAGCCGCGCGCCTTCTCCGGCCTGCTCAAGACCTACCTCGGCCCGGTCGATGACGAGGCCGGCATGCATTACCTGCGCCCCGAAACCGCCCAGGGCATCTTCGTCAACTTCGCCAACGTGCTGCAGGCGTCGCGCTCGAAGCCGCCGTTCGGCATCGGCCAGATCGGCAAGAGCTTTCGCAACGAGATCACACCGGGTAATTTCATCTTTCGCACCCGCGAGTTCGAGCAGATGGAGATGGAATTCTTCGTCGAGCCCGGCACCGATGAGACCTGGCACCAGTATTGGATCGACACCCGCATGAAGTGGTACACCGATCTCGGTATCAACCCGGAGAACCTGCGCCTGTTCGAGCACCCGGCCGAAAAGCTCTCGCACTACTCCAAGCGCACCGTCGACATCGAATACCGCTTCGGCTTCACCGGCACCGAGTTCGGTGAGCTCGAGGGTGTGGCGAACCGTGGTGACTTTGACCTGTCAACGCACGCCAAGGCATCCGGTAAAGACCTGACGTATTTCGACCAGACCAAGAACGAGCGCTGGACGCCCTGGGTGATCGAGCCCGCCGCCGGCCTGACCCGTTCGCTCATGGCCTTCCTGGTCGACGCCTACGTCGAAGAAGAAGTTCCGAACGCCAAGGGCGGTGTCGACAAACGCACCGTGCTCAAGCTCGACCCGCGCCTGTCACCGGTGAAGGCCGCGATCCTGCCCCTCTCCCGCAACGAGAAGCTCTCCCCGATGGCGCGCGAGCTCGCTACGAACCTGCGCCAGCTCTGGAACGTCGACTTCGATGACGCCGGAGCCATCGGCCGTCGTTACCGCCGCCAGGACGAAATCGGTACCCCGTTCTGCATCACGGTCGACTTCGACTCCCTCGACGATCAGGCTGTTACCGTGCGCGACCGCGACACGATGGCGCAGGAGCGTGTGCCGCTCGTCGACCTCGAGGCCTACCTCGCGGTGCGCTTGCGCGGCGCCTAACGGCAGAAAAGCGCCTGCCCGGGCCGCACGTCGTGCAGACTGTGACCATGAAAGCGGTCTATTTCGAAGAGTTCGGTGTTCTCCCGGTGCTGCGCGAGGTGCCCGAACCGCAGCTCAGCGCGGCCGGTGTGATCGTGCGGGTGGAGGCCACCGGTCTCTGCCGCAGCGACTGGCATGGCTGGCAGGGCCATGACACCGACATCGCCCTGCCACACGTTCCCGGTCACGAACTGGTCGGCGTGATTGATGTGGTCGGGCCGCTGGTTCGCCGGTTTCGGGTGGGCCAGCGGGTGACCGTGCCGTTTGTCTGCGCCTGTGGCGACTGCCCGGAATGTGACGCCGGCAACGGACAGGTCTGCCGCAACCAGACCCAGCCCGGCTTCACTCACTGGGGCTCCTACGCCGAACGGGTCGCGTTGCACAACGCCGACGTGAACCTCATCGCCGTCGGCGACGACCTCGACGCGGGCGCCGCGGCGCTGCTCGGCTGTCGTTTCGCGACCTCGTATCGCGGGCTCGTACATCAAGCCGGCCTTCAGGCGGGCGAAACCCTCGTGGTCGTCGGCTGCGGCGGAGTAGGCCTCAGCGCGGTGATGATCGGGCAGGCGCTCGGCGCCACGGTCATCGCGGTCGATATCAGCGCGGACGCGCTCGATGCGGCGACCCGCGTCGGGGCGGCGCACGTGGTCAACTCGGCCGGGCTCGGCGATGCCGAGGTGGTCGAACACATTCGGGCCCTGACAACCGACGGCGCCCAGGTGAGTCTCGAGGCGCTTGGCCGGGAGAACACGGTGGCCATCGGTATCCGCTCGCTGGCTACCCGTGGGCGGCACGTGCAGATTGGCTTGCTGGCCGACGACCCTCGGGTGCCGCTGGGCACGGTGATCGCCCGGGAGCTGACCGTACTCGGCAGCCACGGCATGCCCGCTCACGACTATCCGGCCCTGCTCGACCTGGTGCGAAGCGGTCGACTGCGCCCGCAAGACCTGATCAGCCGCCGCATCACCCTGGCCGAAGCGCCCGCCGCCCTTGCCGCTATGTCGACTTCCGGCGCACCCGCCGGCGTCACCCTGATCGAGCTGGGTTAAGAGGCGATCGCACCGGCGCCGGCGGCATCCGCCGCACCGACAGCCGGCAACGTCACGTCGATACCGAACAGGGCGTCCAGCCCGGTGAGGTAGGCATCCTGCTCGCCGGCCCGGGCCAGTTCGCGGGCACGAACCATGGGAGCGTGCAGCAGTACACCGGCCAGGTGACGCAAGGCTGCCTCGGTGGCTTCGCTCGAGTCGCCGCGGCTGCGAGCCCGGGCGATCTCGGCGTCGCGCAGCTCAAATACGTAGCTACGCAGAGCGACGACGGCCGGGGTGAGGCTTTGCTCTTCGGCGACGTCGGAGAACTTGCGGGCGGCCTTGCCCACGATCTCGCGGGCATCGGATGTGGCATTGAGCTCTTCGAGCGGCGCATGGATGCTGATCGTCTCAAGGTCGAGCAGTTCGACACCGGGTACCAGGGTGACATCGGGTGCCACGTTGCGGGGCAGGCCCAGGTCGATGATGAGCTGTGGCGGCGCTGCGGGGCCGGCATCGGCCGGGCACAGGCGGGCCGGGGCATCGGCGGTAGCGCCGGCGATCTCGAATGGGTCCGTACCAGTTTCGGTGCGCCCGCGGGTGATCAGGGCTGCATCGATGACGTGGTCGTCGCGCAGGGTGCAGGTGACGACCACGTCGGCGCGGGCGACCTCGGCGGCGAAATCCTCGGTGGGAACGGCGTCGATACCGTGTGACGTTGCGAATCCGACGGCGCGACCGGAGGGCGAGTAGACCCGCACGTTCTCGGCTCCGCGGTCACGCAGGGCGGCGAGGGAGGCTCCGGCATAACGGCCGGTGCCGACCAAGAGCACGCGTGCGGTCGACCAGTCACTGACCCGGCTTTCGGCCAGTTCGAGGGCAAGGCGCACGATCGACCGACCGGCCGAGCCGATTCCGGTGCGGTTTTTCACACCGCGCGATGTCTGGGAAGCCCGCTGAAAGAGGCGCTCGAGCTCGGGGCTCGTGGTGCCGTTGGCGCGAGCCTGCTCGAGCGCGCGGCGCACCTGGCCGGCAATTTCGACCTCACCGACGACGACGGATTCGAGGCCGCTCGTCACGGCGAACAGGTGTTCGGCGACGCCGTTGCCGTGTACGAGGGTGAGATTGTCGCGCAGGAGGTCTGCGTCGAGGCCGCTGCTGGCGCTCACGGCTTCAATGGCGGCGTAGACGGCGGGAAGTGGCGACACGCCGTAGGGCTCATTGAGGTCGAGGTAGGCCTCGAATCGGTTGCAGGTCGCAACGACGACCGCACCGCTGAGCGGCCCGTGCTGTGCCACCATGCGGGTAGCCGAAGAGCCCCCGCCCACAGACAATTTCTCCAGCACATCGAAGGTGGAGTTTTTATGACTTGCGGACAAAAGAATTAGCACTACGCAATTCTACGACTCAATGCTGTACGATTCCGGCGCGGGACGCCAGAGATGTTTGAGAGAATGATCGTGATGATCCTCGACGCGCAGCATCCACTCTCCTCCGGCCTCACCGCCGACTCCCGCCTGATCCAGGCCTATCAGGGCACTCGGCCCGCCGTGACGCCGGTGTGGTTCATGCGTCAGGCCGGCCGATCGCTGCCCGAATACCGCGAGTTGCGCGTCGGAACGCGCATGCTCGACGTGTGCCTCGACCCCGAATTAGCGAGCGAAATCTCGCTGCAGCCGGTGCGTCGGCACCAGGTCGATGCCGGAATCTTCTTCAGCGACATCGTCGTGCCGTTGAAGCTCGTCGGGGTCGACGTGTCGATCGTGGCCGGTAAGGGCCCCGTTCTCGGTAAGGCCGTGCGCACGCCAGCGGATGTCGACGAACTCACCGCCCTCGATCCGGCCCTGCTCGATACGGCCCTCGCACCGATCAGTGCGGCCGTGGGGCTGGCGGTTTCCCAGCTTGGATCGACCCCGCTGATCGGCTTCGCCGGTGCTCCTTTTACGCTCGCCGCCTACCTGGTCGAGGGCGGTCCGTCGAAGGATCACATCCACGCCCGTACCCTCATGCATGCCGAACCGGAAGCTTGGGCCAAGCTCATGGCTTGGACCGCCGACGTCACCGGCCGGTTCCTGCGCGCGCAGGTGCTCGCCGGGGCGAGTGCTGCCCAACTGTTCGACTCGTGGGCCGGAGCGCTCTCATTAGTCGACTATGCGGCATCCGTCGCCCCAGCGTCGATCGCGGCGATCGCCCACGTGCGCGACCTGACCTACACCGTGCCGGGCCGAGGAGAAGAACCGACCGACCGTAACGTGCCCATCGTGCACTTCGGCGTGGGAACCGGCGAACTGCTCAAAGAAATGCATAACATCGGCGCCGACGTCGTGGGCGTGGACTACCGGGTGCCGCTCGACGAGGCCAACCGCCGGCTGGGCGGTGCCGTCCCTCTGCAAGGCAACGTCGATCCCGCGCTGCTCGCGGCGCCGTGGCCGGTGCTCGAAGCGCACGTGCGCGACGTGCTCGAACGTGGACGCACCGCGCCGTCGCACGTACTCAACCTCGGCCACGGCGTTCCGCCCGACACCGACCCCGATGTATTGACCCGGCTGGTCAGCCTCGTGCACGACGTGAGCGCAGCCGAGTAGGAGTAGCAACATGACCACACCGATCGACGTGCTCGTGATTGGCGCCGGAGTGGCCGGTTTGGTCGCCGCCCGCGAATGTGCGCAGGTAGGGCTGCGCGTCACCATCATTGAGGCCACCGATGCCGTCGGCGGCCCGGTAGCCGGCCACGTTCTCGACGGACTCAGCCTCGACAGCGGAGCCGAAAGCTTCGCCGTCCGCGGCGGCACCGTGGCCTCATTCATCGAGGACCTCGGCCTCACCGACCAGGTCGTCGCTCCGAACGTCGCCGGCGCCTGGTTGCACCTTCCCGCTCTCAAACCGGGTTCCCCAGTCCAGTCCCACAGCGAAGGAGATGCCTCGGTCAGCGTTCCGCTGCCCAAGGCCGGAGTGCTCGGAATTCCGGGCTCCCCGCTCGCCGACGACGTGCGCCGCGTCATCGGCTGGAAGGGGTCGCTGCGCGCCTACCTCGACCGGCTCATGCCCGTCCTCACCATCGGCCGAGAGCACAGCCTCGGCGACCTCGTGAAGAAGCGCATGGGTCAGCGTGTGCTTGACCGCCTCGTCGAACCCGTCGCTTCCGGCGTCTACACGACGAGCGCCGTCGACCTCGAAATCGACGTTGTCGCCCCCGGACTCAACCGAGCCCTCACCACGGCCGGCTCGCTCTCCGGGGCCGTCTCGGCCCTGCGATCCGGCGCACCCGCCGGTTCCAACGTGGGCGGACTGCTCGGCGGCATGGCCAGCCTGCCCGCCGCCATCGTTGCCGCCCTCGAACACCACAACGTGACCATTGTCACCGGCACCACGGCCCGGAGCCTGGCTCATTCCGGCACCGACAACGAGCCCACCTGGGCCGTCACCGTGACCCGGCGAGCGGATGCCGACCCCGCTGGCCCCGACCCCGCCGGCCCCGACCCCGCTGGCCCCACTCCCGCCCGCCAAGACGCTGCACAGGCTGAGCCCACGACCGACACCGTCACCGCCCGGTATGTCATCGTCGCGACCCAGGGGGCGCAGGCCCTGCGACTGGTCAATTCGCTCGGCGCCCAGTTCGACGCGCTCGCCGAACTCGACTGGCCGGCCCCGACCGCCGTCACCCTCACCTCGCTCGTGCTCGACGCACCCGCACTCGACGTGCACCCGCGCGGCACCGGTGTGCTCGTGTCGATTGATGCCCCCGACGTCACCGCGAAGGCGCTCACCCACGTCACAGCGAAATGGGCCTGGGTCGCCGAAGCCGCCGGCCCCGGCCGCCATGTCGTGCGCCTCTCGTACGGGCGGGCAGGAGCGCCTAACCCGACCGACGACCTGACCGACGATGAACTGCAGGCCCTCGCGCTGCACGACGCATCTACGCTGCTCGGCGTTCCTCTGCCAGCCAGCTGCGTGCGAGCCTTTGCCCGCACCGAGTGGCGCGACGCCCTGTCGCCTGCCACTCTCGGTGCGCCCGAACGTACCCGGCTGGTGCGCGAGGCCGTCGCCGCAACCCCCGGGCTGGAGATCACCGGAGCCTGGTTGGCCGGAACCGGCCTTGCCTCCGTCATTCCGCATGCACTCCAGGCCGGCGACCGTATTCGGCACGCCGCCCTCGGCCTTACCATCACCGCTCCCGATCTCTAACCGAAGCTGTGCACTTCCTGTATTGGTACGATCGTATGGAGACATGCCCGAGAGCCTGAGACCGAAACGGCGAACCGGGTTACTCTGGGGGGACCTTACGAAAGTGGAGACTCAATGCGCGGAAAGCTTCTGTTCATCACGGGCGGACTCGTCGGCTATGTGCTCGGTGCACGCGCTGGCCGTAAACGCTATGACCAGATCGCCGCCGCTGCCAACGATCTCTGGAACGCCAAGCCCGTGCAGCGCCGGGTGACCGAAGTGCGCGATGCCGCCCTCGAACTGGTCGGCGACATTCCCGCCAACCTGTACAAAGTCGGTAAAAAAGCTGTCTCGCAGGCTGCGGCGAAGAAGAAGCAGGCCGCCCGCAAAACGGATACCACCGCCGCCACGCCGGCTGCAAAGACCAGCACGACCACGAGCCGCACTACCGCAGCGCAGCCCAAGCCCAAGCCCAAGGCGACCCCCACGGCGGGCGACGATTTCACGGCGCAGTAAGCGCGCAACAGCTCGTAGAATTCAGACATCTGAAACACCGATACCCGAGCACAGGGAAGGCAATCCGTGACTAGCAGTGGATTCAACCCGAAGAGCAAGCGCCCGTTGCTCGCACTGATCGGGGAGCTGCCCGGTCAGATCAGCGCCCTCGTCAAAGCCGAACTGGACGCCTTCAAGGCCGAGTTCGCCGCCAAAGCCAAGAACTTCGGAGTCGGTGCCGCCCTCTTCATCGTGGCCGCTGCCATCCTCTTTTTCGCCCTCGGGGTGTTCGTCGCCCTGGCCGTGATCGCCCTGGCCCTGGTGTTGCCGCTGTGGCTCGCCACACTCATCGTGGCGGTCGCGCTGGTGCTCATCGCCGTCATCCTTCTGCTCATCGGAGTCAACCGGGTGAAGGCGGCCACGAAACCCGATCCGGAGGGTGTGCACGCGAGCATCCGTCACGACGTTGATGCGTTCAAGGGAGTTGGCGAATATGACCACAAATAACCTCGAGCTCACCGGGGCTGGCGGCGACAAGCGGGGCATCGGTGATCTGCGCGCCGAAGCGCGGCACGCGCGCGCCGAGCTCGCTTCGACGCTCGATGCTATCGAGTACAAGTTCAATGTGCCCAAGCAACTGCGCATCAATCGCCGTCGCCTGACCCATGCCCTGCGCCAGCTCGGCGAGGACAGCCCGGGCGCCCTCGTGGGAATTGCGCTGGGTGCGGCGACCGTTGTCGGCGTTATCGTCTGGTTCGGTGCGTCCGCGGTGGCTAAGAACCGCTAGTTCCGATCAAACCGAGCCGGGTCGGTTCACAGGAACCACAGGGTTCATTTTGGTGCCGGGCGCAATAAAGAGCACACTAGAGCCATGACTCACCCGGCTGCCGGAGAGGCAGTAACCAGCGTTCAGCCCACCACTCCCATCGATTCCGAGGTACCCGCGGCCTCGCCGCAAGGTTTCACTCTCTTTACCGTTCTGCGAAAAGATCCGCACAACCCAGATGACCTCGATGGCCGCGATGTTCCGCACGCGGTTAATGAGCTCGATGACGTAGTGGCCTTGATCGAAGCCGAGGGCGTCACCGTGCGCGGTTTCTACGATGTCTCCGGCCTGAAGGCCGACGCCGATGTCATGATCTGGACCCACGCCGACGAGGCTGAGACCCTGCAATGGGCCAACCGTGAATTGCGCCGCAGCCGCCTGCTCAAAAGCCTGCTGCCCACCTGGAATGCCATGGGCGTGCACCGCGACGCCGAGTTCAACAAGAGCCACGTGCCCGGATTCCTCCGCGGCGTCGACCCCAAGGCCTGGCTCACGATTTACCCCTTCGTGCGCAGTTTTGAGTGGTACCTGCTGCCCGATGACGAGCGCAGCAAGATGCTCGCCGACCACGGGCGCAAGGGTGCCGCCTTCCGCGGAGCCCTCGCCAACACCGTCTCGGCCTTCGCCCTCGGCGACTACGAGTGGCTGCTGCCGATCGAGAGTGACGAACTCACCGAGTTGGTCGACCTGATGCGGGGCCTGCGAGAGACCGAAGCGCGACGCCACGTGCGCGAGGAGATCCCGTTCTACACCGGACGCCGGATCTCGACCGCCGAGGTCGTCGAGGTGCTGCAGTAATGGCACAGTATGACGCCGTTCTGCTGGCCGGTTTCGGCGGACCAGAGGGCCAGGACGACGTGATTCCGTTTCTGCGCAACGTGACCGGAGGCCGCGGAATTCCCGAGGAACGCCTCGAGGAGGTCGCGACCCACTATCGCCACTTCGGCGGCGTCAGCCCGATCAACGATCAGAACCGCGTGCTGAAAGCTGCGCTTCAGGTCGAACTCACCCGTCGCGGCATCGACCTGCCGGTGATCTGGGGCAACCGCAACTGGGCGCCGTACCTGAAAGATACAATTTCGGATGCTCATAACGCCGGCCAAAATCGCCTGCTCGCGATCGCGACAAGCGCCTACAGCTCCTACAGCGGATGCCGCCAGTACCGTGAGGACTTCGCCGCGGCGCTGACCGCCACCGGCCTGAACGACACGGTGCACATCGACAAGGTTCGTCAGTTCTTCGACCACCCCGGCTTCGTCACCCCCTTCATTACCGGTGTGACCACGGGCCTGCAAGACGTTCAACGAGCCATCCCCGGCATCGATGTGGACACCGAGGTCGAGATTCTGTTCTCAACCCACTCGATCCCCATGACGGATGCCAATAAGAGTGGCCCGGCAGATCGTGGTTTCGGCGAGGGTGGCGCCTATGAAGCGCAGCACCGCGCCGTCGCCCAGGTCATCATGGACTCCCTCGTGGAACCGGACGCTACCGAGGCGCCGGTGAAGACCCAGTGGCAGCTCGTCTACCAGTCCCGCAGCGGCCCGCCCAGCATGCCGTGGCTCGAGCCTGACATCAACGACGCGATCGCCCTGCTACCGGCCCGCGGCATCCGTGCCGTCATCATCGTGCCGCTCGGTTTCGTGAGCGACCACATGGAGGTCATGTGGGACCTCGACAACGAGGCGATGGAGACCAGCGAGAAGTTCGGGATCCACGCCGTGCGGGTGCCGACCCCCGGGGTCTCGCCCGATTTCGTGAACGGCCTCGTCGACCTGATCGAGGAACGCCTGAACGATACCCCGGTTGAAGATCGCCCGGCAAAGACCGCGCTCGGCCCCTGGTACGACGTGTGCCGCCCCGGCTGCTGCGAAAACGTGCGCCTGGGCTTCAAGCCAGCCGTCGCGGGAATGGCGCCATGACCGTGATCCGCGTGGGTACCCGCGCGAGTGCCCTTGCGCTCGCGCAGACCCAGACGATCGTCAACCGCATCGCGGCCTCGGCTGGCGTCGAGGTGGAAATCGTGCGCGTCACCACGCACGGCGACACCTCGACCGAGCCGCTTTCAAGCCTCGGCGGCACCGGTGTCTTCGCGAGCGCCCTGCGCGAAGCCCTGCTGAACGACGAGTGCGACGTCATCGTGCACTCCTTCAAGGACCTCCCTACCGCGCCTCACCCTGGCTTGCGCATCGGTGCAACGCCCAAAAGAGCGGATGCCCGGGACGTGCTGGTGGCACGAGCCGGCTTCACTCTGGACACCCTGCCCGAGGGTGCCCGAGTCGGCACCGGTTCGCCTCGCCGGGTCGCGCAACTGCGTGAGCGTCGGCCCGACTTCACGGTCGTCGACATTCGCGGCAACATCGACACCCGCGTCGGTCGCGTCGCCGAGGGGGACCTCGACGCCGTCGTGCTGGCTGCTGCTGGACTCGGACGCCTCGGCCGGCTCGACTCCCTGGCGCCCGAATTTCTCGATCTGTCCGGTTGGCCGACCGCACCCGGCCAGGGCGCGCTCGCGATCGAAGTGCGCGATGGCCAACCCGATCGCCTGCTTGGCGTGGCGCTGGCGACCATGAACCATTCCTCGACCCAGGCGACGACCACCGCCGAACGCACGGTACTGGCCCGCCTCGAGGCCGGCTGCGCCGCACCGATCGGTGCGACCGCGGTCATCGACGATGGCTTGCTCTTTCTCACCGCCACCGTGTACAGCCCGGACGGCACACGCAGGATCACCAGCTCGCACGCGGCAACGCCCGATTCCCACTCTGCCCTCCACCTCACCCAAGCTGCGCTCGACGTGGCCGAACGAGTATCCATAGATCTTCTGGCCGGTGGCGCGGCCGAGTTCGCTCCCCTGAAAGTGACTGAGTGACCACGTGATCAATCGACTGACCAAGCCCCTCGCGGGCTGGCGGGTTCTCGTTCCGCGCGGCGGACCCTGGGGTGACCAGGTGGCAGCCAACCTGCGCGCCAAGGGTGCGCATCCAATCGTTGCCCCCATGATCAACTTCGCCGCAACCGACGACGCCCCGGCCCTCGACTCGGCGCTGGCTCGTCTCGCCGCCGGCGATTTCGACTGGATGACCATCACGAGCGCGACGACCGTCGACGTTTTGTCGTCGCACCGCGCTGTGGTGGCGCCGGGAACCCGCATTGCCGCGGTTGGTGAAACCACCGCTGCCGCGCTCGTCGCGGCCGGCTACTCCGTAGACATCGTTCCCTCCGAAGACAATTCAGCCCGCGGCCTGCTGGAGGAATGGGAGACGGCCACCGCTGGCGTCATCCCGCTGCGCGTGCTCACACTACGCAGTGAGATCGCCAAGCCGTTGCTCAGTGAGGGACTGCGCCGCATTGGCCACAACGTGGAGTCGGTCGTCGCCTACCGCACCATCGGCGTTCCGGTCAGCGACCAGGTTGTCGCCGACGTCAAAGCCGGGCTCGTACACGCCGTACTCGTGACCAGCGGCAGCGTTGCACGTCAGGTGCGCGAACAGTTTGGAGACATTCCCGAACGCACCCTGGTGGCGTGCATCGGTCCGCAGACCGCCAAGGATTCCCGGGCTCTCGGACTGCGCGTTGACGTTGTCGCCTCCGAGCGCAGCGCCGAGTCCCTCATCGAGGCGCTCGTCGATACAGCGCTGGCCGGAGCCGCACCGGCGCTCTGATCATGGAGGTCACGAGCGGATAACGAAACGCACAGCCGAGCGGCGTAGGGTACAGGAGTGACCAACCCCGTTATTCGCCCACGACGCTTGCGCACTAGCGGCGCGCTTCGCCGTCTGGCCAGTGAAATCCGTGTCCACCCGGCCGAGCTCGTGCTCCCCATGTTCGTGCGGGAAGGCGATGATGCCCGCCCGATTACGTCGATGCCCGGCGTTGTGCAGCACAGCATCGACAGTGCACGCCGGGCCGTCGTGGAGGCGGCTGAGGCCGGCATCGGAGGCATCATGCTGTTCGGGGTACCCGAGGTGCGTGATGCGATCGGAACCGGAGCGACCGACCCCGCGGGCATTCTCAACGTTGCCACTCGCGCTCTCGTCGACGAGATCGGCGACGCGCTCGTCGTGCAGACCGACCTGTGCCTCGACGAATTCACCGACCACGGCCACTGTGGCGTGCTCGCAGCCGATGGCCACGTCGACAACGACGCCACCCTCGAACGCTACCGCGATATGGCCCTCGCCCAAGCCACGGCCGGTTCCGCGCTGCTTGGTCTTTCAGGCATGATGGACGGCCAGGTCGCCGCCGTGCGCGAAACCCTCGACGTCAACGGTTTCGAAGACACCGCCGTGCTCGCCTATTCGGCCAAATACGCGTCCGCGTTCTACGGTCCTTTCCGTGAAGCCGTCGCCTCGACCCTGGTCGGCGACCGCCGCACCTACCAGCTCGACCCCGCCAACCGACGTGAGGGCGTGCGTGAAGCGCAGCTCGATATCGACGAGGGCGCCGACATTGTCATGGTCAAGCCGGCCGGCGGCTACCTCGACGTGCTCGCCGCAGTTGCCGACATGAGTGATATTCCCGTTTGGGCATACCAAGTATCCGGCGAATATGCCATGATCGAAGCCGCCGCCGTGCAGGGCTGGATTGACCGTCGCCGTGCCGTCGAAGAGTCGGTGTTGAGCATCCGCCGGGCCGGCGCCGATGCCGTACTAACCTATTGGGCCGTTGAACTGGCCACCTGGCTCAAGGAGGAGCGCGCATGATCAACACGATGTCAACTTCGGTGGAGCACGTCGCCACCCACAACGACGAACTCTTCGACCGTGCCCGCCGGGTGATTCCCGGGGGAGTCAACTCGCCGGTGCGTGCCTTCGGCTCGGTCGGCGGCACTCCGCTGTTTCTGGTCAAGGCTGCTGGGGCCTATGTCACGGACTCCGACGGCCGAGAGTATGTCGACCTCGTCAATTCCTGGGGCCCGGCGATTCTGGGCCACGCTCATCCCGAGGTCGTGAAGGCCGTGCAGGATGCTGCCGCGCTCGGACTCTCCTTTGGCGCCTCGACTCCCGCCGAAACCGAACTGGCCGAACTCGTCGCCGAACGGGTCGGCGCGGTCGAAAAGCTGCGCCTCGTGTCGACCGGTACAGAGGCGACCATGACCGCCATCCGCCTGGCCCGCGGCTTCACCAATCGTGACCTGCTGATCAAGTTCGCCGGGCACTACCACGGCCACTCCGACGGCCTGCTCGCCCAGGCTGGCTCCGGGCTCGCCACGCTCGCCCTGCCCGGTTCGGCCGGCGTTACCGCGGCCACCGCCGCGCAAACCCTCGTGCTGCCCTACAACGATCTGGAGGCCGTGCGGGCCGCCTTCGAGGCTCACCCTGGCCGTATCGCCGCCATCATCACCGAGGCCGCGGCCGCCAACATGGGAGTTGTCGCCCCGGATGCCGGCTTTAACGCGGCCTTGGCCTCGATCGCGCACGCGAACGGCGCCCTGCTCATCCTCGACGAGGTGCTCACCGGTTTTCGGGTGAGCCGCGCGGGTTTCTGGGGGCTGGAGACCAGAAGCCTGGAGTCGGCCGGTGAAGAGTTCTACACGCCCGACCTGCTCACCTTCGGCAAGATCATCGGCGGCGGGCTGCCCGTCGCCGCGCTCGGCGGCCGCGCCGACGTGATGGACTTTCTCGCACCGACCGGCCCGGTCTACCAGGCCGGCACACTGTCGGGGAACCCGGTCGCCGTCGCGGCGGGCATCGCAACCCTCAACCTGCTCGACGCGGGCGTGTATGACCGTCTCAACGCCACCGCCACAATCCTCTCCGAGGCCGTTTCCGCCTCGCTCACCGCCGAGGGCGTCGCCCACCGGGTGCAACGAGCCGGCAACCTGTTCAGCTTCGTGTTCGGCGACGAGGCACAGGGGTTGGCCCCGCGCACCTACGCCGACGTGCAACGCCAGGAAGTTTTTCGCTACGCACCGTTCTTCCACGCCATGCTCGATGGTGGCGTGTCGCTGCCGCCGAGTGTGTTCGAGGCCTGGTTCGTCTCCGACGCGCACGACCAGAGCGCCATTGGACGCATCTTCGAGGCACTACCCGCTGCGGCTAAGGCCGCCGCTGCCGCGACGCCGCGGGGCTGACCCGGGCGAGCGGATGAGCGTGACCGACTAAGCCCATCCGCTGTCGTTGGAGAGATCCTGCGCTGGGACGTTATTGCTTTGTGAGATTCAAACAACAGATTTGCGGCCCCAACCGGGCAGACTGGAACAATGGCTTCCCTGAGCGTGCATTCCGACCGGCTCGAGATCCACCTGACGCGCGCGGAAAGAACCCTCGCGCTGCGAAGGGAGTCGATCGTGGTACAGCGGGAGAATATCCGCTCGGTGATAATCACCGAAGATCCCTGGATCTGGCTCCGCGGAATTCGTGCCCTCGGTTCGATCGTTCCGCTCGTCCTGGCCGCGGGAACCTGGAAATTTCATGGCGGCAAGGACTTCGTGTCGATCAAACGTCACCGCCCTGCCGTGGTGATCGACCTCGTCGACGAAGAATTCGCCCGCGTCATTCTCACCAGCCAGCACGCGACCGATCTCATCGACTCGCTCAAGCTGCCGGCCTGATTCGGCAGCCGACGCTCCAGCTCCGGCTCCGGCTCCAGCTCCGGCTCCGGCTCCGGCTCCGGCTCCGGCTCCGGCTACGGCTCCGTCACCGCGATTGCGGAAAGATCATCGAAGGAGACCGTCATCGGTGTCGTGGCTGATCCGCTGTTATACGCAGCCAGCCCAATCGATCCGGCCTGCTGCAGCGCGGTTGTTGCGTCTGTCCGGCTCAGCGGCCAGGCCGTAGGCTCCGTGGTGCCTGCAGCCCACACTTTGGCCCGAATCGTCGTCGGCGCCGTACCGAAAACCTGCAACCGCACGTGCAACTGATCGTTGGTGGCGTAGCTCAGCCCGGCGATGGTGCTCGCTTGCAGGGTGGTGCCGCCGCGCATGAGCTGCAGCTGCACGGCGCCCGTTGCGAGAACTTTGACCCGCGCCCGGTAGTCGGCGGTGCCAACGCGTCGGCCGATCAGTGAAACGTAGGTTCCGGCTCCCGTCGTCGCCTGTTGCAATGACGTGGTGACCGTGACATCGGTGCTCTCCGACGAGACGCCGAGCAGATAGCCGTTCGCCGTACCTCCGGCGGCCACGCGCATCTGAGCGGCGCCAGCGGTCACCGAATACTTGCTGACTGTGCCGGTCGTGGTCCACGCGCCTCCGATATCGGCCGAGCCGAGTCCAGGGCTGACGTCGCGAGTGAAGACATCCGTCGCGATGCCCGTTGGCACCGGCATCGGGGCTGAGACGGTGACGGATCGAGTAGTCGTGTCGGTGGCGCCGTCGTTGTCGGTGACGGTCAAGGCGATCGAATAGGTTCCGGCTTCGGCATAGGTGTGCTGCCCGGTGGCGCCGTCACTGACGCTATCGTCACCCCAGGACCAGGCGAATCCGGTGACGGTCCCATCGGAATCTGCCGATGGCGAAGCATCCGCTGACACCGCCAGCTGATCGGTGGCGACGGTGAATGCAGCGGTCGGTGCCTCGTTCTGCGGGACGCTTGTGGCGGAGCCCAGTGAGTAGTGCTGCGAGATCACGTCGCCGCTGAGAGGACGGGGATAAACGGCGACATCGTCGATCGTGCCGACAAACCACGGGCTCGACGAGCTCCACGTGTTGTCCCCGCCAATGCGCCAGTAGCCGGAATACCCCTGGGCGCCCACCTGCGGATTCGTGCCGATGAGAGCGCCATCAACGTAGAGCGCCATTCCATCAGCTGACTGCTGCGCGAGCACATGGTGCGCGGCTCCATCGTTATAGGACAACCCGGTCACGATGGTGTTGGCCTGCCCGGTCCAGGTGCCGAATACAAGGCGACCGTCGTCTTGCAGGTAGACGTGCCGGTCATAACTGTTCGACAATCCAGTCGAAGCGCTGCCGAAGCCGATGATCTTTCCACCCTGCGTTGTCGTCGTGCTGAACCAGGCCTCCAGCGCATAGATTCCGGGAGCCTCGATCAGGGTGTCACTGCTGACGATTCCGCCGCTGAACGACGCGGCGGTGTTGCTCGTGCCGCTCAGCAGAGCGGCAGCGCCCAGGGTGACCGGGTCGAAGTAGGTTCCGGGCTGGTCGGAAGCCGATGAGTCGTTCGCTTTCGTTCCAGTGTCTTCACCCAGACGCCAATAGAAATCAGGTTCAGCGCTGTAGACGGCCGCGCCATAGGCGTCGGTAGGAGCCGAAGGGACGGGACTCGTCCGGCCGGAGGCGACAAAGTGTGCCACGACCTGCTTCTGCGTGAGGGGAGCGGAGTAGACGGCGACCTGGGCGATGTCGGCGGCGATGAACGCGCTCGTGGGCTGGCTGGGCCAGCTAGTGATATTGTCGCCCCCTACGCGCCAGAAGCCCTGGTAGTCCTGACCCGAGGTGACGCTGGCGCGCTGCGCGACCTTCTTGCCGTCAATCAACAGCGACATGCCGGAGCTGCCGAGACTGGCCACTATGTGATGCCACTGGCCATCGTTGTACGAAGCGGGCGATGCGATCGTCTGCACTCCGCCGGGGTAGACACCGAACCAGACACGACCGCCAGCGTCCATGTAAACATGCCGGTCATAATTGGTGCTTTGGCCGGTATCACTGTTGCCGAACCCGATAATCTTGCCGCCCTGTGTGGTCTCGGTTTTCACCCAGGTCTCGACACTGAACGAATTCGAGGAGCTCTGGGCGTTGTCGGTCGCGGCGAATCCGGACGCCGTTCCGTCGAAACGGCTTGCCGTGATGGCAGCGTCCACGATTGCTCCGGGGACGCCGGGGCTGACCCCGGCGTTTCGGGTCAGGTCTGCGCCGCCGGTCCAGTCGAAAGCCGGGGCACCGGATGCCTCATTCAGCGGCCAATACGACTGGGGGGAGTCTGCTAGAACGCTCGCGGAATAGTCGCTGAGTGTGTCGGATGTGATGGTGACACTGACGGTACCGCCCGTTTTCGTATTGCCGAACGGGTCGGTGACCCGAATTCGATAGGAGTAACTCTGTCCCGGGGTGAGTCCGGTGTCGGAGAAGGACAGTGTCGGCCGGTCCCAGTCGGAGGAGAGTCCCTGAACGCTGGTGACGGAGACGCCGTCGCGCAGCACCTCATAGGTGAGGCTCTCGTTGTCGCGATCGTAGGCCGACTTCCAGCTCAGACGCGCTGTTCCGCTCACGAACGAGACGACCGAGGGCAGGAACGCCGATGGAGCGAACGAGGCGTTGGCAAGACGCGGTCCTTCTTTATTCGGGGCTATGCTCGGCACGGCGAATCGGGCCAGGCCCTGTTGACGTTTGTTGTTCACGGTCGTGAACTCTCCGCCGTAGAGCAGATACTGGGTATCAGCCGTCACGTGCCACGGGCCCTGGCCTTGCCCGGTGAAGCTACCGGTGTTGATGTCGGGATAAAACGCCAGCAGGTCGGGTCGAGGTGTGCCCTCGAAGTTGTAGTAGCCGTGCGTATCGGCAGTGATGACGCCGCCGACATCCATGCTGAAGGCAAGGGTGCGGTGGTAGGTCCACGGCGAGGTTTGTTCGAAGCCGTCGATGTTGCCGCAGTAGTGCGCATGCTCGGTCGTGTAGACCTTGTCGCCAGCCGGCACCGCGGAATAGGTATCCCCATGGCAGTCTTCGACCCAGATCACACTGCCGTCCTCCCAGCTGGCACGGAATGTTCCTTCGAGGTTGCCGCCGTCGCCGAACACGTAGCCGGTGCCGAACACCCCTTCGGCCGATCCGGTCAGGCTGAGGATGGCCGCCTGGCTGCCGCCGTTTCGAATCAGGCCGTTGACTTTCCACGGCAGTGACGCGCCGGTTGTAGCATCGGTTGCGGCCATGCCGTATCCAGGGTTGGAACTATCGTTATAGGTCGTGAAGGATCCGCCAATGACGACCTTGCTGCCGTCGGGTGAGGCGACGAGGGCGTTGATGCTGCCGCCGGCCGGCGTGCCCGACCAGGGCAGCAGATCGCCGGTGGAGCCGTTGAAGGCTGCCATCCTGGCGCGGGACTGACCGCTAGCCGACGTGAACGTGCCGCCGACGTATACGCTATTGCCCGCGAAGGTGAGCGCCTTGACGCCCGCGTTGAGAACCGGTGCCCAGCCGGGAACAAGAGTGCCACTCTGTACATCGAAAGCGGCAACGCGATACCGGTTGACGCCACCGACGTTCGTGAAAGAGCCTCCGGCGAACAGCCGCGACCCGTCGTCAGAGACGGTCAGGGCGCGGACCGTGCCGTTGACGTCGGGATTGAAGGAGGCCACAAGAACGCCGGTGGTGAGGTTGTAGGCCAACAGGTTGTTGCGTACGACCTCGTTCACGCCGACGGCAGAGCCGGCGGGTCGCGAGCGGGTGAATTCCCCCCCGACGTAAACGGTGTCGCCCACAATAAGTTGTGCCCAGACGACTCCATTGATCTGCGCGGTGGGGAGCGAGTCGGCCGATACCGTCACGGGAGTAGTGGCATCCGGGGGGCGACTGTCGGCGACGGCGGTTAGTGGCACTGCGAGAGCGCTCACAACGAACGCCGCAGAAGCAACCATGGCCACGAGCCAATTGCGGGTATTCGTTATTGCGTACACCAGAAAGGCCTCACTTTGACTTTCTTCGCAGCCGCCGGGTAGCCACCGCTCAGGTCGGAGCTTAGTGAGGGATTCTCAGGGGCAAACTCCCCCATGCGGGGGTGGAACGCCCGCCGAATGAGGGAGTTTGGCTAGGTGAGGTCTTTTTTGCAGCTCACGGCAGAGTCGATCAGGGTCGGACTCGGGTGTCGAGAAACCCGATGACCCGACCCGGCAGAACGGTGAAGGAAAGCTCGTTGGCCGTGGCGACCCTCTATACCCGGGACAACCCGGCGTGTACATCGCAGACCGGCGCCGCCTGGGCAGCACACTCGAGGCAGATTACAAGCTGTTCCCGGCAGGCAGGATCCCCACAATTAGGCATGTTCGTGGTCGGTGCTGCACAGATTTGGCAGACGCCCAGCACGGCAGCGCCGGGAGCGAAGTCGATGGACATCCGCTGGTCGAAGACGTAGAGCGAACCAGACCACAGGCCGTCGTTGCCGAAGGCCTCCCCGTAGCGCACAATGCCGCCATCGAGTTGGTAGACCTCGTCGAACCCGCGCGACTTCATCAGGCCGCTGAGTACCTCACACCGGATGCCACCGGTGCAGTAGGTCACCACCGGCTTGCCCTTGAGATGGTCGTACTTGCCGCTGTCGAGTTCGGCCACGAACTCGCGCGTGTTCACCACGTCGGGTACGACCGCGTCGCGAAAGTGGCCGATTTCAGCCTCGAACCGGTTACGCCCGTCGAAGAAGACCACCTCGTCGCCGCGCTCGGCGACCAGAGCGTTCAGTTCGGCCGGCTGCAGCTTGGTGCCGCCCCCGACGACTCCCGCTTTGTCGACGCGCAACTCGCCGGGCGCGCCAAAGCTCACGATCTCGTCGCGCACCTTGACCACGAGTTTTGGAAAGTCCAGACTCTGGCCGTCCTCGTCGAGGCCGGTGCCCTCGCTCCACTTGAAATCGATGTTTTTGAACGCGGGGTAGCCGCGCGTCTTGCGGATGTACTTCTTGATCGCGGGCAGGTCGCCGCCGACCGTGCCGTTCAGGCCATCCTTCGAAATGAGGATGCGCCCGCGCAGGCCGAGCCCGGCACACAGGTCGCGTTGCCAGAGACGCACCGCATCGGGGTCGGCCAGTGGTGTGAAGATGTAAAAGAGCAGAATCTTCGGAATGGCCATGGGCTCATTTTACGAGAGTGCGCGCATCGTTCGAGCGCACGGCAAAGCGCCACCCCTCGCTGGAGTCGTTTCCAACGGTGACTGCTCGGAAGCTACCACGGTTTCATGCCCCTCGCCAGCGGCATTCTTGAGCGTGCACAGGAACCGGCGGCGTAGGCTGACGGAGCGCCACAACCAGACGCGCATTCAGGAGGCCATTGTGACCAACGACCCGCTCGCCCGCTTCGGCGAGGTGCCCCAGTTTTCACTCACCAGCATCGACATGACCGATGGCAGTCCGTTGCAGTCGGCGCAGTACGCTGCCGATGCCGGGGGAGCGGATGTTTCCCCCCAGCTCTCCTGGCGGGGTTTTCCAGCCGAGACCCAGAGTTTCGCGCTTACCGTGTTCGACCCCGACGCGCCGACCGGTTCGGGGTTTTGGCACTGGGCTGTAGCCAACCTGCCGGTCTCCGTCACTGAGCTTTCCGCGGGAGTGGAATCGTTGCCGGCCGGCTCGCTCGTACTGCCAAATGAGCTGCGACTCACGTCATTCTCCGGCGCCGCACCGCCCCCGGAAACCGGTACCCACCGCTACCAGTTCATCATTCACGCGCTCGACGTGCCAACGCTTGACCTCGACCCGCAGTCCACACCGGGCGTCCTCGGCTTCAACCTGCACTTTCACACGCTTGCGCGTGCGGTATTGGAGGCGACCGGGGTCGCGGGTGGGGCATCCGCTGCCTGATTGCCCAGCGTTCGACCCACGTGAAACCGGAAATCAACCCCAAATGGGGTCGTTCCCAGCGAGGATTCGGGGGAGTCGACTTATCCTCAATCAATGAGTCAGGTCACTACCACGTTCGACAGGGATCGTTGCATCCCCTCGCACCGTTCCCCGTCGTTGCCAAACCGCACCACGCCAGACCGCACCACGCCAAACCGCAGCATGCCGGTACCGGCCTGGCTGCACGGTATCCGTCTACACACTGATGGCGTTACTGTCGACCGGTCGGCTCATCGGGAGACCGGGATTCGTCGCCTGCCGGTCTGGGCGTGGCGCGCGCTCATGCTGCGACGGGCGACTCCGGTGCATAAATTCAACCTGCACCCGATCGACTCCGTCGAGTACGACCTCGATCTGGACTACATCGGCGACGGCCAGAAGATTCACCGGCTCGACGTGCTCGCTCCCAAACGCACGGTTGGTGCGGAACCGCTGCCCGTCTACGTGTACTTTCACGGCGGCGGCTGGACCTCGGGTGACAAAGATCCGCTCACCAAGTACTGCGCGAGTCAGGCCGCCGAAGGCATGATCGTCGTCAACGCCAACTATCGTATGGCGACGCGGTTTCAGCTCAAGCACATGTTGCAGGACGGCAACGCCGTGCTCGACTGGGTGGCCCGCAACATCGCCGCCTACGGGGGTGACCCGACACGCATCGTGCTCGGTGGTGATTCCGCCGGTGGCCACATAGCGGCGCTGCTCACAGCGGCGGCGTTCGAGCCAGAACTCGCCACACACTATGACATCGCACCGCCGGTCGCCCCGCGAAACCTGCGCGGCCTGGTGCAGCACTGCAGCATCGCCGATTTCTCGGTGCTGTTCGACCGCGGGTTTGTACTGAGCCTCAATTTCGTCAGGATGCTGTTGCCCGATCGGGGGCGGGGACTGCACCTGCGCACGGCCGCACGTTTTATGTCGCCGATCGAGTGGCTCAACCGCGGGTTTCCGCCGGTCTTTGTCACGACATCGGAGCGCGATTACTTTTACCGCGCCAACCTCAACTTCATCGAGGCGCTGCGGGCGCGCAAGATTCGCGTCGATACCTTGATTTATGGCCGACAGAGCGTCAACACCAAGCACACCTGGCAGCAAGACGACACGCATCCGGAATCGCAGGAGGTCTACCGCCGCCTCGGAGCATTCGTGCGGGCTGTCGCGCCGCGCACGGCCGCTGCACTCTAGATCAGGACCACAAACGGGTCGCCGCGATCACCCGGCCGGCCCGATAGTTCACAAACTACGGCAGTACCGCACTGCCTGAGCGCCGGTTTCGTTAGCATCGAGTCGTGCACATGTTCTTTAGAACCCTCCTCCATGCGCTGCTGTCGAAGTTCGGCCCTCGGCTCGGTCATTTCGACGTCGCTCGCACCAACTTCGTGACGATGCCGACCGACCTGGATATTTTGCGGCACATGAATAACGGGGTCTACCTGTCGATCATGGACGTGGCCCGCTTCGATATGCTGCACCGAACCGGCGTCTGGGCCATTTTCCAGGAGCGTGGCTGGTACCCGGTTGTGGTTTCTGAGACGATCAGCTTTCGCAAGTCGCTCACGGTCGGCCAGAAGTTCACGGTGGAGTCGCGCATTCTCGGCTTCGACGAGAAGGCCGTATACGTCGAGCAGCGTTTCGTGCGCCCGGATGCCGATGGCTCACTCGAAATCTACTCCCATGGCTACATTCGCGGCCGCTTTCTCAAGCGCACCGGCGGCGTGGTGACGATCGACGAGTTGCTCGAGGCGATCGGTGTCGCCCCCGACGATGTGACGGTGCCCGAGTGGCTGCTTGAGTGGAGCCGCAATGCCGCCGCTCCCGCCACGCGAGCCCCCGCGCCGAGTATCTGGAACTAGCTGAACGGGTTGCGCCAACCGCGCCACGGTGGTTTGAGGCTCGGGGTGTTGGCAGAGAGTGTCCCCACTGCTGCGCCGTTCTTCATCCGCACGTCAGTTGAGTTTGAGCGCTACCGAGGAGAAGGCGCCGCTCGTAAGGGGTTCGGCGTGCGGGCTCGTGCGCAGCCTTCGGGCCAATGCGTGCGGGTGTGCAGTTGTGGTGAATTCTTGGCCACCAACTCGACCAGGCAGGCCGTAGTGATGGAAGATGTTCCCGATCCCCAGGCACCGAGCGTGCTCGGCGGCGGACCTACACCGCCAAGTACAAACGCGACATTCTGACCGAGTGATGAAGTCCGTGATTTGTCCGTGCCTGGGGGGTGTTTCATGGGACAGCAGGCGCCCCCCGATCGCGCCGCCGCCAGGCCGGGTTCAGAAGGGTTTGGTGGGCAGGTATTTTCCGTCGAGGGTGATCACGGCACGTGAACCGCCGTCGGGGTCTTCAACTTTCTTGATGTCTAGCTTGAAATTGATGGCGCTGATGATGCCATCGCCGAACTGTTCGTGGACCAGGGCCTTCAAAGTGGAGCCGTAGACCTGCATCATTTCGTAAAACCGGTAAACGGTGGGGTCGGTCGGGATGCCGCCGGGGATGCTGCCGCGCAGCGGAATGGTCTGCAGCAGCATTGCGGCGTCCTCGCCCAGACCCAGCCGCTCAGCGACGAGTTCCGCAGCGGCTTCGGGCAATGGATGCTGACCGAGCAGGGCGGCGGTGACGAAGACAATGCTGAGACCGGTGCCATCGGTCAGTTCCTGCCAGGAGAGGTCCTTGCGCATTTTGGCGTCAATGATGGCGGCGGTCAGTTCCTCGCGCGGAGCTGGGGTGTTCTGGGAATGAATCATGGTGTTTTCCTTTTCTTTTGGCGATATGAGGTGGTTAGGCGGCCAGGCCGGATACGGCCGGCGTGGCATGGTCCGGCGAAGTGCCCGCGAGTGGGACAAAATGACCGGTGGCACCGTCCAGGGTGTCAATGGAGCCGGTTTCGATGTCGTAGACCCAGCCGTGGAGGTTCAGCCGCTTCTGATCCAGGGCCAAGGCGACGGAGGGATGGGTCCTGATGTTGGTCAGCTGGGCGATGACGTTCCCGCGGACCATGGCCTTCAACGACTCCTGGGGCGATTCGTGGGTGCGGGCGGCATTGACGGCCTTCGCTGCGTCGGCGTGGGCGAGCCAATTGGCCACGGCCGGCAAGTGGTCCAGGTTCATGTCGGTCGAGATGGCAGTCATCGCTCCGCAGTCGGAATGGCCACAGATGATGATGTCCGTGACGCCCAGGACGGCGACCGCGTACTCGACTGTCGCGGAGACACCGCCGGGCTCCGGGCCGTAGGCGGGCACGATGTTGCCGGCGTTGCGCATCACGAACAGGTCACCCGGTTCCTGCTGGGTCAGCAGCTCTGGCACGACCCGGCTGTCCGAGCAGGCAATGAACAGGGCCTCAGGGTTCTGGGCGGTGGCCAGCTCCTTGAAGAGTTCAGTACGCGCCGGAAAGGCCTCTCGTTGGAATTTCAGAAAGCCTTCAATGATGTTTTGCATGGGCTGTCCTCTCGATGTTTTGGGGGATGCCTCAAGGATGACGGAAACTATCTATAGTGTCCAAGACCTTTTTATGATGGAATCAATAGATAATTTCTATAGTTGGAGAATCATGACGTTGCGCCACATGCGTTACCTGGCCGCGGTGGCGGAACACCAGAACTTCACTCGCGCGGCCGAGGCGCTCCACGTCTCTCAACCGACGCTGTCGCAACAGATCAAGCAACTGGAGAACTCGTTAAACGTTCAGCTCTTGGATCGGTCCGGACGGACCGTGCGGCTGACAGACGCTGGCGAGACCTTCCTGCGCTACACCCGCCGCGCCCTGCGCGAACTTGACGCCGGAACCCGGGCTATCCACGACGTGCAGGACCTGAGCCGTGGATCGCTCCGGTTAGCGATGACTCCCACGTTCACCGCATACCTGATCGGTCCGCTGGTCGAACGCTTCGGCATCCGCTATCCCGGAATCACCTTGAGCCTGCAGGAGATGACCCAGGACCGCATCGAGGCGGCACTGGCCGAGGACACCCTCGACCTGGGTATCGCATTTGCCGAGGTGCGTTCGTCCGAGATCGAGACCCAGGCATTGTTCGTCGAAACCCTCAGCTTGGTTGTCGGCAACAACCACCCCCGCGCCGGACAGCAGGCACCCATGACCCTGCGGGAGCTGGAACAGGAGGAACTTGTGCTGCTCAGTAGCGACTTTGCGACCCGGCGCCACATCGACCTGCATTTTCGGGACCACGGCGTTGCCCCCCGCATCGCGATCGAAGTCAACTCCGTCAGCGCGATCATGGAAATCATTCGTCGTGGCCAGCTCGCCACCATGCTGCCCGAAGCTATTGCCCGCGAACAGCACGGGCTCAACCCGGTTGCCGTACTGCCTGCCATTCCACACCGCACCGCAGCCCTGCTCAGAAGGCAGGGTGCGTACATGAGCGCAGCCAGCAGGGCCTTTACCGAGCTGATATCGATGTGGAGCTAGCCGCCTGACCCCGCCACGGCCAACGAAGTCACCCTCAAAGGACCTGTCCAACACCACCGATTCGTTTTACAGAAAACCAACGCAGCGCTCGGCGGCCGTCGCACTGTGGTGCTCGGCGGCGCCGACCGTGGCGATCAAGCCAGGCAAGACGTTGACCACCCGCACGCCTTTCGGCCCGACTTCGGCGGCGAGAGAGCGACTGTAAAAGTTCATGGCCTCTTTCGATAATGCGAGAACGAGGCCAAAACATGCCCTTCGTTGGTTCCCGCGTCTGCGTTCGCGATCACGATTATTCGGATCACTGCGTTTGCCAACCAGAGCACGAGCATTGCGAGGCTGAGTAAGACGTGGTTTCTGTCAACCCACAAAATCATTCGTCCGCAAGTCGGGGTGTCGATATCTAGGTGATCTCCCACTTCCTACGAGTTCGATGGAAGGTTCCACTCGCGGTCGTTTTTCTGACGGCCGTGATGCCTCACTGCAGCGCAACCGCGGCTGTCTTGTCAGCAGGCGAATCCGATCGCGGACTGCGAGAATCAATGCATGACTTCCACCGATCGTGCGGCGAGACTCGTTGGGCGGGGGAAGGCCCTCGACTGGATCACGCTGGGGTGGAACCCCATCGGTGTCATCGTGCTGGCCTTCCTCGCGACCGTGGCGGCTTTGGTGGCCCGGGTCTCCGAAGGACGGGTGGCGTTCATCGACGGTCTCCTCGCCAGCGCGGTGCTCCTCGGCTTGGTGCTCGAGCTGACACGCGGATGGTGGTGGGCCGACCCTCTCGCGGGTTGTGTCATCGTCTATTACGCGGCTCGCGAAGCCCTTAGTATCTTTCGTTTGAACGGGGGTAGCTCATGACGACCGGGTGGACCGTTGTCCTGAGCGTGCTCGGCGGATTGCTGGTGCTGTGGCTGGTTCTTGTTCTCGTTCTCTGGATTGAGCAACGCCGGCAGCCTGGCGGAGCGTCACTTCGTGATCTGCTGCGCCTCGCGCCCGACGTCGCCCGGCTACTCAAACGCCTGGCCGCCGATCGAACCGTGTCGATCGGCGTTCGAATCTGGCTCGCGGTTCTTTTGCTCTACCTGCTGTCGCCGATCGACCTAATTCCGGATTTCATACCCGTTCTCGGTTACGCCGACGACGCCATCGTTGTCGCGATCGCTCTACGATTCGCGACTCGTCGGGCGGGCAGCGATGCGGTCAAGCGACATTGGCCGGGAACCCCCGAAGGGCTCTCAGCCGTGCTCCGACTGGCTGGCTTGAAACCCTCGGCCTAATGCTCGCGTTCACTGGACGATCCGAAACCCGCCGAGCAGGCGTCCCAGTGGCAGTTCCCCTCAGGGACCTTCTGCGGAGCGCTTCTCGCCACTGCCAAAAGCTGCCGCAGCATGAAGTGGCCGATCAGGCGGTGCGCACCGGAACGATGAGGTCCTTGTAGAACTGCGCGTGCGCTGGATAGTAGTGCTCCCACTCGGGCAACGGCAGGCCGGCGCGGGAAGCGACCAGTCGATCGAGGTAGAAGTCCCAGCCCGGCCCCATCGTGGCGACCTCCGAGGGGGAACGCAAGCGCTGCCCGAACGTGAGGTTGGTCATGCCGTCGCCCTCGACCAGGTGGAACAGCGCGCGCCAGGAATCCTCGCCCTCGCCGAAATCGCCGCTGAAGCGGTGCGGCGCCTGGCACTCGCGAATGCTCACGTACTCCCACTTGGCGTCCGGCTCCGCCGTCATCCTGAACTTGACGGCGCCGGTGGCCGGTGAACCGGTGTAAGTGCCGATCCACTTCTCGAGCTCGGCCGGGCGGGTCAGGCTCGCCCACACTTTTTCGATCGGCGCGTTGAACAACCGATTCAGCATGAGATACAGGCCGTCCTCGCGGTGAACGAGGCGTCCGGTGGGCTTGGCTGACATGGTGACCTCCACTGTGGGTGAAACGCGAGTCTTACCTCAGGCTAGGCCACTTTGCGCCCCTCGGCTATATGTCAGAGGCCCTCCGGAACGGCCATGGCGGCGTTGTGGCCGCCCGGTCCACTGACCCCGCGGCAGCGACGGGCTCCGGCCCCACCGATTTGGGTTTCGATGCGGGGGTGACCGGCGGCATCCGTCATGACCAGAGCCTATCGAGGGCGTGGAGTCACCTCGTATTCACCTGCCAGACACCTGGGAACGCTACACAGAGGCATCCAATGTCTGTTCCCAGGAGGATCACCGCATGAGCGCCTTGAGACGCCCCGCCCGACGCCGAGTTCCCATAGTCACCATGGCGGCTGTCGTTGCCTGCGCCGCGCTCGCGGCCGCGCCCCTCGTGTCGGCGGTGCCGACGGCATCCGCTGCCATCGTCACGGCGCCTATTACCGCGAACGGAACCGACCCCTACTTCGAGATGGCGCCGCTCGGCAGCTACGAGACCGGCACGTTCGACAAGTCAGCCGCCGAAATCGTCACCTACCACGCCGGCAGTAAGCGACTCTTCGTGGTGAATGCCGAACAGGGCGCCGTCGATGTGCTGAGCATCACCGATGCCACCACGCCGACCAAGCTGTTCGCCCTCAACGCTGAGGGTGCCCCGATCAATGGCGGCAGTGAGCTCATCCCGGCCGGGTCAACCGCCAACTCCGTGGCCGTGCGCACCGACGGCCTCGGCGCGATGGCCATCGAATCGCCCACCAAAACGGATACCGGCTGGCTCGTCTTCTTCGATGCCACCGCCGCGGCGCCCACAATTCTCGGTGCCGTCACGGTGGGAGCCCTGCCCGACATGGTCAGCATCTCGGCCGACGGCAGCTACGCCGTCGTGGCCAACGAGGGTGAGCCGAACGACGCCTACACGATCGACCCCGAAGGTTCCGTGAGCGTCGTCACACTGCCCGGCACGCTGGCCGCACCGGCACAGTCTGCCGTTACGACGGCCGATTTTCACGCCTACGAAGCCAACGGCGGCAGGACGTTGCACGAGGACGTGCGCGTCTTCGGCCCGACGGTCAACACGGCGTTCCCGATCTCGGCAAACCTCGAACCCGAATATGTAGCGATTGACGGAGTCACCGCCTACGTTGCCCTGCAGGAGGCCAACGCCGTCGCCGTCGTCGACCTGGCCACAGCGAAAATCACCGATGTCTGGCCGCTCGGCTTCCAAGACCATGGAGTCGAAGGCAAGGGAATCGACGCTTCCGACAGGGACTCGACGGTCAACATCCAGAACTACGAAGGACTCAACGGCGTGTACATGCCCGACGGCATGAACGCGTACACGGCGACGGATGCTTCCACCGGGTCGGACGCCACCTACCTGGTCACCGCCAACGAGGGTGATGCCCGCGAGTGGGGTGACTACGTGGAGGGTACGCGTGCCAGCACTCTCACGATCTGCGCCGACAGCCCGCTCTTCGGCAAAAACACCGACGCCGACCTCGGGCGCCTGAATGTGACCATGGAAAACGGTTTCAACGCCACTAACAGCTGCTACGACGAGCTCTACTCCTTCGGCTCGCGCTCGTTCTCCATCTGGAACACGAACGGCACGCAGGCCTTCGACTCCGGAGACGACTTCGAACGCATCACCGCCGCGGCGAACCCCGCGTACTTCAACTCCACCCACAGCGAGTCCAACCTCGAGGGTCGCAGTGACGACAAGGGCCCCGAGCCGGAGAACCTCGCCATCGGCGCCATCGACGGCCGCACCTACGCCTTCATCGGCCTCGAACGCGTCGGCGGAATCATGGCCTACGACATCACCGACCCGACCAACGCGCAGTTCGTGACCTACCTCAACAATCGTGACTTCACCGCCGATGCCATCACCGGCCTGTCGGCGGCTGGTGACCTCGGCCCCGAGGGCGTCACGTTCATCTCGGCCGAGAAGTCACCCACCGGTGAGCCTATGCTCGCCGTCGGCAACGAGGTATCCGGAACCACCACGATCTTCTCGATCAACACCATCGTCGCTCCGGTCACCACCGAGATCCAGGTGCTCGGCATCAACGACTTTCACGGTCGCCTCGAAGCCAACACCAGAAACCAGGAGGCCGGCGCTGCCGTGCTCGCCGGAGCCGTCGCCCAGCTGAAGACCGAGAACCCGAACACCCTGTTCGTCTCCGCGGGCGACAACATTGGCGCCTCCACCTTCACGTCGTTCTCGCAGCAGGACGAACCGACCATCGACGCCCTCCTCGCAGCCGGGCTGGACGCATCCGTTGTCGGAAACCACGAGTTCGACGCCGGCTGGGACGACCTCGAGAACCGGGTCAGGTCATCGTTTGGCGACCCGCGCTATGCGCTCGGTGCCAACGTCTACCTGAAGGGCACGAAAACTCCCGCCCTGAGTGAGTACTGGGTGAAAGAGGTCGACGGGATACGGGTCGGTTTCATCGGCACTGTCACCGCTCAGACCGCTTCGATGGTCTCCCCGGCCGGCATCGCCGACGTCGAGTTCGGCGACCAGCTCGAAGCCGCCAACCGGGTGGCCGCGCAGCTGCAGGACGGCAACACGGGCAACGGTGAAGCCGATGTCCTGGTGCTGCTCACCCACGAGGGTGGCGTCGGAACCGACTGCGCCGCGATCGGGGCCGCCGACACCCTGTACGGCGACCTCATTCGCGGCGCATCGGCGAATATCGACGCGATCCTCTCCGGCCACACCCACGCCACCTACAACTGCTCTTACCCGGTCGACGGCTGGACCGAGGGGCTCGAACGCCCGGTGATGCAGAGCGGCCAGTACGGCATGAACCTTGACCGGGTGAACATCGTGGTCGACCCGGTCAGCAAGGCGGTTGTCTCGCTGACCAGCTCCCTCGTCGATCTGCACGACGGGACGACCGGCCTGTTCCCGGCCGACCAGACCGTGGCGCAGATCGTAGCGGATGCGGCGACCGAGGCTGCTATCGTCGGGTCGGTCGAAGTCGGGGCCATCAGCGCCGACATCACCCGGGCCTACAAGGGTGTGGCAGAAGATCGCGGTTCAGAATCGACCCTCGGCAACCTCGTCGCCGACATTCAGCTCTGGGCCACCTCGAACGCTGACTTTGGCGGCGAGCCGGCCGAGATCGCCTTCATGAACCCTGGCGGTGTGCGTACCGACCTCAGCTTCGGCGAAGACGGAAAGGTGACGTACAAAGAGGTCGCCACCGTGCAGCCGTTCGCCAACACCCTCGTCACGATGGACCTCACCGGAGCCCAGTTGCGCGCGGTGCTCGAGGAGCAGTGGCAGCCCAGCCGTTCCAAGCTGCACCTGGGTGTCTCGGAGGGCTTCAGCTATCTCTACGAGCCCGACGCCGCACCGGGCGAGCACATCGTCGGCATGTCCCTGAACGGTGTGGCGATCTCCCCGGCCGCAGTTTTTCGCGTCACGACGAACTCGTTCCTCGCCGCGGGCGGTGATAAATTCACGACCTTCGCCGCCGGAATCAACGCTACGGATACTGGCCAGGTCGATCTCACCGCCACTGTCTCGTACTTCGAGCAGCACGCACTCGTCGCCCCGGCACCGCTTGGCCGCGCCGTGCTGGCGGGCACCGACTGGGCCAGTGTTGAGGTCGGCGACGCCGTGTTCACCCCGGGCGAGCGGGTCACTGTCACGGTCTCCGGGCTGAACCCCGGGCAAGAGATCACCGGCACGCTCTACTCCACACCGGTGAACCTCGGCACCTTCGCGGCCAACGCCGCTGGAATTGCCACGTTCTCGGCGATGATCCCGACCAACACGCCGGTCGGGGCGCATACGCTCGTGATCACCTCCATCGGTCTCGAGCCGATCAGCATCGCGGTCGCCGTCGTTGCACCCGGGTCCGCGGGCGCGGGTGCGAGTGGCGTGAGCGCCCTCCCGGCGCTCGGTGCGTCACTCGCCCCGGCTGGCCTCGCCGCGCTGCTCCTGCTGCTCGGCGGCGGCCTGATCCTGGCCCGCCGCAAGCGCCAGGCCCTGGCGGCCTAGCGTCAGAGAGACGGATGCCCCGGCTTTCGTGGCCGGGGCATCCGTCTGTTATCGCGTGGGCGTGTCACACCGGCGCGAGGGGCTCGAACGGGCGTGGCGGCTCGAGCGGGTCGGATTCGGTGAGCGTGGCCACCTTGCTCACTGCCCGGTCGAGAGCGCCGCGCACCGCGACGACGCCGGGACGCCCGGCACTCGAACGACGCGCGGCCGAAAACAGGGTGCGATGTGGTGTGCCCGGCAGATCGTGCAGTTGCACGGCCGGCATGCGACCGGCCCAGACCAAATCGGGCAGAATCCCGACGGCATTGCCCGATTCAATCAAGCGGATGTGTGCGATCAGGTCGGCGGTTTCAAACCGAACGTCGGGTTCGAACCCGGCCGAACGGCACAGTTGTGTGGCCCACTGGCGCGAGGCGGTGCCGACCGGTTCCATCACCCAGGGCAGGCCGGCAGTGTCCTCGAGCCTGTCGGCGCCAACGCGGGAGTTCTCCGCGGGCGGCACCGCGAGCCGTAATGCATCCGTTGCGAGGTTGACCCGGTCGAGGTCGGGCCAGTGCGCGCGGGTGTGGCCGGGATATTGCTCGGCCAGCACGAGGTCGAAGTCCCGTGCCGCGACGTCGAACAGGCCACGCTCGGGCTCACGCTCGGTCACTTCGACCCGCAGGGCTGGAAATTCCTCGGTGAGAAAAGTGAGCGCCCGCGGAATCACGGCCAGGGCCGCCGACTGGAACACAGCCACCCGCACGGTGCCAGACACGGTCGTTGTGCTGGCACGCAGGTCGGCCTCGGCGAGCTCGAGCCGCTCCAGCAGATGCGTGGTGTGCTCGACCAGAATCTCGGCCTGCGGGGTGAGCTGCACCCGGCGACCGACTTTCTTGAGCAATACGACGCCGGCCTCTTTTTCGAGCAGCGCGAGCTGTTGCGACACCGCGGACGGGCTGTACGCGAGGGCCGCGGCGACCCCGGCCAGGGTGCCGCGAATCTTCAGTTCACGCAGCAGCCGCAACCGCCTGACATCCAGCATGTGCTACTCCCTACACCCATCAGCCCACCGAAAACCAAACCATTAGAAATTATAACGAATACCCTGCATAAACAATTGCTTTTGCTAAATATAAGCTGGTCCCAGACTTGACACACCAAAGCACCCCATCCGCGAACGAAAGACTAGTCTCGTGACCATGACCAACGCCTCCACCCGCCCCGCCAACGAGGATTTCAGCGCGGAGGTCGTCAAGCTCGTTAAGAAATGGCTCGACGAAAGCGCCACCATCCCAGCGGATGCCGCGGCCGAGCGGCTCGCCGGCGTGCTGAAGGACCCCAACGGCCTGGACTTCACGGTCGGCTTCGTGGACGGCGTCATGCGCCCCGAAGACAAGATGGTTGCCGGTTACAGCCTCGCGAAGGTCGCCAAGAAGGCACCCGGCTTTCTGCCGGTGCCCATGCGCGCGGCCATCGGACTCGGCGGCATTCTCGGTCCGGTGCTGCCTTGGGTAGTCATTCCTGCAGCCCGCACGGTGCTTCGCCAGATGGTCGGCCACCTCGTCGTCGACGCCACCCCCGACAAGCTGGGGCCCGCACTGGCTCATCTGAAAGAGGGCGGCAACCGCCTCAACATCAACCTGCTCGGCGAATCGGTGCTCGGCGAGAAGGAAGCGCGCGAACGGCTCGAGGGCACCAAGCGCATCCTCGAACGCCCAGACGTCGACTACGTCTCGATCAAGGTGTCCTCGATCGCCAGCCAGCTGTCGATGTGGGCCTTTGACGAGACCGTCACCCGGGTGGTCGAACGGCTGACGCCGTTGTTTGAGTTCGCCGCGGCATCCGCTACTCCGAAATTCATCAACCTCGACATGGAAGAGTACCGCGACCTCGACCTCACCATCGCGGTCTTTGAAGGGCTGCTTGACCAGCCGCAACTCGCCCAGCTTGAGGCCGGCATTGTGCTGCAGGCCTACCTGCCCGACGCCCTCAGTGCCATCCAAGGCCTGACCCACTGGGCCCAGAACCGCCGCGCGGCCGGGGGAGCTGCGATCAAGGTGCGCCTCGTTAAGGGCGCCAACCTCGCCATGGAGCACGTCGACGCCGCCGTGCACGACTGGCCGCTCGCCACGTTCTCGACCAAGCAGGACAGCGACACCAACTACAAGCGGGTGCTCAATTGGGCGCTGACCCCGCAGAATACCGACGCCGTCAAGCTCGGAATCGCTGGCCACAACCTGTTCGACGTGGCCTGGGCGCACCTGCTCAGCGTCGCTCGTGGCGTTGATGACCGGGTCGATTTCGAGATGCTGCTGGGCATGGCCACCGGGCAGGCCCAGGCCGTGCGGCAGGACGTCGGGCAGCTGCTGCTCTATACCCCGGTCGTCGACCCCGCGCACTTCGACGTGGCGATCAGCTACCTCATTCGCCGCCTCGAAGAAAACGCGAGCCAGGAGAACTTCATGTCGGCCGTGTTCGAGCTGACCAGCAGCCCGGAGCTGTTCAACCGCGAGAAGGCCCGTTTTCAGGCCTCCCTCGACGCGCTCGATGACCGGGTTCCTGCCCCCAGGCGCGTGCAGGACCGCTCGAGCAGCTATGACCTCGATCGCTTCGCCGCCGCCCGCCCGGATGCCCGCCGCCAGAGCGTCGAGACCGCCTCCGATTCCGACCCGCAGCTGACCGAAGCCCTGCTCGGCATCACCCGCGGATCGGTTCCCACACACTCGAGCTTCCGCAATGAGCCCGACACCGACCCGTCACTACCGGCCAACCGGGCCTGGGGCCGCGGCATCCTGGCCCGCGCCGAGGCATCCGTTCTCGGCACCGACACCATTGAGGCCGCCGCAGTTCCCGATGAGGCCGCCCTCAATTCCATCATCGACGGCGTGCTAGCCGCCGGGGCCGCGTGGGGCCAGAAGACCGGCGCCGAGCGGGCCGCCGTACTGCATCGCGCCGGACTGGCGCTCGCTTCCAGACGCGACCGCCTGATCGAGGTCATGGCAAGCGAGTGCGGCAAAACGATCACCGAGGGTGACGCTGAGGTGAGCGAAGCCATCGACTTCGCCAACTACTATGCCGAACGTGCCAAAGACCTCGACCGCGTGCAGGGCGCCATCTTCGTGCCCTCCAAACTCATCGTGGTCACCCCGCCGTGGAACTTCCCGACCGCCATCCCGGCCGGTGGCATGCTCGCCGCCCTCGCCTCCGGTGCTGGCGTCGTCGTCAAGCCCGCCACCATAGCCCAACGCACCGGTGCCGTCGTCGTCGAGGCGCTGTGGGAGGCAGGCATTCCGCGCGAACTTCTTGCGCTCGTCAACCTGCCTGACCGAGAGCTCGGCGCTAAGCTCATCGCGCACCCCGCGGTCGACCGGGTCATTCTCACCGGCGGCTACGAGACGGCCGAGCTGTTTCGCTCGTTCCGCCCGGACCTCCCGCTGCTCGCCGAAACCAGCGGCAAGAACGCCGTCATCGTCACCCCCTCGGCCGACTTCGACCTGGCCGCCGCTGACGTTGTCAAGAGTGCTTTCGGCCACGCCGGCCAGAAGTGCTCGGCCGCGAGCCTGGTGATCCTGGTCGGATCGGTCGCGAAGTCGGAGAGGTTCCTCGGCCAGCTGGTCGACGCCGCGACCTCGATCAAGGTCGGACCGGCCAGTGATCCGGTCACCCAGATGGGCCCGATCATGTCGCCGGCCGACGGCAAACTACTGCACGCTCTGACAACCCTGGGCGCTGAAGAAAAGTGGCTGGTCGAGCCGAAGCAGCTCGATGAGACCGGCAAACTCTGGTCACCCGGCATCCGCACCGGCGTCGCGCCCGGATCATACTTTCACCTCACCGAGTTCTTCGGACCGGTTCTCGGAGTGATGCACGCGCGCAATCTGGAAGAAGCCATCCGCTTTCAAAACGCCGTCGACTATGGCCTGACCACCGGGCTGCACTCGCTCGACGCCGACGAACTGGCCCTCTGGGTTGACTCTGTTGAGGCCGGCAACCTCTACGTCAACCGCGGCATCACCGGCGCCATCGTGCAGCGTCAGCCGTTCGGCGGGTGGAAGCGCTCCGCAGTGGGGGCCGGAACCAAGGCCGGCGGACCGAACTACCTGCTTGGCCTCGGCAGCTGGGTCAACGAACCGGGCCGCAACAGCTCGACGCTGCACCTGCGCGGCCTCGAGCAGCGCGTCACCGATATCATCGAGGCCAGCCAGCCTTTTCTCGACTACACCGACTTCGACGTACTGCGCCGCTCGGCGGTGAGTGACGCGCTGGCCTGGCGCGAGGAGTTCAACGTCGTGCGCGACGCGACCGACCTCGGCGTGGAGCGTAACCTGTTCCGCTACCGCGCGTTGCCGGTCACCGTACGCCTGACCGAAACCGGCACGCTCGCCCAACTGCTGCGCGTGATCGCCGCCGCGACCCTGTCCAGATCGCGCTTCGACGTATCCAGCGCCATTCCGGTGCCGCCCGCCGTGCGCAATATCCTCGCCGAGCGCGAGACCCTGGTGGTCATCGAGAGTGACGAGGAGTGGCTCGACCGGGCCCGCTCGGGCAAAATCACGGCCAGCCGCGTGCGTCTCATCGGCAGTGACCCGGTGCTGGGCGCGGCAGAGGCGGCATCCGCTCTTGCTGAGGCCACGAACGGCAGCCCGGACATTGCCGTGTATTCCAACGCTGTCACCCAGGCCGGCCGCATCGAGGTGCTGCCGTTCCTGCGCGAACAGGCCATCTCGATCACCGCGCATCGGTTCGGCAACCCGAGCACGCTCTCGCAGGGCGTGATCTAAAAAAAGCCGGTGCGCCTCGCCTCGGCGCACCGGTTAGGAGCTATTGGCATAGTGATTAGTGGGGCAAACTGGTAGGGGACGTATAATTACCGCTGTCCACAATTCGACAGGGGTTGACGCTTGAACGGAAATGCGACGACGACGCATCGCAACGTCGCTTTGTTGTCGGTAGCCAGTCTCATGGCACCCCTCATTACGACGTCCGAAGAAATCGACCGACGGTTGAAGCCTGTTTTAACGCGTCTCAAGCTGCCCACCGGGTTGCTGCAGCGCGTGGCCGGCGTCTACGAGCGACGCAACTGGGGCCCGAACGAGACCTTCGACGACGCCGCGGTCAAGGCCGGTGAAATCGCGTTGAGAGAGGCCGGCATCAAGCCCAGCGACGTTGGCCTGCTGATCAACACTTCGGTCACCCGCAAACACCTTGAACCCTCGGTCGCCGTGCGCATCCACCACGGACTCGGCCTGCCGTCGTCGGCGATCAACTTTGACATTGCAAACGCCTGCCTCGGTTTCGTCAACGGCATGACCCTCGCAGCGCAGCTCATCGACTCCGGCCAGATCAAGTACGCAGTGATCATCGACGGCGAAGACGCCGACGAGATTCAGTCCAACACGATCGAACGCCTCGGCCGCCCGGGCATCAAGCGCAAAGACTTTATGAGCGAGTTCGCGAGCCTCACCCTCGGCTCCGGCGCAGCCGCCGCAGTGCTCGGCCCGGCGGATGCGCACCCCGGCGGGCACCGCATCCTCGGCGGTGTCACCCGCGCGGCAACCCAATTCAATGACCTGTGCGTTGGCAGTGTCGACGGCATGTTCACCGACGCGAAAGCGTTGCTCAGGGGCGGTATGGAACTCGTCGTTTCGGCCTGGACCGAAGCCAAACGGGACTGGAGCTGGTCAAACATGGATCGCTACATCCTGCACCAGGTCTCAAGCGTGCACACCAACGCCATCATCAAGGCCACCGGTATGGACAAGACCAAGATTCCGCTGACCTTTCCCACCCTCGGCAACGTCGGCCCGGCGTCGATTCCGATCACGCTCGCGCAGGAGGCGTCAACGCTGAAGTCGGGCAACCGGGTGCTGCTCATGGGCGTCGGCTCTGGCCTGAACACCGCCATGATGGAACTCGTTTGGTGAGGGTGGGCCCCCGGCGCCTTCCCGTCGCCATCTCGGACCCGGCCGCATTGCCACCGTTAGGCCTGCCCGGACTGAACCCGGTGTGGTCGCGACTGATCGAGGTCACGGAGAGCGGCAGCGCTGGCGGCGTGACCCACGGCTGGCACCTGCTCGACAATGGCCCAGAGCTTGACGCGCTCGGCGTGATTCCGGTCGGCACAATTCTGTGTGTGCACGGCAACCCGACCTGGTCCTACCTCTGGCGCACCCTGCTGGCTTCGGCAACGGAGGCCGCGGCGTCGGGCGCGCCAGCCTGGCGCGTGATCGCCGTCGACCAGCTCGATATGGGCTTCTCGGCACGCACCGGAAGGTTTCGCCCGCTCGCCCGCCGGGTGCAGGACCTCGCCGACCTGACAGACGCCCTCGAACTGGCTGGTTCGGTGATCACTCTCGGCCACGACTGGGGCGGAGTGGTGTCCCTCGGCTGGGCCGTCGATCACCCCGAGCTGCTGGCCGGCGTCATGCTGCTGAACACCGCGGTGCACCAGCCGGCCGGCGATCCGATTCCGGCGCCGCTGCGGCTCGCGCTCGGGCGCGGCATCCTCGGCCCGGCAACCATTGCCACGCCCGCCTTCCTCGCCACGACGCTGGCCCTGGCGCATCCGCCGCTGTCTGCCGCGGTGAAGCGCGGCTACCGCGCGCCGTACCGAACCAGCGCCCGCCGCGGCGGTATCGGCGGTTTCGTCGCCGATATCCCGGTTGCCCTCGCGCACGAGAGCCGGGCTGAACTCGACCGCATCGCCGAGGGCGTGCGCTCGGTCACGGTGCCCACTCTGCTGCTGTGGGGACCGCGCGATCCGATTTTCAGCGACCGCTACCTCGACGACCTGGTCGAACGGATGCCGCACGCCCGCGTGCACCGGTTCGAGGGCGCTGGCCATATGCTCGCCGAAGACGCGGACTACGCCGCCGCCGCGCTGCTCTGGCTGGGCGATGCTGTCGTGGGCGTTCCCCTCGAGAGCTCGGGCCCGGTCTCGGGCGCGGTCTCGGGATCGGTCTCGGTCTCGGTCGAGCCGAGCGAGACGGCCGTCTCGGGGAACCTTGCCGCGTGGGCAGCGGCGGGGACGCATCCGCTTTGGCATTACCTCGACGAATTACAGGCCTCCGACGACACCGCCCTCGTCGACATGCAGCCGGCCCCTCGCGCCGTCAGCTGGCGACTGCTCTCGCTGCGCGTGCGGCAGATTGCCGCCGGACTCGTGCACATCGGCGTCAAACCCGGCGACCGGGTCTCGCTGCTCGTGCCGCCGAGCGCCGACCTCACCGCGGTACTCTATGCCTGTGTACGCATCGGCGCCATCGTCGTCGTAGCGGATGCCGGCCTCGGCCTGGCCGGCCTCACTCGCGCCGTGCGCGGTGCCCGCCCCGACTTCATCATCGGGGCCGCTCCCGGCCTCCTGGCCGCCCGCGCGCTCGGTTGGCCGGGGCGTAAAATTTCGGTCGCAGGCTTTCCGGCCCCGATGGCCCGGTTGATCGGCGTCGAGCACACCCTCGCCGAACTGATCAGCCTGGGCCAGGCCCGCCTCATCGCCGGTGACGGGCTTCCGCCCGAACCCGCGCCGAGCGATGCGGCCGCCGTGCTGTTCACGTCGGGTTCGACCGGCCCGGCCAAGGGGGTCGTCTACACGCACGGCCAGCTCTCGGCCGTGAGCCGCGCTCTCTCTCTGCAGTACGGCGTCGGTGTCGGCACCGGCCTCGTCGCCGGATTCGCCCCGTTCGCGCTGCTCGGACCGGCCCTCGGCGCCCGCTCGGTCACCCCCGACATGGACGTCACCGCGCCGAAGACCCTCACCGCGTCCGCCGTCGCATCTGCCGTTGCCGCGATCGACGCGACGGTCGTCTTTCTCTCGCCAGCGGCCCTCGTGAACGTCATCGCGACCGCCGATGCGCTCACGCCGGCCGACCATGCTGCCCTCGCCGGGGTGCAGCGTTTTCTCTCGGCCGGTGCGCCGATCTCCGAGAGCCTGCTCGCCCAGGCCGCAGCGCTCATGCCGGAAGCGACCGCGCACACGCCATACGGCATGACCGAGGGCCTGCTCATGGCCGACATCACGCTCGAAGGCATCCGGGCCGCGGCTGCGAGTGTCGCACAGTCGAAGGCGGTGCAGGCCGTAGCGCACGACGGCGAGTCGGTCCCGGCGAACCTGACGGCGAACCCGGCGGCGCACCTGACGGCGCACTCGACGGCGCACTCGACGGCGCACCCGGCCGGCGGAGTCTGTGTCGGCGGGTCGACCGCGACCACTCGCATCCGCATCAGCGCGCTCGACGCGAGTGGGGCATCCGTCGGTGACCTCTCGGAGGAACCCGACGTGACCGGCGAGATCGTGGTATCGGCGCCGCACGTGAAGGACCACTACGACCGCCTCTGGCTCACCGAGCGCGGCTCGCGGCGTGGCGGAGTGTCGGGCGAACGTTGGCACCGCACCGGCGATGTCGGCCATCTCGACAGTGCTGGCCGCCTCTGGGTCGAGGGCCGCATGCCGCACGTTATCGTGGCGGCCGACGGCGTCGTCACCCCGGTCGGTCCGGAGCAGCGCATCGAAACCCTGCCCGACGTTTCTCGTGCGGCGTTCGTCGGCGTCGGCCCTCTCGGCACTCAGCAGCAGGTTGCCGTACTCGAAACCGTGCCGCCCGCCCGCCGCGCGCACCGGGCACCCGAGGCGCTCGCCGCTGCCGTGCGCTCGATGGTCGGTACACCGGTCGCTGCAGTGCTCGTGGTTCCGAGCCTGCCGACCGACATTCGGCACAACTCCAAGATCGACCGCAGCCGATTGTCGCGCTGGGCCACCGGGATCCTCTCTGGCGGTCGCTGGGTCAAGCCATGAGAGTGCTCGTCACGGGTGCCAGCGGATTTCTCGGCCGTGCCGTCGCTGCTCGCATCAGCGCGGCCGGGCACGAGGTGCGCACCTTTCAACGCCGGCCATCCGGCGTGCCCGGCGTTGAAGATGTGCACGGCTCGATCACGACGCCCGCCGACACCCCCTATGCCGGCCTCGCCTACGCCGTGAGCGGTATGCACGCGGTCGTGCACCTCGCGGCAAAGGTATCGCTCACCGGCGACCCGGCCGCGTTCGAGGCGGTGAATGTTGGCGGAACGCGCACTGTCGTGCAGGCCGCAGCGGATGCCGGCGTCTCCCGTTTCGTCTACGTCTCCTCGCCATCCGTTGCCCATGCCGGCCGTTCGATCATGGGTTCTGACGCCCTGCCGGCCGCGCCGGGGCAGGCTCGCGGCGACTATGCCCGCACCAAGGCGCGGGCCGAACTGCTCGCGCTCGCCGCCGATGCTCCCGAATTCAGCGTGGTCGCGGTGCGTCCGCACTTGGTCTGGGGCCCCGGGGATACCCAGCTGATCGACCGGATCGTCGATCGTGCCCGCCACGGGCGACTGCCGCTGCTCGGACACGGTGCGGCGCTCATCGACACGACCTACGTCGACAATGCAGCCTCCGCGATCCACGCAGCGCTCGATGCCGCCGAGCGGGTGCACGGGCAGTCCTATGTGATCACCAACGGTGAACCGCGCCCGATTGCGGAACTTCTCGCGGGAATCTGCGGCGCGGCCAACGTGCCTGCGCCGGCCTGGCGGGTGCCGGCATCCGCTGCCCGCGCCGCCGGCTCGCTCATCGAGGCCATCTGGCGCGCTCGCCCGGGAACGGATGAGCCGCCGATGACCCGGTTTCTGGCCGAGCAGCTTTCGACCGCGCACTGGTTCGACCAGCGTCGCACCCGCGCCGACCTGGCCTGGACCCCCGAGGTGTCGCTAGACGAGGGATTCGCCCGCCTGGCCGCCCACTACCGCCCGGTCGCCTAGCCCCCGCCATCCCCACCACTGCGGACGGGGCCCGGGCCCCGTCCGGTTGGCGCGCCCGTGCGCGGGAAGGGGAGTCCTCGCGCTATGAACGGATGCCGAGGGCCGCGCGCGCAAACGCGAGCGCTTCCTCGGGCTCCACGCCGAACTGTCGCGCCTTACCGGCGAATGTGGCGGCGGCAACCTGGACCTGTTGCTGGGCGGCATTTCCGCTCGCAGCGATGAAGGATCCGTTCCGGCCCCGCGTCTCGATGACCTCGTCACGCTCGAGTTCACGGTAGGCGCGGGCCACCGTGTTGGCGGCGAGCCCCAAATCTTCGGCAAGCCTGCGCACCGTTGGCAGCTTGTCACCGGGGGCCAGATCTCCCGAGCGCACCGCGGCGAGCACCTGCACCCGTAACTGTTCGTAGGGCGGTGTCGCAGACCGCGGATCGACCAGCAGCATCATGCGGAAGCCTGTGTTCGGTTGCCCGGATCGGACCGATCGCGGGCCTGATCATCGGCCTGATCATTAGGCCGATCACCACCACCACCACCGGCGGCGGCGGCGGAGCGCGCGCGGCGACGGTCGAGTTCGATGGCCGTCTCGGGCCACAGCCTGCGCAGAAAGTGCGTCGTGCTGCGATTGCGCATGCTCGTCAGGCTCCAGCTGACCAGCACGACGATGAGCACCGGACCCATGATCGTGAACGAGCCGACCAGAATCTCGTCGATCGAGCCGGACACCGGCAGGTAGATCGCCTCGCTCAAGGAGAGAAACAACACGCAGGAGCTCGCGGCGGCGATGATCCCGGGAATCTCAACGAGGCTGCGCAGGGTGGTGCTGCGAAAAGCATCACTCCAGGCAAGCTGAATGTACGTGCCGGCCGGTTGGCCGCGGCCGAGCAGAGCGTTCGCCGCCGCCCAGGTCACCAGGCTCGCAGCGGTTGCGAGCGCGAGCAGCAGCCCGGCCGGCCAGAGAATCGTGCGCACCGAGACGTCGTCGAACACCCGATCCGGGTTGATCGCGATCACCCCAAGCACGACCATGTAGCTCAGGGTAGCGAGGCCCAACAGGCCCAGTGAGAACGCGCGGTGCAGCCGGGTGACGTAGTCGGCCAGCTCGGGAGAGGCACTGCGCGCTAGCCGTGGCGCCTCAGCGACAGGGGCGAACGCCGAGCGGGAATCGTTACCGATGAGGGCGACCGTCGACCCGACCGTCATCGCTACAACGACCAGAAGCCCGTTCCCCGGGTTCTCAGCGCCGTCCGGCACGACGAGCGCCGCCACGCTCGAAACGAGTCCGACCATCGACCCGACCACCCCTGCGCGTTCGCGGCGATAGACCCGGCCCGACAGCTCGGGAACGATCTCAGGAACCAACGCGAGCCCGGCCTGCCGGGAGTAGGCCTGCAGCATCCGCCTGCGTGGGTCGGCTCGTGCGCTATAAATCAAGCGGATGCTCAGACCCGCCAAGACCAGCAACGCCAGGATCAGTACGACCGTGTCCACAAAACCTCCCCTTTGTGTCAATTCTGTACCAGAGTAGCGATACAAAATGCGCGACGCAAGGTCACTGGTCAGGCGTCGGAACGGCGGTTCAGGGCGTCGGTGACCAGGGCGAGCGCTGCGGCCGGGGTCACGCCGAGCTGCTCGATTCGTGCCGCGAACGCGTCGGCAGCAGCCTGCGCGTGTCGCTCGGCCGAATCAACATTGGGAGCGACGAAGGATCCGAATCTGCCCCGCGTTTCAATCACACTGTCCCGCTCCAGCTCGCGATAGGCACGCGCGACGGTGTTCGTGGCTAGGCCGAGCTCGGCGGCCAGGGCGCGCACGGTAGGCAGGCGGGTGTCGTGGGCCAATTCGCCGGAGCGCACAGCCGCAACGACCTGACTGCGCAACTGCTCAAACGGCGGCGTGCTCGATCGGGAATCGATGGCAATAAAGGATGTGGGCATGGGAGCCTCCGTTCGACGTCATGAGCAATTTTGCCTCGCTACAACGAAAGCTGCAACAGCATACCCACGGTACGTTCTCTCGCGATGTTTCGCAGAATCGGGTAACGGGTTGCCTCAGCATCAGCGAAACAACCATCTCTGCGCTCTCGCGTGGCCGCGTAGGCTCAAACCATGACTTTTCCGGCCGACCTCCCCGCAGAATTGGCCGGGCTGCTGCCGACCCTGGTCGGTGTCGTGCTGCTACTCGCGGTGGTCGTGACGGTGCTGCGTGTTTATCGCACGCAGCATCCGTTCGCCCCGGCACTCGCCCTGCTGCGTGGAACCCTGCAACTGGCCGCGATCAGCCTCATTCTCAGCGGCATCATCAACGATCCGCTCTGGGTTGGCGTCGGACTGCTCGTCATGTTCGCAGCGGCCGTCGTTACCGTCACGCGCCGCATCGGCTTCAGCCGTCCACATCTGGTGCGCGTGGCTGCGGCGATGGCGCTCGGCGTGGCTGTCACGCTGACCATCGTGTTCACGACCGGGGCGATCGAGTTCTCGCCGCGCTACGTGCTCGCGATCGGCGGGATCATCATCGGCAACGCCATGTCGATCGCGACGCTCAGCGGGCGCCGCTTCTCGGAGGCGGTCGGCGATCACTGGGACGAGGTTGAGGGCTGGCTTGCACTCGGGGCCACGCCACGGCAGTCCACCCGCGACCTGGCCAGGCAGGCGGTTTACTTCGCGATCATTCCGTCCACCGACCAGACCAAGACCACGGGGTTGGTGACGCTGCCGGGAGCGTTCGTCGGAGCGATCTTCGGGGGAGCCTCGCCGCTCGAGGCTGGCCGGTTTCAGATCGTCGTGCTCGCCGGAATCCTCTGTGCCGGGTCGATCGCCGCGGTCACCCTGCTCCACCTGATCTCTCCGGTGCGGCACAAGCCGCTGCCCGGGTAGAAGCCCGCTACTCGATTGAGCGGTGGATCAGGCGAGAGAGCACGATCGCGCTGCGGGTGTGGTCGACGTTGGGGGCGAGGCGTACCTTTTCAAGTGCCGCCTCCAGGCCGGGAATGTCGCGGGCACGAATGTGCACCATGGCGTCGGCGCTACCGGTGACGGTTCCCGCATCGACAACCTCGGGCACCCCCGAGAGGATGCGCAGCAATTCGTCGGGGGCCACCGTGCCGCGGCAGAACAGCTCGACGTAGGCTTCCGTGCTCATGCCGTCGACCGCCGGGTCGACCTGGATGGTGAAGCTGCGAATCACCTTGTCGGCCACCAAGCGGTCGACGCGGCGTTTCACAGCGGATGCCGACAGCCCCACCACCGAGCCGATGTCACCATAGCCCGCGCGCGCGTTCTGGCGCAGCAGGTCGAGAATACTGTGATCGAGGTTGTCCATGGGGCGAGTCTAGGGGGCGATTATACGCAAAATTGCGTCAATGCCGCAGATCTCGAAGATTTCTTGCGCAGATCGGCATGAAACGTCGAATCATGCTGTGTGAGACTGAGAGCGGCGTCCCGGAACGATCACTGCTGTTCGTGCCGGGCTCACGTGAGCGACCTGGTCCGCCATTCACCCGAGTTCCGAGGGTCGACAGGCCCGCGGATCCCCGAAGGAGCCTCATGTCGATCAACTCAGTCATTCCCGTCCTTGCCGAAGACCTGGCCGTTCCCGTGCGTATCGCTACTACGCGCTCCGTGCTGATGTGTAAGCCGCAGTTCTTTACCGTGGTGTATCGCATCAACCCCTGGATGGACCCGGCCCTGCCCACCGACACCTCGCTCGCCGTCGCCCAGTGGCAGACCCTCTACGACACCTATGTCGGCCTCGGCTTCGACGTGCAGCTGATCGATCCGATCGACGGCCTGCCCGACATGGTCTACGCGGCCAACGGTGGCTTCGTCATCGACAACCAGGCCTACGGCGCCAAATTCACGCACGTCGAGCGCCAGCCCGAGGGCCCCGCCTACATGGGCTGGTTCGCCGCCAACGGCTTCGACGTGCGCGTACCGGTCGAGACCAATGAGGGCGAGGGCGACTTTCTGTTGGTCGGCGACGTCATCCTGGCCGGCACCGGCTTTCGCAGCGACTCCAACAGCCACGCCGAACTCTCGGCCATCGCCGGGCGCCCGGTCGTCACCCTGCGCCTGGTCAATCCGAGTTTTTACCACCTCGACACCGCCGTCGCCGTGCTCGACGACACCAACATCGCCTACCTGCCGAGCGCCTTTGACGCGCCGAGCCTCGCGATTCTGCAGGAGCGTTACCCCGACGCGGTCATCGTCACTGAAGAAGATGCCGCCATTCTGGGCCTCAACTCGTATTCCGACGGCTACAACGTCGTCATCGCGGCCCGCGCTAAGGACTTCGAACGCCAGCTGCGCGCGCGCGGCTACAACCCGATCGGCGTCGACCTGTCCGAGCTGCTGCTGGGCGGCGGCGGCGTCAAGTGCTGCACGCTCGAGCTGCGCCGATGACACTGCGCCTCTCAACACTGCGCCTCTCAACACTGCGCCTCTCAACACTGCGCCTCTCAACACTGCGCCTCTCAACACTGCGAACGTCAATCTGAAGGAGCACGCTATGACCCCGAACCTGACCGACGCGAAGACTGAAGCCGCCGCATTCGTTTCGCCAGCTGCCGCTGCCCTGATTGCAGAGGAGAGCGCGCACGCCGCGCACAATTACCACCCACTCGAGGTCGTCGTTGCCTCGGGTGACGGCGCCTGGGTGACGGATGTCGCTGGTCGCCGCTACCTGGACTGCCTGGCCGCATACTCGGCCGTGAACTTCGGGCACTCCAACCCGGTGCTGCTCGACGCCGCCCGCACTCAGCTGGGCCGCATCACCCTGACCAGCCGGGCCTTCTACAACGATCAGCTCGGCCCGTTCGTGACCGCGCTTGCCAAACTCGCCGGTAAAGACATGGTGCTGCCGATGAATACCGGCGCTGAAGCGGTCGAATCCGGCATCAAGGTGGCCCGCGCCTGGGGCTACCGGGTGAAGGGCGTCGCGCCCGACCTCGCCAACATCATCGTGGCCGCCGGCAACTTTCACGGCCGCACCACCACCATCATCAGTTTCTCCGATGACGAGTCTGCCCGCGCCGATTTTGGCCCGTTCACGCCCGGTTTTCGCACCGTGCCCTACGGCGATGCCGCAGCTCTTGAGGCCGCGATCGACGAGAACACCGTGGCCGTGTTGCTCGAACCCATTCAGGGTGAGGCCGGCATAGTCGTACCGCCAGCGTCGTATCTGCCGGCCGTGCGCGAGATCACCAAACGCTTGGGTGTGCTGTTCATCGCCGATGAGATTCAGTCGGGCCTCGGTCGCACCGGATCGACCTTTGCCTGCGACCTCGTGGGCGTCGTGCCCGACCTGTACCTGCTCGGCAAGGCCCTCGGCGGCGGCATCGTTCCCGTCTCGGCCGTGGTCGGCAACACCGACGTTCTCGGAGTGCTGCACCCGGGCGAGCACGGCTCGACCTTCGGCGGCAACCCGCTCGCCGCCGCCGTCGGCCTGGCCGTTGTGAACCTGCTGGCCACCGGCGACTACCAACAGCGCGCGACCGAACTCGGTGCGCGCCTGCACGCGGGGCTTTCCGCGCTGATCGGCCACGGCGTGATCGCCGTGCGCGGCGTGGGGCTCTGGGCCGGTATCGACATCGACCCGTCGCTGGCCCCGGGCCGGGTGGTCTGCGAGGCCCTTCTGGGTCGTGGTCTGCTCGCCAAGGACACGCACGGATCGACCATTCGCCTGGCGCCGCCGATCGTGGTGTCTGTGGAGGACGTGGACTGGGCCGTCGAGCAGCTGCGCCTCGTGCTCGCCGACCTCGCCGCCGCGAAGTAGGCTTCCACCCCTCTTTCAGCTGCCCGGCCACGCCGCGGGGCGGCTGAAAGGGGGGTGTCGGCGTGTGGCGGTTGGCCGGGGCGCGGTGGCCAGGCGCTCTAGGCTGGCAATCATGTACACCGACCTGCCCGAAGCCGAACTCCGTGCCTATCGCAGCGGTCAAGTCGACCCAGTTGATTTCGACGCGTTTTGGGCCGACACGCTCGCCGAGGCCGACCGGTATCCGCTCAATGCCATCGCCACGCGGGTCGATTGCGGGCTGAGCACGCTCGACGTGTTCGACGTGACGTTCGCGGGGTTTGCCGGGCAGCCGATCAAAGCCTGGTTGCGCGTTCCTGTTGGCACTGGCGCTCCGTTGCCGACCGTCGTGCAGTTTCACGGCTACGGCCGGGGGCGCGGGCAAGCGTTCGAGAACCTGCTGTGGGCATCCGCCGGGTATGCGCACTTCGACATGGACCTGCGCGGTCAAGGATTCAGCGGCATCACCGCAGACACAGGCGACGATGCCGGCAGCGGACCGCAGGTACCCGGATTTCTAACTCGCGGCATCGATTCCCGCGAAACCTACTATTACCGACGGCTGTTCACCGATGCGGTGCGCGCCGTTGCGGCGGCCCGCAGCCTCGAGCTTGTCGACTCTGCGCGAGTGGGTGTCGTGGGCACCAGTCAGGGCGGCGGTATCGCGCTCGCCGTGGCTGGGCTCGTGCCCGACCTGGCCGCCGTGGTTGCGCGCGTGCCGTTTCTCTGTGACTTTCCGAGGGCATCCGTCATCACCGATGCGTCGCCGTATCGTGAGATCGGCCAGTACCTCGCGACCAATCGGCTGAAGACGGCACAGGTACACGACGTGCTGGCCTACTTCGACGGTGTCAACTTTGCCAAGCGCGCCACCGCGCCGGTGACGATGACCGCGGCGCTGATGGACCCGATCTGCCCGCCGTCAACAGTGTTCGCTGCCTACAACAATTACGCCGGACCGAAGCAGATCACGGTCTGGCCGTACAACGGGCACGAGGGCGGCGCCTGGGAAGACGACATTCTCGCCCTGCGGGCCTTCAGTGAGCGCCTCGCCTGACGCGTGCGCCAGTACCTGGAGGTCGAGCACGCCCGTCAGGTAACCGTGCGGCGCTCGTTCCCTGCACGAGAGGCCGGCCTGCTGGCGTTCGCACTCCGTCTTGCCTACTCTGCCGGAGCCGCCTTCTTCGGCGCACGCTTCACCGGAGCGCTCGTGATGACAGCGGATGCGCTGACCGTCTGCTTGGGCAGAGCGCCCGTGCGCACGGGAGCTCTGCGCGCCGGAACCGCCTCGGCGGCATCGACCAGGGGCGCGGCCACCGGCTGGAGCCGGGAGAGCTGGGTCACATGGCCGGGGTTCAGTTCTTCAAGCGCGTTCACACCGAGCAGACGCATGGTGCGGGCCACCTGCTCCGACAGAATCGCAATCGTGCGGTCCACCCCGGCTTCACCGCCGGCCATCAGGCCGTAGAGGTAGGCGCGGCCGATCATCGTGAAGCGGGCGCCGAGGGCGATCGACGCGACAATATCGGCCCCCGACATGATGCCCGTGTCGAGGTGCACCTCGGTGTGCGCACCGACCTCGCGGGCAACCCGCGGCAGTAAGTGGAACGGGATCGGCGCTCGGTCGAGCTGGCGACCGCCGTGGTTGGAAAGGATGATGCCATCAACGCCGAGGTCGACGAGGCGCTTGGCGTCGTCGATGTTCTGCACACCCTTGACGACGACCTTGCCGGGCCACTGCGCCTTGATCCAGGCGAGATCGTCAAAGTCGACGGTCGGGTCGAACATGGAATCGAGCAGGTCGGCGACGGTGCCGCTCCAGCGATCGAGGCTCGCAAAGGAGAGCGGCTCGGTGGTCAGAAAATTGATCCACCACTCCGGGCGCGGCAACGCATTGACGACGGTACCGAGGGTGAGCGCTGGTGGAATCGAGAAGCCGTTGCGCTTATCGCGTAGGCGGGCGCCGGCGACGGGCACGTCAACGGTCACCAGAAGCGTGTCGTACCCGGCCGTGGCGGCTCGGTCGACGAGCGCCATCGAGCGGTCGCGGTCCTTCCACATATACAGCTGAAACCAGTTGCGCCCGTTCGGGTTGGCGGCTTTGACGTCTTCGATCGAGGTCGTGCCCATGGTCGACAGGGCGAAGGGGATGCCGGCACGGGCCGCGGCATGCGCCCCGGCAATTTCGCCCTCGGTCTGCATCATTCGGGTGAAGCCGGTGGGTGCGATGCCAAAGGGCTGAGAAACCGGGGCACCGAGCACGTCCCAGCCGGTCGACACGCTCGATACGTCGCGCAGAATCGACGGGTGAAACTCGATGTCTTCGAAGGCCTGGCGAGCCCGGCCCAGCGAGATCTCGGCTTCGGCTGCACCCTCGGTGTAGTCGAACGCAGCCTTCGGCGTGCGCTTCCTGGCGATGGCCCGCAGGTCGGCGATCGTGAGCGCCGCATCGAGGCGGCGCTTCTTCGCGTTGAACTCGGGGGTCTTGAACCTCATCAGCGGGGCGAGGTCTGCGATCTTGGGGATGCGTCGTTGAATCATGGTCGTCCTTATCTAGTGTGCGGTGAGGTGGGTCTCGGCGTAGTACCCCGAAATGTGGGACTGCACGGCGAGGCGGCCGGCATCGGCTTGACCGGTCAGGATGGCACGGAGAATGCCGCGATGCTCGAGCGTGAGACGAGCGGATGTTTTCGGCCAGCTCGCCAGACCCACCGCGCCCGCCCGTGCGTACCCCTCGATGGCGCTGCGGAGGCCGGCCATGGTCGCGATGATGACCAGGTTGCCGCTCGCTTCGGCGAGCGAGAGGTGAAACTGGGCGTCGAGGGCGAGGAATTCGGCTTCGGTGAGGGAATGGTCTTCCATGGCGGTGAGGATTTGCTCGGAGCTGGTCAGATCAGGAGAGCTGGTGCGGCACGCCTCGGCCAGCTCGGCGACGATGGAACCTTCCAGCACGAGACGGGTCTTCACCACGTCGGCTACCGGAAACCCCTGGGCCGCGACCTGCAGGCGCATGAGCGACGACATGCCGCCGCCGGGGCGAGCGACGATGATCGCGCCGGCCGAGGGCCCGGAGCCGGCGGCGGTGCGAATGAGACCCAAGACCTCGAGCACCCGCAGTGCTTCTCGCACGCTCGATCGACCGACACCCAGGTCGGCCGCGAGGGTGCGTTCGGGCGGTAGGTGATCACCTGGGCTGAGGCGTCCCTCGAGCAGGTCGAGTTCGACGGCATCGAGCACGACCTGCCAGGCACGACGGCTGATCGCGGTCATAAGGTCCTCTCGGTCGACGTTCTGTGGTCTGACCACAAACTATACGACTTTGCGGGGTGTGCGGGATACAGTTTCAGCCAACCCGGGGGAGACCATGACCGCAGCACTCGGGCTCATCGACCTGAAACTGCCCGACGGACCGGGTGGCAGCGCCGGCCTGAAAGCCGTGCTGGCGATTCCCTCAGGCGACGGCCCGTGGCCCGGTGCTGGCGCGCGTCCTCGGCGCCGGCCCCGACCCGGTGGCCGCCGCCAACGCCTGGAAGCGCATCGAAGCGTTTTTCGGCGAACACCTCGCGGCGTCTGAATAGTGTTGGAAGCGGGCGGCAACTGGTAACCTCCAACAAGAACAGGGGACACCATCGCCAAACGCTCAACCATTATCGCCATGGTCACCGTCGCATCCGTTGTTGCCATCGGCGGTGCGGCCACTGCGCTGGCGCTGACTCCGCAAACCGGCTCCGACACGACGCTGACCGTGCGGGTCTGGGACGAACAGGTCGCGCAATCCTACGACACGTCGTTCACGGCGTTCGAGAAAGCCAATCCGGGCATCGATGTCGCCGTCAACGTTGTGCCGTGGGCCGACTACTTCACCAAACTACGCGTCGACGTGGCGGGCGAGACCGCCGACGATGTGTTCTGGGTGAACGCCGGCAACTTCGCCGACTATGCCGTCAACGGCAGCCTGACGAACATAACGGATGCCCTCGGCTCCGACGCTCAGGCCAACTGGCAAACCAGCGTCATCGACCAGTACACCCTCGATGGTGCGCTCTGGGGCGTACCTCAGCTGGCTGACCCCGGGATCGGACTGTATTACAACGAGGAACTCCTCGCGGCAGCCGGTATCGACCCGAGCAGCGTCGGCGACCTGCACTGGGATCCGGCCACCGGCGAAGACACCCTGCTGCCCGTGCTGCAAAAGCTCACCGTCGACGCCAACGGCAACACCGCCGACAACCCAGCGTTCGACCCCTCGCAAATCGTGCAGTACGGCTACAACGCCGCCAACGACCTCAACGCCATCTACCTCAACTACCTCGGCTCGAACGGTGCGGCCCTACAAGACGGCGACGAGTTCGTCTTCGACACGGCCAAGGGGCAGGAGTCGTTCCAGTACGTGATCGACCTGATGAACAAATATCATGTGGCCCCGTCGGCCGCCGACACCAACCTCAACGGCGACTTCGCGCTCGACCAGTTTCTGCAGGGCAAGATGGCCCTGTTCCAGAGCGGCGTCTACAACCTCAGCAACGTGAGTGATGGCGCCGGCTTCACATGGGGTGTCGCGACGATTCCGTCGGGTCCGGCCGGCGCGATCAGCGTCACCAACGGCGTCATTGCCGCTGGCAACGCCGACTCGAAGCATCCGGGACAAACCCGCAAACTGCTCGAGTGGCTCGGCAGTACCGCGGGCAGCGCGGCTATCGGCGAAGACGGGTCGGCATCGCCGGCCGTCATCGGAGCGCAGGCCGGTTATGTCGAGTCGTGGCAGCAACGGGGCATCGACGTGACCGCGTTCATCGAAGTGCTCGACAACGGCACCGTGCAGGCGCCGCAGGGCGCGAGATGGGCCGAGGCCTCCGACGCGTTCGAGTCGACCTTCGCCGAAATGTTCCTGGGTCGTATTCCGGTCGACCAGGCCCTGCGCACCGCGCAAGCCAGTGCGAACGCGGCCCTCGACGGCTAAACAGGGTGACGCAGCGACTAACTCGTCAACACGACGTTGAGCGGGGTCTCGTCGCGCAGCATCCGTTCTATCTGCTCGCGCACCAGCCGGGCCATGCGCGGCAGCATGGCGCTCGAGGCGCCGCCGACATGTGGTGAGATGAGCACATTCGACAGGGCGAAGAGCGGATGCCCCGCCGGCAACGGTTCCGGCTCGGTCACGTCGAGTGCGAGCCTGAGGCGGCCGCTCGTCGCGTGCGCGAGCAGCGCGGCGGTATCGGCGACCGGGCCGCGGGCAATGTTCACGAGCAGGCTATCGTCACGCATCTGGGTCAGGAACGCGTCGTCGACCAGGTGAGTGGTCTCTGCAGTCAGTGGAACGCCGACGACGACGATGTCGGCCTGTGGCAGCAGTTCGGAGAGGGAATCGAAGCCGTAGATCGCGCCACGCTCATCGTCGCGGGCCGTGCGCGCGACGCGGATGACCGTGGTCTCGAAGGCCAGCAGCCGGCTCTCGATGGCCTGACCGACACCGCCGTAGCCGAGTAGCAACACCGTGCGGTCGGCGAGGCTCGGGTGATGGGTCGGCGCCCATTCGCCGGCGTCGGCGGCGCGCACAAAATCGGGGATTCCGCGCTGGGAGGCCAGGATGAGGGCGAGGGTGAGCTCGGCGGTGGAGGCTTCGTGCACGCTCGCAGCATTGGCGAAGACATGCCCGGCAGGGAGGACCTGATCGACACCGTCGTAGCCGATGGACTGGCTCTGCACTAATCGGGTCTCGACACCGGCGAGGTGCGCGAGTCGCTCGGTCCCGCCCATATACGGCGTGACGACGATGTCGAACCGCGGCCGGGGAGCCGGGCCATCGAGTGCCCATTCGACGACTTCGACGCCGGCCGGCAGTTCACCGACCGCCTTGCGCAGGAGGGAATCGGGCAGGCTGACCAGCAATGGATTCATTCCATGAGCCTACTTCGCCCGTGCGCGTCGCCCACCTCTCGGGTGTTAGCGCCATCGTCATCATGCTCGGTCACATCGCCCTGGCCGTCGTGCCGGGGGTCAGCGGTCTCGTAACCGGCCTCGTCCTGGTCGTTGTCGGCAGCGGTGGGCTCAAGGCCAGCGCGACGTTTGCCGGTCCGATCCTCACCGGGGTGTTGCAGACCAAGATCGGATTTCACTATGGTTTTGGACTCGCCGCTGTGGGCATGGCGATCGGGTTGACCCAATACTCGTTCGGCTGCAAACAGCTGTCGGATACTGCCCGATTGGTGCCGGATCCCCTCCCGCGGTCCCGTTAACGCGGCTATGCCTACGGGGCAATACTCGTCGTCGTCGTGCTCGTGTTGACCGGCGTGATCACCGCGGGCAATCTGGTCACGCTCGTGATTGGGTTGACCGTCATCGCCACGGTCGCTTATGTCGCGGTGATACTCACGAACCGGCAGATCACTCCGGTACAACGCACACGTGTCTATGTCTCCATCCCGCTTGTCGTGGCCAGCGCTGCGTTCTGGTCGCTGTACCAGCAGCAGTTCACGGTCGTCACGATCTATTCCGACGAGCGGCTTGACCGGGCTCTGTTCGGCTGGGAGATGCCGGTGTCGTGGGTGCAGTCAATCAAGCCCGTCTTCATCATCGTGCTTTCCGGCATTTTCGCTGCTGTGTGGACCAAGTGGGGCTCGAGGCAGCCGTCTACGCCGATGAAGTTCGCGGTCGGAACCGCGGTCATGGGGGCCGTCACCCGACGACGGTGCCCGCTCAGCTCTAGCGCGGCACTGTGGCCTCGACGATGGCGATTTCTCGCGTCGCGGTTTCGCGGTTGCGTTCGGCGGCGTGCTCACGATCCAGGTCTGGGGCAATGTCCAAGGCGGCGTCCTCGTGCAGCGTCGGCCTGGCGTCCTCGCGCTTGGCCGCAGGCACCTCGCGCTCGTCGCCGGAATGCCGCACGCGCACCCGTGGTGACGAGAACGGATGCAGCTGCACCCGCAACCGGCGATAGCGCACCATCCAGAACAATATGACGGCCGCCGCCAACAGGCCGGACATCGCTGCGAGGCCGAGCGCCCAACGCGGGCCGAAGGCATCCGCTACCCGACCGACGAGTGGTGCGCCGAGGGGAGTACCGCCGACGAAAATGGCCATGTAGAGCGCCATTACCCGGCCGCGCATCTCGGGCCGCGTCGTGGTCTGCACGTACGCGTTCGCGGTCGTCATCAGGGTGAGTGAAGCTAGGCCGACCAGCGCGAGAGATATGGCGAAAGTGGCATATGTCGGCATGATCGCCGACAGTGCGCACGCAATGCCGAACAGAGCGGCGCCGAGCACGATGAGGCGCAGCCGGGCGCGGCTCCGTCGGGCAGAGAGCAGAGCGCCAATGACGGCGCCGATGGCCATGATCGAACTGAGCAGGCCAAATTCCGCAGCCCCCCGGCCGAACTCGATCGTGGCCATGGTCGAGGTGAAGATGGCGAAGTTCAGGCCAAACGTGCCGATCAGAAAGACCGCGATCATGACGACAACGATATCGGAACGACCGCGCACATAGCGAAAGCCAGCCAGGAGCTGCCCACGCTCGCGGGAGATCGTCGGTTGGCGACGCAGCTGGTGCGTGCGCAGCAGGGTCATCGCGAAGACGGTCCCGGCGAAGGTAACCGCGTTGATCATGAACACCCAGCCGGCACCGACGGCAACCGTGAGCAGTCCGGCGGCAGCCGGACCGATCAAGCGTGCACCGTGGAATGAAGCGGAATTGAGTGCGACGGCATTGGACAGTTGGTCTTCAGCGACGAGTTCGGAGACGAAAGTTTGGCGGGCCGGCGCGTCGATCGCGGCGACGATGCCGAGGCCGAAGGCAAAGAGGTAGACGTGCCAGAGCTCGGCCACTTCGAGCACGGTCAGGATGCCCAGGCCGAGGGCCAGCAACCCCATCAGGGTCTGGGTGAGAATGAGCAGCTTGCGCCGGTTGAACCGGTCGGCGATCAGCCCGGACCAGGGCATGAGCAGCAGCATCGGGCCGAGTTGCAAAGCCATGGTGATGCCGACCGCGGTCGCGTTGTAGTTGGTGAGCTCGGTCAGTACGATCCAGTCCTGGGCGGTGCGCTGCATCCAGGTGCCGATGTTCGACACCAAAGCTCCGGCGAACCAGATGCGGTAATTGACGACGCTCAGCGAGCGGAACATGGCACTCAACTGTCGGCGAGCTCCTTCATTATCAGTGTCGCGGCGGCGAGAACGCGGTGCTGTTCGGGACTGAGCCGAGCAACTCGCTGCGCCAGCCAGGCATCTCGCCGCTTGCGAGTTTCGGTCATGATCTCGCGCGCGGCATCCGTTGTGGTCAGCACGATCTTGCGGCCATCGAGCGTGGAATTCGTGCGGGTCACGAGGCCGGCATCGACGAGGCATTTGACCGTACGGGTCATCGATGGCGGGGTGACCCGTTCGAATTCGCTGAGCTCGGTGAGCGTCAGCGGGCCGTGCACGTACAGCACGCCGAGTGCCGAGAACTGGCCGCTGCCCAACTCGTTTTCGGCTTTTTCCTGCCGCAGACGGCGAGCTAGGCGCCCATTGGCCAGTCGAAATTCGTGGCTGATCTCCGAGGTGTTGTTCGCTGCCTGGTCAGGGCCGGCCAATGGCTGTGCTGTGACGACGCCGAGGGCTAGGATTTTCGGGTGTATTCGCGATTCCATATATCATTAGCATAGCAAATTAGCCTTGCTAAGGACATTATTACTTCGAGCATGCCCCGCACAAGAGAGCAGACTAGCCCCGTGCCTACATATACGCATGCCTCCGGCCTGGTTATCACCTACTACGTCTGGCCGGTCCCTGCCCCCCGAGCCGTGATTCAGCTCGCCCACGGTGTCGGCGAACACGCCCAGCGCTACGCGGCGCTCGCCGCCGACCTCAATCGGGCCGGTTACACGGTCTACGCCGATGACCACGTCGGCCACGGCCAGACCGGACTCGCCCAGCACGGCGGCGATCACACCAGGCTGGGTCGGCTCGGCGCCGGCGGGCTGCGCTCGGCAGTAGCCGGCGTCTACCAGCTGAGTGGAATCATCCGCTCAGAGCATCCGGCCCTGCCCCTCGTGTTGCTCGGGCACAGTTGGGGATCGTTCATGGTGCAGATGATCGTCAACGAGCACGCGGCCGCGTACGATGCCATCGTGCTCTCCGGAACCGCCTACCGCTGGCCCGGTTACCTCGATGGCGGCGACCTGAACCGCAGGCACAAGGCACTTGGCACTACCGGGGTCGAGTGGCTTAGCCGTGACCCGGCCGTCGCCGCAGCCTTCGTGGCCGACCCGCTCACCACGGCGACGCCGCTCGCCAAGCTGTTCGGCATTCGCGAGGCCGCGCGCTTGTTTGGTCGCCCGGCGCGTGGCCTGCCCGGTGGCCTGCCGCTGCTCGTGCTCGTCGGCGGTGATGATACCGTCGGCGGGGAACGCAGTGCGCTCAAGCTGGTGACCTCCTACGTTCGGCGTTCCGGGCTGCGGGACGTGCGCCTGATCGTGTACCCGGGTGCTCGGCACGAAGTTTTCAACGAGATTAACCGCGACGAAGTCATCGGCGACCTCGTGGACTGGCTCGACGAGCACCTGACCGCCGTAGGCTGATTGTATGCATGGTGAATATAAGGTTCCGGGCGGCAAACTGGTCGTCGTTGATCTCGATGTCGTCGATGACGTCATAACCAACTTTCGTCTGGCCGGAGACTTCTTTCTGGAGCCTGACGATGCCCTCGAAGACATCAATTCCGCGGTGAGCGGCCTCCCCGTCGGCAGTGCGACGGCCACGATCGCCGCTACGGTGCGTGGTGCGCTCCCCAGCGGTGCTATTCTGCTCGGATTCTCTCCGGAGGCCGTGGCCGTGGCGATTCGCCGTTCGCTGGCCCAGGCGAGCACCTGGCGGGACTACGACTGGCAGATCATCCACTCGCTGCAGCCCGTCGCGCCCGTGCTGCAGATGGCCCTCGACGAGGTGCTCGCGACCGAGGTTGCGGAGGGACGCCGACAGCCCACACTCCGTATCTGGGAGTGGAACGAACCGGCCGTCGTGATCGGCAGTTTTCAGTCGCTCAAGAACGAGGTCGACCCCGAGAATGCCGCCAAGTATGGCTTCACCGTGGTGCGGCGCATCAGCGGCGGCGGCGCCATGTTCATGGAAGCCGGCTCGGTCATCACGTATTCCATCTACGCGCCGACCGACCTTGTGCAGGGCATGAGCTTCGCCGACTCCTACGCTTTTCTCGACGAGTGGGTCATCGCCGCTCTCAAATCCCTCGGCATCGACGCGCACTACGAGCCGCTCAACGACATCACGAGTCCCGGGGGCAAGATCGGCGGAGCGGCCCAGAAGCGCCTGGGAAGCGGAGCCGTGCTGCACCACGTCACCATGAGTTATGACATGGACGGTGAAAAAATGGTGCAGGTGCTGCGCATCGGCCGCGAAAAGCTCAGCGATAAGGGCATCACGAGCGCCGCCAAACGCGTCGACCCGCTACGCAGTCAGACCGGTCTCACCCGCGCTGCGATCATCGACCGTATGAAAGAAACCTTCACCGGTCTGTACGGCGCCAGCGAGGGTGACGTCACCGCCGAGGAATACGCCAAGGCCACGGAGCTCGTCGCGAACAAATTCAGCACAGAGGCCTGGTTGGCCCGGGTTCCGTGAACCGCGACGAACGGATGCTCGCGGTGCGCCCGCCAGCATCCACTCGCCACTACCGCCCGCGCGTCAGCAGGTCTTGGTAGTCAACGTGAGTGTCTATCCAGTGCGCCACGTACGAGCAGTCCGGCACGACGGCTCGCGTGGTGCGAACGCGCACGTCGCCCAGCGCCTGCTCGACCAGAATGCTGGCGAGCCCGTGCGTGCGTTGGGCCGGATCGACCTCGGTGTGGGTGAAGTGCACGGCCGTTGACGTCGTGGTGTAGTCGGCCCGTCCCACGGCCTCGTCGTCGAGCCACACCGTGTAGCGGCTCTGCCCCGGGTCGTGGCGTACTTCCACAGTCCCGGCGTCGGCCAGATTCTGCGAGTGGATGGTCGTCGATTCAGCAGTCATCCCGACAGACTAAGCCGATGAGCGGCGCGCAGGCTGAAAGAATGGGTATATGCCAAACGCGTGGACACCGACCAGCCCGAGCCGTGTCATTCACGCCAACAACCTCGACGTGCTGCCGGGCCTGCCCGATGGCGCCTTCACCCTGATCTACCTCGACCCGCCGTTCAACACCGGTCGCTCGCAGAAACGGCAGAGCACCACCTCCATACGGTCGGTCTCTGCCGACGGCTCGCACGCGGTCGGCACGATCACGGGGTTCAAGGGCCAGCGTTACGAGCGCATCAAGGGTGACCTGCTGGGCTATGACGATCAGTTCGAAGATTATTGGGCCTTTCTGGAACCGCGCCTGATCGAGGCTTGGCGCCTGCTCGCCGACGACGGCACGCTCTATCTGCACCTCGACTACCGCGAAGCGCACTATGCCAAGGTGCTGCTCGACGCCCTGTTCGGCCGGGAATGCTTTCTCAACGAACTCATCTGGGCTTACGACTACGGTGCGAAATCCAAGAACAAGTGGCCCACCAAGCACGACACGATTTTGGTCTACGTGAAAAATCCGGCCCGGTATTACTTCGACTCGACGACCGTCGACCGGGAGCCGTACATGGCGCCCGGCTTGGTCACGCCAGAAAAAGTGGCCAAGGGAAAACTGCCGACGGATGTTTGGTGGCATACGATCGTCTCTCCCACCGGCAAGGAGAAAACCGGCTACCCCACGCAGAAACCGATCGGAATTCTGCGTCGCATCATCCAGGCGTCCAGCCGTGAGGGGGATTGGGTGCTCGACTTCTTCGCCGGCAGCGGCACCACCGGCACGGTCGCCGCCGCGCTCGACCGACGCTTCGTGCTCATCGACCAGAACCCGGAGGCGTTCAGCGTGATGCGCGCCCGGTTCGCGCCGGTTTCCGGCGTTCAATTTCTTGAGACAACCGCCGAGAAACACTGAGATTTCGCAGTCTCACCGAGCCCCGGCAGGGTGCAACGTACAACGGCAGCGCTCGCGGCACTCGTTAGAGACGCTGGCACCCCTACCTCAGAGTGCCCCGATCGCTGACGAGTGCCGCGATCGCTGACGAGTGCCGCGATCGCTGACGAGTGCCGCCACCGCTGACGAGTGCCGCCACCGCTGACGAGTGCCGCCAGAAGCGGATGCCGCCAACGGGCGGCATCCGCTCGCCTGCCGCCGCTCAGCCCGCGTGCGCCGCTCGTATGTGCGCCGCGAACATGCTTCCGCTGTCTTTCACCGTGCGCTCAAGGGTGTCGTAGTCGACGCGCACGATGCCGAAGCGCTTCTCGTAGCCATAGGACCACTCGAAGTTGTCGAGCAGCGACCAGACGAAGTATCCGCGCACGTCGGCGCCGGCCGCGATGGCCTCACCCACCTTGTTGACGTGCGCCACGATGTACTCCGTGCGCTCGGCGTCGTGCACGGCGCCATCGGCGCTCACCACGTCGTCGTAGGCGGCGCCGTTCTCGGTGACATAGAGCGGCGGGAGCCGGTCATATTCTTTGCCGAGCCGCCCGAGCAACAGACGCAGTCCGTCGGGGTTGACCTCCCAGTCCATCGCGGTGCGCGGCAGTCCGCGGCTGGGAAAGCTGATGTACTCCGACCCGATCCACGGCGACCCGACCGAACGGGCGGCGCCGCCGGCGTGCGAGTCGTTCGCCGAGGCATCCGCGTGCCCGCTCACGAGGTCGTCGTGATAATGGTTGACGCCGAGAAAATCGAGCGGGGCGGCGATGATCTCGAGGTCGTCCGAGTGGATGATCTCGGCCAGGCCGAACGGCTCGAGGTCGCGCAGGGTGTCCTCGGGGTAGGCACCATGCAGCAGCGGGTCGAGAAAGATGCGGTTGGCCAGCGAGTCGAGCCGCCGGGCCGCTTCGATGTCGACCGCGTCGGTGGCATCGCGCGGCACGGCGTTGGTGAGGTTGAGCGTGATCCCCAGGTTCTGGGCGCCCGCTGAGCGCAGCGCATTGACCGCGAGCCCGTGCGCGAGGTGCTGGTGGTGCACGGCAGCGATCGCCGCCCGCCCGTCCTGGCGGCCCGGCGCGTGCACGCCCGATCCGTAGCCGAGCAGCGAGGAGCAGAACGGTTCGTTGAAGGTAGTCCAGTGGGTGACTCGATCGCCGAGCGCGGAGTAGACATCCGTTGCATAGTCGACAAAACGGTAGGCGGTGTCGCGGTTGGCCCAGCCACCCTTCTCCTCCAGTGCCTGCGGCAGGTCCCAGTGATACAGGGTGAGCCAGGGCAGAATACCCGCGCCGAGCAGTTCGTCGACGAGCCGGGAATAGAAGTCGAGCCCTTCCGGGTTCACGGCGCGGTCGCCCGGACGCACCCGCGCCCAGCTGGTGGAAAAACGGTAGGAGTCGAGGCCGAGTGAGGCCATGAGCGCCACGTCGGCGGGCATTCGGTGGTAATGATCCACGGCGGTCTCCAAGTCGTCGCCGCCCGCGATGGCGCCCGGAACCTGCGCGAACGCGTCCCAGATTGAGTCTTCCTTGCCGCCGGCATGGCCGGCGCCCTCGATCTGCGCGGCGGCCGTCGCCGACCCCCAGAGAAATCCGTGCGGCCAGGGGAACGGTGTGGGTGCGATCTGCGACATGACGTCACGCTATCCTGCCGTGCGGCATCCAGCCAACGTTGTGGACCTTGCCTGCCAAGCCCGCGTGCCTCAGTGCGGACATCCGGTCGAAACGGGCCTGCGCTCGGGTGGAACCGGAATTTTTACCGCATATCTCCGCAGTTGTGCACGTGGCATCCAGAACTCTGATAATCGTCGCGGCTAAGCTCGAATCATGCTGCAGAACAACGAACCCACGGAGGCCGACCAGCGGCGTCTCCGCCGCCGGTTTTTGATCGGCGTCATCATCGTCGGAGTGCTCGTCGCCCTCGCGGCGATCGGGCTCTATCTGAGTGCCGCCTTCAATGCTTAGGCCGTCCACCGTTCCCAGAAAAATCGAAGTGAGTACACCATGCAGCTGACCCGGTGGCAGCTACTCGGCCTCACGTCGGCCGTCGGAGCCGTGCTCGCCGTCGGCGCGACCGCGCTCGTCGTGCAGGCCCTCGAGGGTTCCGCCGACTCTGCAAAGACCGCTCAGACCGCGGATGCCGCCACTCCCGTCACAACGGAGCAACCGGCTCGTCCCACCCCCACCGAGTCTGCTATCGCGGCGCCGGTCGCGGCAACACCGGCTGGGGGCGCCGCCGTAACGGCCCAGCTGGACTACCTTCTCGCGCACTGGAAGCTCGAAAACTACAACTCCGCAGAGTGGGGAGTGCTCGGTGAGAATGACTGCGTCAACTTCGCCAGCCAGGCCATGATCGCCCGCGGCTGGACCATGGACGCTGTCTGGTCGAGTCCGAAGAACGGCAACGCCTATGACGCTTCAGCGGCCTGGCGCAGCTCGACCGCCTTCATGAAGTACATCGCGGCGACCGGCAAGGCCGTAGCCCTGACCGATCAGCAGCGCGACCAGGTCAAGGTCGGCGACATCGCGCAATTCGACTGGGACAACACCGGCGACCGTGACCACACCGGGATCGTCACCAAGGTCGAGAAAGCCGGCGACACCGTCTCGATCTTCTTTGCCGGGCACACCTTGGATTCCGACTATCGTTCGGTCGACACGGCGATCACGGTGGATCACCCGGGCGGCACTGCGTACTACTGGAGCGTTCCCTAGGCGATCGCGTCGTCGACTATGGCTTTGGCCTCGGCCTGCACCAGGGCCAGGTGCTCCGGGCCGAGGAAGGACTCGGCGTAGATTTTGTAGACGTCTTCGGTGCCGCTGGGCCGGGCCGCGAACCAGGCGTTCTCGGTCGTTACCTTGACGCCGCCGATGGCAGCGCCGTTGCCCGGGGCGACGCTGAACGCGCCGGTGATCTTCTCGCCGGCGAGCTCGGTGGCCGTGATCATCGAGCCGTCGAGTTTGGCCAGGGCGGCCTTCTGCGCGGGCGTGGCGGCGGCATCCACTCGGGCATACGAGGGCGCGCCGAAGTGCTCGGTCAGTTCCGCGTAGCGCTGGCTCGGGGTCTTGCCGGTCACCGCGAGAATCTCGGAGGCGAGCAGGGCGAGCAGAATACCGTCCTTGTCGGTGGTCCAGACGGTGCCGTCAAAGCGCACGAAACTCGCTCCGGCGCTCTCTTCACCGCCGAAAGCGACGGAACCGTCGATGAGGCCGGGCACGAACCATTTGAAACCAACGGGCACCTCCCACAGGTCGCGGCCGAGAAAGCCGGTCACCCGGTCGATCATCGTCGACGAGACGAGGGTCTTACCCACCGCAGCGTCGGGCCTCCAGCCTTCGCGGTGGCTGTACAGGTAGTCGATGGCGACGGCCAGAAAGTGGTTCGGGTTCATCAGGCCGCCGTCGGGCGTCACGATGCCGTGCCGGTCGGCGTCAGCGTCGTTGCCGGTGAGAATGTCGTACTCATCCTTGTGGGCGACAACGGATGCCATCACTGACGCACTCGAGGGATCCATCCGGATCTTCTCATCCCAATCCAGGGTCATGAAGCGCCAGGTCGGGTCGACTTTCGGGTTGACTACGACCAAGTCGATCTCATAACGGTCACGGATGGCGCCCCAGTAGCCCACGCTTGCGCCGCCGAGCGGGTCGGCCCCGATGCGGATTCCGCTGGTGCGGATGGCCTGCATGTCGATGATGTTCTCGAGGTCGTTCACGTAGTTGCCGCGAAAGTCGTAGGTTTCCAGGGCGCTGGGTTCGCTCATCAGTACGCCATCGAGACCATGAGCGATGAGTTCGTTGGCCCGGTTAGCGATCCACGAGGTGGCATCGCTGTCGGCCGGACCGCCGTGTGGCGGGTTGTACTTGAAGCCGCCATCCATCGGTGGGTTGTGGCTCGGGGTGACGACGATGCCGTCGGCCAGGTCGCCGTGCTCGGCGCGGTTGTAGGCCAAAATCGCGTGCGACAGGGACGGGGTGGGCACGTAGTCGTCGAACTCGTCTACGAGCACGCGCACGCCGTTGGCGACGAGCACCTCGAGGGCGGTCGTGTACGCCGGACCGCTCAGGGCGTGCGGGTCGGTGCCGATGAACAGCGGGCCGGTGATGCCCTGACCGGCGCGATATTCCACGATCGCCTGCGTCGTGGCACTGATGTGATCCTCGTTGAAGGCGGTGTTCAGTGAACTGCCGCGGTGCCCGGAGGTGCCGAAGACGACCCGTTGGGCCGGCACCGTGACATCCGGTTTCAGGTCGTAATAGGCCTTGACCAGCCCATCAACGTCGATCAAATCAGATTCCTGGGCGCGGGTTCCTGCTCGTTGGCTCATGAGCACAGTCTGGCACCCCCGGTAGGCTGTCAGCCATGCCCGACTCGCCGAATCCGCTCCAAGCCCAGACTTACAGCTATCTCGGCCCGGCCGGCACCTTCACTGAAGCGGCGCTCGCCCAGGTTCCGGGCGCCCGCGGCCAGATCTGGCGTCCGGTCAACAACGTCGGTGAGGCCTTCGCCGATGTCGTGAGCGGCCGCAGCCTGGCGGCAATGATCGCCATCGAGAACTCGGTCGACGGCGGAGTCACGGCCACGCAGGATGCCCTCGCGAGCGTGCCAAACCTGCGCATCATCGGCGAATACCTGGTGCCCGTGAACTTCGTACTGGTCGCCCGCCCCGGCACAACGTTGAACGACGTGCGCGTCATCAACGCGCATCCGGTCGCCTATGGGCAGTGCCGCAATTGGCTCGAACGCACCCTGCCGAGCCATGGGCACATTCCCGCGTCGAGCAACGTCACTGCGGCGTCGTCACTCCTGGACAACGCGCAAGCGGATGCCGCGATCGCCCCGCCCGGCATCGACAAGCACCACGACGTCGTTGTCCTGGCGTCAGAAATCGGTGACAACCCGAACGCGGTGACCCGGTTCGTGCTTGTCGCCCGCGGCAACGAGCTCACCGCGCCGACCGGAGCCGACAAGACCAGCCTCATCATCGAGCTGCCGAGCGACCGCTCCGGCGCGTTGCTCGACATGCTCGAGCAGTTCGCCACCCGCGGCGTGAACCTCAGTCTCATCCAGTCCCGGCCGATCGGGGATTCCCTCGGCCGTTACCGCTTCGTGGTCGATGCCGACGGTCATATTCTCGACGAGCGCGTCGCCGACGCACTGCTCGGGTTGCGCCGTTTCAGCCCCAAGGTGATCTTTCTCGGGTCCTATCCGCGGGCAGACCAGCGCAAGATCGAGTTCACGTCCCGCTACGACGACGGCATCTTCATCGAGGCTCGCGACTGGTTGCGCGGGCTGATCGCGGGGGAGCCGACCCAATGACCGATCCGCGCTTTGACCCGGAGCACGATGCCCGCTATCAGCGTGGCTATGAGCCCGGTGACTCGGTGGATTCCACTAGCGCGGCGATGACCGAGCTGTTCGCGCCCACTCCTTCCAACCAGCCAGAAGCATCCGTCGACACAGACGGGCGCAACCCGGGTGCGATCCCTGTGCCTGCAGACGGTGCAGCTGACGACGACGAGCCCCTCGATCAATTCGAGCCGCGTAATCCGTTCATCATTGCCCTGTGGTTTATTGGGCCAGCTCTCATCATCGGTGGGCTGATCCTGCAGGTGCGCACGATTACGAGCACCTATTTCAGCTCCGGCTTCTCGGGATCCTCGAACGCGGAGGTGCCGATCGAGATAGTGATGCAGCAGTTGACTTACACCTTCGCACCCGCAATGATCTCCACCGGTCTGCTCACCGTTGTTGGCCTGCTGTTCGTCCACGCCCTGCGGTGGCGTTTTCGATCGTCGCGACCATAGCCAGTTCCGCTATCTGACTCAGGCCGGCACGCGCACGATGAGCGCGCCGGCATCGGCGTGCAGGCGCACCTTCTGCACCAGACCGAACTCATCGCCGTCCAGTTCGAATTCCTGCACGTGCTCAAGCGCGATACGAATGTCGGGCCCGCGCAGGGTCGTCATCACCCGCTCATTTGACGACTCCGTCGCCGCAATCATGCGTCGCCCCACCGCTGAGCGCCGCAGGACCCCGTTTTCCCAGGTCACCCGCCGCCAGATGGTGAGCCAGCCGAGCATGCCCTTGGGCTGCAGCACGGCAATGTCCAAAATGCCGTCGTCGAGGCGCGCATCGGGCAGAAACTGCAGGTTGCCCGGCAGTAGCCCGCAGTTGGCCACGAGAATGGCGCTCACCTGCGCCGGCCGGTCCGTGCGTCCGGCAACGCTGTAGCGGATGCGAAATGGCCGCGCTTTCGGCAGCGCCCGCGCCACCCCGTCGACGTAGGCGAGCCAGCCCATCTGCTTCTTGAGGTCGTCGCGTGTGTGGGCGATCATCTGCGCGTCGAGCCCGAGCCCGGCCATGACCAGAAAAACGTGCTCTTCTACCGCGCCGGCATCGGTGGTCACGATAGCGACGCCGAGGTCGATGGGCTTGTCGACACCGCTGAACGCGATCGACGTTGCGGCGTCGATGCTGCCGAGCGGGAGCAGCAGGTTGCGGGCGAGCAGATTGCCGGTACCCGATGGCACGATGGCCATGCGCACGCCGGACTCCCGCAACGCCTCGGCGACGGCCCGCACCGTGCCGTCACCGCCGGCCGAGACCACCATAGCGGCGCCGGTATCGAGGGCCCGTTTGGTAGCGGCCTGGCCGACATCGTCGACAGTTGTTTCAAACCATTGCGTCGTACCCCATCCGGCGGACTGCTCCGCTTCGGCCACGCTCGCCCGCAACTTAGCAAGGTCGACCTTGATGGGGTTGTAGACGACGGCAGCATGCTGGGCGAGGTTTTCGGAGGCGCTCACGAGGCTTAGGCTACTGGGTTGGCCTCGCGATTGCCCGATGGTAGTCGCTTGTAGACTGACCGGGTGATTGATCCGGTGCTGTTACGCGAAAACCCTGACCTCTTCAAGCGTTCGCAGGAGGCCCGTGGCGACTCCGTTGAGGCGGTCGATGCCGCGCTTGCTGCCGACGCGGAACGGCGGTCGACGATCACGGCGTTCGAAGACCTGCGCGCCGCGCAAAACCTGTTCGGCAAGAGGGTCGCTGCGGCGCCTGGCGCTGAGAAAAAAGCCCTCGTTGCAGAAGCGCAAAGCCTCGCCGCCGAGGTGAAGGCTGCCGGAGTCATCGCCGGCGAGGCCGACATCCGCTTCACCGCGGTCGTCAAGACCATCGCGAACCCGATCATCGACGGCGTACCGGTCGGCGCCGAAGAAAACTTCGCGACCCTACGCACCCACGGTGAAGCCCCGATCTTCGACTTTGAGCCGCGCGACCACCTCGAACTGGGCGAACTGCTCGGGGCCATCGACATGGCCCGCGGCGCCAAGGTCTCCGGAACCCGCTTCTACTTTTTGAAGGGCATCGGCGCCCGGCTCGAGATCGCCCTCATGAACATGGCGCTCGACCGGGCGCTCGAAGCCGGCTTCGTGCCGCTCATCACCCCCACCCTGGTGCGACCCGAGATCATGGACGGCACCGGCTTTCTCGGCGAACACAATGATGAGGTCTACTACCTGCCCGCCGACGACCTCTACCTCACCGGCACGAGCGAGGTCGCGCTCGCCGGGTACCACAAAGACGAGATCCTCGACCTCTCCGAAGAGCCCCTGCGGTACGCCGGCTGGTCCACCTGCTACCGCCGCGAGGCCGGCTCGGGCGGAAAAGACACCCGTGGCATCATTCGCGTGCACCAGTTCAACAAGCTCGAAATGTTCACCTACGTGCTGCCCGAGAACGCCGAGGCCGAGCATGATCGCCTCGTCGCCCTGCAGGAGGGCATGCTGCAGTCGCTCGGCCTCAGCTACCGGGTTATCGACGTCGCTGCTGGGGACCTCGGCTCGAGCGCGGCCCGCAAGTTCGACATCGAGGCTTGGGTGCCCACCCAGAATGCATACCGTGAGCTCACCAGCACGAGCAACTGCACCACCTATCAGGCGCGCCGGTTGGACATCCGCTATCGAACCGAATCGGGCAAGACCACGCCGGTCGCCACCCTGAACGGTACGCTGGCGACCACTCGCTGGCTCGTGGCCATGCTCGAAACGCACCAGCAAGCGGATGGTTCGGTGCTCGTTCCGAGCGCGCTGCAGCCCTACCTCGGTGGCCTCGAGGTACTCAGGCCGATCCCCGTCAGGGGAACGAAGTGACTGCGGTGTCCATGACCGAGCGGTGGCTCGTCGCCCTCGACATCGACGGAACCACGATGCACGAAGACGGCTCGATCAGCCAGGCCGTGATCGACGAGGTCGCCCGGCTTACCGCTGCAGGACACGAGGTCATGCTGGCCACGGGGCGTTCCGCCGCAGCAGCCCTGCCGGTGCTCGACCGACTCGGCATCTCACCGCGCTATGTCGTCTGTTCCAACGGCGCCATCACCATGCACCGCGACGCCTCAGCGCCCATGGGCTACCGCCGTGAATGGATTGAAACCTTCGACCCCAGCGACGTGCTCATATCGATTCGCGCGCACCTCGGGTCGGCGCGGTTCGCCGTCGAAGACGAGCACGGCTTCTACCGCTATACCGAGCCGATTCCCGATGCCACGATCGGCATGGACAGCGAACGGGTCGATTTCGATGAGCTCTTGAAGCACCAGGCAACCCGCGTGGTCGTCATCTCCCCCGACCACGACATGGAGGATTTTCTCCAGGTGGTCGAGCGCATGGGGCTGAACCGGGTCAGCTACGCCATCGGGTGGACTGCCTGGCTCGACATCGCCCCCGACGGTGTCAATAAGTCCACGGCGATGGAGCGGGTGCGGGTGTCTATTGGTGTCCCCCGCCACCGGGTAATGGCCGTCGGGGATGGTCGCAACGACATCGACATGCTGCAATGGGCTGGCGAATTCGGTCGCGGTGTGGCCATGGGGGAGTCCCCCGATGACGTTCTTGCCGCCGGATCAGAGGTCACCGGCAACGTGGCCATCGATGGCCTCGCCACGGTGTTGCGCACGCTCTGACGGGCATCCAGCCGTTTTTCAGCCGGCTCTGTCAGCCTGTGCAGTCTGCCATCGGCTAGAATCGGGCCAGTTCGCCCAACTGTTTCTACGCTGCATTTTGCGTGGGGGCTCGGGCAACCGGGAGGGCTGTCCGAGCGGCCGATGGAGCCAGTCTTGAAAACTGGTGGGCAGAAATGTCTCGTGGGTTCGAATCCCACGCCCTCCGCAACACCTGTGAAATGCACAACCACCGGCGTACAGCGACTGTCGCCTCAGGGCCGTCCGGCCAGCAACCCGATGAGAGGACATGAGTGAGCGACCAACTTCGCCCCCGCTCGAACGGTTCGCAGAACCTCAAAACCGTTGCGCGTCACGGCCGACTGAAGAAGTCGAATGCTGCCGTCACGGTCGCGAAGTTTCTTGCCGGCAGCCTGGCCGTCGTCCTGGTCAGCGGCTTTTCGGTCGGCGCGATCGCAGCCTATGACGTCGCAGCGAGCGTGCAGCCCAGCGTGCACCTCGCCAATGAGACCGACGGTCCGGTCCCATCGATCGGCGCCATCGACGGCGGCGTGAACATGCTCATCGTCGGCAGTGACAGCCGAGTTGGGCAGGATGCAGCCTTCGGTCCGGAAGACTCCACCGGCGATCTCAACGACGTGACCATGCTGCTGCACATCTCCGAAGACCACAGCAACGCCTCGGTCATCAGCTTTCCCCGCGACCTGTTCGTGCCCATTCCCTCTTGCCCCGACCCCGACGGTGGCTCGTTCCCCGCGATGAGCAGCCAGAAGATCAACACCACGCTCACCTACGGCGGCCTCGCCTGTACCGTGCTAACGGTCGAGAAGCTCACCGGCCTGTCCATTCCGTTTGCGGCCGAAGCGCAGTTCAGTGGGGTCATGGCCATGTCCTCCGCCGTCGGTGGCGTGCCGGTCTGCGTGGCCAGCCGCATCGAAGACGAATATACGGGAACATTCCTCGACCCGGGCGAGCACATGCTCGCCGGGTACGACGCGCTCCAGTTTCTGCGCACCCGCCACGGCGTCGGCGACGGCGGCGATTTGACCCGTATCAACAACCAGCAGTTGTTCATGTCGTCGCTGGTGCGCACGATCAAGAGCGCTGACACCCTCTCGGACCCGGCCAAGGTGTACGCCTTGGCCAAGGCGGTGACGGGCAATATGCGGCTTTCCGACAGTCTCAACAGCGTGACGACCCTCGCGTCGATCGCCGTGGCGCTGAAAGACATCGACCTCGACCAGGTCGTCTTCGCGCAGGTGCCGACCGGGAGCACGACCGGAGGGGTCAAGGCCGTTCAGCCAGCCTTCGACAACCTATTCGAGGCGGTTGCTGCCGATCAACCCCTCGCGCTGAGTGGAACCACCGGCCGCGGCACCGTCGCCGACCCCAACGCTCTCGTCGAAGCCGCTCCCGCCCCAGCTGCGACCACAGATCCCATCGCGACCGATGTTCCAGCCGCGACCGATGCGCCGGTGGCCACGGAAGCCCCCGGAGTCGTCCTATCGGAGTCGGTGACCGGCCAGACCGCCAGCGACTATACCTGTAGCAGGGGACGTACGCTCGAGAACCAGTAGCCGGGCGGGGGCATCCGTTTTTCTGACCCGGTCGTCGTGGTGAGAGCGGATACCCGTGGTACGGCTAAGATAAGAGAGTGTGTTTGCGCAAGCGGATGCCAAGGAGACGTCGCATAGTTCGGCTTAGTGCACCACCCTGCTAAGGTGGAGTACCCTTTACGGGGTACCGTGGGTTCAAATCCCACCGTCTCCGCAGCGAAGAATTCACGTAATTCCGGCGTTTAGTTTACGAAATTCTTGCGGCAACAAAAAACCGGCGATCGCATCGCCGGTTTTCTGCGTTAAGGCGCCGATTTCGAGAGTGCTACCCCCAAGAAACGCTGTGATCGGCGCGCGGTCAGCGGTTAAACACCGCTTCGCCCTGTTTTTGGCAGGGCGAAGCGACTTTTACTGCAGGTAACGGAATTGGTGACGACCGGGCGGCTTAGCTCGGTGGTGGTGACGGCGTCGTGTCGGTGGGTGCCGTCGCCGAAGTGATGTCAGCGCTGGAGTAGCACGTGCTCGTGAAGGACCTGTTCTTCGTGGTGAGGGGCACTCGGGCCAGCTCGCTCTGAATGAACGTCAGAATTTTTCGGATGTTGGCGGAGACGAGTGCAAGGGTGACGGCCAGTGACGCGAAGGTGTTGCCGCGGGCGCGCCGTTTCATGGGGGAGGCGTTGTCTTCGGTCGCGGAGTCCTTGATGAATGCGTTCTGGCTTTCGACGGTGTTGCGCAGGGCGTAGAAACCCTTCCACACTGGGCTTTTGTGGGGGTAGGTCTGCCCGTACTTCAGGGCTTTGTCCTTGGCGGGGTCTTTCCCGGCGGGAATCACGACGGTCTTCTTGCGGATGGGCTCGATAAGTTCACCGGTCTTGTGGTCGACGGCCAAACCGTCGTAGTTCTTAGGGTCAGGGTAGAGGTATCGGCGTGAGCCGTCGGGCCGGCGCTTGCCTTTAGGCTTGGCGCGGTACTTTTCACGTTCGGCGATTCGCTGGTCTCGCAGTTCTTTGGCTTGACGCACGGGGTTTGAGTCGCTGGAGAGGATGGCGTCGTCTTCCGGCGTTTCCTCGTCAACGGGCACGCCGGTGTCAGCAGCCTTCCGGTCCTTTCGGTAGAGGTCGAGGGCGTGAATCAGGTCCTGGGGCATGTAGTTCACGTACCACTGTCCGCCGACTTGGATGAGGTCCTCGTAGAAGGTTGTCTGGCCTTGTTCGTCTTTGTCGTAGTCGAAGACCGGCTTGGCGCCAATTTCGGCCAGAGTGGCCTGCAGAGTGTCGGCTGTGCTGCGGGGCAGGTATGCGCGGTCGGCCATGAAGTGCAGGATGGGGAAGCCGGCGGCGAGGATCGCCGTGACCAACCGGTTGCCCTCCCCGGCAATCATGCCGGGTTTGTGAAAGCTGACGCCGTGGGCGAGCAGGGGAAAGGTTGCGCGTTCCCCCGGCGTGTTGGCGGTCATCGTTGCGATTTCAGCTTCGATGGCCCACGCTCGCTTGTCCTTATACGTGGTTCCGCTGCCATCGTGGTTGCCCTCACGTACGTACCAGCCCCCGTCATAATTAATGCTGCAGTGGGCCCCATTGGGGTTCTTCCTACTTGGGCCGCCGAGCCATCCGTTGTGAGGAATCTGCGTTGCGTCGAGGGCTGTGTTGCCTTTGAATCGGCGGCGGAGTGCTCGAGGCATGAGCGCGATGGACCCGTGGAGCAACCCGTTGCAGAGGGTGGAGAGGCGAGCCTGCTTGACGGCGGTGTCAGCTGGGTCGCGAGCGGCGAGAATCTCCTTGTATTCCTGGCGGCTGGGCAGTTTGCGGCGGTTGCCGGGGAAGGGGTCGATGAGGCGTTGCAGTCTTGAGACGGCCCGCCAGAGGCGGTCGTACCAGAAGGCATGCTCGACGTCGTGAACGCGGATGCCAAGGCTTTCGCGTTCGGCATCCGTCAAACGCAAAATCGTCGCGGCCATGTCGTTGAATCGGAGGTCGCTGTCGATACGCATTTGGATGAGAATCACTGCGAGGGCGGCATGTTCGTCGATGGTCTGCTTGCGGCCTCGGGGAGAGGTGAAGCCGGATTCGTGGCGCCATGTCTTGATAAGCGCACGAACTTTCGCGGACTCAAGAACACGGATTGTCTCGCTCACGTAGACCCGGAGGGGGTCTGTCGTGATGCGGCGCATATACATGGCGTTCGTCATGCCAAATGCCTCGAGCATCCAGGCTTCAGCGTCGTGCACGCGGGCGCGGTCGATGCGCGGAATCACGTGTTCAGCTCCCCGCGCAGGTGCTGACGGTAGGCAACGGTGTCTAGCTTCGGCACAAACTGCAGGAGCCGGGCCAGGTTCTCGAATTTTCCGACGCCGCTGGCGGTCATCAGCGCGCGCATGTCGGTGCGGGCGGCCAGGTGTGTCACGAGCCAGGTCGCTCGCATGCGGTTGGTTTGCGGCCGTGGCATTCCGTGCGGCTGAACGCTTTGATGAATGAACGCGGTGACGAGGTTCTTGCTGTTGTTCTTACGGGTCGGGCTGCCGAACACGCGGTCACCAGCATCGAGGCCGGTGACGGCCACACGCAACCAGGGTTCCCAACGGGCCAGAAGCGGTACGTATCGGGCATTGCTGCCGCGCACGGACACGAGTACGCCGTGGGCATCGAACTGGATATCCTCGCGCCGCGCTTCACATACCTCGTTGGACCACAGGCCGCCCCCGGCGCAGAGCGCCAGCAGAACCGTCGCGTTGCGTTCCCGACCGGGTGTGTTCTGTCCTCTGGCCCAGAACGCGAGCCGGGTCAGGTCCGCATCGGAATAGGGTTCCATGCTGACGCGTGAGTTCAGCGCCGTCAGCTCTGCCTCGGGGCGGTCGGGGAGGAGTATCTCGGAGATGCGCAGCAGGATGGCTCGGTAGTTGCGGCGTGTTCCCTCTGCCTGGTTCATTACCTCGCTGGTGTACCGAGAGATGAGTTCGAGGCGAAAGAGAATCTGCGGCTGCAGCGGGAGGCTGGCGATGTTTACTGCCCAGTCCACGTAGTGCGAGCAGACGATGAGCAGGCGAGACGTCGTGTACGCACAATTGGGTGCGGTGACAGCGACAGCGTCTTCGACGAACTCTCGGATGCGTTCCCACCGCTGCGGCGCTATTTCCATCGAGAATGTCACGGCGGGCCTCGCCGTACGCTACGGAGCTGACCCAGAGCTCACTCTCCGATTCGCAGAGGCTCTCGATCTTTTCTGGAAGGAGCGCCACTCAGACGCTGCACGGATCCTGATCCCCCTGATTGAGGCGAGCGCGCGTGGCCTGCTGCTTCGTCTCGACGTGGCGATCTACCGACTTGAGCGAGGCAATTCATCTGGTCACTTCCCGGCAATGGACTTCTACGTCGACAAGCTCGAGGCGCTTGACTTAGATCACGATTGGATTCGCGCACTAAGAGTTGCACTGCTGTCGCCTGGGTCCAACATGCGCAACATGCGCAACACCGCGGCTCATGGCTTCAGGTTCGATTTTGGAGCAAGCGAAACTGCGATTCTCCTGCGCCTCGCCGGCCTGTTTTGCGCGCTTCCGGCGAAGGTGGATGCGGCGGAGTTGCGAGACCTTCCTCCGAGACCATTGGAGTGGCTGCGGAGGCGCCTTCGCCGCCGACTGGGTTGGGTCTGGCAATAGCCGGTCTCCTTGCAGTGACCACGGTCAGCCGGGCAATAAGACTGGAGCAGTCCCCACGAGTGCTGCCGCCTTCCTTGAACTCGAATCGAACAGGTTCGGGAATCGCTGTAGACATATGGACTGTTATCGGCGGTATCACATTCCACCTGATCGGTCGCGAACTCATCCGCACCGCTTCTTAATACGCGATGTGCCGTCCCCGGGGTTTACAGGCGAACGGGGGCGGGGGGATTGATGTCGGCAAGGCGCTCACGATACTGGGCATATTCCCTATCGGCGTGTTCGTTGCCAATAGAGTGCTTCTCGCGGCCCGATCCGATTTCGTCTCCGCACGCAGGAAATCCGGTGGGGGGCTTTAGTTGGCCGCCCACAGGTGGTCGGCGACCTCGGTCCAGTTCTGTTCGCTGTTGGAGGGTCCGTCGGCAAGCCGCATTTCGGGGCCGTCCTTGAACGCGAAGCCAACGGGCAGCTCGGTCGAGCACGCGCTGGCCGCTTCCACCTCGTCCAAGATGATGAGGCAGGGGTCACCGTCGGAGAGGGCTGCGAAGTATCTGACGCTGTTATCAGTCCAGAGCAGTCGGGTGGTGTCTGCTTTGATGCTTGTGATCACCGAGAAAGCGTCACCAGGCGGCAGCATGTCGACTGAAGATTACGGTACGTTGAAGACGGTAAATGCGTCCGGCGGCGAGCACGAGGTGAGAGCGGATACCGCGAGGACGCATCCGATGAATGTAGCGATTCTTAGTCGAATTGGCTTCATACTCACTCACCGTAACGCCACAGCAACCACGTGCATAGACGTCCCGCAAGGGGAGCCCTTAGTAGGAGGGGATCCTGGCAAAATGTCTGGTTCAGCCCGAATGCCGGCGCAAGTCGCGGCAACCCGCGTTGCGCTTCATTGATCTGCTCGACGACTTCGGTTAACTCAACGCCAGAGCTTTGAGGTCTCCGGAGTACTTCAGCGTGGGGAGGCCATCTTGACTTCGGCAAAGTCGAAGTCGAAGTCGCGGGGACTTGCCTTTGCGAGCAGTTCGGCAAGTTCTCTGCGGACGAGGACCTCACGAAAGTTGTTCCAGCCGTCCCCGAACCACTCAGGGCTCGCCGCGATGTCGACATCGCCGAGGGGCGGCTCGATGCGAAACGGAGGGAGGAGGGCCACCGGGACCGGCATCCATCTCCACCGGTTGCAGCCTGGGCACCGAGCCCCGGCCGAGCCGTGGCGCGCAATCGCCGCGGTACGAAGCCCGTCAGCGTCGAACCACTGGGTGCCGACGGTCGGAATCACGATTTGCTGCGCACTGCCCGGCGAGAATCCGCGCCATTCCAGCGGCCGGAGGTCAAGCGTGAAGCGTGCGGCGGCCTCGTCAGCGAGCGACTGCTCGAGGCAGATGGTGTCGTACCTCCCGTACGGCACCCATCCGCCCGAGATCGTGGCCATACCCGTGCGCTTGAGGGTGAGCGAGCCTTGCTGTTCGCGCAGGGGCATCCCGCAGTCGCGACACCACCCGTCTTCACCGAACATCGGGCCCAGGCCGTATGACGAGTCTGGCCACGGCCACCCACGGTTGCGCTTNGGACGAGTCTGGCCACGGCCACCCACGGTTGCGCTTCATTCCTAGCGAGACGAACTCGTTCAACCCAGCCCCAATCCGTTGAGAATCTCCGCGTGATCAGCATAGATGCTACGTGCAGCATCTTTGATCTGCCCCTTGGTCACATCCAACGTTCCGCTACCGCGGGGAATCGCCTCGAGCCACGCGTTGGCGGACACCGTGTGCTCACTCCTGGTGAGAACAAGGGTCGGCCAGTCGTTTACGTTCCCGCCCATCTGATATACGAACCGCTGCTCGATCAAATGATCCTGCCGCGGTGCCGGGAGGGCAGGCTCTTCGGCCGAACGGCCATCATCTTCGATTTGCGCCATACCCCGATACCCACGGCGGCCGCGGGCATCCCGTAAGACGGACGACCAACGGGCGCGTTAAAGCGTGATTCCGCTCAAGTCGATTCGCTGAGCAAATCGCCCGGAAGGGGAACGTTCTACGGGACGAATTGTGATTGTCTTCTAACCCGAAGCGATGCTGTCGTAGTAGCGACAGTTGAAGTTGCTTGCCCGGATGTTCGGCGCTGCGCAGAGGGGTGGCTCCCCTGTCACGGATCGAATTGTGGCTTACCTGCCAACAGCTTTTCTCGGTGTCGTACGAACAAGGGTGAGCGAATAATCAACACTTCCCAGGGAATCGTGATTACGCCGAGCAGTGCTCCGCGCGTAGACGATTCCGGTAACGCTGAGTAGCTCAACACGAGGCCGTCCATCGTGAGCTCGAAATTCAAGCTAGCTTCGAGCAATTTGCTTGCGTCTCCGGGCCCGTCTGGGCTGCCGCCGGACCACTCGACGAGTCCGATCTGCCCACTAGCTATAGTCACGCCGAAGTTTCGCGTCGCCCACATGCTTCCCACAACGACGTCGAGATTGACTCCTTCGAAAGTAATTCGAGGGAAGCGGCTGTCTTCAATCATCAAACCGCTTATGAACCGGGATTGAGCCCTGGGGGCGTAAAGGGTTAGCGAGTACCAAGGCTCGACGACTTCATAAATGCCGACATACAGGTCGTCCTTGGTCACGCCGTAGATTCTTCGGAGGTCTCCGATAGGCGCCGACTCCAGTCTCATAGCATCGACGGACGTGCGCACGACAGAGGACGGTTCTCGCTCGAGTTCTTGTGAGAGTGCCTTCCAGTAGCTGCCGAACCGGGCAACGGATGTGATGGCGTCCAGTTCGAATTCAACGTCGACACGACCGGGCACCTCGTCATCCACTAGCCACGGGTCATCGAGTTTGTCGAAGCTGTAGATCGGAGGCAGGGAACGCAGCGCAGCGGATATGTGAACCGTCAACGCGCCTTCTGCGTAGGTCACCGATCCTCGCCAGTCCGAAAGGCCTTGGCGGATTCGATTGGCCTCTGACGCGGTTGATAGTTGCCCGGCGGCATCGAGCGCGAAGGTAATCGGATTGGCCGGATAGCTCTGTGCTAGCGCCATGATCAGAAGAGACTCGAGGCCCTGCGGGACGACTATTCGAGGCCCAGTTAAGTCGGGGGTGAGATAACCGGTGTCTGGGTCGCGAATCGCGCGAGATGATGTGAACGAAAGAAGTGAGCGGCTGAAGGCGATCTTCACCTGGACCAGATCTCCCACCGGGGTGCTGAATGACCCGTCGGGGCTGGGTGGATAGGTGATCCGACCCTCGCCGTAGATGTTGCCGTCGGCGTCGATCATCGCGTTCCGTAAGTGCATCGTTCCCCAAACGCCGTCGACAGATTATTACTACAGCTCGACCCTAGCGTGGCCATGCTCTATGTGAGGCGCTTCTCTATGCCCTCATTTTCTCCCGATTCCGGCTGGCGAGCTGAGGCGCCCATTGGGATGATTCCAGTCGATCACGGCCGCCACAGCTCCGACCTCGACAAGCTGGTCCGTGTAGCCCAGCACGGTCGCTCTTATGACTGTGCTCGGTGCATCGTGTTGCCCGAATACCTCTCGAACGACAACCCATGCGTCGGCTAGGTCGGTTTCCTTGGAGGATGCACGACGACACGGATGTTCACGACGTCATCGTGTTGGGCTCCTGCCGCCTTCAGGGCGGTACGGAGGTTTTCCATGGCCTTACCAGCCTGCGCGGCGTAGTCTCCGACTCCAGCCGTGCCGCCATAGAGATTCAACGGGCAGGCGCTGGCGAATAAGATAAGGCGCGTTTCGGCGGGATCGTTTGGCGCATTGCCAAATCGAACGCTGTGAAGCGAAACTGAGTTCAGTGCTCGACGACATCTACGGGGACGGACATATTTACCGAATCACAGACATTCATTGCATGCGATAGCTCGTGGGCAGACCCATGCTCTCCCAAAAGCCATCTCTCACACGGTCACCCATTGAAGGAAACCTCATGACAGACAACGGTCCCAATGCCCCAGCGGGATGGTATGACAATGGTGCCGCCAGCCGCCAGTGGTGGGACGGATCTCAGTGGCTGGTTGCGCAGTGGCCACCCGAGCAAGCGAGTCCCGGTCTCAGTGTTCCCGGTCGTATGCCGGGATTCGTTCTCGGCGTCCTTTCGATCTTCTTCGTGACCATCCCGTTTCTATGTCTTCCTCTCGGGATCGTCGGTTGGGTGCAGTCTTCGAAGGCAGTGCGCCGCATTCCGGTTGGGAGTGCAGGCAGAGGCTTGGCGGTCGCCGGCCTTGTACTCTCAATCATTGGAGTGAGCCTGACGACTCTATTCATGCTCTTGGCAATCCCCGGTGCGTGGCAGCGTAATTTCGGATAGACGCCAGGCGCACGTTTCCACAGGCCGCGTTCGGGCCTGTGGAATTAAAACCGCAAAGTCATGGAATCGTGATAATTGGTTGCAAGTGCGTTCCGCGTTGTGACTGGCCTGTGGGAATTACGTAATCTACCCGCAGCCATTTGAACCCTTGAATCCCTTGTGAACACTGGGACTCAGGGGTTTTCTTCTGCCTGAAGATACTATTTTGGCAACATGGGCGACGGCGTCCGCACCATGGCCGAACTGAAACGAATCACAGTCCAATTCATAAAACTCGACACCGTGACCACCGACCTGATCCACGAAGTCATCCTCGAACGCCCTATCCCTTCCGAGTAACACAACCGCGCACCCAGCGCAGCCGCGTTGTGACTCAGAGCGACAGGAGACCGCGAGCTCAGCGCAAATGTCGCTCGCGAACGGTTCGTTGGAGAACCCTCCAGAACACGACTCGATCACTCGTCCGACGCAGCGGATCACCATCTCCAGATGCCCTAGGGGAACCTCTGCCGGGTAGTCTGCTTTCGTACTATTGCGGCATCGTGAGGCTGAGCCATCGTTCTTCGATGGCATAGCCGAGATGTTCGTTCATGCGGATGCTGCCGGTGTTGACCTGAGCGCCACCCGTGCCGAAGATTCTGACGCCGTCGTCGGCCAAGGCCGTAATCGACGCCGCCTTGACGGCAACGGCAAGCCCCCGGCGGCGGTACGAAGGGTGCACGGACGTGAATTCGGTTTCTGCGCGCGCGGTGGTCCGGGTGATGACGCTGACTGCCACGAGTTGCCCGTCATCAATAGCACCAAAGAGGCGGCAGCCGGAACTCCAGAATTCGAGCACGTCGGACTCGTCGCGGTGCGGCACTTCTGTCGCTGGCGTGCATGGGTAGTCGGCGTGGTTCAGGGCTTCCAGCGCCGTGACCTGAGGCGCCCAGCTGGCGTCGAGTTCCTGGATTAGGAGGGCTTGTTCCGTTGCCGCGACGACGGCCGCGTGCAGTGCTGACAGGTCGGGTGGATCGCTGAGCCGCAGGCGGGCACCCCACGATTCGCCGACAATGACGTATCCGGCCTGCATTAGATGCTGCACTCGCGGATCGTTGAATTGGATTATCTGTATCTCCCCGGTCACCAGCACAGTTTGTCAGAGTGACGGTTGATCTTCCGACTGCCGACGAAATAGCGCGCCACCTTGCCGAAGTGTCCTCAAGCCGATCGGTGACCGGAACACCCGAACACGCGCGGAGCGCCAACGATAATCCGCAGAGTTTCGAGGCCGCCACATTTCCGTCTGCCCCGCTCAAGAAAAGCCTGGTGAAAAAGGGTAAACGGTACGCTCTAGCATGACCGGAATGCTTATCGGCTGCGCACGCGTATCCACCAACGACCAAGACCTCCCCGCCCAAAAGAAGAGCGCCCGGGGAGAAACCGTCGAACGGTCGGGTTGTCGACGTGTGCGCTCCCGGCATTGACTTTCCCGATGAGACGCCTGCGGAAGTGGAGCCTCTCGTGACCGACGTCCTGTTGTCTATGCCCGACGGACTGCGACCGGGGGAGTCTCCCCTTGGATAAGACACCGCGCAACCTTTGGAGCGGTGGCTTCCGCCAACTTTTGGCCGCTCAGTCCATCTCGGCGATTGGCGACAGGCTGAGCTTTGTCGTTCTTCCCTTCCTCATCCTCGGCCACGGGGGAGACGCCGTCGCCGTCGCGCTCGTGTTGGGCGCTCGCGCGGTCGGCTTCTCCGCTAGCGTGCTGGCGGGCGGCGTCGTTGCCGACCGAATCGGGCCGAGGATAACTCTTGTGCTGAGTGACTTGTTGCGCGCCGTCGTACAAGGACTGGTCGTTGCGCTTTTCATCAGCTCCGATTCGTTCGTTGCTGCGCTGGCAGCGCTGATGACTGTTTACGGGGTAGCGGAGGGCGTAGCAATTCCCTCGTCCCGGGCGCTGCTGCCTCGAGTGGTACCGGACGCGGCTCTCGAACGAGCGAATGGGTACATGTCCGCCGCATACACAAGTGGGCACTTAGTTGGACCTCTGCTAGCCGGAATCTTCGTGGCACTAGACCTCAGCGTGCTCGCAATCGGTATTGACGCCGCGTCCTTCGTAGTCTCGGGGGTGCTCATCTGGACGACGAGGCCGAGGTCCTTGCCTGAGGAGAGCAAAGGGACCGTTCTGAGTCAGTTCGTCGAAGGCTTCAAGGCGCTCCTCGCGCGACGGTGGCTGCTGTGGATGATTGCTGCGGGTGTTGTGCTGCACCTCACTACTCTGCCGGCAATATATGCGCTGGGGCCGGTGTGGGCCGAAACCAATCTGGGTGGTGGTGCGGGCTGGGGCATCTTGGTGTCTGCCTTCGGTGTCGGCGGCGTGCTCGGAGGTTTGGTGGCGACACGGTTGCGGCCGCAGCGGCCAGCGATTTGGTATTTCGTGGGTCTCATCGTTGTGGCGGCGCAACCGATCAACCTGGTATCGGGGGCCCCGTTCTGGCTGGTGGCCGGGCTGCAGAGCGTTGCGGGGTTTGCTTTGGCGGTCCTGGGCGTCATGGAGGATCTGAGCGCACAGCGCGGCGTCCCCGGCGCTCTCCTCGCTCGTGTTGGGTCGTTTGCCGTGTTCGCATCTACCGTCGCAACCCCGGTGGGCTACGCCTTGGTCGGAGGGGTTTCGGCCTGGGCAGGTGTCGCTCCCACGATGTATGTCATGGGAGCCATCTGTGTCATCATCGTGGCATTCGGAGTCTTGCTCCCAAGCGTGCGGAAATTCGCTCCTCAGCCATCTGGGGCCGCGCTACAGCCCACGCCGACCGTCGTCGACGTCGAGAAGTCGCCGACCTGACCTGGTGCTGTCAGGGCAGCAACCTCGAGGTTGACCGAAGCGTCATCCTGCACCGTTCGACTGGTGAGAGGACAAAGACTAACCGCGTTCTATCGAAAGGTATCCCTGAAGCAGTGGCTTCGAGAGTATGCCGTATTCGCTTAGCCTGAGTTTTATAACATCTGAGACGGCCTTGAGGCTATCAATCAGCCATATTTGTGATATCGACGGTGATTTGGATATGCTGCTGGTTTGAAAGGGAATTAGCAAACTTCCTATGCCGACACGTTACTCTGAAGTTATCCAATATTTGGCGAGATCTTCAAGCACAACGCCCGCGGAAGTCTTTGCAAGGTTCGAGCTGGGGATAGATGACGTGATGCAATTCTGGCCGTTCGGATTTGAGCAAGACCTGTTGCTCACGCCGGTAATGTGATGCAATCCACCGCAAAGAGCACTTTTCAGCCCTTCCGGCTCGATGGGTTTCGCAGACTCGTTTCGGCTGCGTTTGTATCAGGCTTGGGCGGGTCACTCATTCCTATTGCGTTCACGCTTGAAAGCCACAGGATCGAGCCGTCTGGTTGGGGCCTAACGGTCGTTCTGCTTTCGTTGTGGGGCGGTCGTTTCGTAGGCATGTTACTAGTGCAGCGATCTGCACCAGCACGTAACCCGGTTCGAATGATGATCGGCTCCGATGTTGTGCGGTTTATCGCGCAGGCTGGTCTGCTTGCCTGGCTGGTATTGGGCGGGGTTGCACGTGACGGTCCGGGGCCGGCCATCGTGGCGATGGCTGTTTCGTCGGCTGTGTACGGGATCGCAACGTCCTTCTTTCAGCCGGCCAGATTCACGGCGATTCCCCGTATTGTCCCGGTCAAATACCACGGGCAGGCAAATGCGTGGCTGTCCATTCTGGGCGATGCTTTCGCCATTGCTGGGCCGCTGGCCGGATCAGTTGTGGTTTTACTGCTCGGATTCAATGCGGTGCTTCTTATTGATGCGGTCGGTTTTTTGATCGGGATCATATTGCTTGCAGGTGTGCGTATTCCCGCGTCTGTCGAAGTCGTAGCGCCATCTTCCGACGAAGAGATAGTGAAGACAGAACGGGTTCGCACGAATCTTCCTCGGTGGGTGAACGTGGGGCTGGTTACCTGGCTTTTTGTTGCGCTCACGATCGGGCTCCTCGGCACCGCGGGGCCGACCTTAGTGATTGAAAGGAACTCTCCACAGATCTGGGCGGTGACTGCGGCGTGCATGGCTGTGGGGTCGCTACTTGGATCGGCATCGTCGCTGCTAGGCGTTCTGAGGAAGGTGCCGTGGAAGTATCTTCATCTGTTGTGCTGTGTGGGTATTGCACTGCAGTTGCTGTGTTTTCTCTTTGTCCCCATACCCTTAGCGCTTTGGGCTGCTGGTTTCATTGGTTCCGCGCTGACTACTGTCTCGGGAATTCGGTGGGATACTTTGGGACAGTCGATCGGCGACGAGGTTCGTGTGCATACTTTCGCTGCGCGTGACCAGATAGTGAACACCGTGGGTATCCCCGCAGGCATGCTAGTTTTCGGTGTCGCAAGCGCGACCGGTACGACCACAGTGGCAGTGATTACGATCGCAATCATGGTCGCGCTAATGGGCGCCTTGGTGCTCATGGCTGGCGGGATTAGAAAGGACAATGAACAGGCGAGCCTGGTAGCGGAGGGCGTGCGGTGATCACCGTCGTTTTCGACTCGCTGTGGGCATCTGCTCCCATTGTTTTTGTTGCTCTGCCATGGCAGCGGGATCATGACATCGATTGTGATGGGATAACTCCCGCTGCACAGCACGCCAACTCGCGAGCCGCCGAGACGCTCCTAACATGGTGGTCGTTCCCACCGAGATCCGGTCGCGGAGCGCCTCCAGCCCGAGCCCGTCACGGGTGCTGGTCAGAAACGTTTCGATGCCAACTGCAACAGGTGCCACAAACTTGACCGTTACGGCGTCCCACCTAAACCGCCAAGTACAAACGCGACATTCTGACCGAGTACGACCGCCTGGATCGGCAGGGCCGTGGTGCGTTGTTCCGCCGAAAAAAGCTGTATATCTCCTTGGTCGGCAAGTGGCGTGAACAGGGCGATACGGGAGTGCTGGCAACATGCCGCCGGAAAGATATGAACGTAACTACTACTACGCTGAAATAAACGGCCCAAAAAAAATCGAAGCTGCCAACAAAACGGCGGCATGAAACTTGGGACGATTCATACTGACTCAGCGTGGTGTCGGCGATCCTGATACGCGCTTTCGCACCAGAAAGACAACTTCTTGATCAAGTATTTGATACGTCGCTTCGCCGGCTGGATGCTCATGATCGTGGTCGCTACGAATCTGACGTACTTTTTAGCATGGGGCTTTCTTGACCCGCGCAACAACTACGTTGGACGTCGTCCACCGCTGTCAGAGGATCAGGTAGTCCAGCTTCTTCAACCACGAAACCTCAGTGATACCGTTTCGCTCCTGGAGCGTTGGTGGAACTGGTTCTCCGGCGTCATCTTCCGCTGGGATTGGGGAGTAAGCCCGGTCGGCCAGTCGGTGAATGATCAGGTGGCGTATCGCATGTGGGTGAGCGCAGAGCTTGTACTTGGCGCCACGATACTCGCCACAGTCTTGGGCATTGCCCTCGGCGTGTACACCGCGTCCAGACAATACAAGATCGCCGACCGCATCGGTCAGGCCACCTCGATCATCACGATGAACATCAATATCGTCGTGGCGGCTCTCGGAATCGTGTTGCTGGCGATCGGCTTCAACAACATGGTGGGAACGACAGTGTTCTTCGTCACCGGCTCGGCGAGTCCGGATGTTACGGGGTTCTTCCCCATCATCATTGATGCCTTGCAACATCTCATTTTACCGACCGTTGCACTCGTGATCATTGGTTACGCTGGCACCCATTTCCTGCAGCGGTCACTGCTGCTCGACAACATCAACGCTGACTACGTGCGTACCGCCCGCGCCAAGGGCCTGACGAAGGGGCAGGCCATTCGCAAGCACGCGCTGCGCACCTCGCTCATTCCGGTCGCAACACAGGTGGCCTTTACAATCCCCACCGTTTTTATGGGGGCAATCCTCACCGAGTCGATTTTTGGATGGAACGGCATGGGCCGCTACTTTCTCGAAACCATTGCAAAGAATGACATCCATGGAACCGTCGCGATTGCCGCGTTTGGCGCGGTTCTCACCGCGATCGGCGCGCTGCTCGCCGACATCGCCGTCGTTGTTCTCGATCCGAGAGTGCGGGTGAGCTGAAATGCCGAGAAATTCAATCCAACCGGCCGTCGGACCAGAAACGACTGCCATTCGGCTTCCCAGAAAACGGATGTCGAAGTGGGAGCTCTACTCCAGGCGTTTTCGGCGCAATCGTCCGGCGGTCGCGGGCCTGGTGATCTTCGCCGTCCTCGTGCTGTTCGCGGTCGTTGCCCCCCTGCTTGCGCGCTACGACCACATCGAGCTCGATTTTCTCAACCTCGGTGAGCCGCCGAGCGGCGAACACTGGCTTGGTACTACGAGCGCGGGCAACGACACCTTCGCTCAGGTGGCAATTGGCCTGCAACGCTCACTCATGATCGCCGTCGCAGTCTCGGTGGGAACCACCGTGATCTCTGCAGTGGTTGGCACTGCGGCCGCATATTTCAGTGGCATGTTCGAGCGGTTGACACTGCTGCTCATTCACTTTTTGATGGTCGTGCCCACATTCCTGCTTCTGGCGATGTTCTCCAACGACTCTGGTGGAGACTGGCGCACTATTTCGCTCATCATGATTCTCATCGGGTGGTTCTTCCCCGCTCGCGTGATCTGGACGATGGCGCTCTCACTGCGTGAACGTGAATATGTGCACGCCGCCCGCTACATGGGCGTGCCGGGTATGAAGATCGTGCTGCGCCATATGCTGCCCAACATCGGTTCGCTTCTGGTGATCAACTTCACTCTTGGTGTGGTTGCCGCGGTAATGATCGAGACCGGTCTGTCGTTCCTCGGCTTCGGGGTCAAAATCCCTGATGTCTCGCTCGGTTCACTGATTGGCTCCGGTGCGAACACCATCACCAGCGCGCCGTGGTTGTTCTATTTTCCTGCCGCCGCGCTCACGCTACTGACAGTCTCAATGGCCCTGGTCGCTGACGGCCTGCGGGACGCGTTCGATCCAACTTCTGCCGCTGGAGGGCGAGCATGACTAACCCACTACTTTCTGTTCGTGACCTCAAGGTCAGCTTTCCCTCGGAGACGGGCACCGTGGACGCTGTGCGCGGCATCTCGTTCGACCTCAAGGCGGGTCGCACACTCGGCATCGTCGGCGAGTCGGGCTCGGGCAAGTCGGTCACGTCGTTGGCGATCATGGGGCTGCTAGACGAGAACGTCAGGATCTCTGGATCAATCACCTTCGACGGTCAAGAGTTACTCGGCAAGTCTGACAAGCAGCTCTCCGCGATTCGGGGCAACGGTTTGGCGATGATCTTTCAAGACCCGTTGTCGTCGCTCACCCCGGTCTTCAGCATTGGTGACCAGCTTATTGAGGCGCTCACCGTTCATCGCAAGCTCTCGAAGCGTGCAGCGTGGGCTCGTGCCGTCGAACTGCTCGAGACCGTGGGACTTCCCAATCCCGAACGGCGAATGAAGTCCTTCCCCCACGAGTTCTCTGGCGGGATGCGCCAGAGAGTGGTGATCGCCATTGCGATGGCGAACAAGCCGAAACTTATCATCGCTGATGAGCCGACAACCGCCCTCGATGTGACGATCCAGGCCCAGATTCTCGACCTGATCGCCAAAGCCCAGAGCGAGACCGGTGCCGCCGTCATCATGATCACGCACGACATGGGAGTCGTCGCTAAGACCGCGGACGATGTACTGGTCATGTATGCGGGCAGGCCAGTCGAGAAGGCTCCCGTGCACGAGCTCTTCCACCGCACGCGCATGCCGTACTCCATTGGCCTCCTTGGCGCGATCCCCCGGGTCGACAAGGCCGAGAAACAACCCCTCGTACCGGTCAAGGGAAACCCGCCGCTGCTGATAAATCTTCCGGATGCCTGCCCATTCGCGTCGCGCTGTCCAATCGCTATCGATGCCTGTCACACGCGCGAACCTGATCTCGTGGACGTGGGCAACGAAAAGATGGGCGAACACCACGCTGCCTGCATCCGCTCCCACGAAATTACCGATGGCGGCCTCATCGATGGGCGACGAGTGTTTCCCCTGCCAGACGTATCCGAGCGCGCGCTAGCGGGCGTCCCCCGTGAAGATCGGCCGGTGACGCTCGAAGTACGCAATATGACCAAAACCTTCCCACTGATGAAGGGGGCCTTCCTCAAACGCAAGCTTGGTGAGGTCCATGCAATCCGCGGAATATCGTTTGACATCCGTGAGGGGGAGACGATGGCGATCGTCGGCGAATCGGGTTGCGGCAAGACCACTACCCTGCTGCAGATCATGGATCTGGTCGAACAGGTTGACGGCGACATTCTCATCGGCGGAACGAGCGTCGCCGATGTGCGCGGCGGCCACGCCGAGCGCACTCTGCGGCGTGACATCCAGATCGTGTTCCAAGACCCGATGGGCGCCCTTGACCCGCGCATGACAGTGGCCGATATCATCGCCGAGCCCCTACGTGCAATCGGGACCAAAAAAGCTGAGAGCGAAACGCGGGTCGATGAGCTGATGGACCTGGTCGGCCTCGACCCATCGCACAGCAACCGCTTTCCGTCCGCGTTCTCGGGAGGCCAACGCCAACGCATCGGTATCGCCCGAGCATTGGCCACCAACCCCAAGGTTGTAGTGCTTGATGAACCCGTCTCGGCTCTGGACGTTTCCATCCAGGCTGGCGTGATCAACCTGCTCGATGAGCTCAAAGCCAAGCTGGGCCTGTCCTACCTCTTCGTCGCGCACGACCTCTCCGTCGTTCGACACATCGCCGATCGAGTGGCCGTCATGTATCTCGGCGCTTTCGTTGAGCAGGGCAGCGTCAACGAGATATTCGAAGACCCACAGCATCCCTATACGCAGGCTTTGCTCTCGGCGATTCCCATCCCGGATCCGGACATCGAGCGCACACGCGAACGCATCGTGCTCACTGGTGATCTAGCAAGCGCCACCGATCAAAGTGGTGGATGCTCCTTCGCCAGCAGGTGCCAACTCTTCAAGGTTCTGCCACCAGAGGATCAGGCCCGTTGTCTCGGCGAAGTGCCGCCGTTGACCGGGCCAGAGAACCATCGCAATGCATGCCACTTCAGATAGAACGTCTCAGCTCAGTGACCATCGCTCCCGTTCGGGGGCACGGCTCCTAGCCGGAGTGAATCTCCCCCCATCCAAACCCACAAAGTAAGGAACGGTATGAATCAGCACAGAAAACTGCTTGGAATTGTCGCACTGGGCGGTGTTCTCACCCTCGGTATCAGCGGTTGCACCGCGGCAGGTGACCCCGGCGCCGATGGCGGAGGCACCATTGCTGTCTCGTCAGCCGACTACAATCCCCAACCACGCGAGAGCCTTCAGCAGGGTGGCGAGGTAGTCTTCCCGATCAACGAGATCACCCCGCAGATGAACCCTCTCAACGGCGACGCGAGCGCGGACACCTCACGCCTCGCTTCGTGGTACACGCCACAGATTCTGCTCATGGAAGAGGACGGCACGCCCTACAAGAACGATGCCTACCTCGACAACTGGGAATTCGGCACCGCGGACGGCAAGACCTTCGTCAACTTCACCATCAACGACGACGCAGTCTGGAACGATGGCACACCCATCGACTGGAAAGCGTTCGAAGCAACCTGGATCGCCAACCGTTCATCCGAAGAGGGCTATAGCCCCAATGCCACCGACGGTTACAAGGAGATCGAGTCGGTCACCAAGGGTGAGACTGATAAGCAGGCCGTCGTCACCTTCAAGGGCGAATTTGCGTGGCCCCAGATGCTCTTCACCACTGTGCTCAACCCCCACGTGAACACGCCCGAAATCTTTAACGAGGGCTTCATTGACGAACCGCATACCGAGTGGGGCGCCGGGCCATACAAGCTCAGCAACTTCGACATCAACGGTGGAACCGTGGTGTTTGAGCCAAACGAGAATTGGTGGGGCGAGAAGCCGCTGCTCGACAAGGTGACCTTCCGTCAGCTGGACCGCGCAGCATCGATTAACGCTTTCAAAAACGGCGAGATCGACATGACGAGCACCAACACCAAGGACCGCCTCGAGCAGGTCAAAGATATGGAGGGTGTCGTAACCTACCGGGCTCAGCAGACAGCCAATACGCTTCTGCAGGTCGACGCCGACAAGCCACAGTTCCAAGACATCAATGTTCGCAAGGCATTCTTCATGGCCATTGACGTGGAGCTGCAGAAGAAGGTCGTGTGGAACGGTCTGAACTAC
>NZ_PJJN01000017.1 GCF_002929825.1 Cryobacterium sp. Y29
GCGGTCATGCTGATCTCGACTTTCAGTGATCCCTCATTTTAAGAGGGCCCACTGTCCGAGATATCCGCGGCAGGTCAAGCGTCGAGTGATTCATCGGCCGTGAAGGCATCCTCCATTTCGGCTAGGTGCTCGTGAAGCGCTGTGCGAACGTAGAAACTCTTCGAGCGGCCCGTGCGACGTGCGAGCTGATCGAGGCGTTCTTCTTCTTCGTCGGTGAGTCGGATCGAGATAGTCATTTGGTACCTTTCGACACAAATAAGACATGTTTACATTTTCTTTATAGAGCAGGAGTGGATTGGTCTAGTTTTCTTGTTTTATCCGAGATGGTGGTTCAGGCGTGCGCGGACACCGGTGCTAGGAGTAGCGCAACCGGATCGTCGAGCGACATGGCTCCCGGCACGACCCCACAACGGACTGCCCGCAAGAGGAACGGCGGATTCAACCGGTCGTCGCAACGATGGGCTTTTCTGGCTACGCGCCCAAGGGCGACAGCTAGTTCTTATTCATTTCCACGGTCGCAGACTCGCCTTGGATGCTCACCGTGAAGCTGATGAGGCCTTCCTCGTAGGTGAACTCTTTGGTGTCGTCTGTCGACGCCATGATCGCAGTGTCGGTCGCCGCAGCGTTCCGTTGCGAGGTCCAGGTGTGAGGTTCGGTCGCATCGACCGGGGCCTCGAACGTGCCCACCCAGTAGACGGCGGTGATGTCTTCGCTACCGAGCTCCCAGTCGATGCTGGTGACGCCATCGGTGATGGCGGCCGTCATGAAGTCGGCCTCGCTCTGCGAGTTGCTCTGCTTCCAGTCGCCCTCCAGGTCGGGAGCCTTGGGCACTTCCTCGATGGGCTTGGCCTCATCAGCGACAGTAGGGGCGGTACTGGCAGGCGCGGCGTCCGCCGCACCGCAACCGGTCAACGCAAGAGCGGCGACGAGGACGACAGGCGCGATGATCTTCTTCATGGATCCAGCGTGGCAGATCTCTGAAGCAGCCCTCGATGCGTCAGTCGGATCCCGTGTGGGTTTATACGACGATCGTCGAGTTGTACGATCTCGACGTCGAAATCAAGCGTGGATTCCGCGTCCGACCGTGCTCGACCGGCTGTGAGCCCTGCCTCCGAGCGTGGTGGTGACCTGGCGCGCGCACATATATCGGCCCCCGAACACGTCACAGGTAGTGGAGATTTGAGTGAGCGGGCTACGGCAGGATGATAGCTATGAACAAATTCCTCGCCCCCGTTGCTCTATTCGTCATCTTAGTTGCGCTGGGGCTCTCTGGATGCAGCGGCTCCATTACGCCGGATGCGGCTCCCACGACCGGCACTGAGGTCGAGGTTGATGTCCCGGAGGAGGAGGCACCCGCTGGTGATTCCTTCGTAGATGGTGTCCTCACCACCGACGAGGTCAAAATCGCCATTACCGACTACCGGGTAATCCCTGTGGGGGAAGTCGGAAATGAGTACGGTGACGTTCCCGTGCTCGCCATTTGGTACGACACCACGAATCTTGGAACCTCAGACGAGGACATCTCGCCGATGGAGTTCATCTACACGTTCGAGGCGTTCCAAGACAACGACCCCGACCGAGAGAACACGCTGGACGTGGGGTCACTTCCCGATGACGCTTTCCTCGACACGCAGACGGAGAACATCAAGGCGGGCGGCACCCTGTCGAACGCAATCGCTTACGAACTCGACGACACGACCACGCAGGTCGAGCTTGTTGCTGGAGAGATGGTTGGTGACGAGATCGGTCGAATGTCCTTCAACCTGAACTAAGACCTGTTCGAGAGAGCTGATTCTTTGGCGCGCAGGAGCCGGGTACATGTCGCGGTTTCAGGGGCTCTCGATAAACTCGGCGCACTGGGGGTCTATGCGCAGCATCTAGCGTCCGCGCCGTGCACCCTTGTTCTCCTCTAGGCCGACAACGGCTTTCAGGACACGGAGTTCGATCTCGGTAAAGCAATCCAAACGGTCATTCGCGCCGCGACCGCGACCGCGGGCTCGGGAGCTGCCTGGCAACGATCTACCCGGAGGCCAACGTGACGAAGGCAGCAACTTTGCTCCGAGTGGAAAGCGGATGGCGCCCACACCACGCCATATCACTCGGCTACCCGGGAGTTGCCATGACGGGCACGCGAGCGATCCCCACCGGCCGACTATCCGCAGACTTGTTACCCACACCCACCCATAGGACGAACCTCTTGCGGGACAAATGGCGCGTCGGCAAAAAGTGGTCAGTGTGATGTTTTGGTGGGCGTTTCCAGAGCCATTGGAAGCTTCTTGCAGCCCACATGAGGACCGACCTGATCGAGGACGCCCTCGTGATGGCCATGACACTGCGCGGAGACAGGCCGGCGCACGTCATCTTCCATAGCGAACGCGGCACCCAATATACCTCGGCCCAAATCACCGCGTTCGCGATAAAGAATGGCGTCACCCGCTCGATGGGATTGACCGGAATTTGCTGGGACTGTGAGACGATCAACCCATCAGGCTGGGTCGCGGCTTGACCCGTGTTGGGATTCACAGCCGGCCTCATCGCCGGCGTGTCCTTGCGTTGATCTGTCGGCCGCGACCGGGTCTGGTGCCTGAAGTTTCACCTGGCCAAGCCATGTCCCAATAGGGGCCTTTCCGTGGGCGTTCGCTGCCTGCGTGGATCGTCACAGTCCTGACTGACTTCTTCTCGTGGAATTGCTCGTCAACACCCCACGAAAGGCAGCCATGAGATCACCTGTTCTGAAGCACCCCCGAAAGTCGCGGCCAGCGCTTCACGGCGAAGGGGTGATCCTTGGCGTAGACACACACAAGGATGTCCACGTCGCGGCGATCCTAACGATCACGGGAGTTCTTCTAGCGACCCACAGCTTCCCGACGACACGCGATGGCTACGCGGCCACTTTGAAGTGGGCCCACCGGTCCGGGGACGTGAACGCGGCCGGTATCGAATGCACCGGCTCTGACGGTTTTCGCGCTGATGAAGTACCTCCAAACTCAGAACGTGACAGTGTTCGAGGTGAATCAACCAGACCGAGCACTGCGGCGCACAGCCGGGAAAACAGATGCCGTTGACGCCGAAGCCGCGGCCCGGGCAGTCATCGCCGGCCGGTCCTTGGCGACGCCGAAAACCGGTATCGGTGACGCCGAAGACCTCCGCCAAATGCGGTTGGTGAAATCGTCAGCAGTGAAAGCACAAACGACAGCGATCAACCAGCTCACAGGCCTCGTTGTCGGCGCGGAGCCAGCACTGCGCGATCAGCACCACAGCCCTCAGCCGGGCCTGCGCCCTGCTGCTGCCCAGCACCGTCGAACGAATGCTGATGAGTGAACTTGCCACCCGCATCCAGCACCTCACCGAGCAACTCAGCCGCCTGGAAACGGCCATGACACGCACGGTAACAGCCTGCGCGCCCGAGCTCCGGGGCCGCCCAGGCGTCGGCTATGACAGCGCCGTCGCCTTCGAACTGCAATACTCGTCACAGACCGCGGAAGTTCAACTCGCCGCTTGACCCGTGTCCGCTAACCGGGGGGCAAGGCCAGTGTGGGGCTGCGTATTCCCTGAAAGATCAGTAAGCAGAAAGCGATCCTTGACCATGCCCAGAAACTTAATGAAGACCACGTCAGCTGCCCTGCTCGTCCTCGCAACCGTCCTCCTCGCTGGCTGCTCGGCAACCACGAGCACGAACGACGACCCCACCCCCTCCACTGATGGAGTCTCGAACTCCGCAGAAACCTCCACGCCGTCGACTGATAAGAGCGCAGTCAAAATAAGCGAAGAACGATTTGAAGCATCGTTGGCACGCAATCCCAAGGATATCGAGGTTGTTGAGGTCCTGGACCCGCGCACATTTCTCGTCGAGGCCGGCGCATTGTCGGCCAAAGCTAATAACTACGCCGGACAGATCCCAATATCGATCAGTGCAGACCTCGGGATCGTCACCCCCTCTCTGGGCGAGTGCGGTTATGACGAGTCGCTTGCATTCGCGAAGCAGTACTTTGCTGAAGACCCGACAGATATGAAGGTCAAGAACGGTGATTTCACAAGCTTTGCGTACTTTTGGGCTGCGACCGAAGCAGGCCTCGCCTACAGCGACGATAACTACAGTTCGCTCTCGGTACCGAAGATGGACGCCGAAAACGCTAAAGCTGGTCTCTGGGCTCTCTGCCCAGGCTTCGGCGAGTAGCTGGCCACCCGGTTCAACAGCTACACACCTGCTACACGCCAACTCCCAGCCTGACCCAACCACACACTAACCAACCACCCCACACCTCGATAAGGAGATGACGACCATGCCTGACGAAATCACTACGCCCATCGGCACCACCCCTGACGGCGGCCTGACCGCCAGCGCACGCGTCAAAACTCTGCTGTCCAACAAGAAGGTCATCGCCATGCTGGCGGCCAGCGTCGTCCTCGTGGCTGGGGGCATCACCGGAACCGCCATCGGCGTCACAAACTACGCTGCCGCGACGGAGCGCCTGTGTGCTGTCGCTCTCACGGACAGCACCCGTGCCGCCACGAACGCACGCACTGCCATCAGCGCAGCCGACGAGACCCTCGTTGCTGTTGCTGTGCTCGAACTCCCCGACGGTGCCGGAACGAGCACTGACTACGCGGCACACGCGGCTGTCGAAGCCGTCAGCGCTGTCGAAGAAGTCACCGCCGTTGATGCAGTAACTGCTGTTGCAGCTGTCGCCGCTAGCGAGGGTATCGAGGGTGTTGACGCTGTCGACGGGGTCGAAGCCGTTGCTGCGGTGACGGCCAGCGACGAAAAGCCTGCACGTGCCAGCGGCGCCGACCTGATCGGCGACGTTGACGCGGCCAACGCGGCTCTTGTAAAAAGCAAGAGCCCCACCGCAGACACGACCTGCGCCGGCCGTGACCAGGCCGAAGCCATTACAGCTCAGGTCACCACGAGCAAGACCACCACTGCTGCGCTCACCACGAGCGTTGCAACCCTCACGAGCGATTTCGCTGTGTTCCAGACGGACGAAACTGCCCGTATCGCAGCTGAAATCGAAGCTACACGTATTGCTGCCGAAATCGAAGCCGCCCGTGTAGCTGAAGAAGCACGAGTCGCTGAGGCCGCTCGGGTGGCTGAAGCCGCACGTGTCGCAGCAAACGCCGCTGCGGCCCGAAAGGCTGCCAGCTATGGCTCGGGCTCTACAGGTGGTGGATCCACTGGCGGCTCTACTGGTGGCGGCACGTCCAGTGGTGAAGGCGGCTCTACCAGCGGCGGTGGGTTCGGGGGGGATGCAAATGATGCCTCTGATGGCACCGGCTGCCGCACCTGGAACGGCGTAGGTGGCTTTACCTGCTAAGCGCCGTTGTTTCGTGCTCGCCCACAATCACCTCATCCTCCCGCCAGCCGTAACCAGGTCTGTCTGGATCAGATGTGGAACCTTTATCGGGCGCTCTGCGGTTGCTGAGATTCCCAACGAGTTTCACCATCCTTCTTCGATGAGGTCGCGTATAGGGCTTGATTCTGTGCCACCTTCATAGAGGCCTGATGGTTCGGATGAATGTGAGCTGTGAGGCGGTGGACTCCGCTTGATCGCAACCAGGCGACCATCGCCCGAGTGGCCTCAGACGCGATCCCTTGCCCTTGCCATTTCGGTGAAACTACCCAAGCGATATCAGCCACGAGTCGCGACCCATCGTCTTCAACGGTTGCTTGCACGTAACCGACCGGTCCTCCTATGTCCCGCTTAATGACAACTCAGTTCAACCACCACTGCGAACCATCTTCAGAGTGCCCAACTGTTTGTGCGGCATAGCGTTTTTCCAGCAGCTTCAGTGAGGGTATTTCTCCGCCGGTGTAGTCATAGAGCGCACGTTCGGCCAGAACCTTGATCATTGAAGGTGCATGCTCCATCGACAGCGGTTCCAACAAAAGTCGCGCAGTAATGATGGGTTCAGATGCAGGCCAATCCATTCTTTGAGAATGGCACAGTCCTAAGGCCCGGAGACATAAGGTCGCTAAAGCGAACCTTCTGCGGAATTCTTGTGGCGACTCGGCGTCGTGCTTGCCTGCCATAGACTCGTGATCATGTCGCTCGGCCGCCCATTTCGAGTGCTTTGGAGCGCGAACACCGCCTCGAATCTCGCCGATGGAGTCGCCTTTATCTCAATGCCACTCCTGGCAGCATCACTCACCGACGATCCTCGACTAGTTGCAGGTCTTGCGACGACATACGCCCTGGTGCGACTTTTGGTCGCGCTGCCCATCGGTGTCTGGGTTGACAGGATCGATCGGCGCACCCTGCTAGTGAGCGCGAACCTCATCAGAGGACTCGTTGTGGTCGCTCTGGCTGTATCCGTGCAGCTGGAAGTCGGTACGCTTCAACTGCTCTACGGCACGTTTGCCGTCATCGGAACGCTGGAGAGCGCCGCGGACAACGCAGCGGTTTCCCTCATGCCATCGATCGTCCCGCATCAGGACTTGGATCGTGCAAATGGTCGTATCTCCACAGCACAGCTGCTTGCTGACGAGTTCGCTGGCCCACCGCTTGGCGGACTATTATTTGCCGTCGCTGCCGCTGCGCCCATGTTCGCCATGGGCGGGCTCTGGGCTGCGGCTGGATTCATTGCGCTGGCGCTCCCTATCCGACGCGTTGATCCAACGAATGACACCGATCATACGCAGCGTCAGTCGGTTTTTCGTGAGGCCATGCAGGGTGCCCGCTGGCTGGCCAAGAACAAGACCGTCGGTGGGCTCGCACTGATTGGTGCCCTTGCGAGCGTCGGCTACATGCTCCCCTTCTCGATTCTCGTTCTATTCGCTGAGCAGCGACTTAATCTCGGCGGCTTCGGCTACGGGGTAATCCTCTCCCTATCCGCGCTAGGCGGGCTGGTCGGATCATTCACGACCTCGAGGGTACGCGGGCGGATCGGATACCGGTGGACGATTGTCGCGAGTCTGGCGACTGGCGCGGCTTCGCTCTTCGCGCTCTCAATAGCGACGAATGGCGCTGTTGCCGCGGCGCTTCTCGCGATCTATATATTTCACGCCGTGGTGTGGGGTATCTGTGCAACATCGATCAGACAGCGTCTCGTTCCGGACGCTCTCCGAGGACGGGTGAATGCCGCGTCACGCGTACTCGGTCTCGTCGGACTTGCGCTCGGTTCCGGTCTCGGCGGCGTGTTTGCCCTCGTTGATTTGCCGCTACCGATCGCGGTCGGTGGCGCAGTCTTTGTATGCTGCGCGGTACTGGCAGTTTTCGTCATTCCAAACGCGAACGAACGGAGCGATATCGCTGTCACAATCGCCCGCTAGCCGAACCCCCTGCGGGACGGCCTCGTCAGTCGATCACAGCAGCGACGGCTTCGATCTCGACGAGCTGATCCGTATACCCGAGGACGGTGACGCCTATGAGCGTGCTCGGTGCGTCATGCGTTCCAAAGGCCTCGCGAACGACTGCCCAGGTCTTGACGAGGTCGCTCTGGTTAGAGGAGGCGACGAGAACTCGTGTGCTCAGGACATCATCGAGTCGGGCGCCCGCTGCGTGCAGGGCAATAACGAGGTTTTCCATCGCCTTGCTGGCCTGCGCCGAGTAGTCTCCGACTCCTGCGGTGCTGCCATCCGGATTGAGCGGGCAGGCGCCGGCCAGAAAGATGAGGCGCGCCTCAGCGGGAGCTGTTGCGGCGTAGGCATACTGAGCCACATTGGAAAGCTCAGCAGAACGGATCAAGACAACATTTTGGGACATGCCCTCACTGTATGGGAGAGCCAACGCGCGGCTGGCTTGCTCACGAACGCCCGTAAGCCGAGCCTCTACCGGTCACGCGCATTCCTCAGCGGGACATGACCCCGGAAGGCTCAGGCCTTACGAGCCGCCACAGAGAACATCAGCGGCACCCTCTCGCGACCCGAGGCCAAAGCAAATCCGGCCGGCGTCTCTACACTGGGGGCAACGGCTTCCAGGGCATAGCGGCCCGTCCACCCTCGCAGGCCGTCGAGGTGCGAGTGTGGTCGACCACGTGCTGCCCGCGGAGGTTCCTTGGCCGTCCCCAGCCTGATCAATCCGTGCAACGTTCGGCTCGCGGCCTCAAGCGTCTTTCGGTCAAGGCCTCGACGGGACGCGACCTCCGGGGTCAGGCGGCCATCGCCCCGTAACGCTTGTGGCCCTTGACGTCGTAGCGGTCGAGCATCATGACCTTCGACCAGACGCGGATGAATTCGCGGACGAACCGCTCTTGCCCGTCGCTGCCCGCGTAGGCGTCGGCGATCGACCGCAGTTGCGCGTTCGAGCCGAATACCAGGTCATTTCGGGAGGCCCTCCAGCGAGCCTCGCCGGTCGCCTGAACCCGACCAGTGAAGGTCATCGCGGTCTCGTCGTCCTTCGTCCAGATGAGGTCGGTGTCGGTCAGATTCACGAGGAAGTCGGTCGTCAGGGCTCCGACGTGATCCGTGAGCACACCCACGTCGGACTCGTCCCAGTTGCTGCCGAGCACGCGGAGCCCGGCGTGCAGGACGGTCCACTCCGGTGCGGTGAGAGTGAACAGGTTCGCCTTGTCGAGGAATGCCGCCTCGGGCGCGACGCCCGGAGCAAACTCTTCGAAGCGCTCGGACACGAAGTTGCGGAACCCGTCCGCAATGGGTCGCAGCCACTCGAACATCTCGATGTCGGTCAACTCCTGCGTCGTGTCGACACGGCCTGGCGTAAACGGCACGCTGGCGTCACATCCTGCCGCCCGTGCCGCCTGCTCCACGGCGGCGCTGCCGGCGAGGACGATGAGGTCGGCGAGAGACACCTTCCGTCCTCCCGACGTCGCCGTGAAAACCGCCTGCACGTTCCGCAGCGCGTCGATGACTGGGACGGTGCGTCGGTTGACCGCCCAGTCTTTCTGCGGCGACAAGGCCAGGCGGGCACCGTTCGCCCCTCCGCGCTTGTCGCTGTCGCGGTAGGTCGAGGCTGCGGAGAACGCCGTGTAGACGAGGTCGGACACGGACAGCCCGGTCGCGAGGACGGCTTCCTTGAGCGCTGCCACGTCGGCCTCGTCGAGTGAGGATCCTGCTGCGTCCGGGAGCGGGTCCTGCCAGAGCAGGTCGTCGGCGATGGTGACCTCCGGGCCGAGGTACCGGTGCTTCGGCCCCATGTCGCGGTGCGTGAGCTTGTACCAGGCCTTCGAGAACGCGAGGGTGAACAGATCGAAGTCGGCCAGGAAACGCTCGCATATGGCCCGATACTCCGGGTCGACCTTGAGTGCGATGTCCGAGGTCATCATCATGAGCGGGTACATCTGACCGGGTACGTGGGCGTCCGGAGTCTTCGGCGCCTCCGAGTCAGTCGGTGTCCACTGCAGCGCGCCGGCCGGGCTTTTCGTCTGCTCGTAGTCGTACGCGAACAGGTTCTCGAGGTAGGCGTTGTCCCACTGTGTCGGGTTCGGAGTCCAGCTGCCCTCGATGCCGTTGGTCGAAGTGTGCTCGGCACTGCCGGTACCCACCGGGTTGTGCCAACCGAGCCCCATCGACTCGATCGGGGCTTTCTCGGGTGATGGTCCGATGTCGGATGCGGGTACCTGGCCGTGGCTCTTACCGAACGCGTGGCCACCGGCGATCAATGCCACCGTTTCCTCGTCGTTCATCGCCATCCGCGTGAACGTGATGCGAATGTCGCGTGCTGAGCCCAGCGGGTCGCCGTTCGAATAGGGCCCCTCAGGGTTGACGTAGATGAGCGCCTGGTGCGACGCGGCCAGGGGGCTCTGCAAGTCGTAGCCCGCGTCGCCGTTCTGACCATGCCAGCGTTCGTCGCGGCTCACCATCTCGTCAGGGCTCGCGACCGCGAGCGGGTTCCAGACCTCCGGGCCCCACCAGGTGCCGTCGTCCGGTTCCCACGCATCGAGTCGTCCACCACCGAAGCCGTACGTCGGCAGGCCCATCAACTCGAGGGAGCAGTTGCCGGTCAAGACCATCAGGTCGGCCCACGACAGAGCGTTGCCGTACTGGTGCTTGATCGGCTGTAGGAGTCGTCGTGATTTGTCGGTGTTGCCGTTGTCCCACCAGCTTCCGATTGGTGCGAACCGCTGCATCGCGGTGCCCGCTCCGCCACGGCCGTCGGCAATTCGGTACGTGCCGGCGGCATGCCACGCCATTCGGATCATCTGTGGACCGTAGTTGCCGTAGTCCGCCGGCCACCACTCGACCGATGTGGTGAGCAGTCGCTTGATGTCCGACTTGAGCGTCGTGAGGTCGATCGTGGCGAAAGCCGCCGCGTAGTCGAAGTCCGCGCCGAGCGGGTCGGCGTCTACGCCGTTCCGGTGGAGAAGCTCAACCCGGAGACGCTGCGGGTACCAACTGTCCAGGGTCGGCGACTGACCGAAGGTGCCACCGAGGTGGTCGCCACCTGCTGGCAGCGCACCGCTCATGTGGAAACTGCATGTGTTGGTCTGGTCGTCAGTGCCCATTGATGCTCCCTGTGTGCTTTAGCTGGATGAGAAACGGTGTCGTCGGGGTCACAATTTGACGATTAGCCGCCGCATCGCAGCGACGTCAATCTGTGGTGCAGCGATGCTTCGACGCTGCTGTGAGGCGGTGCGTCGCGGGCTGCCGACGTGACGGGAAGCCCGATAGAGAGATCGTATTCCCGCAAGGTGCGCGTGGCCTGCCAAGAAAGTGACTGACTTCTAGACGGCGGTGGTGCGGTGGCCGAGCGCACGACGGCCAAACCAAATAAGGCCCTGCGCCGATTGCTATGGCGCGGGCGGTGCGAAGCCCGGTGAAACCGACGCCGGAGGATGGGGGCTGTCGAGAGCTTGATTTCCGCGAATCGTGTTCCGCTCGCGGTGACCTGGGAGCACCCCCGCCAGAGGCTCCTAGTGGGGAACGGTTATCGGGGCAGCTCATCAGTCAGGTCGAAGTTCATTTGAATACGCCGGCCGTACCCAAGTCCTCGCTGTTGCTCTGCCGCTGACAGATCACGAAGAAAATCAGAATCGGGATCACGCTCGATGAAACCACAGCTCAAGTAGAAGGGCGCATTCCATGGAACGTCCGTGAACGTGCGCAAGGTAACCCGTTTGCATCCGCGCAGTCGTGATTCGCTCTTGACTGCCTCGACGAGCGCGCGCCCAGGCCCGCGGTGTGCCGCCGACGGCATGACCGACAGCTGCTCGAGATGACTGCTGCCAGGGACTTCGAGGACATGGGCAAACCCGATCGGGTCCGATCCCGGATTTTCGCTGGCCACGAGGATGAAGCCACTCTGCAGTGAGGGCGTCGTATAGGAAGGAGCAGGCCGCCAGTCGACTATCGAGAACACTGTCGCGAATAGCGCATCTGCTTCATTCTCGATCGCTTAAAGAAACTCCAGGTCGTCGGCCGTCGCCTGTCGCACAAAAGTCCTCCACATGACTCCGAATGTAGCTTGACGAAGGGTGCCGTCAGCCGGACGGCCAGCGCGACAGATCTGGGGCCAAACCACCCGGCGGCCGCGCGCGCCGCTGCCGTGTCACTTGGGAACCGTTAACGGGCAGTCGACGGTTGGTAGGATTCCCAGCGAACTTCACCATCTTTCTTAGTAAACGTCGCGTGTAGGGCTTGATTTTGTGCCACCTTCATAGAGGCCTGATGGTCCGGATGGATGTGCGCTGTGAGGCGATGGACTCCGTTTGATCGCAACCAGGCGACCATCGCCCGAGTGGCCTCCGATGCGATCCCTCGCCCTTGCCAGTTCGGTGAAATTACCCAAGCGATATCGGCCACGAGTCTCGACCCGTCGTCTTCAACGGTTGCCTGCACGTACCCGACCGGTCTGCCTACGTCTCGCTTAGTCACAACCCAGTTCAACCACCACTGCGAACCATCATCAGAGCGCCCACCGGCTTGCGCGGCAAAGCGTTTTTCCAACAGCTCCAGTGACGGTATTTCTCCGCCAATGTAGTCATAGAGCGAAGGGTCGGCCAGAACCTCGATCATCGCAGGCGCATGCTCCACCGACAGCGGTTCCAACAAAAGTCGCGCAGTAATGATGGGTTCAGATGCAGGCCAATCCATTCCTTGAGAATGGCACAGTCCTGAGGTGCTGCGACATAAGATCGGTACGCCGAACCCTGACCGGGCAGCCAATCCTGAGAAATTGTTCTCGGCCGAGGGATGCTGGTCCAGTTGAGCGCTACGCACGCAGATGGCTCTCACGGTGCCAAGCCTGAGTCAGGCCAATGCGGCCACCTTTTCCCGCACCCATGACGACAACGTGTCAACTGCCACCTCTCGCCCGGACAGTACAACGCCGAGGGCTTCTTTGTATACGACATCACGCACGGGAAGAGGCCGCCCTTTTCCCACCTCAAGCATCGTCAGCCCATTCCTGAAATCGCGCTTATGGCCCTTATAGATCACCCAGCGCGCACCGGGGATAGCGATACTCAAGACTTCACCGAGATACGCCTGGACCTCATCAATCAGAGCAAGTTGCGCTGACGTGAACGGTCGATTCTGCCCTTCAGCAGTCTCTGCCGTCGGTTTCGACGGATCCCACCAGGACGGCAGATCCGTCGTCTCCGTTTCGTGGCTTTCGTTGATGTGAGTCAGAAACCATTCATTCACGGCGTCCAAGCTCACCACGCTGCCGTCGAGTTGTGGTTCGTCGGGTGCGTTCAATCGAGCCCGAAGACGCTCGAGCGCCGGCTCCAAACCGGCGACATACGCGTCGTGCAATTCCTCACGTTTTTCGCGACTAGCGCTCATGGTGTCCCACATAGCCTCAGGCTACCCAAAGGGTGAAAGGGATGCCGAGACAGTTAAGCCGTTCAAGGAGAGCAACGTCCGGTCCGAGGGTGTTGTTGTGACTGATGAAGAAGTGCCATTCGACTGTTTCAATGCCAGTGTTCTTGTCGAGCTTCATGGCGATGTCTCGCTCTGCCTGGCTGGCAGCGCGTCCGACGTCTCGTGCTCGGCCATGCTTGATTTCGATCGCGCGCCCCGTGATCGGATCCAACGGTTTCGGTGGAATTATCGGCATCCTGACATTCGTCGCAAGTGCCTCTTGTATGCTGACGTACATCAGGTCGCGGGCACACACCTCAAGCGGCCCGCAGCCGCCGAGGTACTCTCCGACAGGGAACGGCATCACGCTTTAGCAGCCGCGAAAAAACGGCGACAAGAGCGAGCCTTTACCGGTGCTGTCGCAGCGCGGGGCTGCTGATCAGTGCGATAGTCGCATGGTATTCATCTGACGCAGGTCGCATCATGATGACAGGACACCGCTCGTGACAATCAGTCCTGCCGCGAGGATCAGGGCGATAATGCCGCCAATCGGAACGTAAAGCGCGCTGAATCACTTCGTGGTCCCTGGCACTTGTCCCACCGAGGTGAACGGTTCAGTTTGAGCTGAACCGATGAGAAATCGATGCGCCCGTGAGACGAACCCTTTACGGGACGTCAAATCTACGTGGTGGACGTGAAACTGCTTCTGTGAGCGCAGCGTTAGGTCTGTGATCCACAGGAATTCGATGATCCGAGGTTACGGGGGCGTATTGCGACATGATTAAATCGCGGCGCTGGATTGCGTCATCCTGGCCACCGCAGATCGGATTCGCAAGCGGCGGTATCGGCGGCATCGATGCGCAGGCATCCGCCGTCGATCAGTGTGCGTTCCCCGAGAGGTTGGTCGAGTTGGACAATTACAGGGACGGCATCATTACCTTGGCAATCGGCCGCGTCGCCGCCGAAAGGCGCAACGTCAATCCGGATCGTGATTTGCTCTGACTTGTATGTCACGACAGGGGCTAGGGTTTCGCCGGTAATACCGGAAGAGCAGCTAAGTCGGGTAACGACGACCTCGATACTCGTGCTGTCCCGGCCCAGATCAGTGGGATTACTAATTCGCCAGGTCGCGGTCTCACCAGACTGGACACCATCTGGCTCGCCTATACCGTTCCCATTTTCGGGCCCGGTCTGCTGACACCCAGCCAAAAGTATCGCGACAGCGATCGCTGCGACTACGTGAGCCGCAGTGCATTTCTGCTTCATTCCCTCATGATCCACCGACCCCGCCTGACAGCGCCCTATCATTCGTGTATTGATACACGAATGTAATCGAAGGCATTCGCTGTTACGCCCTGGATGTCGAACACGGCAACCCATGCAGTCGTGCCTGACAACACCAATTCAATCGCACGCGACAACGGCGGGCAAGAATGTCATACGTCCGCACGTTCATCGCGCTGACTTCATAAAATGGAAGGGCCTCACTCAGCCCGTAAGCCGAACCCTCAGCGAGACGGTTCGTGTCCACCAGGCAAGTCGAGTACACGGCTGCGTGATTGGATCGATCGCACCCAGGCGACGATAGACAGCACGGTCAGCGCCACCAATGCTGTCAGGCTCCCGATGCCAAGCCCGGTGGCGAAAAAGCCGGGCGAGACCACAAACTTCGATCCGGTTGCATCGAAATAGCGACATTCCAGTCCTACAGGCCAGACAGAAAAGGTGCCAGAAGCGCCGCGCTCACGCACACCACCATCCGGTATTTGTGGGGAAATGGCGCACTGATAGTCCGGGACTCCTGCCTGATAGGCGGCAGCGGCAACGGGGATGCCACAAAGCAAGGCGACGGCGATGAGGATCACCGTCAGTCCAGTTTGGAAGCTTCGTTTCAAACCTGATCGAACCACACCTGTGCAGCTACGTTGGCCGAGATCAATTTCAACACGTTTCCGGTGCACGGACGCTGTGCGACAGCCGAACTGCTGCAGGGCCCTGGGGCAAGTCGCTCAGGCGGGCCCGCAAGGGGAACGCGCGGCGGGGTGAGACGGTCGGTGTTCTTGTTCGCCTGAGTGTTCCTGGGGCCGTGGGCGGATTCAACCGATCGCGACTTCCGGGGTTACCTATCGCCCGGTATCGGGGGTAACCTCAAGGCGCACAGGAGTCGGGCGGGAATCTGTTGTCGCGCTCAAGCCTGAGTTCTGCACGGCGGCAGTGATGTAGGAAATGGCATCATGGCTTGTAACCCCCAACTTTCTCATCAGGCCGGCGTAGTCGTGAGCGGCTTGGACCGCGTGATGGGCCACCGTGTCTATATCGGCTTTAACAAACGTGCCGGCTCGGCCTCTGGTCTGCAGCAACTCGCCTTCTTCAAGTTCTTTGTAAGCACGAGCAACTGTGTTCGGTGCCAACCGAAGGTCCGCAGCAAGTGCCCGCACGGTTGGTAGACGCGTTCCGGGGACGAGAACGCCAGTATTAATCATGGAGATTATCTGGAGCCGTAGTTGCTCGAACGGCGGTGTCGGGGAATCTGTATCAATTCGGAGGATCATTAGGCGCCTACGCCGACCAGATCAGGGTACCGACGACGGAGAATGTGCTGCTGAGGGCGGGACAGCAAAGACTCCACCACAACCGCGATGATCACGAACGTGCCCACCAGATTGAAGCCCGCAGCGGACGCGATAAACGGAGGATTCATAGGGTTCATGGCCCGCACAACCTCCTGAACAGCAAAGAAAACTCCAAACGTTCCCAAAAGAAACGCAGCGGTGGCCAGGTCACGGACCGCTGAGGAGCGCAGCAGGTCGTCCCACACCAAACTCAATTCTGATCCCTGTCTCTGACGCACTCGCAATATCAGTCTGCCCCCAACCTCGAATCCGATCAGCGCCACAACGGCGAGAAAGGTTACCGTCGCTGCGACGCTGAACATCTCAGGAAAGACCTGCCCTAAAACGTCCGTCCTGATCCAAGGCATTGCCATTTCAACGGTGAGGGCGACAACGGACAATCCCACCATTGTTCGGGCGGCACCCCGTTCCCAACAGGGGATATAGTCGCCGAGAAGTCTGAGCCGAGCGTGGGCAACATGGTCGGTCCCGACTAATTTCTTCGCCTCTCCGGAGATTGACGCCACGGCACGACCGACTGAGGCCGCGACGGCGTAGGCCCCGATGAGAAAAAGAGGTGCTGGCCCTCCGCGATCAGCACCCACCAACCATACGAACAAAGTTGCCAAGACCGTGCCGACGATGCCACCTATCGCGATGCCGACGACACGTCGACCTTGTGCAGTGTTGACCGCCTGTTCGGCTCCCTCATCAACGGGGAGGCCCATCGAAGAAACGAGTCGCCTAACTGCCACTTGTCGAGGACCAGTAAGTCTTGCGCACGCAAGGACGGCAATCGAGAGAGCGATGAGAACACCGGACACCAGCCACGTTGATTGGGTCACGTTTTCCATGAGGTCAGTCAGTAGTTCCACGATGCACGCTCCTTTGTGTGTTTACTATTGTCTCATGCAGATAATACAATCGGCAAGACACAACTAGTCAGTGTCGCCCGCATCCAAAAACCGGTTGAAGGAAACACGACGTCCGGCCACGACCGCGGCCGCACGAACTAGGACCTCGAACTCGCCCGCCGCTCCGCCGCCTGCCGATCCAACTCCCCCACACCGAAGTCGTACCTGCTTAACGCAGCAGCCGCCTAGGCCGACTACGCCGATCTCAGTATCTGAGCAGTGTCCGCCGTCACCCGGCGCATCGGCCGTTACACGATGACATCCCCGCCAGCTCCCCCACGACGCGGGTCGTAACTTCGGACATGCGCCTGAAACGCGATCGCCCGACATGGCAGACGATCTGACCCGGAGATCCGCCGTCTCCTGGAAACGCTCCGCAGCCGACGTGATCGCAGAAGTCCTCAACCTGGTGAGGGGGATGACGCCGCGAAACCCGATTCCTTTCCGTAGGAACAATATGCCGAGGTCGCACAGCTGAGGGGAATCTCGGTTGACACGGAGGCACTGTGCGACTTTCCGCACACAGTGCTGCTGTCGGATGAGCTCGCCGCGATCTACGAATTCTGATCGACGACGGCCTGTACTGCGACAGTTCTCGCGATCCTGACATCTGGCGTCCCACAGGCCGGACGGCCAGCGCGACAGATCTGGGGCCAAACCACCCGGCGGCCGCGCGCGCCGCTGCCGTGTCACTTGGGAACCCCGACCGAGACACGAGAAAGCGCCGTAACGACTACTCACGCAGGCGGACTATCCAGCCGACGACCTTTCCGTGACGACCGCACGACTGGCGAAAGCTCAGAACACTGTGCTGCATGGCGCCCCCTGTTTCCGGCACCAGAACACCACGTTCCTCTGGATCCTTCGACGGGTGGTAGCGAACCGAGATCTGATCAATTCGGGCAACGCGACCGGACAGCTGCGTCCGATCCGACCGGTCGAAAGGGTCGCGGACGGCGTCGGCATAGGTGTCGAGCTGCAAGGGGATCGTGCGGCGGCCGGCGAAGAGGCGGGAAACCCAGTTCTGGTCCATGGGCACCAGCGACCAGTCGACGTGTTGGTCAAGTGCAACGTCCAAACTGTCCTCGGCAACCTGCCATTCTGTGAACCACACGTCGGTATCGAGGGGTTCCTGGCTCGGGACGATGTCCTCCGGCTCGGCCGCCTCCACGTTCACCCGATCGATTGGCTCGTAGGTGCCGACGTAGCGCACCCGAACACCGATATCGCGCTTGCACTCTTTATTCGAAACAGGCGTTAGCCGGCCTCCAAGATCCTTCATGGCACCAGACTAGGAACCCCCTTGCCACATTGCAATCTGCCGGGCCATCCCCTCACTAACCTCAGAACATTTCAGAAAAAAGGGCCCGCAAGCGGAACCCACTACGGGACGCTGATGCCCGCCGATCGATTTAGGCGTGGCACGAGTGCACAAACCGGCACGGCTACCACTGGCCACCTCGGTGCGGTCAGTCTCGCCACGCAGCGCCGAGGTGTCGGGCGAAAAATTTCGCAGTGTACGGGCGTCGCTTGCTGATGCCTTGCATTGCCCGGTATGTTGCTATGCATGGGTATAGCCGAAGATAAAGTCCTCACAAACCTCCGTAAGGGTGTCTTAGAATTCTGCCTGCTCGCGCTGCTGCGCGACGGCGAATGGTATGGCCTGGACATCGCCCGGCGCCTCAGTGAGCAAGGACTCCTCGCCGGCGAAGGTACCGTCTACCCGCTCTTATCCAGACTGCGCCGATCGGGCTTAGTCACGACGGAATGGAGCGAATCCGACGTCGGTCGCCCTCGACGGTATTACACGCTCACCGATCTCGGCCGCGAAAATTTGCGGGCCTTTTCGGAGGTGTGGGGTCCGTTTCGACGCACGGTTGACACCATTTTGGAGACAAAGCCATGAACTTGAACACCAACCCACCTTCGAAACAAGAGACCCGCTACCTGGCGCAGCTCGCCGCAGAACTGACGAGTGTGCCCAAGCAATATCGTGCCGACGTCCTCGACGGCATCCAAACTCACATCCACGACGCTCTCGAACGTGCGGACTCGGACCTAGGCACGATCCTTCACCAGCTCGGCACGCCGTCCATCGTGGCAGCCCAGGCCATGCAAGACCTGGTCGAGGAGTCGGATCTTGCCGGACCTCCACTGGTCTCACACCGCAATCGAAGACTGCAGATATGGGCCTTCGCCCTCGCCCTGCTCGTGGTCCTTATGGAGATCTTTCTGTCACCTCCGGACCTGACTGTGAAGATCCTGCCGTCCGTCTTACCTCCGCTGGCACTCACGCTCATCCCGCTTCTCACGAGGGGGCCAAACCGGCACCGGGTATCAGCTATCTGCACTGTCTTACTGACGGTATTTCTGCTCACCGCACTGATCTTGAGTTTCACATTGAGCGCCTTCGCGTACCCCGTAACGCTCCTCCTCATCCCGACGCAGACGATGGTCTTCATTTACATCCCGATGCTCGCATTGGCGGTGATCCCACTCATCGGTCGCCGCCAGTAGTCTGCGGGCGTCGAACGTCATCCCGCAGGACGCCAGGCTCCATTCCCGCGAGGGGAACGCCCTATGGAACATTGGTTGAAAGCTGTCAACGGGAAGACAATTCCGCCCTATGGGACTAGCGTTTGCGACATTTCTATCGCTTTGCGCCATCCCCAGACCTTATGTCGGGCTCCTATGTGATTGTCCCGATAATTTGAATCCAATCCCGACGGCAAAGCGTCAGAATGCCCCACAACCTTGAGCCGCCCTTCAGTGAAAATATCGGTGTGTGTCAGGCCTTGCTCGATGACGGCCATGCCGACAACCTCGGCTGAGGTTGGAGGGTAGCCGCCAACCCAAGGCAGGACGCCGACGACGAGGCTCGTCCTTGAGCCCGGGCCAGACTCCTTCAAATCTGTCACCTGAAGACATCCCCAGCGCCCATCTTCTCGACGAACTTCAAGAAGGTCGCCGATTCGCAGGTTGACGGTGGACTTGGGACGGAACGGAAATGAAGGCGGCCGAGGCATGTCCACAACATATCGTCCCAACTGGTTCGATGGTGGACGCCCGCAAAGGGGACGTCCAGCGGGCGCGTTGAAACGTGATTCCGCTCAAGTCGATTGGCGGGGCGAGTTGCCCGTAAGCGGAACCCGATGCGGGACGCTCCATCGCGGTGTCTCCAAGGGCAGCGCGCCGCCCAAAGCCCCCCGCTTTCCGACCAGAATTGGGGCAGAGACTTCAGGTGGCCGGCGCGATATCGTCGACCCAACGATCAGGGGAGGCGCGATGGCGGTATCCGGATGGAGCCGACGGATATTGTGGGTGGGGCTGCTTGTGGCGTGGTCGGCGCTCATCGTGATCGGAGTTGCCCTTATGTACACAGGCCTGGACAAGACCGGGTACTTCGAGCCCACTACTGAGGCAATCTTGTCGGACCGTGTGGGGAAGCGCCAGATCTATGCCGCCTCGGCTGCGCTCCTCGTAGCCGCCGGCTGGGCTCGGATGATGCGCACTCCCATCTGGGCCTGCATCCTCGTGACCAGCCCCGCCGTTTTGGTTGGCGGCCTGACGCTAGTGTTCGACAATTCTCTGTTCCCGCATCTTGCCGCTTTGGTGACGTTTCCAGTGGCCGTCGCTGGCCTCGTTTGTGGTCTGATCCTTGCCAGGCCTCTGGCTCGCGCGGTCTCCGCGGGTTCTAGCGCGTCGGTTGAGCCGGCGCCGCCGTCGGCGAGTGCTGAGGAATATCCATCTGAACACGGCAGCATCGATCGCAGCTAGGACGAAAAACCCCAAGTAGTACAGGGCCGCACTCATGGACAGCGCTCCGACGGCAAATCCTCCAGCCCCTGACCCTTGCGAAGACCCCAGAGAACCGACGACATAGTACGCAGTAGATAGCGGCAGCGTTAGCACGACGAGGACCAAAACCAGCCCTTCGGATGCTCCCGTCCCAGCGCCCAGCTCCAGGGCACGCATCACGGATACCGCTGCAACGAGCCCGGCAACTGCGACCAAGTAAGCGCCCATCGATGCCACGGCCCACGAGGGCAGGCGGCGGTTCCCTGTCGGTGTTACGCGGCCAGTCGTCATTTTCGAAAGCTACAGGCCGTGCCCTCCTTGGGCAAGCACCCATCTCAATCGTGCCCTCCGTGTGCACCAAATTGTCGGAAATTTTCACAAGTGTCAGATGGGGGACCTTGAACGACACAGATCTGGGCCAAGTCGCAGATTCAAGGCTGGGCTCGCGCCTCGTTTCACAAGGGAACCCTTAGTAGGAGGGGATTCTGGCAAAATGTCTGGTTCAGCCCGAATGCCGGCGCAAGTCGCGGCAACCCGCGTTGCGCTTCATTGATCTGCTCGACGACTTTGGTCACCTCAACGCCAGAGCTTTGAGGTCTCCCGGAGTACTTCAGCGTGGGGAGGCCATCTTGACTTCGGCAAAGTCGAAGTCGCGGGGACTTGCCTTTGCGAGCAGTTCGGCAAGTTCCCTGCGGACGAGGACCTCACGAAAGTTGTTCCAGCCGTCCCCGAACCACTCAGGGCTCGCCGCGATGTCGACATCGCCGAGGGGCGGCTCGATGCGAAACGGAGGGAGGAGGGCCACCGGGACCGGCATCCATCTCCACCGGTTGCAGCCTGGGCACCGAGCCCCGGCCGAGCCGTGGCGCGCAATCGCCGCGGTACGAAGCCCGTCAGCGTCGAACCACTGGGTGCCGACGGTCGGAATCACGATTTGCTGCGCACTGCCCGGCGAGAATCCGCGCCATTCCAGCGGCCGGAGGTCAAGCGTGAAGCGTGCGGCGGCCTCGTCAGCGAGCGACTGCTCGAGGCAGATGAGGTCGTACTGCCAGTAGGGCACCCATCCGCCCGAGATCGTGGCCATACCCGTGCGCTTGAGGGTGAGCGAGCCTTGCTGTTCGCGCAGGGGCATCCCGCAGTCGCGACACCACCCGTCTTCACCGAACATCGGGCCCAGGCCGTATGACGAGTCTGGCCACGGCCACCCACGGTTGCGCTTCATTCCTAGCGAGACGAACTCGTTNTGACGAGTCTGGCCACGGCCACCCACGGTTGCGCTTCATTCCTAGCGAGACGAACTCGTTCAACCCGGCCCCAATTCGTTGAGAATCTCTGCGTGATCAGCATAGATGCTGCGTGCAGCATCTTTGATCTGCCCCTTGGTCACATCCAACGTTCCGCTAGCGAGGGGAATCGCCTCGCGCCACGCGTTGGCGGACGCCGTGTGCTCATTCCTGGTGAGAACAAGGGTCGGCCAGTCGTTTACGGTCCCGCCCATCTGGTACATGAACCGCTGCTCGATCAAATGATCCTGCCGCGGTGCCGGGAGGGCAGGCTCTTCGGCCGAACGGTCATCATCTTCGATTTGTGCCATACCTCGATACCCACGGCGGCCGCAGGCGTCTCGTAAGCCGGACGGCGAGCAGGACACGCGAACAGTCGATCCGCAAGGGGAACGGTCAGCGGGAACGTACTGTCGGCGTGCCTGTCGAGCCCTCGCGCAATTGTCCAACAGGCCGTTGGACAAATGTCCCACAAGCTGGGGGACATTCCGCAGGCTGAAGTTTTGTGACCGTCAAAAGCCGAACCTCTTACGGGGGACGCTTGTGGGCCGTGGCCGGCGAATCGATACTGCCCCGGATTTACGAGCCAGGAATGCTGTCAAGCACCCTGTTGGTCTGGTCCCACGAGCTAGATCTAGTCGAACCGTCCGATTTCGGCGGGGACGCCGACATTCGGTTTACTTCCGAGCAAGCGGATGAGCCCGGTAGTTCGCGGAGATTCGAAGGAGGTCATCGGTTCGTCGTCCGTCTCAGCAAACAGTTCGAAACGACGCCCACGCGATTGCTCCTCGACCCATCGGAGCACCTCCTCGACGTCTCCGACGTCAGTGAGGACATAGGCGTCCAAGTTCCACGCCATCCTCGGTGACTGTCGCTGCCAGAAGTTCACGCGATAGGTAGGAAACTCAACTGAAATCCGTGGTTCCGCATGAACTGTTTCCGTTGGGCGCATGCCCATCACCGTACTGGTGTGAGTCGGAGATCCGTTGAATTGTGTGGCCCCGGATAGGGAACCTTGTACGGGACGGCCTTATCGCGCTTCAAAGGAGCAGATCACAAAAGTGCACGTCGCAGTCGTCCTTGCGATTCGAATACCTGATGAAGTTCTAGATTCCGAGACAGCAGCATTCGGAGCGGGGCCCTTGGACTGACTTGGTTCGAATAGTTAGGCTTGGACAAACAGGGATGGGGATGAACTGGGATGCACGTAATTGGCTTGGGCGTTTCGTGCTCATTAGACCAAACGTCTGAGGGCTCGCTCTCTTTTTCGCTTCAAGAATTTGCGTGCCTTGACGATTCCTCGCAAGTTGCCTTTCGGAGTGATCGCGGGTTTGGAATAAGCTACCGCCCTGAGGGCCGTCAGGGGCAGTTGATGGAATCCGAGCTGCAGTACCACGTCTCGATGGCCTTGCTGCCCGATGAAGGAATCGTAGAGGATGCTGGAGAGCGGCTTCCCTGGCATGAATATTGTGAACTTCTGGAACGAATCGGGATAAGCGCATCGATCGAGATCTTGAAGAGTAGCCCCTATGTTTTGCTTTTCTCTCCCGAAGTGCGGCGACTACTTGACGACGAGTAGTCGCGGGGACGATCGTCCGGTCAGAAGGACACAATCCGGAAAGCAACCACGAGCGTTCCAATGATGAGCGGTGACTGACGACCGCCCTCGCGTCATCCGGCTGCTCAAAACTGCTCCGTGGACGCGCGCCCGCCATGAGGAACCCTGAGCGGGCACAAATTCCTGAGGGATCTTGGTAGGGCCAACCCGGCCTTCATCAGGGGCGTTGGAGCTCGAGAATCGGAGGCATGCCGGAGA